>CAWJGE010000015.1:0-206291 GCA_963842265.1 uncultured Actinomycetota bacterium
GGAGATGCACAGGGAGCATTCCCGGTCGCGCCGCTGAACGATCCCGGGAACGCCGGGCCGCCACGGGGTCCCAACGGGCCGCGCGACGACTCTCCCCCAAACACGTGATGCGTCACGAGCGCGGCCCCGGCACTGGCCGCCTTCCCGGCTGCCGCCCGCGGACCTGCCTGGATGGGCGACGCGCAGGCCAGGAACATAGGATGGCTGACCGGCTGGTCCTGGTCCGTGATCTGGTCCACGCTCGGACTCCCTCCACACCGACGCACCCCGCGGCCGACCTCCGCTGCCCGTCGGGCCGCTACGAGGGGGCGGGGTCGTCTGATTCGCCGGGCATTGACCGCGTCCACCTTGAGCAGGACCAACCCGAGCGTCTCGATGCGGCTGATCAGCCCGTACAGCGCCGCCGTGTCGGCCCCGCCGGTTCGCAACCAGAGAGCCCCCGGGACCTCCCACAGCTCCACGTCATCGAACTCGGCCCACTCGACGTCGCTGGCGACTCCACGGATCTTGAGCTCGTATACGCCGAGACGTTTCGTGACCTCACCTGCCTTTCGTGGGTGGCGCTCAGGCCCACTATCGGCTGCCGGTGCCGCCCGGGCATCACCTACCGATCACCCGCGGCAGGGTGAATCCGGCGGCGCCTGCTCCCGGAAGTGCAGCGTCCCAGGTCGCCCGGCGGCGCAGTCTCATCGGACCGAAGAAGGCATGTCGGTGGCTGACCGGCTGAATCCGGTCTGTGATCTGGTCCATGCTAAGGACTCCCCTCCACCTGGCGCACCCGGCTGCTGACCCTCCGCCGCCCGGTCGGGCCGCTACCAGGGGGCGGGGTCGCCTGATTCGCCGGCGTCGGCCGCGTCCACTTTGAGCAGGACCAGCCCGAGCATCTCGATGCGCCTGATCAGCCCGTACAGCGCCGCCGTGTCGGCCCCGCCGATTCGCAACCAGGTAGCCCCCGGGACCTCCCACAGCTCCACGTCGTCGAACTCGGCCCGCACGACGTCGCTGGCGACTCCACGGATCTTGAGCTCGTATACGCCGAGACGTTTCGTGACCTCACCTCCCTAATGAGACTGTGGCGCTCAGGCCCACTATCGGCTGCCGGTGCCGCCCGGGCATCACCCACCGATCACCCGCGGCAGGGTGAATCCGGCGGCGGATGCTCCCGGGAGTGCGGCGTCCCAGGTCGCCCGGCGGCGCAGTCTCGCCGGGACCGAAGACGGCATGTCGGCCCCAGCGCTAGCTGATCGCCGTGCCCTGGCCCACGGCCCGGGTGCAGCGTGCTGCCCTGCTCCGAAGGCCCGAGTCCGCTGGCGAACCGGGCTGATGACGTCGCCGCGCAAGATGATCCCCGGACGCCGCCCCGGGCGGTGCGAAATCAACGTGCTTGCAGGCAGGCGAGGGCTAGCCACGCGGACGCCTCGGCCCATCGGGCTATCACGATCACCGCAGATCACCCCTCCCGGGGTGATGCCCGGGTGGTGCGCACAACGGCCTGGTGCGGCAACGTTTGATGACTCGGATAACCGCATCCCGGCGGCAGCGGGGCCCGGGAAGCCGGCAAAGGACACGCAATCAGGCGAAGGTCCGGGCGTGAGGCTCAGCGACCTCATGCAAAGTCTCGTCGGCATGACGGAGAGGAACAGGTGCCGGATCGGCAGCCACCGGTACAGCGACCGGCTAGATCGGGTTCGCACGGGTGAGCACCTGGCCCGCGCGGGCAGGAAATGACTAGCCGAGAGGGCTGACGGCTGGCTATCCAGCCTTGAGCTCTCACTACCCTCCGCGGGGGAAATATGACCGATCAGCCTGACCAGGAACTGCCGCCGGCACCGCCAAGGCGGCTCATCATAGCCGCGGTGCTGCGCGGCCTGGTGGTCACCACGGTGCTGGTGGTTCTCTACTACGTGCTGCCACTGGACCGGCCGCTGGACACCGGCACGGCGGTGCGCCTGCTGATCGGCCTGCTGGTCTTCGCGGGCGCCACGGTATGGCAGGTCAGGGCGGTCGCCGGCTCGCGCTACCCGGGCCTGCGGGCGGCCGAGGCGCTGGGATTGATCATTCCCCTGTACCTGCTGCTGTTCGCCTCGACGTACTTCCTGATGGAACGAGCCTCCGCGGCGAACTTCACCCAGCCGCTGACCCGCACCGACGCCCTGTACTTCAGCGTGACCGTCTTCACCACGGTGGGCTTCGGCGACATCGCCGCCAAATCCGAGACCGCCCGGGTCGTGCTCATCGTCCAGATGCTCGCCGACCTGGCGGTGCTGGGCGCCGGCGCGCGGGTGCTGCTGGGGGCGGTACGCCGCGGCCAGCAACGAAGATCCGGCACAAGCGACAGCGATGGCCCGGACGCCAAGTGACGCCTCCCCAGCACCCGGCCCCGAGGCCACATCCGGCGCGGGGCACCCTTGCTGCGGCTGAGCGTGTCGAGCGCGGAGAGGAGCTTGATGTAGGCAGGGCTACCCGACCGGTCGCCCTGTTTGGGGCGAGTAGCGCTAGCCGTCTGTCTATTCTCGCTGGCGGGCGAGCATAAGTTGGGGCGGAATATGCACGTGCCCCGTTCACTTCCCGCGGCCCTCGGCCGAGATCTACGGGGCCGCGCGCATCCAAGGTTTGTCCGTTAGCCGGGCCAGTCCGAGGTGTCTCTCATAGGCCGTCCAGGCCGTCTCCATCGTGCGCGGCCCGCGGATCCGCTGCAGCCCAGGAGAGACCTGAGAGTAATCCAGGCCGGGATTGTCGCCGCAGTCGAAGCAGATGAGCTCGAACTCGGCGGCGTGACTGCCTTCCGCCCGGCCATCCGCGATCAAGGCCGGCCGGTACCGCCGCAGAACGGCCCCAAAGCCGTGACCGAGCTCGCCGACACCAAGGATACCCATGCGGTACGCATCACGCGGTCCGCCTGCCGGATGGTCACCGGACCCGGTGCCGGTCATGGCCTGCATGTCTGGAGTTCTCACTGCGCCCCCAGGCTAGGTTTTCTACTTTATACTGCCGGGGTCTGGAGCAGCACGGATCGCTAACGTACCCGTGCTGACCAGCGGGAAGCATAGGGCCAAAGGTCCTTCTGTTATAAGCCCAGGTTCACGCACCTAACGACCGCAGGCCCGGATCTCGCCGCCGCCGAGAACGGCACCTAGAGTGCCGATTCAGGGTGTTCTGGGGGCCGGTTGCCGGTTGCCGGTCGTTGGTCATGATGCATCTCACGGCTTGTAGTTGCTGTACGCGCCTCCGACCCGGTCGTAGGTGTTTCCCAGGTCGTCCTGGGTGATCTTAGCGGCTCCGTCATCTGGGGTGAGGATCACGCCCTGGTCGAGGATCACGGCCGGAAGTTCCAGCCCGGCGGGGGCTTAGGACTCGGACAGCGGACGAGCGTCAGCGTGTATCAGCAGCAGTACCCCGACATACCACGCCCCCTCGGCCTTGCCGCTCCCCGCTGGCGTAACATCACCTTGTCCTGGCCCACCGGGCGACGTTGTGCCAGGGCACGCTCGTGGGATTACTGGCCGGCCTTAAGGGCCTCGTCCCAGACAGTGTGCTCCTCGGAGGCACCGCCGAGTTCGCCCAGCTGATCCGAGATCATCGACGACTCGTTGAAGGGCGTCAGGACGCCCACCGCTGCCTTGCCGTTGGTGAGCTCCTTGCCGATGCACTCGCGGTCGGCGTCGGTCAGTCCTAGCCCCTTGTGGTGCAGGGCCCCGCCCACCGCGCCACCAAGCATTCCGACACCGATCGCAGCCGGGCCCAGGAGGAAGAGCGCCGCTCCGATCCCGGCGCCCTTGCCGGTGCTCCGGGCGCCGGCCTTCTCCTCCTTCAGCTTTCCGGTCGTGTCGACCGCCAGAACCCCGATGGCGTCGGTGGAGGTGAGCCCGGAGTCCTCAGGGCGGCCGCCGCGTTGTCTGCGGTTGCCTCGTCCTCGAAGATCGCGAGGACCAGCGTCCTGTCTGCCATTACGCTGACCTTCCGTCAGGGCGGGGAATCCATGTCCCGGGCCGCGCCACCCGGCGGAGGGCGACGCTCGCGCCAGATGATGCGGCTAAGACCTTGCGACCTATTTGATGCTCTTAGGGGAACGATTTCCCTCCCGGGCGGCGGTGGCATCACCCAGGCCTCACCCAACACGGGGTGAACTCTCGGGTCGCGGGGAGCGGGCCGCGCGAACGGCGCAGCCCATCGAGCTGTCTTACGTTCACCGCAGATCACCCCTCCCGGGGTGATGCCTGGGTGGTGCGCAGGACGGCCCGGTGCGGCAACGTCGATGACGCGGAGAACCGCTCTCTGGGGGCGGCAGCGCACAGGTTCCCGGTAGCGCCGCTCCGCTTGCCGAGATGGCACGTCTCAGCGGTCACAGGCGGAGTTGCTGAAGAGAGGTCGTCATGCTGAAGCATCCCCGACATGGGGGACCGATTCTACATCATGCCGATGCTGGCTGCCCGCGCCCGCGAGCGGGCCGTTCAGCCTCACGGTCCGGATCTACTGGCCGGCCGCCGCGGTGCTCGACGGCACCTACAAGCTGCCGCCGGTGAAACGCCGGGAAGATCGCTAGAAAAGGAGCAGGAAATGAAGCTATCAGCCAAGGTGCCACCGGATGACCAAGGCGCGAAGCTCGTGCGCTTCAAGGACGTCCGCGGCCAGCGCTACACCGAGATCTTCCTGATCGGCGGCCACGTGCTCACCCGCCACCTGGTCGGCGGGGTCTACAACACGATCGGGCTCAACGACCCCGCCGGGACCGGGGACACCAGCCCGCAGGACATCCTCGGCAAGGTCGACGTCGATGCCCTGGAGGAGGAGTACGACCTGCTCAGGGCCTTCAAGAACGGCCCGAGGCTGTGGTGCCTGGACTGGATCGAGGTCATGGTCGGCAAGGAGCGGAACTTCAATGGCCTGCACGCGCGCTGGGTGACCTGGCTCGACGTGCCGAAGCAGATGCGCAAGCACCAGAGCGTCGCCTACAAGACCATAAACGTGCAGCGGGACACGCAGTTCGGAATCAACACGGGCTCGCCTGCCTTCCTCCTGGATGACCCCGACGGCGATTCGTGGTGCATGAAGTCGGCCAGCCTCATCGTCGACCCCCACCAGACCTACGACGGCCTCAAAGACCTCGGCAGCCGCCTGAAGCCCGCGCCGGGCTGGAAGTTCCGGGCCGTGGTGCTCGACCAGGACCTGGTCCTCACCCCGGATGACGGAGCCGCCAAGATCACTCAGGACGAGCTGGGAAACACCTACGACCGGGTCGGAGGCGCCTACAGCAACTACAAGCCGTGAGGTGCGTCATGACCAACCGCCGGAAATTGTATTCAGCGCTACTCAAGGAGTCTGACCATGCCTGATGAGACCGAAGATGGGCCCGTGCTCGAAACCCTCGGCGCAATGACCGCTGCTTCGCTGGAGCGATGCGACCTGGCGCCGGATGCCCTGTTGCTGGTTCGGATCGCGGCCCTGACCGCCGTCGACGCCCGCCCGGTGTCATACCTGGCGCACATCGGCCCGGCGGCTGATGCAGGGGTGACGCTTGAAGACGTGCAGAATGTCCTCGTGGCCGTCGCCCCAATCGTCGGAACGGCCCGGGTCGTGTCGGCGGCGGCCAGCATTACCGAGGCGCTCGGCTTCGCCATCTCAGCGGTGGAGGCGAAGGCGCAGTAAGGCCGCCCCCGGGGAGCAGGCGGCGCACAGCGCCGCTCCCTCCTAAACGCACTGCCGACGCCCTTCGGCATTGCGCGAGATGGCGGGTTTGCGGTGATGACAGACCAGGTTCCGAAGGAAAGGCCGCGGCTTGCTCGCCGTCCAGGCGACTGTCGCCTGCAGCTCAGCGCGGATTCGGGTGCCTTTTGCTGGATGTACGAGACTACCCGCCGCCTGCACCATCCACCCTGGGCTGGAACCGCCGATGGAGGAATTCCTGGCAGCCGTCCTGGCAAGGGCCGCCTGCCTCCCGGCCGGAGCACTGATGGTACGCCTGATCCGCGCTTTGCTGGCCATGCCCAGCCCGGCCCGGCCATAGGGCCCGCGCCGCACCCGGCTGGCCCGGTGCAGGGCAGGCACGAGGCGGCAGCGCCCAGGCCCGGCCGGCAGGGCCGGGGCAGGAGCATACGGCGATGACGGCTGAACCGCCTCAGAGCCCGGTCACCGAAGCAGTCCGCAGCCTGGAGGTGCGCTGGATCTTCCCGGGCCAGCTGGAGGCCGCGGTGGCCGGATGGTTCGGGCGGTTCCCGGCAGCGACCGAGTCACGCGAGGACACCTATCTCCTGGATCCGCAGTTGCCCGGGCTGTCGGTGAAGGTCCGCGGGGGCGGGACACTGGAGGTGAAGGCATACCGCGGCAGCCCGGGAACCCTCGAGGTGGCCGGACGCGCCCGCGGACGCCTGCAGTCCTGGCAGAAGTGGTCCTTCCCGTTCAGCCCGCCCCGCCAGGACAGCGGCGACCCGGCCGGCTGGAGACCGGTACGCAAGAGGCGGCGCATCAGCCGGTTCTCAGGGGCCAGCGGGCCGATCATGGCACCCGCCCAGGGGCCGGGCGGCGAGCCGCGGTGCGAGGTGGAACTCACCGAGGTCCGCACCCGTGGCCAGGACTGGTGGACCCTGGGCTTCGAGGCGACCGGCCCCGCCGACCTGCTCCGCAGCGCACTCCAGGCCACCGCCGCGCTGATGTTCGCCCAGGCCCTGCCCGGAGGCATGCAACCCGGCCCGGATGAATCCAGGTCCTACGCGGAATGGCTGCGCTGACGGCCGGGCGCCGACAGCGACGCTATCGCGTGAAGACTCTTCTGTGCCGGGCCGGGTGCTTGATGACGTGCACCCGGTCACCACCGGCGACGCCATGCGCAGGGACATGGGGTCCTGGCCCGGGCTTCGGGGAAAAGAGACGATCCGTAGGCCCGCGTGGCTGACGGGCCAGCTTGCTTGCAGGCACGCGGGGCCATGGGACGCCGCGGCGCACCGGCCCATCGGTCCCGATTACCGCAGATCACCCCGTCCGGGGTGATACCCGGGTGGTGCGCAGAACGGCCCGGTGCGGCAACCTCGTTGAGGTGTCGTCCAGCACCGCACCCAAATCCCTGGTACGGAAAGGACCGCTGATCAGAAACGAAGGAGGCCGACTCTGATCATCTTGTCGGCCGGCTCCCCCGGCGGGCTAGGGTCGACCCTCGGCGCCGGGGTGGTTCGATGGCGAGTAGTACCGGCTCGGTATCGACGTCTTGTTCATGGCGGAGCGGCTCGGCCTCCAGGCGGGCGCCGTCCTGACCCTGCTCTTCGCCGGACAGGAGGCCTCGTGCTGGCGCCGGCCGCTGAGGCCATGACGGGACTGCCATGACTGGCCCCGCGAAAACCGGGCGTCACGGCCTTGTGCGCCAGGTCCACGGAGCCATGCGCTTCCCGCCGCCCGTCGATGACCCGCTTATTTCCAGCCGGGCACAGGCTGCCACCTACCTCGGCGCCTGGGGACTCACCGCCACCCACCTGGTCCTCTGGCTCCTCATCGCCATCGGCCTCTTGACCTCCGAGGCGCTCGTCATCGGCGTTTCGCTCCTCTCCTTCGCCGCGACCTGCCTGTTCATCGGGATGGTCATCGCTGCCCACCGCCGGCTCCAGCTCTACCACGGCAGCACCACCCGGCACCTGGCTACGGTGTGGTGGCGAGGCCCCTGGGACCCTGTCGGCCGGCTGATCTGGCTGCCGGTACGGCTGCCAGCCGCCTGGCACACGCTCCGCCACCGGACGGGCCCACCCCCGCAACCAGGACCGGGCCGCTGACGTCCAACGCCACGCGCGAGTCGTGGATCACCTGATGCCGCCCCCACATGGATCACCGCCGACAGATGAGCCCGAACCGATTCGATGCACCAGGCTTAAGGCCTTCCGGCCGCCACTTAGGTGCCGGGTGCCGCCTTGCTAGCTCACTGCGTGACATCGTTGACCTGTTCAGGCCTGAGCAGTCCGTCCGTCCCTGACTGGATCCCCAGAACCTTGGCGGCCTCGTATCCTGGTCACCTTAGCTGGCGTCCACGGCCGGATACCTCCGTCGCTGCTGAGCGTGCGGCGCGGCACGTTCTCGTACGCCCTCGGATTCTCCAGGCGCGGTACTCTATCGGCGCGAATGCTGACAACGAGCAGGCCCCAGCGGGCAGCATGACAAGTGCCGCACGCTTTGCCTTCACACCGTCACGCGGTCCAGCTGTGCAGGAAGGCGGCGTCCTTGGCCGCGACGTCGGCCCGGAACATAGGGTGCAGGTCCATCGACGGCGAGTACTTGCTGGCCGGAACCTCACGGCCCAGGGCCTCGGCCATGGCCCGGACGTGATGCGGGCCGGCCCCGCAGCAGATGCCCACGTAGTTCGCGCCCAGCTCACGGGCCTGCTGCGCGAAGTGCGCCATCTCGAAGCGTGTGCAGCCGAAGGGGTCGAGCGCGATGGGAAAGGCCCGCTCTCCCTCCGGTGACCGCAGGGTCTCCATCGTCGGGGCGGCCGCGTCGGTCCGGTACGGCACCGGCTGGACGGCGACGGCGCAGTCCACGGCCTCCCGGATGTCGGTGATCAGCGGCAGCATCGTCTGCGGGCCGCGGTCGCAGTTCAGGCCGACCACCTGTGCTCCCTCGGCGGCGAGGATGCGGCACGCCTCCGCGTACCCGTATCCGTCGCGCGTCTGGTCGGGCTGCGTCGGGGCCAGGGTTACCATCGCGGGCAGCCCGAGCTCGCGGCTGACCTCCAGCGCGATCAGCGCCTCACCCAGGTAGTCATTGGTCTCCGAGATGACGAAGTCGATGCCCTCGTCGACGGCCCAGCCCAGCTGTTCGGCGTACATAGCCCGAACGGTCTGCTTCGTGGCCGGATCATCCGGATCGTAGGCCCAGGTGTTACAGACGTTGCCGGCCACCAGGGCATCGCCTTCGCGCGCGACCTCACGGGCGATCCGCACCGCCTGGCGGTTCATCGCCTCCAGGTCGTCCTCGCGCCCGACGTCCCGCAGCTTCTCCCGGTGCGCGTAGTAGGTAAGCGCGACCATCACGTCCGCGCCCGCCCGCAGGAACTCCCGGTGCAGCTCGCGTATCGCGCCCGGGAAGTCCAGGACCACCTCGGGGACGAACGGGCCTGCCTTGATGTAACCGCGTCGTTCCAGCTCGAAGACGTAGCCTTCGGCGCCGAGCACCGTACCAGCCCGCAGCCGGTCCACGATTGACAAGCTCATTAGGAAGCCACCCCTTCCGCTCGCTTTCGGGGTTTTCGCACGTCAGAGGTTACATCGCCGACCTTAGCCCACCAGCCGGAGGCGAGGGAGGTCTCATCGCGTCACAAGACCTCCCGCACCGCCGCACCCTGGCGGGTACCGGCGTTCATGACGCCCGGCCGGGCCTCGTCACGAGCTTGTAATTACGTCTGGACAAACTGCACAGAGAGGCGTTGACCCGGTCCTGGTGACAGTTATAACGGCTAGGCTTCTGCATTAGTTAGAATGTACAAACAAACTGAGCCCAGCGACCCGCCGGATATCGACCATGCCTGCACGCGAACCAAGAACCAGCCGTCCGATCACCATCGACCGGACCAGCCCGGTGCCGCTGTACTTCCAGCTGGCTCAGCATTTCGAATCGGCGATAAGATCCGGTGCGCTCAAGGTCGGTGACCGGCTGGAGAACGAGGTCCAGCTGGCGGAGACCCTCGGCTTGTCGCGGCCTACGGTGCGGGCGGCCTTCCTTTACCTGGCCAACAAGGGGCTGGTGGTGCGCAGGCGCGGCGCCGGGACCGTGGTGGCCAACGAGCGGATGGACCGTAACGTCGAGCTGACCAGCCTCTACGACGACCTCGCGGCCAGCGGCCGGAATCCCGTCACCCGGGTGCTCAGGGCCGAGGTCAGCCACGCCAGCGACCAAGCCGCTGACGCGCTGCAACTGCCCGGGCGAGCGCTGGTGATGTCGCTGGAGCGGATCAGGCTGGCCGACGGCGAGCCGATGGCTTTGATGCACAACTACCTGCCTGCGGGGCTCGTCCAGCTGAACGCGGACATGCTCGAGGAACACGGCCTGTACGAACTGCTCCGCGCGGCTGGCATCGGGCTGTATTCGGCCACCCAGCGTATCGGCGCGAAGAACGCCTCGACCGCCGAGGCCCGCGTCCTGCACGAGAGCCGCGGCGTGGCCCTGCTGACGATGGAGCGCATCGCCCGCGACCAGTCCGGCCGACCCGTGGAGTTCGCCCGGCACCTGTACCGCGCCTCCCGGTACGCGTTCACCACCAGTTTTCCGCGCCCCGAGCCGGCGCGGTTAGCGGCCCGGGGTTTGGGCGGAGTGATGGCCCCGGGCCGCTGCCGTCTTTAGTTGCGGAACAGTTCCAGGGCGTTGGTTCCGTCGTTCACCGCGACGATGCCGGCTGGCGTGGTAATGATGCCGAACAGGTCGCCTGCGCCGTTCTTGACCAGCGTCTTGGTGGTGAGCTGGCGTCCGGCCGGGCTGATCTCGACGGCGTTGCCGTTGTTCCCGTTCACCACGACCAGGTCGCCGTTGGGTGCCAGGGTCATGCCCAGCGGGGCGTCGAGGGCGCCGCCCGCGGACAGCAGCCCGGCCGTGGCCGCCTGGGCGGTGGTCCGGGTGGTCGCCTGCGGGATGGCGGAGATCGTGTTGGTTTGCGTGTCCGCCACGTACAGCGTCCCGTTGCGGCCGAGTGCCAGGCCGGTAGGCGCGAGGACCAGCGCGGTCTTGTCCGCCTTCCACGGGTAGCCGCTGCCGATCACCGTGGCGCTGGTGAGCGCCGGCGGTGAGGTGGCGTTGAGGGCGAGGTCGAGCCGCACTACCGTGCAGTTACCGGTCACCGGGGTCCCGTGGCTGGTGCTGGTGTTGCCGCCCAGGGCGTTGGAGATAAACACCTGCGCCGACGTCGCGGTCGACGTCACGGCCATGTCCCAGGGGCCGACGATGTTCTTGTTCGTGATGGTCTGGACCACCGTGCCCTGGTCGTTCAGCACGATAAGGCAGCCGGCCGGGTTCAGGCCGGGCAGCGCGCCGCTCTTGGTGGTGGGCAGGCTCCCGACGATGACCCAGCCGCCGGGCAGGATGCCGAGCGCGGTGGTCAGGCCGACCCCGCCCGGGCAGGCCAGGCCGGCGGGCAGCTTGGCTACGTCGGCGAACAAGGTGGTCTGCCCCGCCGGGGACACCTGGACGATGGTGGTGCCAGTGCCCTGGACGTTGGCCTTGTTGTTGAAGTTGCTCACCAGGATGTTGCCGGCGGTCAGCTTGCCCGCCGAGGCCGGCACGACGGCGATCCCGTACGGGTTCACGTCGCCTTCGGCCGGAACGGTCGAGGCGATCTTGGCCCCGGTATGGATCTGGCCGAGGAAAGGTGTGGCTGCCGCTGCCGCTGGTTTCGCGCTCGCGGTGGCCGGGGTAGTTGGCGTCGAGGTCGTTGAGCTGGATGAACATGCCGTGGTCACCAGACCAAGGCCCAGCATGGCGGTCAGAACAGAGGCAAAGTGTCGAGGCCCCACCGTGCTCCCCTCCCTGGAGGGCCCGCGCCCTCCATGGTCGCTGAAATGATGTGGGGGCAGATGTCATCGGCGCCAAAAGGCACGCGGCACTCTGCCCCACGGTCCCACCCTGATTCACGTGCCGACTGCTGGCCCGGTTCAGCGCGGGGGGCGTCGGTGGGCGAATCGGGATGTATCAGGCGCGCCGCCCTGTGCTCCGATTCCACAAGGGCGTCCTCGCTCAGGGGAGCGGGGAGCGAGGGCGTCCGGCCCTACTGGGTGGACCTGGGATGCCGCCCGGTAGCCGCCAGCTGAATGGGGGAAACCGATGGATGCCAACGTGATGTTCCTTGACTGCCCGGCCTACATGGACAAGAGCGGTTCGGTCAGGTGCGGGCTGCCGGCCGAGGTGGAGGGCCGGTACCTAATGAGATCATCGGACGGGCCGCTGGAAAGCGCGCGAATCCGGTGCCCGCGCGGTCACTGGTTCAACGGCCCGGTTGAGTCCCTGACGCTGGATGATCGCCCGACCTCCGCCGCCGAGCGCGAGGCCATCGCCCGGATCAAGGGCGCGCCCCTGCGGCGGCCCCGTCCTTAGCGGCCCGTAGGGGGCCTCGCGCGGGACGCCGGGGGTGGCGGTACCCTTCTTTGCGGCCTTGACCTTACGTCGTTCGGAGCCGCTCGCTCATGCTCAGCCACAATGTCGTCGATTCCCTGTTTCCGCCGGACCTGCCGGAACCGGACCACTGGGAGCACCGCTACCCGCCTCGTGACCTGCCCGGAGAGGCGAAGGTCACCCGCTTCGCTCCGAGCCCGACGGGCTTCCTGACGATCGGCGGCGTGTACGCGGCGACCATCGACGTGGATGTCGCCCGGCAGTCCGGCGGCGTCTACCTGGTCCGGCTGGAGGACACCGACCAGGCTCGCGTGGCCGAGGGTGCGGCCGAACAGTTCGCCGAGGCGTTCGCGTACTTCTCCATCGGCCCGGACGAGGACGACCAGACCGGCCGCTACGGGCCGTACTCCCAGTCCGCGCGGGCGCGGACCTACCTGACCTACGTCCGCGAACTGCTCCGCGAGGGCCGCGCCTACCCGTGCTTCGCGACCAAGCAGGACCTGGAGGAGATCACCGCGCGGCAGCGGGCGGCGGGCGCGCTGCCGGGTTACTACGGCACGTGGGCGATCTGGCGGGACGCCGATCCGGAGGAGGTCACCAAGCGGCTGGCGGCCGGCGAGCCCTACGTGGTCCGGTTCCGCTCCCCGGGCGTGGCCGGGGCCAGGGCGAGCTTCACCGACGCGATCCGCGGCGAGCTGTCCCTGGACGACAACCGCAACGACGCGGTGATCCTGAAGAGCAGCGACACCGAGCCGCGGCTGCCCACCTACCACTTCGCGCACGCGGTGGACGACCACCTGATGCGCGTCAACCTGGTCATCCGCGGCGACGAGTGGATCTCCTCGGTGCCGCTGCACCTGCAGCTTTTCGACGCCCTCGGCTTCGACCGGGTACAGTACGCGCACTTCGCGCCGCTGATGAAGCAGGAGGGCGGCAGCCGCCGCAAGCTGTCCAAGCGCCGGGACCCGGAAGCCACCGTGAGCTTCTACATCGAGCGGGGCTACCCGGCACCCGCGGTCCAGTACTACCTGCGCGGCCTGGCCAACGGCCGGCTCGCGGAAATGCCCCTGGAGCAGGCGCTGGCCGCGCCGATCCGGCTGTCCGAATGCGGCACCGCGGGTCCCCTGGTGGACATGGTCAAGCTGGACGACATCTCCGCCGATTACATCGCCACCCTGTCCGGCCAGCAGATCCTCGCCGAGGTCAGCACCTGGGCGAGCCGCTATGCCCCCGACCTGGCCGCGGTCCTGGCCACCGAGCAGGAACTGGCCCTGCGGGCCCTGGCCATCGAGCGGGAGGGCGTCGCCAACCAGCGCAAGGACCTGCGCAAGTGGGCGGATTTTCCCGATGTCTACGGGTACTTCTTCTCGCAGCTCTTCGCGCCGGTCACCGACCCCGCGGACGCCCGGTTCGGCGGCCTCGACCCGGATCTGGTCCGCGCCGTGGCCCGGGCCTTCGCCGGCAGCTACCAGCCGTCGGCGCCGGAGGCCGACTGGTTCGATCAGATCCGCCGGCTGGCAGCCGACCTCGGGTTCGCGCCCAGCCAGAAGGTCTACAAGCAGGACCCGGCCGCCTACGGTGGCTCCATCCGCGAGGCATCCCAGGTCATCCGGGTCCTGCTGACCGGGACGCCGCGCAGCCCCGACCTGGCCGAGGTGGCCGCGGCGCTCGGCACAGAAGAGGTCCTGCGCCGCGTCCGGGCCGTAGTGGGGGAGTAGTCCTAAGCACCGTCTTCGGCCGGGGCGCCGTCCTCCGCGGGCGGCCAGGTGCCCAGCGTGGGCAGCTGGTACAGGCTGTCCAGGTTCAGCTGCTGGGCGTCCTTCAGCACGACGTCCTGCTGCTCCTGGGCCTTCTCGGCCGTCTGCTTAGCCAGCTCGGAGGCCAGGCCGCCGAGCTGGCGCACGCCGACGTCGTCGATGAGCACGTGGCTGGACGCGAAGATCACGATGCCTTCCACCCGCCGGTCCTTCTGCTCGGGCGGCGAAAGAGCGGCGGCTACCTTCGCCGCCTCGGACGGGTTCGGCGCGTGCGCGGCGAGCTTGTCGCGCTCCTCGAGCACCCACTTGTGGAACTTCATGACCGCCCCGTGCAACGGCAGGTTCCTGACGTCCTCGGTGGCCAGGCCAAACCGCTTGCCCTTACCGAAACAACGGGCGTAGGCCAGCACGGCGGACGACCACAGCGCGACCGGCAGCAGCGGATCCCGGTCTTCCTCGGGCTTGGCCAGCTCGGCGAGCAGCCGCTTGCAGCAGTCCATGACGAACTGAAGGTCGCCGATGATCGACGCCTGGTCGGCGAGGACATGCGCGGACGGCACGTCGAGGGCAACGGTGGGCATCGGCATCCTCGGATTGTCTCACCGGGGATAACGCGCTCCTGTCTCACAAAATGACAAATCCGGCGAGCCGGATCAGGTGGTCCGGGCCGCCGTCGGGGCCGCCGCCGCCGGTGGCGCGCTGGTGGCCCAGCGGATGGCCCGGACCATGGCGTGGCCCGCCGGGCGGACCAGCATGGTCTCGGTCACCGGGAGCCGGGGCAGGCGAAGCGGTCGGCGCGCCCACCCGGGCAGCAGCGACACCGCGGCCGCGGCCAGCACCCCGTAGGGGGCCCGCGCGACCGCCGGGAGCGGGGGATTGAGCAGCAGGAACCGGGCGGCTTCGCGCGCCTGGGCGGTGGCGGTCAGCTCGGCCCGGTACTGGCTGATCCGGCCGGCGAGCTCGGCCTCGGTGCGCGGCGGGTCGGGCACGCCGAGCGCGGCGCCGATCCTGGCCATGTCGGCCACGTAACCGTCGCGCCCGGCCTGATCGAGGGGGCGGACGCCGAACCGGCTATGGGCGCGCAGGAAGCTGTCCGCCTCGGCGACGTGCACCCAGGTGAGCAGGTGCGGATCAGAGGCGGCATACGGCCGCCCGTCCGGTGCGGTGCCGGTGACGTGCTCGTGGACCGCGCGGATCCGCGCGATCGCCGCCTGGGCGTCATCGGCCCGGCCGAAGGTGGTGATGGCCAGGAAGTAGCTGGTCCGCTGCAGCCGGCCCCACGGGTCGCCGCGGTAATCCGAGTGCTGCGCCACGGCGGCCATAGCCAGCGGGTGCAGCGACTGCAGCAACAGCGCCCTGATCCCGCCGATGAACATCGACGAATCCCCGTTCACCTGGCGGATCGGCCGGTCCTCAGCGAACCAGCGCTCGCCCTCACCCTGGTGGATCTGCCGTCGGCGGTTCGGGCCCTGCGGCCCGGCGACCCGCTCGAAGATGGCCGCGCCGATCCGGCCGCGAAGACGATCAGCAGCATCCTGTCTTCCCATGTCTCCATTATCGGCGGCCAGGAAAAATCGCTCGGCGGTCGGTCCCGCGACTCTTACGCTGCCCGTAGTACCAGGCGCCGAGCTACATCTCCTCGCGCCGGCGGTCCCTCAGGCGGGCTCGGCCTGCAGTTGCCTGACCACCTCGAGCGCCTCGCTAACGTGCTTGTCGATGTTGGTCATCGAGTTGAAGATATGCCTGACCGTGCCTGTCCGGTCGATCACGTAGGTAACCCGGCCGGGGATCAAGCCGAAGACCGCCGACACCCCGTAGGCCTTGCGGACGCGCCCGCCCTGGTCGGCCAGCAGGGGGAACGGCAGCTTGTGCCGGTCGGCGAAGGCGGCGTGCCTGTCTGAGGAGTCCGAGCTGACCCCGATCACCTCGGCGCCGGCGTCGGTGAAGGTCTCATGGCTGTCGCGGAACGCGCACGCCTCTGCGGTGCAACCGGGGGTGTTGTCCTTGGGGTAGAAGTACAAGACGACCACCCGCTCGCCGAGCCGGTCCTGCAGCCGGACCGGCTCGCCGGACTGTGACGGCAGGGTGAAATCGGGCGCCTTGTCGCCGACCTGAACACTGCGTGCCATGCGGCCTGCCTCTCTGTGTTCCCCCCGGAAATCGCGAGCTCGCAGCGTAAGTGTAGCCAACCTTCCACTTAAACCCGGGGACCAAGGACCCTTCTGGCCATTGCGGGGGCGCGGTTAGCGTCCAATCCCATGACCGTCGACTTCAGCCAGCGTCCGATGCTGGTCTTCTGGGAGACCACCCGGGCCTGCCTGCTGGCCTGCCGTCATTGCCGGGCCAGCGCGACCACGCAGGCGCCGCCCGGGGAACTGAGCACGGCGGAGGGCTACGCGCTGATCGAGCAGGTGGTCGGCTTCGGACGGCCCTACCCGATCCTCGTGCTTACCGGCGGTGACTGCCTGCTCCGGCCTGACCTGTTCGACCTCGTGGCGTACGCGGTCACGCTGGGCGTCCCGGTGTGCCTGTCGCCCTCAGTTACGCCGCTGCTCGACGACGCGATGATCGCCCGGATCGCGGGCAGCGGCGTCAGGGCGGTATCGGTAAGCCTGGATGGCTGCCGCGCGCAGACCCACGACGGCGTGCGCGGTATCGCCGGGCACTTCACCAAGACCGTCGCGGCCGTCGGCCAGCTCGCCGCCGCGGGCATTACCGTGCAGGTCAATACCACCGTGATGGACGGGAACGTCGACGACCTGCCCGGCATCGCCGCCCTGGTGGCGCAGGCCGGCGCGCATATCTGGGAAGTCTTCTTCCTGGTCCAGGTCGGCCGCGGGGCGGCGGCCGGGCCGGTCTCGCCGGCCGTCCACGTGGACGTGTGCCACTTCCTGTACGACGCGTCGGCGTACGGCTTCATCGTCCGGACCGTCGAGGCGCCGTTCTTCCGCCGCGTCGTCAGCGAGCGCCGCGCCGGCGGTCTGGCCCCGGGCAGCGCGGTCTACCAGAGCCTGTCGGCTCGCCTGACCGGCCTGCTCGGTCCGGGGACCGGGCGCCCCAGCGCCCATACCGCACCCACGCGCGACGGCAAGGGCATCGTTTTCGTCTCCCACGACGGTGAGGTCTACCCGGCCGGCTTCCTGCCGCTGGGGCTGGGCAGCATCCGGTCCCGGCCACTACATCAGATCTACCGGGATGACCCGCTGCTGAGGTCGATCCGGGCGGCGAGCTTCACCGGCCGGTGCGGACACTGTGAGTACGCCGACCTGTGCGGCGGATCGCGGGCCCGCGCCTACGCCGCGGCCGGTGATCCGCTTGGCGAGGACCCGGCCTGTCCGTACGTCCCTGGCGGAGCCCTCATAAGGACGTGAGCACGATGTGCCCCTCGGCGTGCCGCGGGAGAGCCCGGAACCCAGCGCACGGACAACTAACGTAGCTGGAATGGCTGCTGGCCGATCCGGTCCTGGGCAAGACCATGGCCATCACCTTGTTCCGAGCCAGCTCCCCGGGAGCGGCCGGTTAGGGTTCCACGGCGCGGGCGTCCGGGCCGGTGTCGGGAGCTGGGACGGGGGATAGCTGAGCCGGTCCTGGCGCTGGGATCGCATCGGCTCGTCGAGTTCCAGGCTGGCGAAGGCCGCCGGCCAGTCGGCCGGGCCGTACCCGGCGCCCAGGTCGCAATGATGCAGCTCCACTTCGACCAGCCGCCGGATCAGCAGCTGAGCGGCCGGGAAAGGGGCCGAGTCCAGGATCCGCACCGGCACCTGCCACCCCTCGTCGGGCAGCTGCCTGGCGAGGGTGCGCAAGGCCATCGCCGAATCAGCCAGGTCAGCCATCAGCTCATTGGCCCGCAGGCCCGCGCCGTACTCGATGTCGGCCTGCCGCGCCTTGGCGCTGACGTAAGCTGGGCGCTCCTGGCCGGAACGCACGCCGACCAGCAGGTTCCGCATCGCGTCAGCCCCCCGGGCCAGGTGCGCGAGGACGTGCGCCCGCGTCCACCCCGGCAGCAGTGACGGCGCCCGCAGGTCAGGTTCGGTGATGACCCGGGCCGTGCCGAGCAGGCGCTGCGTCGCCTGATCGATCTGGTCGCTCAGTTCCCGTTGTGCGTCCATCAGCTCACTTTGACTTCCTCCCTGCCTTGAAGGACGGGATTCCTTCCCTCACGGGTCGGGGTTCCTGTTTCACAGGCGGCCGCGCCGGGGGTGTCCCCGTGCGTCTTATGTCGCCTCCGCAGGCAGTCACCGCTAGCCCGGCGGCCAGGATGTTCTTGGCGGCATTGATGTCCCGGTCGTGCCGGGTGCCGCAGGCGGGGCACGTCCAGCAGCGTGTCCCGAGGCTGAGCGTGGCGAGCAGGTGCCCGCACGCTGAGCAGGTTTTCGAGCTCGGATACCAGCGGTCCACCACGGCGACCGCCCGCCCGTAGCGGCCGGCCTTGTACTCCAGCATCCGGCGGTGCTCACCCCACCCGGTGCAGGAGATCGCGCGGGCCAGCCGCCGGTTCTTCACCATGGCGGGCACGCTCAGGTCCTCGACCGCAATCACGTCGAACCGGCGCACCAGGCCAGTGCTGGCCTTGTGCAGGAAGTCCCGGCGGGCATCAGCGATCCGGGCGTGCACCCTGGCGACCTTGGCGCGGGCCTTGGCCCGGTTGCGGGAGCCGCGCTGGCAGCGGGCCAGCCTGCGCTGGTACCGCTTAAGCCTGCGCTGATGCCGTTCCCAGTCCTTCGGGTGGCCGATCTTCTCACCAGTGGACAAGGCCGCGAAATGGGTCAGTCCCGCGTCCACGCCGACGCTCTCGCCCGTGGCGGGTAGCGACTCCGGGCCGGGGATGTCCGCGTGGAAGGTCACGAACCATCGCCCGGCCGGGTCACGGACCACGGTCACCGACGTGGGATCAAGGGTGGCCGGGTCGATGTCCGGCCAGGTCCACACGTACCGCAGCGGGGCGCCCGTCTTGGCGAGCCACAGTTCGCCCGCGCGCATCCGGAATGCGGCGCGGGTGTAGCTGGCGGACTGGCGTCCGCGCCGGGACTTGAACCGGGGATAGCGGGCGCGTTTCTCGAAGAACGCCCGGAACGCCTTCTCCTGGTGCCGCAGCGCCTGCTGGAGGGGGACCGCGGATACCTCGTTGAGGAACTCCAGCCCCGGGTCGCGCTTCATGGTGGTCAGCGCCCGGTCGGCCTGCGCGTATGAGGTGCCTTTACGTTCGGTGTGCCAGCGGGCGCGCCGGGCTGCGAGGGTCCGGTTCCACACCAGCCGAACGCAGCCGAACGTGCGCGCCAGCGCCTGCTGCTGCGCCTCGTCCGGATATGCCCGGCACCGGTACGCCGTCCTCATTCTTGCAGGATACCCGAGATGATGGAAAGGATCGAACGTATGTGCGAGTGTGGCGTGCCGTTTCGTCCCCGGCCTGAATGCCGGGGCCTTCACGGCACATGTTCGGTAAGGAGATCACCGCCCGGGCCGCGACCGGGCTGATCTTGCCAACGGGGCCGTCAGCCGGAAGGCTGACCAGTGTGATCGACCCTGACTCGGCGGTACCGCCATATGAGCAAGTCGCGAAGATGATGCGAGACGAGATCGCGGAGGGAACTCTCACCAGCCGGATCCCTTCGGTCCACACGATCGCCGAGCATCATCATGTCTCGCACCGGGTGGCCGCCCGGGCGCTGGAGATCCTGAAGGGCGAGGGCATGATCGTCAGCGTGCCCGGCGAAGGGGACTTCGTCCGCCATCCGCGGGCCTGAGGCCCAAGGCATCGGGCCTGAGGCCCCAAGGCATCGGGCCTGAGGCCCAAGGCATAAAGCCGAGGGCTGCGCCTCTGCCGAACTGCCCCGCGCCATCAGCTCGATCGGCAGTTCCTGCCGCCGCGGGCGGACCCGCTCCCCGCGCAGCAGCGCGCACAGGCGCCGCGCGCTCTCGGCCCCGCTGAGGGCCAGCGGCTGCCGGACGGTGCTGAGATCGAGGAAGGCGGCGGACTCGATGTCGTCGAAGCCAACGACCGACAGCCGCTCGGGTATCGCCACGCCGAGCCGGTCCGCCGCGGCCAGGACGCCGATGGCCTGGGTGTCGGAGGCGGCGAAGATCGCCGACGGGGGATCGGGCGACTTCAGCAGCTGCGCCGTGTGCTCGGCCGCGACCGCGGCGTCATGCGCGCCCCGCCGGATCAGGCCGGGTTCGACGGGGATGCCCGCGGCGGCCAGGGCCCGCTTGTACCCGCGCAGCCGGTTCGCCGAGGAGGTGAAGCCCAGCCCGGCCGGGGGTCGGCTGAACGGCATGTCGCCGACGAAGCCGATCCGGCGATGTCCCAGGGCGGTAAGGTGACAGGTCGCCAGTCGGCCGCCGCCCACGTCGTCGATGACCGTCTGCGGCACGCCGGGGTTGGCCGCGTCCACGCTGGCCAGCGCGACGCCGGCGCGGGCGAACTGGCGGATATGGTCGCGGGACAGCGGCAGGCAGACGGCCAGCACCCCATCGGCCCGGTGCGTGGGCAGCAGAGCCTCCAGGTGCCGGTCTCGTTCCAGTGGGCTGTCCACGTTGTGGACGATCGAGTCGTAGCCCTGCTCCTCCAGGACCGCCAGCGCGCTGGCCACCCGCAATACGGTCGACGGCCGGGTCAGGTGGGCGACGATGAGCGCCACGGTGCGCGGCGTGCCGCGGACCAGAGCCGCCGCCGCGTGGCTCGGCCGGTAGCCGAGCCGGTCGATCGAGTCGAGCACGGCCCGCAGGGTGGGCTCGCGTACCTGCTCGCTTCCGTTGAGCACCCGGGAGACCGTGCCGACACCCACCCCGGCGTCCGCGGCTACATCCGCGATGGTGACTTTTTGGAAACGTTTCCACGTCGGCGCGGCGTCGTCCCCGCCCCGTGTGACGGGGCCGTCCAAGGCTTCGCCCTGCTGAGCCGCGGCGGCCTCATCCGCCGGACCTGCCGTCTCTCTTGCCCGGCTGGCGTCCCGGCCGAACCCGCCGGTGCTCTCGCCGAGCCGCAGCCTGGCCGGCATCACCTCGCCCGGATCATCGTCGGGCCCGTGGTCGAGCTGCTTCAGCGCCCGGGTCACCACCCGCCGGGCGATGTCGTCGACCGGGATGGTCACGCTGGTCAGCCGGGGGTGCATCATCGCGGCGGCGGCGCTGCCGTCGAAACCGGTGACGGCGAGGTCTTGGCCGATCCGAAGCCGCAGCTCCGCGGCCACGCTGTAGACCACCCCGGCGAGCCGGTCGCTGCCGGTCACGATGGCGTCCGGGCGCAGGTCTGGTCGGCTGGCGGTGAGCAACGACCGGATCTTCCTGCGGGCGCTGGCCTCGTCCACCAGCAGCATGTCGGCCTGGTCGGCGGCGAGCCCACGGGCCGCCAGCCCGTCGGTGAACCCCGCGGCCCGCTCTAGGTCCCAGTGGTTCGCCGACCGGTAACCCAGGAAGGCGATGCGCTCGAACCCCCTGGCCAGCACGTGCTCTACGGCCCCAGCGACCGCGGCGCGGTTGTCGATGTCGACCCAGTGCTGCGGCAGCGCCGGACCGGTCCGGCCGAAACACGCGAACGGCATCCCGGCCTCGGCCAGCAGTTCCACCCGCGGATCGTCCGGCTGGAGCTCGGATAGCAGGAAGGCGTCCACGCTCCGGCTGGCGATCAGGCGGCGTATGTCGTCGCGCGGGTCCCCGTCCGGGACCACGATCACCATGCTGTAACCGTTCTGCGCGCTCGCCGCCGCCAGCGACTGGAGGAACTGCTGCATGATGTAGTTGCCGGCGAACAACTGAACGCGCGGCAGGACGTAGGCGAACTGCATGGTCCGGCGCGAGCGCATGCTCCGCGCGCCGTGGTGCGGCTGATACCCCAGGGTGGCCACGGCGTCGAGCACCCGGGCCCGGGCCGCGTCGCCCACCCGTCCGCTGCCATTGAGCACGTTGGAGACGGTCTGCCGGGACACGGCGGCGGCGCGCGCCACGTCCTTGATCGTTACCTGGCGTGCGATAACGGGTCTGGCCTGGCCTGATAGAGACCTTGTCACCTAATCACCGTACTGCTACCTGAATTCACCTCTTGACAGGACATTACCGCAGCGCTTCAATCTGGTTGATCGTTCTATCCAAGCCTAGCCGAGCCCATCGCGCCTGGTTAGAAGGACGTTCCCTGTCGAAAGGGAGTCGGCATGCGGCGAGTGAGCAACGTGTGGTCAGGCAGACCCAAGCGGACGGCAACCCAGAGCGTGGCCGGAAACCCCGCGTCGCCGGGCATGAGCCGCCGGACGATGATGAAGACGGTGGGGCTCGGCACGGCCGCGCTTGCCGCCCCCGGCCTGGTGGCCGGGTGTTCCTCCGCGTCAGGCGGGGCCACCAGAATCGTGTTCGAGGAGACCAAGCCCGAGGTCGTCCCGTACTTCAACAACCTGGTCGCGAAGTTCAACGCGAGCCAGTCGCACGTGGTCGTGAGCCACGACTTCACCTCGAACCTCATCGCGGAATTCGTGCGCGGCAATCCGCCCGCCATCGACTGCGACAACTACAACCTGACCACGTCCATCTTCGTCGCCCGGGGCGTGCTGGCCGACCTGGCCAGCCTGCCGCAGGCCAAGACCATCGACCCGAACATCCAGGCTCTCGTCACCCAGTACGCCTCCTACCACGGCGAGACGAGCGTGCTGCCCTACTCAGTGGCCGCCGAGGGCGTCATCTACAACAGGGATCTCTTCGACAAGGTCGGCGTGTCCGCCGTCCCGACGACCTGGAGTGAATTCCTCGCGGTATGCGAGAAGTTCAAGTCCGCGAACATCACGCCGATCTACCAGACCTACGGGGACACCTGGACCACGCAGCAGGGCCTGTTCGATTACACCGCCGGCGGCATGATCGACGTCGCGGCGTTCTATCAGGGGCTCGCCCGCGAGGGCACCAACCTCGGCCCTAACTCGTCGGTGTCGTTCGAGAAGGATTTCACCGCGCCTTGCAAGCAGATGCTCAGCCTGGCGCCGTATTTCAACGACAACCCCATCGCCAAGCACTACGCCGACGGCAACGAGGCCTTCGCGAACGGCCAGGCGGGCATGTACATGCAGGGGCCGTGGGCCGTCGGCGAGGTCCTCGCGATCAGTCCCAAGCTCAAGATGGGCACCTTCGCCCTGCCCGCCACCGACGACGCGTCCCAGAACAAGTGCCGGGTCAACCTCGACCTGGCCATCTGGCTGCCGCGATCGCAAGCGCCCGCGCAGCGCACGGCGGCCATCCAGTTCCTCGACTACCTCATGCAGCCGAGCGTCCTGAACGCGTACAACCAGACCAATCTCGCGTTCTCACCACTCAAGAACGCTCCGCCGCAGACCAGCCCGCTCGTCTCCGGCCTCCAGCCGTACGTCAGCTCGGGCCGGTTCTACCAGGGCCCGGGAACGTACGTGCCGCTCACGATCCCGATCGGGAACTTCATCCAGGAAATGATGCTGACCGGCAACGTCAGCGGATTCACCTCGTCGATGGACAGCGCTTTCAAGCGCCTGGCCATCCGGACCTCGGCGTGAACCCGCATGAGCGCCGGATCTAGGAGGCAGGCATGACCGCGACCGCACTCCCTTCCCAGCGGACCGCAGCCCGTTCCCGGCGAGGCGCGGGCGCGCTCGGTAAGGTGAAGAAACTCTTCTTTCCCGTGGCGCCGACGTACCTTTTCATGGTCATCCCGGCGATCATCCTGTTCACCTTCTTCATCATCTACCCTGCGGTCCAGGGGATGTTCTGGAGCTTCACGAACTACGTCGGGTACGGGACCTGGCACTTCGTCGGGCTCGCCAATTACAAGGCCGCGTTCAGCGACCCGACCATCCGGGATTCCTACGGGTTCACGCTGCTATTCGCGGTCGTGGCGTGCGTCGTGACCAACGCGGTGGCCATGGCCCTGGCGCTCGCGCTGAACGCCAAGATCAAATGGCGGGCGGGATTGCGCACGGTTTTCTTCATGCCCATGGTCATCTCCGGCCTAGTCATCTCCTACGTTTTCACCTTCATCCTCTCTAATTCTGTCCCGATCATCGCGTCGGCGATCCATTTCGCCCCGCTGGAGAGCAGCATCCTGGCCAACCAGCACACCGCCTGGCTCGGCATCGTCTTCGTCGCGTCCTGGGTGGCCATCCCGGGCGCGATCATCATCTTCCTGGCCGGTCTGACTTCCATCCCGACGGAGGTGTACGAAGCCGCCTCGATCGACGGGGCGAGCGCGTGGAAGCAGTTCCAGCGCATGACCTTCCCGCTGCTCTTCCCGTTCTTCGTCATCAACACCATTCTGACGTTCAAGGGCTTCCTCAGCGTGTACGACATATGCGTCGGCCTGACCAACGGCGGCCCCGGCACCGCCACCACCAGCGTGTCGATGACGATCTTCACCGGCTTCACCAGCGGCGACTACGCCTACCAGATGGCCAACGCCGTCATCTTCTTCTTCATCACGCTGCTCTTCGCGATCTTCCAGCTAAGCATCATCCGGCGCCGGGGAGGGGCTCTCTAATGGCTACCGAGGTAAGCACCGCACCCGTCGCCGCGCCGCGGACCCCAGCACGTAAGCCACGCCCCATCCCTGAGGGCGGCCGGGTCAACTGGGGGCTGACGATCATCGTCGCGGTCTGCTCCCTGACCGTCGTCATCCCGCTGTACTTCGCCATCGCCATGGCGCTGAAGTCACCGGCCCAGACCGGCACGGGCACCGGCTTTAACTTCCCCTGGCCGATTCACTGGGGGAACTTCCGGGCCGCCTGGGACCTGACCGATACCCCGCTGGCGTTCTCGATGAGCCTGCTGGTCACGGTGATCGCCGTGACCGGGGAAATCCTGGTGAGTTCGCTCGCGGCGTGGGCGATCGTGCGTAACTGGGGTCACTGGCAGTTCCGCGTGACGTTCGTCTACCTGCTGGCCGCCCTGTTCCTTCCGTTCCCTGTCGTCGCGCTGCCGCAAGTCAAGCTCATGGCCGCGATCGGCCTGGCTAACCCGTTCGGCGTCGGGATCCTGCACATCATGTTCCAGCTGGCCTTCAACGTGCTGCTCTTCTCCGCCTTCATCCGGTCCATCCCGGTCGAGCTGGAAGAGAGCGCGCGGCTGGACGGCTGCACCACCTTGCAGACCTTCCGGAAGATCGTGCTGCCGCTGCTGACGCCGATTGCCGCCACCGTCGGCATCTTCGCCTTCCTGCAGTCCTGGAACGACTTCATGATGCCGAACCTGATCACGGCGAACCCGAAGTGGCAGACCCTCCCGGTCATCCAGTACCTGTTCCAGGACCAGTTCACCACCAACTTCAACGTGGCCTTCGCGTCCTACCTCATGGCCCTGCTCCCGACCCTCGTCGTCTTCCTCATCGCCCAGCGCTGGGTCGTCAGCGGCATCATGCGGGGCTCGATCAAGTAATGGACTGGTGGCGCCAGGCGGTCGTGTACCAGATCTACCCGCGCAGCTTTGCCGACTCCGACGGGAACGGCCTCGGGGACCTCCGGGGCGTCATCTCGCGGATCCCGTACCTGGCCGAACTGGGCGTGGATGCGGTCTGGCTGAGCCCGTTCTACCCATCGGCCCTGACCGACGGCGGGTACGACGTCGATGACTACCGTGACGTAGATCCGCGGCTGGGTACGCTGGCCGACTTCGACGAGATGACCGCCCGGCTGCACGGCTGCGGCATCAGGGTCATCGTCGACATCGTCCCGAACCACACCTCCAGCCGCCACGCCTGGTTCCGCGAGGCGCTGGCCGCGCCGAAGGGCTCGCCGGCCAGGAACCGGTACATCTTCCGCGATGGGCTCGGCCCGGACGGAGCCGAGCCCCCCTCGGACTGGGTCTCCGTCTTCGGCGGGGCGGCCTGGGCCCGCGTCCCCGACGGGCAGTGGTACCTGCACCTGTTCGCCCCGGAACAGCCGGACCTGAACTGGGACAATCGCGAGGTCCGCGACGAGTTCGCAGCGACGCTGCGCTTCTGGTCCGATCGCGGCGTGGACGGGTTCCGGGTCGACGTGGCGCACGGCCTGGCCAAGAACCTGACCGAGCCGCTCGCTCCGCAGTCCGTGATCAAGGATCCGGTCGACGGGGCGCTGCCGCCGGGCAGCCACCCCTTGTGGGATCGGGATGAAGTGCACGACATCTACGCCGAATGGCGGCAGGTCTTCAACGAATACGACCCGCCGCGGGCCGGTGTGGCCGAAGCCTGGGTGCACGCCTCCCGGCGCCCGAAATACGCCAGCCCGGACGGGCTCGGCCAGGCCTTCAACTTCGACCTGCTCGAGGCGAACTGGAACGCCGGAGAGTTCCTGCGCGTCATCACCGACAACTTCTCCGATGCACAGCGGCATGGATCGTCCGTGACGTGGGTGCTGTCCAACCACGACGTGGTGCGGCACGCGACCCGTTACGGGCTGCCGCCCGAGGAATACCGCAGCGCCAAGAACGCCAGGAACTGGCTGCTGAGCGGCGGTACCTCCCCCCGACTGGAGCGCGGTCTGGGCCTGCGGCGGGCCCGGGCCGCGGTCCTTATCGTGCTGGCCTTGCCCGGCTCCGCGTACCTTTACCAGGGTGAGGAACTCGGCTTGCACGAGGTCCCCGACATTCCCCTCGAGGACGTCCAGGACCCCGTTTACACGCGGACCGCGGGTGCCGAGAAAGGCCGTGATGGCTGCCGGGTCCCGCTGCCGTGGACGGCTGACGGCCCGTCGTTCGGGTTCGGCTCCGGTGCTGCTCACCTGCCGCAGCCGACCTGGTTCGGCCCGCTCAGCGTCCAGGCCCAGGAGCGGGATCCGGCCTCGACCCTGATGCTCTACCGGGACGCGCTGCGCTGGCGGCACAAGCTGCAGACCATCGAGACCATGGAATGGATGCCCGGCACCAACGGCCAGGTGCTGCACTTCCGCCGTCCGGGCGGCTGGCGCTGCGTGACCAACTTCGGGCCAGGCCCCGTCCCTTTGCCGCCCGGCACCGTCGTCCTGGCCAGCGTCCCGGTCGAGGGCAGCGAACTGCCCGCCGACGCCACCGCCTGGCTCGTCAGCCGCTAGCCCGCGCGCTGCGCCACTTCGCCGGCGCCGCGCGTGTTGATCACCCGGTCGGCCCCGATCCCGGCCTGCTCCGCCCGCACGGTGCCGTTCGCCAGCCAGTCCAGCTGGCCAGGCGCGTGTGCGTCGGTGTCGATGGCGAACAGGCAGCCAGCCTCGGTGGCCAGCCGCAGCAGCCGGCCCGGCGGGTCCCGGCGTTCCGGCCGGCAGTTGATCTCCACGGCGACCCCGGCCTCGCGGCAGGCGCTGAACACCGCGTCGGGGTCGAAGGCCGATTCCGGCCTGCGGCCCCGGCCGCCGCCGAGCAGCCGGCCGGTGCAGTGACCGAGTACGTCGACGTGCGGGTTGCGCACCGCGGCCACCATCCGCCTGGTCATCGGCCCGGCGGGCATCCGCAGCTGGGAGTGCACGCTGGCCACCACCACGTCGAGACGGCGGAGCAGGTCCTCGCGCTGGTCGAGCGAGCCGTCATCCAGGATGTCGACCTCGATCCCAGTCAGGATGCGAAACGGCGCAAGCTCCTCGTTCAGCTCGCTGATCAGCTCGAGCTGAGCCAGGAGCCGTTCGGCCGACAACCCGTTGGCCACGGTCAGCCGGGGCGAGTGGTCGGTCAGCGCGATCCACTCGTGGCCGAGGTCGCGGGCGGCCTCGGCCATCTCCCGCGGCGGGCTGCCGCCATCGGACCAGTCCGAGTGCGTGTGGCAGTCGCCGCGCAGCGCCGCGCGCAGGCCGTCACGCGGCGACGGCGGCTGGTTGGCAAGCAACCGGGCCAGGTAGCCGGGCTGGCGGCCGCCCGCGGCCTCGGTGATGACCTGGGCCGTGGTGGTGCCGATGCCCGGCAGCGCCTCCAGCGTGCCCGCTTCCATCCGGCGGCCGAGCTCGCCCGCCGTCAGCCCTTCGAGCACCTGGGCGGCCCGCCGGAAGGCCCGCACGCGGTAGGTCGGCGCCCCGCCCCGCTCCAACTCGAACGCGATCCGCCGCAACGCCTGCACCGCGTCCGCCTGCACTGGGTCCATGCCTGTCTCATACCCAGCAAGTTGGTCGCAGGTGCGTCGCGAGCGCTGTGGTGGAGGTGCTGCAACAGGGTTTTGCGGCCATCCTGAACGTATGAGCCACCCGCATGACCCCGGCCATAACCCCGGCCACGGTGCCGGGTCCGGTCATGACCACCACCATGACCACGACCACCACCACCCGCGCGAGCACGAGCATTCCGGATCGGGACTGGTGGCGCGGCTGCGGCATGTGCTGCGCCCGCATTCGCATGAGGCCGCTGACCAGGTGGACGCCGTGATGGAAGGCAGCGCGGAGGGCATGCGGGTGCTGTGGATCTCGCTGGGCGTGCTGGGCCTGACCGCGCTGATCCAGGCGGCGGTGGCCGTGCTGTCGGGGTCGGTCGGGCTGCTCGGTGACACGCTGCACAACGCCGCTGACGCGCTGACCGCGGTGCCGCTAGGCGTCGCGTTCACCGTGGGGCGCCGGCCGCCGAACCGCCGGTACACCTACGGGTTCGGCCGGGCCGAGGACCTGGCCGGGGTCGCGATCGTGCTGACCATCGCGGCGTCCTCGGCCCTGGCCGCCTACGAGGCAGTGAACCGCCTGCTGCACCCGCAGCACGTGTCGCATCTTGTCGCGGTGGCCGCGGCCGCGCTGGTCGGGTTCGGCGGTAATGAACTGGCGGCGGGATACCGGATCCGCGTCGGCCGGAAGATCGGCTCCGCGGCCCTGATCGCGGACGGGCTGCATGCCCGCACCGACGGGTTCACCTCGCTGGCGGTGCTCCTGGGCGCGGGCGGGGTCGCGCTGGGCTGGGATTGGGCCGACCCGGTGGTCGGGCTGGGAATCACCGTGGCGATCCTGGCCGTCTTGCGGCAGGCCGCCCGCGAGATCTACCGGCGGCTGATGGACGCGGTGGATCCCGCGCTTGTCGACCAGGCCGAGAACACCCTGCGCGGCACGCCTGGCGTGCTGGGCGTCGGGCAGGTCCGGCTGCGCTGGATCGGCCATCAGCTCCGTGCCGAATGCGAAATCGTCGTCGCTCCGGACATCACCGCCGTCCAGGCCCATCAGCTCACCGTCAGCGCCGAGCATGCCCTGCTGCACGCGATTCCCCGGCTGTCCGCCGCGCTGGTCCACGCCGACCCCGAAGCCCGCGGCAGCGACCCGCACCGCGTCCTGGCCGACCACCGCCCCTAACCCTGCAGATCAAGAACCTGACCGCCGGGCGGTTAGCATGAAGCCATGAACACTAGCGGGATGCCGGCGGTGTACCTGAGCCATGGCGCGCCGCCGCTGGCCGACGATCCCATCTGGCCTGGAGAACTCTCGGCCTGGGCCAAAGCGCTCCCGCGGCCCGAGTCCATCCTGGTGGTCTCGGCGCACTGGGAGAACGCGCCGGTCTCGGTGAGCGCGACCCGCACGGTCCCGCTGTACTACGACTTCTGGGGCTTCCCCAAGCACTACTACGAGGTCACCTACCCGGCACCGGGTGCCCCCGCGCTGGCTGACTCGGTACGCAAGCTGCTCGGCGGCCAGGTGCACGAGCACTCCGATCGTGGCCTGGACCACGGCGCGTACGTGCCGCTGGTGGAGATGTACCCGGACGCCGACGTGCCGGTGATCCAGCTGTCCATGCCGACGCTGGATCCGCGCCAGCTGATGGGCCTTGGCCGCAAGCTCGCCCCGCTGCGCGACGAGGGCGTCCTGATCATGGGCAGCGGTTTCTTCACGCACAACCTGCGTGAGTTCGTGTTCGAGGGACCGGTGCCGGAGTGGTCGCGGGACTTCGACGACTGGGGACGGAACACGCTGCGGGACGGCGACGTGGACGCGCTGCTCGATTTCCAGCACAAGGCTCCGGCCGCCCGCACCGCGCACCCGCGCACCGAGCATTTCGCCCCGCTGTTCGTCACGCTCGGGGCCGGCGAAAACGATCTTGACCAGCAGCGCCCGGTGATCGAGGGATTCTGGGGTGGCCTGGCCAAGCGCTCGGTTCAGCTCGGCTGATAACCGTCACTTGAGACATGTGAAGGGTGGGTCTGTTTAGCACCCGCCGGGACAGCCTATGGTCTAGACATGACCACGAATGACACGCTGCGAGTAACCGACTCACGGACCGGCCGCAGCTACGAACTCCCTATCGTCGACGGCGCTATCCGCGCGATTGACCTTCGGCAGATCAAGACCTCCGATGACGACTTCGGACTGCTCTCCTACGACCCGGCGTTCCAGAACACCGCTAGCTGTCGCAGCGCCATCACCTTCATCGACGGTGACAGGGGCATCCTGCGCTACCGGGGTTACCCGATCGAGGAGCTGGCGAGCCGCTCCTCCTTCCTGGACGTGGCCTGGCTGCTGCTGCGCGGCGAGCTGCCCGACAAGGAAGAGTCGGCGGCGTGGACCCACCAGATCTCCCACCACACCTACGTGCACGAGAACGTCAAGAAGTTCATCGACGGCTTCCACCACGACGCCCACCCGATGGGCATCCTGGTGAGCACCCTGGCCGCGCTGTCCACCTTCTATCCCGAGGCCAGTGCCGCCATCCACGACCGGGCCACCCAGGACGAGCAGGTGGTGCGGCTCATCGCCAAGATGCCGACGCTCGCGGCCTTCGCCTTCCGGCACGCCCGGGGGCTGCCCTACGCGTACCCCGACGACGACCTGTCCTACCCGGGCAACTTCCTCAACATGATGGCGAAGATGACCGAGCCCAAGTATGACCCGGACCCGGTGATGGAGCACGCCCTGGACGTGCTGTTCATCCTGCACGCCGACCACGAGCAGAACTGCTCCACCAACGCGATGCGCGGCGTCGCCAGCTCCCAGGTCGACCCGTACTCGGCTGCGGCCGCGGCCGCAGCCGCGCTCTACGGCCCGCTGCACGGCGGCGCGAACGAGCAGGTGCTGAAGATGCTGCGGCAGATCGGCTCGGTCGCCAACGTGCCCTCGTACATCAGCCGGGTCAAGACCGGCGAGCTCCGCCTGATGGGGTTCGGTCACCGGGTGTACAAGAACTACGACCCGCGGGCCACGATCATCAAGGGCGTCGCCGACGAGGTGTTCGAGGTGACCGGGCGCAACCCGTTGCTGGACATCGCGCTCGAGCTGGAGCGGATCGCGCTCGAGGACGACTACTTCGTCAACCACAAGCTCTACCCGAACGTGGACTTCTACTCGGGCATCATCTACCAGGCGATGGGCTTCCCGGTGGCGATGTTCCCGGTGCTGTTCGCGATCGGCCGGATGCCGGGCTGGCTGGCCCACTGGCAGGAAGGCTCCACCGACCCGGAGCAGAAGATCGCCCGGCCGCGGCAGATCTACGTGGGCGAGACCGAGCGCCACATGGACGGGGAGGAGGCCTGACCGCCCCTGCCTGGCTGGACGGGGCCCTAGGACACCCGGAAACATCCCTGTTCGGGGTGGCCAACTTGCCCTACGGCGTGTTCTCGGCCGGCGAAGGTCCCAGGGTCGGGGTCCGGATCGGTGAATCGGTCCTGGACCTCGCCCAGGCCCTGGCCGAAGAGGTATTCAGCCAGCCGACGCTGAACGCGTTCATGGCGCAGGGCCGGGCGCGCTGGGCCGATGTCCGCGCCCGGATCACCGAGCTGCTCACCGATGAACGGCACCGCGGCTCCGTCGAGGCCGCGTTGCGCCCGCTGTCCGCGGTACGGCTGCACCTGCCGTTCGCGCCGGGAGACTACGTGGATTTCTTCGGCAACGAGTACCACGCGGCCAACGCCGGGCGGATTTTCCGGCCGGACGGCGAGCCGCTCACGCCCAACTGGAAACATCTGCCCATTGGTTACCATGGCCGTTCGGGCACTATCGTGCTGTCCGGCACCCCCGTGCGCCGCCCGCGCGGCCAGCGCCCGGGGGAGGACGGCCCGACGTTCGGGCCGTCTCGCAGGCTCGACTTCGAAGCCGAGGTCGGCTTCGTGGTCGGCGTCGGCTCGGCCGGGCCGGTGCGCGTGAGCGAGTTCGCCGAGCACGTGTTCGGCGTGTTCCTGGTCAACGACTGGTCCTCCCGTGACCTGCAGGCCTGGGAGGCCCGGCCGCTCGGCCCGTTCCTGGCCAAGTCGTTCGCCACGTCGATCTCGCCGTGGGTCGTGCCGCTCGACGCGCTGGAACACGCGCGGGTCAGCCCGCCGCCGCGTGCGGAGGAACCGCTGCCCTACCTGGCCGACACCGATAAGTGGGGCCTGGACCTCACGCTCGAGGTGCGGCTGAACGGGCAGCTCGCGTCGCGTCCGCCGTTCGCCGCCACGTACTGGACCGCCGCCCAGATGCTGGCCCACATGACCTCCAACGGCGCCTCGACGCGCACCGGCGACCTGTTCGCCTCGGGCACGGTGAGTGGCCCGGACCGGGACCAGCGCGGCTGCCTGCTGGAGCTGAGCTGGGGCGGCACGGAGCCGCTCACGCTGCCCGACGGGTCGGTGCGCAGCTACCTGGAGGACGGCGACGAGGTCACGATCAGCGCCACCGCGCCCGCCGCGGACGGCGGCCGGATCGGCTTCGGCGAGGTCACCGGCCAGATCCTGCCGAGCCCGCCGCCGGACTAGCTCCGTCCGGTCCGCCCGTCGCGATCCACTGCCGCAGCTTCTTGCGGTCGAGTTTGCCCACGCTGGTGAGCGGCACGGCGGGCACGATGATGATCTGCCGCGGGTACTTGCTGGCGGCCAGATATTTCTTGGCGTGCTCGGTGAGCTCCTCGGCGGTGACCTCCGCGCCCGGGCGCAGCGACACGAACGCGACGACTTCCTCGCCAAGCCGGCCGTCCGGCCGCCCGACCACCCCGGCCTGCGTCACCGCCGGGTGGGCGATCAGGACGTCCTCGATATCGCGCGGGAAGACGTTGAAGCCGCCCCGCAGGATCAGGTCCTTCTTGCGGTCCACCACGTAGAGGTAGCCATCGGCGTCCAGGTGCCCGATATCGCCGGTGTGCAGCCAGCCGCCGGCCAGCGCCGAGGAGTCCTCGGTGTGCCAGTAACCGGTCATCACGCCGGGTGACCGGACGCAGATCTCGCCGTCCTGGCCCGGCGGCAGCGCCTGGCCCGCGTCGTCCTGAATGGTCACCTCGACGCCCGGCACCGGCAGGCCGACGCTGCCCACCCGGCGGGCGTCCTTGGGATTCGCCGAGATGAACGTGGCCGCCTCGGTGCACCCGTATCCCTCGTAGATGGTCGCGGTCGGCACCCGTGCCTCGAACTCGCGGCGGACCTCCTCGGCCAGCGGCGCGGCCCCTGACGATATCGCGATCAGCTCGGACAGGTCGGCCTTCTCCAGCGGCTGAGTCAGCAGCATCTGGATCATCGAGGGCACCAGCGCGCTGCCCTGGACCCGGTGCTCCTCGGCCAGCTGCACCCAGCCCGCCGGATCGAACCACCGCATCAGGATGGTCTTGGCCTGGTCGGTCCGGTGCATGCCGCCGCAGATGACCAAGAGGCCGTAGGCGTGCGCCAGGGGAAGCGGCAGCACCGAGCTGACCACGTTGGCGCGAACCGACATCTCATGGGCGGCCGAACCGCACCAGTACAGGCCCGCATGGGTAAGCGGAACGCCCTTCGACCGGCCCGTGGTGCCGCCGGTATAGAGCAGGGCGGCCAGGTCGGTACCAGAACGGTCGGCGATAGACCCCGGCTCGGCCGAGGCCACCTGGTCAAAGTCGAGCACGGGCACCCCGGGCGCGGCGGCGGGCGCCTGGGCCCCGGGCACCAGCACGAAGCGGACCTCCGGCGCCCCACCCGCGTCTTCCCTGCACGGGGGGCTCCCGCCCCCCGTTCCCCCTGGCCCATCCCCCTTCACTGCGGCGCTGACCTTCGGCAGGAACTCCACCGTGGTGACGATGCCGACCGCGCCGGAATCGACCAGCGCGTGCCTCAGCTCGTCCTCGCTGACCAGGAAGATCAGCGGCGTGACCACCGCCCCGGCGCGTAGGGCCGCGGTGTAGGTGATCAGCACCTCCGGGCAGTTGGCCATCAGCACGAGCAGCCGGTCCCCGGGGCGGACGCCGAGGTCGGCCAGCCCCGTCGCGAGCCTGGCCGCGCGGTCGGCTAGCTGCCCGCTGGAAAACCATGTGCCCTCGTAGCACAGCGAGTCGTAATCGCCCTGCCGTTCGAACGCTAGCTCGGCCTGCCTGGCCAGGTTCTCATCCATTTGAGCCTCACCCTAAGGCCCGCCCCCATCGCGATCAACAGCCCCCTTCAACCGTTTGCTCAGGCCAGCTCGATCTCGAAGTACGCTCCCTGGTCGTCGTGCAGGATCCGGGCCGAGCCCGACCAGCCGGCGAAACCCCCGGTGCCCGTGGCCGGGGTGATGTGGCCGAACCAGGGGTCCGGATCAGACTCCAGGCCGCTCACCTGCCGGGGCTCGAAGCCGACGCAGACCCCGCCGCGGACCCCCGCGCGGAGCCTGTCCGGGGCGACACGCGACGCGTGTCGCCCGGTTCCCTCTACGGGTTCCACGGCGTTCGTTCCCGCGCTCACAGGTTGCTGGCCAGGAACGTCTTCAGTGCGGCGCGTAGCTGGGCGGAGAACGGAAGCGATTCGTTGTAGTCTGCGGAGATCCCGGTGATGTCTTCCTTGAGGAAGTGGTCGACCCCGTCCAGGTGCACGTAGTCGAGCCTCGCCGGGGCTTGCCACAGGCCGGTGGCGAGGTGGTCTTCTTGGGCGCATCCGATCGTACCGTCGGCGGTGCTGCATGTGAGCAGCACCGGCGTGTCCGCGGGAAGCTTGGCGGCGACCGCGGCGGGGTCGTAGCGGTCAATCTGCACGGCCTCGAGCAGTGGCCGCTGGAAGACCTGCGCTAGCCCCACCCCGGGCTGCAGGCCGGGCGGAAGTGTGCCGTTGCGGCGCAGCGACGCGATCATCTGGGTGACCGTCTGCTCCATGCTCCGCGCCTGGGCGGCGGTGTACTGACTCTGAATACTCGCGATCGTCGACTGCTCGATCAGGTCGAGGAAGCGAAGGGGGACGGGCTCGAGCAGCCCGACCGCGCGGACCTTCGGCGCAGGACCCGCGAGCCCGGAGGCGAGCAGCAGCGCGTAGATCCCGCCCTCGCTGTGCCCGAACACCGCCAGCCGGGCCCGGTCGACCTGCCGCTGCCCGGCCAGGAAGGTCAGCGCGGCGACGGCCTCCTGCTCATAGGTCCCGAGCCCGGCCCGCTCGGGATGCGCGGAATACTGGCCCCATCCGGTCTGGCCGCTGCCCAGCTTGTCATAGCGCAGGCTGGCTACCCCGTCGGCCGACAGCCAGTTGGCCACCGCCACGAACGTGTTCCGGTCCATCTGGCCCGGGGCGTTGTCGTTGCGGTCGGTGCTCGATCCGTAGGCCGCGATCAGCAGGGCAGCCGGGAGCGTACCAGCGGCCGCGCTGCCGGGATGGGTGTACGTGCCGTGGATCGTGACCCCGGCCGCCTCGAACGTGACCGGCTGGGCCACCCACCCGGGCGCAAGCGCGGGGATCACGCCCGCCGGCGACGAGGCCGTCGGCGCCACTTCCTGCGTCGTAGAGCCGTCGATCAGGCCGTGGGTGTCCACGGTCAGATCGACGCGGAACCGCTGTCCTCCCCGGACCGACACGACGAACTCCACGGAGTCCGGCTGCTTGCTCGTGACGGAGACCAGGCCGAGCTGCCTCCACTCCGCGAGCGAGGCGTTGAGCTCAGCCGGCGACCCTTTAGCGAGGAGCGCCGGAGCGAAATGGGCGCGGATCGCGGCATCGGGAATCGGCCAGCTCCCGAGGGCCTGCAAGAGCCACTGCGCCTGGACACCGGCCGGAGTGCTCGGGAACGCCGGCCCAGGACCTGCAGATGACGGATGGCTGCCGCCGCACCCGGCCAGGAGCAGGCCCACCACAGCCACAGTCACCAAAGCAGACCGGCGCCACCCCGCCGGTCCTGGTCGACGCCGGCACGTGGTCGTTACAGGCGCGGGGTAATAGATCGTGGTGGTCTCAGCCTGGCCGCCCGGGAAGGCCAGCTTCGGGAGTCCCATGACACGCCTTTGCCCTTCTGATGAGGCTCCCGCCGAGCAGGTCCTCATAGCGGCGACGCCGTCCAAGGTCTCCGCAGGAACCGCATCTGCCCGGAGACGTCCACGTCACGTGGGGCCGATCGGTTACAGGGCCGGCGCAGACGCCCCTAATTCAAGCCTGTCCGTACAACGCCCGGCCGCCAGAGCCGCACGGCCCGTCATCCCGGGACCTAGGGCCACGTCAGACAGGTCCATCGGGGCCTCGATGGTGAGCCGCCGGGGCGGACGCTGGCAGAGTTGGCGTGCTCCTCTCTTGCGGGGCAGGGGTTCTGTGCGTTCCCTGGCTGCCTCTTCCGGCGCGCGGTCGCGCGCGAAGCATGGTCCGGGCAACCGGGCAGGCGCCGGTCCCGGGTGCTGGTATCACCGGCGTCAGGCCGTGCCTGGCGCCGGCCTGACGCCACGGGGCGCCCGGCCTGCCCGGGCGGGACCGTGCCGCCGGCGCTGCTGCGGCTTTCGGGCCCGCAGTTCGGCGCAGGGCCCGGGGGGAACGGGGCTACCGCCGGTGCCAGCGCGCCGCCTGCCGTCCAGGGCATGGCCGCCCCGCCCGGTCCCGGGCGGCAGCTGCTTGCGGGACTGTCTGCTCGACGGAGGTGGCCACCCCTGCCCGCGCAGTGTTAGTAGCCATCTGATGCAGCAGAGCGGCAGGGAAACGGACTGATCCATCACCGTGTCACCCCGCGCGAGTAAAAAGAGGACTCACGTCCCCTCAAAAAGCGCCGTCCGTCTCTGTCACCTCAAGCGGGCGGCCCGGTCAACCTATGTTATGGGTTACCTCAGGTAGCCCTCAGGCGTGTACGCGGGCTCAGAAGGCCCAAAAGGCCGCGTAAGGCAGCCCACGCTGACGAGCCAAGGTCAGGGCGCGCGAAGGTGGCGTGAGGCATCTGGCACCCATCGTGGGTTGCGAGATCCATGCCCCACTCCAGCGGCATCCGCGACCTGCCGCCGAAGGGTGACAGCTCCAGCACCCGCCCGTATCCAGCCGCCAGATCGGCATTCTCGCTGCGTCGATAGCTGCCGTTGATGTATCGGTTCTCGCCGATGCGGTAGGGAGGGAAGGGGCCGAAGCCGTTGCTGGTGCTGGCGGCGACGGCGTCGACCAGGTCGACTCCGCTGTGGCGGTCGAACGCCACCGGTTCACCGGTATGGGCATTGACAGCGACGATAAGCACAGGCTGTTGCGGCCAGTGCTGACTGGGCAGCCGAGCCGCGACGATGTCGCGCCAGCGCGTCTGGCTAGAGCCGTCGGAAGCATCCATTTCGAGCGCCGCGGCGCGGGGAGGATCGACTATCAGTTCAACCCATCGGCGACCGAGGGACCGCGCGGCGACCGAAATGGCCTGGTCAAAATCCTGACCCTCGATTTCCGAAGCCACTGACTCGCCGGCGGCTTCCACAGTCCCGCGACAGTTTCTGGTGACTGTCCGCCCGAGAGCCGCGCGCCGGTGGCCCGCGCGAAGCCGCTGTCGGATCCGCGGATCCGTGAGCAATTCCGGATGATCATAAGCACCAGATAAGCAATATCCGGATTTCGTACGCACCGGCCGACGGAGGCCATGCTGCTGCCCGGTGCTGTTGTGTCGTGGTCGCTTGTGCGGTGGTGGCATCCGGCCAGTGTCCCATCCGCGGACAGGTGGCAGCGTTCGGAGCCGGATCGCACAATGTCTTCCGGGTTCGTCTTGGGCACGGCCCGCGGCTCCCTGGTTCCCCCTTATCATCGGAGGTGCCCGTTCCGGCCCGCGGAGGAAGAGGAAAATGCCGATGTCTGCCCAACCGCCGGCACCCTCCCAACCGGACCCCGGTGACCCGATCGGTGTCCGCTATCCCAATACGGCCCGCATCTGGAACTACCAGCTCGGCGGCAAGGACAACTTCGCGGTCGACCGGCAGGCGTCCCAAGCGGCCAATGCGATGGTCTCGGGGCTGGGCGTCCCGGCCGGTGCCGACACTGCCCTGGAGAGCCGCCATCTGCTGCAGCGGATGGTCGACTACATGCTCGGCCAGGGTGTCCGCCAGTTCCTCGACCTCGGCTCGGGCCTGCCGAACATGGCCAACACCCACCAGATCGCCCACCGGGTCGCGCCCGGGGCGCGCATCGTCTACGCGGACGTCGACCCGATGGTGTCGACCCATGCCGCCGCGCTGATGGCCGGCCCCAACGTGGTCACGCTCCGGGCGGACCTGCGCGAACCGGAGCAGGTGCTCAGCGATCCGCGGGTCCGTGACCTGCTCGACTTCGGCCAGCCGGTCGGGATCATGCTCATGTGCGTGCTGCATTGCCTGTGGGATCGGGAAGACCCGTGGGGGGTCGTCCGGCAGTTCCGGGACGCCGTGACGCCGGGCAGCTACCTGGCCCTCAGCCACATGACTGACGAAGCCCACCCCGAAGCGGCCGAGGGGCTCTTCCGGATGACCCAGGACCTGCACTGGAACACGCCGCTCATCTCGCGGAATCGCGCCGCCATCACCCGATTCTTCGACGGGTTCACGCTGGTCGAGCCCGGCCTGGTCCGCCCTGCACAATGGAGACCCGACCTGGACAACCCGCTCCGCACCCGCCGCGAGCACGACGGCGACGACGAACCCGTGCTCAAGCTACTCCTCCCAGAGCCACCTGAGGACGATCGCGGGGCCGCGTGGCACCTGTGCGGGGTCGGCGTCAAGGACCAGCCCGACCAATCCCACTTCCCGCCGCTGCCCGGGAGTGGCGCAACCCGCGGGTGATGCCGGAGGCGTGCAAAGCGTGGACACGCCGATGACGACGCGGGCACGTGACGAGCTGGGCGGCGTCCGCCGTTGTTTCCGGCGGCGTTGCGGGATCAGGAGACCGGCTGCAACTGGCCGTATCCGGGTCGGCGGGTTGCTCAAGCTCGCTGATGAGGCCGCTGGCGCGTGCTCGCCACGGGCGTGCGGTGTCGTCCTGCCGAATATGGCGATGCGGCCGGGCCGGTTCACCGCCTGGGACATCAGCCTGGTCCAGCTGCCTATTCGAGCCGTGCGCGGGCTTGGATGCCAGGGCAACCGGCCAGGCGCCTGGTTTACGGGATGATGCTGTGCGAGCCGCCAAATTTGGCCGAGAGGTGATAGGTGGCGAACGCCAGCCCCAGGCCGGCGGCCAGGGAACCGCATAGCAGCAGCCAGCGCGTGGCCCGGGCCGCGAGCAGGTGGCGGGCGTGATCCGCCCGGCCCGACAGCATCCTGGGCAGCTTCGGGACGTACGAGGCCAGGTGGATGACGATGACGACCACCCAGAGAAAGAACGACAGGTGGTGCAGCCGGCCCCAGGACCCGTTGCCCGGGCCCTCGACGACCAGCATGATCCCGGTGCCCAGGACGGCCACGGTGGTCAAGATGACGAACGGCCCCGTCACCCGCTGCAGCGGAGCCGGCGGCCCCTTCCGCACGTAGGCCGCCGAGCCGGTGTAGTACCTGGTGAAACGCCAGAGCGTGGAGCCGATCTTCAGGCCGGCCGGGCCCAGCAGCAGCATCCCGAGGAAGACGTGCAGCGTGAGCAGATTGCCGATGTTCAGCAGGGTGAGGCACTCGGCGGCGAACAGCACGAGCAGCACAGCTCCGGTCATCGCCGTCAGGCGCTCGTTGCCCGCCGGGTCGGCGCGGCGGGTCGGCTCCTGGAGGATTTGCGTTTCCCGCGTAGTCACCGCCTCATGCTAGGCACCGCCCGCCCGCCGCCGACATGGGGATAACTGCCGTCTTTAGGGTAGGGCTAGGTACACCCCGGTCCCCGATCGCGCGAGTGCGGTCTTCGATAAGTCCCACAACATCTAGCCAGGTCAGCGCGTCGTCTGGTAATCGAGGCCACGTTCACGCTGTGACCCGTCGCTGCGGGCATGGCCGCAGGTGCGGTCATCTGGGGCTTGTGGCACATAGGCCCCGGTAGAGGGGAGCGTGCCAACTGTGCCAACACCCAACCTGCCCGTCGGCTGGCCATCGAAGCCACGATGAACTTGTGATCATCTGCGGCACCCCGTGGAAGCACCGGTTCGCCCTATTTGGGATCAGAAGTGCTGCGAGGCGCTACTGGGTCGGGTGACCCGTTGCCATGTCCACTACCCGGCAGTGGAACACCCGCTTGCCGGTCACGACTCCACAAGGACAACAGCGTGCTCCTTCACCCACGCGATCTCAAGCGCCAACTCGTCCAGCACACCGCGACGAGCGAGCTCCACCCCCTCTGCCCACACCGGCCAGACGGGGAGGTTGACCGTCGAAGTCACGGTTAGTCTGTAATTGGCTGCGCCCGGTGCTCGTGCTGGACAGGGATCGCCCGGCCGCGTATGCAAACCCGGATCCTGCGCGGGTCATGGGAGAATGACGGGGCGAGGTGGTGATCATGACGTCTGAGCACAGAGAACCAGCACTTGAGCTGCCAGCCGCCGATGAGGCCTCGGTGGAGGAACTGGCCCGTCGCCAAGGCGTCCAGCCGGTCGCCTCGGTGGAGGACATGGCCCGCCCCGGGTTGTTCGACTCCGATCAGGAGTGGAATGAGTTCCTGGCCGACCTGTACGCGTCCCGGCGCGCCGACGTGGCGTGAGCTTCGTCGTCCTCGATACCGACGTCTCCTCCGCCAGCCTGCGCGGTCGCTTGGCCGATCCGCTCCGAGCCCGGCTGACGGGCCAGACCTGGTGCATCTCGTTCGTCACCGTCGGTGAGCTCACCAAGTGGACCGTGCTGCGGAACTGGGGGCCGGCCAAGCTGGCCTCGCTAGCGGACTGGCGGCAGCACGTGGTCACGCTCCCCTATTCCGAACAGGTCGCCGTCCGCTGGGGAGAACTGCAGGCCCGCGCCGAACGGCGAGGCCGGCCCCGACCGGTGAATGATACCTGGATCGCCGCATCGTGCCTGGTCCGCGACCTGCCGCTGGCAACCCTTAACATCAAGGACTTCAGCGACTTCGCCGACCACGACGGCCTGCGCATCGTTGGCGTCAACGAACGCTGACCGCAGGCGACATCGGGTCCACCCGGCCTGCCGCCAATGCCCAGACGAGCCCCGCACAGTGGCCGTAAAGCACGAGTTCCGCCCAGACCTGCTGCTACCCGGTACCGGCTCCCCGCCCGCCTCCAGCTCGGCCAGCGACTCGCGCGCCGCCTGCCCGTCGGCGAAGTCCTCCAGCAGCTCACGGAATTGCTCAGGAGTCAGATGCTCCAGTTCAGCCGCCAGCTCTGCCGGGACGATCGCGGCCAGCCGCTCGTCGTGCTCGGTGAGATAAACGACCTGGCCGCGCGCAGCGTCATGCGCCGCATCCGTCACCTCGCGCGGTACTTCCTCGAGCGGAATCTCACTCACCCGACCACTGTCCGCCAGCACTGCTGTCCCGGCTGCGGACCGACCGGCCCCTCCGGGACGGACGGCAGGCCGGCACAAGCGCTGACCTGCGAGCCTCCGGCACCGCGACTCGCGCCCCGAACCGGGAAGGGCGCCGTCATCGTTGGGCACAGCGGTTCCGGCCCGGTCCCTACTGGAGGCTGTGGGCCACAAGCCCTGCTACCGGCCGCAGGCCCACTGAGCCGGGCTCATCGCGGGGCGTAAGCGATCTCGGTAAACGGCCAGGCGGTCCGTAGCCACTCCGAGACGGCTTCGTACACGGGCACGTCAAGATCGGCCCGGTCAGCCCGGACCCACGACAGGACGCGCGCTCCCGGCTCGCCCTTCCGCGGATAGACATAGACGCATCGACGATCTCACCGCTGCCGCTGGCCAGCACCGTATACGTGAAGCCCTTTCGGTCCGCGAAGTCCGACGCGTGTCCTTGCAGGTCCGCTAGATTGTCAGCCAGCGCCATCTCGGGCCTGGGCCACGACCTGCCCTGCATTCCCGGGGTGGACCTGATGTGGTCGATGCTCGACATCCAAGCCCGGTAGTCATCCTCGTTGTGCTCCGGACCCAGCGGCTCCAGCCGGAACGCGGCGGTGACAAGCTCGCGCGGCACGACGAAGTCGTCGGGGACAAAGGATGCTTCGCCGGTCACCTAGCCCACCTCCGGAACTCCTATCACCCTAGCCCACCGGCACCTGACCGGATCTCGCCTCCCTGACGTCCCACGCCGGACGTACACCGCCCGCACACCGCGCATATACCAACAAGCCCGGAAGAGGCGTCTTTGATAAATCCCACAACCGTCCGGCCAGTTCAACGCGTCGTCTGGTGATCGAGGCCACATATCCGCTCTGACCATCGCTGAGAGCGACGGCCGCTCTTAATCGCAGCGTGGAGTGGCTATGCAGGAACTCCACCACAGCGGCAGGTAGCAAGCCTGCAAACACCGAGCTGCCCTCCGGCTGACGGTAGATGGCAACGGTGCAACTGCAAACGCGCGTACCACGCCACGCACGCACCGGGGCACCCATCACACAAGGACCACAAACCCGGCGACGAGAACGAGACCACCCAGCCCCGGGCAAACCCGGAAAACCTCAACGCGCCCTCCGGGCACTCAACCCCCGAAGGCGGCGCGGAAACCGCGCGCCCTGCACCCCCGGCCCGGCTCCCGCCCGCACGTTCCCCGCCGCCACCGCCTCACCGGATGCCATCTGGATGCCATCGTCACCGGGCGCCGCTGCCCCGCCAGCCCGCCCGGCTCAGCCTGCCCCGGCTTCATCGCCGCGCGGGATCCCCGGATGGCCCACAGGGAGAAGCCGCGCTACGCTGTGCTTGCATCGCGCTGCCGGGGGAGGTACCGGTGATCACAGGACCGGACGAGGGAACAGCGGCGGGTCGCGGCCGTCTCCGGGCCGCCCACGCCGACCGCGAGCACGTGATCGACCTGCTCAAGGCCGCGTTCGTCCAGGGCCGGCTGACCAAAGACGAACTCGGCGTGCGGGCAGGCCAGGCGCTCACCGCACGAACCTACGCCGAGCTGGGCGCGCTCACCGCCGACATCCCCGCCGCCCGGCCGCCGCGCCAGCCCGCCCGGCCGCAGAACCGGCCGAAACAGCCCCGCCCGCTGCGGCACGCGGCCATCGGGTCGGCCAACTGCCTGATCTTCGCCTTCCTCGCCCTCTGGTACGCCGTCAGCCTCGGTGACCAAAATTCCTGGGCCGGGGCGTTGCTCCTCCTGGCCTGCCTCGCCGTCATGGCGGTGCCGGGCATTATCGGGTACGGGATCGTCGACGCCGTAGCGGCGAGGCGGTCCCGCAGGCAGCTACCGCCGCGACCGGGGCAGGGCGGCCCGGCCCCCGGAGGGCAGCGGCACGGCCCCACCGGGCATGACCCGTCTCCCCCCGGTACCCGCACCGAGCAGACCCGCGCCGACCTGCGTGCCCACCGGCCCCGGCCGGACCGGCCGCGCCCGCGCCGGCAGGGTGCCCCGGTGCCGCGCGGCGCCAGGCCAGCGCCGGGCACGGCCTGAGCCGCTCCTACACGGTGCCCGGCGGGCGCGTGGCGGCCGGGCCACCACCACGCCCACACCCGCCCGCGCCGAGCCGCCCCGTATTGGTTACGGTCCCGCACCGCATGACGCCCGCGCAACCTGGACGGGCGGTGGTGCGTCTGATCAGCATGCGGGCAGTCAAGGTCGTGGCTGCGGCAGCTGTCGTTTGTGTCGCGGCGCTGTCGGCCTGCACGGCGGGCCAGCGCTCCCCCGTCAGCGTGCCCGCGGGCGTATCGCTGCCGCGACCGGGCGGCATGCCTCGCTTCTACCTCGTCGTCGCCGGACCGGAGGTTGTCGTGCGGGCCTCGGGCGACGGGCACGTGACGGGCTCGGTCGCGATACCAGGGTCGGCGGCGACCGGGCGGGGCTGGGTCGGCGGCGAGGCCTTCGGCAGCGCGGATGGCCGACACTTCGTGATCGCCGTGTCCCGGGGCGGCGACCTGCCCGGCGTGGCCGACGTCACCTTGTTCCAGCTGACCGTCTCCCCAGATGGCCGGCCTGGAGGGCTGGGCCAGCTGACCTTCGACACCACAGGTGAGCCGGTGACTGGCGCGGCGCTGTCCCCGGATGGCAGGATGCTCGCGCTGTCCCTGCTGCATGAGTTCCCGGCCGGGCCGCTGTACGGCAGCGTCGAGGTCCTCGACGTGGCCAGCGGGGCCACCCGCACCTGGACCGGCCACAGCACGCCGGGGTACTGGCCGGGCATTCCCGCCTGGGCCAGCAGCAGCACAATCGTCGTCCCCTGGTGGCACAGCACCACCCCGAACACGATCCCGGCCCAGATCACCGGAATCCGCCACCTCGATACCGTGGCGCCCGGCGGCAATCTGGCCGGGACACCGCTGGCCGCCTTCCCCGCCCCCATGCCGGTCTTGCAGTCCGCGATGATCGCACCCGGCGGCGGCCAGCTCATCGCGTCGTCCTGCCGCGCCGCCCACCGCACCGCCACCGCCCGGGTCGTCGAACTGTCCGCCGCTAACGGGCAGCTGATCCGGGTGCTGCGGACGCAGACAGCCCGGTTCGGCACCGCCGCCGACGCCCAGGAAGCGATCTTCTCGCCGTGCCAGGTGCTGTCGGTGGTCGGCGACGGTGACTACGTGCTGGTCCAGGCCTTCGCGTTCGGCCGGATCGACAACGGCGTCTTCACCTCGCTGCCAGGCACTACACCTCGCGTCCTGCCAGTCTCCGCGGCATGGTGACGACCCTCGGGGCCGAAATCGAAGAGATGACCTGAACAGCTCCCGCTGCGACCTTTCAAGGCGACTTTTCGAATCCCAGTTAGCGGAGGTGCCGGTCGCAGAGACCAACTGAACGGGACACGACGGCGACGGCTACCGCGTCACCGGCCGCAAGGTGTGGACCTCCAAGGCGCTGGAATCCGAGCGGGTGCTGCTGCTGACCCGCACCACCGGAGTGGAGGAGTGCGCGAAGCGCACCGACGGGCTGACTCTGTTCGTCGCCCCGCTTAAGGACCCGGCGGTCACTATCCGGCCGGTCCCCAAGCTCGGCCGCAACGCCGGTGCGTATCGTTGACACGGTCTACCTTCGCTCATAGGGTTGGAGCGCTCCAACCATCACCGAGAAGAGGGCAGATGGCTACCCCAGGGCGCGTCGGCCGGAAGCCGACCCTGGAGACCGTCGCGGCCCGGGCCGGCGTGTCGAAGTCGCTCGTGTCGCTCGTGCTGCGCGACTCGCCGAAGGTCAGCTCCGCCAGCCGCGAGGCGGTCATGCGCGCCGTGGCCGAACTCGGGTACCGGCCCAACGCGGCGGCCAGGCAGTTGGCCGAGCGCCAGTCCCGCACGGTCGGGGTGCTGCTGAACGACCTGCGTCAGCCCTGGTTCGCGGACATGCTCGACGGCCTGACGCCGGCCCTGCACGCGGGCGGAAAGCACATCATGCTGGGCGACGGCCGGGTCGACCGGATGCTGGACGAGACCCTGACCTGGTCGTTCATTGACCTTGGCGTCGACGGGCTCGTCCTGGCCGGGTCGATCCCGATGTCGCAGGCCATCATCGACGCGGCGAGCCAGATTCCGACCGTCGCCGTGGGCGGCCGCGGCCTGGATGTCGACCTGCCGCGCGTCGACATCCTCGCCAACGACAACCACCTCGGCGGGACGCTCGCCGTCCGGCACCTGATCGAGTTCGGCCATGCCCGGATCGCGCATATCCATGGCCTGCCCAGCGTGGCCGGACGCCTGCGCATGCAGGGTTACGAGGACACCATGCGCGCCGCGGGCCTGGGCGGAAACGTTCGTATCGAGGCCGGGGACATGAGCGAGGAGGGCGGATACCGCGCGACGGTCCGCCTGCTGAGCGGTCCCGACCGGCCGACCGCCGTCTTCGCCGCGAACGACCTGACCTGCGTCGGAGCCCTCTCCGCCGCCGCGGCGTTCGGCGTCCGGGTCCCCGAGGAGCTCTCGCTCGTCGGCTTCGACAACTCCGTCTTCGCCCGCCTGCGGGCGCTGTGGCTGACCAGCCTCGACGTCACCGCCTACGCGATGGGACAGCAGGCCGCCCGGATGCTCCTGGCCCGCATAGAACGCCCCGGTGCCCCCGGCCAGACTCAGCTGATGCCGCCCCGGCTCGAGGTCCGCGGCTCGAGCGGCCCCGCTCCGACCTCATTACCTTCGGCCGTTCAGCCTCTGCTGCCAGCTCAGGTCAGGTTCCGGCATTCGGGTCGTCGGGTCCGAATGCGGTCAGCGTACTGGTCGTCCAGCTATGGCTGGACTCCGAGTCTGAACTCGAACCCGTTCGGGTAAGCGCGAACCGAGCCGACGGCCACGGCTACCTGCTCGTTCCTGGCCAGGACCGCCTCTATCGGAACCGATCCAGGTATCACCGCATCTGGGCGCATCCAGGTAGGATGCCGCGGCCGGACCGGTTCTGGCGGAGGAGGCTGCGGGATCGACTCAAAGAAGCTCATTCGGTAAGACTGACACCGTTTCCGCTAGCTGCCGAGCCGAGCCGCTCATCGAACCCGCGTACCTGTGGTGCTCACCAAGACCTCCGGAAGGAAGCCCCCGCCTGAAGTCTGCGGCCTGGAACGCCGATGCGGTCGGGCTGGTGGTGCTGCGGCTGGTGACCAGCTGGCTGGTCCCGGCCGGCGCCCCGGTCGTGATCGCGGTCGATGACACCATGTTCCGCCGGGCCGGCCGGAAGGTCCACGCCGCGTACTGGGGATATGACGGGTCGCTGAAGGTGCCGGAGGGCGGTACGAAAGTCTCCCGCGGACCGGCGCCGGCGAGGCCCGCAACCACCGGGCGCGCCGTGGAGCGCGCCGTCCCTTCGCGCTATACACCCAGAGCATTGTGATCATCTGGTACCACCTGGCCGGGCACAGCCCCGCCATCGCCCGCGACCGCCGCGACCGGGCACCCTGGTATGCCACCAAGACCTGCCCCGCCTACACCGACATGATCGTCAAGCTCCGGCGGGTCCTGATCGCCGCGCAATATCACCCGGGGGTGCCCCGCCAGCCCACTCCCGAAGAAATCCGCGCCGTCCACCTAGCCTGGGCCCAGGCAGCGGCCTGATCTCGAAAGTCGAGGCGGCGTGGCTCCTGCGACTTTCGATCAGACGTGCGATTCTGTAAGCGTGAGGATGGCATACCGGTGCCGGGCATACCCCGACCAGGCGCAGCGGACAGTGCTGATGCGCACGTTCGGCTGTACCCGTCTGGTGTGGAACCGGACGCTGGCCGCCCGGCACGCCCGCTGGGAGGCCCAGCGCACGGGCACCTCGTACGCGGAAACCGACCGGGCGCTGACCCTGATGAAGAAGGATCCGAACCTGGCGTTCCTGAACGAGGTCTCCTCGGTGCCGCTGCAGCAGGCGCTCCGCCACCAGCACAAGGCCTTCTCCGCGTTCTTCGCCAAGCGCGCCCGCTACCCCCGGTATAAGTCCCGGCGCAGCCGTCAGGCCGCCCACTACACCCGCAGCGCCTTCTCCCTGCGCGGCGGCGAGCTCCGGCTGTCCAAGACTGCGGCCCCCTTGCGGTTCGTGTGGTCGTGGCCGGAGGTGGACCTGAGTACGCTCGATCCTGCGATGGTAATCGTCTGCCGGGAGCCTGACGGCCGCTGGTACGTGACTTTCACCATCGACGCTGATGCCCCCGAGCCTTTGGAGCAGACCGGGCGCGCCGTCGGCATCGATCTCGGCGTGAAGGACTTCGCCACCACCAGTGACGGGGAGAAGATCGCCAACCCGCGCCACCTGGACCGCAAGGCTCGCAACCTAGCCCGCTACCAGCGGCGCATGGCCCGCTGCCAGAGAGGGTCGGCGAACCGGGCCAAGGCTGCGGCGAAGGTGGCGCGCGCTCACCGCAAGGTCCGCGCCGCGCGGGCTGATTTCCTGCACCGTGCAAGCGCCCGGGTGGTGCGGGAGAGCGACGTGATCGTGATGGAGGACCTGAATGTCTCGGGCATGATCGGTAACCGGCGGCTGGCCCGCGCGATCAGCGACTGCGGCTGGGGCGAGTTCCGCCGCCAGCTTGCGTACAAGTGCGAGCGGCACGGTCGGCGCCTGATCGTGATCGACCGCTGGTACCCCAGCTCCAAGACGTGCTCGGCGTGCGCGCACCTGCTCGCAGAGCTGAACCTGGGCACAAGGCACTGGACGTGCCCATCGTGCGGCACCCGGCACGACCGGGACGTCAACGCCGCGAAGAACATCCTGGCGGCAGGTCTTGCCGTGTCTGCCTGCGGAGGTGACGTAAGACATGCCGGGTCCTCCCGGGTGCGGTCGCCGACGAAACAGGAACCCCAGCCTGCGAGGGCTGGAATCCCCGTCCTTCAGGTCGGGGAGTAGTCAACCTGCGGTGACGTCGACCCGGACAGCGCGGCCGGTCTTCAGGCTCTCGTTCGCGGCGTCCGCCAGGACCAGCGCCGCGCGTCCGTCGGCGAAGCCGGGGCTCGGGGCCGTGCCCTGCTTAGCGCAGCTGATCAGGTGGTCGAGCTCGGCCCGGTAGGCGGCGGCGTAGCGGTCCGGGAAGAGGTTCAGGTAGGGCGGGGCGGTCTCGGTGCCGGACGCGCAGGAACGGCGCACGCTGGTGGCGGCCTGGTTGCCCGCGCTCAGCATCGCCTCGGCGCCGAACGCCTCGAGCCGCTGGTCGTATCCGAACGAGCAGCGCCGGCTGTTGACGATCTGGCACAGCTCGCCGCCGGCTCCGCGCAGCATGACCATGGCCGAGTCGATGTCGCCGACCTCGGCGATGTAAGGCTCTATCAGGTTCGCGCCTATGGCCTGGAGCTCGACGATGTCGCCCAGGAAGAACCGTGCCATGTCGAAGTCGTGGATCGTCATATCCCGGAACAGGCCACCCGAGGTGGCGATATAGGCGGCCGGGGCGGGGGCCGGATCCCGGCTGGTGATAACGAGCTGCTCGAGCCGGCCGATCTCCCCGCTGGCCACCCGGTTGCGTATCTCGGCGAAGGACGGGTCGAAGCGGCGGTTGAAGCCGATCATGACGGTGGCGTCCAGGCCCTTGATATCCGCCCAGCAGGCGTCGACCCGGGCCAGGTCCAGATCGATCGGCTTCTCGCAGAGCACCGCCTTGCCGGCCTGCGCCGAGGCGGTCAGCAGGTCGACGTGGGTCGGCGTCGGCGAGGCGATGATGACGGCGTCGATCCTCCGATCACCAAGGATCGCCTGTGCATCCCCGGTGGGCACCGCGCCGTGCTGGGCGGCGACCTCGCGCGCTGCGGCTTCGACCGGATCGTAGACGACGGCTAGCTCGGCCTGCGGGTGCAGGGTTACCGAGGCGGCGTGGACGCGGCCGATCCTCCCTGCTCCGAACAGGCCGAAACGCAGCATGAACGACTCCTCGGCGGCGGCGTCAGCCGATCTCGATATAGACAGTGCCGTCTACGACCTTAGCGGGGTAGGTGCGGATGTCGACCAGTGCCGGCGCGCCGAGCGCCTTGCCGCTGGTGTAGTCGAATCGCCCGTTGTGTTTGGGGCATTCGATGACGCCGTCCATGACCAGGCCGTCGCACAGCAGCGTCTTCTCGTGGCTGCAGTGGCCGTCGGTGGCGTAGTAGGCCCCGTCCGGAGAGCGGTAGATCGCGTAGTCGTTGCCGTCGCGGGTGAACGGGATGACGTCCTCGGGGTCGATGTCGTCGGCCTCGCAGGCGGCGATCCACTGGGCCATCGGGCGGCTCCTTAGGCTGCGGTCACGTTAGGCTGCGGTCACGGCCGGCAGCGGAAGCGCGCGACCGTCGGCCAGGGGCGTGGGCTCGTTGAACGGGGCGGCGCCGGGCAGCAGTTCGCGGCGCACGTAGTACTCCTGGTCCTTGAGCTGGCGCAGGACCGCCGGGATGATCTCCTTGTAGGCGGCCCACAGCGACGGGTACACCGGTGCGCAGTCGTGCTTTATCTCCTCGTGCAGCTCGGGCAGCCGGTAGTACGGCACCATCGGGAACATGTGATGCTCGACGTGGTAGTTCATGTTCCAGTACAGGAACCGGTTGAGGAGGCACATCTTCACCGTGCGGGTGTTCAGCCGGTGGTCGAGCACGTTCTCGCCCATGCCGGCGTGCTGGGTGAAGCCGTAGAAGTAGAACAGGCATGCGCCGTACAGGCGCGGCCCGCCGATCAGCACCACCGGCAGCCAGCTCCGGAACCCGATCGCCAGGGCCACGGTGACGGCGTAGATAGCCAGGTCGATCCGGGCGGTGCGGTAGACCTTGTGCCGTTCGGACTCCGGGACGTAGTCGGCCTCGTCCCCGGTCAACCGCCCGGAGGCGTGCACGAACATCAGCCAGAACGCCATCGGCACGTCGACCAGGCCGATGAGGTTGGCCAGCAGCCTGGCCAGCCGGGCCGGGCGCATCACGGCGATCTCCGGGTCTCGCCCGACGACCAGCGTGTCGGTGTGGTGCCGGGTGTGGCTCCACCGCCAGGTGGTCGGGTCGCGCATGATCATGAAGGAGGCGAGTTGGTAGAGACCCTCGTCCAGCCAGCGCGTCTTGAACGCCGTGCCGTGCCCGGACTCATGCCACCGCGAATCCGACGTCGAGCCGTACAGCAGGCCGTAGGCGAGGAAGAGCGGGACCGCCCACCAGCTATGCCAGACCGTCCAGAAGGTGATGCCGAGGCCGGCGAACAGCAGGATCAGGCCAATCCAGATCACGGTGTCCCTCATGGCGGGGTAGTCGGAGCGCTTCATCAGCTCCTTCATCCGCTTGCGCGGCACCGCGCTGCGGAACCAGGCCCCGCCTGCCAGGCCCGCTTCCACCGCCGCCTGGTTCTCCGGACCCGTCAGGCTGTACCGCGCCAGCCGTTCCCTGCCCATCCCGCTCACACCTCCGCCTGGCGCCCGTAGCCGAGCCTGCGCCTCGCGCCTGTCGGCCGCCCGATTGGAGCGCTCCAAACGTTTTAATCGTCACTTATCCCGCAGACTCTGTCAATTTCTGAGCTGGGGTTATTTAGTGAGCGGGTCCAGTTACCGGGGTCAGGGGACGCCCAGGCAGCCCTGCGCCATCACCTCGAGAAGCTCGGTGAGGCGCTCGTCCGTCAGCTCGCTGCGGAAGAACAGCGTCGACTGGATCGCGCCGATAGCCGCGTGCACGGCCAGGCGCGCCTCCCCGTCGGCCAGGTCAGACCGCAGCGGGGCGAGCAGGTGCACCCACTCCTCGATGTAGCGCCGCTGCGAGCGGCTCAGCCTGCGTCGCTCGTCCTCGGGCAGCGTGCGGACCTCGCGGTGGTAGACGGCGAGGGCGTCGCGGTCGGTCAGCGCCACCTCGATGTGGTCCCGCACCAGCATCGACAGGCGCTGCCGCTCGTCGAGTGAAGAAGAGACGATCTCCGCCGCGCGGGTCATCAGCCGGTCCATCACCCGGTCGGCCATGGCCACCAGGATCGCCGTCTTGCTGTCGAAGTGCCGGTAGATGCCCGAGCCGACGATGCCGGCCTCGGCGCCGATATCCGCCATGGAGATCGCGTCGAAGCCGCGTGCCGCGCCGAGTGCGGCAGCGGCCACCAGGATCCGTTCCTTACGGTCCGGATCCCGCCGTCGTCGTGGCGAACGCTGTGGTCCTCCCGGCGCCGCAGTGCCCCGGGCCGATGTAGCCTGCGCCGACATCTAGTCAGTGTCGCAGCTACGCGTTAAGGTCGCTAGTGAATGATGAGTCACAATCAGGGAAGGCCTGGCGTGGACTTTGCCGAATCCCCGGAGCACCGGGCGCTGCGGGCCGCCGTAGGCGACATAGCCGCCAAGTTCGGACCGCGTTATTACGCCGAACGGGCTGCTGCACGCCATCCCTGCACCGAATTGTGGCAGGCCCTGGGGGACGCCGGGTTCCTCGGCGTGAACATACCCGAGGCCTATGGGGGTGGCGGGGGAGGGCTGACCGAGCTCGCCCTGGTCTGCGAGGAGATCGCCGCCGCCGGGACGCCGCTACTGCTGGTGCTCGTGTGCGCGGCCATCTCGGCCGAGATGATCGCCGAGTTCGGCACCGAAGAGCAGCGCCAGACCTGGCTGCCCGGCCTGGCCAGCGGCGCCGCCAAGGTCGTGTTCGCGATCACCGAGCCGGACGCGGGCTCCAACACCCTGCGTATCTCCACCACCGCCGTCCGGGACGGCGAGGAGTGGGTGCTGCGCGGGACGCAGGTGTTCCACGGGCTGAACCCGGAACGGATCACCGGGGCCGCGCTCGGCGTGGGCATCGCCAGGTACGCGCTGAGCACCGCGGCCAGGTACGCCACCGACCGCAAGGTCTGGTCCGAGCCGATCGGCACCCACCAGGGCGTCGCGCACCCGCTGGCCAAGGCGAAGATCGAGACCGAGCTCGCGGCGCTGATGATCAGGCAGGCCGCCTGGCAGCACGACCACGGCGAGCCCGCCGGCGAGTCCTCCAACATGGCCAAGTACGCCGCCGCCGAGGCCGCGCTCGCCGCCGTCGACGCGGCCATCCAGGTGCACGGCGGGAACGGGCTGGCCAGCGAGTACGGCCTGATGCCCTACTGGGGTCTTGCGCGGCTACTGCGCATCGCGCCGGTCAACCGGGAGATGATCCTCAACTACGTCGCCCAGCACAGCCTGGGCCTGCCCAGATCGTATTAGCCGCGTGCCGGTCCTTGCCTCCCACGTCGACCCGAACGACGAGACCTACCGCGCCAACCGCGCCGCGCAGCTCGCCGTGCTCGATGAGCTGGAGAAACAGCTCGAGCTGGTGATCGCAGGCGGCGGGGAGCGCTACCAGCAGCGGCACCGCGACCGGGGCCGGCTGCTGGCCAGGGAACGGATTGAGCTGCTCGTCGACCCGGACAGCCCGTTCCTCGAGCTGTCCGCGCTGGCCGCGTGGGGCACCGGCTTCGCCGTAGGGGCCAGCATCGTGACCGGTATCGGGGTGATCTCCGGCGTCGAGTGCGTGATCATCGCGCACGACCCGACCGTCCGCGGCGGCGCGATGAACCCGTACTCGCTGCGCAAGACCCTGCGCGCGCTGGAGATCGCCCGCACCAACCGGCTGCCGGTGATGAACCTGGTGGAGTCGGGCGGCGCGGACCTGCCGACCCAGGCTGACCTGTTCGTCCCGGCCGGCCGGATCTTCCACGAGCTCACCGAGCTGTCCGCCCTCGCGGTGCCCACCGTGGCGCTGGTGTTCGGCAACTCGACCGCAGGCGGCGCCTACGTGCCCGGCATGTGCGACTACGCGGTCCTGGTGGACGGGCAGGCCAAGGTGTTCCTCGGCGGCCCGCCGCTGGTGAAGATGGCCACCGGCGAGGAATCAGACGACGAGTCACTGGGCGGCGCCGAGATGCACTCGCGGGTCTCTGGGCTCTCGGACTACTTCGCCGTCGACGAGCACGACGCCATCCGCATCGGCCGGGACATCATGGCCAGGATCAACTGGCGTAAGCAGGGCCCGCGGCCCGGACCGGCCGTGCCGCCCGTACACGACCCCGACGAGATCCTCGGCATCGTGTCCGCCGACGTCAAGGTGCCGTTCGACCCGCGCGAGATCCTCGCGCGCGTCGTGGACGCCTCCGAGTTCGACGAGTACAAGCCGCTGTACGGCACCTCGCTCGTGACCGGCTGGGCGCGGATCCACGGGTACCCGGTCGGGGTGCTGGCCAACCACCGCGGCGTGCTGTTCAGCGAGGAAGCCAAGAAGGCCAGCGAGTTCATCCTGCTGGCCAACTCCACCGACACGCCCCTGGTGTTCCTGCAGAACACGACCGGCTACATGGTCGGCGCCAGCTACGAGCAGGGCGGCATCATCAAAGACGGCGCGAAGATGATCAATGCCGTGACCAACTCGGCCGTCCCGCACCTGACCGTCAACATGGCATCCTCGTTCGGCGCGGGCAACTACGGCATGTCCGGCCGCGCCTACGACCCGCGCTTCATGTTCGCCTGGCCGAGCGCCAAGCTCGCCGTGATGGGCGCGGCCCAGCTTGCCGGGGTGCTGTCCATCGTCGGCCGGGCGTCGGCCGCAGGCACCGGGCGGCCGTTCGACGAGGAGGCGGACCGGGCCCGCACCACCGCGATCGAGGCCCAGATCGAGGCGGAGTCGCACTCCTTCTTCGTCACCGCCCGCCTGTACGACGACGGCATCATCGACCCGCGAGACACCCGCACCGTCCTGGGCCTGACCCTGTCGGCCGTGCACAGCGGCCCCGTCGCCGGACGCCGCGGCTTCGGCGTCTTCCGGATGTGATGCCAGTGCCCGCAGCCATCAGCAAACTACTAATCGCCAACCGCGGCGAGATCGCGGCCCGGATCGTTCGGTCCGCGCACGCGCTCGGCATCACCACCGTCGCCGTCTACTCCGACCCGGACGCCGAGGCCCGATATGTGACGCTGGCCGACGAGGCGGTCCGGCTGCCCGGCGCGGCGCCCGCCGATACCTACCTGCGCGGCGACCTCCTCATCGCGGCGGCCGCCGCGACCGGCGCCGATGCGGTCCATCCCGGCTACGGGTTCTTGTCGGAGAACGCCGCGTTCGCGCGGGCCTGCGCCGGCGCCGGGCTGATCTTCGTCGGCCCCGCGCCCGAGACCATCGCCGCGATGGGCGATAAGGTCACGGCCAAGGCCATGATGGCGAAGGCCGGCGTGCCCGTGCTGCCCAGTGTTACCGTCACCGACCGCGGTGACCTGGCCGAAGCAGTCACCCAGGTCGGCTTTCCGCTGCTGGTCAAGGCGGCGTTCGGCGGCGGCGGACGCGGCATACGGCTGGTGGCAGCCCCGGCGGAGCTAGCCGGGGCAGTAACCAGCGCGCGAAGCGAAGCCGCCTCGGCGTTCGGCGACGGCACCGTGTTCCTCGAGCGGTTCTTGACCGACCCCCGGCACGTCGAGGTGCAGATCTTCGGGGACATGGCGGGCACCGTGATCCACCTGTTCGAGCGTGAGTGCTCCATCCAGCGCCGCTACCAGAAGATCGTGGAGGAGTGCCCGTCGCCGGCCGTCGACGCCGGCCTGCGGGCCGCGCTGGCCGCCGCGGCCGTCACCGCCGGCCAGGCGGTCGGCTACACCGGCGCGGGCACCGTGGAGTTCGTGCTGGACCGCGACGGCTCGTTCTACTTCCTGGAGATGAACACCCGGCTGCAGGTCGAGCACCCGGTCACCGAGGAGGTCACCGGCCTGGACCTGGTGGAGCTGCAACTGCGGATCGCCGAGGGCGAGCCGCTGCCGCTGGCGGCCCGCGAGGTGCAGATCGACGGCCACGCGATCGAGGTCCGCCTGTACGCCGAGGACGTTCCGGCCGGGTTCGTGCCCGCCACCGGCACGCTGCACCGGTTCGCGATCCCGCCGGCCCCGGGGATCAGGGTGGAGACCGGATTCCGCGACGGGTCGGTAGTCAGCCCGCACTACGACGCGATGCTGGCCAAGGTGATCGCGCACGGCCGCACCCGGGCCGACGCGGCTCGGCGCCTGGCCCGGGCGGTCGAAAGAGCCGAGATTCACGGCGTGACCACCAACCGCGATCTGCTCGTGGCGATGCTGCGCGAGCCAGGCTTCCTGGCTGGCGCCACCGACACCGGCTACCTCACCCGCCACGATCCCGCAGCTCTCGCCGCGCCCGCCACCCAGGCCACGGCCTCCCACGCCGTGGCCGCGGCGCTGGCCCGGCAGGCTCGGCACCGCGCCGAGGCGCCGGTCCTGGGCACGCTGCCCTCCGGCTGGCGCAACGTATTCTCCGCGCCGCAGCGCGTCACCTACACCGCGGCCGACGAGTCCTACGCCGTCGCCTACCGCATCACCGGGAGCACTGTCCAGGCCGAGGTCAACGACGTTCCCCTGGCGCTCGTCGTGCACGCAGCCAGCCCGGGCCGCGTCGACCTCGAAGTCGACGGCACCCGCCGGGAGTACCGCATTCATCAGGTCGGCGCCGAGGTCTACGTCGACGCCAGCGACGGCTCGAGCGCGCTGTCCGAGGTGCCGCGGTTCGGCGACCCGCAGAAGGTCGTGCCCGCCGGGTCGCTGCTCGCTCCGATGCCCGGCCTGGTGCTGCGGGTCCTGGCCGAGGTGGGCGCGGTCGTCACCGCGGGTCAGCCCATCCTGGTCCTGGAGGCGATGAAGATGGAGCAGACAGTCAGCGCCCCCGCCAGCGGCGTGGTGGCCGAACTGCGCGCCAAGGCGGGGGAGCAGGTCAGCACCGGCCAGGTGCTGGCCGTCCTGGAAGCCGAAAGGTGACCCCATGCCGGTCGACATGACCGTGCTGGCCGCCGACCTCGCCGCCGAGTCGGCCGTCACCCGCGCCCTGGTAGCCGGCCTGGACGAGCCCGGCTGGCGCGTGCCGACGCCCGCGGCCGGCTGGGACATCGCCGACCAGATCAGCCATCTCGCCTACTTCGACGAGGTCACGGTCCAGTCCGCGGTCGACCCCGAGCAGTTCAAGGCCGACCTGGCCGTGGCCAAGGCCGATGGCGGCATCAACCCGGACACGATCGCCGCCCGGTTCCGTGACCGCACCGGAGCCCAGTTGCTGACCTGGTTCGATACTGCCCGTGCTCAGCTGATTGACACGTTCTCCGGCCTCGACCCGGCCACCCGGCTGCCGTGGTTCGGCCCGGCCATGAGCGCCGCCTCGTCGCTGACCGCCCGGATCATGGAGACCTGGGCGCACACCCAGGACATCGCCGACGCCCTCGGCGTCACCCGCGAGCCGACGCCCAGGCTGCGCCACGTCGCGCACATCGGCGTCGGCGCCCGCGCGTTCAGCTACGCCGTCCACGGGGGAACGCCGCCGCTCACCCCGGTCCGCGTCGAGCTCATCCCGCCGTCCGGGCCGGACGGCGCCCTGTGGACCTGGGGCCCGGAGGACGCCGAGGACCGGGTGACCGGCCCGGCCCTGGACTTTTGCCTGCTGGTGACCCAGCGCAGGCACCGCGACGATCTCGCCCTGGGCATCGAAGGCCCGGCCGCGACCGAGTGGATGACGATCGCGCAGGCTTTCGCCGGCGCGGCGGGCACCGGACGATCCCCCAAGGGATGAGGAGGCGAACAGATGGCAGGACCAGTGCGCATCGCGAACTGCTCCGGGTTCTACGGTGACCGCCTCGCCGCCGCCCGGGAGATGCTGGATCAGGGGTCCAGCCCGATCGACGTGCTGACCGGCGACTACCTGGCCGAGCTCACCATGCTGATCCTTTGGAAGGCCCGCCGCAAGGATCCGAGCCTCGGTTACGCGACCACGTTCCTCAAGCAGATGGAGGACGTGCTCGGTACCTGTCTCGAGCGCGGCGTCAAGGTCATCGCCAACGCCGGCGGCCTCAACCCGGCGGGACTCGCCGCCAAGATCACCGAACTTTCTGGCACCCTCGGCCTCAATGCCCGTGTCGCCTATATCGGCGGCGACGACCTGGCCCCGGTCATCGGTGACCTGCAGGCCGCAGGCCACGACTTCGCGAACACCGATACTGGACTGCCGCTGGCCAAGGCCGAGCTGCCCGTGGTCACGGCCAACGCTTACCTCGGCGGCTGGGGAATCACGGCCGCGCTGCAAGTCGGCGCGGACGTCGTGATCTGCCCCCGGGTCACCGACGCCAGCCTGGTCACCGGGCCCGCCGCATGGTGGCACGGCTGGCGACGCGACGACTGGGACGCCCTGGCCGGCGCCCTCGCCGCCGGTCACGTTATCGAGTGCGGCCCGCAGGCCACCGGCGGCAACTACAGCTTCCTGGAAGAGATCAGCGACCGCCGCTACCCCGGATTTCCGATCGCCGAGGTCGCGGCCGACGGCACCAGCGTCATCACCAAGCACGACGGCACCGGCGGCCTCGTCTCGCCCGGCACCGTGACGGCTCAGCTGCTCTACGAGATCGGCGATCCCGCCTACCTCAACCCGGACGTCGTCGCGCACTTCGACACAATCCGGCTGGAGCAGGCCTGCCCGGACCGGGTCGCGCTTACCGGCACCCGGGGCAGCCCGCCGCCCGACACGCTCAAGGTGGCACTGAACATGCTGGGCGGCTACCGCAACACCACGACGATGGTCCTCACCGGCCTGGACATCGAGCAGAAGGCCGAGCACGCCATTACCTTGCTGACCAGGCTGCTCGGCGGGACTGAGCAGTTCGACGAGTTCGACGTCCGGCTGCTCCGCTTCGACCAGCCGGACGCGCCGACCAACGAGCAGGCCACCGCGCACCTGCGGGTCACCGTCAAGGATCAGGACGAGCGCAAGGTGGGCCGCGCGTTCTCCAACGCCGCGATGGAACTCGCGCTGGGCGGTTACGCCGGCTTCCACACCACCAGCCCGCCCACCGCGGCCAGCGCGTTCGGCGTCTACTGGCCCACGCTCGTCCCGGCTGCCCTCATCACCCAGACGGTGCACTTGCCCGACGGAAGAACCGAGATCGTTCGGCATCTTGAAGGTCCGTACCATGCCCCGGCCTCGCCCGGGTCCGTCGTGGACGCCGAGGCTGCCGGCCCCCGCGGTGGTCCCAGCGGTGGTCCCGGCGGTGGTCCCGGCGGCGGCCCGCTCAGGAACATCCCGCTCGGGCGGCTCTGCGGCGCGCGGTCCGGCGACAAGGGGGGCGACGCCAACGTGGGCCTGTGGGCCACCAGCTCCCGCGCGTACGCCTGGCTGCGCGAGTACCTGACGGCCGGGCGCCTGGCCCAACTGCTCACCGAGGCGGCCGACCTGCCGATCGACCGCTACGAACTGCCGAACCTCCTTGCCCTCAACTTCGTCATCCACGGCCTGCTGGCACCCGGCGTCTCCGCCACCACCCGGCCCGACGCCCAGGCCAAGGGCCTCGGCGAGTACCTGCGCTCGCGCCTCGTCCCGGTCCCCGCGGACCTGCTGTAAAGCCGGCCGCGGTCCAGAAGCCGGCCGCGGCTCATGCCCGGCCCCCGTGCCATACCGACCTGGCTCATACCCGGCCCGGCATCAGTTCGGGATGTCCTCCGCCCAGCCAAGCGATCGACCGCGCGGCAGCGCGCCGTGCCGCACCGTCTCCACGGCTGTGCCCGTCAACCGCGTCCCAGCCGGGAGGTTCGTCCTCTGGCCCGTTCACCATCCGCTTCCAGGCACGCCAGCACCATAATCATTGCCGCTGGTCTGATGCGATTTTCGGCGCCTGGTGGTGGCCGCAGTGGACTCGGGTCAGGTGCCCGGCGCCCGTGAGGTCGCGGACTGCCAGCGTTACTGGCCGTGGAGTTTGCGGACGAGGTGGGCGGCCTGGACGCGGTCGGCGACGCCGAGTTTGTGCAGCACGCTGGAGACGTGGACGGCTGCGGTGCGGGGGCTGATGTAGAGACGTTCGGCGATCTGCCGGTTGGTCAGGCCGGCGGCGAGCTGGTCGAGGATTTCCCGTTCGCGGCGGGTCAGCGCCTGCAGCGCCGCGGGCACCGGGGGAGAACTTTCGCTTGGCGGGGGGGTCTGGAGGTCGAGTCTGGCGTAGCGGGCCAGCGTCTCGATCTCGCGCTGCAACGGGACCGTGCCGGCGCCGCGGGCGATGGCGTGGCCGGTGCGCAGGCAGTCGGCCGCGGCCTGGCGGGGCGCGTGCTGGGCGAGAAGGGCTTCGGCCTGCCGCCAGGCCGCGTAGGCAGCCTGATGCGGCCGATGGCAGGCGCGGGAGCAGCGGGTGGCCAGGGCCCACAGCTGCGGGTCGGGCTGGCCGGCGGCGCGGGATTGCTCGGCGTCGAGCAGAGTGTGCAGGGCCCGGGCGCGGTTTGCGGGCTCGGCCGTCAGCCACGGAGGGTCGCTCCAGGTCCGCTGCAGCTGGGCGGCGTCGGCGCGGGCCTGGTCCGTGGCGGCGGTGTCGTGCCGGGCGCGGGCGAGTTCGGCGCGGTCGGCGGTGGCGCGCAGCGCCAGCCAGGCCAGCGTCCCAGCGTGGCGTCGGTAGTCGGTCCGGGCGACCGCAGCGAGGCCTTCGGCGGCAGCCGCGAAGGCCCGTTCCGGGTCGCCGGCCCACAGCTCCAGTTCGGCGGCCGCCGCGCAGTACCACCAACCGTAGGGCAACGGCTCGGGAGCGGCGCGCCGACACCGGCCGATCGCCACCCGTCCGGCCTCGAAGTCGCCGCGCAGGGTGGCCAGCAGCGCGGCGGCCAGCTGCGCGTAGACCTCCAGGATCCCGGACGGGCGGACCCGCAGGGCCGTGTGCAGCGCCTCGGCGGCCTCGGCGGGACGGCCACGCGCCACGAGGGTGCAGCAGGCCCGGCACAGCAGCCACGTACCAAAATTCGCACCCCCCCGGCGGCGGATCTGCTCGTAGCCGCCGTAGCAGGCCTGCAGTACCCCCCGGTCGTTCCCGGCCGCATCCAGGGCATCCGCCAGGCCGTTGAACGCCATCATCGCCCGGTCCCCGGCACCTGGATGCTGGCCGAGCCGTATGGCGCGGCGTGCCAGTGCCACGGCGCCCGGGCGTCCGGTTAGCCAGGCCACCCGTGCCTGGACCTCAGCGACCCAGGCCGCCGCTATGGGGTCCGGGATCTGGTCCGCGACGGCAGCAGCGGCCGCTACTGTAGCCGCGGCCCGGCCCCCACGGCCGACCATTACCTGGAGGCCGCCTAGGCTGGCGAGGACGGCAACACGGGCGAGACTCGGCGGGGATTCCGGGACCAGCGCCACCGCGGCGGCCGCCGGGCCGAGGGCCGCCGCTGGTCGGCCGGTCGAGTACAGAGACCAGCACAGACGAGCCTGCAGCAGGGCAGCGCGCAACGGTTCGGTGGCAGGGTCTACCAGCGCGATCGCGTCCTCGACTAGCCGGGCAGCGGCGGACCAGTCGCCGGCCAGTTCTTCGGCTCGTGCCAACCGGGTCAGCAGGTCGATCCGGTCCAAGCCGGCCTGCTGCCCAGCGTCGCGGACCTCATCCCAGGCCGCGAGCATCCGCCGGTAACAGCTGGCCGCCTCGGCGACACCGCCCACCTGCTCGGCCGCCTCGGCGGCACGCAGATCCCAGCCGAACGCGACCCCGGGATGACCGGCCTTGTGATGGTGGGCGGCGACCTCGGCCACCGCGGCCGGGCCGGCCGTCCCGCCGGTTACTCGTTCCTCCAGCACGCTGGCCCACGCATCGTGCAACCGCCCGCGTTCGCCCGGCAGCAGCTGATCGTAGGCCGCTTCGGCGAGCAGCGCGTGCCGGAAGGCGTACCCGCCCAGGTCGGTGACCGGGACCAGCAGCTGGCGGTCGGCGGCTTCCCGCAACCCGGCCAGCAGCGACTCCTCGCCCATCCCCAGCCAGGCCCACGCCGCGGCGACCACGCCATGCGCGACCGGATGCCCCGCGGCCGCGATCACCGCGAGCACCTCACGGGTGCCCGCCGCCGTCCCCGCCGACCGTGCCAGCAGCACCTCGCGCAGCACAGCCGGCAGCGCTGCCGACAGCCCGCCGGCGCCGCCCGATACCTCTGCAGGGGCGCCCGCGGACAGCAGCAGCTCGGTGTAGTACGGGTTGCCGCCCGTACGCGCATGCAACCCCGCCACCAGCCCTGGATCCGCTGCCTCCCCCAGGATCGCGGCCACCTGCTCGCCCAGCTCAGGCACGGTGAACCGAGGCAGCGACACCTCGCTCAGCCGGGTGCTGCGGCGCAGGTCGGCCAGCCAGGCGCCCAGCTCGGGCACGGCCGGTACCTCATCATCGCGGTAGGTGCACACGATCGCCAGCCGCTGCCAGCGCAGCCCGTAATACAGGTAGGCCAGGAACTCCAGGCTGCTGCGGTCCGCCCAGTGCAGATCCTCGATCACCAGCAGCAGCGGCGCTGACGCCGACACCTTGTCGAAGACTGCTTCAAGCTGGGCAAACACGCGGCCCTGATCCAGCGCAGCCAGCCCGCGCGTACCAGCGACCTGGCCCGCGGCGGTGAGCTCGGGAAGCAGCAGGCCCACCGCCTGGGCGGCCTCACCCGGCAGGTCGTCGTCTTCCTCGCTGGCCCGCAGCAGCTGCCGCAACGCGCCCGCGATCGGCGCGTATGGCAGCGAGCCCGGCGCGAACCCGTTGCACTGCCCGGCCAGCACCCGCGCGCCGGCCGGCGCCCGGCCCGCCAGCAGCTCGGCCACGAAACGGCTCTTGCCGACCCCGGCCTCACCCGCCACCAGCACCACCGCCGGCTCACCCAGCGCCGCCTGCCGCAGCACCCCCGCCACCCGGTCCAACCCAGCGGTCCGGCCCACGAACACCGGGCTGACCACCCGCCCCCGCTCCATACCCCCACTGTGCCCTGCCCGCCAGCCAGAGACCAAATGGATCTTGGCAACCCGCCAGGGACGACAGAGGAGCCAGCGCAACGCTCCGGGCCAGCCGCCACGCGTCCATGCACTGAGCCGCCCCCGGCCCCCGCAGAGAGGGCCGCGAGCGCAGCCAGCGCGAGCGCTTACCCAGCGTGGCTACGTATGGCAAAGCCTAGAAATACGTCACAGCGACAGATGCGGCCAAAACCGCCCTCAGGCACGCTGACAGAACGCCACCCATCCGAGGTGGCCGCCCACCAGACGGCGGTGCCCCGGGATTTCGCCCAAATATCGGGAACGGAGAACACCATGACAACACCATCAGAGGAACTTGTGCTAGGGCTAAATATCGCCCCAACCTTCCGGGCAGAGCCAACCGGGCCGGGCAATATTCTATGTCAAATGGGGCCAGTATGGACCCCCAATGTTCCCCCAATCAATCTCAGTCTAGGTGAAAGCCTCTATTCCCCCGGCAGAACGTTCAGGCTCATCATGCAAGACAACGACGGAAACGCTGTTCTGCAATACGCCAACACTACCAACCTGCCGCGGGACTGGCCGACCACCGCGCTTGCACCTGAGCAGGTGACCTGGATACCAATCTGGGCAACATATTCTCAGGATAAGAGCGCGGATCATCTGTCTATGCAGTACGACGGCAACTTCGTAATCTATCACAAAGACGACACGCGCCTCGGCCAGTACAGCGGAGGCGGGCTTCCGTTGGGGGATAACACGGGCACGGAAGGCAATATTTCGGCATTTCTCAGACTGCAGGATGACGGGAATCTCGTAATCCGTAGCCAGAGCGGGGCAGTTCTCTGGCAATCAAGCACAAGCGTTGCCGAATCATCAGGGGCAAATGCGGCACAGTTGTAAACGGCGAACTGCACGATTCCTGAGCCGCATCCTCGGGACAACGCCTCGCCTCGCGCCTCTGTCTCTATGAGAGCAAGCGGCCCAGCGTCCCAGGAAGGACGCGCTGCTGAAGGAGGACCATGCGCAAGCTCCCGTGGACTGGCACATGTAGTGATCACCGGTTCCGCTGGCGAGGGTAGAGCCAACGCGCCGCCGATCACCCTCCGGGAGCGCGCCACGTACACCCTCCGTCCGCGGACGGAATATCGGATCGCAGCGCGATCTGATCCGAGAGGAGAATGAGCTAATGGGATTGTCATGGAGTCAACTCAGTCAGAATCCGGGGCCGGGGCAAATCGCGAACGCCATGTGGCTGATGCAAGATGGCAGCGTCCTAGTTAATCTCGCCGGTGGCACGCAACTTATGGCGCTGCGTCCCGATGGGCAGGGTTCTTACGCCAACGGGTCGTGGACGGACGAGGGAAACTTCTTGCTCGAAAAGGATGACTTCGCCTCCGCCGTCCTGTCCGATGGGCGGCTGCTCACATGCGGAGGCGAGCACATCGACGGAAGTCAGGCGCAGGCGGAAACGAACTTCTGCGAGATTTATGATCCGAGGACGCAGTCTTCGACGCAGCTTTCCGCGCCGCCCAACTGGGACGCTATCGGTGACTCGCCGTCGGTCGTACTCAACGACGGGACGTTCTTGCTCGGCAACACCCAAGACCGCCGGTCACAGGTCGCCCTGCTTGACCCTTCCACGCTGACATGGACATTCGGCGGCGGCGATAACACTGATGAGCAGGGTTACACCCTTCTGCAGACGGGCGACGTCATCAGAGCCGGCGTCTATGATCAGACGAGCATGCGATACGATCCCGGCGTGCAGGCATTTGTGCCGGATGCGCCGTTGCCGGTCATGCTTGGTGCAGATGCCGGAAATGGCGGCAACGAAATAGGACCTGGAATAACGCTGATGGACGGGCGCGTCATCTGGTTTGGCGCCACCGGACATACCTGCATCTACACGCCGGGAGCCGAGGGAAACGATGGCACCTGGGTGCAGGGGCCGGATCTGCCAACGACATCCAACCAATTGGTCACGTCAGACGCCCCGGCGATTCTGGAGCCCAACGGCAAGGTCTTGCTGGTAGTGGCCACGAATGAAACAACCTTTCCATTCGCATTGCTCGAATACGATCCGGTCCTCAACGCTTTCTTTACCGTCGACAACGCTCCGCCGGGTGCTACCCTGGGAAACCCCGCGTTGTTGCTTTTGCCCAACGGCCACGGGCTTGTCTCATTCAATGACGGGACCTGGTACGATGTCGCATTCACACCAGGTGGAAACCCGTCCTGGGCGCCCACGATAACGTCCTTCCCGGGCCTGGTGGCGGGTAATAGCACGGTGACGCTCGCGGGGACGCAACTCTGCGGGCTTTCCGAGTGCTATAGCTTCGGAGACGACAGCCAGCAGGCGGAAAACTACCCGATGGTAAGGTTCGTGGACTCGGGGGGCGGAGTGACCTATGCCCGCGTTCACGATGTCAGCACGAGAAGCATCGCGCCGGGCGAGCCCGGCACCGTTCTTGTCGATATCCCGATCAGCCTGGCACCTGCAACGGGCGCACCAGCGACGTACTCTGTGCAGGTAGTCGCCATGGGAATCCCGTCTGGTCAAGACATCATCGTCAACGTCTTGCCCCAGACCTTTATCCCGCCCGGCGTCACCAGCATTGACGTGAGTCCGAACGTCCTGTGGTCGGGGCAGAATGCCACCGGTACGGTCACACTGAACGAGCCCGCCACCCCCGGGGATACGACCGTGACACTGAGCATTCTGAACGGTGCTGGCCTCCCCGCGCCGCCGGGCGTATTCATCAACCCGCCGACGAGCGTAGTCATCAGCGCCGGAGACACCTTCGCCACCTTCTCCATCACCGCATCGGCCACGGCGACAACCGCAAGCACTTGGTCTATCGTCGCGACCGGGCCCGACGGGTCGTCCCAGGCAACGACGATCACCGTTCTTCCGGGTCAGATCTTTGTGTCCGTGTCGGCCGAGGCTCAACCCCTCTTGCCCGATCAGACTGCCACGGGCGCGATCCTCGTGAGGACACCCCCCGTTTCTGCAATTGGCGAGTTCATTACGCTCAGCACCAACCATCCAGATGCCGTCAGCATCACCCCGCCGGACGTGAACATCCGGCACGGCAGCACCTCAGGCACCTTCACCGTAACGGCCAACGAGCTGCCGCTGGGTATCTTTAGCGTTACCGGCATCACCATCTCAGCCAGTTTCGCGAGCGGCTCCGCAACGAGCTCGCCGCCCTTTAGCGTGTTCCGCAAGATCCCCCAGCCACCGCCACCACCGCCGCACGGACCCGGACCCGGACCCAACCCTGCCTGACGGCATGGGGTGGCAGGAAGACGGGACCTCTGGTAGATCCAGGCCAATCCATCACGATCTTCCCGGACACCGGAGGTCCCGTTGCGTACTCAGTCTCCCCAACCACCATGACGCACGCCTCCTGAGTGATCTGCTGCCGGCGGTGCCAAGCGGAGCTTCGGGGGTTGGGGCTGCCGTGGAGTCATCTGGAGCAACTGATCCAGGACGTCCACGTTCGCGAGGTCGCGTTCGGCACCGGCTACATCGTGACCGGCCAGGCGCCGCCGCGGCCCCCGGTCCTAGCGGGGGACCCGGCGGGTTCAGGGCGGCGCTCGACATGGGTCGTGTCAGGCCGGCATGCGCAGCATGCTGGCGCAGCCGGGCTCGACCGAGCAGCACGCCTCGAGTTGCAAGACATCGACCCGGGCGCCGCCGACTACCTCACTCGCACCCGGCTTGACTCCCCGCCGGACGGCTGGCAGGAGCTGATCAGCCGGCTGCGCCAGGACCTGGGCAGCTCGCTGGCGCAGGCCCCGAGCAACCCGCTGATGCTCACCCTGGTCCGCGACACCTACAGCGCCGGCGACAACGCCGGTGAGCTCCTCGGCCTGCGGGACGCGGCCGGCCACCCCGCGTCGGGCGAGGACATCGCCGGTCATCTCCTGGACCGGGTGCTGCCCGCCGCCCACACCCAGCAGCCCGGCGAACCACCGCCCCGCTACGACCTGCCGACCGCGGAACGCGCGCTGCGGCGCATTGCCACGCGGATGAACAACGACGGCACCCGCGACCGGCAATGGTGTGGCACGTTCCCGCCTGGGCCCCTGCCGCCCCTCGCGTCATGGCGACCTGGCTGGGCGCCGTGCTCGTGGTCGTGCTTGTGGCCGGGCTCACGTTCGGGCACACGGACGGCCTCCTAACCGGGAACACGGCCGGGTTCTGGGCCGTGTCCGCGTTCGGGCGCGGAAACAAGCCCCCCAAACGAATAGCGCCCGTGCGATGGCGGCAACTGTTCCGGCGCAGGCCGCTTGGTGGTGGGCCTCCTCGCCGGGCTCGTGGTCGGCATCCTGGTCGGCCTCGGGGGCGGGCTCGTGACCAGGCTCGTGACCAGGCTCGTGTATACGCAGTCGTGGTCATCCTTCCTCGCGTCTGCACAGCTCGCCGCATCTGACCGGACTCCGGTTCGCCTCATGCGGTTCCCCGAAGACGCCCGCAGCCGCAGCGTCCTGCGCACGGTCGGGCCCGTCTACCAGTTCCGCGACGCCAGCCTGCAAGACCGCCTGGCCATCCAGGAACCGCGGCCTGCACGGCTAGTCTGGCAAGCTCTCAGTCAGGAGGCCGATCACCAATCCGTCTCCCCACTGGCCCGCAGGCGCGCAGAACATCCCGTTCGGCGCGCCTCAGGGGATGGACGCCGAGATTCCCGATGCCGCGCATAGCGGCGGATCTCGCGTGTCGCACGACCGCGGTGCTGTCACCGTCGGTAACGAGGCGCCTTCCCCAACCCCGGCGGGGACGCCCCCCGACGCCAGGGGCTATCCTCTTGCGCTGCCTGCCGGCGCGCTGGCTGGTGATCCTGGGGGCGGGCCAGGCCGCTGATAACAGGTGGGCGGGGATCGGCTGGATGCGGGGACCGCGCCCGGCTGCCGCGACGGTGCGCTCGTAGGATGCGCGCAGGGCGGCGGCGTCGGCGGGGTCGGCGCGCCACGCGGTGCCGGCCGGGAGCACCACGAAGTCCGGGTGGCGGACCCAGACCGGCACGTAGCGGATGAACGTGACGCGCGCTCCGCGGCTGTCCACGGTGATGGTGAGCAGCACGATCATCCCGTCCTGGGCGGCGGCCGGGCAGCAGGCGCTGGTCTGGTTGGAGATCAGGTTGCCTTCGCCGAAGACGACGAGCTTGCCGTGCAGGATGCGGATGGGCTGGACGATGTGCACGTGCTGGCCGACGACCGCGGTGATGTCGGGTGAGCGGGTGAGCGTGCCGGCGAGGGCGAGCTGGAAGCTGCTGGGCTGGGCGACATCCTCATCGCCCCAGTGCAGGTTGACGATGACGACCTGCGCGCCGTCGGCGCGGGCGCGGTGCGCGTCGGACAGGATCTGCGCCGCGCTGGCCCGGTTGACCGACCAGGGGTGCGGTGAGGGGATGCCGTTGGTCAGCTCGGTGTAGGCCAGGAACGCGACGCGGACGCCCTTGACCGTCATGATCAGCGGCGTTTTCTGCGCGGCCGCCGAGGAGAAGGTGCCGGTGTGCGCCACCCCGGCGCGATCCAGCGCGCGGATGGTGTCATCGACTCCGGTCTGCCCTTGATCCAGGGAGTGCGTCGCGGCCGTGGAGCAGGCCCGCCACCCGGTCTGGCGGATCGCGGTGGCCAGTTCCGGCGGGGTGTTGAAGGTCGGGTAGCCGGCGGGAGGAGCCGGGGTCATCGGCGTCTCGACATGGCACAGCGGCAGGTCTGCGCCCTGGATGTAGGGCTTGATCTGCGCGAACATGGGAGCGAAGTTGTAGTGGCGGCCGCCGCCCAGGACCAGCGCCCGGTCGAAGACCGCGGAATGGATCAGCAGGTCGCCGCTCGCCTCGACCACCAGCTGGACGCTGAGGCTGCCGCTGCGGCGGTGCTGCGGAGACGTCGCGCTGGGGCGGCCCTGGCGGATCGCGTGGCCGCCCGGGTGCCGGGAGGCCGTGCACGCGCACGGCGCGATGGCCAGCGCGAGCACCCCGGCAAGCATGATCGCGCGCCGCCATCCCTGTGCACGGCGCGGCGTAGCGCCCTGAGTCACCCTAACGATCCTAGCCAGTGGAGCACCCCGAAGCGGCCCAATGAGCAGGTACACGGCCCAGATGCTGTGCAAGCCAGCTAACCTCGGGTGGTGACTTTCTGCGGCTTCCGCGCGATGCGGCCGGCCACGGTGGTCGCGAGCCCGGCCCGTACCGTAGCCGTGCTGGCCGCAGTGGTCGCGGCCGGGCTGGCCGGCTGCACGTCACCGTCCTCGCCATCTAGTCATGCTAGGGCCGCCGCGAGCACCCCGGCCCGCCGGTCGCTGTCACCCTCGCCCAGCGCGCCGTCCCGGCCGGCGAGTGCCTTCCGGCTGCTGCCCGCCCGCGGTCCGGGGCATCTGGCACCCGGGTCAGATCCGTCGGCGCTACCCGGCGACGTGCTGATCGCCGATGAGGACAACCGGCGGCTGCTGCTGGTTGACCCGTACGGGCGGATCCGCTGGCTGTTCCCCGGCCCCGGTGTCCTCGGGCGCGGCCAGACGTTCGGCCCGCCCGACGACGCGTTCGTCTCCCCAGACGGCCGGTCGATCGTCGCCACCCAGGAGGAGAACCAGACGATCTCGGTGATCGACATCGCGACCGGCCGCGTCACCCGCCGGTACGGCCATCCGGGGGTGCCCGGGTCCGGGCCCGGCTACTACTATCATCCCGACGACGCCATGCTGCTGCCCGGCGGCCAGATCCTGGTGGCGGACATCCTCAACTGCCGGATCCTGCTGCTGTCCGCCCGGGGCATCACCCGCCAGCTGGGGAGCACGTCGACAGCGTGCTCTCATGAACCGCCGCGCCAGTTCGCCCAGCCGAACGGCGCCTTCCCGCTCACCGACGGGCATTACCTCATCACCGAGATCCTCGGCAACTGGGTCGATGAGATGAGCCTGGACGGCCGCGTGTACTGGTCGGCGCACCCGCCGGGGGTCCGCTACCCCTCCGATGCGAACGAGGTGAGCCCGGGCCGCTACATCGTCGCCGATTACTCGGATCCGGGCCAGGTCGTCATCTTCGGCCGCGCCGGGCAGGTGGTGTGGCGGTTCCGGCCGGCCGGCGCGGCCGCGCTCAACCATCCCTCGCTCGCGCTGCCGCTTCCCAACGGCAACATCCTGGTCAACGATGACTACAACGACCGCGTAATCGTGATCAGCCCGAAGACGAACCGGATCATCTGGCAGTACGGCCACGACGACGTGCCCGGCCGCGCCGCCGGTTACCTGGACAACCCTGATGGTGTCGACCTGGCACCGCCGGACTCACTGCTGATGGCGCACGCCGCCACGATGGGCCGTCCCTGACCGCCCGGCCCCCGGGGCGGCATCAGCATGTGCGAGCGTCGGACAGCCGTCCTACACGCACAGATCACCCAACTTTGCGCCCGTCCAGGACGGCGCTATCGAGCCTCGGCGACCACGCAGATCGGCGGATCTCGCGTGACGCCCGCGGACCAGCCCTAGTCGCTGAGCGTGATCGGAACGCTGGCCCGCCGAGTTCCTTATCGCCGATTCGGCGTGGTGCAGGAGCCGCCGCCGACGACGCCGGCACCGCTCACAGAACGCCCAATCTGGCTCGCGGGGCATGACGTACCGCGCTCTCATCGCGGCGTAGGAGGGCGTTCCGTATCTCTATCACGCTAAGTTAAGTTAGACTATGTCCGGCTCCTCGGCCGCGAAAATCCTTCGCAGGTCACCGGATTTAGTACCGAACGAGCAGGCCCCCTCGCTCACCTGTCGGCTCCTGCCCGGGCTAGTGTGAAGGTCACGAGGCGCGCGAAGCGTAAATGTCCCGACAGGCTCATTAGGTATCTCCGGCCCGACCGCGTGAACTTCACCACATCAGATTCTATTTCAACCACGCGTACCTATATCGCGACTTAGCGCGGCCACGCGTGTATCACCCCGTATTGCCTTGTCTCCGAATTGATATGAAGGACGTTCACGGTACCTGGAACGTCGATCAGTCGAGGTTCCCCGGTTATACGCGGCGACGGCGCCTCCGGCCGTGGCTGCGCACACTCGCAGTAACATGCCTGGCCGCCACCATGATCGGCGGACCTTCGACGGTGGCAGGCGGCATCACCTCGGGGGCGTCTGCCCTCGTCCTCGCCCCGAGCGAGCCATGCTCCGTGCTTTCCGCTAAGGCGGCCGTGCCCCAGTTCTGCCTGAAGGCTGACGCGGGCAACTCGCGGGTGCAATTGACATGGAGCCCGTCCGCGCCGGCCGGCAGCGTCATCGTCTATGACGCACCCCCTAATGGCATTGGTCATCCCGCCGCAGTCACGAATGTTACGGACAAGGGCGCCCTGGTGATCCACTTGAAAAACCGCACCGGGTACACCTTCTGGCTCGTTGACGGTAAAACCGCGGTGTCTGACCCGGTGCCGGCCACCCCGACGGCAACGCCGGCAGCTGCGCCCGGGACGCCCGCCGGGCTGACCGCGGCTCCAGGTGACCGCCAGGTGACCCTGGCGTGGGACCCGCCCGCGTCAGATGGCCGCCCACAGGCCAGCGGCTACAACGTCTACCAGGGGACCAGCCCGGACGGCGAGTCCGCCACCCCGGTCAACGGCTCGCCGGTCACCTCGACCAGCTACACGGTGACCGGCCTGACCAACGGGAGCACCTACTACTTCACCGTGACCGCGGTCAACCTCAGCGTGATCGCGGTCAACCGGGTCGCTAATGGCGTGAATGAGGGTCAGGCATCGTGCGAGGTGCCGGCCGTCCCGGTGACCGTGCCGGGGCCGCCCGGCAGGCTGACCGCGGCTCCGGGTGACCGCCAGGTGACCCTGGCGTGGGACCCGCCGGCGTCAGATGGCGGCTCGCAGGTCAGCGGCTACAACGTCTACCAGGGGACCAGCCCGGACGGCGAGTCCGCCACCCCGGTCAACGGCTTGCCGGTCACCTCGACCAGCTACACGGTGACCGGCCTGACCAACGGGAGCACCTACTACTTCACCGTGACCGCGGTCAACGCCCAGGGTCAGGGCACCGCGTCGGGCGAGGTACCGGCCATCCCGGTGACCGTGCCGGGGCCGCCCGGCGGGCTGACCGCGGCTCCGGGTGACGCCAAGGTGACCCTGGCGTGGGACCCGCCTGCGTCAGATGGCGGCTCGCAGGTCAGCGGCTACAACGTCTACTATGCGACTTCGGCTGATTTCCAAGGAGCCGCTGAGGTCCCCGGGGTAGCAGGCACTGCCCTCGTGCTGGTCGGCCTGGTCAACGGCACCCCGTATTACTTCAGGGTGACTGCTGTCAACAAGGCCGGCGAGAGTCAGCCGTCGGAGGAGGTGCCGGCCACCCCGCTGACCGTGCCGGGGGCGCCCGTCGGGTTGACCGCGACCGCGGCTGACGCCAAGGTGACTCTGGTGTGGAGCGCGCCCGCATCGGATGGCGGCTCGCCAGTTACCGGCTACGACCTCTACGTGGGGACCACGGCTCATTTCGCTGGGAGAGCCCCGTTCGCCAAGGTCACTGGTACCGCCGTGACGGTGACTGGCCTGGCCAACGGGACCACGTATTACTTCAGGGCGACTGCCGTCAACAAGGCCGGCGAGAGTCAGCCGTCGGATGAGGTGCCGGCCACCCCGCTGACCGCGCCGGGAGCGCCTGTCATGCTGACCGCGACTCCGGGTAACTCGAAGGTGATCCTGGCGTGGACCGCGCCCGTGTCCGGGGGCGCGCCGATCAGCGGCTATATCATCTACCAGGGGACCAGCCCGGGCGGCGAGACCGGCACCCCGGTCAGCGGCACGCCGGTCACGGGCACCAGTTACGCCGTGACCGGCCTGACCAACGGGACCACCTACTACTTCAGGGTGGCCGCGGTCAATGCCGCGGGTCTGAGCCCCCTGTCCGCTGAGGCGTCGGCTACGTTGCACGTCATCGTGCAGTCCTCGCTGCCGAGCACGACCCCGCCGCCGAGCACCGCCCCGGCGTTCACCGCACCGAATGGGCTGACCGCGACCGCAGGCGACACCCAGGTCCACCTGTCGTGGACCGCGCCCACGTCGGATGGCGGCTCGCCGGTCGTCAGCTACAAGATCTATATCGCCAGGGTTCCTGGCGTGCAGGAGATCCCCGCTATCGGCAACGCCAAGACCACCGACGTCACCGTGACCCATCTGCACAACAAGGCTGTTTACTACTTCATGGTTACCGGGGTCAACGCCTCCGGGAACGAGAGCCCGCTTTCTACCGAGGTATCAGCCGAGCCGGCCGGGTCAGCCCCAGGGCGGAGTGTGAGCCTGAACCGGCGGACGGTACCGCCGCAGCTCATCGCCTTGCTGGCGGCCATCGGGGCCATGGCCGCCGCCGGGGCATTCACGCTGATCGGGCGCAGCAGGCGCCTCCGCTCACGGAAGGGCGCTCGCTCGGAGCGTTCCGATCTGCACACGCCCGTGGCGTCGGAGGTGCGCGCCGTGCCGGATACCGTCCGGCCGGACGTGAGTGTCCGCGACACGGGAACGGAGCCGACCCACACGGTTCGCCTTGAACCCCACCCCGGAGTTTCCACTACCACAATCAAGGAGGAGCGGCCATGACCGCTGGACCGGGCAGTACGCCCACCGCCCTGGATCTGCTGTTCGGCACGGACGCGGAGGCAGCCAAAGCCCTGGCCAGTGAGATCTTGTCGCTCGGCGGCGATCAGAGCCTCAACCGCGCTGTAGCGCATCTCTCGGAGGCGACCAGGCAGGCCGCCGCGCAGGAGGCGGCGACCACGATGGCCGCCCTGCTGAAGGTCGACCTGATCGGCGTGCTCGTGCGCGGGTGGAGCGAGCACCGCAACATCATCTCTGCTGCACGGCGGACTCTGGCCGCACCCGGCAGCACCGAACTGGTCAGCATGTCCTCGCACGAGGTCAAACTGGACCAGCGGCCCTCCGTCAGCGTCCTGGTGGACGGTCAGCAAGTAGCCACCCTCCAGTTCGGCCTGTCCATCGTGTTCGACGTCAACGCCCTGCTGCTCGGGATCAGCGGCGGCCGACTCGTCACCGTCCGCTCCGGTCGTTGCGAAATCACCGCCACCCTGGCCGTCCAGGATACCGACCTGTTCGTCAGGCATTCTCACCTCGAACTGCCCGGATTCTTCGCGTTGCGTCGGGGATTCAGGCTCCTGCCCGTCGACGCGTACCCAGCCGGCGAAGGCATTCCGGGCGAGCTCCCGGCAGGCGAACCCACCGAGGGCGGGGACGCGGGCGGCGACGCCGGGTGAGCAGATACCCGGTAGTGACGGACGACCCTTCGGCGCCCTGGTGGTTGAGTCCCGACCCTGGTCCCCCCGCCAGATCGGCAGGGATCTGATGCGCTCCGGAGTTGGTTTGCGATCGAGGCGCTCGCCGCCATGGCCCGATGGGTACCTAACCGGGTGCAGGAGGCGACGGGACTGGATGAGCATGAACACCGGCAACGCGTCCGCCCGGGTGGCGGAAGCCGATTTCGCCGGGGAAGGGGTATTGCGCCACGCGACAATCCTGGCATCGCCGGAAACGCGCGGAACAACCTGATCTGCGGGCCAACCCCGCCTTCTTCAGACAGGCCGAACCTGACGACAGATCGGCGGGTCCGCGCGCGGTTATCAAGAGCTCCTCGCGTCGTTGGCCACATGCCGGTCCCCTGGTTACGACCGGGCGGACAGTCGGACGGGCTGTATGTTTATGCATCGTCGCCCTTTGGATGACCGTCCTCAATTGCCGCGATGTGATCGTCAGTCAGTGGAACTCCGCGGTCACTTCGATCGTGCCGACAATACTGGCGTTCAACGCGGCCAGGTCTTCGGCGGGGATCCAGTATTCCAAGATGGTCTGGCCACCGACCTGGTGCACGTCGTAGTTGTCCAGGAAAGACCGGCGGACCAGGAAGCGGGTCACGTAGCCCGCGCCGGACTGCCGGACGTTCCAGTCGCGGGCGATCTTCGCGGCGTATTCCTCGTTGAGCACCGGGGTAGAAGATCGGCTGGCCCGCCAGTCGGGGTGGCCATTCCCGCCACCCGGAAGCCTCGACCAACGCGAGTTCTTCGGGCCCGGTGGGCCGCCATAGCGTTACAGTATCCGTCCCCGTGGTCATGGGCTTCATGATGCCTTCCTTACGCTTCTGGCGGCGACCCGATTCCATCGCCACTGGCCAGACGGCTCGCACTCTTCTGGCCGCAGACAGAGCGTCCGCCCGGATCGTCATACTCCTGGCTACCGCGTCGGGTGCGTCCGTGGCGTTTCCGCGGAAGCGCCTTGTGCGGGCTTTCACAAGCCGCGGAAACGTGCATCTACCCGCGGACGGCGCGGGAACGTACTGTTATGCCGCGAGTCGATCGGTTGGCTGGTGTTCGCTAGTGGAGCTGGATTAGCTGCTCAGGCGCGGGCAGGAGGCCGGGGTGACAGGGCCGGTGTGATGTGCTCGACGTTTCATGGTCCTGACTGGCGGATCTGGCCGGGGATGGCGGGCAGCGCGGGGCACCTGCGCCGTGGCCGGCCGGCGGGCACGTCAGGCACGTGGCCCGGGCCTGCCAGGATAACGGGCAGGCGGTGATGCGGGCCGCCGGCCTGACTGGGACGTGGCGTATGTCCCTGCCTTCCCAGAGGTCACGCATCCAGGGAAGCCGGTGCGGCCGCAGCTCGAAAACCATCGCCACCGCACGTTCCCGCAGCTCAGCCGGGTGCTGCTTCCGTGCTGCCGTGAGTCCCGGCCTTCCCGGAAGTCACAGCCTGCAGGAAACCGGGTGCGGTCCGCCTCCTCTCACCCGGGCGAGAACACAGGACAGGCAGGTGAGACGGTGATAATCGAGGCGTGCATGCGGAACAGCGGCTTGAGCTGATCGCTGCCCGGGCCCGGGGCCGGGTCGGCGTTGCGGCGCTTGCCGCAGAGCTTGAGGTCAGGCCGCAGACGGTGCGCCGGGACCTGTATCTCCTCCGGGCGGCAGGGCCTGCTGCGCCGTGTTCACGGCGGCGCGATCCCGGCGGGGCGCCGGGGTTGCGGGCCAGCGGGCGGCCAGCGTGCCGGGCGCGACCAAAAGGAGAGGACCGGAGCGCCGGGACCGTCATTTGCGGGCTTGCCGTGACAGGGGTGATCGTGCCTGGCTGCGGCGCCGCCATGGCCCGGACCCCGCGGATGCTGCCGCTGGGCTGGGCGCTTACTGTGGTCACCAGCTCGCTGCCGATCACCCCGGCCTTGCCGGCCCGGCCCGGCTTGCAGGTGCTGGTGACCGGTGGGCGGGCGTGGTCCCGCACGCTTGCCGCGGCCGGCAGGCGGGCCGGGAACGCGCTGGCCGGCGTCGCGGTCCCCGGCGCCAGCGGCGTCTTCGCCGCCTGCGGCCTGACCACCCCGGACCAGGCCGGGGCGGCGGCCAGGCGGGCCATGATCCGCCCCGCCGCGCGGCGGGCGGTCGCGGCCGGCCACGGCAGGCCCGGTGCCGGCTATTTCGCCCGCTCCGGCGAGCGGGACGAGCCCGGCATGCTCCGCGCCGATGCCGGTGACGGCCTCGTCCCGGCGCTGGGATCTGGCGGCCTGCGGGTGGCGCAGGCGTGATCGTCACCCTGACGGCCAACCCGAGCGTCGACCGGACGATCGAGGTTGCCGCGCTGCGGCCCGGTACGGTCATCCGCGCCCGCTCCAGCCGGGTGGACGCAGGCGGGAAGGGCGTCAATGTGGCCCGGGCGCTGGCCGCGCACGGCCGCCAGGCAAAGGCCGTGCTGCCCAGCGGGGGCGCCGAGGGGGCCCAGCTCGAGGCCCTGCTGGCCGGCTCGGGCCTGGAACTGCTCACTGTCCGCATCGCCGGCCCGGTCCGGGCGAACGTCACGGTCGTCGAGTCCGATGGCACCACCACCAAGCTGAACGAGCCCGGGCCCAGGCTCAGCCGGGACGAGCTCGGCGCGCTCGCGGTCACCCTGAGGCAGGCGGCCGCCCGGGCGGACTGGGTCGCGCTGTGCGGCAGCCTGCCCCCCGGCGCTCCCGCCGGCTGGTACGACGGGCTCATCCGGCAGCTGCGCGGTACCGGGCCCCGGATAGCGATCGACAGCTCGGGGCCGCCGCTGGCCAAGGCCATCGCCGCGCGCCCCGACCTGGTCAAGCCAAACCGGGAGGAGCTGGCTGAGCTCACCGGCCGCCCTCTCGGCACGATCGCGGACGTCGCCGGCGCAGCGGCGACCCTGACCGCCCGCGGCGTGCACACGGTGCTCACCAGCCTGGGCCCGGCCGGTGCCGTGCTCGTCCGCCGGGACGCTGCCTGGCATGCCAGCGCGGCGGCGATCGAGCCGCGCAGCACCGCCGGAGCCGGCGACGCGCTGCTCGCCGGCTACCTGGCCGCCGGCGCCGACGGCCCCGCCGCGCTGGCAGAAGCGGTCGCCTGGGGAAGCGCGGCGGCGGCGCTCCCCGGATCAGCCATGCCCGGCCCCGGCGATATCAGCCGCACCGGCATCCACATCACCGACCTGACCGGCCTGACCAGCGGCGAGCCCGCCGCCCGCCGGCTCTAGGAGAAGCCACGGATTCAGCAAGCCAGGACCTCATCAACAACCCGGGGCAGCCCACAGTGCGTGTTCGAGTCGCTGTGGCAACTCGCGCGCGTACCCGCCGATATGCACGAGTATTGGCTCGAGGCCGATCGTGACGCGGACAGCGCAGATGAGGGCATTCTGCTCGCTCGATGCCAGCAGGCGCTGGAGTTGACTGCCAGGTTTCAGGTCCATCCCGCCGATCGGACCTCACCCGTATCAGAAGCGGTCCTGTGACTGCTCACGATGTCGCGGGCAGGTTACCAGGCGGATCCGCGTAGCTCAGGGCCTGTGCGGGGTCGCGGCCGGGATCATGCAGACCCGGCAGCACCTTCCCGACCGCTATTTGGAGGGTGTGCCGGCATCGAAGCGCAGCAAGGACGACCCGAGCGTCAGCCAGCAGTAACGCAGGATGCCGTCGCCGACCCCGCGGCGTGCTGCCAGCACCGCCTGTCCCAGGTCGTCACCGCGTATGAGCGGATGCAGCAGATGCCGGTACCAGTCAGCCTCAGCTTCTTCGGAGCCCGTGACGCCGAGGCTATGGAACCTTATATAAGAGCCGAAGGTCGCGGTGACTCCACGTCGCACAAGTTCGGCACCTATCCCATCTGCGCTCCCCGTCAGCTCACATCCCACCGCGATGACCAATGGCGTCGATATGTGCGCGGGCAACATGTCGGGGCCAATCTGGCGGGCACCATCGCGCGTCGGCCCCATCATGATGGTAGTCGCCGACCCATGCGTATCAATGTGCAGCACGCCCACCTGTGGTTGCTCGAAGGCCTGCAGCGCGCGGTCCAGTGAAGGCTGCAGCCACAGCTCCACGGGAAGGGAATTCTCCAGCTCGGTGGCCACCCGCACGATGTCCTGCAGATGGCGCGGCACGTTCCGGTCCATCGCCATCGGGCACACCAGCAGGTAGGTGCCGATCGGCGCAGGCTCAGGGTTGCTGATACTACGGCGAAGAACCTCCAGGCTCGCACCCTCCGGTAGCAGCACGTGCGAGAAGATCCCGCGCGCTCCCCAGTCGCCGTCACCGTCTTGAACAAGGTCCAGCGGCACCGGCCAGGGGCTCGCCACCACATTACGGTCCTCATCCACCGGGCCGGGTAGCACGTCACTGACAACCCGGCTAAAGCGGTCGAGCGATTCCGGAATTAGGCGTCCCGCAGAACATTCCAGGTCCTGTTTCAGCTCTCTTGAAATCGCGAGCAGGTGCTCCGCCTCGGCCTCCGGGACAACCACCAGCTCCCAGCCAGGCGCGCCTTCCGGCCACAACCGGTGCAGCGCGCGCAACGTCGACTGGTCCTCCAGGACGGCTACCACCCGTCGTTTACCAGCGCCTGGTTGCCCTGTCATGTATATGCACGCGTAAGCAACGTCCTCTATTCGGCAGATCCGGGCGTCAGCTCGGAAGGCCGCGCATAGCGGTTGCTTACTTCTTCGGCTTGTTGTTCGCGGGCTGCTTCGACGGCAGCGACCGCGCATGCCTGATCCCTCTTTCCACCCATCCGGAAAGGTCGTCGTCGCTGGCGACGTCCTCCGGGCTGACCCGCAGCCAGCCGGGCATCTCCCGGCCCTGCATCACAGCGGTTGCGGCCCTGGCGGCAGCCACGAGGTCGCCTGACTGCCCGGGATCCGCGTGGACCAGCATGCCGCCCTGGCCGCTGGCACTGATCGCCATGTTCCCGCAGATGAGGAAGGCCAGCCCGCCGAACATCTTTTTCTCAGTCAGCTCAGGGTCAGGGCCGGTCAGATCCCTGATACGAGCAGCGAGATCTTCGTCATAGGCCATGCGGCGATCCTGCCGGGCCGGGCATTGCCGGCCGTGACGGCCGGGCTCCCGGCTGGACTAGTGATTCCACGGGCCGGGTCCGGGGAACCCTGGCCGGGTGGCTGGCGAACCCGGCTATTCGTCTCAGCCGCGGGGCGAGCGCGGCGATCATCTCCTGAGGTGCTGTGGTGCCGCCTGTTTCGCGGGCCGCGGGCGGGCCGTGCCCGGGGGTTTGCCGGGTGCAGCGGCGGATCCGGCTGAGGTGCCGGACCGGGTAGCCGGCGATGCTGTGGCAGGGGCCTTACCGCGAACCTTGAGATGCGGGAACCAGGCAAGGTCCCAGCGGGTGCGCGGAGGAACCAGGCATCCCGCAGCGGCCGGAGGAGCAGATGACATGAGTGCGAGCATGGTCCCGGATCTGGGATCGCTGTCGTTCCGGCGGATCGCCGATGTCCCCTTCGATACGTACGTGGCCGCACTTGACAGCTGGCTGCGCACCAGGCATGGCGGCGGACTCTGGCCGGGCGGAAGCCGGCTGCTCGCTCCGGTTGAGCACGACCGCGACCTGGGCACGCGCCGGATCCAGGTCCGCCTGGCCCGGTGCCTGTCAAGCTGAAGACCTTGCCGGCGATCGCGGCCGCCGTGCAGCAAAGCGGGCTCAACGTCACCGCTGAGCTGCTCGCCCAGGCCAGCGCGGCGGACGCGACTGACCTGGAGATCCACGACACCGTTCTGATCGCGGCGGTATCGTGCATGTTCAACCGGCACGTCGACGGGCTCGCCACGATCGCTCCTGAAGATCCCTCCCTCCACGCCGCCCGGGCGCAACCCCTGATCAAGGACGGCTACCTGCCGCCCTCGGGTGACCCGAGCCGCCAGGACTAACCACAACTGCCGGCTCTGCAGCCCCAGGCCGGCCCGGCCAGCCCAAGCAGCCAGCGATCTTGGGCCACAAATGGACGTCTCCGCGGAAAGCCGGAGCGATAGGTTCCGCCCGGTCGGCGGCAGATGCGCGCATTCACCCGGAGGCGCGGCGATGTATAAACATACGGCCCGGCCGACTGTGAGCTGGGGCGGTACCGGGATCGCCACGCAGCCACGACGCGAAGAGCTCTTGATAACCACGCGCCGACCCGGCTCTATGTCGCGGGCAGATGCAGCCGCGGCGCGGCATTCTGTGCGATGTTCTCTCGCGGCTGCCGGCAACCGGACGACATGGCCAGGCGTGGGTCAGAAACCGGATCTCCTGGGCGCACGTCTCGCTCTCAGCCAGCTCCTCCGCCTGTGCGGCGTCTTGCCGGCGCGTGCCTGCCGCCGCGCTGCTTCGGCGCGTTCCTCATCGGTGAACAGCCCGGACCATCTCGGCTGCCCGATCTCGTGCTCTAGCGTGAGTTCTGGTCGGCCTCGCCGCACGAGCCATGGGGTGACGACGAGCATGTGATGATCGGCCAGGAGCTTCCTGGCCGCCCCGGCAGCTCCGAGGCTGTTGATCATAGCCACCCAGACATTCGGGTTAAAGCCGAGTGACCTGATCTCGCCGATCAGGTCGCGGCACCGAAGCTGGAACTGGCCCTCGAGCATCTGTTCATCCGCGGGGGCGGCGACCTCTTCGTACGCCGCCAGGCCGTGACCGGCCGGGCCGCCGGCTCGCGCCGGGGCAAGGTGCAGGGTCCAGCCACACCTGCCGCAGTACGTGAGCGTCATCGCGAGCTTAGGTCCGGGATCGGTCGTTTGCTGCGGGGTGACCTGTTCTTGACGAAGATTGCCGCGAAGGGGCTCTCGGCAGTGCGGGCAGACCGGACCGCGTGACGAGTCCTCGCTGGTTGCGTTCTCCACGGTCACTCGCAGCCTCTCTATCAAAGGCTCTGTCGGCTGGCAGGCCCACCCAGTCGGAGCATGCCCCGCACACTCACCGGCTGACATCCCGAGGATGTCACAAATCGCCCGGTCGGTGGAGCGCGGCCCCTTCGGGCCGGACGCCAGCAGGTTATGCGCCCGGATCCAGGCAGGACCGGATCTCCGTACCGGTCAAGATTGGTAACCCAATCGGAAGCGACAGTCCCGCCTACCTCGCCCTGACTGCGGCATTATGTGGGTGACCTTTACCTTCGGTCACCTTCGCCCTCCGGGCCACATAATGCCTGATCATGGAGGTGATCGAGGCGCTGCGCACCTCGATCCTGGTGCCTCACGATCGTAAACATTCACCCCATGCCGCCATGCGCAGCCGCGTGCCGCCGAAGGACCGAATCGCCACACTCAAGAGCTGGGCCGGTCGGCGCGGCGGCTCGGGCACAGTCGGCGCACCAGCACACTCACCGTGCGTTGGCAGCGGAGAGCGTCCGTGCCACCGGTCGCTCGGCTTGCTGCAGCGCGCGTGCCACGTCCTCGGCGAGCGCCGCCGAGAACCGCCGCGCGGCCACGCTGGGCTCGCGCAGCATTTCCCGCGCACGCTCGCCAGGAAGGCGGATGAGCACTGCCCGCTCTCGGGTGCGGGCTACCACGGTGCTGGGTCCGCTGTCGAGGACGCCGACCTGTCCGACGAAGCGCCCCGGGCCGGCTAGCCGCACGCGGTGCGCCGTTCCGCCGCGGCGTACCGACACGTCCACTGCGCCGCGCACCACGACGAGCAGAACGGCCGGGACCTCGTCCGCCGCGACCACGACCGCTCCGCGCGGGACCTCGACCAGGGGCGCGCCGCCGATCACCGCCGCGATCTGCTCGTGGTCGCGGAACTCCCGGAAGCACAGCAGCCCTCGCAGATACTCCGGCGCCGCCTGCTCCGGGGCGGCCAGGACAGCAGCCCCGGGTGCGGACGTGCCGGCAAAAGCGCCGCCGTTTCCGCCCAGCTCGGCGGCGATCCTCTGGTAGCGTGCGCGCAGGCGCGCCACTGCGAGCCCGGCCATCCGCGCCATGAACTCTACCGCGCCCGCGTTGACGTCTAGGCGGAGCATTTCGAAGCCGACCCGGTCAAGCACCCATCCCGAAGTCGGCTCGCGCGCGACCGCGGTCGCGGTCCGCCTGCCGCCCCCCAGCAGCGAGGTCTCGCCGAGCAGCTCTCCGGGGCCGAGTTCGGCCAGCGCCCGGGTCCGGCCGGCCCCCAGCTCGGCCCGGAGCTCCAGGCGTCCGCGCTCGATCACGTGCATCCGACCGCCCAGGTCACCCTGGCGGAACAGGCACTCGCCCGAGGCGATCTCGAACCGCGCCATGAACCGCTCCAGACGCTCCACGGCGCCGGGAGCGATCCCGGCGAACAGCGGGATCCGGGCCAGCGCGATCTGCGCCCCGTCCGCCAGCGCGGCGCCGCTCATCAGGCCAGCTCCCGCGTGTCGACGGCAAGGCTCCCGTCCTCGGCAGGGGTGAACACGAGCATCGAATACTCGGGGGCCTCGAGCCAGCCCGCGGTGTGCTTGGTCAGTGGCTCGCTCGCGATAACCGCAGAGGTCACTGCTCCGCTAGCCATCCCGAACCTGCCGTCGTCCCGGCGGCCGAACCGCCCGCCTGCTGCATACCACAAAGAAGTGAAGTCGTGCTCGCGCTCGCCGGCGAAGAACGACCCGTCGTCCGGATACCACCCGTAGTCGTAGGCATACCGCGTCGCGAGCATCCACGTGCCGTCGATGAGCACCAGATTCACCGGCAACTGCGTCGCGATCTCACGCCGCCCGCGCAGCTCGCGCAAGATCTCCAGGGCACGCTCGACGGCGCGCGCGGCCTCCTCGGGACCGATCGGAACGAACGGGTGCTCGAGCTGGGACAGCACCAGCGCGTAGACCCACTCGGTGTCGGTCGTGCCCTCGATCAGCCGGGCGAGCTGCGGATCGATGTGCTCGAGCAGGTCATAGCGCATCCGGCCGAAGTCGTACAGGTCGCCGTTCTGGGCGAGCGCGAAGCTCGCCCCCTCGAACACAAACGGATGGATATTATGCCAGCCAACGCTTTCGCGGCTGTCGTAAAGGACTCCTCGCACGTGCGCGACGAGCGCGCCCGCCCGGAACTTCCCGGCCAGCACCCGCAGGTTCCGGTCGAAGTTCGGGAGCGCCGGAACGCGATAGGTCAACGGCCGCCGCGGGTCGGGCGATCCTGGATCCCACGCCGCAAGCCCGAACCCGCCGACGTTGAGCAGCGACATCAGCTCCGGATCGAGTGCTTGGCGGACCAGCGCTCCGTCGGGCTCAAACAGCAGATCCTCCATCAGCACCGGCTCACCAAGATAGGCGGCAAACCTGCACATACATGCCTCCTGCTCAACGGCGGGACGTGACCATGCCACACCCCGCACCAGCACTATCGTCACCGCGGCGACCCGCACCGGACCATCCATCCGGCACGACAGAGCCGCCGCGACGCACAAGCCCCGGGAGCCGCCCACGCGATCGCCGGGCCGCAGACCCGGCCACCAGCCAGCCCTGCCACGCCGCGGCCAAGACCTACGTCCCCCGCAATCGCCAGGATCATCTGGCGCGTAACGCCTGACCGGGACAGGCAGCGGCCCGGCAACCTTGCCGAAGTGGTTCCCGGAACTGGCGCACACCTGACCGCGGCAAGTGGCCTGGCAGGCGATCGCCGAGCATCAGCAGAACGTGCCGGCAAGGATGATCTGTACGTGAAGCCCGGCGTCGCCAAGCCGCGGCCGGTCCTCGCCGGACCTACGCCCGGGACCACCGGTACCGGCCGGACCGAGCCGTTCATGATGTACCTACTGGCAAAGGCCATCTCCGAGCGGTACCTCCTGACGCGTCTCTGGGCGCCACACGTGGCAAGGCCCAAACTAGCCAGAACCCTGCTACATCCGTGTAAACGGCATGTGAGCTTTAAGTTACGGACCAATTGCCCTGCCCTCGGCGCGAGCCCGCCATGGTGTCATCACCCCGCCCACTCCGGCGGCTCAAGCCGCGCCAAGACACGCTCGGGTTCACCGGCCCGTGACCGATGACCACCAGCAGGCCTACGCCCTGCCCGTCGCCGGAGGCGCGACGGATGCCGGAGCCGCCGGAACAGGCACCAGATCATCAACCGGATACCAGGGCTGCATTCCCAGGCGCTGACATGTACCCGAGTTCGGCTGCCCAGTCCCTGGCTTTGGGGGAGCCGAGAAGAGTAATTAGGGTCCTTGGACCCGGCAGTGAAGGCCGAAAGTCCCAAGGGGCGGTTCGTGTGCGCAAGCGTAGGCTTTTGTTCGAAAGGACACCCTGGATTCGGGAGAGGATGTGGGGATATGACCAGAATCAGAGTGCTGCTTGCGGCAATAACGGTACCGCTGACAACGGCCGCGCTCGTGCTTGCCGCCCAGGGAGCGCAGGCATCAACGGCAGGATGCACCAACGGCGCTTACCTCGGGTACTGCGCCACCCAGGCGGACCACGGGAGCCCGGTGCTGGTGATGGATTCAGCCGGCCAGTCAGCAGCGGTCAATAATCCTGTTATCGGCTGGTCCGACTCCACGTCGGACCCGGGGACTGACTGGTTCCAGCTCGACTACGCGGGCGACGCGTCGCTCGGCGTTATGTTCGTATTCGCCCCGCGCGGGGCGATCACGGGCATGTGTGCCGCCGATCCCGGCGACGGCCGCGTCGTGTTGCGGGCGTGCAACGGGTCGAACTGGCAGCGCTGGATTGCCACCCAGGTCGGCTCAACCGGGTACTTCACCTGGACGAACCGGGCCACGCACAAGATTCTGCAGTCCGGAGCTCGCGGCGTGCAACTGGTGACGGTTACCCCGTCCACGATGATTTCTGGCAACCAGCAGTGGAAGTTCAGCAATTAGCCCACTGCACCTGACCCTTGCCACTGCGCAGGGGTCACCCGTGCCTATGTGTGTCGTTTTGGAAATAACTAAGGCCACGGACGGCCCGTCCCGAGGCTCAGTCCGGTCTCGATGAGCCGGGCCGCCCGGCGGACGTCGGCGGTCACCGCTTGGTGGACCTGTGCGGCTGTGCGGGTGCCATCCAGGTATCTGGACAGACTCTGGAACTGGTGGCGAAGCTCCTGGGTCACGTGCGCAGGAAGATGCTCACCGTCGGGCTGCCCGCGGTGCTTGATGATCTCGATGACGACGGCGCGGTGCGCCCCGCATAACGCCCCGGTCCCGCAAGACGAGTGGCGGGTCAAAGATGCGCCGGCCCGCGAGGAGCGGCTAAGGCTGGACGTCGCCGATGTGCTCCCGCACCTCGCCGAGCACCTCGACTACCCGCCCAGACAACGAGGAGTCGACCCCGTTCAGCCCGAAGTCGGCGTCCACCAGCGCCTTAGTCGCTTTGTCGAGTACCTCCCGGCCCGCCGGGGTCAGCACGGCGAGGATGGTCCGCCGGTCGGTCGGGTGCGGGTTGCGCTTGACCAGGTTCCGCTTCTCCAACTGGTCCAGGGCCAGCGTGACGGTGGTCGGGTGGACCATCAGGTGCCTGCTGAGCTGACCGAGCGGCCGCGTGCCGTCGCGCGACAGTTGCAGGGTGGTCATCAGCAGGTAGCCGGTGCGGGTCAGGTCGTGGGTGCGCAGCGTCGCGTCGATCGACGCGATCATGGCCTGGTGCGTACGCAAGATGGCGACCATGGCGGTGAACTGGTCGGCTCCGGGCTGGCCGTGGGCCACCCACTGCTCACGCGACCACTCGACGGGATCCTGCCGCTCGCTCACTGCTGTCTCCGGCTCATCACGACATCCTCTTCCCTGGTCACTGATCCTAGCTTACTCTAGCACTCTATTATCTAGTAATGGAGGAGTCTACGTGCGAGGACGTACTGTACGAGGTTGATCTACCTGCACTTCGCCGTCACCGACGAGGCCAGAGAAGGCGCGGCCGCCTTCGCGGAGAAGCACAAGTCCGACTTCACCACCCACCAGATCGCCCATTGACCAGACCTTAATGCCGAACGGTCTTGGTTTCTGTGGCCGTTAAGGTGCAGGCATGGACATGGCGACCGCTCTCGCCGAGCTCGGCGTGACCGAGGCCAGCCTGGACGTGGAGACCAGGGAAAACAAGGGCCCGATGTTCGATGTCTGCTTCACCGACCCCAGGGTGCTGGCCTGCATCGCGCACGTGCTGGGCGACTTCAAGCTCTCCTCGCTCAACTTCCGGGCCGAGGAGCCGCAGTGAACGACTATCCAGCCATGATCACGCCGGTGAACCATGTCGAGCCGGTGCCGCGTCGGATCCGGGCCTACCTCGCGGGCGAGAAGGTGCTCGACACGACCCGGGCCTGGTACGTCTGGGAGTGGTCGAACTACCCGCAGTACTACATCCCGCGGGCCGATGTCCGCGACGATCTGCTCGTTACCGAGGGACACACCCAGCGGACCGGACGAGGGGCCGCCGCGCTGCACGGGCTGCGTATCGGCGAGGTGTACCGGCCGCGGGCGGCCCGGGTGATCACCGAGTCCGCCGTCGACGGACTGGACGGCACCGTCCGCTTTGAGTGGGCTGCGCTGGATGCCTGGTTCGAGGAGGACGAGCAGGTGTTCGTGCACCCGCGCAGCCCGTACGTGCGGGTCGACGCGCTGCGTTCGAACCGCCCGGTGCGCGTCGAACTCGACGGGGTGGTGCTGGCTGACTCCGCGTCCCCGGTGATGGTGTTCGAGACCGGGCTGCCGACGCGGTACTACGTCAGCCGCACCGATGTCCGCTTCGCGCACCTAGTCCCCACCGATACCGTGACCGCGTGCCCCTACAAGGGCGTGACCAGCGGCTACTGGTCGGTCCGGGTCGGCGATACCGTGCACAAAGACCTCGCCTGGGCGTATGACTTTCCCACCCGGCAGCTCCTGCCCATCACCGGCCTGCTCGCCTTCTACAACGAGAAGGTCGACACGTTCGTCGGCGGCCAGCTACTCGAGCGGCCGCAGACGCACTTCTTCCGGGCAGGCACAGGTGCACGGTGATGCGCTGCTGCGCGCGGCCGTAGCCAACAACGCGCGGTGGTGTGATGCCGTATGCCGGTCCCACGGCCATCCGGGGGTGTTCACCGCCCGCCTATGGATCAGCGTGCGCCACACGCTGCCGTTCTACCCGAACGCGATCACCTTCGCCGGCCGCCACGGCGGCGGAAACGGGCCTGCGCCACCTGACCAGGATCAGCCGTCCCGCAGTTGCGCCACCAGGGCATCGGACTGCTCGACGGTGAGCCGTCCGATGAGACCGGCCATCGGCAGCACCCGGCTGCCGCCGGCCAGGAAGACCACCTGATCGGTCAGGCACGCCCGCAAGTCGGGATGCCGTTCGGCGATCGCGATCTGCTCGCGCAGCATGGCCTCCTGCTTGGCGGCCATGGCCGGCACCACGCGCTCGTCGTAGGCGCGCTTCACACGGCGGCCGATCGCCCGGCCGATGAACTTCGTCGCCGCGCCCATGACGATACCCGCCACGGCGTCCTCGATCGAGGAGTCGTCGCCGGTGCTATCCCAGCTGCCGGACGACCTGCTGGTGGGGCGGCGCTGCCCGGAGTATCCAGGCGGCGGCCCCTGCTGCGGTCCGTTCGGATACGCCGGCGGCGGTGGGGGTGGGGGTGGTGGCGGAGGCGAAGGAAAGCCCCGGGCCGGTGGCGTCGGGAACCCCGATTCCGGCGGTGGCGTCGGGAACCCCGATTCCGGCGGTGGCATCGGGAACCCCGTTGACGGCGGTGGCGATGGGAACCCCGCTGGGGGCGGTGGCGGCGCCTGGTATCCCGGCGGCGGGTACTCGCCCAGCCGCCCCCGGGCCATCGCCGCCAGTTCCCCCACCGAATGTACGGCGGCGGTGCTGCCGCATTGCGGGCACACCGCTCCTACCTGGCCATAAGTCACCGCATCATTGTGCTCTCCCGGCCGGCCGGTGGGAAGGATTTCGGGGGACATGACATGCGTCAGCTTCTCGGCCCTGAAGGGCCGAGCTTGCGGGTCACGGGCATGCCTGGGTGGCGTGCTCATGCCGCGTCGTCGGCGCGCCGCTCGCAATCATCAAGCAGTACATCGAGCAGCAGAAGCGCCCCGCATCGGTGTCCGTCGCAGCGGGATTGACCTGCCTGGGACCCGGCGCCGCTACGAGGGGTTGAACTCGGCGCGCAGCCGGGCGGCGGCCGCCGTCAGGGCGGTCAGCTTGCCGAAGGCAACGTCGCTCGGCAGGTATTTCATGCCGCAGTCCGGGGCCAGCACCAGGCGGCCGGGCGGCACATACGGCAGCGCCCGCCGGACCCGGGCCATGACCGTCTCGGGCGACTCGACCGTCAGGTCGTTCAGGTCCAGTACGCCCAGGATGATGGTCTTGCCGTCCAGCGCGGCCAGCACCGAGCAGTCCAGGCCCGACTGAGCGGTCTCGATCGAGAACCTGGTCGCAGCTGCAATCGGCCAGCTCGGGCAGGAACGAATAGCCCGCGGGGCGCTCGTGGATGATGGCGGCGTAGCCGAAGCACAGGTGGACCGCCGTGGTCCCGGCCGCACCCTCCAGCGCCCGGTTGACCACCTTCACGCCGTAGCGGTGCGCTTGCTCGGGGCGGGCCTGCAGGTAGGGCTCGTCCAGCTGGACGATGTCGGCTCCGGCCGCGAACAGGTCCCGGACCTCCTCGCTCACCGCCTCGGCGTATCCGAGGGCGAGCGACTCGGTGCTGCCGTAGTAGTCGTCCTGCGCCTGCTGCGCCATGGTGAACGGCCCGGGCACGGTGATCTTGATGGTCCGGCCGGTGTTCGCGCGCAGGAACTTCAGGTCCTCCACCTCGACCGGACGCCTGCGCCGGATCGGCCCGGTGACGCGCGGCACCGGATTCGGGTGGCCGCTGCGGTCCAGCGCGGTGCCGGGGTTGTCGACGTCCACGCCGTCCAGCGCGGTCGCGAACCGGTTGGAGTAGCTCTCCCTGCGTATCTCGCCATCGGTGAGGATGTCCAGGCCAGCCTCCTCCTGAGCGCGGATGGCCAGCACCGTGGCGTCGCCCTGCGCCTCCTCCAGGTAGGCGGGATCGATCCGCCACAGCTCCCGGGCCCGCACCCGCGGCGGGAACCGGCCGGCCAGCCGGGTCCGGTCGATCAGCCAGTCCGGCTGCGGATAGCTGCCGACTAGGGAGGTGGGAAACAGCATGGCAGCACCCTACGCCCGTCCGCCGCCAGGCCGTCAGGCGATCTTGCGGGCCCCCGGGCCCGGCACCGGGGTGACCTCGCGGGCGGACTCCAGGACGTGGCCCGCCGCACAGGCCAGTTGCAGCCGCACCGGCTCGCCGCAGTCGCGATGCCGCAGCAGAACCGGCGGGCCGTCCGAGCCGCTCGCATACCGGTCACCCCACTCCATCAGCGCCACCAGCACCGGATAAAAGTCAAGGCCCTTGTCCGTGAGCCGGTACTCGTCCCGGCTGCGCTGGCCGCTCTCCCGATAGCGCACCTTGCGCAGCAGGCCTTCCGCCACCAGGCGGGCCAGGCGCTGGCTGAGCACCTGCCGGGGCATGCCGGTGCGGCGCTGCATGTCACCGAAACGGCGCACGCCGTTGAACGTCTCGCGCAGCACGAGAAACGTCGACCGCTCACCGAGGATCCCCACGGCCGCGCCGATCGCGCAATTGGCCGGGTCGAAATCCAGCATCCAGAACTTTCCCATGATCGCATGCTAAATCCATTTGACAGACTCAGCAATCCCGCCCATGCTGAGTTCGTGAACCGAACCCAGGAGATGCGTACCGATGACCACGCCACCGCCGCCATCCGGCCGGTGCGCCCGGCGGACCTGGCCGCGCTGAGAGAATTCTTCGCCGGGCTGTCCGTCGAGAGCCGCTACCTCAGGTTCTTTGCTCCGGTAACGCCTGCCCACGACCTGCTTCACCTGCTGTCCGGCGCACCCGCCAACGTCGACGCAATCATCAGCGTTGCGGACGGCGTTATCGTCGGGCACGCCATGGCCGCGGACCGGCCCGAGGATCCCCGCGGTGCTCGGGCGACCGACGTCGGCGTCGTGGTGGCCGACGCCTGGCAGCGCCGGGGCGTGGGCGCGGCGATGATGCGCGCGCTGGTCATCCGGGCCCAGGCCCGGGGCACGACGTCGCTGGCGATGGACGTGCTGCCCGGCAACCGGCGGGTACTAGCCATGATCGTCGGCCACTGGCCCGATGCGGTCATCGACCACTCCCCGGACAGCCTGGACATCCGCATCCCGCTGCCGCGGCACCAGTCGCGACGGCCCCAGCCGCAATGGCCGCAGCCACAGTCCGCCGGGCAGCAGGTCCGGCCGCTGGTCACCCTCACCGGATAGCATCCGGGATCATGACCACAGCACGCGCCGGCGACGGGACGGCGCCCTCGCCACGTGATCTGGCCGCCGCACTGCGCGGGGCCGGGCTGAGCGGCGTAGACGATTCGGCCCGCCGCCGGGCCGAGTACTCCACCGACGCGTCGAACTACCGCGTCGTGCCCAGCGTGGTTGTCTTCCCGAGACACGCCGAAGAGGCGGCCGCCACACTGGACGTCGCCACCCGGCTCGGCGTGCCGGTCACCAGCCGCGGTGGCGGTACCTCCACGGCGGGCAACTCGGTCGGCTCCGGCGTCGTGCTCGACTTCTCCCGGCACCTGAACCGGGTGCTCTCGGTGGACGCCGAGGCGCGTACCGCAGTCGTCGAGCCCGGCGCGATCCTGGACGACATAACCGCGGCCGCCGCCAGGCACGGGCTTCGGTTCGGCCCGGACCCGTCCACGCACGCGCGGGCCAGCATCGGCGGCTCGATCGGCAACAACGCCTGCGGCGCGCGCGCCCTGAGGTACGGTCGCGCCGCCGACAACGTGGTGAGCCTGGATCTGCTGACCGCCTCGGGGGAACGGCTCGCGGCCCGGCGCATGGGCCGTGACGGCCTGGCCGCCGCCGGACCGATCGGCACCGCGCTCGACACCCTGGTCGCGGCGCACCTCGGCATGATCCGCACCGAGTTCGGCCGGTTCACCCGGCAGGTGTCCGGCTACTCCCTGGAGCATCTGCTGCCGGAGAACGGCGCGGATCTCGCGAAGTTCCTGGCCGGTACCGAAGGCACCCTCGGCATGGTCCTCGGGGCGACCGTGGGGCTCGTTCCTTCGCCGAAGGCGGTGGCGCTGGCAGTACTCGGCTATGCAGGCATGCCGGACGCCGCGGACGCGGTGCCCGGCCTGCTGCCGCACCGGCCGGTCGCGGTCGAGGGCATGGACGCGCGGCTGGTCGAGGTCTTCCGGGCCCGCCGCGGCGCTGCGGCCGTTCCCGCGCTGCCGCGCGGTGAGGCCTGGCTGTTCGTCGAGACCGCGGGCGATACCGAAGCCGAGGCGCGCGCCGGGGCCGGGCAGCTCATCGCCGACGCCGGCTGCCTCGACGCGCTGGTGGTCACCGGCGCCCCGGCGCGGGCCCTGTGGCGCGTTCGCGAGGACGGCACGGGCCTGGGCAGCCGCACCCCGGCGGGCGCGCCGGCCTGGCCCGGCTGGGAAGACGCCGCCGTCCCGCCCCAGCACCTCGGTGCCTACCTGCTTGATTTCGCCGCGCTTATGGCCGAGCACGTCCTGGACGGCCTGATCTTCGGGCACTTCGGCGACGGCTGCGTGCACGTCCGCATCGACTTCCCACTCGCCACCCAGCCGGGCCGTTACCGGCAGTTCGCCACGGCCGCGGCGCAGCTAGTGGGCAAGTACGGCGGCTCGATGTCCGGCGAGCACGGGGACGGCCGCGCCCGCGGAGAACTGCTGCCCGCAATGTACTCACCCGAGGCCATCGACACCATGGCCGCGGTCAAGGCGATCTTCGACCCGGCCAACCTGTTCAACCCCGGCGTGCTGGTCGACCCGGCGCCGCTGGACGCGGACCTGCGCGTGCCGCAGGCCCGCCCGCTGCGTACTGGACTCGGTTTCGCCTATCCGCACGATGGCGGTGATCTGTCCACCGCGGTGCACCGCTGTGTCGGCGTGGGCAAGTGCCGTGCCGACACCACTGCTACCGGGGGAGTGATGTGCCCGTCGTACCTGGCCACGCGGGATGAGAAGGACTCCACCCGGGGCCGCTCGCGCGTGCTGCAGGAGCTCGCGAACGGCACCCTGGTCAAGGACTTCCGCTCGGCGGAGGTAGCCGAGTCGCTCGACCTGTGCCTGTCCTGCAAGGGCTGCTCGTCGGACTGCCCGGCCGGGGTGGACATGGCGACCTACAAAGCCGAAGTGCTGTACCAGCGGTACCGGCGCCGGCCGCGCCCGCCGGCCCACTACTCGCTGGGCTGGCTGCCCCGCTGGGCCCGGCTGGCCTCGCGCGCGCCGGGACTGGTGAACGCCGCGCTCCGCGCCCCGGGGCTGGCCGGCCTGGCCAAGCGGCTGGGCGGCATCGATGCCCGCCGCCCGCTGCCGCAGTTCGCCGCGCAGAGCTTCCGTGCCTGGTTCGCCGGGCGGCCCGTCCGGGCCGGGGCTCCGGTGCTGCTGTGGGTGGACACGTTCACCGACTACTTCACCCCGGAGGTCGGCCAGGCCGCCGTACGGGTGCTGGAGGCAGCCGGCTACGCGGTGGAAATCACCGGCCGGCCGGTGTGCTGTGGTCTGACCTGGATCTCCACCGGCCAGCTGGACGGCGCCCGCAGGCAGTTGCGGCGCAGCCTAGACGCTCTTGACTCTGCGATAAAGGCCGGCACCCCGATCGTCGGGCTGGAGCCTTCGTGCACCGCCGTGCTGCGCGGCGAGATCGCCGAACTGTTGCCCGCCGACCCGCGCGCCCGTCAGGTACGCTCCGCCACCCGCACGCTCGCTGAGCTGCTGACCGAGACCAAGGAGTGGACGACACCCGACCTCGCCGGCGTCCGCGCGGTGGCCCAGCCGCACTGCCACCACCACGCCGTCATGGGCTGGCACGCCGACTCCGCGCTGCTCGCCGGCGCCGGTGCCGAGGTCACCGCGGTCGGCGGGTGCTGCGGTCTGGCCGGGAACTTCGGCGTCGAGCGTGGCCACTACGACGTGTCGCGGGCCGTGGCAGAAACCGCCCTGCTGCCCGCGGTGCGCAACGCCGACGGCGCGGTGGTGCTGGCCGACGGGTTCTCCTGCCGCACCCAGCTCGACCAGCTCGCTCAGGTCAGCAGCACCCATCTGGCCCAGCTCCTGGCCAGCCGCCTGGAGGACGGCCGGTAACGGCGTGGAAAGTCCTCGCCGAATCGCCGGCCGAGATCGTCCCGGAGCGCGTGCACCACCCCGGCGTCGTCATCGATCACGAACAGCACAGGTCGTGACATCTGCCGCCGCCTACGGGTTGGGCGCGCTGGCGGGCTGGATGTTCTGGTTGATGTGGAAGGTGTTGTCCGGGTCGTAGCGGTCCTTGACCTGGGCGAGCCGGTCGTAGTTGCCGCGGTAGGACGCCCTGACCCGATCTTGTCCCTCGTTCATCATGAAGTTGATGTAGGCGCCGCCCGCCGAGGTCGGGTGCAGCTCCTGCCAGTAGTCCCGGGCCCATTGCGAGATGAGGTCGGCGTTGGCCGGGTCCGGGTCGACGCCCACGATGACACCTGCCCAGCCGCCGTCTCGGTAGGCGAAGGCCGTGGCGTCGCCGGGCACGCGGCTGGCGGCGCCGTCGATGGGGTACATGTGCATGGTGGAGTGGCCGGTCGGCAGCTGCGCACCGTACTTGCGGTGCACCTCGATGGCGGCGTCGGAGATCTCGTTGAAGAAATCCGCCCGCCAGTACCACTGCAGCCCGGCCGGGTAGAGAGCATCGAAGGCGCTCTGCAGCACGCTGAACGGCATCGCCTGCAGGCCCGCCAGCAACGGCGAGCCGTACGTCTTGACCGGCTCGAGCACCTGGTCTGCCCGGTCATGCGGCCCGGTGTAGCACCAGACGATGCCGCAGGCCTTGCGGCCCCACAACGCCTCGGGGAACGGCGGGGCCGGGGGGATGGTAAGCAGCGCGATCCAGCCGCTGAGCTCCTCCGGCAGCGAGGGCAGCAGTTCCCTGTACCAGCGCATCACTTCGGCGGTGTCGGCCAGGTCGTAGAGCACCGGGCCGCCGATGATCGTGCCGTGATCGCCGATGTCGTGGCAGCGGAACGTGAACGAGGTGACGACGCCGAAGTTCCCGCCGCCGCCGCGCAACGCCCAGAACAGGTCGCTGTGCGAGGTCTCGCTGGCGGTCACGAACGTGCCGTCGGCCAGCACGACGTCGGCGGAGAGGAGGTTGTCCACCGTCAGCCCGAAACGCCGGGATAGGTAGCCGATGCCCCCGCCGAGCGTCAAGCCCGCCACGCCGGTGGAGGCCAGGAAGCCCGACGGCGTGGCCATGCCAAACGCGACGGTGGCGTGATCGACGTCTCCCCAGGTGCACCCGGCGTCGGCGCGGACGGTGCGGTTCTGGGGGTCGACCGTGGTGCTGTGCAGCAGCGACAGGTCGATGACCAGGGCGTCATCCCCTACCCCCAGGCCGGCCGCGTTGTGGCCGCCCCCGCGGACCGCGATCGCGATGCCGTGCTCGCGGGCGAACCGCACGCAGGTGATGACGTCGGCGGTGTCACGACAGTGCGCGATGGCCGCGGGATGCTTGTCGATCATGGCGTTGTAGACGGCGCGCGCCTCGTCGTAGCCGGCATCTGCCGGCCTGATCAGGTCACCGCGCAGGTCGGCGGCGAGTTGCTCGTAGGCCTGGACGGCGACGCTTGCCGATGTGACAGTCATGTGGGTCCCTCCGGATTGGCGCCCTGACCTTCAGGGGCATCACGAAGCTAGGACCAGCGCCGTTCGCGAAGCGTTCGCGCCTACGCGCTCGCGTCAGCCGGCCGGGGGAACGCTGGGCCGCGCGGTACGAACGCCACGCATGTCAAGGTCATGCTCGCAGCGCCGGAGCAGGCCGACACTGCCGTGAGCGGACGCCATCTCCGCTGCGGAGTACAGGCGCGGGATGGCCGCCTCCTGTTCGTCGTGCGCCGCACGCAGCCGCATCACCTCGGGCAGCCACCACAGATCGTCCCGTTGCCGCCCGGCGGCGAGGGCGGCGTCCAGGGCAGCCCGGGCGGCGTCCAGCTGGTCGTTCCGCGCCAGCAGGTCGGCGAGCAGCGACAGCCAGTACGGCTGGCGGGCGAGTGAGCCTGCTGTCTTGAGGTTGGCCACGCCCTGCCGGGCCAGGTCGATGCCCGATTCGTCCGGGCGGGACCAGCCGTCCATGATCAGCCCCCACTCGCGGTAGTAGGCAAAGCCGTACCGGCCGCAAAGCTCGCGCAGCTCGCCGACCATTTCCCTCAGCTCGGACATGTCATGGCGCATCTGATGGGTGATGGAGCCGTAGGCAAGGGCCACAGCCAGGCAGTACGGGTGGTCGATCGCCCTGGCTAGCCTGATGGCCTCGTGACAGGCGGACAAGGCCTCCGCGTCGTGGCCAAGCAGCCAGTGGGCGTGTGCCGCCCATGCAGTGCCTTGCACGTCGGCCCTGGTGCCGACGCTCAGCCAGACCGCACCGCTCGCCAGCTTGACCGCGAGCTCGAGGTGACGCAACCCCTCAGCCGGCATCCCCAGGCTGACGGCCGACCCGCCGACAGCGAAATGAGCAGGACCACTCAGCTCCGAGCCCGGGTCCACGAGCGTCAGCGCACGGGTGGCCGTCTGATAGCCAGCGGCGATGCGTCCTTGAACGAACTCCGTCGCCCACAGCGCCACCAGTCCGGTGAGCATGGAGTCTCTGCGGCCAAGTGATTCCGCGAGATCAATGGACCGTTCGAGGGCCCGCTGCAGCTCCGGTGACGAGTAGCCGTACCGGGCGTTGAGCGGTGCGGCCATGGCTTCCAGCCCTTCGAGTTCCTGCCTGTCCCTGTCTTTTCCCTCGGGCAGGCCGCGCACGATCGACAATGCCTCCCGGTGCAGCCGGATCGCCTCGGCATGGGCGAACATGCCTGCTGCCACGTCGGCGGCGCGCCGGTAGTTCGCCACGGCCCGCACCGGCCGCCCGCCGCGGGCATACTGTTCCGCCAGCTGAGCAGAAACCGTGTCCGTGTGGTCAGCGTGCAGCAGCTCGAGCGCCTGCGCCACGCGCCGGTGCATGAGCCAGCGCTGCGGTGGGCTGACCTGCGCGTATGCCGCATCGCGGAGTAGATCATGGGAGAAGTCGTAGCCGTCGCGGAACTCGTGCACGATCCGGCGGCGCCACAGCTCGTCGACGGCCGCCACCACGACGCCGGCGTCGAGGTCACTCGCCTCAGTGAGCAGGTCAAGAGTGAAGTTCGTCCCTACCGCCGCCGCCAGGCCAGCCACCTCACGGGCGGCCGCGCTCGCCTGCTCGAGGCGGTTGCGCAACACTGCCGTGAGATCGCCGGCTGGCCGCGGCGTGCCACCAGGATCGGCACTGCCGCGTACTGCCTCGATGACGTATAGCGGGAAGCCTCCCGTCGTCGCCTGAAGGAGATTAACCTCGTCCGCGAGCAGCGGCCGTCCGGAGATCGCCCCGGCGAGCTGTGCCGTGTCGGCCGCCTCCAGCGGGCCCAGGGATAGCTCCGTCATGAGTCCGGTGGCCCGCATCCGGACCGCCCAGCCAGCGAGTTCGGGATCTTCGCCGAGGGTGTCGTTCCGGAGTGTCCCGGCTACCAGGACGGGGGTATCGGAGGCGAGGCCGAGGAAGAAGGTGAGGAAGGTCAGCGTCTCCTGATCGCACCATTGCATGTTGTCCAGGACGAGCAGCACTGGCCGTCCGACGGCCATCAGGGCCCGCGCGAGGCCCTCGAAGAACCGGTGGCGTTGCCAGGCATCCGCCATCGACATCGAGGCTGCCGAGCGTTCCCCGCGCCCTCCGGTCGGCACCAGCCTGCGCACTTCGGTGCGCCAGGGCGGATCGAGCGTAGCCGCGGCTGCCTGAACGGCCGGGTTCCGCAGCCAGTCCGCCACCGGCGCCAGGGCCAGTCGCCCCAGCATTCCGAAGCACTGGCTGCTGGCCACCACTGCGCCTTGCCGCCGCGCCATCTCGGCGACCTCGGCCACTAGCCGGGTCTTGCCTACGCCGGCCCCGCCGCCGACCAGCGCCAGACCGGGACGGCCAGCCGTGGCGGCCAGCCACAGGTCCTGAAGCAGGCTGAATTCCCGGTGTCGGCCAACGAGCTGCGCGGTGGCGACCCCGGAGCGGGGAGCATCGGGCGTGAGACCCGGCGTGCTCGGGCCTGCCGGGTCTCTTTCGGCCATCAAGCGCTGGAATGCCTGCTGCGTGGTCGGGTCCGGGCTGACTCCCAGATCACGTTCCAGCACCGAAGCGCAGTGGTGGTACGTGCTGACCGCACCGGCCCGGTCGCCCAGGTCGGCCTGCAGCAGCATCAAGGTCCGGTAGCCGGATTCCTCAAGCGGCCGCAGCTGGATCCGGCGGCGCACGGCATCTACCGCTCCAGTCAGATCACCTGTACGCGCCCGCGCCGCGCAGAGCAGATCACACAAGTCCGCGCACTGGCGCTCGAGCTCTGACCTGGCCTCGAGCAGCCAGTCGTAGTAGAGGCCGGGCAGCAGATCACCCCGGTACGCCGCGACCGCGGCGCCCGCGTGGACCCGGACCCCGTCGTCATCGCCGGCCGCTGCCGCCGCCAGGGCCGCCTGGCGCTCGGTCTCGAAGGTGCGCAGATCAACGCGACAGGTCCCGGAGTCGCGCCAGCACAGATCCCTGGGCGTCACGACGAGCGAGCAGTCGTCTCCCAGTACCTGACGGAGGTGATGCAGTTCCCGGCGCAGATTGGTCAGCGCCTGGGCGTCCGTCGAATCCGGCCAGAACATCCCGGCAATGCGCGGCCTGGGCTGCGGCACGCCGGCATGAGCCACCAAGAACGCGACGAGGGCCATCGCACGCGAGGAACGCGCTCGAAGGCCAGTCCCGTCGTCGGTGATGACCTGCTCACCCAGGAGGGTTACCTGCAGCATATCGACGCGGCCCCCCTGACACCACCACTGGATCAAGCCGCCGCTTGTCAAATAATAAGACCCCGTAAGCCGTCGGCATAAGCGTGCATGCATCAGGCGCATTCTAGGCTGGCTGCATGGCGGTCACGGAACAACACAGGCCGATCCCGTCATCAGGCAGGAGTTCGGCGAGTTGCAGTCGCACCTGCGCACCGCCCGGTACAGCCAGCAGGTGATGGCCGCGCAAGCCATGGCGGGCGAGCCGCCGGGCCCCCGGGATTGCCCTGAATAAGCTGGCTTGGTCCGCTAGCATGAAGCGGCTGGCAGAGTTCGTAGCTGCCGTTCTCCGGCCAGCCCTGGTCGCCGACACCGGTGCCTGGGGAACCTGCGCATGGACCTCGGTGGTGCTCGGTGCGCCGGGGTACCGGCTGGGCGGCGGAACCAACGAGGTCCTGAAGAACGCCATCGCGCAGCGGGTCCTCGGGCTCCCACGCCCTGCGTGAGGAGCTGATAATGGCCGAAAGCGACACCCTGGCTCTCAGCGAGGACCAGCGTGCCCTGCAGGACACCCTGCGCGGTTTCCTGGGCGACCAGCTCCCGTCTGACGCGCTGCGTGCCGCACTGGAGACCGAGGCCGGCTACCACCCGGAGCTGCACGCCCGCCTCGCGGGCGAGCTCGGCCTGACCGGGCTGATGATCCCGGCGGAGTTCGGCGGCCTTGGCATGTCCCAGGCCGAGGCGAGCGTGGTGCACACCGAGCTCGGCCGGGCCCTGTATCCGGGGCCGTTCCTGTCCAGCGCCCTGGCCGCCGGAGTGCTCCTGGCGGGCGACCGCGCGGCCGCCGAGTACTGGCTGCCGTTGCTGGCCGACGGGTCGGCGACCGGGACCCTGGCCGTCGCAGGCGAGGCCGGCCACTGGTCGCCGGGACCGGACAGCGTCCGCGCCGAGCGGGCCCCCGGCGGCTGGCGGCTATATGGTCACCGGTGGTACGTCATCGCGGGCCACGTGGCCAACATCGTCGTGGTCCCGGCTATGACAGAGGCCGGTCTCGCGATGTTCCTGGTGGAGTCGAGATCCCTGGGGTACACCGCCTCCGGGCAGCTGGGCCTGGACCTGACCCGGCGGGTCTGCGTCACCGCCTTCGACGAAGCCCCGGCCTTTCTGCTTGGCCAGGGCGAGGACGCAGCGGCCGCGCTGGACCGGGCCGAGCGCGACTTCCTGCTCGCGACCGCCGCCGAAGCCGCCGGCGGCATCGGCTGGTGCCTGGACGCGACCATCGCGTACGCCAAGGAACGGGTGCAGTTCGGGCAGCCGATCGGCTCCTTCCAGGCGGTCGCGCACGCCTGCGTCGACATGCTCGCGCACTTCCAGTCCGTCTCGGCGGCCGCCAGGTACGCCGCGATCGCGGCCGCGGCCGGTTCGGCGGAGGCCCCGATGGCCGCTCACGTCGCTGCCCTGCGGGCCGGCGAGGCCTACCGCGAAGTGACCGAATCCGCCATCCACGTGTTCGGCGGGGTCGGGTTCACCTGGGAGCACGACGCGCACCTGTACTATCGCCGCGCATGGTCGGCTGAGCGCCTGGCCGGCGGCCCGCAGGCGCACCGCGCGGCCATCTCCGACCTCGCCGGCCTGTAGCGATTACTCGCCGTTCATGAGGCTGGCCGACCAGGCCTGAGCCCACCGGTCCAAGGGCGCGAGCGCGGTGCCGAGGGACTGGCCAAGCTCGGTCAGGGCGTAGGCGTCGTGCTCATCCTGGCCCACCAGGCCTGCCGCGGTCAGGTCCCGCAACCGGTCATAGAGCACGCTGGACGACATGGCGTCGCACCGGGCCTGGAGGGCGCGGGCGCCTAGCGGGCCCTCCCTCAGCTCCCACAAGATGCGCAGCACCCATCGTCGTCCGAGGAGATCCATGGCCGCCATGAGCGGACGGCCCGTCCTCGACCCGCGTACCGGCTGGCCAGGCCCCAGGGCTCGTGACGACGCCAACTAACCCACCCCCAGCTCTATCGTTTCTGGATCCGAAACGATAGGGTAACCCGTTTCTGAATCCGAAACATAGTGGAGGCGGCTTATTACGGCACCGCTGTCGGCACAGAAGGGGGGCGGAATGCGGCGAAGGGATTGGTGATGACCAGGGTCCGGGCCGCGAACCGGTAGAGCGTAGCTGGCCTGCCGCCGACGGAGGTGGGCCGGGCGGCGGCGGGCGTGGCCTCGATAACGCCACGGCGGGTCAGCACCCGCTGCAGGTTGGTCGCCGAGACCGGATGGCCGACCGAGGCGGCATAGATGTCGCGTAGCTGCGCGACCGTAAAGGTCTGTGGGGCCAGGGCGAAGCCGATGTTGGTGTAGGACAGCTTGGCCCGCAGCCGGTCTCGCCCCGATTCGGCGATCGACCCGTGGTCGAACGCGGTCGGCGGAAGGTCCTCCACCCGGTGCCAGGCCGTGTCGCCGGGGACGCACGGTTCGACGTCGGCGGATATCAGGGCCAGGTAGGCCGTGGCTAGGACACGGCCCCGGGGATCCCGCGCTGGATCGCTGCGGGTCTCCAGCTGCTCCAGGTACGCGATGTCGGTGAGGTCAACCTTGGTGGCCAGATGCCGCCCCACCGACGTCCCGAGGCGCTCATGCGCCCCCAGCGGGCCGCCGGGCAGCGCCCAGAGCCCCTCGAACGGCGGCACCGCCCGTTGCCAGAGCAGGACGTGCAAGCTATTGCGGCGGACCTGCAGCACCACGGCCAGCGCCTCGTGAGAGAACTTCTCGCCCGGCCAGGAAGGCCCGGTCGGTTCATCCCGCCCTTGGCGTCCGCCAACCTCTGGCTCATCTTCTGACACGTACGCATGGTACTGAGCCAATCAGTTTTAGACTATGAGGCAAAAAGTGTTTTACACTCAAGGTCTAAAACCTCGGCGAGAAGACAGGGGCAGATCATGACCGATACTGAGGCGGCCCCGATACCGGCAGGCGCGGACTGGGCAGCGGAGATCCGGCGGCTGGCAGCGCAGCGCGATGCCGTGATCCTGGCGCACAACTACCAGGCCCCCGAGATCCAGGACGTGGCCAACCATGTCGGCGACTCGCTGGCGTTGTCCCGCCTGGCCGCAGTGAGCGACGCGAGCGTCATCGTGTTCGCCGGCGTCTACTTCATGGCCGAAACGGCCAAGATCCTCGCCCCGGACCGGACGGTGCTGATCCCGGAACCCCGGGCCGGCTGCTCACTGGCCGATACCATCACCGCGCAGCAGGTGCGCGAGTGGAAGGCCGAGCACCCCGGCGCCGCGGTCGTCGCCTACGTGAATACCAGCGCGGAGGTCAAGGCCGAATCCGATCGGTGCTGTACCTCGGCCAACGCGGCGCAGATCGTGGCGTCCATCCCGGCGCACCGTGAGGTGCTGTTCCTGCCCGACCAGTTCCTCGGAGCCTACGTAAAACGCGCCACCGGCCGCGCCAACATGCATATCTGGCTCGGCGAATGCCACGTGCACGCCGGGATCAGCCCCGCTGACCTGCGCCGCAAGGCCAGCGCCGAACCTGCGGCCGAGCTGTTCATCCATCCCGAATGCGGATGCTCGACCGCCGCGCTCTGGCAGGCGGGGGAGGGTGACCTGCCACCGGACCGCACCCGGGTGCTGTCCACCGGGGGCATGCTCGACGCCGCTCGCACGACGACGGCGCCCGCCGTGCTCGTGGCCACCGAGACCGGCATGCTGCACCAGTTGCGCCGGGCCAATCCCGCCGTGCGCTGGGATCCGGTCAACCCGGAAGCCGTGTGCCGGTACATGAAGATGTCCACCCCGGCCGCCCTGCTGCGCTGCCTACGCGAGGGCGTGTCGGAAGTGACCGTCCCGGCGGACGTGGCCAGCCGGGCCCGGCGCGCCGTCGAGGCCATGCTGTGAGCGAGCCGGAGCTTCGCCACCTGCCGTGGTCGCAGACGCACTGGGAGCGTGAAGCCGACGTTGTGGTGGTGGGATCGGGGGCGGCGGGCATGACCGCGGCCCTGACCGCCGCCTGGCAGGGCCGCCGGGTGCTGCTGCTCACCAAGGAGGAGGACATCGGCGGGGGTGCGACGCCTCTCGCTCAGGGTGGCCTGGCCGCCGCGATCGGCCCCGGGGACGGCCCGGGCCTGCATGAGCGGGACACGATAGATGCGGGCGCCGGCCTCTGCGATCCGGCGGCCGTGGCGACGCTGGCCGCGCAGGCGCCGGGCGAGATCGTTCGCCTGGCCGGGCGCGGTGCCCGGCTGGAGCGAAGGGCGCTCCATCTGGAAGCCGGGCACAGCCGCAAGCGGATCGTGAACGCCGGGGGCGACGCGATCGGCGCGGAGCTCAACCGGGCGCTCCGCGCTGCCCTGCAGGCCAGCCAGGTCCGGATTCTGGCCCGCTGCGTCGCCCTGGACGCCCTGCTCGACGATCAGGGCTCGGTGGGCGGGGTGCTAGCCGGGATTCCCGGCGACGATGGAGCATTGCTGGTGGGCACGGTGACGGCGCGCGCCGTGGTTCTGGCCACCGGCGGCTTCGGCCAGGCCTACGCCACCACCACCAACCCGGTCGGGCTGACCGGCGACGGCCTGGCGCTGGCCGCCCGGGCCGGAGCGGAGCTGCGGGATCTGGAGTTCGTGCAGTTCCACCCGACGGTGCTGTGGCAGGAATCGGCCCGGGGGCAGTGTCCCCTCATCACCGAGGCCCTGCGCGGGGCGGGGGCCGTGCTGGTGGACGCGACGGGCTGGCCCGTCATGGCCGGGCGTCATCCGCTCGGTGACCTGGCCCCCCGGGACGTCGTGTCGTCGGCCATGCAGCAGCGGATGGGCTGCGGGGACCGGCCAGGCGATCATCTCTGGCTGGACGCGACCGCGCTGGGCCGTGGCGTGCTGGAGCGAGACTTCCCTACGGTGACGGCCCTGTGCCGGGCGCGGGGGATCGATCCGGTTACCGAACCGATCCCGGTCGCGCCCGGCGCACACTATGCCTGCGGCGGCATCCGGGCCGGCATGGACGGGCGGACCTCAGTTCCCGGGCTCTACGCAGTCGGGGAAGCCGCGTCGACCGGCGTGCACGGAGCCAACCGCCTGGCTTCCAATTCGCTGACCGAGGCTCTGATCACCGGCCGGCGCGCCGGGACGCTGCTCGGACAGGGCTTGCCCGAGCCATCAGCTCGGCTGCGGCCGCCTCCCGCTGGCCCGGGGGTGGATCCCGCGGGCCGCCCGGCCCTGGCCGCGGCCATGTCACAGGACGCGGGGGTGCTCCGCGATCACAAGAATATGGAACGTCTCCGGCAGATGCTGAGGCAAACTCCGTCCGCGAAGGGGGCTCTGGACGTGGCCACGGTCGAGGCCACCAGCCTGCACGCGGTCTCGGTCCTGGTCGCCGTGTCCGCCCTGGCCCGTGCGGAGAGCCGCGGGTGCCACCGGTGGCGGAATGCGCCGCCTGAGGTCTCCGCCGCGCGGGCTCGCCATACCGTAGTGCGCGTGGAGGCGGGCCAGCCGCGGGTGGCCCGGTCAGCCGCGGAGGTCAGACTATGACCCTGAACGCGACGATCTCCGCACGTCTGCTCGCCGTCGGCCTGGACCCAGAAGACACCGAGAGAGTGGTCCGCGGTGCCCTCGACGAGGACCTGCGTTACGGACCCGATGTGACGTCAACCGCGACGGCCCCGCCGGACGCGCGGGTCGTGGCCGGGGTCGTGGCCCGCGAACCCGGCGTGCTGGCCGGCTCGCCGGTCGCCCTCGCCGTCCTTGACGCCGCTGGGATCCCGCCGGCGGCGGTTCTGGGGTCTTTGGGGGCCGAGCCGAGGCGCGCGGACGGTGACCGCATCACCGCGGGCACCGAAGTGCTCCGGATCCGGGCCCCGCTCAGAGAACTACTCGGCGCCGAACGAACCCTGCTCAACTTTCTCACCCACCTATCCGGCGTCGCCACCGCGACCAGGGCCTGGGTTGACGCCTTGTCGGGCACGGGCTGCGCCGTGCGGGACACCCGCAAGACCATCCCGGGCCTGCGTCAGCTCGAGAAGTACGCCGTCCGGTGCGGCGGCGGCGTCAACCACCGGATGGGACTCGGCGACGCCGCGCTGATCAAGGACAACCACGTGGCGGCGGCGGGCGGGATCGCGGCTGCGATCGCCGCCGTGCGCGCGGCCGCGCCGGGGCTGCCGCTCGAGGTGGAGTGCGACACACTGGCCCAGGTACGTGAGGCTCTCGACGCCGGCGCCACCCTGATCCTGCTCGACAACATGGACCTGGCCGATCTCCGTTCGGCCGTGGCCATGGCACGCCGCTATCCCCAGGTCGGGCTGGAAGCCAGCGGAGGGCTGCGACTTGAGACGGCCAGAGCCGTAGCGCAGACTGGCGTCGGCTTCGTCGCCGTCGGTGCGCTGACCCATTCAAGCCCCGCGCTCGACCTCGGCCTGGACCTCCGGGAAGATGACCATGAACCCGGTCTGAAGGAGTAGCCATGCCCGCGGCGCATCAGCTACATCCGCTCCCTGTTCGACGGCTGGATCTGAGACGGAGGCGAGGTCTTCCGTGGCGACCTCACAGCCAGTCGGCCGCACGCGTCTACTTCATGCAGAACTAGCTGCATAGGAGGCAGATCATGACGGCAGATGCTGCCGGGATCGCGGTTACCGAGCACACGGTGATCGCGACGAGACTGGGCGAGCTGACCGTTGTCCGGGACGCAGGCTCGCTGACCGGGCTGTACTTTCCGCGTCACTGGCCCAGGCCTGATCGCGCGACGTTCGGCGCCCGCACCGACAGGGGATTCGAGGAGATCGCGCGGCAGCTTGATGAATACCTGGCCGGCGAGCGGAGCACCTTCGACCTGCCGGTTGAGGCGCGCGGCACCGAGTTCCAGCGCCGCGTGTGGGACCTGATCACGCGTGTGCCCTACGGGCGGACGACGACCTACGGCGACCTCGCGCGCCGCCTGGGTGCGGACGTAAGTCCGCAGGACGTCGGGGCCGCGGTGGGCCGGAATCCGCTGTGCATCCTGATTCCCTGCCACCGCGTGATCGGAAGCACCGGAAAGCTGACCGGCTATGCGGGCGGCCTGGCCCGCAAACGAGCCCTGCTGGAGATCGAGCAGGGAGCATAGCGCGGGCGCGGCGGGCGGGAATTTCCCGCCCGCCGTCTCACGGAGGCGGCCCTGGTGCGCGTCTTCGGGGTGAGCGCTCCGGACCTCGCGCAGCAGAAGGCCGCAGACGTGCACTCAGCGAGAATTGATCCTTACGTCGATCTCACGGAAACCAGAGGCCGGGCGTCTACGGGACATGACGGGCAAACAGCCCTTTGAGGCGATCGTCACGCAGCACGGGGCCACCGTACTGCGCGTCTGCCGGGCCGTACTCGGCCCGGCAGACGCCGACGACGCGTGGTCGGAGACGTTCCTGTCCGCGATGAAGGCCTACCCCGACCTTCCGGCCGACGCCAACGTCGAGGCATGGCTGGTCACCATCGCCCACCGCAAGGCCATCGACGTCACCCGCGCAGCAGCTCGCCGCGCCATACCCGTCGCCGAGACCCCTGACACCGTGACCGCGGACGCCACGGATGGTCCCGGCTCGGGCCTCGACGGCGACCTCGCCAATGCCGTCGCGGGACTGCCGGCGAAGCAGAAACAAGCCGTCGCCTACCACTACCTGGCCGGGCTGCCGTATGCCGATGTCGCTGACATCGTCGGCGGCAGCGCCGACGCGGCCCGCCGCGCCGCCGCCGACGGCATCGCCACCCTCCGGCGCACCTATCCGGGCGCCGCCGCAGCGAAAGAAGAGCCCGATGAACGCAGATGACCTGGCCCGCGACTTGGCCCGGGCCTTCCCCGACACCCCCGGCGAGCTGCGCCGACTGCACGACGGGCTAGCCGCGGCAGCGGAACGGGACGGCATCCTCGACGTCGCCTACCGGACCGTCGACAGCCCGGTCGGCCCGCTGCTGCTGGCCGCGACCAAGGCCGGCCTGGTCCGGGTCGCCTACGCCAGCGAAGGCCACGACACCGTCCTGCAGGCCCTGGCCGACCGGATCAGCCCGCGTATCCTCGACGCCCCCGCCCGCCTGGACGCGGCCGCACGGGAACTCGACGAGTACTTCACCGGGCGGCGGCGCAGCTTCGACCTGCCGCTGGACTGGCGGCTGTCGGCCGGGTTCCGGCGCGCGGTGCTCAGCCACCTGCCCGAGATCGGGTACGGGCACACCGCCAGCTACGCCGCCGCCGCTGATCTCGCCGGCCACCCCAAGGCAGTCCGCGCCGCCGCCACCGCGTGTGCGACCAACCCGCTGCCGGTCGTCGTGCCCTGCCACCGCGTCATCTACTCCGACGGGCGGATCGGCGGCTACCTCGGCGGCCCCGACGCCAAGCGCACCCTGCTCGCCCTGGAGGCCGCAGCATGAGCTACACCGCAACCGAGACAGCCAACGCCCCGGCCATCGCCGGCACTGGCCGCGCCGCGACGTGGCGGGACCGGGCCGGGGCCGCCGACTGGGACAGGATCCGCGCTGATCTGGACGCCTACGGCTGCGGCCTGATCGGGCCGCTGCTCAATCCCGGCGAGGCAGCTGAGATCGCGGCGCTGTACAGCGACGACTCCCGCTTCAGGTCGACCATCAACATGGCCCGGCATCGCTTCGGCGAAGGCGAGTACCGCTACTTCACCGAGCCGTTCCCCGAGGCCGTCACCGGGCTGAAGCAGGCCCTCTACCCGAAGCTGCTGCCCATCGCCCGCGGGTGGTGGGCCAGGCTGGGCCGCCCGGCGCCATGGCCGGACAGCCTGGATGAGTGGCTCGAGATGTGCCACGCCGCCGGGCAGAGGCGACCCACGCCGATCCTGCTCAAGTACGGCGAGGGCGACTGGAACGCCCTGCACCGTGACCTGTATGGCGAGCTGGTGTTCCCGCTGCAGGTCGTGATCAACCTCAGTAACCCCGGCGTGGACCACACCGGCGGTGAGTTCCTGCTCTACGAGCAGCGGCCCCGCGCCCAGTCCCGCGCCACGGCGACCCTGATCCCGCACGGCCACGGGCTCGTCTTCACCACCCGTGACCGCCCGGTGCGATCCGCGCGCGGCTGGTCGGCCGCGCCGGTGCGGCACGGTGTGTCCGTGATCCGTTCTGGCCAGCGGTTCACCCTCGGGCTCGTCTTCCACGACGCCGCCTGATGCCGTACACGCGGCTTGGCCTGCGCGGCTAAGGAGCGGCCTTGCTGGCGGCCAGGGCGGACAGTAGCTCGTAGCCGACGTGGGCGGCGGCGATGCCGGTGATCTGAGCGTGATCGTAGGCGGGCGCGACCTCCACGATGTCGGCGCCGACGAGGTTCAGCTGGGCGAATGACCGCAGCGTGGCCAGCAGTTCCCGGCTGGACAGGCCGCCCGCCTCCGGGGTGCCGGTGCCGGGTGCGTGCGCCGGGTCGAGCACGTCGATGTCCACCGAGACATACACCGGCCGGTCGCCCACCCGCTGCCGGATGCGCTCCACCATGCCGGCCACGCCGATCTGTTCGACGTCGGGCGCCGCGATTACCTGAAAGCCCAGCTCGGAGTCCTGGCTCAGATCGGCGTCGCTGTACAGGGGGCCGCGGATCCCGACGTGCAGGCACCCGGTCCGGTCCAGCAGGCCTTCCTCCGCGGCCCGGCGGAACGGCGTGCCGTGGGTGTAGGCGGCGCCGAAGTAGGTGTCCCAGGTGTCCAGGTGCGCGTCGAAGTGGACCACGGCTATCGGGCCGTGCACCGCCGACACCGCGCGGAGCATCGGCAGTGCCACGGTGTGGTCACCGCCGAGCGTCAGGACGAACCGCGCGCGTTCGAGCAGGGCGCGTGCCCCCCGCTCGACGGCGCCGATCGCCTCGTCGATGCTGAACGGGTTGACCGCCAGGTCGCCGGCGTCGGCGACCTGCTGGCTGGCGAACACCGGCACCTGCAGGGCCGGGTTGTACGGCCGGAGCAGCCGGGACGATTCCCGGATGTGAGACGGCCCGAACCGGGCGCCTGGCCGGTAGCTCACCCCGCTGTCAAAGGGCACGCCCAGGATGGCCACGTCGGTCTGCGTCACCTCGTCGATGCGCGGCAGGCGGGCGAAGGTGGCCTCCCCGGCGTAGCGGGGCACCACGGCAGCGTCCACTGGTCCCACGGTGTCACCAGCGATAATCCGCCGAACGGGCTCGGTCACGTCATTCCCCCGCTGCGTCTGGACGGCCCTGCTCAGCGATGGCCGCTGCTTCCGCGGCGACGTCGATCGACTGCAGTTCACGCTCGCTGGCGGCTATGGCGGCCTGCTCGGCGTCCAGGTCGAGCGAGCGCGACAGCACCAGGTACAGCAGGCCGGAGACCAGCAGGCCGACCACCCAGGAGTAGTCCACGCCGTTGGTCACGTGGTTGGGGATCCAGCCGGTGTAGGACAAGCCGAAGATCGGTGGCAGCACCATGAACGGGATCTCCGCGGCGAACCCGACGAGGTAGGCGGTCAGGCCGCGCCAGCCCCAGGCGCCGTAGACCCCGTCCGGGCGGAAGATGTCGGTGATCGCGTAGTGCCCGCGGCGGACGAAGAAGAAGTCCACCAGGTTCAGCGCGGTCCACGGCACCAGCAGGTAGAGCATCAGCGTCAGCGAGTTCAGTACGGCGCTGACCGCGGTGTTGGACCCACTAGTGGAGATGCTCTCGCCGATCGCGTACCAGATGACCGCCAGCACCACGACGGTCACCGCACGCCAGGCCCGGCTGGTCTTGAGCGTCTTGAACGAGTCGATCCCGGTCAACACGGTCAGCATTCCCCCGTAGGCGTTCATGCCCATGGTGGCCAGCAGCGCCGTCGCCGACAGGAACGCGGTGATGGAGCCGAGCGGCGCGGCTACCTTGTCGCCTACGACCTGCAGCCCGACCAGGCCGTCGCTGACGTTCAGGCGGGTGGCCAGCCAGGCGCCCAGCGCGATCAGCCAGACCGCAGAGCCCGAGGCGCCGAAGAACACCGCAGCGATGATCCCGCGGGCCGGGGTGTTGCGCGGCATGTAACGGGAGTAGTCCGACACGTACGGCGCATAGGTGATGTTGTAGGCGGCGGCTACCGAGAACTGGCTCATGAACGCCGCGAAGACGAAATGGCTGGGGCGGGGCGCGGCACCGCCGGCGTGCCCAGCGAGGATGGCGACCGAGATGATCGCGTAGCACGGGAACGAAATGACCAGGAGGAACCGGAACACCCGGTGCACCCAGTCGTAGCCGAAGATGGCCAGCGCCGCGGCGAGCACCGCGGTGACCGCCGCCACCAGGTGGGCGTTCCAGCCGAACGTGCCGTGCAGCCCGCTGGCCAGCAGCACCTGGTCGGCCACGTTGAAGGCCATGTAGGTGAACAGCACGGCGAACAGCGCGACCACCACGCCGCGGTAACCGAGCTGGGCCCGGGTCTGGATCATCTGCGGCAGGCCGAACACCGGGCCCTGGGTGGCATGGAACGCCATGAACAGGGTGCCGAACGCGATGCCCAGCACGCCAGCCAGGATCGACCAGCCCAGGGACAGGCCGAGCGCGGGACCGACGAAGCCGATCGGGATCGTGAAGTACTGGAAGTTCCCCAGGAACCACAGCATGGTCTGCTGCCAGGTCTTGCCGTGGCGCTCGGTGTCGGGGATCCAGTCGATCGAGTGCACCTCGATCTGGCCGAGCAGGCCACGCTCGAGTTCTTCTTGGGTCGTGGGCTCCCGGGACTGTGTTGCCATGGCCATCTCCCAGCTCGATGTGACCTGCCTCACGAGCTATAATCGCTATGGGTTTCCTGATAGTCAACCTTTGTTTCATAAATAAACCTGGGGTTTCCCCAAGGGAGGGCCAGTGCCCAGCGCCAGCAGCGGGGGCGGTGCGCCGGATGCGGTCCCTGACGGCGCGCGCATCGGCGCGCAACTGAAGGCGGCCAGGCTCGCCGCCCGCAAGAGCATGGCCGAAGTGGCCGAGCAGGCCGGGCTGACCAAAGGCTTCGTGTCCAAGCTGGAACGGGACCTGGCCAACGTCTCGGTGGCCTCGCTCATGCGGCTCTGCGACGCGCTCGGCGTCTCCGTGGGCTCGCTATTCCAGGCGCCCAAGGGCGAGGTGGTCCGCCACGATGACCGCCCGCCGATTAACTTCGGCGGCAGGAAGATGTCCGAGTACCTGCTCACGCCGCCTGGTGAGAAGCGCGTGCAGGCTATCCTCAGCGACATCGAGCCCGGCGGCGGGAGCGGCAAGGAACCCCACTCGCTGCCCGCCGACGTGGAGTTCGTCTTCATCCTGGCCGGGCAGCTGGCCGTCACCGTGGCGGGGGAGCAGATCACGCTCGAGCAAGGCGACTCTTTCACCTTCCCGGCCGATATCGAGCACGCCTTCCAGGTGCCCCCCCGGGCCGGCCGCACCCAGGTGCTCTGGATCATCTCGCCCGCCCTGCCCGACCACGGCCCCGACACCTAAGCGCTCCAGCGTTCCCGGAGATGCTTCAGGTCGTGGACGCGCCGCCGACGACCATGACCGGCAAGGTGCAGAAGTTCCTGCTGCGCGAGGCGGCCCGAGCCCTCGCCGGAGGCGTCACGGGAGCACGATGAACGATTGCATCATGTCGTTGTCCTCGTGCTCGACGATGTGGCAGTGGTACACGTAGGCCTGCGGCGCTTGCACGCCTCTGGGCAGCTCGACCTTGGCCCGGACGATCGTGTAGTAGCCAGGGTTGGCCTTGGTGGTGTCCTTGAAGCCGCGCTCGTCCGGAGTGGGTGGCAGCATCGGGCCGGTCGCGAACGGGGCCGGGCTGATACCGCCGGGAACTCCGTTCGGTCCGCCGTGCGCCTTGACGTAGGCGTCGGCGTTGAACGGCACCCGGCCGATCACCTGGTGGTTGAACAGGTGGGTGTGCATCGGGTGGGTGTCCGGGGTCGTGTTGACGAAGACCCAGTCCTCCACGGTCCCGGCTCTGGGATATTCGGGTGCCTTGCCGAAGTGCGCGCCGTTCAGGTTCAGCCACCAGGCGGCCGTCTCGGCTGCGATCTCGTTGAGGGTGATGTACTTGGTGGCGTCGGGCCGGCGCAGGTCTGCCCGCTGGCCGGGCAGCGCGCGGGGGATGTCGCGCGGCCCGCGGTGGGTGACCGAGGTACCGACCCGGATCTGCATGACCGTCGGCAGCGGGGGCGCCGGCGTCGACACCGGTGCGGCGGGCGTCATGTTTTGCAGGACGAGCTTCCGCCCCTCGAAGCCGCGGAAGTCGACGATCACGTCGGCGCGTTCGGCTGAGCTGAGCACCAGCTGGTTCATCCGTACCGGGCGGTCCCACATGCCGCCCTCGGCGCCGATCTGCCACATCGGGGCGCCGCCCAGGTCCAGGCTCATGATGCGCGCGTTGCACCCGTTCAGGACGCGGAACCGGTACAGCCTCGGCTCGACGTTCAGGTACGGCCAGACCTTGCCGTTGACCAGCATGTGGTCGCCGAAGTACTCGCCGATCCAGGTGACGCCGGGAATCGTGCTGACCGGGTAGTGAAAGGTGCCGTCCGGGTTGAACTGGCGGTCCTGGATGACCAGCGGGACCTCGTACTGGCCGCCGGGGATGCCGATCGGGTTGGGTTCGGTGCCGGTGTCGTGCTCGTCCCGCAGGATGTAACCGCCGGCTAGCCCGGCGAACACGTTGAGCCGGGTGGCGCCCATCGCGTGGTCGTGGAACCACATGAGCCTGGCGGACTGCTGCGGCGCCTGGTTGGGGTACACGACGGTCTGGGTCTCGCCGGGACCGAACCCGTCGGGGGTTACCGTCGGGTTGCCGTCGTCGGCGGCGGCCACGAATCCGCCGTGCAGGTGCGCCATCATCCGCACCTGCCTGCCGAGCGGCGTCAGGCGAGTGTCGACCGGTATCCAGGACGGGTACGTCGCGGGCAGGCCGTGGGTGTAGCTGACCTGGATAGGGGTTCCGGTCTGTGCCGCTATGGCCATGCCGAACGAGCCCGCCTGACCGCCCAGGCCGGAGCCGTCGTCGTAGGCGAAGATGGGGGTCTTCGGCAGTTGCGGGTGCAGGCGGCGGCGGATCTGCCTGAGCGTGAAGTGATACTGGCCCGGGGCCACCGGGGATGCCACCACGATGCCGGCGCCAGGAAGCGGCAGCGGCTCGACGAACGGCCGCAGGCTCGGCGCCCGGCCGCCCAGCCGCGCGGTGCCGGCCGCCGCGGCGCCCGGACGAACCGCCGTGGCGCCGAGCGCCGCGCCTGCGGCGACGCCGTACTGAAGGAACCGCCGGCGGCTGGTGCCAGTCATGTTCAGCCTGCTTTCGTGAGGATGTGACTTTCCTCACGATTTAATCTGAATCCGCGCTGACCATTAACGGACCTAAGTACCGCGGATCCGGGCTGAACGCCTCTGTCGTAGGTGTTGCTGGTGCCTGGGGGGAGGGTGAGCAGCGATGGGTAATGAGACGCTGGGCGGCGAGCCCGCGCCCTCCTCCACCCGCGGGGCGAGGTCCGCCAGCCTCTGAAGGCGGGCGAGGATGTCCGCGTGGACAGCATCCGGCGGCTGCCCCCCGTCGACTGGTCAACGCCGTCATGGTCATCCGAGGCGTCAGTGATCACCGCCACAAGCTCAGCGTCGCGGTGGGCGATGATCCGGGGTTGGATGGCCGGTTAACCAGCGCCTACTCCTCCGTCTGATCGTCGATCTCCGCGCCGGGGGCGTTGTTCTTGACCGACTCGATCCCGTTCAGCGCGGACTGCTTGCGCTCGTAGGCCTCGCTGGTCGCGATGACCTGACCGTTGCTGGCCACCAGGTTGAAGTGATACTTGCCGGTGGAACCCTTCTTGAGCACGAACTTGCCCGCCATGCGTCCTCCTCGACGAGAGCATCTGACCTGTTCGGACGATAGATCTCTTGCCGGTGACGACTCATTTAACCCTCCTTCTCAGGATCATCAGCAGCCCAAAGCGCCCGCAGTGCCTCGTTGAGTCCGGGCCATCCCGCGCCGGACCGCGTCGATGAGATAGGGACGCAGCCCGGCCGCCGGGACGATGACGTGGACCGAACCCACCTCGCGGGCCCGCTCGATGCTGTGCACGGTGTCGAACTCGTCGGCGAGCTGCCCCAGCTTCTCGGCGTGGGCGGCGGGCCAGGCCGGCGCCAGCTTGGCCCGCAGCGCGGACGCCTCGTCGTGCGCGCCCCTGGCGGTGGCCTCGGCGATCGCGGCCTGCAGGTCGGCCACCCGGGGATCGGCGGCGGTGCGCTTGGCGACCTCGGCCGCGAACACCACCGCGGCGGCGGGCGCGCCGCCGATCACCGAAGCGTAGGAACCCTCGACCGCGGCGACCTCCATGTTGTCGTTGAGCGTGCCGGAGAACACCACGAACGCGCCGCCGTGATAGCGGGAGACCACGCAGAACACGATCGGGCCGTCGAAGTTGACCACCGCGCGCCCGATTTCCGCGCCGTACTCCAGCTGAAGCTGACGCAGCGACTCCGGCGAGCCGTCGAACCCGGACAGGTTGGCCAGGATCACCACCGGGCGGTTCCCGCTGGCGGCGTTGATCGCCCGTGCCGTCTTCTTCGACGATCGGGGGAACAACGTGCCGGCCGTCCACTGGGACGGGCCGTCCACCGGGTAGGACCCGTGCCGGGTCAACGGCCGCGACTCGAAGCCGATCAGCGTGACCGGCTGCCCGCCCAGATGCGCGTCGGCCACCAGCACCGACGCGGCATCGGCCAGGTCGGCCCACCGCTCGAGCGGCGGGTGGTCGGCGTCGACCACGCCGGACATCAGCGAGCGCATGTCGAACGGCTTCTTGCGCTCGGGATTGCGCGCGGCGTCGAAGATCTCGCCGAGCGTGGCCCAATCCGGGCCCGCGTGCGGTGACGCGGAGATGTCCCGGTCGTCGGGGTCGGTCGTCGGGGCCGGCCGGGGAAAACGCTCGCCCGCGTAAACGTATGTGTGCTCGTAGTGCGCGAGCAGCACGTCAACGGCGGCGGACAGGTCGGGTGCCCAGTACTGGGCCTCGCCGTTCGGGCCCATGATCCGGTCGTAGCCGCCGATACCGAAGTTGTCCTCGGCCGAGACCCCGCCGGAATAGTCAAGCGACTGCTTGCCGGTCAGCACCATGGCCGAATCGGGCGTCATGATCAGCACGCCCCGGGTGTGCATGAGCATCGTCGCCTCGGCGTTCCAGTACGGCTGGGCGCCGACGTTGATGCCGGTCACCACCACGTTGATCTCGCCGCCGTCCTGGGTGAACTCGATGATCCCGCGGAGCACCCGGGAGATCCAGTCCATGGTCTCGGTGCCGGAGTCCATCGCGATCTTCGCCCCGGCCGAGATGGCGAACCACTCCACTGGGGCGTGCAGCCGCCGGGCCAGTTCGAGCGCCGCCAGGACCCGGCGGCACTCCGGCTCGGCCAGCGCCCCCAGCGCGCGGGTCGGGTCGCCCAGCAGCACCACCCGGCGCATCCCCTCCGGGTACCGCCTGGTCGGCGTGCTCACCACGCCGAGCACCAGGTTCGCGGTGTTCGAGCCGTAAGCCCGGTCCACCGGCACCGGGGCGCCGGCCTCGTCCAGGTCGTACTCGGTGAACGTGCCGGGAGCGCCGCCGGAATCCGGCGAGCGGGTGATCAGCGGTATCAGCTCGTACGGGTACACGGTGCCGCGGCGGCGGGCCCGGATCACGTTCTGCGTGTAGGCGTTCAGCTCGCGCAGCGGCTGCGACGGCGGGTCGGTGACGCGAAGCGTCAGCCCGGCCCCCGGCGGCCGGGACATCCGCAGCATCCGCTGGCGGGACTCCGCGCCGCCCTCCACCGAACGGAACTGGACCAGGACCTGCTCGAGCCCCAGCGATCCGGTACGCGCCGCCAGGGACCGGATGACCTGGTCGAGTTCCGACAGCGGCGCGTCCACGGCCGGCCACACGTAGAGCTGGACGCGGTTCCAGTCCAGCCGGGCCAGCTCGCGGTCGGCAGACCGCGCCGAGCGCAGGCTGTCCAGGCAGGCATCCAGCAGGCGCTCGATCTGCGGCAGCCCGGTGATCTGCCCGGAGTCGTCGCGCACGACGGTCACGTCACGCACGTCGGCAAGGGCGATGAGCCGCTGGTCATCGGGCACCGCGCGGCCCCGGATGCGGAACAGGTGCACGTCGGGGGCCGCGGGCAGCCGGGTCAGCTCGAACCCGGAGAGCCGCCACAAGCCCAGCCGTTCGGCCAGCAGCGGGTGCCAGCCGCGCTGGGTCCTGTCCTCCACCGCCGCCCCGTCCGGCCCGCCGTAGAAGGTGAACCAGTCCGGCCAGCCGCCCCCCTCGCCGTCCGGCCGGCGCACCGCGACCGCTACCCGCGCCACCGCGCGGCGGGATGAGGCCGAGCTTGCCGCGGATCCGGTCCGCCCGGGCGTCGGGGTCTCCTTCGGCCGTCTGGGAGGTGACGTACAGGTCGACGAGCACGGTCCGGCCGGGCGGGAGCGCCTCGATCAGCTGGGGCAGGTCGGTCCCGGCGGCGCTTTCTCCCGCGTCGGCCACGGTCGCGATGATCAGGTAGTCGCGCCCCCCGTGGGCGTACTCGGCGGTCAGCAGCGGGCGGCCGCTCCGCTCGGTGACCTGGACGTTCCGCAGCGGCCTGATCCGGTAGTAGCGCCGGGTCATGACCTCGAGCATGACGGGATGGTGCCGCTGCGCGAAGATGCCCAGGATGGGCTCGCCCGAGGCGACGATGGCGCCGACCTGGGCCGCCCTGGCCTGCGGGTCTGGCGACAGACGATCGAGTTCCGCCCGCACCTGCTGCTGGGCCCGGGCCCGCTCGGCGGCGATCAGCGGGGCGTCGAAGCAGCGGTAGCGGACCTGCCGGGCCAGGTCGCCGACGCCGGGGTGGCGCAGCTGGGTGGCCGATACCAGCTGGTCGATCATCCGCCGGTAACCGTCGCTGGCGTCGGCGGGCAGCGAGTCCGGGTGGCGCAGCCGCCAGTGCAGCAGGTCCGACACGACCGGGACGTGCGCCGCCGCCCGGCGGTGAGCCAGGAAGATCCGGTAGAGCGCCGGGTCCAGATCGAGCGAAGCGTCCAGGTCGGTCACGCCGTAGTGGGCCAGCGTCCGGCGCAGCTTGATCCGGAACGACTCGGGCAGGCCCTCCGCCTCGACGTCGCGGGAGCGCAGGTAGGCGTGCATGTACTCCTGCGGGTTGCGGGCGGCCGCGGCGTCGACGGCGGCCGCGTCGTCGGCTTGCGACTCGTCCGGGACCCGGCGGTTCCGCCACAGCGCGGACACGTCGGCGAAGATCTGCAGGATGTCGGCCTCGCCGGCGAGCAGCCGCGGGTGGTCGGCGGGCAGCTCGGCGCGCGCGGCGGCGAGCCGCTGCAGCTGCGCCCTGGCCTCAGCCTCGTCGAGGTCATAGCCGAGCACCAGCGAGCGCAGTGCTACCAGCGCGTCGGCGGCCGCCTGGACCGGATCCGGGTCCTCCGCCGCCGAGCCCGCCAGCGCGCCCAGATCAGCACGGACTCCGGACTCCGGCTCCGCGGCCTCATCCGCCGCAGGCTCGATCAGGAGCAGCTTGGCGCCGCTCTCCACCTGGGTGTTGACGTCGGCGAACACCTCGGCGACCCGGCCGGCCACCGGGGCGCGCAGCGCCGTCTCCAGCTTCATGCTCTCCACCACGGCCACGATGTCACCCTCGGCGACCCCGTCGCCGGCGGCGACCGGGATCGCCACCACCATGGCCGGGGCCGGGGCGCGGACCAGCCCGGCGTCGCCGCCGGAGATCCGGTGCACCGCGCCGTCGATCTCGACGAGGTAGTCCGGGCCTTGCGTGACTGAGAGCACGTCGAAGGCCCGGCCGCCGGCGCCCAGCCGGAGCTCGAACCGGCCCGACCGCTCCACATCAACGTCCACCGAACGGCCGTCCAGCTCGACCTGATACCGGCCGGGGCGGGACCGGCAGACCCGGAGCCGGTAAGCCTCACCGCCCGCGCGGACGTCGAGGAGGTGCTGGGTCTCGTGCCCGACCTCGGGACGCCCGCGCTCGGCGGAGGTGAACAGCCGGTCCTGCTGCCGCCGCGCGTGCGCCTCGTACGCCTCGAAGGCGGTGGCCAGCAGGGCGACGTCGACCCGCCGCGGCGGCGCGTAGCCGTCGGCCATCATCGTGTCCAGCCAGGTCGTATCGACCTCGCCGCGCACGAACTCAGGGCGGCTTAGCAAATCCAGCAAGAAGGCCTTGTTTGTTGTCCCGCCGCTGATCACCGTGGTGGTCTGCCGGAGCGCGCGGGAGAGCCGGGCGCGCGCCTCGGCGCGGTCCCGGCCCCAGGCGATCACCTTGGCGATCATGGAGTCGAACTGCGGCGGGATGACGTCCCCCGGCGCCACCCCGGTGTCGACCCTGATACCCGGGCCGGCCGGCAGGGCGAGGTGCTCGATCAGGCCCGGGGCGGGCGCGAAGCCGCGCTCGGGGTCCTCGGCGGTGAGCCTGGCCTCGATGGCGTGCCCGGCAGCCGGCGGCTCGGCCGGGCCGATCTCGGCTAGCGTGCCGCCGGCCGCGATGTGCAGCTGCAGCTTGACGATGTCCACGCCGGTGGTGATCTCGGTGACCGGGTGCTCGACCTGCAGCCGGGTGTTGACCTCGAGGAACGACAGCAGCCGCTGGCTGGGCTCGTACAGGAACTCCACGGTCCCGGCGTTGACGTACCCGGCGGCCCGGACCAGTTCGGCGGCGTGCGCGCGCAGCAGTTTCTCCTGTTCGGGGTCCAGCGCGGTCGAGGCGGACTCCTCGATGACCTTCTGGTTGCGGCGTTGCACGCTGCAGTCCCGGACGCCCAGCGTCCACACCATGCCCTCGGCGTCGGCGACGACCTGGACCTCGACGTGCCGGCCGCCGCGGATCGCCCGCTCGAGGAAGACCGTCGCGTCCCCGGCCGTCTTCGACGCCTCCGAGCTGGCGCGCTCGAACGCCTCGGCGAGCTGCTCGGGCGAGGGCACCAGCCGGATGCCGCGGCCGCCGCCGCCGGCGGTCGCCTTGACCATCAGCGGGTAGCCGATCGACCCGGCCTGCGCGCGGGCCGCCGCCAGGTCGGCCACCGGGCCGCCGCTCCACGGTGCGAGCGGCACGCCGGCCTGCCCGGCCAGCAGCTTGGACTCGATCTTGTCGCCGAGCCGCCGCATGACCCGCGCCGGCGGCCCGATGAAGGTGATGCCCAGCCGGTCGCACAGCTCGACGAACTCGGCCTTTTCCGAGACGAACCCCCAGCCGGGCCACACCGCGTCCGCACGGCACGCCCGCAGCGCCCGCTCCAGCTCGGCGTAGTCGAGGTAGGGGCTCCCGGCGAAGGCGGCGCTGGCGTCGGAAGGGCCGATCAGCACCGCCTCGTCGGCCTCGCGGACGAACGTCGCGCGCCGGTCGGCGGCGGTATACACGGCGATGACGCGAAGGGGGGGACGTCCTTCGGCGTTCCACTCCCGGACGGCGTTGATCAGCCGCATGGCAGGCTCGCCCCGGTTGACGATCGCCACACGGCTGAACGCGAACTGGTTCACCAGGTTCATCGACTCACCCGCCGAAGGCCGCGCGCATGTCGTCGGTGGTGCCCCCGGCCCGCGGCGGCGGCGGTGCCGTTTCGGCGAGGGCGTCCAAGACCACCTCGTCTGCCACGATGGCCGGGTCAATATGCATCACGGCGTACCCGCCGACCGCGCCGGCCCCGAAGCCGGGCGTGAAGACGCGGGTCCGGCGGGAGATCGCGCCGTCGCGCACGGCGTCGTAGAGTGCGATCGGGATGCTTGCCGCCGACACGTTCCCCATCCGGTCCACGTTGAAGTACAGCTGGTCAGCCGTCAGCCCGGCCTGGCCGGCCAGGTTGAGGATCATCGTCTTGTTGGCCTGGTGCGGGACGATCAGCTCGATACTCTCCAGCAGCGTGCGCCCGGAGTCGTCAGGGTCGGGCAGGGTGCCCAGTTCTTCCAGCATCTGGACAAGATAGCGCTGCACCAGCGATTTGACCTCGGGGCCGTACACGGTGATGTCGTTGTCGAACTCCGCGTTCGGCCAGATGATCGAGTTGACCTCGGGGCGCGGCCCGCTGGCGTAGGTCTGCACGACCTCCACGTCCCCCGGATCGCCGGCCAGGGCGGGCCCGATGACCATGGCCGCGGCCCCGTCCCCGAAGATCATCCGCGAGGTCCGGACCCTGCCGATCTTGTCGGAGAACTTCTCGACGCAGACCAGCAGGACGGGCCGGCCGACCTCCTGCAGCTGCCGGATGGCCTCGGCCATCCCGTAGGGCAGCCCGGCGCAGGCGGCGATCAGGTCGGCCGAGGCGTGGGTCTGCAGCAGGCCGAGCTCGCCGGATAGCCAGCAGGCTATGGAGGGCATCAGCCGGTTGCTCGTGCACGTGCTGACCAGCACCGCGCCGATCTCCTCGGGGGAGCGGCCTGACTTGGCCAGGGCCGCCCGGGCCGCGGGCAGCGCCAGCTGCTCGGGTTCCCGGCTGGTGTAACGGCGCCGGTCGATTCCGGTTTTCGCGCTGATCTCCCCGGCGCTCATCGGCGACCAGGAAAAGCTGGCGTTCCTGATCACGTCGTCGTTGCTGCAGACGTGCTCGCCGCGGACGATCGCGAGGGCCTCCAGCTTGGGCTGGACCGTGAATGCCTCCCGTACCCGCACGGGCGGGTAGGGCGTCACGGGAGCCACGGCCTCGGCCGGCCCGGCTTGCCCGGCCAACGTGGCCGGCCTCCGCTCGCCGGCCGCCGAGCGCCTGACCCGCTCGATGAAAGCCATGACATCGCGGCTGCGGGGGTGAAAGGCCACCACGAAGTCGTCGTCGCCGATCTGGCCGGGCCCGCGCAGCTCGGTGCGGGAACGATCCCACGGGTACTGGTTGTGCAGGACCATCGCCCAGCGCGTCAGCGCTTCGAGCTCGGGCACCTCCTCGTGCGCGTCGATGATCTCCTCGGTGCTGAAGACCGGGTAGTCGGGGTCGTGGTCCGGCATCACGAACGTCAGCGCGTCGGGCCGGTCACCGAACTCCGCCACCGTCGGCTTGATCGCGGGCAGTTCGGTGGCGTGATGGAGCTTGGTGCTGAACACGCCGAACAGCAGGTCGAAGATCCTGCCTTCGGTGCCGGCGTCCCACGTCGCGGGCAGCGCGCGGAACGCGTGTTCCACCGCGGCCACCTTGCGTTCGCTGTCCTCCCACGGCGTCAGCACCGGCAGGAAGACGTCCTCGCGCCGCTTGGCCAGGTCGCGCCAGCGCGTCGGCCGCTTGTCGAACATGGTGATCGCGTACCGGTTGGCCCAGAACAGGTTCTGGCCCAGGTCGCGCAGCAGCTCGAAGCGGCCGGGATAGCTTCCGGATTCGACCCGGGACAAGATGTCGGTCCCGGTCGGCGCCTTAGACTCGAAATCCCGCCCGATCACGGCGGTGAACTGATCGAGCGACTCCAGGACCGAGAAGTCAAGCTCGCCGAGGAAATTGGCCGGGAACACCAGTCGGCCGTGCCGGTTGATCACGAATGGTTTCACGCGCCACCTCCTGAGCAAGCCTGTCCGATCCGCCGGCGAGCTGTCCAGACCGCCACATGGCAGAGCCCCGGAGTGTGACCGGGGCCCATATCTGCTGCCCTACCCGCCATGCCCCGGTTATGCGCCTTCCGAGGCCACATTGTCCATGTTTAGGGCTGGCTCGCCGGGAAGCGTAAGTGGCTTGCCCGCTTACCTCGCGGAAGGAGCCAGCCATGTCGGCACCGAGCCAATCCACCTCAGAACACCTTGACCAGCTACTCGACGTCGAGGTGTTCCCGCCGCCTGCCGATTTCGGCGCGCGGGCCAAGGTGACCGATCCAGCCGTCTACGAGCAGGCCGCCGCCGACGCCCCGGCCTGGTGGGCCGGGCAGGCACGGCAGCGGCTGCACTGGCAGACCCCGTTCCAGGCCGTGCTCGACGACAGCGACCCGCCGTTCTACACCTGGTTCGCCGACGGCGCGCTCAACGCCTCCTACAACTGCCTGGACCGGCACGTCGAGGCCGGCCACGGCGACCGGGTCGCCTTCCACTGGCAGGGGGAGCAGGGCGAGCAGCGCTCCCTGACGTACGCCGAGGTCCTGGCGGACACCCAGCGCCTGGCCAACGCGCTGAAGGCCCAGGGAGTGCGCAAGGGCAACGTCGTCGGCATCTACCTGCCGATGATTCCCGAAGTCGTGGTGGCGATGCTCGCCTGCGCCAGGATCGGCGCGCCGCACAACGTCGTGTTCGGCGGCTTCGCGCCGTCCGCCGTGCAGGAACGGATGGCCACCTCACAGGCCAGGGCGCTCATCACCACCGATGGCGCCCGCCGCCGCGGCAAGACCGCCCCGGTCAAGCAGGCCGTGGACGAGGCGATCGACGGCCTGGACACGCTGCAGACGGTGATCGTCGTCCGGTCGACGGGTACGCCGTGCGACATGCGGCCCGGCCGTGACCACTGGTATCACGAGCTGCTCGAGCAGGCCGAGCCGGAATGCCCGGCCGAGCCGATGGAGGCCGAACACCCGCTGTTCCTGCTGTACTCCTCCGGGTCCACGGCCAAGCCGAAGGGCATCGTGCACACCACCGGCGGCTACCTCACCGGGGTGGCCACCACGACCGCGATGGTCTTCGACCTCGACGCCGAGCGGGACGTGTTCTGGTGCACTGCCGACGTCGGCTGGATCACCGGGCACTCGTACATCGTCTACGGCCCGATGGCCACCGGCGCCACCTCGGTGATGTACGAGGGCGCGCCGGACTACCCGGACAAGGACGCCTGGTGGCAGGTGGTGGAGAAGTACCGGGTGTCGATCTTCTACACCGCTCCCACCGCCATCCGCGCCTGCATGAAATGGGGAGAGCAGTATCCCGCCAAACACGACCTGTCCTCGCTGAGGCTGCTCGGCACGGTCGGCGAGCCCATCAACCCCAAGGCGTGGATGTGGTACCACGCGGTCATCGGCGGCGAACGCTGCCCTGTGGTCGACACCTGGTGGCAGACCGAGACCGGGGCCATCATGATCTCGCCGCTGCCCGGCATCACCCCGGCCAAGCCGGGTTCCGCGACCCTGCCGCTGCCCGGCGTCTCCCCGACCCTGTTCGACGAGGACGGCCACGAGGTCGCCGAGGGCAACGGCCTGCTGGTCCTCACCCAGCCCTGGCCGAGCATGCTCCGCACCCTGTACAACGACCGGGACCGTTACGTGGAGACCTACTTCTCCCGGTTCGGTGCGCGGGTCTACTTCGTGGGGGATGGCGCCCGCCGGGACGAGGACGGCTACTTCTGGATCACCGGCCGGATCGACGACGTCATCAACGTGTCCGGCCACCGGCTGTCCACCGCGGAGATCGAGTCCGCCCTGGTCGCCCACGCCTCGGTCACCGAGGCTGCGGTCATCGCGGTGCCCGACGAGGCCACCGGCCAGGCCGTGGTGGCGTACGTGACCGTCGCCGGGGGCCTCGAGCCAGGCCCGGACCTGACCGAGGAACTGCGTGCGCACGTCGGCACCCGGATCGGCAAGTTCGCCCGGCCGCAGCGGCTCATCTGGGCCGCCGACCTGCCGAAGACCCGGTCCGGGAAGATCATGCGCAGGCTGCTGCGCGATATCGCCGACGGCCGCGAGCTCGGCGACGTCACCACGCTGAACGACCCCGCGGTCGTAGCGACCCTGCAGCAGGAGGCAGCCGACGAGGAGGAGCGGTAAGCAAATACTAACATCGCGTCTATTTCGGCGCGGGGCTAACATAGACTGACTGGTCTATCCAGGAGGTGCCCATGCCGAGCGACGTGGCCGGCCGATCCCGGCGTCCTTCGCCCCGGGACCGGCTGCTGAAGGCGGCCGACGAACTGTTCTACGCCGAGGGATTGCACAGCGTCGGCATCGACCGGGTTATCGCCCGGGCCGATGTGGCGCGAGCCTCGCTCTACAGCACGTTCGGCAGCAAGGACGAGTTGATCCGCGCCTACCTGGAACAGCGGATGGAGATCTCGAAGGGGAGGCTGCGGGCCGCCGTCGAGGCGCACACCGATCCGCGCGAGCGCCTGCTGAGTGTCTTCGGCGTGCAGGCCGCGGTCTTCGCCCGCCCCGGCTATCAGGGCTGCCCCTTCAACCGGGCCACGGCCGAGGCCCAGCCGGGCAGTGCCGCCTACGAGGTCCCGCGGGCCTACCGTGCCTGGCTCCGTGACCTTCTCCGGGAACTGGCCGCCGCGGCCGGGGCACCCGATCCGGACCTGCTGGCCAGCCAGATCCACCTGCTCTACGACGGCGCGATGCTGGCCGCGAGCCTGGACGGCAACGCCGCGATCACCACGGCGTCCCGGGCGGCAGGCGAGGCTCTGCTGGACGCCGCACTGGCCAGCCGGGGCAGCGGCCGTCACAGAAAGGAACCCGTCGGCGTCGGCTGAGGTCAACCCGCCGCCAGCAGGCCATTTCGGCCTCCCGATCAGCCCATCTTCGACTTTGAACACGTTCGAAGCGAGTTCACCGGCACCAGGGCGCATACCGTGCTCCGTTAGGTCCCAAAGATTTTGGTGGCTCCCGTGCAGGACTGCGAACGGCAGGAGATGGGATCGTGCACGCAATGTCCGGCGGGCGCGTTCGCACCACCTCCGACCTGTGCGCCGACCTGCCCGACGTGCCCAAGACCACGGTGTACCGGCACGTCGGCCTGCTGGCCGAGGCCGGCGTGCTGGAGGTGGCGGGCGAACAGCGGGTGCATGGCGCCGTCGAGCGCCGCTACCGGCTGCACCGGGCGCGGGCGGTCATCGACCGGGACACGGCCGCGTCGATGTCGCTGGACGACCACGGCCGCGCGTTCGCCGCCGCCATGGCCACCCTGCTCGCCGAGTTCACCACCTACCTCGACCAGGAGCACGCCGACCCGACCGCCGACTCGGTCGGCTACACCCAGCTCCCGCTCTGGCTCAGCCAGGGCGAGGTCGCCGAGCTGATCGATGAGGTCAGTAGCTCCCTGCTGGCCAGGAGGGACAACGAGCCCGCGCCGGGCCGCCGCCCCTACCTGCTGAGCCCGATCCTGTTCCCGCTCGGCGAACCTGCGCGCCGCGTCAGCCGAACGGCCGCCGCGGAGCCCTCCTCATGACCGTGCCCGCTAAGGTCGGCCAGAGGGCATCACAGGAAAGGACCCGATGTACGAGAACCTGACCCGGCTCGACCTCGTCGGCCCGGCACTCGCGCGGGCGCTCGGCGACCCCGGGTGGGAACGGCTGGAGGCCTCGCTCGTCTCCGGCGGCAAGTCGAACCTGACCTTCGAGCTCACTAGCGACGCGGGCGAGGCCGTGCTGCGCAGGCCGCCGGACGGCCCGCTGCTGCCGCGGGCGCACGACATGGCCCGGGAAGCCCAGGTGCAGCGCGCGCTGACCGCCACCGCCGTCCCGGTGCCGGCCATCCTGTTCGAGGACGCCGGCGAGCTGATCGGCGTGCCGTTCTACGTGATGGAGAAGGTCGACGGGTATGTCATCCGCGACACTCTCCCCGCCGGGTTCGCCGAGTCGCCGCGGGACCGCCGCGCCATCGCCGATGTCCTGGTGGACACGCTGGCGGACCTGCACGCCGTGGACCCTGCCGAGGTCGGCCTGTCCGGTTTCGGCCGGCCGTCCGGCCTGGGGGAGCGGCAGGTGCGCCGGTGGGGCGAGCAGTGGGAGCGTTCCAAGAGCCGGGACGTCCCGGCCGTCGACGAACTCGCCCGCCGCCTGCGCGCGAACCCGCCCGCCGGGCCCGGGGGAGCGATCGTGCACGGGGACTTCCGGATCGACAACTGCCTGCTGGCCAGGCAGATGCCGCCAGCCGTGGCGGCCGTGCTCGACTGGGAACTCGCCACGCTGGGCGAGCCGCTGGCCGATCTCGGCCTGCTGCTGTTCTACTGGCGGCAGGCCGGCGAGGCCAAACCGGTGCTGACCCCAGCGCCCAGCATGCTCCCCGGCTTCCCGCCCCGGTCTTACCTGGCGGAACGGTACGCCAAGCGGACCGGTGCCGACCTGGCCGAGCTGCCCGCCTGGGTCGCGCTGGCCCATTTCAAGACCGCGGCGATCGCGCAGGGCATCGCGGCGCGCGTGCAGGCCGGATCGATGGCCGGGCAGGAGTTCGGCGATATCAGCGGCGAGGTCGACCGGATCGCCGCCGACGGCCTCGCCCTGCTCACCGAAGGAAGCTAGCATCGGCCCGTCCAATACAGCTGACGGCCCGGGAACCCGGTACGCTAGCTGCGTTCGCGGTGTCGTACGGCGCCCGGAACGCAGGGCGCATAGCTCAGTGGTAGAGCACTCGCCTTACAAGCGAGGGGGCGCTGGTTCGAACCCAGCTGCGCCCACCAGGTCAGAGGGTATGTTGATCTTGATGGGAAGAATCCGGGAACCATAGCGGGAACCACCGGGGTACGCTGAGGGCATGGGAAAGGGTCCTCAGGGCCGGGGCAGCATCATCTTTGATCACGAGGGTGCGCCCTGCATCGACAGCAGGTACCACCGGCATTGCCGCGGCCGCTGGCGCGGCGTCCTCAGCAAGGGCTTCGGCCCCGACGGCAGGCGCAGGCGGTGCAAGGTCAGCGGCCGCACCAAGCAGGACGTCATCGAGGCGCTGAAGAAGAAGAGTGAGGAGCTGGACGTTGGGCTGAGCACGTCCCGGTCCTACACGGTCGAGAGTGCTGCCCATAACTGGCTCGAGTACGGCCTGCCGGGCCGGTCGGAGCGCACGCGGGAGGTATACCGGGACGCTCTGGCACCGCTTCTGGCGAAGATCGGCAAGCGGCCGTTGCGGGACCTCACCGCAGGCGAAATTGAGGCAGGTCTGCGGTCGCTCACGGGAAACCTGTCCAGCCGGTCGCTGCAGATCGCGCATAATTCGCTGCGCCGGGCGATCCGGTACGCCGAGGCCAACGGCAAGGTCGGACGGAACGTGGCCGGGCTCATCGACACGCCGAAGGGGCGGGCAGGCCGACGCAGGCGGGCGTTCACGCAGGCCCAGGCGGCGGCGCTGATCGTCGCAGCACGGTCGCGGCCGGTGCTGGAATTGCACGGAGGGCTGAAGGATCCGCGCCGCCCGGCCTCGCTGATGCACGCCTACATCGTGGTAAGCCTGATGGCAGGAGTGCGCCCCGAGGAAGTCCGGGCAATCGGCTGGGAGCAGGACGTCCACCTGGACGGCAATCCTCCCTCGATCGCGGTGCTACGCGCGGATCGGGCCGGGGGAGACACCAAGACGCCGAAGTCTCGCCGCGCGCTGAAGCTGGCGCAGGTGGCTGTCGGGGCGCTCAGGGAGTGGCAGGCCGACCAGGCGGCCGAACGGGAGGCGGCCGGATCCCGGTGGCAGGACACCGGCCTGGTATTCACCACAGCCACCGGCACACCGCTGGCTGCGAGGCCCGTCCGGAAGATGTTCCAGGACGTATGCGAGAGGGCCGGGCTCGGCCGGGACTGGGCCCCCCGGGATCTGCGCCATACGTTCGTCTCGCTGCTGTCCGACGATGGCATGGCGATCGAGAAGATCACACGGCTTGTTGGCCACACCAGCAGCCATGTCACCGAGACCGTGTACCGACAAGAGCTCCGGCCGGTCCTGCAGGAAGGCGCTGAGGTGATGGACCGGCTCTTCGGCGCCGTCAGCAGCGGCCTGGCTGAGAAGCGCTGAGGGACCAGAGAGACCGAACTGATCACCCATGGTAAGGAGAAGGTCTACGGTTCGATTCCGTAACGGGGCTCCAGCTCAAGGAAGAAATTCGAACACCCGAAAGGGGTGTGGGGGCCATTCCGGGGGCCAAATGGACCCGGTTCCAGCCAAGACCAAGATCGTGTGGGCTGTTGTAGTGTCCTGCGGAAACCCAGGATGAAAGAAGCTCACTCGGCAGCCCGCAGCCGCTGCGCGATCTGCTCGGCGTAGCCGACGGCTGGCGATCCCAAGTCTTTGCCGGACGATGAGTCCGCCGTGGTGATGATTTGCGAGCCCATCCGGATGGCCACGAGGGTTTCTCCGCCATCGAAGACCGGGGACACGATGACCGCCTTCATGGCGTCGTCGCCCTCTCCCGGAAGCCGGCTCCGTGTCAGGGTGCTCGACGCGGTAGTGCCGTTGGACGGGTAGCTGAAGGACGAGCACTTGCCGAACTCCTGCCACAGCGTCGTCATCGCCTTCTGCGCGTCGGTACCGGTGAAGATATCGATCTCCTCAGCGATTTCCTGGGAATGGTCAGCGTTGAGGTAGTCGCTCTGCGCGAAGTCGCCGGTGTTGATCCCGGCGGCCCGGATGTATGCGATCTGCGCGAAAACCCGGCAGACCTGGCTGGCGGGTACCGGCTGAGCGGTGTCGGATGGCAGCTGGCTTCCCGAGTTCCGCGTCGCGGACAGGTTCAACTTGTAGCCGTTCGGCATCGAGCTGGCGGGCAGCAGGATGCCGGCTAGCCGCGAACCGCTGAGCGCCGTTGCCGACGGGGTCGCCGAGGGTGCCGTGACCGGTGCGGACGGCGGGGATGACGCGGCGGAGGACGAGCTAGCGGCCGAGCAGCCTGCGATGAGGAAGGCCAGGGCCACCGCGAGGCCGAGTCGCAAGGGGAAACGAGAGTTGTGCAAAGTATCTGCCCCTCTTTCTTCTTTGTGCGGTGATGGCCCAGGCTTTGCTATGTAATGATCAGGAAAGGTTTCGAGCTTCTGTACTTTATATAGTCAGCATATGCACGACTTCGGAATGGATTCGTCTGATTGTGATGTTCTGCGGTCGAATCCGGTTTCTGGCTGGCAGGCCAATGATCTTGTTTCATCCTTGTCTTTCCTGGTGGCGGGTTGTTTGGCAGATCGCGGTGGAGGGCTTTGCGCAGGCCGGCCGGGTGCCTGGCTGGGAAGGCCCGTACGCGTGCTGCCGCCGCCCGCAGGTAACGGACTGGTGCACGATTGGCGGGTGTCAGGCGGTGCGCAGCGCGGCGAACGGGTCGTTCTCGAGGTAGTGCAGGGCGAGGACGGCCTTGACGACGGCGGTGCAGCGTTCCGGGCGGCACCGCAGCTCGGCGGCCAGGGCCTTCCAGTGCTTGAGCTGCGCGTTTCCTCTTTCGCCAATGCAGCGCAGCTGGGCCTGGAGCCGGTTGGCGGTTTTCTGCGCGGGCGTGAGCTGCCCGCCGCGCGGCTTGCGCCGTCTGGTGACCACCTCCCTGTCCAGGCCGAGATAGCCCAGGTCAGCGAAAAGACCGAGGAACCGCAGGATGTCCCCGGCGATCCCGTCCTGCCGGGCTGCGGTGACATCGACGACCGCGCCAGGCCGCGGCGCGGCGGCCCGCAGCAGGTCGCCGTGCGGGGAGCAGACGGTTTGCACGTTCAGCCCGTGCCTTTGGTGCTTCCCGGAGTAGAAGGCCCGCTGGCCTCCGGTTTCCCTCCCGAACGTCACCACGGGACATGCGTGCCGTCCACGATCAGGTAGTCCCGGCCCATTTTCACCGCCAGCCGGGCCACGTCCTTCAGGCTGATCCGCCGGCCCCCGTCCGCCAGCACGCTGATCCCCTCCGCGATGTCCCGCCAGCACGTCGCCGGGGAGATCCCGAACCCCGCGGCCAGCTCCGCGCAGGTCAGGTTCGTGCGCAGGAACGCGATGACCAGCACCGCCTGCGCCACTGGATCCAGCAGCCGCCACCGCGTCCCGTTCCGCTCGTGCCGCCGCCGCCGCGACCCCGTGTCGCGTAACACTTATCTCGGCGCCGGACAGGAAGCGCGGGCCGGTTGTCTATGACGACCCCGGCGACGCTAACGGAGAGGTAGCCGGGGCAGAAGACGGCTCGCTCCCTGCGTGGGCCCTGCCTTTCGCTGCCTGGCAGTTCCGAACGGTGCGCTGGCCAACGTCGCGTTCGACCCCCGGGCGCTGCGCGACAACGTTCCGTCTGTGTTCCGCCAGAGCCCGGAAGACGGCGAAAGACGCTCATCACCAGCCATCAGTTCTATACGAGGTCAGGCATGCAGCCGCGAACACAAGTCCTGATCACAGGCAGCCAGGCCCGGCAACTTTACCATCTTCGAGGACAGCTACAGGCCGACTAAGTTAGCTCGCCGACGTAGATGGCCACCAATTTCCTGGAAAATTATTGCTAGTTTTCAATTACTAGTGTAGGTTTGGGGCAGGCGCAGGAATCTGCCGCCATGCGCGCGGGCCCCCCGTCTTATCGGCTATCGCCTTTTAAGCAGTTAGCGATTGGGAGGAATGGCCATGGCGAGGGAGAAAGATCCCGCCGAGGTCGTAGGTATGATCCGGAAGTCGATTGAGGTCAGCACGCGCGGCTCTCGCCGCGTCCGGTTCTACCGGCTTCGTGACTTGTTCGGTTTTCAGGCATGGTCGGCGCAGCGCAAGGAGATCGTGGCCAGGCTGCTGGCCGATCAGGGCATCGCGGTGCAGCCACCGCTGAACGAGATTGGCCTGGATGACTGGGTGGTCCTGAGCCTGCCGCAACTGCCGCCGGAGCGAAACGATCATCCCGACCCGAAGCCCAGACCTGAGTTCTTCGACTACCTTGAGCCGGTCCGGCTGGACTCGGAACGCGAGGTCGAGATGCACTTCGTCAGCCCCCTGTTCCGTGAGCTGGGCTATGGCGAAGAGCAGGAGGCTGCCGGGTTCCCGTTCGATACCTGGGAAGGCGTGCACCATCGTGTAGCTGAAGCCGACCTGCTCTACTTCGCTGATGCCACGCACCGCATAACCGAGGGCGAGCCGCTGGTTCTCATCGAGTGCAAGGCCCGAGGCAAGGGGCCCATTGCCGGTCTGGGCCAGGCCAGGAGTTATGCCTTCTGGGTCAAGCCTGCGTACCACGTCACAACAGACGGTGACTCCCTGACCGTCTATAACTATCAGGGCGGTGCGGTACCCGATGTGAAGGTACTGGAGGTGAAACGGCCTGAGATACGGGAGCGGTTTGATCAGATGTACGCCGTTCTCAATCCTCGCGCCGCGAGGCAGACTCGCATCGATAAGACCGCCAGGCTCAACGCGAATGCCTGAACCCGGCACGGTGGGCGTTAGCGTGATCTGCGCGAAGTGACATTCATGACCGAGAGGCGAACCATGAAATACGGGGAGGATGACAATGAAACGGCGGCATCCGTACCTCCGTATGGCGGTCTGCGTGGCGCTTTTCATCGGGCTGGTGTTCCTGTTCCGTTACCTCGGGTGGAAAGACGCATGTGGCGGAGAATCGTGCTGGCCCTGACCGTGATCCTGATCACCGGGTGCGGTACCGCCCCGAAGGTATCCCCGGCCACCACGCATAGCGCTACCCCGGTGTCCACGCCCAGCTACGCGGACGCGGGCCGGGTGTGTGCCGCGCTCAACGCGCTTGAGTACACCGGCAGCGGTAAGGCCAGCGCGGCACTATCGGCGGAAGGCGCGTATCACGTGACGGCTGCTGATGTGGCACGGGCGCGGAAGATTCGGTGTCCCCACGATTAGACCGGCGGTCCAGCCGAATCCGCCGTTAACCGTCACCCTGATCGGCGTTCATTCGCCTGCCGATTGACACTCAGAATCGCGGTGTCGTGTCTTTCGGTTTGCTTACGCGACCTGGCGGCATCTACCGCAGCCAGCTCGCCAGGGACCACAATCCGGTCAGACGCCGCCGGGGCACAGTGAAAGGTGATGAGGTGACTTCTGCCCTGGCCTCAGATCTCATATGAAGCGGCCTGCGTCGGCCTGTCGGTCAGCGACGAGGCCGGACTCGGCTGGCTGGTGACCAGCGCCCACCGGGGCGGTCCGCGAGACCGGCGTGTTCAACGGCGTCCGCGTCGGACGCTGGCAAGACGACAGCGGCGCCGCCCTGATCTTGGGCTGGCGGTCCGGCGAGCTCCTGGACTTCATCCCCGCCTACACCGCCACCAGCGGCGGGCTGCTCTCCGACTGCCACCTGATCAACGAGTCCGTCGCCGCAGCCGCGGTGGTCGATGCCGACGGCCGCCAGCTGACCGCGATGGCCTTCGAAGCCGGGCAGTACCGCCAGCTCCGCGCCCTCGGGCGCCGGGTCAGCGGGCCCGCCCGGATCACCGCCCTCGGCATCGACGTGCAGATCCACCCCGACGCGGACGCCTTCGCCGCCTCCCGCGGCAGCCAGCTCGACCCCTCGGCCGACCCCGCCCGGGAACCCCCGCCGCACTACCGCGAGAAAGGCTGGACCTGGCCGCCCCGGCTGGCGGCCGAATCGTTCATCTCCTACGGCGTCTTCGCCGACCCCGCCCAGGCCCGGCCGCACGGCCGCCTGTCCGGCACCGTCCTGCAAGCCGGGCAGCACGTCTGCGCGCTCACCGGGCAGCCCTTCACCGTCGCCGCCGTCCGCACCGCCGGATTCGAGACCGACCTGTGCCTGGCCGGCAGCGAGCACCCCGGCCTGCCAGCACCCGGCAACATCATCAGCGGCACCGTCGTCCTCACCGCCGCCATCGACGCCCCCTCCCGGACGGCCCGGCGTCATGAGCGGCGACGAGCCTGCCGATGACGAGGAGGCTCTGGGGCAGGTCAGGTTCATCCGGATGCGGGCCGCGGATACGTTCGACGGCCAGGAACGCGTGATGTCCCGGCCCGCCTACGATCTTCAAGTCCAGGCCACGGCGCACTCCGCGACCTGCGGCCATCCCGGGTTCGTGCCCGATGACTATCTCGAGCACCTGGACGGCCTCAGCATCGAGACCACGATCACCGCAGCCGAGCTGTGCACCTGCGGCATGTGGGAGCGCATCGACGGCGGCTACCGCGTACTGGACTGGGAAGCAGTCGAAGTATGCCTTGACCAGGTCCGCCAGATCAGCGGCGAGGACCCGCGGGCCCTGGCCTGGGAACGAGACCGCGAAGCCAAGATCCGGGCCCAGATGGCCCCGCCGACAGTGGTCACTCCGCCATGCGCGGTCTGCGGAACCCCCTCAGCCCGCGCCGAGCTCGTCGCCCCCGGACACGTGCCCGCCGAGTGGGACCAGTGGCCCGGCACCGTGCAGGCCAGCATCGCGCGGCAACGCAAGCCAGGACAGTGGTACCTCCTGGTCAAGGGCATCGCCACGTACAACGGCTATGGGGACCCATCGACGCCACCAGGGCCGGGCAGATCGCGTGGGCGTTCCGGCCTCCCCCGTGCTTCGCCCAGGTCCACACGGCCGGGTTCTACGACGATGCAGGACTGTGCCCGGACTGTGACGTCCCCTACTGCCACCAGCACTGGCACGTGTCCGAGTCCGGGTACGGCTACTGCCCCCGCGGCCACGGCAAGAGCCTGGCCCCGCACTGGTAGCCGTTAGCAGGCCCGGTCACCAGATGTGCCGGGCTGTTGATCTCCCCGGTGTGAGCTAGATCGTTGACCGGGGATTCGTGCCTGTTGAGGAAGGTGAGGCGACACGCCGTGCGGGTCGGTGACTGAGATATGAAGAGTGTCCAGGATCGGCGTGTTCACACACGTCCGGACCTTGAAGCCCGTCATGATCGCCGACCTGGACACCCTCCTGATCGCACTGTACGTGGAACTGACCGACCGCATCATCCCCTCGCGCGGGTTCACCAGGCGCGGGCCGGGCGGCCGACCGGAGGTGACCGATGGCGAGCTGGCGTGCATCGCGGTGGCCTAGGTGCTGCTGCGGTTTGACGACGAGCGGCATTGGCTGCGCGCTGCGCCGAGACTGCTCGGGCACCTGTTCCCGCGACTGCTGCGGCAAAGCGAGTACAACGACCGGCTGAAGCACCTTGCCCCGCTGATGGAGGCTGCGCTGCGCTGGCTGGCCGGTGCCACGCCGACCAGCGCGGAGATGCTGCGGCTAATGGATGCTACCCCGGTCCCGTGCGGGCAGTCCGTGATCACGGCCCGCCGCTCAGACCTGTACGGATACGCCGGGTACGGGTACTGCCCGAGCCATTCCCACTGGTACTGGGAGCCAAGCTGCTGATCATCTGCACCTGTGACGGGACCGTGACCGGCTTCGGGCTGGCCAATCCGAAGCTGCACGGTGAACGGGAGCAAGCCCGGCAGATACTCAGCGGCCGGCCCGCCAACCGCCCGGTCCCAGGCACCGCCGTCGTCACGGACAAGGGCCTATCCGGGCAGGAGACCGAGGAGTTCTTCACCAGCGGCGACCTCGGGCTGATCTTGATCCGCCCAGCTCGCAAGGACGAGAAGCAGCCTCGGTACTTCCCGAACTGGCTGCGGCAGCGGGTCGAGGCCATCATCTGGACTCTGAAGAAACAGCTCGGCCTCGAACGCCACGGCGGACGCGTCCCCGTCGGGCTGTGGGCACGCATCGTGCAGCGGCTGCTCGCCCTCAACGCCGCGATCTGGTTCAACTGGCAGATCGGCGCACCGGTCAAGCGGTCCTTGATTGCCTACGATCATTGAGCCTATGACCTCACCAGAAACCCCCGGTCGACGATCTAGATCGCTGACCGGCGAAGGCAACCCCTGCCGCCGCGCTTGTCGATATGGCGGCCCGGATGCGCCGCCTGGAGGCTTGATGGGAATGGCTGGATGACGCACGAAGGCCGTTCTGGGATGTGATGGAGATCCGGACCCGCGCCGCGGGTCAGGGACGGCCGGGCGGAAGAGCCTGCAGCCGGGGCCGCCGCCGCAGCAGCCGCTGCCACAACGTCCGGCGCGGCGGGCGCGCCTTGATGCTGCTGCCGTCGACCGTGCCGGCCACATCTATCCGGAACCTGACCGGCACATCAGGATCCCACGGTGCGAGCACCTTGACGGTGCTGTGCCGGATCTCCAGGTCATCGGTGTCGACCATGATGCCCGGCCTGGTCACCAGGGTCACGGTGCCGCCGTGGGCCTCGACGTCGATCTGCAGCGCGGGCCACGAGAGAATCGCCTGGGTGAAATCCGGCGTCACGTTGCCGCTGGTGACCCCCAGCTGCATGCGCCGCGGCACCAGCCACTGGCCGTCACGCCGCGCACCACTATGGTGGCACTCGATGCGGACCAGGTCTTTCGGCTCCGGCGCCCCGGGCGGGCCCGCCGGAGTGTCCCGCGCGGTCGGCAGGTCCGATACCAGTGCCGTGAGTTCGCCGTAGGTACGCGCGGTCAAGGCCGCCCCTACTCGCTCGTCGAGTTCCTCCAAGGTCAGTCGGCCGTCCCCTGCGGCCAGCCTGAGCACGTCGACCACCCGGTCCCGGTCCTCGTGTGTCGCGCGCTGGTCCTCGCGCGGCACCATCTCACCTCCGCTCACCTCCGCGCGCCTGCGCGGAGGGGTCATCAGCCATGACCAGATTGTAAGACCCGACGCGGGCCAGCCCGCACCGGACGACCCGCTCCTGCGGCGCACAAACAGGGGCCGTTACGGCGTCGTCGATCCGCCGCGCTGGCCGCGTTCGCGATGATCGCGGCGAACGGCGGAATGGCCAGTGCCACGACGGAGACCACCACCGCCGCGATCGTCGAGTACCGGTCCAGGACCGCCCAGGACAGGACGAACAAGCCGATGCAGACCGTCATGAGCACGAAGTAGAGATGCCGGTCAAAGCGGGACGGTGGCCGCCCCGCCGGTCCGTCCCGGTCCTGTCCGTTGCCCAGCGTGTGCCGCTCCTTCCCAGGCGGAATGATCCCTCCGGACTCGGCCTCGCCGTCGAGGCCGCCGTGGCCCTGGTCGGGCATCCGAGCCGCCGTGAGAGTCAGCCTGACCCCAGGCGTTTCGCACCTGGCCGCTGAACGCCGGCCCGGACACCTGCCGGTGGGCTGGCGCGCTGAACCCACAAGGCCCGCCAGAGGGCCCGGCGGCATCACCCGGACGGCGGCTGGCGCTCCGGTGCTCGCTGGCCGGTCAGCAATACTCGCCGGGCCGCACTATTGCACCGGTGAAAGTGCCAGGTTGCCGGGCCGGCCGGACGGTACCGCGACAAGGGCCATTCTCCTGCGGGCTGTGCCAGGCAGATGATGATCAGCCGGGTCTTCCGCCGGGCAGCAGGGGACCCATGGCCCTACCGGGACAGCGCGGGGAGGGCCGTTCGCCGGGCGGCCGGTGACCTACGGCCCTGCCCGGCCAGGGCCGGGGGTTCCATCCTGCAAGCAGGGAGAGAGGTGAGTTCTCAGAAGAACCTGACGGCTGCCAGCCGGAGGAAGGTCGGTCGGCTCTATAGACCCTGGTCGGCAGCACATGATGACGCCGGGTGCGAGTCAACGGCCCAGGCGGTGATCCACCTGACCGGCGGCCGGCTGATCCCGGCGGGAGGCGTGGTGCGATGAGTGAGGACACCGGGCGGGTGGCCGCCGGGGACGGCCCGGCCGGCGTGCCGCCGGGCCCGGCCGCCGGCAAGGCACACCGTCAGCGCCGCCCGACCGGCGCGCCGCCGCCGCTGCCGCACCCGGCCACCATCACCACGACCGCGTGGCTGGTCCTGGCGGCGGTCGCCCTCGCCGCTGCGTGCGTGGCCGCGCAGGAGGCGCCGTGGCTGCGGGCTGATGACCGGGCCGGCACGTGGGTGCTGCGCCAGCTGGCGGTCATCCGGACGCCGTGGCTGACCCATGTGGCCAACGGGATCAACGCGGCGGGCTCCGGCTGGGGCGCCAGCGTGCTCGGCCTGTCGGTGGTCGCCCTGACCATCGCGTTCCGGCGCTGGCGGCACCTGGCCGTGTTCGTGGGCAGCGCGTTGTTCCTGGGAATTGCCGGGAAGTGGATCTACGACGGCCTGTCCCGGCCACGCCCGTACGGCGTGCCGGTCATCGGCAGCTGGGCCGGGTATGCGAGCGTGTCGCCGCCGGTGGCGTTCCTCACCTTCTGCCTGATGGGCATCGTCTACTGCCTGGCCGTGCCGGGCCGGGCCCGGTCCCGCGCCAAGGCGGCCGCGGCCGCCGTGGTCGCCGTGTTCGGTCTCGCGCGCCTGTACCTGGGGGTCGATCATCCCGACGACGTGCTGCTCGGCGCGGCGTTCGCGGTGGCGATCACGGTCACCGCGTTCCGTTACTTCGCCCCCAGCGAGGTGTTCCCGGTCGCCTACCGGCGCGGCCGGACCGCGCACGTGGACGTGACCGGCCGGCGGGGGGAGGCGATCCGCCGGGCCGTGGCCGACCAGCTCGGGCTGGACGTGACCGAGATCAAGCCGGTCGGCCTGGCGTCCTCGGCCGGCTCGACCCCGCTGCGGCTGCGGGTCCAGGGCGGCCCGGAGCAGTTCGTGTTCGCCAAGCTCTACACCAGGGGCCACGTCCGGGCCGACCGCTGGTACAAGCTGGGGCGGGCCATCTTGTACGGGACCATGGAAGACGAAACCCCCTTCAAGACGGTACGGCGCCTAGTCGAATACGAGGACTATGCCGTGCGCCTGGTGCGCGAGGCCGGGGTCCGCACCGCCCGGCCCCACGGCATCGTGGAGATCACCCCCGGGCGTGAGTACCTGCTGGTCACCGAGTTCTTCAAAGATGCGGTCGAGATCGGCCAGGCCCCGGTCGACGACGCGATCATCGACCAGGGGCTGGCCATGATCCGCAAGCTATGGCACGCCGGGATCGCCCACCGCGACATCAAGCCGGGCAACCTCATGGTCCGCTCCGGGGAGCTGCTGCTGATCGACGTGGCCTTCGCGCAGGTCCGCCCGTCGCCGTGGCGGCAGGCGGCCGACCTGGGCAACATGATGCTGGTGCTCGCGCTACGCACTGACCCGCAGCGGGTCTACCGCCGGGCGCTGGCCTACTTCACCGAGGCCGAACTTGCCGAAGCCTTCGCCGCCACCCGCGGGGTCGCCAGCCCCACCCAGCTCCGCGCCTTCATCAGACGGGACCCGCGCGACCTGCTCGGCCAATTCCGCGCCCTGGCCCCGCCCCGGCCGCCGATCATCCTGCAACGCTGGAGCGTGTGGCGGGTCGCCCTGGCGGCCGCGGCGCTCGTCATCACCGCCGCCGTCGTCGTGCTTCCCCTCGTTGCGTTTTTGGTCTTCGGGCTCATCGCGGCCCCTTTCCTGGGTCCCAGGGATCTGGGCGTCAACGCTCCCAGCTGCGGCCCCGGCCCCTCGATGATCCTCAGCGCCCAGGCGGTCCCGTCGGCGGCCATGCTGCCCTGCATCACCTGCTCCCATCAGCATCACCACGCTCCCGTCAGGCTGGAGCATCGGCGGCGCCGACATCACCAGCGGGAATTCCACCGTAACGCTGAACTCCGACCGGGCAGGACCGCAGGCCATCATCGTCACCCTGACCGCGGCCTGTGACACCTCCGGCGCCCAGCAGGTCCCATCCGGCCAGCCCGGCACGCGGCGGTTCGACCTCCCGCCGAGCCAGGCGCCGAATGCCGACGCCCTTCGCTTCTACACCTTCCCCGGCGGCTGCATCACCTACAAGTTCAGCAACACTTTGTTCTTCATGCCCGGCGCATCCTCCGCGCTGGCCGAAGCTGCCGCCAGCGCCGTGTCGTTCCAGCCCCGGTCCGCGCTCATCGATTACGTCCGGCGCACCGAAGGCCTGGCCCTGTGCGGGCGAGGAGCCGCATGCCCGCCATGAGCCGCCAGGCCGCACAAACACACGGCGAGCAGCTCCATGCCGCACCCTCGGCCAGGCACTGCCGTTACCCCCGGGCGCGGCTGCCACGGCCAGATGCCAGCCGGCCACAAAAGCAGCTCGCGGGCGGCTAGAGCGGACGGCCGTGACGCGCAGAACACGAAGATCTGGCGCAAGGTCCATAGCATCTCGGCCGGCCCCGATAGCCGCAAATATTCGGCAGGGATATGTAATTGTTTGAGCTAAAGACAATCTACCCGCCTGTTACGCTACGCGACCGAGGATCGCCAATCGAGCCTATTGCGGCCACTTGGATCGCAGTCGACGATGGGACCTGCCGGTCACAAGGCGGTCGTTCACGCCCGAGATCATCATAGCCAGCAAGATAACTCGGCCCAACTCACGCGCATCTTTGCTGGTCACTGGACTTGTATGTCATGGCTGCAGTCGCGCCACCGTGTACCGGGTAGTGCCGTCTTGTTCGTGTTACCGATGTGTTGATCTCTCCTTCTACCGGGACTCCGGCGCAACAGATTATGCTATTGGGCTTCCGCTTTTCAGAAGGTCTGTACCCGCCCGGACCACGGGAAGTTTCAGCGACGAGCCGCTGCCGTCCAGTAGCCCTGGGCGACCTGGATGCCGGGTTCCGGGCGGAGGATCCTGGGCGAGGTGAAGCGGAATCCGTCGGCGGCGGTTGCCCAGAAGCCGCCGAACATCAGCTGGGTGTCTGCCGGGGCGGCACCGAGCCCGGACTTGCGCATCGCCTCGGCGGCCTGCTCGTCGTGGCCCAGCACGGCATGCGCAGCGGCCAGGCCGTGGTACGCGGTGCGCAGCAGCATGGGCGGGAACTGGTCGGCGACGGCCAGGACGAACTCCAGGTCGGCCACGGCCTGTTCGGCCCGCCGCCGGTCTGGCGGCAGCCCGGCCAGGGCCAGCCCGCGGAAGTACTGCGGCGGGCCGGGATCGGTGGCCGCGGCCTGGTCCAGCTTGGCCAGCGCGGCGTCCACGTCTTCGCCCAGCCGGGCCTGGAAGAACCCGGCGAGCGTGAGCGGCAGCGCCTCGCCTGGCCGGGCACCGGCCAGCTGGGAGAAGTAACGGTATCCCTCGGCGTCCGCGCGGACTGCGGCGAGCCTGGTGGCGAGGGTGACCGTGGTGTTCCGGTCGGCGCCAGGCCAGCGGGCCGCGGTCTTGAGTGATTCGATGTCGCGGTGGCGGGTGATCGATCCGGTCATGACGATTGGTTTCCTTCGGTGCTGATCAGGTGGGACTGCGACCCGCTGAGGGGCCGGGCGAGCCGCGGTTTCGCAGGCGCGGATGAGGTGGGGGAGGTCCCAGCGGATTACCGGGCTGCCGGGGCGGGACGCGCCTGGGGCCCGGGGTCGTTTGCGCCGCCGGGTGTTTCGGCTTCATCGGCCGCCGGGCTCGCTGGCGGGGCGATCTGGATTGGCTGGGCGGGCTGGGCGGGCAGGAACAGGACGGCCAGGAGGGCCCCCGCGGCGGCGACGGCGCCGGCGACGAGGCAGCCGACGGTCAGGCCGCGCAGGAACGCGCTGGCGGAGGCGTGCTGCAGCGCCTGTCCCAGGGCCGGATGGCCGAGGGCCGCGATCTTGCCGGCGGCCACGTAGGCCGCGCCGACGGACTGGTGCGCGATCGCCGCGACCGGGCCGGGCACGCTGGCCGGCATGGTGGCGGTCAGCCGTGAGGCGTAGACCGATGCGTACACGCTGCCGATCACCGCCACGCCGAGCGTGCCGCCGATGAGCCGGGTGGAGTCGTTCACGGCCGAGCCGACGCCGGCCTTGGCCGCCGAGATGGCGCCCATGATGGACTCGGTGGCGGGCGCCGAGGTCAGGCCCATGCCGAGGCCGTACAGCACCATCTGGGCCGCGATGACGTCGTAGCCGATCGTTGTGCTGGTGGTCGCCGCTACCCAGCCGTAGAAGCCGGCCATCGCGACCAGCCCGGTAGTGACGATGAGCTTGGTCCCGGCCCGCACGGCGAGCTGGGTCCCGGCGACCGATCCGGCGCCGACCGACAGCGCCACCGGCAGCAGGTGCACGCCGGCCGAGAGCGGGCCGTAGCCGCGGACGAACTGGAAGTACTGGGTCATCAGGAAGATGAAGCCGAGCAGGGTGAAGAACGACACGGTGACCGCGGCGCTGGCCGCGCTGAACCGCATGTTGCGGAACAGCCGCACATCGAGCATCGGGTGCGCGGCCCGCCGCTCACGCACGATGAACGCGGCGAGCAGGACAGCCGAGGCGGCAAAACCTGCCAGGCTCCGTACCGCTCCCCACCCGTAGGCCGGCGCCTCGATGATGGTGAAGACCAGCAGCGCCATGGTTGCCGACGACAGCGCCAGGCCGGCGATGTCGGGAGCTGCCGCCTGCGGGTCCTTCGAGGTGGGAACGACCAGCGCCACCACGAACGCGGCCGCCGCCGCTACCGGCGCCATGGCGATGAAGATGCTGGCCCAGCTGAACTGCTCCAGCAGCCAGCCACCCACAATCGGCCCCATCGCGATGGCCACGCCGGCGACCGCGCCCCACAGTCCGATCGCGCGAGCCCGTTCCCTTCGCTCGGTGAAGACGTTGGAGATCAGCGACAGCGTCGCCGGGAATGCCATCGCGGCGCCCAGCCCCATCACCGACCGGGCCGCGATGAGCTGCGCCGGGTCGGTCGTGAAGCCGCCGGCCAGGCTGGCGGCGCCGGACACGGCCAGTCCGGCCAGCAGCATGCCCTTGCGGCCGAACCGGTCGGACAGGCTGCCGAAGGTGAGCAGCAGCGCGGCGAAGACGAGGTTGAAAGAGTCGACGACCCACAGCAGGTCAGTGGTGGTGGCATGCAGCTCGCGCACCAGGGCGGGAAGCGCCACGTTCACCAGGGTCGTGTCCAGGTTGACGAGGAACGCTGCCAGCAGCAGCGCGACCAGGATCACGGGCTTGGATCGCATAGTGCGAGCCTGACTGCGACGCGGCCTTGGGGACATCCGCCGGATGGCCGATGTCATTCCCCGGGACGGGCTTGCGCCGAGTAACGGCGGGCCCATCACGGCGGTCTTGTCGGGCGCAAGATCCGGCCGGTTCACCGCAGCCTCGCGGCTGGCGGCTTCGCCACCCCAACCGGGCGATGGGTACCTGCGCCGCGATGAGCGTCACGGCGCGGCCGGCCTGATCGCGGGCGGCCTGCTCAGCACCTGCGCGTGCTTACCCGCCGGCGGAGTCCGCGGTGTCCGCCGGCTCGCTGCCCCGATGGCGGGTCACGTCGGCGGCGAGCTGGGCACGGGTGGCGATGTCCAGCTTGGCGAACATGTGCGCGAGGTGGGTCTGCACGGTCCGGCGTGATATGTACAGCCGCTCGCCGATCTGGGCATTGGACAGTCCCTCGGCGACCAGGCCGGCGACCGCGTGCTCGGCGGGGGTGAGGCTGGCCCAGCCGGTCTGCGGCCGGCCGCGTGTCCCGCGGCGGCCGCGCCGGATGCCCGCCTCGCGCAATGTGGCTTCGGCGCGGGCCAGGTCACGGGCGGCGCCGAGCCGCTCGTAGATGCCGAGCGCCTGATCGAGGAGCGGGCGGGCGCGGTCCAGGCGGCCCTGCCGCGCGAAGGCGGCACCCGCGTCCTCGCAGGCAAGCGCGAGCCCCAGGGGACGCGACCCGCCCGCGCAGGCGCCAGCGGCGGCTTGCAGGATCTCGGCGTCGTCCTCGATCAGGCCCCGGCAGCGCAGCGCGGCGCCGGTCATCCAGGGCACCTCGTTGCGTGCCGCTACCTCGGTGACCGCCGCCGAGGCATCCCGGGCCCGTCCCATATCACCCGAGGCCAGCGCGAGCCGGACAAGATCGGCCCCGACGACCGGGTAATCCAGCGCGAACCCCAGCCGGGCGCACATGTCCCACGCGCCGGTCATGGTGGCGAGCGCCTGTCCAAGCTCACCGCCGGCCTCCAGGATGAGCGCGCGCGGCCACGCGGCCCAGGTCATGCGGTAGCCGGAGCCCCAGCCGGCGAGAGCCCGGGCGGCGGCGCCGGCGGCCTCCTCGGCGCGGCTGAGGTCGTTGCGGTGAAGGCTGATCAGGGACAGTATGCCGTGCGCGAACACGTGTTGGTGGGTCCTGCCGATCTCGTCCGCCAGCTCGAAGCTTGCCTCGAGCTCGGCGATCGCGTCATCCCACTCCCCGGTGATGAAGCGCTCGAGGGCAAGGAACCCCTGATACATGGACAGGGGCCAGCGGACGCCGATCTCCTCGCTGATCCGCATCCCGGCGCCGAGCGCGGACCTGGCCTCCTCGGGCCGGCCGAGCTCGATGAGGATGTGTCCCCGGGTTGCGCGGATCGGATAGCGGTGTCCGAGCCTGCCCGGGCTCTCGTCGGCCAGGTGCACCGCCTCGTCGGTGATCTGGAGCGCGTCCCGGAGATGACCGCGGGATTCCGAGACCCGGGCCAGCGTGGTCATGGCGACGCTGACGGTCAGGTGATCGGCGGCTGCCGCCGCCGCCGAGCGGGCCTGCTCCGCCGAGGCAGCGGCGCCGTCGAGGTCTCCCAGCGACATGCGGGCGAAGCCTGCCCACGCCCTAGCGGCGGCTCGCTCGGCACCGGGCAGCGCAGGTGATGAGCCCGCCTGTTCCAGTTCCCGCAGCGCGTCGCGCGCCTGTCCCTGGGCGAGCAGGGCGCGCCCGAGGCAGATCCGGACCGGGCCATCCACCTGCGGGTCAAGGTCGCGGTCCAGCAGCGCGCGGCAAGCCGCCAGGGCGTCGGCGATCCGGCCCGACACCATCAGGCTGCTGGCCCGTTCGGCGAGCAGCCGGTCGCGGCCGGGATCGGCCGGCGCCATCAGCCCGGCCGCCCGCTCCAGCAGGCCGGCGGCGACATCCGGCGATCGCGCCGCTGCCTCCCGGGCAGCCCTGGTCAGCCACCCGATAGCCTCGGCGTCTCCTTGCCCGGCTCCGCGGGCGAGCTGCTCGGCCACCTGCAGCGCCGGGGCTCCCGTTTGCGCCAGCCGCCGCCCGGCCTCGCGGTGCAGCCCCCGGCGGACGCTGAGCGGCAGGTCCTCATAGAGAGCGTCACGGATCAGGTCATGACGGAACCGGATGACGGCGCCGTGCTCTTCCAGGACCCGCCCCGTGATCCCTTCCGCCAGCACCACCGACAGCTCGAGCGCGGGCCGGGCCATGGTCACCGACAGCTCGGTGACCGTGAAGCTGGATCCCAGGATCGAGGCGGCCCGCAGCGCCTGCAGGGTGTCCTCGGGCAGGAAGCTGAGACGGCGCAAGATCGTCAGCCGCAGCGTCGGCGGCAGGGTCACCTCCGCTACCTCGGCCCGCCCGCCGGCGGTCTTGATCGCGCCCTCCTGGGCCAGCGCCCCCAGCAGTTCGGTGACGAACAGCGGGTTCCCGGCCGCTCCCGATATCCCGGCCAGCAGCCCCGGGCCCGGCACGGCGGCCACCGCCTCGGCGACCAGCTCCGCCACCGCCCGCTCGGTCAGGCCGCGCACGGCGAGAATGCGCCCCCCGGCATCCAGCAGCAGGCCGGCGAGGCGATCCAGTTCCGGGATGCGCGGGGAGGGACGCAGGCACCCGATCAGGGCCACCGGTAGATAGGCCAGACGGCGGCTCACCGCGGCCAGCGTCAGCAGGCTGGACGGGTCGGCCCACTGCAGGTCATCCACGCCGATCACCAGCGGCCCGGCCAGCGCGAGCTCCTCCGCCAGGTCAGCGAACGCATCGACCGCGCGGAACCGCAGCCCAGGGTCGCTGGTCACCGTGATCGGGCCCCGCTCCCCACCGCCGTGGGTGGCCAGCAGCGCGGCGATGGCCGCCCGCCGCGGGTCCGGCGACGAGCGGACGCACCCGAACGCGACGGCCACCAGGCCGAACGGCCGGGTCCGCTCCAGCTCCTCAGCCCGGCCCGCCGCCACCTGCATGCCCCGGCCGCGCGCGTCCTCCAGCACGCCGGCGAGCAGCCGCGTCTTCCCGATCCCGGCCTCACCCTCGATCAGCACGACCGCCGGCCGGCCCGACACGACCCGGTCCACAGCATCCCCCAGGACCGCGATCTCCGCCGCACGCCCGCGGATGCCCGGGACCGGCGCCAGCGTCCCCATGAGCCGGATGCTACTCCGCCAGGAGCGTCCCCGGGGCAGCGGGCCGCGCGCGGGTCAGGGCACCGGAACAGAGCCCGCGCCGGGCCCCCCGGTCACCTCATACAGCGCCCTGAGCAACCCGAGCCAGCCGGTGAAGCGGACCTCCTCGTGCTTGGCCGGCGTGGCAATGCCCGGGATCGGGGACGGCCCGGAGGCGGCCGGCGGGCGGCTCGGCCCTGTCTAGGATGATGCGGATCTCCATCTGCCCCATCGTTGCGGCCCTGACCGGCGGCAACATCGGCCAGCTGGCCGATGTCTCCCCTGCCGGTGCCGCCGCACGCTAATAGCGTCCTGGCCACCAGCCACCGCCACCGGCATAGAGAAAAGCGGAGAGCCCGCACCTGCTGGCGCCTGGCCCATCTCGATGCGCGCGGCTGGCCCGCCGGCCAATGCTCTTCGGGAACCTCATTCTGTGCGCCTCGCTGACGCATCGGCGAGCCCACCGATTGCGGGCGGCTGCCGTCCGTGTGCGGCGACGGACCCGGCTACCAGGCCGTCCGACCTTCACCACCCAAGATCGCGTAAGTCCGGTCTAAGCGCTCCACCGGGATGCTCCTCAGCGCCGCGCCCCGGCCACTAGATCGTCGACGCGGCTTCGATCGGCGCGCCTAAGTTGGCGACGCGAGCACTGAACGTCGAATGCGCTGGCGTCCTCGGCAGGCATGGTCTTGCCGTTCCGCCTCGCCGTTGATGAGCCCGATCTTCCCCATGACCAGGGTGGCCTGCTCGAAGAGCCGGGCTGTTTTCGGCTCGTGACCGAGGCGGAACCAGCATCGGCCGGGTGGCGGATGTCTGGCAGCCGCCGGGACCGCATTGTAAGAGCGTTGCGGCCATACGGGACGTTCAGCCAGAACCGAGCACGGCGACCACGCCGCGACGTCTTCAAGGAAAAGCACCAAGCGGAAGGAAAGATCATGCGAATTTTCGTCACGGGAGCGACCGGGGCACTGGGACGGCATCTGGTTCCCGGGCTGGTCGCGGCGGGTCACGAGGTCACCGCTACAACGAGGACGCCCGGTAAGGTCGCGCAGTTGCGTGAGGCGGGCGCGGAGCCGGTAGTCCTCGACGGGCTGGATCGCGAGGCGGTGATCGCGGCGGTGCTGGCCGCGGCGCCGGAGGTGATAGTGCACCAGATGACCGCCCTGGCGGGCCTGCGGAGCCTCCGCAAGCCCGACAAGGCGTTCGCCGCCACCAACGAGCTGCGGACCCGGGGCACCGACAACCTGCTGGCGGCCGCGGCGCGGGCGGGCACCCGCCGGGTCATCGCGCAAGGCTACGCGGGCGCCGGGCCGGACAAGCCGTCCGGCGGTGCGCTGAAGACCGAAGAAGATCCGCTCGACTGGCGGCCCATCCGGTCGGCTTTGCAAGGGTTGGCGGCGATCAGGCATGTGGACAAGACCGTGCCGCTGGAGGCGCCAGAGGGAATCGTGCTGCGCTACGGCACCTTCTACGGGCCGGGCGCCTCGGATGTCCTGCTGGAGATGCTGCGGAAGCGCCAGCTGCCGGTGGTCGGCGGCGGGACCGGGGTCTGGTCGTTCATCGAGGTCACCGACGCCGCCGCGGCGACGATCGCGGCGGTCGGCCATGGCGCGCCTGGCATCTACAACGTCGTGGACGACGACCCCGCCCCGGTCGCGGAGTGGCTGCCGTACCTGGCCAAGGTCGCGGGCGCGAAGCCGCCGCTGCGCGGGCCCGCCTGGCTCGGGCGGCTGCTCGCCGGAGAGTTCGTCGTGGCCCAGATGACCACCTCGCGCGGGTCCTCGAACGAGAAGGCGAGGAAGGAGCTCGGCTGGGTGCCGCGGTATGCGAGCTGGCGGGAGGGGTTCCGTGCCTGGGTCAGCGGATGAGACGGGCGCGGCCGGGTACCGGCCGCTGCTGCCCTCCATCGCAACGGGATGACCGGTTCCGTGGGCGACGCGGAGGACGTCGTGCAGGACGCGTTCCTCGGCCTGACCCGGGCCCGCCAGGCGGGGACCACGATCACCGATCCGAAGGCGTACCTGACGACCGTGGTGTCGCGGCTGGGCATCAACTACCTGAGGTCAGCGCGGGTGCGACGGGAGATGTACGTGGGTGACTGGCTGCCCGAGCCGGTCGTCGTGCCCGCCGGCGGCCCGGGCCGGCCGGGCGCCGAGCTGGCCGACTCGCTGTCCATGGCGTTCCTGGTGCTGCTGGAGGCCCTCTCGCCGGTGGAGCGGGCGGTGTTGGGACGGCGGCGGCAAGGCGCAGGCGATCGGGAAGCCGCTGGCCCGGCGGTAGCGCGTCATGCGGCTGCTCGTCGGCCTGCTCCGCCGGGGCCGGGTCCTCGGCGCCTGGATCTTGCTGGCCTGGGTCGACGGCCAGCCGAGCGCCGTGTTGTACGACGCCAAAGGGCGCGTGGTCAGCGTGGTCGAGCTCGACGTGGCCGACGGCGTGGTCAGGCGATCCGCGCTGTGGTCAACCCCGGCAAGCTTGGTCATATCGGACCGGTGTCTGATGTGGCGAGACTGCCGCCCGCGCAGAACGCCCAATTCAGAGCCCCGAAGTACGGTCACCCAGCGAACGGGGATCCCGTCCAGAACGGCGGATCTCGCACTGTTCATGGTAACGCTCCGTAGTTGGCATCATGCGCTCGCTGCGGTGGTTGTGGACCGCTTCGTGGACCGAGCCACCTGTGCAAGCGGTGCAATTAGTGTCATCGGCGGCACGACTCCGTGGTATCCGTGCAGCTAGCGCATCCGAAGCGTCAGGCCGTACTACTCATAATCCGCCCGCCGGACGCCTGACGGCCCGGCGCACAGCCAGCCGCCTGGTGTTCCCCAGACGTTTCCGGCCTCGCTGCGCCGCAGGTCACAGCGGTGCAAGCGGACACGGTATCCGCCGTTCTGACACGCCCAGAGAGGGCTGGCGGGCAGCGCGGAGGCCGCGAGCTACGGTGTCGCCCATGAGCGTGATGCCCGTTCCCGAGCTGCCCGGCGCGCTGTGCCGCCAGCACCCGGACCCGGACCTGTGGACCTCGGACATACGTTCCGAGCAGGAGGAGGCGCCGCGTCTGCCGCATCTGCCCGGAGCTGGCCGACTGCCGCGCCTGGACGCTGACTCAGCCTGCCTACCGCATGGATGCGGGCATGGTGGCCGCGATGGCCCCGGCCGAGCGTTTCGCAGAGCGCCGCAAGCGCCGCCAGAAGCCCTGGCTGGCCAAGCTCGAACCGGTCAGGCCCGGCCCGGTCGCGCGGCATTCCAGCCTGACCAGGTATCCCGGCCCGAAGCCGCCGCCGTTCGCCCGCCGCGGAGCAGGTGGACACGGCCGCCGTCGAGTTCGAGGAATTCCTCAGCCCGAGCGTCTGTCAACTCGTCACCTCCGTGGGGTGGCCCCGCACGGCCGACGCTAGGCGTCACCCGCCCGCCCGGCAACCGCCAATCCCGGCCCCTGTGCCGCACCACAAGCCGTGCGGGTCCCAGGCCGGCACAGGGCATAATTTGACCAAACGGGGTTGCGTTTCCCGCCTCCCCGCCGCCGATTCGCCTCGGATGGTGCCATCGTGGCAGGCTTGCCAGAAGTGATCGGGTTGCTCTACCGGGCCGACTGGACCCGCCTGTCCCTGTCCGCCGAGGTGCGCTTCGAACAGGACGGCAACCTGGTCCGCCGCCGGCAAGCCGCGGTCTGGGCGGAAACGATGCGGCGGTTGGGGATCCGTCCCGGCCCTGACGGCTGGCCGCCCGCGAAGCGGAAGCCGGAAGACGGGCGGGGCGGCTATCACCGGTGGCGCGCGGCGCTGCTGATCGCGCCCGGTCGGCGGTACCGCCTGGAGTACGAGGGCGACTATGGCGACCGGGCCGACGGATCTGACGGCGAGCAGGGCTGGACGCTCCGGCCGCCGGCCCCGGCGCCGCTTCCGCCGCGCGACTTCGAGGGCGGCCCGGGGCTGCCGGTTCCGGCCCTGTTCGGCCCGGCCGGCCTGCTCGCCGGGTTCACCCTGGACGTGGGCGGGCCGGTCACCGCCTGCGGCCGCGACGCGATCGCCGTGACGGCCAGGCCGCGGCGCGGCGCCGTCGGGTCAGGGACGAGCCTGTCCCCCCGCGCCTGCGACCGCGTCGAGCTGATCGTGGACTCCGAGACCGGCATCCTGCTCCGCCGCGAGGAGACGTTCGAGGGCCAGGTGCTCACCCTCACCGAGCTGACGACCGTGACGATGACCCCGCCGGAAGCGGACGACCCGGCCCGGTTCGCGCCGCCCGCGGGTAGCCGCCTCAGCCCGGATGACCAGGAGGGGTCAGGACCGAGCGGGCTCGGCTGGGAGGTGGTGAAGAACGCCGTCAGCCTGGCGGCGGGTGGCCTCGGAGTCTGGGTCCGGCTGGCACCGCACCTGCCCGGCCACCGCCCGGCCGCCGAGGACGGCCTCGAGGCCGCGATGCCGCGTCCGGAACCGGGCCCGCTCGATCCCGGAGACGAGTCACCGCCCTCCGACGACTTGCTCGGCCTGCTCTACCGCAGTGGTCTGTACGACGGTGACGAGCCCCAGGTCCGCGACGTCGCGGTGCGGCGGTGGACCGACTCGGCGCCGTCGCTGGCCCAGGTGGCCGCCCCGGCCCGCGCGGCGGGACTCGGCGGCGTCGGCTATCTCTACGATGCGATGTCCCAGAAAGGAACGGTGACCCTGACGGCCGGCCGGCTACGTGTCGGGGGCCCCGACCTGTACTACCTCGATTGCTCGTCCTGGCAAGGCCGGCCAGGACCGGTCGTGATCGCCTGCGACGGAGAGCAGCACTGGCAGGTCCGCGAGAACGTGACCCTGGTAGGGCCGGCGAGGCCGATGACGGGCGAGTTTGCGAGCATGGTCGGTTCGTCCTGGCTGCTCGGCGAGCGGCTGTCCGGCGGCGCGGAGATCACCTACCACGGCCGCCGCGGCTACCACCTGCGGGTGACTCGCGGCGACGGTGCGCGGCCCGGGGGACTATCGATGTTCTACCCGGTCGACGCGATCGTGGACGCGGAGACTGGCAGCCTGCTGCGGCTGATCGCGTACGACGGCGACGCCCCCGCGGCCTGGTGGGAACTGGACGACGTCACCGCGGAGCCCGGCGGTACCGCGGACCCGGCCGGATTCCGCCCGCGCATCCCGCCCGGCACCCGCATCATCAAGGAATCCGGCCACCCGCTGGTCGACGCCACCGCGGTCATGCCCGGCCTGTCCGGGACGGCGGCCCGCACCGCCGCGGAGGCCTTCCGCCGCGGCACCAACGCCGTCTCCGCCGTCCGGAGCTTCCTTGACGACCTGCGCGGCGACTGCCGGTAGAACAAGGTCACGGTGCGATGATTACCGTGGCTGCGGGTGCGAGAGGGCGCCTCCGGGTCCGCGGGCAGGACATAGTCCACCTCTGAGGGCAAAGAAGGCAGATCACGGCGATCTCCCTTGCCAGGCCTGCCGCGCGGATCGCGGGCCGGTGAAGGAGAGGTCATGGTGGATCTTCCGGCCAGGCCCAGCCTCGATCATCTGCGCCGCCAGGCCCGGGACCTGCTGCGCGCCGCGCGGGCGGGCGACACCACGGCCGCCGGCCGCATCCGGGCGGTGGCGGACGCGCTGACCCTGGCCAGCGCGCAGCTGGCCGTGGCCCGCGAGTACGGCTTCGCCAGCTGGACCCGGCTCAGGGACGAGGTCACCGCCCACACCGCGAGCCTGGCCCGTCAGGCGGAAGCATTCTGCGAGGCCAGCATCCGTGACGGCACGGGCCGGGCGGCCCGGATGCTGGCGGCCACCCCCGAGCTCGCCCGCTACAGCTTCGCCACCGCGGTGATCCTGGGCGACGCCGGCCGCGTGCGGACCGAGCTCGGCCGGGATCCCGGCCTGGCCACCCAGGCCGACACGCGGACGGGCTGGGCACCGCTGCACGCGGCCAGCGCCTCGCGGTGGCGCCGGCTCGACCCGGCCCGGGCCGAGGGCCTGCTGGCCGTGGCCCGGATGCTGCTGGACGCCGGCGCCGACCCCAACGGCCGCACCGGCGAGGCGGCCGGGCACGGCGGCTGGACCCCGCTGCGCTGCGCGGTCGCCGGTGCGGCCAACCCGCTCATTACCAGGCTGCTGCTGGAGCGCGGCGCCGTGCCCGGCGACCACGATCTGTACCTGGCGGGGTTCGCTGACGACAACCACGAGTGCCTGCGGCTGCTCCTGTTCCACGCCGCCGATGTCGCCCAGCTTGCCCGGATGACGCTCGCCGCCCCGATCAGCCTCAACGACGCAGAGGGAGTACATCTGCTGCTGGAGGCCGGGGCCGATCCCAACCTGTGGGTGCCGACAATGTTGTCACAGCAGTTGACCTGGTGCTCTCCTGCTGGACCATGGAGGCGAAGTTCGGCATCCGGCTGCATGAGCGTCCAGCAATCCGGCACTGTCAGTACCTGTGTTACTACGACTCGCTTACCTGGTGGTGCTCCGCGTGTTCGGCTGGCTCGCCTTGCTGGCCCGCTCCGACCGCGCCAAGGACACCGAGATCCTCATCTTGCGCCATCAGGTCGCCGTGCTCCAGCGCCAGGTCAAGACCCCGCGGCTGTCCTGGGCCGACCGGGCGGTCATGGCCGCGCTGGCCCGGCTACTGGCCCGCGGCCAGCTCGGCCAGCTGCACCTGATCATCTCCCCGCGCACCCTCCTGCGCTGGCACGCCCACCTCGTCCGGCGGCACTGGACCTATCCGCGCCGTGCTCCCGGGCGGCCCGGGACCGCGAAGCCGGCACGGGTGCTGGTACTGGAGATGGCCAGGGACAACCCGGGCTGGGGATACCGCCGCATTCACGGCGAGCTGGCCGGGCTCGGGTACAAGCTGGCCCCGTCGACGGTGTGGCAGATCCTCAAAGACGCCGGCATCGACCCCGCGCCCAGACGATCCGGGCAGACCTGGCGGGCATTCCTTGAGACCCAGGCGAAGACGATCCTCGCCGCGGACTTCTTCCACGTCGATACCGTGTTCCTGCGGCGCCTGTACGTGCTGTTCTTCATCGAGCACGGCACCCGCCGCGTGCACCTAGCCGGGATCACCGCTCATCCGACGGGGGAGTGGGTGGCCCAGCAGGCTCGGAACCTGCTGATGAACCTTGACGATCAGGCCGAGGGCCTCAAGTTCTTGATCAGGGACGGGGACGCTAAGTTCACCGCGGCGTTCGACGCCGTGTTCACCGCGGTCGCAGTGCGGATCATCAGGACGCCCGTCCGGGCGCCGCGGTCGAACGCGATCGCGGAGCGCTGGATTGCCAGTGCCCGCCGCGAGTGCCTGGACCGGATGCTGATCACCGGCGAACGGCACCTGCGGCTGGTCCTGAGCGAGTACGTCGATCATTACAACGGCCATCGGCCGCACCGGACGCTGCAGCAGAACCCGCCCGCAGGGAGGGCTCATCCGTCGGCGGAAGTGACCGGTATGCGCATTCGGCGCCGCGACCGGCTCGGGGGCCTGATCCACGAATACGCCCAGGTCGCCTGAGGTGACACCATTTTCCGGCACCCACAGGCTGGTCGTGCTCCCATGGGCAGCGAAACGACGGCGGGACGATGTTGAGATAGGCGCTGCCAAGCAGGTCGTCACGGTCGCGGGGCGGATCGACGCCGGCCAGCTCGGCCAGCCGGCCCACCGCTTGAGCGATGCCGTCCTTGGCCGGCGGCCGCAACCGGTGGATGATGCCGTGAGTGACCAGCGGGACGCCCAGCTTCCTGGCGACGACCCAGCCGGTGAACTCGGAGTATTCCCTGACGATCAGGTCGGCTCGGTGGTCGCGGGCCAGCCCGGCCACGCGGTCGATCGAGGACCGGTCGGGGACCTGGGCAAACCCGGGAAACAGGTGCCGGCCGACGGTGCGGTCGTAGACGGGGTCTCCGGGGCCGATCATCCAGTCCGGGCCGAAGGCCCGGACGTCGATGCCGTGGCGGGCCAGGACCGGGGCGAAGCTGGCCGAGGTGGCCACGGCCACCGAATGCCCGTCTCCGCTCAGCTTCCGGGCCACCGGGATCAGCTGGGTGGCGTGGCTGAACGCAGGCTGACAGGTCATCAGGACTCGCACGGGTCCCCTCGCCATCGTATAGACTGCTTATCCTTAGTAGAGTAGGACTCTACGAAGGGATGTCAAGCCGGATGGCAGACGAAACGACCAGCGCACCCCCGACCTACCGCCAGCGCCAGGCGGCCGAGACCCGGGCCCGGATCGAGCGGGCCGCTCGCCAGGTCTTCGCAGACCGCGGCTACGGCGCCGCCAACATCGCCGACGTCGCCCAGGCGGCCGGGGTGGCGGTGCCCACGGTCTACAAGCTGTATGGCAGCAAGCGGGCGTTGCTGGCCGCCATCGCCGACGCGTGGGGGCAAGAGTTCGGCGCCCGCCCCCTTGACGTGCCGCGCGATCCCGCGGCGGCGATCTCATGGTGGTCCGGGGTAGCCCGCAGGCAGTGGGAGGCAGGGCTCGATATCGGCTTGATCTACGCCGGCGCGGTCACCTCCGAACCTGATGCCCGCGCGGATCTCGCCCCTCGCCTCGCCTGGCGCGACCAAACCATCCGCCTGGTCAGCCAGGCCGTCCGGCCCAGGCTCAGGGACGGGCTCACCCAAGACGACGCCATGGCCATCATCTCTGCGCTGACGATCCCCGAGGTCTACCGCGACCTGGTCCGCGACCGAGGCTGGACGCCCGGCCGCTATCAGCAGTGGGTCGAGCGCACGCTCACCGAGCAGCTGCTCACCAGCCCGGGACAACCGAAGCGGCAAGCTGTCCTGCGGTATCAGGGCTCAGGAAGACGGGCGGAAAGCTGAGCCGGCCGAGACCGCAGGTCGATGTGCAGCCGCGGCACGCGCACGCCAGGAGACCGGCAGCTGAAGTGCGTTGACATCAGCCCCGCCGGGGGTTGGACCGAAGTTGCCGCATCGTCCGCCTAGCCGGCGAGGTCGTGATCAGTATGCGCCCGGTCAGCGTGTTCGCCAGCGGTCCAGGCAGCGAGATCGACCAGCTGGAGGCGGGCCTGCGGGGCCGGTGGCGGCAGGCCACCCGGGCGGTGATGGTGCTGCTGTCGCTGCACGGCTTACCACCTGCCCAGATCGCGGCGCTGCTGGACTGCCGCCCGGCCACCGTGCGCCGCTGGATCGGCCGGTTCCACGACGAGGGGCTGGCGGGGCTGGCGGACCGGCCGCGGTCCGGGCGGCCCCGGCTGGGCGGGCAGCGGCTGACCGGGCGGATCGCCGCGCTGCTGGCACGGCCGGGCCTGCGGACCCTGCCCCGGATCCGGCGGTACCTGGGCTGGCCGCAGGTCAGCCCGCGGACGCTGTACCGGCGGGTCCGGCTGGTGGCGGTATGGCGGCGGCCCAGGCTGACCCCCCGCGGCGACCCGGACCATGACCACGTGGCGGCCCAGATCCTGGCCCGGCTGACCGGCCTGCCCCGCCGGGCGGTGGTGGCCGCCGAGGACGAGACGCACCTGAACCCGCCGCCGCACGCGCGGGCCAGCTGGACACTGCGCGGCGCCCGCCCGCAGGTCCTCACCCCGGGCACGAACCGCAAGGTCACCGTGCCCGGCGCGCTCGAGATGAGCACCGGCGCCTGGGTGTACCGGCTGGGCCGCCGCTGCGCGGCGGACTTCACCCGATCAGATGCTGGCCACCGCCACCCCCTGGACCAGCCCATGGCTACCGCCGGATTATGAGCAGAACTTCTGGAATGGCGCTTAGTACGGCAGCAGCCATTCGGGGTCTGACCTGCCGTTGAACGCTGGTAGGTCTTCGCATAGCGCAGCCGCCCGGCGATCATGCGTTTGTGAGGACAACAAGACCGGAGGCGGCTGCTGCCGCCAGGATAGGCGCTGGGCTTGGCCGACGGAAACGCGATGAGCTGCTGGAACTGGTGCGTCCGTGTTTCGTGCGGGTGGAGCCGTGGCTGCAGGCGGGCAAGTACGCCTGCTCGCGCTGCGGCAGCGGGGCGCCGCTGAAGGGAGGCACGCTGCGCGAGCCGTTGTGCGCGCGCTGCCTCATCCCCGACCCGGCCTTCTGGAAACGGTGCGCGGTCTGCCAGGAGACCTGGCAGCTGTCGACCGCGGAGTGCACGCGCTGTTCCCTGGACCGGAAACTGACGCAGATCTTCACCCGGCCCGGCGGCACCGCCGCACCGGAGCTGGACCGGCTGCGCGAGGCCCTGGTCCGCGTCGACCGTCCCGACCTCATGCTCGACTGGCTGAAGAAGGCCGGCGTCCGCCGCACCCTCCAGGCCGTCGCAGGCCACAGCGCCGTCACTCACGAGGCGCTCGACACGCTGCCGCCGGGCCGCACCCTCGTCCACCTGCGGTCGATGCTGGTGGCCGCGGGCGCGCTTCCCGCCCGGGACGAGCGCCTGGTCGCGCTGGAACGCTGGATCGGCCAGGTCATCGCCGGGCGCACGTCCCCTGAGCACCGGCGTGCCCTGCACGGTTACGCTGTCTGGCACCAGCTGCGCCGTCTGCGCAGCCGGCTCCAGGGTCGGCCCGCCTCCCGCCAGCAGGTGAAAAACGTCCGTGACCAGGTCACCGCTGCCGCAGCGTTCCTGGACTGGCTAGAGGCACGCGGGCTGACCCTTGGCACGTGCACCCAGGCCGAGCTGGACCAGTGGCTGGCCGGGAACTCCAGCTACCTGGCCCGGTCGGCGAACTTCGCGCGGTGGGCCGTCGCCCGCCGCCACGCCTCCCGCCTCACCGCTCCGTCCTCACGCTGGACTGGCCCCGCCGGGCCGCTTGACCAGGACCGCCGGTGGGCAGACGCGCGCCGGCTCCTGCACGACGACACCTGCCCGGTCGCCAACCGGGTCGCCGGGCTCCTCATCCTGCTCTACGCCCAGAAGCTCAGTGTCATCGCAGCCCTGACGACTCAGCATGTCCTGCATAAGGACGGCCGCACGCTCCTGCGCCTGGGCAGCAGGCCCATCGTGCTGCCCGCCCCGCTGGACGCCCTGGTCGGCGCGCTCGCGGGCGGCCGCAAGGTACCGGGCACCAGCCTGCTCAGTGTCCCTTCCTCCTGGCTGTTCCCGGGACGCCGGCCAGGAAGCCCGCTGACCGAAGACGCTCTCGGCCAGCGGCTGCATGCCCTCGGGATCAGCCCGCGCCAGGGTCGCGGCACCGCCCTGTTCACCCTGGCCGCCGACATCCCGGCCGCGATCTTGGCCAAGACCCTCGGCATCCACGTCAAGGCCGCCATCCAGTGGCAGAAAATCTCCGGTGGAGACTGGAGCACCTACGCCGCCGACGTCAGCCGCCGCAGCCACGCGCAGGAACGGGCCCGGGCGGGAGATCAGCGCGCGGACCCGCTGCCCAGTGCCTAGAGATCACGTTCCAGACGTGCTGCGACCTCTCGATAGCGGCTGACCGGCACCAGATGCACACCATCGAAGGCTCCGCTGTCGCGGATGGCCAGGATCTGCTCGAACGCCGCGTCCACCCCGGCGCTGCGGTCACGCTCAACGTGCTCGACCAGCTGACCGGGGATATCGATGTCCGGGATAGCGGACGCCAGGTTGCGGGCCATGCCCGCGCTGGCCAGCACCATCACCCCCGCATAGACCGGCACCTGCAAGCTGGTGCTCTCACGCCACCGCAACAGGGCATCGACTGAGAAACTGACCTGCACGAATGTGAAGTCGGCTGCAGTCTTCCACGCAGGAACCGGGCGCAGGCCGGACGTGACCCCGACGCCAAACGGCCGGCAGCCGGCGAATGCCGGATCCTCCGCGGCACCGCGCGCTTCCTCGATCATGGCCCGCACCGTCAGCTCACTGGTCCGCCCGCCTGCGGTGGGCTTGTCGCCGTGGACGAACAAGAACCGGTCCACCCCATACGCTGCCGCCGTCAGCAGGTCCCGGCGGAACCCAAGCAAGTTACGGTCCCGGGAGTTCAGGCACGCGATGCCACGGGCACCCATCGCCTGCACCTCATGCGCGACCGCCACGCTTGATACCGTCGCCCGCCCGATGTGGTTGTCGGGAATCAGGAACGAGTCCGCGACCAGGCTCAGCACCCCGATCTGGTGACGCACCCGCGTCAGGTCCGGGCGAGTAGGCGGCTCGATCTCACAGACCAGCTCGAAACGACGATCAGCCATGCCGTGACCCTACAGGCAACGCTGCAGGCCAAGGCATTCAGACAGTTCTGATATCCGACTGTGCCGTTAAACGGCGCTGCCGCCGGCGCGCCGGGCGCGATCCAGGTCGCCGACCGCTGGCATCTGTGGCACAACCTGGGCGAATACGTCGAGAAGGCCGTCGTCGCGCACCGCGGCTGCCTCACGGGCGCCCTTGATGAGCCGGCCTGCGCAGGCCAGGACGCGCCGCCCGGCCCGCAGCCGCCGGACGCGGCCCCGGCCGCCGCGCCTGCGGCCGGGGCGGACGGGCTGCGGGACGTGTGCGGCCGCGAGCGGGTCCTGGTATCGCGCACCCTCGATCGCCACGCCGCCGTGCACGACCTGCTGCAGGCCGGGCACTCCCAGCGGGAAGCCGCCGAGATCCTGGGGCTGAGCAGGAACACCGTGAACCGGTTCGCCCGCGAGCCCGGCGCCGCCCGGCTGCTGACCCGCCCCGGCCGCCTCGGCACCGGTGACTGGGCCGGCTCGCCGCCGTCACGGCCAGCTGCCCGCACCTGGACGCCCTGGCCGGGCACATCCGCAGCTTCGCCGAGATGATGACCCGCCGCCAGGGCCTGCTCGCACTCGAAGACTGGCTTACCCGGGTCGAAGCCGACGACCAGCCCCAGCTGCACTCCTTCGCCCACGGCATCCGCCGCGGCCAGCAGGCCGTCACCGCCGGGCTGGCCCTGCCCTACAGCTCCGCCGCCATGGAGGGCAACGTCAACAAGATCAAGATGATCAAACGCCAGATGTACGGCCGCGTCGGCTTCCCTCTCCTGAGTAAACGCGTAATCCTCCACCCTGCGTAACGCCATCACAAAATTCGCGCAAGAGCCCGAAATACGGGTCAGATCCATTTAAGGGTGCTACGGCCAGCCCTCGGCCCCGACGTGCGCGGCATGCCCGACGGGACCCTGCTGCACCTGCGCGACACCTACCCCATCGAAACCGCCTGGGCGCCGAAATGGGTGGGCGACGAGCTCCGCCAGGTCCGCACCGGCGCCCGCCAAGCCCGCCTGGCCGGCATCCGCGCCGCCGCCGAAGCCGCAGCTGCCCAGCGCCGCGGCCAGCACGAGGAAGCCAGCAGGCAACAGGGGCTGGCCGCTAGCTACCAGGCCATGCACGACGCCTACGCCGAACGCGAAGCCACCTTCGCCGCCGTCATGGCCGACCGGATGTTGCCCGTCGCTGAAAATTCCGATGAAGGCGGCGCGCTGAGGGTCAAGACGAACCCGGTCCCAAACGAAGTCACGCCATAAGGCGTACACCGGAATTGCCGGTCCGGGTTCGCCGGCGAGCGAACTGCCCTGCGGCCCGCTCGCGCTCAGCCGCCTCGGCCTCGGCGAGGCGGTCATCACGGGTCGGGCTGAATGGTGGGTTCAGTCAGATCACTTCAGGTCCGCGACTGGCTCGTGTAGGTCCCCGGCGACTTCCGGCATGGTACGAAGGGTTAGCTTGCTCCGAAGACCTCATCCATGATCTCGGCGCCTGTCGTGATCACCGGTCGCAGCTCGCGGCGGTAGACAACCTCGGTTGTCCGGGTGGAGGCATGTCCGGCCAGCCGGGCGATCTCCTCGATGCTGACGCCATGGTTGCTAATCAGGCTTACGAACGAGGTCCGGAGCTCGCGCGGCGTCCAGCTATCCCCGATACCTGCTGCCGTGCAGACCCGTTTGAACATCTTCCGGACATTCCCCGCGTCGAGTTCCGGACATTCCCCGCGTCGAGCGCAGTACCGAGATGGGTCGTGAACACCAGCCCGGTGTCGGCTTGGCTGTCCAGGAGCGCACGAAGCGCCTCAACCGCCATCTGAGGAAAGCCGAGTGTCCAGCGAGACCGCTCAGTCTTGGTCTCGCCATGCACGCGGACCGATCGCCGCACGGCTACATGAGGCGGGACGGGAGGCCCAGCATTGAGGTCACCGTCGAGGTCCACGTGATCCCAGCGCAGCGCCCTGGCTTCCTCGGTGCGGATCCCGACCAGCAGGCTCAGCACGATGTAGGCGTACATCAGCTCGGCCGGTCGGCGGACGTGCTTCAGGCCCGGGCGCAACTCGATTGCGGGCAGAGTCCGGGCTGCGGTGATGACCACGACAGCCTGCTCTAGGGTTAGGGACCTTGACGGCCGCCCGTGCTGGCCCTTGGGCGTATCCACCAAGGTGGCGACGTTGCGGGCTACGAGATCATCGGCTTCCGCGTGCCGGATGGCGCGCTTTGGGCCTGCTGATCTCGACGGTGCACCGGATCGACGCGCGGGTCGGGAAGGAGGTCATCGTTGCCGATGTCCGCGTGGTCGGGCGTTAACACCTGACCTGGCGCGGCGTCAGCGTCACCGCGTCCTTGATGCAGCAAGGGTCACCGGTGACACAGGACGCGGGCCGCCCTCTGCCGAACTCGCCCCGCTGAGCCAGTCAGGCCCCTCTTACCGTCGCGAATTTCATATGACATAGTTCCTGGCCTTTGCGCCGCCTTCTCGGGGACCTAGTGCCCTGGCTCAGGCAAGGGGGAAGGCCTACAGCGAAATCTAGGGCCGTCGCAATGTGGCCCGATGCCGTTGTTCAAGGCCGCAGCCTCGGGTGATGGCATCGGCACCATGTGAGGGTGATCGGTTATGTCTGCAACGGGCAGCCCCACAACAAGGGGTATGCGGAGGTGGCTGGACGGTCTGCCGCCCCGCTGGGTACTTCTTACCGTGACCGTCCTGGCGGTTGCTCCGGCATTGGTGTGGCAGGCGCATCCAAAGCCAACTGGGTATCCCGATGCGATCGCCGGGGTGGTCGCAGTCGCACTCACAGCAGTCGTGTTCATGCTCTCGGCCGCTCAGAACGCCTACCAAAAGGCGCTTGACGCTGTCGTTGACGAGTTCGCGGAGCGCGATGTGCGGATCTGCAAAGCCGCCGTGGGCGACGACCCGGAACCCTGGCCTTCGCGGATGGACCGCGAGGTGCACGATGTGGAGGCGGTCGCCGCGATGGCGGTGCTGAGGCCGAGGGAACGCCGCAGGCGCCGACGGAACAGGGATCGGTGGGCAGACGCACACTCGACGGCCTTGCGGATCGAGTGGAGAGCAGTGAAGTACGTGCGCGATGCGTGGGCCGCGAGCGCGGCGGAGCGAGACTCGCGGGCCATCGACGAGCTGGTGGAGAAAGGGCTGAACCCCGGCCGGGAGAATTTGCTGCCAGCCGAGGTGCGCGGCTGGGACTGGAAGAGGGAAGGGAACGACTATCAGGCAGCGCGACAACGCATGAAGGTCCTGGATAACGAATACAAGGACATGCTGGACGCACCGCTACAACGCGCGGACCTATTGCCTCACCCGTCCTTGGAGCGACGGCCGCTATCCCCGCTGGCAGCCCAATTCGAGGACGTCCTCTATGAGCACTTGCGGTGGCTAGACATGACATACATGCTCACAGTGGCGATGTTCTCCCTGACGGCGACTGGCATTGTATACGGAAGGGACGCCCTGTCATGGCCGCCTCAGCCTGCCGTACTGGCTGCCAGCATCGTGGTAGTAATCGCCATCATCTATATCAGCCGTGTTCATCACTCTATGAGGGAAGCCAGCCTGGCAGCGGCACGACGATTGAATCGCCTCACGCTGCGCACCTTGTACGAGGCCCAGATCCTGCTAGACGACGCCTTCGTAGCGCGCGCGGTCACCGATGGTGACCTTGTGCAGGAGGCATTGCAGAAGACGTTGACCTACCTGCCTGCCGATATAGAGCTGCCGTTGTGGCATCGGTTGCTCGGTGAGTACCACCTAGCCCGGGCTTGGAAGGCACTTCCAAATCACCTCGCCCCGCGACCGCACATAGCCGATTTCACCTCGCAGGCGAACGGGGAGCCCACCGAGGTAATGGCCGTTAGGCGAGAGCTCGATGTTGCCTGCCGCCACTTGGAGAGGGCATGCGCCCATCGCACCGATGACCCTGTCGCCTTCCTGGCCCTCGCCGGGGCGCTGGACGCGCAAGCTGCCGCAACCGGCAAGGCCGCCGAACCGGAACCGGCCGAGTGCGCTGCCCAGGTGTTTAGAACCGCAATCGGGCCGGAACTGGCAGACAGGGTGTGGGTAATGGATCAACTCCGGACCAACCAGTGGCTGTTGCCACGCGAGCCTTGCGGGCTGACCGAGCTTCTGAAGCCGGTGCCGTCGTATTCACCGGCTGTCGGATGTATGGAGCCTACGATTCAGGAGGGTACACGTGAAAGCTCCAGCCGGGCGGGATGAAATCCTCGAGACGTTCTACGCTGAACACGTGGGAGCTCTGCTTAGGAACAGTAGCGCGTGGCTGCGGCGATTGGTCGCGAGTTACACGATCATAGATGCCGATACTATTCAACTCCGCATGAGCGTGGACTTTGACTTGGCCGAGTGCGAAGAAGGGCTGCGTTACCTCAGTGAGCTAAAGCATAAGCGTCGGCGGTGTCCAAAGGAGCTTCAGGAGAAAATTCCGTTCTTGCTGCCCATCGGACTGTACACCGATACATATGTCGGCTTCGACCTGCGAGATTGCGGCGAGTCCCGGGTCAGTCTTATAACCAATGAAGAGAGGGATCAGATTATTAGGTCGGAGCAATTCGGGAATCAGATGAATGAGCATCTCAATAAAATACTCGGCGCAGGTAGTAAATTGGCGATCGCGGAGTTGCCTTCAGAGTACAATTCCGGGCGCGGGATATTGCACTACACGCACCTGCTGCGATTGAGAGTAGATCGCCAGGACTTTGACTTCCTCCCCCCGTCAGCAGAGATAGACTGGACAATACCGAGACCAAAATGGTTTACAAGGAAATGGTTGCGGCGTATGCAGGTCAGGCTCGGTTGGCATCCTCTGCGTATTGTGATCCCGCTGCTCAATATCTATCTCTGCGAGAGTTACCACGTAGAACTCAATACGCCAGAGGGGATCAGAATTCACCGGACGAGCATAGTTGCCAAGCATCCGGATGGCCGACAGGAGAGAGTGAGCGCGGACATGACCGAGGTGCCTCCTTCTCATGCATATGCAGTTACCCATCATGATCGGATCGACCACCTGGACGGATATCCCCTCATATTCAGAGCCTGGCTATGCATGGACCGGCGCGGCTTCACGGCAGCAGTAATGTTCCTCGCGATACTAAATCTCCTTGTTAGTGCCGGTTGGGCGGCAGCTGTTATTCCTTTCCGTCCCTCCGTCAAGTACGACATACCTGCCGCCCTCGTGCCGGTGCTAATGTTGGCAGCGGCCGCCTCTTTTGCTTACCTGTACATGCCCGGCGAGCATGGAATGAGCCGCGGCCTCTACAGCTATGTACGCCGACTGCTCTTTGTGATTGCGAGCTCAACGCTCATTATCGCAGCGGACCTCAGCATCTTGAATAATTTCTTGTCTGGGCTTGGGAACCAGCTCCCTTACCGCGATCCACTTCCACTCACCAGGTGGATGTACCAGCAGCTGGGAGTACTTGGGGACATCGCTTTGTGTGTGGTGCTAGCTATCCTGATTATGATGGTCACAGGAACGCTGATCTTGATTGTCAGCTGGTGGAAAGCCCGCGATAAGAGGATCGCGCCCTGGATAGACAAGCAGCTGAAATCCGGCAAATACGAGCAGTTTGGACGGCATAGTGTCGAGCCACTTGACACAACGAAGCCCGCCGAGACATCAAGCGCGTAAGGTTATATCTTCCCCTCCGGGAAACGCATGGTTGCAATAAGCGGCCCTCAGCCGCGGTACGCGTGAGTTCGGTGCCAGTCAAAGTATCCTTCCCGGCCGTCTATGGGCCGCCCGAAGGCCTTGTCGGCGAGGTATTCGGCGGCATAGGAGTGCGCCTGGCTGCCTGGCCTGAGGGCCATGCTCAGTTCGAGTCCGCCGCCGCCGGCGATAGCGATGTACCCGCGTTCGAAAAGTTCATCGCAGCCGAATTTGCACGCCCACATGACGACGTGGCTGCCAGCCACCGGGTGCACCTGGACATCTAACGCCCGGGACCTGCGGCCTGGAGGCGCTCGGCGCGACCATCGCAGAGCCGCAGCATGGCACGCGCGCCTGGACGGTCATGGCTGACCCCAAGGGCGACAGTTCTGCGCGTTCCTTCCTGATAAGAGCCAAACCGTATCGTTTGAGACAGGGCAGAACCTCGGCCACTGCGAGGACTCGATGTACTTCGACCATGCCAGCAACTACTGGGTCGCCGCCGTGTCCCTCGGCTACAAGGCGGGGAAGCGGGTCCGCCGGAAGGCCGCCTTCATGGCGACGTAGCTTGTTCCCGTGGAGCGGTCGAGAAAAGATATGCCAGCCAGTCGGCCGATCCGGGTGGTCGGCGGTGCCGGTGAGGCATGCCGGTGAAGCCGGAGCCGACCAGCGGCACCCGCTGTCATGAGACCTTCCCCGAAGCCAAGGGGCTGTGCTGCACCAGGCGCCGGTCCAGCCGGATGTCGGTAAGCTCCAGCAGCGGCGGAGCCTGAGCCGTGGGCGCCCCGGGCGCGGCGGGCAGCGTGGTGTAGAGGCTGACGTCGAGGACCCACCGGCCGGCGCCGTCCGGCAGGCCGCGGGCAGCCGCCCACCCGGTGAGCTGTTGCGCCAGCGACGCGCAGAATCCCGACCCGGGCTGCAGGTCGGTCGCCGAGTCGAACAAGAACGCGGGACACAGCAGCACCGGCAGCCGGGAGAGGATCTCGTCCTGCTGCCCCGGCGGGGCGGCTGCCGCCGTGGCAAGCGGGAAGCCGTAGTCGACAGCCACCCGCAGGGTGCGCGAGACCGCCGCGGGCCGGATAAGCACGCCCGGCGCGAGCAGATCGCTGGTACCAGCCGCCGCCTGCACCAGGTCGGCCACCTGGACCGAGCTCGCCGCGGCCACCCTGGCCAGGGTATCGCCGCTGGCCACCTGGTGGTAGCTGCCGCTCGGCAGCGGAAGCCTCGCGCCGGTGACCAGCAGCCCTGGCACGTCCGCCACCGCCGGCGCCAGGGCGGCGGGCGTCAGGTCGTAGCGCATCGCGATCTTGGCCAGGGTGTCCGCGCCGAGGACCGCGTAGCGGTTCAGCAGGGCGTCGAAGAAGTTGATCAGCCAGTCGGCCAGCGGGCGGGCGCCGTCCGCCGGCCCGGTGCCTGGCGGGGCCGACGGCGGGTCGAACGGGACCGTGGTCAGGTCGAACTCGCTGGTCCACGAGATCAGCGGCACCGCAGGGGTGGCCGCCTTGACATCCGGCACCGCGTAGATGAACGCCGGGTTCGTCGGTCGGCCGGCCAGCAGGCTGGCGTTGCGGGTGACCGACACCTCGCCCCAGATGTTCTGCGTGGTGACCACGTCCCGGGCCGGGACCAGCAGGTCGAACACGTCCGCTCCGGGTGAGCTCGGGGCGGGCGCGTCGGCCGGAAGGGCCAGCCGGGTGAACGTCACCTGCCGCCGCCCGGCATAGCCACGGCCGGGCGCTCCGTCGCTGCGCCCGTCGGCCGCCACGTGGCCGCGCAGCCCCACGACGAGGTCGCCGGCGTGCGCCGCCGCGGCCTCGCCGTTGGGCCGCAGGTGCACGGTTGCCTCGCCGGTGGCCAGCGTGCCGCGCCGTATCTGGTAGCGGGGCGCGTACCGGGGCACCGCGCCGACGGCCGGGGACGGGGCGGGGGAGAGGGGCGGGGGCGGGGCCACCCAGGCCGCCCAGGCCTGCGCGATCTGGCCGGCCAGCTCGGTGAACACCCGCAAGGCCTGCAGGGCCTGCGTGCCCCCTGCCGCCATGCCGCCGGTCACCGGCACCACCGGGGCCACCCGGGTGAGCAGGGCCAGGTCCTGCTCAAGCCCGGCACGGACGGATGCGTACTGGGCGAGCGCCCCGGGCAGCGCGCCCGGCGACGTGCCGTCCGCCGTTGTCCCGCCGGCCAGCACGGTGTTCTGCAGCTGGCTGGTGGAGACGGTGTCCTGCGCCATCCGCTGCGCGCTGAACGAGTAGTCGTAGTCGTAGCGCCGAAGCTCCTGCACTGTCAGCGGCCCGGCGAACGGGGTGGTCCGCTGGCTGGTCACGCTCGGCGGCACCGGGTGCGCCCGCAGCGGGATCGGCACGTCCACCGTCCCGATCGTCGCGTCGGGTGGCGGCAGCAGGAACGTCAGCCATTGCGATGACTGGTAGCCGCTGGCCCACGGCACGTCCTCGATCCCGTACTCGAGCTGGTTGACCTGGTAGCGCAGTTGCAGCACCAGGTTGCTGAACGCGGTGCTCGACGCGGTGTGGAACAGGAACGTCAGCGAGTTGGGAGACGAGCTGACCAGGCTGATGTTCGCGTCGGACAGCGAGAAACCGGCCACCCGGCTCAGGTAGGCCACCACGGTCCCGGCTTGCAGCGCCTGCGCGGTGTCCAGCTGAGTCGTCACGACCCAGGACGGCGTCGCGCCCTGGCCGACCGCGGCGGCGATCGTGGCGAGCGTATCGCCGGGCCCGACGGTGTGGCTGACCTGGCTGCCGGGCAGCGCGATGATCACCCCGGGGACAAGCAGCCCGGCCAGGTCCTGCACCGCCGAGATGACCGCGTCCAGCGACAGGCCGGCCTCCGCCGCGATCGTGTCCAGTGAGTCACCCGGGCGGACCGTGACGGCCTGGCCGGCCAGCGTGACCGGAACGCCGGGCGCGAGCACGTCGGTGCGGGCCGCGATCGAGGTCGCCAGGCCGGACGGGGTCAGCTCGTGCGCGGCGGCCAGCCCGGCGATCGTGTCGCCGGGCGCGACGGTCACCGGCAGCGGCACCAGCAGGATCGTTCCGGCCGCGAACAGATCCGCCAGCGTCGCGTTGATCGCGGCGAAGTTGTCCACCGCGGCCGCCTGGGCGGCCGGGGTGGCGACGTCCAGCGCCAGGTAGCTGATCACGGTGAACAGGGTGTCGTCGGCGGCCAGCTCGTACGTGCGCCGGACCAGGTTGACCGCGGCGCCCGGCTGGAGCAGGCCGCGGGTGCCGGCCAGGGCGTCGCCGAGCTGGGTGACCGGCACCGCGAAGTGCGCCGCGACGCTGGCCAGCGTGTCCCCGCCGGCCACGGTGTAGGGCGGCACCTGGCCCTGGCCGGGGACCACGAAGCCCGGCGCGAGCAGGAAGCCGTCGTCTGCCAGTTCGGCGACCAGCAGGTCCAGCGGCGCCTGGAAGGGGGAGGAAGAGCCCGACGCGACCGAGCCCAGCGTGTCCGCGGCGGTCACGATGTAGGGGTCGGCGAGCGGCTGCCCGCGCAGCCGCGGCGCGGTGTCGCCGGCCCAGCCGGCGGGGGCGGTGACCGTGACCGGGAACTGGACGATCGTGTCCACCTGGTAGGCAGTGGACAGCGTGATGAGCAGCCGCTGGTAGAGCGCGTCCTGTGCGCCGGCCGGGTCCGGGCCCGGGCCGCCGCCCGGCTCGGTGACGGCGTCAACGCTGTCCCGGATGGCCGCGGCGATCGTGTTCTTGGCCTGGACCAGAGCGGTATAACTGGCCGGGTCCAGGGTGTAGGCGGCGACCGCGTACTCGCCGGACAGCACCAGGTCGAGCTCGGCGAGGAACGCCTGCGCCCACCCGTCGAGGTCGGCGCCGGTGAACGAGGTCTGCTGGGCCGGCCCGAGCGGCTGGCCGCGGGTGTAGCCGCGGATCGGGATCGGTCCCGGTGAGTTCCACAGCGCGGTGCTCAGCGGCCGCGGCGCGAAGAAGTACGGGGTGCTGCCGCCGATCTCGTAGTTCAGCGCGGGGGTGCCGTACTGGACGGCGTACAGCTGCTGGGTCTGGGTGCCGGAGCTGCCGCTGCCGGTGGTGGCCAGCTTGAGCCGCGGCGCGGTGAACACCGCCTCGAACGACTCCGCGAACTCCTGCAGGGCCAGGGTCTGCCCGGCCGCCCCCTCGGGCACGGCCGGCGCGAGCGGCGTGGTCACCGAGCCGACGTCCGCGGCGTCGGCTGCGGCCAGCGCCGGGTCCACGTGCGCGGTCCGGCGCAGCGTCACCGCGGTCTGGAGCGCGAACACCACCTCGGGGTTGCTCGCGGTGACCGGGGTGCCGGACGTCACGTCGGCCGGCGGGACCAGCAGCGCCGCCCCCGCGGCCAGGCAGGGCACGGTCGCGTTGGCCTCGGCCAGCAGCGCGACGGTGACCTGCTGCGTGACGCCGTCCGCGGCGAGCATGGCCTGCAGCCGCAGCGCCACCGTGGACAAGGTGTCGTTCGCCGCGGTGGCGGTGCTGTAGCCGCGGCCGCCCGGCGGCATGTAGCCGAGCTGCACCCCGCTGGCCAGCAGGCCCGTGACGTCGGAGTTGGCGCTGCCGAGCGCGGTGACCTGCACTCCGCCGCGCTGGGCGATCGCGCCCAGGGTGTCCCTGGCGCCGGCCTGGTGCGTGCCGGTGTCGGGCAGCACGACGTGGCGCGGGATGGCGATGGTCTGCCCGGCCACGAGCAGCCCGGCCAGGGTGGCGTTGGCCGTGGCGAGGCTGGCGACGGTGACGCTGGTGGCCGCGGCGATCGAGGCGAACGTGTCGTCCTGCCCGTCCTGCCCGACCGTGTAATGGCCGGTGCCGAGGAGCACCGACTGCTCCGCCACCAGCAGGCCGGGCACCTGGGCGTTCGCCGCGCCGATATCGGCGGCGGTCACGCCGAACGCGGCGGCCACGCTCGCCAGCGTGTCCCCGGCCCGGGCCTGGTATACGGCGGCGGGCAGGGTGCCCGGCGCCGGGATCACGACCTGGGCGCCGGCGGCCAGCGCGGAGGACCCGGCGGCGTCGACCGCGGCGGCCACTTCGCCGAGCGTCAGGTCCAGCCGTCCGGCGATCGCGGCCAGCGTGTCCCCGGCTGCTACCTTGCCGGTCCCGGTGAGCGCCGTGCCGGGCACCAGCAGCCCGGTCACCTGGCCGTTCGCGGCGGCGAGCTGATCGCGGCTCGGGCCGGCCGCGGTCGCGATGCCGGCCAGCGTGTCGCCGGCCTCGACGGCCCGCAGCGTGCCCACGGCGAGGAGCGTGCCGGGCGTCACGGCCAGCGCCGGGTTGCCGGCGGCCAGCGCCGCCGCGTCGGGAGGGACCGGCCCGGTGGAGCGCTGGATGATCCCGGCCAGCGTGTCGTTGCTGATCACGATGCAGCGGTTCTCCACCGTCAGCACCGTCGGCTCCGTGCCGGAGCCGTGGGCGAGCAGGCTCGCCGCGGCGAAGCTCTGCGCGGCGGACCGGTTGGCCTGGGCCAGCTCGGCCGGGCTGACCTGGTAGGTGTCGGCGATGCTCTGCAGCGTGGCGCCCTGCGGGACCGTCGCGGTCAGCTGGACGATGCCGGCGACCGTCCCGAGGTAGCCCCAGGCGCCGGACGCGAACGCCGCCAGCCCGGCCACGTCGAGCGGGTGCGGCGCCTGCTCGTCGACCGTCGTGGTCACCTCGGCGGCCAGGTCGTGCGAGAGCTGCCAGAAGATGCCGGCGTAGCGGTCCCGGTGCGCGCTGGCCTGCGCCGCGATCCCGGTCGGCAGGCTGGCCGCGCCGGGCGCCGTCACCGGCGCGAACACCTCGCCCGGGGCGGGGACGTAGGCGCTGGTGTCCAGCGCGATGTCGACCTGGACCGTCGCCGCGCCGGGCTCGCCGGTGAACTGGTAGCCGGTGACCACGGACGGCCACTGGCTGAGCGCGACCAGGTCGTCGGTGTAGCCGATGCCGACCTCGATGGTCTGCGGGGCGAGCAGCCGGTTGCCGAAGACGTCCTGCGGCTGCCAGCCGAAGCTGGCCTGGCCGCCGACCCCGGCGTACGGGTCCTGCTGCCCGTCCAGGGCGGCGGCGGGGGCCGAGGCCGCGAACTTGTCGATCCGCAGCTGCTTGGCGTAGATCCACGGTTCGGTGCCGCCCACCGCGGTGAGCTGATGGTTGAGCGGGCCGCTGGTCTGCCGGGCCGGCCCGGCCGGCAGCCCGTCGGCGCTGGCCCGGAACCCGCCGGCCTCGAGCAGCTGGTAGCCGGCCAGGTTGAACAGGACCTCCAGCCGGGTCTTCGGATCCTGCGCCCCGGCGGGCCGGGGCGTCTCCGGGTCGCTGGCGGCCGGGTCCGGGTCGGCGCGGATCAGCCGGAACCCGGCCGCGCCGGGCTGCAGCGTGCCGTGCACGGTGACCCACTCCGGGTAGATCTCGAACAGCGCTCCGGGGGTGAGGTACTCCGGGCCGTCCTCGATCGCCTGCACCACCGTGCCGGGGTCCACGCCGAGGGCCAGCGCCACCGACAGGATGTCGTCGCCCGGCTGCACCTGGTACGTCGCGCCGCTGGGCGTGGTGACACGCTGGTACGGCACCAGCAGGTTGGCGGTCGTCGCGTTGGCCGCGCCCAGCGACGCCGGCGACGTCCCCAGCTGCCCGGCCAGGCCGGCCAGCGTCGTCACGCCGTCCGGCAGCGGGAGCTGCGGCGGCACCACGAACACCGCGGCGTTCGGGTCGGCGAGGTTGTCGGTGACCAGCGCGGTGTTGTGGAACGCGCGCAGCGGGATCGTAGAGGCGCTGTCGGCGTCGGGGAACGCGGTGACCAGCAGGCTGACCGTCGCGGTGGGGGCGGTGCCGAAGATCCCGGCGGGCAGGCCCGGGCCGCTCGCGCCGACCCGGTAGAACAGGTAGTAGCCGCCGGTGTTGGTGACGGTCGCCTCCCACAGCAGGGTGAGGAAGTCCCGGGCGTCCGCGGGCGTCATCGTGGCGGCGGTGACCGCCGCGCCGTCCTGGGCCGCGGCCAGCGCCCGCGGCTCGGCTGACGCGGTGACCGGGGGGCTGGACCGGGTGGACAGGTTCGCCTTGACCAGCAGCACGTCCGCCGGGTCCGACTGAAGTCCAGGCCCGGCCGCCGAGGCCGCGCTCAGCGGGTACAGCAGCGCCAGCCGCAGGAAGTCGCCGCCGCCTCCGCCGCGGGCGTAGTCGAGCAGTTGCTGCAGGTCCGCGGTCGCGTCCTGGGACACGCCGAACACCTCGTAGACGCTGGCCAGCGGCTGGCCCGGCGCGTTCGGGTCCGGCACCTGGCGCAGCCCGAAGTCGGCCCTGGTGGCCCAGCCGAAGCCGTCGATCGCCGTGGTCTGGGTCGGGGCGGTCGAGGTCGTCTTCGATCCGCTGGCCAGGCCGGCCCACAGGCCCGCCCCGGCCAGCGGGTCCGCGTCCGCGCTGACGGCGACCTGGTACCGCAGCGCGTCCGGGAACGGCAGCAGCGTCGGCTGGCCGGCCACGGGAGGCGTCCCCGCCGCCGTGGTGCCCGGCGCCGTGGCGTCCGCGGACGGCGGGCCGGCCCCGGCCGGGTCGTAGTGCAGCGGCGGCTGGTCGGCGGCCTGCCATGATACGGGCTTGCCCAGCGCGTACTGGCGCGGGACCGAGGCGTACGGCGGGTACCGGGTCGCCGCCAGCACGCCGGCGTCGATCGGCGGGCTCTGCGCGAGCTGCCCGCCGATGGCGGCGAGCGCGGTCCTGTCCGGCGCGGATAGCGGCACGTTCAGCGGCCCGGCACCGCCCGCGAACGTCACCGCGGGCCGGGGGGAGGCGCCGTTGGCGGCCAGCGTGAAGTCGTAGACGGCCGGCAGCGGGGCCGGCGGGGTGATCTGCTGGCCGGTGAGCGTGTACATCGGGTACAGCCGCTGGCCGGCCAGGCCGGTGCTGGTCAGGTCGGTGCCGGCCGGCGGCAGCTCGGTCGGGGCTGGCAGCCGCAGCCCGTGCAGCAGGAAGCGGGCCAAGCTGCTGCCCGGCGAGTCGAGGCTGCCGCCCTGGGCGAGATCGGCGACCAGCGTGCCCAGCGGCAGGAGCTCGGCGTCCGGCACCACCACGGTGCCGAAGCCGGCGTCGGTGTTGGCCAGCACCAGCTGGCCGGCGGTGAGCCCGAACCTGGCCGCGATGCTCAGCGGCGTGTCGCCCGTTGCGACCTTGTAGCTGACCGGCGGCAGCACCACGGTGACCTGCGGCGCCAGGGTCGCGCCTGCGACCGCCGGGACGAGGTCGGCGACGCCGAGGCCGAACCGTTCCGCGATGCCGGCCAGCGTGTCCTGGCTGCCGACCGGGTAGCTCAGCGGGACCGGCAGGTTGATGCGCAGCCCCACCGGCATGGAGATCCCCATCCCCGGCCGGGGCAGCGAGGCGCCGGGGACCAGCGACCAGCAGTACTGCCCGGGCTGGCAGTTGACCGCCGGGTTGGCCGTGGTGATCGCCTCGGCGCTAGTGCCGAAAGCCGCCGCGATCGACGCGAGCGTGTCGCCCTGCCTGATGACGTAGCTGCCCTGGGCGCCGATGGTGAGCGTCGCCCCGGGGGCGAGCAGCCCGGCCTGGTCGCCGAGCGCCGTCGCCAGGCCGGCGGCGTCGATGTCGAACCGCTGGGCCAGGCCGGCCAGGGTCTCCCCGGGCCGGGTCTGCGTGGTCAGCCCGAACGTCACCGGCGCGCCGGCCTGCAGCAGCAGCGTGCTGGCGTTGGCTCCGGCCACGACGGCGGCAAGCGTGGTGCCGAACTTGTCCGCGATCGCGTCGAGGGTGTCGGTGGCGGTGACCGTCCAGGGCAGGGTCGGCAGCGCGAAGCCGACCCCGGCGTACAGCAGGTCGGGGACGTCGGCGGCGGCCGCCGCGACCTGGGCGGGGGTGGCGCCGGTCGCGGCCGCGATCGAGGCCAGGGTGTCCGGCGGCTGGACCACGTAATTGCCGCCCGGCAGGGCCAGCGTGGTCAGCGCCTTCAGCAGCCCGGGCACCGGTGCGGCCGCGCCGGCCACCACCTCCAGCGGGGCGGCCAGCCAGGCCGCGATCGAGCCGAGCGTGTCGTCGTCGCGGACGACGTAGCTGCCGCCGGCCACACCGATCGTGCTTCCGGCGGCGACCACCCCGGTGTCCCGGCGGATGGCCAGCGCGACGAGCAGCGGCGTGAGCTGCAGCCGGGCGGCGAGCGCGCGCAGCGTCTCCCCGGCGGCGGCGACCCGGGTGCTGCGCTGGTTGATCGCCAGCGTCGTTCCGGTCGCGGTTCCGGTCGCGAAGAACGCCGATGAGCCCTTGTTGGCCTCCGCGATCGCGGCCACGGCGGCATCAGGCTGATCCGGGTCGCTGATCCCGAACCGGGCGGCGATGCCGGGCAGGGTATCGCCGGGCGCCGCCTGGTAGGAGTACTCCCGGTACAGGTCGAGCGCGTCCTGGACCAGCTGCCGCAGGATGAACGTGAAGTAGTCGGTGAAGAGCACCGCGGCCACCGACTCGGGCTGGCCCTCCGCGGCCGGCTGGCCCTCCGTGGCCGGCTCTGTCCCGGCCGGGGCGGAACCGGCCGTCGGCGCCGGCCCGGCGAGCTCGGCGAAATACTGGGCCAGGTACTGCTGGTAGGCGGTCGTCGCCTGGTACGGACCGGTCCCGAAGTCGATCGTGGTGCCGTCGGCGGTCAACTGCACGAACGGCGGCATCGGGAACACGGTGAACGACGGGTTCTGCGGCGGGGTCCCCGGCATCGGGCGCAGGTCGAGGGTGATCGCCCGGCTGGTGAGGAAGCCGGTCACCCGGGACAGCGAGAACGGCGTGCCGGGGTTGGTCAGGTCGGCGTAGAGCGCGTGCAGCTGGCTCGCCGACACCACCACGTCCGGCCCGGCCGGAGCGGCAGGCCCAGACGGCGCGGCCGGCGCGGACGCCGGCTCGCCGAGCGCGGCTTGCGCCTGCTGCACGCTGAGCTGCGCGGACTCCGCCGCCCACAGCAGTGCCTCGCGGGTGAGCTGCTCGAACGGCGAGAGCAGCCGCGCGGCGATCGAGGACAGCGTATCGCCGGCCTGCGCGGTGCAGCCGCCGCCGTCGAGCGTCACCGTCCCGTCGGGCAGGGTGATCGCCGTGCCCGCCGGCAGCAGCCCGGGCACCGTGCGGGTCAGGAAGCCGAGGGAGAAGACGTCCGGGGCGGCCGGGATGGTCCCCGCCAGGCTCCCGAACGTGTCGCCCTCCGCGGTAACGACGGCCTCGCCGTCCCGGGTGAGCGGGAGCGTGAGGCCGACCGTCAGCGGCTGCTCGGCGTTGGCGACGGCGAGCGCGCCCTCGAGCTGGCCGCGGTCGGCGACGAACAGCATGGCGACGAGCTGCGGCTGCGGCTCGGACCCCAGGGCCTCGCCCGGGCGGTCGCCGGCCGTCCCGGCGGTCAGCATCGGCTGCAGGTACACGCCGAGGGTCAGCCCGGGCGGCGCGGCTTCGGTCGGCGCAGTGTCGGCCGGCGCAGTGTCGGCCGGGGTAGGGAGCCCGCGCCAGCTGATGCCGTTGCGCAGCACGTGGGCGAACACCGGGCTGGCCTGCACCACTCCGCCGGCGCGGCGCACGATGCCGCGGGCGGCGAGCTGCTGCCCGGCCACGAGAGCGGCCGGAGCCGCAGCCGGCGGCGATGCGACCACCCACGGGGCCGGTGACGCCTGCCCGATCGTGAATGACTCGCTGATCGTCGCGTTGAACGACAGCGTGACGTGGAAGAACAGCACGGTGACCGACAGCGAGATCGAGACCCCGGCCTCGAAGCCGACCTCGATCGGCTGGTAGCTCTCGATGATTACGGTGGCGGTCGCGTAGGCCTCGATGTCCAGGCTGGCCTGCAGGATCGCGAAGTTGACCGTGCCCCAGATGTGGATCTGGATCCCCACGGTGCCGGTGACCTTGAGGTAGACCGCCTGGGATGCCGTGTCGGAGTCCGGGTGGAACCAGGCGAGGACGCCCTCGAGGATGCCGATGATCCCGGCGAAGAAGCCCGCGTCGAGCGGCCCGATCGACACCGACTTGCCGAGCCCGACCCTGAAACCGAACCCCGCCACGATGACCGGGGAGAAGCTGCCGTTGGTCACCTGCGGCACCTGGCTGGACGTCTGGCCGTCCAGCACCCCGAAGTACAGGCCGGCGGCCGCCGAGACCGGGAGGGGGACCGGCCCGGCCCAGACGATCATGTCGATCTGGAACGAGCGCGAGAAGTCGAGGTTCTGCGGGAACCCCAGGTCCACCAGGAAGTCGCCGTTGGTGTAGACGTCCAGGTCGATGATCGGCAAGGTGATGTCCGCCTCGCCGGCCTGGATCTTGCGCAGCGAGTCGGGCAGCTTGAGCTCGATGTGGAAGACGCCGAGGCTGTCGCTGATCTTGCGGTAGAGGATCTCGAATTCCAGCCCGGCCAGCACGCCGGCCCGCTTGCCGTCCAGCGCGAGCCGCAGCCCGTACAGCACCGGGTCGTTGAACACGGCGGACAGCGTGACCGTCTCCAGCGCGGAGAACTTCGCGCCGAACAGCCAGCCCGACGACCCGTCGAACTTCAGCGCGGTCAGCGTGGCCAGCGGGTTCTTGCCAGGGTCGACGGCCTGGTAGGAGCCCTCGAGTGCCTGGATCACCGCCGCCAGCGTGGCCAGCGCGGCGGGGTCGCGCAGCGTGACGTGCTGGCCGATGCCGAGGTACTCCAGGTCGAAGTACTTCGACCCCTGCCCCGGCACCGACGGGCCGGGCTGGCTGAGCACGTCCCAGGTCAGCCCTTGCCCGGAGGTGAAGTCGGCGCCGAGGAACGTGCCGAACAGCGACAGGTCCACCGACTTGTTCCGGGACTGAGTGGCCGGGGAGTACCACACCTCGATGCTGTCCAGGCTGATCAGCGGGAAGCTGACACCCAGGTTGTCGTAGCGGAGCCCGACCCGGAAGTTCGTGATGTCGACCTCGAACACGACGTTCTGCAGGTTGATGTCGTTGAGCAGGTCCCACGGCGGGGTGAGCTTGAAGTTCAGGCCCGGCTCGGCCTTGCTGACCAGGTAGGTCAGCACCTCGCCGAGCGTGAGGCTGCCGAACCGGACGGCCAGGATGGTGTCGAGACCGCTGCCGAACGTCGCGCTGGCGTCGGCGCGCACCCCGAAGACCTGCAGCGAGGCGAGCAGCTCGAACTCGGCGACTGCGGGGGGGTTGCCGCCGGGATCCGGTTCGGTCATGAACCCGTGGGCGGGTTCGGGTTGACCTTGGTCACCTTGAAGCCGAGCGAGAGCAGCTCGATGCCGAGCAGCGTGGGGACCGTCTGGCCTTGCGGGAGGATGCCGGGCGGAAGTTGCGTGAAGTCCATCGCGAGGCCGACCCCGTAGGTGCTCGTCTGAGTGTTGATCTCCAGGTCGGTGATCCTGATCTGCGCGTGCGTGAACACGCCGTAGATCTCCTTGAGTACCGGCACACTGTTAAGACTGCTGCTCACGGTCGTGATCTCGGTGTCGATGCCGCCGGTGCCGCCGGTGCCGCTGAAGTTGAAGGCGTTGGCGATCGCCGTCGCTATGTCGCTGATCGAGCCCAGGCTGATGGAGTCCTCGAACGCGGCGTGGTATTCGACGATCATATGCTGGCCGAGCGTCCCGGTCAGCGTGAAGGTGTGATTGGCGATGTTCAGCGTGATCGACCCCGCGACGGTGGTGGTCGAGCCGCCAGTAGTCGACCCGCCGGTGTCGGCGGGCTGTGCGGCCGGGGTGAGCAGGACCGGGGGCTGGGTCGGGGTGGTCACGGGTCGTCCTCCTGAAGTCACGGTGCTGTCACGATGTGATGGGCTGGTCTTTCTTGTAGGCGCCGTACCAGCCGAGCGAGTTGGCGCCGGCGGCCGGGTTGGGGTCGCCGAAGACGAAGATGTCGAACGAGCCGCCGGGCGGCAGCGACTTGCCGAACAGCGAGAGCGCGATGCCGGTGAGCGTGAGCAGGAACGCGGCGCCGTCGTAGGTCAGCGTGACCGCGAACATGGTGATCTTCAGCACGCCCTCGACGGTCAGCTGGTTCGTGGCCCCGGTGGCGCCGGGCAGCTTCAGCCCGACGGAGACCGGTACCGCGGACCCGGCCGGCGGGCCGGGCGCCCAGATCACCACCAGCGAGGCCACCAGGCCCGCCTTGGCGGCGAGTGCGCCCGCGCTGCCCAGGTTCAGGTCGTAGTCGAGCCCGAACCAGGGCGTGCCGACCGGCACGGTGTCGAGGTCGATGTCGACCGGCAGCAGGCCGGAGTCGCCGGGCGTCTTGTTCGAGTCCGAGGTGAGCACGCCCTTCACGGTGAGCGGGAAATGCGTGGCCAGGCCGGTCGCCCGGGTGGTGCTCGACCCCACGTCGAACGCCATCTGGCTGGGGTCGAACCGGAAGACTCGCCCCGCTGGGCTCGCTATGGGGAAGCTCATCCACAGCTTCATCCCGGAGTAGGCCAGGCTGTCGTAGGAGAACAGGTCGAAAGGAACCGTGCCGCCGGCCGAAAGTTCACCGAACGCAAGCGTCCCCCAGAACGAGAACACGGTCTGTACGGTCGTGCCCAGGCTGGGATCGACCAGCGTCGCGAACTGCGCCTTGGTCACCCGCACCGAGGACAGCACAGCGTCGCCCGCCGCGGCGAACGTGGCGGGCGTGGTCTCGCTGAACACGTAACTGCCGGTGTCGCCGTGCTTCTGGTAGAACCCGTCAAGCTCCAGGACGTTGCCGCCGCCCTGCTGCCGGGTCACCGCGGCGCCGAACAGCTGCCCGACCGCCAGCGCGATCTGGCTGGTGAACGAGGCTATCGCCGAGTTCGCGAACCGGACCTTGAGCGTGCGCACCGCGAAGTCGTAGCCGCTCGCGGCCAGCGGCCGGTCGTCGGCGTAGTTGATCAGGCCGAACAGCGAGCTGTCCTGCTGGCTCAGGTCGGCCGACAGCGGCGTCTGGTTGATCCCGACATGGTGCGCCTGGAACAGGCTGGGGTCGATGCCGGCCGCCAGCCCGGCGAGCTCGGGCGGGAAGCCGTCCAGCGGCACGTAGGCGCTGAGGAACAAGATGCCGTTCCACGCCGGGTCGGTGAGCATCGTGACAAACGCGGAGAGGTCCGCGTCGCCCGAGGCGTACGCGTCGTTGGCGATCTGGGTGAGCCGCGCCTGCGTGGCGGCCACGTCCACGTTGAACTGGGAGCCGAGGACCCAGGTGTTCGTGTCGGCGATCAGCTCGATGAGCGGCTTGCGGTAGTTCTTCACCAGCATCACCGTGCCGTGCCTGCGCCACTGCTGCGGGTCGAGCACGAACTGGTAGCCGGCGATCACAAGCTCGTTGTGGGCGCCGAGATACGGCCCGATGGCGGCCGGATCGGACACCACGAGGAATTGCTGGTTGGTGAGCAGCGCCGCGCGCAGCGGGTCCGTGACGTTCTGCAGCGCGAGCAGCGTGCGGGCCGGCGGCTGGCCGGGAAGCTGCTGCACCGACTGGGCCAGCTTCAGGCAGGCCCAGGACGACTTGTCCGCGGAGAACGTGGCGATCAGCCCCTGCGGTGTGCCCGCGGTGAGCGCCGCCGGGTCCAGGCACGGATCCGGCGCGGCCCCCGCCGCGGCGGGGCGGAACCGCGGCGCCGCCGGGGGCGGTGGCGCAGCGGCCGCCGCGTTCAGGCCCTGGATCACCTGCCGCCGCTGCTGGCTCAGCACCTGCACCTCGAGCCGCTCGTAACCGGCCAGGCCGCGGGACACGCCGGCATGCGGCACGAGCGGATAGGGTGTCACCGCCGCCGGGTCGCCCCACGGCGGCAGCGTCGCGGCCTGCAGCTCGAAGAACGGCAGCAGCGCCTGCCCTGCATTCGTGCTGGCCGCCGCGGTGCCGTGCCCGTAGAGCGCCGCGCCCTCAGGCTGCGCGAAGTAACGCGGGCTCTGCTGCCCGGTCACGCAGGCCCAGGACGTCGAGACCGGGCCGGTCAGCCGCGGCCCCTGCGGCGCGACGCTCGTGGTGCTGCGCGGGTCGAAGCCGGGAGCGTAGGCCGGCTGCCCGGCGGCGAACACCAGCGTGGTAGCCGGCCCCAGGGTGATGTACTCCGCCCCGCCGACCCCGCAGAGCAGCGCGGGCGCTTCCCATTCCGGCGGCGGCTGCACCATGAATGTCCCGTGCGGCACCAGGTAGAGCGGGTCGGCGGCGGTCGGCTGCAGGCCGGCAGGCCGGACGGCGAACTGCAGCCGCGCGGAAAGCGGCGCGAGGTCGAGCGGCGACCCGAGGATGGTCCGGTAGAACGAGCGCAGCGGCGCCGGGCTGCTGAACGTCAGGCAGGTCCGGTCGCCGTCGAGCGGCGCCACCGGGTCGAGCTGCGCGGCGAGTTCGATGGCGGTCGCGGCGTCCTGGCCGGCCGCAGGCTGGGTGGTGTCGAAGACGGGATAGCGGCGCGAGGTGATCAGCCCGGTACCCGCCAGGTCCGGGTCGTCGAAGAAGAACCGGCAGCCTACGTCCAGGGCATCGATGGCGCCGACGGCCCGGTCACCAGCACAGGCGCCGACCGGCAGCCGGACCGCGAACGTCAGGCAGCCGGCCGCCGGCCCGGTCAGCGGGATCGTCGCCGGGCCCTCGATGACCTGCAGCTCGGTCGCGCCGCTTGCCGCGGTGAGCCGGATGTCGCCGGTCCTGGCCTGGGCGATGCTGAACTCAGCCCCGGCGCTGCCGACGGTGAGCTCCAGGCCCCCGTTCAGCAGGCAGCCGTAGTCGCGGAACGAGAAAACGGTCAGCGTGGCCAGCCGCCCGCCGTCCGCGGTGAGCCCCACCAGCGGGATCCCGGCCAGCTCCCAGTCTTTGACCTGGGCGTTCGGGTTGGTGATCCAGAGCAGCCGGGTCCCGGTCCACGGCGGCGACGACACCACGGCGCGCACGCCGACCGCGAGCGCGAGGCCGCTGGCCGCCGCCACGCCGGCGAACAGGTAGACGCCCGCGTCCATGGCCCAGCTCTCGGGGAGCGTGAGGGTCCCGGGCAGCGATGCCCCTTGGGGCGGCAGGAACGCCAGCCGCGGGTTCGGCGGGTCGCCCGGGGTCGCCTGGGCGTAGTAGATCGACGTCGCCGGGTTCAGCGCGAACCGGAAAGCCGCCGGGTCCGGTCCCGTCACGGCTCCCGCCACGGACTGGGCAGGGACATCGCGTCGCCGGCCAGGACCGGGAAGTCGAGGGCGTCGGCACCGGAGGAGTCGTGCCCGTCGCCGTCGGCCAGGCTCAGCTTCTGGTAACTGTCCGGCCGGTACCGTTCGGTGACCCCGAGCCCGGGCAGGTAACGGCGGTAGTTCAGGGCGGCCGAGGCGTTGCCGTCCACGATGCCGGGCAGCCGCGGCAGCACCCGGAACTGCTCGAGTAGCTGGCGGACGGTCGTGCCGACCGGGACGTGGCACAGCTGCGTGCCGTTGACAAGCAGCGGGATCTGCGCGCGGATCACGGTGCGGCCGCGGAAGTAGCCGACCAGGTTCGCCCCGGCGTCGCCGGAGTCGTAGTAGCCGTTCGTGGCCGTCGCCAGCGTGGCCAGGTCCGCGGCGCCGAGCAGCGCCACGTTGGCGGCCGCGCCCACCGTGCCGGCCCCGTCGGCCCCGGGAAACGAGCGAGCCGGGTAGCAGACCCGCAGGTGACGGGCTCCCGCGGTGGCGCCAAGCAGGTCGATGACCCCGCCGGCGCCGCCCGCCGCCGGCGGCACCGGCGGCAGCCGGACCGCGGAGAAGAAGGCGTCGAGCCCCAGCCGCGGCGCGCCCGACCCGCTGCCCAGGCTGACCACGTCGGTCGTGACGGTCGCCCCGCCAACGAAGCCGCTGAGCAGTCCGGTCCCGGCGTTCGGCGGTACGAACTGCCGCTCCTCGAACTGCAGCGCCAGCCGCATCCCCGGCTGCGCGTCGAAGTAGCCGCGAGCCGGGTTGTCCTGGCTGAACACGCCGTGGCTGAGGTACAGGCTCTCGGCATACGTCGCCGGGATCCGCGGCGCGAGCACAGCCCGGAGCGCCTCGGCGGCACCCGGCCGCAGCGTACCGCCTTCAAGCCCTTCCGCCCGCTGCAGGAACTCGTCGAACGCGGCCAGCAGAGCGGACCGGTAGCCGGGGCCGGCGAACGTCCAGACGCTGCCCTGCAGGACGACATGGCAGGACGGCCCATACCCAGGCCGCACCTGAAGCTGCAGCATCCCGGCGTCGATGAGCGTGCCAGCAGTGGGAAGCGGGTCAGGGCCGAACAGCCGGTCGTCGAGGCCGAATGTAATCGGGTCACCGACGGTCAGCCTGCCGGGATTGAAGACGATGAACCAGGGACCTGCAGAAACCCTCAGAACGTTGAATCCTGGGAAATCGATGGACAAGCCTGGCACGTCGGCAAACCTCCCGCTCGCCAATTAGTACCCAACCCTAGACCCGCGTCCACCGGGGTACAAGATCTGTCGGGCAACCGGCACCGGGGCTCGTTCGGTAATATACAAACGGTCATTGCCGTCACGCCGATCCGTGGTGTGAGGGCTGGCTCATGGCATGGTTGAGCCCGATTACCGCAGCTTGTGCCAAGGTCTGCTGGTGCGGCCAGCCGTCGCTCTCCTCTTGTAGCTGGCCGGGGAGTTGCGCGCCGACACGGGCCGCAATCTGTACGATCAGCCGCAACCGCTCAAGGATATCGTGCTACGATAATCTAAGATATACGGAGTGTTACGTCTTTTCTCGCGACCCCGCTCAAGGATGACGATGAAACCCTGCACCATCCTGAGCGCCGCTGGAATGTCCGTGATCTCCACGGCCCCTCCTAGACCTCTCACACTCCCTGCAAGACGCCACCAGCCAAAGGGTAGCACCCGGAGGGGAGCGTCGACAGCTGGCATCACGTTGACCTTGTGATGCTGAGACGCCCAGATCTGCCATTCGGCAGGAAGATGTCGCGGTGCCCGGCCTGGGACCCTGGAACCGACCGCGTCCCAGGTGGGAGGCCGGCCGCATCCGCTTAAGCAGGCCGGGGGCAGTAGCGGCGGAATGGCTCAGTCGGTTCAAGATCGATCACAGGATGGCGGACCTACGGTACCCGCACCAGACGTACGTCCTTCCGCCGGACCTGGTAACCGAGCTGCTGCACGAGCCGCACGAAGCGGCCGCCTTCAGGCGGCCGTCGCGCAAAGCAAGGCTGACTGTGGCGTTATGACCGCGCTGCGCGGTCTGGCGGGCTCGCAAAGGCGCCGTACGAATCAAATTTCTGTTAGCTAAGCTAACCGATTTTCGGGGAGCCGAACCAGCGTAAGAGGAAGTCTGTCAAGTGGCGCCGGATTTGGTGAGGCCTATTTTGACGTTTCGGGTCCCGGCGAGTCCTGCAACGTCTCGCAATGAAAGAGGCACGGTAACCGAACAAACGACATAATGGTCCCTCGTGGTCGGCGTCCTTGCACGAGCGAGCGCTGCCCGCTGGTCGAAGGAGATGCCGTCGCCGCCCGTAGTGACGGCGAAGCCGCCGCCACGGGCAGCCTTTGCCAATAGCGACGGCAGACGCGCCCTCTCGGCGGACCGCTGGAGCGGTGGGCGCAGCTATGGATAGAGGCGGGAGATCCGGTCCCTTTGTACCGAGTATATGTACGGACCAGGCTCTGCTGCTGTCGCGAGGATGGCGGCCTTGCTGGTGATGAAGCGTTGCGCCATATCTGCCGAGGGAAGATCACCTCTGGTGATTACGAAGCAGCGAGCCTTGTGCTCGGTCCCGGCGGTGATCTCGGCTTGCCGGTGGCGGCGGATCCGCTTGTCCTTCATGAGGATCGGCCACCCGCGCTTCGCGGCCTCTTCGATCCAGTCGGTGTCCGCGACCTTGGCATACCGTAGTGCTCGGCGAGGGTGATCACGTCCCAGCCGTCAGCGTAGAGGGAGCTTGGTCATCGAAGACGCTTCTTAGTGGGGCAGGAAGGTTGCCTGACCTTCACGATGGCGCTCCGGGCGGTCGCTCGCGCCCATGAGGACCGGGTCAGTGCCCGGGTCCCCGGCGTCGGTCATGAGGTGCACGGCAAGCGCGGTGGCCCCAGCCGGAGTAGCAGCCGCATCGCGGAGCTGACGGAATAGCCCTGGGCCCGCGACGGCACCAGGCACGCCAGGCGATGCTCGCTCTTGTCGCAGGGGTCTGAGCTATGCGACAAAGGTCGCCCGGATCTGGTGCCGGCCGCGAGAATCCCCTGGCGTTGCATGACACGCTGGGATGATTACTACAGGTAGCGCTCGTTCAAGAGTCAGTCGCCTGCTGTCCTGGTGGTGATGACAGGTCAGCGCGGAGGGAGTTCTGCTGGAGCGACGTGCAGCCCGGCGATGGCCGCGCTGGCGTGCAGCCGCCGATCCCAGACGGCGATGACGAGGTCTGGGTCGGCAAGGGCTAGGGGGCTGGCCAGGTGCACGGCGTCGGCACCGCGCAGGGCGTGTGTGCGGGCTAGCTGTCCGGCCTGGCGTTCGACGGCTGCGGTGAGTTCGACGGGACGTACCGAGGCCCAGTATCGCTCCCATGCCTGCTCGGCCACGTCCAGGTCATCCTGGCTGAGGTCGTGGTTGCGGCCGGCTGCAGCCAGCGCGGCGCAGACCTCGGGGTGGGCGAGTCGGCTGGCCAAGGCAGCATCGCAGCCGTCCCACAGTTCTGCGGCCAGGTCGCTGCCTTCTTCCTGCACGAGGAGCTTGACCAGGGCGCTGGAGTCGAAGTAGATCAGCGCCATGGTTAGCGCCGCTGGTCGCTCACTATGTCGGCGATGGGTCGGTGGGGCCGGGGCCGGGGCTGGCCGGATGCCCTGGGACGTGGCGCTGCGGACCGGGCGATGATGCCGTCGGCGGTCAACCGTTCCAGGGTGGTGATGGCGGTCACGCCGAGCAGTCGGGCGATCGGCATGCCTCGGTCTGTGATCACCACTTCGGCGCCCTCGCGAGCCCGGTCGAGGTAGTCGCTGAGGTGGGCCCTCAGCTCGCTCACCGCTACGTCCATGCTCATAGTGTACGCTTCATTACCTGTCTTTTTGTACAAAAAGTATCTAATGGGCTGGGCGTAATCGCACCCTATATCGGTCGCTGTCCTCCCCTGTCGGCGTAGTGCGATCCCTCCGGCAGGCGCTGAAAGCATCCAGCGCCTGGCGCCGCGGGCGGCCGGCCCTGGTTGGAGTTCTTCGATGGCGGATCCCAAGAGCCAAACCAAGAGCCAACGACCGCAGAAACCAGGCCACGTCGGGCCACTACCAGCCGCGATCGCCGCAGCTAGATGCCACGTCAGGCAACCTCTAGACCCCTCCAGCCACGCTACAGACTTTGCTTACAAGCGAGGGGCCACTGGTTCGAACCCAGTTGCGCCCACCGGTCTAAGCAGCAAAAGACGGTATCTCACCTGCGGAAACGCGGTGGGGCACCGTCTTCTGCTCTCCGGCTGGCTACGGCTGTTCACGGCTGGCGACGGCTGGTTGTGCCCAATACGTGCCCAAGTCACTCGGCGTCATCGTCGCCGCTGTCCTCAGCGTTGCCGGTAGCCGGGGCCGCCGTATCATCGGATTCGGCTAGCGCGTCCTCAATGCGCCGCTTGGCTATCTGGTCCTGGCCGTCGATGCACTTGGCGTAGACCTTATGCAGTACGGCGACGCTGTGCCCCGGCCTACTCGGCGACCAGGGCGGGGCGCGCTCGCCCTGGCTTCCGCTACGGGCGGTGCCAGCGCCGGTCGGCTCAACGCCCCCAAGCAGTACGGGCTGTGGCCAAGACGCTTCACCCAAGCTCCAAGGCGTCGATCCTTGCGAACAACCACCCTCCGCCTAGCGCGGATGGTTGATGTCGCCCGATGCCTGCGACCTGCGGGATGCCAGAAGTCCGCCTGGTCTCCGAGCTGCAGCAATGTGCCAGCGTCAGCGTCGGCGGTAGGCCATGATGATCGGCCGTGTCCCTTCGGCTGATGTATCTCATCCTCGTTCGGCTCTGCGGCTGGCTTGTCCTGCTCGGCCGCTCGCGGGCCTCCAAGGACGTCGAGTTGCTGGTACTGCGACATGAGGTCGCTGTGCTGCGCCGCACAAATCCGCGGCCCCGGCTGGACTGGCCCGACCGCGTGGTCCTCGCCGCCCTGATCCGGCTGCTGCCAGCCAAGCTGCGGATGCACCGGCTGGTCACGCCGGGCACCGTGCTCCGGTGGCACCGCCGCCTGGTCACCCGGAAGTGGACCTATCCGCATCGAAGGGGCCGGCCACCGGTCAGCGCAGAGATCGCCGCGCTCATCGAGCGGCTCGCTACCGAGAACCACTCCTGGGGGTACCAGCGGATCCAGGGCGAACTGCTCAAGCTCGGCCACCGCGTCAGCGCCTCCACTGTCCGCCGCGTCCTCAGGGCATTGCGGATTCCTCCAGCGCCGAAACGGCGCACTGACATGAGCTGGCGCAGGTTTCTGCATGCGCAAGCAGCGACAATGCTCGCGGCCGACTTCTTCCACGTCGACTGCGCGGTGACCCTCCAGCGTCTGTACTGTCTCTTCGTCATCGAAGTCGGCAGCCGCTACGTGCACATCCTAGGGGTAACCGCGAATCCCGACGGGCTGTGGACCACGCAGCAGATCCGGAATTTCCTGATGGACCTCGGTGATCGCGCCGCCGGCTTCCGGTTCCTCATCCGCGACCGGGCCGGGCAGTTCACCGACTCGTTCGATGCGGTCCTGGCCAGCGCCGGCATCCAGGCACGGAAGATCCCGCCCCGGAGTCCCCGGGCGAACGCTTATGCCGAACGGTTCGTGCTCACTGCCCGGACCGAAGTGACCGAAAGGATGCTGATCTTCGGCGAACGCCACCTGCGCGTCGTGATGTCCGGGTACGAGGCCCACTAAAACGGACGGCGCCCCCACCGCAGCTGCCAGCTGCACCCGCCCCGGCCCGACTACCCCGTTGCCGACCTCACCCGGGAGCGGATCAGACGCCGACCGGTCCTCGGCGGCCTCATCAACGAATACGAACGGGCTGCGTAAAGACCAGGTCAAGGCCCGCGGCCGAGTTCTGGAACCCCACAAGAGGTTCAGGAATCCCGAGATCTCCTCACTGAGGAGACTCGTGTGACCGGAGTGAAGAATGCGCTGGTTCTGGGCTAGACATGCTGGCGGGGCTTCGGAGAACTGGGGTTATTTTTTTAGCTCACCAGAGAGTGCTTGTGCGCCGAAACGCCGCACGGTTCTGCTCCGCTGCGCTGATCGCCGATCCGGGTCAGACGGGGAAGGCGACACCGATGCCTTCGTCACCATGGTGGCAGTCACTGGACCGCGTCCAGTCGGTATGCGATCCGGTGATGACTCTCCGCTGGTCCAGGATCTTCACTATCTGTACGTGGTTCAGCTTCCCCGATCGATAGATGGCCACCAATCCCCTCGCGGCAGTTTCACGCACGGACCAGTCCCAGTCCTTGAGGGCGGCGATCAGGGGTTCCACGGCGCGGGCGTCGCCGATCTGGACGAGCGCTCCGGCGGCATTCTTTCGCCAGTCCCCGTTCTCGTGGTCCAGGGCGGCGATCAGGGGGCCGACGGCGGGGGCGCCGATCTGGACGCACTTGGCCCAGTTGCCCCTGACCGCCCAGTAGGCTCCTCCGGCCGCACCGCTATCCGGGCTCCAGGCGAGCTTGTCCAGCGCGTCGGCGGCAGCAAAGCGCACGTTCCTGTTCTCGTCGTCCAGGGCGGCGATCAGGGGTTCCACGGCGCGGGCGCCGACCCGGACGAGCGCCCCGGCGACAGCCTGGCGCACGTACCAATCGTTCTCGTCGCGGAGGGTGGCGATCACGGGCCCGACGGCGGGGGCGCCGATCTGGGCGCACTTGGCCCAGTTGCCCCTGACCGCCCAGTAGGCTCCTCCGGCCGCACCGCTATCCGGGCTCCAGGCGAGCTTGTCCAGCGCGTCGGCGGCAGCCTCGCGCACGTTCTTGTTCTCGTCGTCCAGGGCGGCGATGAGGGGTTCCACGGCGCGGGCGTCGCCGATCTGGCCGAGCGCCCCGGCGGTAGCCTCGCGCACGTCGTGGGACTTGTCCTTGAGGGCGGTGATGAGGAGTTCCACGGCGTCCTTGAGGGTGGTGGTGAGGGGTTCCACGGCGCAGGCGCCGCCGATCCGGCCGAGCGCCCCGGCGGCATTCTTGCGCACGTCGTAGGACTCGTCTTTGAGGGCGGTGATGAGGTCGTGGAGGGCTGTGAGGAGGGGGCCGACGGCGGGGGCGCCGACCTGGACGAGCGCTTCGGCGGCGGCCTCGCGCACGTTCCCGTTCTCGTCGTCCAGGGCGGCGATGAGGGGTTCCACAGCGCGGGCGCCGCCGATCTGGCCGAGCGCCCCGGCGGCATTCTCGCGCACGTCCCCGTCCTCGTGGTCCAGGGCGGCGATCAGGGGGCCGACGGCGGGGGCGCCGATCTGGACGCACTTGGCCCAGTTCCACCTGGCCGCCCAGTAGGCTCCTCCGGCCGCACCGCTATCCGGGCTCCAGGCGAGCTTGTCCAGCGCGCCGGCGGCAGCCTCGCGCACGTTCCTGTTCTCGTCGTCCAGGGCGGCGATCAATGATTCCACGGCGCGGGCGTCGCCGATCCGCCCGAGCACCCCGGCGACAACCTGGCGCACGTACCAATTGTTCTCGTCGCGGAGGGTGGCGATCAGGGGTCCGACGTCGCGGGCGCCGACCCGGACGAGCGCCCCGGCGGCAGCCTCGCGCACGCCCGGATCCCGATCCTTGAGGGCAGCGATAAGGGGCCTGGCGGCCTGTGCGTCGCCGATCTGGCCGAGCGCGTCGGCGGCATTCTTGCGCCCGTCCTCGGGTCCTTTGTCGAGGGCGGTGATCAGGGGCCAGACAGCGGGGGCGCCGATCCGGCCGAGCGCCCCGACGGCAGCCTGGCGCACGCTGGGGTCGTCGGCGTGGAAGATGACAGCGGTCAGGGCCAGGACAGCGGGGGCGCCGATCTGGCCGAGCGCCCCGGCGGCAGCCAAGCGCACGGCCCCATCCGGATCCTTGAGGGCAGCGGTGAGGAGCGGCACGTTGGCGCGGGCGTCGCCGATCTGGCCGAGCGCCCCGGCGGCAGCGAAGCGTACGTCCGCGTCCTCCTGCCAGCTCAGTGCCTTGATCAGCCCGTCGATGTTCCACCTGGCCGCAAGTTTCGCGACGTTGGGTGGTCCGAATAGGGGCATGGCGTGACCTCCCGCGGATTAGCCGGACTGGGACGGAGGTGATTCTGGAAGGGGCAGGCCGGCGGCTACCCATTGCGCTTGGGAGCTGCCCAGGTGCTCGAGCGCGCTGGTGAGCAGCGACCGGGCGCGGGCGTGGAGGGCACTGCAGTCGGGGGGCGGGGCGTCGAGGTCGGCCTGCGGGTGGCCGGGACGGCGGTTCCATGCTCGGCAGGCGCCGCCGCACAGGTAGCGCAGCGGGCATTCCCGGCAGGCACGGTTCGTGTCGACGGTGTGCTCGCCGAGTGCGCGGAAGGCATCGGCGGCGAGCAGTCCGGTCAGGCCGCCGGCCTCCCGGATCGAGCCCAGGCGCCAGCGCTCGCCGTGCCAGGCGTAGCAGGGGTAGGCGGCTCCATCGGGCTCGATGTAGAGGTTCTGGCCTATTCCGCACGACGCTGTGGGGGTGAAGCCGCGGTTCACCATCTCGGCGGGTTCGATGTGGCCCCAGAGGGTGTCGGGGACGATGCCGGGGGCCGAGCCGGCCGCGCGGCCGAGCGGCAGCAGCGGGCGGAAGTGGGTGCGGCGGATGCCCAGTTCCTCGGCCAGGGCACGGACGGAGTCGCCCGGCGGGCCGGTGGCCTGGGCGAGGGGCAGCACCGCGGCCAGCGAGATGTCGGTGTCGCCGCCCCGCCCGGCCAGGGCGCGCAGGTTGGCCACGGTGAGGTCGTAGGTGCCTTTGCCGCGGCGGGCGTCGTGCGTCTGGCGGTCGCCGTCCACGCTCACCACGACCTGATCGGTGCTGCGGCTGAGCCTGCCCAGCAGGGCCTCGTGGAGGTGCAGCGCCAGGCTCGTGCGCAGCACCGTCAGCATGGGTTTGACTTCCTGGCGCAGGCCGACAGGTCGCCGTCGCGTCCGGAGTGTTGCAGGTGGTGGCGGATGTAGCTGCCGGTCTCGTCGGCGGTCATGCCGGTCATCTGGTAGCGGACGGCGATCCGCTGGTCCAGGGCGGCCAGCACGCCGAGCTTGATCATGCGGCGCAGGGTGGGCTGGCCGAGCAGGACGGTGGCGAACGGGGTCTTGCTGTCCATGTCGTGGTTGGTCAGCATGCGGATGGACTCGAGCTGGCTGTGGTCGAGGAGGTGGGCCTCACCTGGCCTCGGGCCGCCGCCGTCCCGCCCGCGGCACCGCGGCCGCCGTCCTCGCCGTGACCGCCGAGGCCATCCCGCGTGCCCGCCTGGACGCCGGCGGCACCCGCCTCAGGTTGCGCGCCCTGCACGTCATGGGCCACGGCTCCGCCCGCATCGCCCGCGCCCTCGGCGTCCGCGAAACCGCCATCAGCGAACTCGTCCGCGGTGACGCCCGCACCGTCAGCCCGAAACTGCGCGACAAGGTGACCGCCCTGTATGACACCTGGTGGGACAAGCGCGCCCCCGAACGCACCCGCGCCGAACGCGGCGCCGCCACCGCCGCCCGCCGCCGCGCCATCGCCGGGAACTGGTGCGCCGCCGCCGCCCTGGACGACAACCAGCTCGACGTCCCCGGCTACCGGCCCCGGTACGGGTGGAAACCCGCCACCGGCACCGGCGTCGCCCCCGACATCCGCCGGGCCGCCCGCCACCGCAGAAGGAAGGGCGCATGACAGACCACGAACCCGGAACCCGCCGCCAGGCCGATGGTTCCCTTGTCCCTGCCCAGCGGGCGGGGGACAAGGACATGCGCGAGATGCAGGACCCCTATGACCTCCCGTGCCCGGACTTCCCCGGCCGCTGGCCACCAGGCCGTCCCCCCGAGTACGCGATCGTGGTCGACCAGCTCCGCGGCTGGCAGCCCGGCGGCCCTGCGTCGCTGGCCGAGCTCCTGGAAACCGGACGCACCCGCGAACCCGAGCCCGACCTGGAAGCCGAACCATGACCCCGACCCCGACCTGGAAAACACTGTCATGACCTTGACCATCAACGACACCACCATGACCAGCGACCAGACCGGCCACACGGCCCGGCAGGCACCCGGCCGCCAGCACCGATGGGAAGTGTCCTGGCTGCCCGGCCGGGTCATGGACCGCAGCACCGCGATCACCGCGATGATCCTGGCCGACACCGCCGCCGAAGAGGGCCTGCACGAGGGGCACCGGCTCTGGCCGCACCTCGAGACCTGGGCAGAACAACTCGGCCTGACCGCACCGGACGCGATCGCCCGCGCCTCCCAGCCACCCCGCGACCTTGATCCTCAGCAGGAACCAGCCAGCGGACAGCCGGATAGGGAGGCAGCCGACTGACCAGCCAGCCAGGCACCGCATCCCGATCGGCAAGCAGCAGCGCGGGGCACGCCGGCCGGCTGCCCGAGGACGGGCTGCTGCCGGACCTGTCCCTGTACGAGCGCCTCATCGGCCACGGCATCGCCGCCGCCGACCGCCGCGGCGACAGCGTCGATCACGTCACCGCCCGGCGGCTGGCCATCTGGCTAGCCGCCCGGCCGCAGCCACCCGCCTTCTCGCGCGGCCTGGTCCGCTTCGTCGGCACCGGAGAGATCACCCCACGCTGAAGACCCAACTGCGCATCCACGCCCGCTCCGGCACCTACCCCGACCGGCCGCAGGCCTACAGGCTCATGGACTACTGCACCAGCCGCGGCGCCGCCCTCGGGCCGGTCGGCCAGGACTTCGGCGCCGCCTGCGACCAGATCGACCGCGCCGACCTGATGCTCGCCGACCTCCACGAACGCGCCAGCCACGGCGGCCTTAGGCCTGCCGAGCAGGCCTGGCCAGAGACCGACGGCCCCCGCATCATCGCCCTGGCCGGCCAGGACCCCGACAGCCAGACGGTCAGCCTCATCCTGGATGCCACTACCGCCAACATCGTTATGTTCGCCGCCGCCGCGCACGCCGACGAGCGCGAGGCCCACATCCGCGAGGTCGAGCAGGTCGGCCAGAGCCTCCCGGAAGGCTCCTACGGCCGCCGCAACCGCCAGGCCATCGCCGCCCGCGAGACACGCGTCGCCACCCGGCTGCGCGCCGTCGAGCGCTCCTAAGCGTGACTTTAGCCACGCCGGGTGGCGGTGTTGGTATGACGGTCGTTTCCCCTACACCGGATGGCCGGCGGCCCGACCAAGATCACCGCTAGCGCCAACGGCTGCACGGACCTTCCCCGAACCCAGTTCGGCCGGACGGGTGAGGGGCGGCAGCTCAGGGCTTCGAGATCATCCCGGGGCGGCTTTCACGGTCACCGTGGCCGACCTGCCTGGCTCAGGCCGGGGAATAGCGGCTCTTCGAAGTTACAGTAACTTCGAAGAGCCGGAATAGCGTGCTTCGGACGCCCCGACGTCATCGACGACGACATGCTGTTCGCCCGGGCCCGGAAAGGCCCAGGGCACCTCCATCCGCAAATCGTCGCGAAGCTGACCATCAAGACCGGCAAGAACGGCGGGAAGCCCCTCTGCCGCATCCCTCGACCGCGCCCTCGCGGACACCGGCGGTAGCAAGAACACCAGCAAAGATCCGCGCCGCAACATCAGCGCGCAGGCTTCCCGGCGCCGCTTGGCAGACTCCCTCTGACGCTGGTTTGAAAGGGGAATCCTCTCCCGATGCGCCGTCAGTACCAGCCGTAGGCGAGTTCGTGGGCCCATGCTGCCTGCGGGGTGCCATAGGTGGCGTGGATGTAGCCGATGCCCCAGATGATCTGGGTGTAAGGGTTGGTGGCCCAGTCCGGCCCGGCTGATGCCATCTTCGCGGCGGGCAGCGCCTGGGGGATGCCGAACGCGCCGGAGACCGGGTTGGCCGCGGCGGGGTTCCAGCCGGACTCTCGTTCCCACAGCAGGTTCAGGTAGGGGAACTGGCCGGGTCCCCAGGTGGTGCCGGCGAGGGCCTGGGCGACGCTCTGGTACTGGTTCAGGGCGGGGGCGGCCAGGTTGCCGAAGGTAAGCACCGGCGCGGTGGGGCCGGCGGTGGGTGTGGTGGCGTACGGGTCTGTCGCTTCCACGTACCCGCCGAGGCTGGTGAGCGGGTCGAGCCGGACGTTCGCCCCGGTGTTAGGGGCGTCGATGATGGCGCCGGTGCCCAGGTAGATCCCGACGTGGCCCGGAGCGGTCAGGGAACCGTCTGAGCCGGCGTAGAACACCAGGTCACCGGGTGCGAGCTGGTTTTCGGCGACGGGGTGGGCCCGGGTCTGCTGCCACTGGGCGTTCGCGTTGTGGGGCACGGTGATCCCGGCCTGGGCGAGCGCGGCCATGGTCAGCCCCGAGCAGTCGAAGCTTCCCGGCCCGGCTGCCCCCCACTGGTAGGGCTTGCCCAGCTGCCGTTCGGCCCAGCTGACCACCGTGCGGGCCTGCTCCGAGACTGCCGGCAGGCGGTAGGCGGTGGAGGCGTAGCCGGCCACGAGCGTGGCTGTCGCCAGCGCGCCGGCCGGCGACCAGCGTCCGGCGCTGGTGGCCGGGGCGTTCACGGCCGCCAGGGCGGCGGGCAGTGATTCGACCCGGAATCCGGGGCGGGCGGCGACGATCTGCCGGTAGGCCGCGGCCTGCTCCGGCGTGGTGCCGGGCGGGGCGACCCACAGCATGTCGTGGTCGGCGGGCAGCCGCGCCGCCAGCGCCGCCGCCTGGGCTGGCGTCCCGCCCGCCAGGATGACGACCACCAGCTGCTGGCCGCCTGCAGCGGCGATCTGCCGGGCCACGGCAGCCTGACCACCGGCAGAACCGGTGTCGCCGGCCGTGCTGGTCTGCACCGTGACCATCGGGCCGGCGGCGGCCTTGGCCAGGTCCGCCGCGGCCGCGCCCGCTGCCGCGTCGGTCGCCAGCAGCACCTGCCGGCGGGTCGGCCCGGCCGTGGCCGGGGCGATGGTGGAGGGCAGAGCGCGGACATCGACGCTGAGCCCGGCCGCCCACGCCTGCAGTGCCTCGCCGGCGTCGACCGCGCCGCGGACATCAGGCACGGAGATCGAGAACGTCAGACCGCCGGGGCCGCTGACGCCGATCTGCGTGCCGGCGGTCACCCTCGCGCGCGGCGCCACGCTGGCGATCACGTCGCGGTAGGTGTAGGCGGCGCCGTCCGCGCCGGACAAGACGATCGTCGATGTCCCGCCGCCCGCCGGGATGACCGTGAGCGTTCCCGCCGGTGACCGCGTCGACCGCGGTTCCCGGCGCGACCGGGAGCGTGACCGGCCCGGCAGGCTCGGTCCGGCGCGGGCCGGGACTGCCCTCGCCGATAAGCCCGGGGTCCGCCGCCACCACGCCAGCGGGAACCGGAAGGGCATAACCGACCAGCGGCGCCGACGGGATGGGGACCAGCGGCGAGGACCCGGCCCCCGGCGAGATCGCGGGAGGGGAGGACCGGCTCGGCGGCGACGTCGGCACCGGATGCGGCCCCGGCTGCGTCGGGGTCGCGGTGGTCGGCGTCGGCGTCGGCGTCGGGGTCGCGGTGGTCGGCGTGGGGGTCGGGGTCGCGGTGGTCGGCGTGGGGGTCGGGGTCGCGGTGGTCGGCGTGGGGGTCGGGGTCGCGGTGGTCGGCGTGGGGGTCGGGGTCGCGGTGGTCGGCGTGGGGGTCGGGGTCGCGGTGGTCGGCGTGGGGGTCGGGGTCGCGGTGGTCGGCGTGGGGGTCGGGGTCGCGGTGGTCGGCGTGGGGGTCGGGGTCGCGGTGGTCGGCGTGGGGGTCGGGGTCGCGGTGGTCGGCGTGGGGGTCGGGGTCGCGGTGGTCGGCGTGGGGGTCGGGGTCGCGGTGGTCGGCGTGGGGGTCGGGGTCGCGGTGGTCGGCGTCGGCGCCGGGGTGGCCGAGCGTGCCGCGGAGGTCACCACGTTCGCGAATGCGGAATCCTGCATGCTGGCTGACAGCCCCGAGCCGAGCAAACCCCCAGTCACCAGGCCGGCTACCACCACCCGGACGCGCACGGAACCCATGTCAGCCCCCCTATCTCCGCCGCTTGTCCGGGTTGGCCGGTCCGGCGGCGACCAGCGCCGCTGGCTCCGGTACCAGTGCTCATAGGGCCGGCGCCTGGCTATGGGTGACGAATGCCCTCGATCGCTGCCGGTCGCCGCGGCGGGCCTGGCGGCCGGCACGTGGGATGTGACGGTTTTCCGGCCCGGATCGGTTCCGTCTGCGCTCGCCCGGTCCAGCCCGAGTGACGCAGGTCACACTCAGGCACCGGTCCGCTCCCGGACGGGACCCATGAGCGGCAGCAGCCGCATCTCCGATAGCCCGCGGCTGGGGGACGGCAACTGGGTTCATGCGTCCACGGTTCCGCCCGTGGTGGGCGAGGTGCCGACGGCACCCTCCGCCCGGGCCGAGGCCAGCGCCCAGCTACGTTCCCGCTCCGCCTACTCCTGACGACACGCCGCCCGCGCCACCCCGCAGCAGCACCCGTCGTCAGGCGGCCATCCGGTCCGCGATCGTCACCCGGACACCCTGCTGCTGCCGACGGTGTTCAGCAAACTGGACGGCCTGACGCGGTTCCCGGCGCCGTCGTTACCGGCACCCCCATGCCCCCAGTGTCTCGAAACCGTCTCACAACTTCTCGTGTCCCCGGGAGGTTTTCAGACGCGTCTTGAAACGCAGAAACTGCCCCATGTAGTCACTTCAGTCACTTCAGCCACCGTCTCACAATCTGCCGTTTGTGAGAATCCCGAAGCGCCGCGACGTCCGCTCATGCGTGTTCTTTGAACTACAGGACAACGTCGCAGTTCAGGAGCATGCCCGGGCGTGGCGGCGGACTGCCCCATGCCCGGAAAGTCCGGTTTGGCAGGTCCATAACGGTGTGACCGCGGCCCGAGTACTACCGAAAGCGGACATATGGCGCTGAACCGGTCGCCCAGCTTCTCCTCGCTGCTGCTCGTTACGTCAGCCTCAGCTGACCTGCCAGCGTGTGCGCATCCACCGTGACCTGTGACAACACCCGAACCTGCAACTCGACTTGGATTGTTCAGAGAATGCCGATGAGCGGATAAATCCGGGGCCTCCGGCGAGGCGCTCACAACGCCGATTTCGGCAATCAACTCTTATGTCAACGAAGCGCATATCCGTCCGCACGATCATCCAATTTTGTGCCGGTGGAGTTCTTGAGTGATGAGGAGGCCCGTTTGCGGCGGCCGACCATAAACGATCACCGTGGGCGGGACCCGCCCGCATGAACCTGCCGCCGGGCGCGGGCTCCCGCTGCGTGTCGGCCTGCCCGAGGTGCGGCCGGACCGGCTGGCGGGTCCCGCGCGCGTGCCCGGGGTTGGGACAGGGCGGTTACCCCGGCCCGGGCGCGGGCCCGCAGCCGACTGGCTCCAACCGCTTTTTGTGTTGTATTGGTATCGGGTCCGGCGCTTTGCGGATCTGCTTGTAAAGGGAGGCATAGTTGACGCCGGGCCCGCGGTATGGGTCTGGCCGGGGAGGAGGTTCTGGTGCCTGGTAAAGCGGCGGCGGCTCCGGTGGTGAGCTCGGTCAGCCCGGCCTCGGGCACGATCGGTGCCGAGGTGACGATCACGGGTTCGGGGTTCGCCGGGGTGACCGGGGTGAGGTTCGGCACCGCGGCGGGCGAATTCAGCGTTAAATCCTCATCCGAGATCACCGCCACGGTGCCGGCCGGGGCCTCGACCGGGCCGGTCGCGGTGACCGGCCCGGGGGGACGGCGTCCAGCCCGAAGGCGTTCACGGTCACACCCGGCATCGCGTTGTCGGCGGTGAGCGGATCGCCTGCCACGACCGTGACGGTGTCGGGGGCCGGGTTCGGGGCTTATGAGGCGGTGGACATTTATTTCGGCACCGCCGATCAGGCACTGGCCAGCGCCAGCGGCACGGGGAACTTCGCCGGCCTCGCGGTCCAGGTCCCGGCATCTGCCGTGCCCGGCAGGGCTTACCTGACCGCGGTCGGGCGGCACTCGGGCTTGAGCGCGCAGGCTCAGTTCTTGGTCAGCAACACGGTGACGGTGACCAACCCCGGGATCCAGACCTCCGTTACCGGCACTGCGGTCAGCCTGCAGCTCCAGGCCAGCGACTCGGCCAGCGGGCAGACCCTCGCCTACACCGCGACCGGGCTGCCGCCCGGGCTGTCGATCAACTCCTCCACCGGCCTGATCTCCGGCACCCCGAGCGCGGAAGGGACCTTCGCCGTCACGGTCACGGCCCAGGACACCACCGGCGCGTCCGGGTCCGCGGCGTTCGGCTGGACCGTGGCCGGCTTCAACATCGTCTCGGGGCCTCCTGCGTGAAGCGCGACGATCTCGCCGTCCAGGATCACCGGGGCGCGGATGCGATCGGCCAGCACGGCCAGCTCTGGATAGCTCGCCGTCATCCCCTTGTCATTGCGCGAGACCAGCCGGACATGGGGTTACAGCCAAGGTAAGCCCAGAACCCGCCATGAGGCCTTGGGCGGGGGCTGATCAGGTGTTCGCCGTTCATCATGAGCAGCAAACGTCGTTCCAAATGGATACGGAGCAACTGGATCGGTCTGACCGTTTGCCGTCAACCTGGACGATGCTGAGCACGAGATGTTCGGCCGCTGGCTCGCCAGGACGGCGGCCGCGGTCAACCCGCGTGATCCGAACCTGGATGCGGGAGAGGCCATCCGCGCGATGATCCGGGTAACCATGCGCGACACCGGCATAACCAGCACGGTTGCCAGCCAGTTGCGCCTCGAGCGGGCCATAGCGAAGGACCGGAAGGCGCCACCCATAATCACGGGTCCGAACACGATAGACCACCCCTGATCAGCCGTAAGGAGGTAGGTGAAGCCCTTGGAGATCACGTCGAACAGCGGGACCAGCGGCATGCCCTGGTCGTGCGGCACCGTCATCGCTGCCAGGAACACGCTGTTACCTGCCTGGGCACCAGACGCTAGTGGCCTGGAAGATCTCCTCGGCCCGGGCGGTCCGGGATTAGCTACTGCATATGAACCGATAGGGGTATTCAGCTGACCGGACTAAGCTGAGAGCCCGTGGGCGATCTTCAGCCCCGGGCGGGCGTGCACTACCCGCGATCTGCCGGAGAGTTCCAGTCCTGGTTCGCAACCGATGCCGACTGCCTGGACTTCCTGGACTGGCTGCGGTGGCCTGGCGGCTTCGTCTGCCCCAAGTGCGGGCATGGCGGCTGGGCCGTGGCCGATGGCCGGTACAAGTGCGCGGCCTGCGGCAAGCGGACGTCGGTGACGGCGGGCACGCTGTTCGACCGCAGGCGGACGCCGCTGACGGTGTGGTTCACCGCCTGCTGGATGTTCGCCGCGCAGAAGGACGGCGTCTCGGCGCTGAGCCTGCAGCGCTCGCTGGAGATCGGCTCCTGCCAGACGGCGTGGGCGATGCTGCACCGGCTGCGGTCGGTGCTGGTGCGCCCGGGCCGGGACCGGCTGTCCGGCACCGTCGAGGTGGATGAGACGTTCATCGGCGGCGAGGAGGCGGGGCTGCCCGGCGGGCGGGCGAAGGGCAAGAAGTCCCTGGTCGGCGTGGCCGTCGAGGTCAGGCAGCCGCGGGGGTACGGGCGCTGCCGGATGGAGATCCTGCCCGACGCCTCGGCCGGCTCGCTGCGCCCCTTCCTGACCCGCCACGTCGAGCCAGGGGCGACGGTGATCACCGACGCCTGGATGGGCTACCACGGGATCGCCGGGCTCGGCTATACCCATGTCCGGCGCAGCCAGCGGGCCGCCCGCGCCCGCGGCGAGGACCCAGGCAAGCTGCTGCCCGGGGTGCACCGGGTCGCCTCCCTGGCCAAGCGCTGGCTGCTGGGCACCCACCAGGGCTCGGTCGAGGACGCGCACCTGCAGAGCTACCTGAACGAGTTCTGCTTCCGCTTCAACCGGCGCCGATCCCGCAGCCGGGGGCTGGTCTTCTACCGCGTACTCGAACTCGCCGTCGGCCACCATCCGGTGCGATACCGGGACCTGGTCGCCGACCCCAAGCACAAGGCAAAGCCACCCACCGCGCCGGCCCAGCCAGGCCACCCGCCGAGCATCGAGCGCCCACGGGCCGCCCGGCCCTGGCGAACCGCTCATCTGGCATAGTCCGGTCAGCTGAATACCCCTATGAACCGATATGGAGTAGCCGATCACGCGTTCCGTCGACCCGCTCTCGACAACTGCCAAGCAGATCAGCCCGCGCTCGCTCCGGGCCCCGAGCCTGGCGCCCCCTTGAGGACGTCCAGGACGCAAGCGTGAACAGCTGAGCACGGGCAGGGTCGGGGAAGCCCCGCAGCTGCGCCAGCTCATCCTCTGAGAACACTTCCCTGGTCGCCACCGGCGGTCCCTTCCCCCGAAGAGCAGACCTCGCTGGGGAACACCTATCCGACATGGACGCCACGCGCAGCAAAACCAGGCAATCCGGCCTCTCGTTATGCGGCCGTGATCCTAATCGTTGTTTTTGCGCTGGATGGTGCCGCGAGCCCAGCTGGGCTAGGTCGCTGGCTAAGTACGGCAGGCGAACGCCTGAGCCCGCTGGAAGGCCCTGGGGCCCATTTACCATGGATCCAGGGCCTTCCCTTATTTGGGTCACGTGGATCATCTACCTTTTTGCTCAGACCACCCACGTGCTGGAGATCGTGTCAACGGACTGAGCGTCATCAGCCGGGAAGTCGTCGAGACCGCGCGAGAATCACTGGTCATCGGCACGCTCTGACCAGCGGCAGATAGCGCTGGAACTTCTACGCCCCCAAGCTCTCAAGATCACAGGATGGCCCCTTCATTATCAGGGATAATGGGCCATTATCGCTGATAACTCGTCGGGTGCTCAAGGGGCGGACCCGGTGACCAGCACACTCCAGGTCTGCGGCCCGACGATGCCGTCCGCGGTAATGCCGAAGAACTGCCTGCACCGCCTTGACTGCCGCGGTGGTAGCTGGCCCGAACACTCCGTCCTCGGCGAGGTTCGAGGCGGCCGGGATACGGTTGACGGCGCCGATCACGTTGGCCAGCGCCTGAACCCGGCGCACGAAGAACACCTGGCCGGGCCGGTCCTGGGCTCCCTGCTGGAGCGTGGGCAGTACGTTCATCATGGCAGTCTCCCAGGCGGGCACGGAGGGCTGGCCGCCCGTGGCGAGCCAGTCAGAGCTGAACACGCTGACATCGAACTCCGGGGCGTTGCGGAACTGGACGCCGATCACCGGGAACGGGCCGCTGGCAGTCAGGACCATCTGCGTGGCCTGCGCCTGCGTCAGGCCGAAATGAGCGATCCACAGCCCGACCCCGGAGCCGATCCCCCCGGCGGTCAGGGCGTTGACCACCTCGGTGACCCGGGACTGGCTCATGTAGACGGCCGGGGACCGCTGCCCGGGCCGGGCCCGGCTCGCGCGGCTGGCCAGTGCCCGCCTCACCCAGCCGGGCGCGCTGGCCGGGGTGGCGGCTCCCGCCTCGATGTCCAGCACGTCGGCGGCCGGGTCGGAGGCGGCAGGATCCTGATCGATCCGCACCGCGCCCGGGTGCGCGGCAAAGTCAGCGGCCGTCCACCGGATGTGCGTGCCGGTCCCGGTGGTATAGCCGGCTACCTGAGCGCCTGCCGGCAGCGCTCCGATGTTGTCGTGCGTGGCGTCGAAGACCAGGACCGGTGTCACCATCAGGCCAGGCTAGCCCAGTGCACCTGCTGTGTCCCGACAAACTTCTTCCGGCGCTTCCGGGTTACCCTGCACCTGGCACCACCCGTCAGGCGACTCGCAGTAACGGCCGCATCGTCGGCTGTCCTCACGTGCTCTTCTCGCTGGGTTACCTCCTGGAGTAGCGTTCGCCCCCATCTTCCCGATCGACGACAGCCTTCAGGAGTTCCTGCACGTCGGTACGGGCCCGGCGGAAGCGCTGGTGGCATGTATTGGCAGCGCGGCCCGACTGGTCGAACCATTCCGGGTAAGCGGCCCGCAGAGCCTCGTTGGAGTCAGCCGGGCTGGCCGCTCCGTCGATGCCGTCGCGGAGTACCTGCTCGGCTACGACGACGATCAGGTCACGGTAGCGATCGGGGTCGCTTGACCGCGGTGGCACCGCAGCCCTGAGGCAGTCGCGTTGTACGGCCAACCGCTCGAGCCACATCTGGGCCATCAGACGCATGCACAAATGGCTAACCTCATTGATCAAGACCCGGCAGAAGTAGGCCTTTAGGTGTGTCCATTCACGGGGTAACCCCGCAGTCAGGTGAGATTTTCCAGGTGCCGGACTACTTGTGATAGGGGTGCAGTGGCGTCGATCTCGATGGTGGCGGTCGCGCGTAGCAGTGGTTCTACCTCGGCGAGGTCCCGCAAGATCAGGGCACGTTCGGCGGGGTGCTTGCCGTACGGGTTGCTGGTCCGTGCGGCGATCCTGGCCAGGAGGACGTCGGCGGGCGCGCTGAGCAGGGCGATGTGGTCGAACTGGGCGTAGAGCTTGCCCTGGTTGGTTTTGCAGCCTGCGACGAACAGGTGGCCGTGCTGGTGGGTGGCCAGCAGGGCTGCGATGGCGTCCTCGTGCCAGATCCAGTCTGGTGAGCCGTCGGGCGAGGTGACCCAGTGGCTCCACTCGCCGGTGTCGGTGTCCACGACGCGGTGGCCTTGCTCGCCCAGTACCTGGAGGGCAGCGGACTTGCCGGTGCCGGACATTCCGGTGACCAGGACCTTCGGCATTCTCTGAGATTACGGGAGCTGCTCAGGCTGCGGCGGGGATGGCGGGCAGCCAGGGCTTGCCGGACAGGGCAGCGGTAATGGCTTCCAGCGCGGTGAGGCCGTGGGCGGCGGCGGAGTCCAGGTAGCTCCTGATGCGGCACCAGCGGGCGAGGGTGGCGAGGGTGTGCCAGTAGCCGGAGACGGCCTGGTGGCGCTTGGCGGCTTTCGCGCCGCGCTCGGCGACGTTGGTCGTCCAGTCCACCGCGAAGTCGCGGGTGAACAGGAACACCTGCTCCTTATACTCGCGCAGCCAGCAGCCCAGCGCGTAGCCGGGGTGGTTTCCCTCGTGCCAGTCCCGCAGCCGGTTATGGGTGATGCCGGAGGCGGCGGCCTCGTCGTAGCGCTCGCGGAGCTCGTCCAGCAGGTCCGCGCCGAGGGCGGTGCTGCCTCGTGCGCGGGCCTCTTCCACCGCCTGGTGCGCCTCGCGCAAGATGGCGATGATGTCGCCGGCCCAGGACTGCAGGCCGCCGGGGCCGAGTTTCATGACTGCCCGGCATCTTCTGATGATGTGCTGGCAGCATTGCTGGATGCCGGCCAGCCGGGTGAGAAGGTGCTGGTATCCGGTGTAGCCGTCGGTCATCAGCAGCCCGGTGAACGCGGCCGGGATGCCCGCGGCGACATCGCCCTTGCGCCGCGAGGCAAGGGCCTGCAGCCAGGTCAGCCTCCCATCGGGGGTCCGGACGATCAGCACGTGCGGGGTACCCGCAGCCGCCTTCTCCTTGCCTTCGGGGTCCTGTTCTTCTTCCTCCCGCGCCGCGGGCTGCGGGGCGTTCTTACCGAGCACGTTCACCGGGGTCTCGTCCGCGGCCAGCGCGTCCTGGCCGGCCAGCGCCGCGAGCATCGCCTCCTCGAACCCGGCCTTGCCCAGCTGCGCCGCCAGCCGGGCACTGGCCTTATCCACCCAGCCCGCCGAGACCGGCACGCCCAGCAGCATGGCCATCACCTGCGCTGCCCGCTCGGGCGGCACATTCCCGTACGCGGTCAGCACCACCGCGGCAGCGTTCAGCACCGCCCCGTAGCACACCGAGCCCGGGTGCGCGCCCGGCGGCGGCCCGGCGAACGTGACCATCCCGCAGCACGGGCACGCCAGGCCCGGCAGCGCCCATTCGGTCACCGTCCGGATCACGTCCACATCGATGACCTGCGCCCACCGCGAGCCCGCGGCCTGCGCGCCGTCCAGGGGAGCCTTGCAGCTGCGGCATTCCGCCGGCGGCCCCGCTGCCTTCCTCTCACCGGGATCCGGGTCCCGGGCCAGGCCTTTGCCCTGGTGCCCGGGCTGACCGCCCCGCTTGCGGTCCTTGCGCCGCTCCCGCTCGGATTCCTGCCGCTGCCGGCGTCCGGCCTTACGCCGCTCCTTCGCCGCGATGCTCTCCTTCGACGGCGGCGTCCCGGAATCCGTGCTGTCCTGGCCCAGCCGGCGTTCCAGCTCCGCAACCCGCAGCTCCAGCCGCCGGTACCGCTCCAGCGCAGCATCCAGCTCGGCCCGCAGCACCGCGTTCTCAGCGTCCTTCGCCTCGATCACGGCCCGCAGCCGGGCCAGCAGCTCACGCTGCTCCCCGGCATCAGCAGACGGACCAGGCACATCGGACACGAACCCCGATCATGCTCAACCTCAACTACAGGTTCAAGCACCCCGCACGACGTGTCACGCCGACCTCACCCTCACCCCCGTGAATGGACACTTCGGTCCAGCCCTTGAAGTCAGCCTGCTTGGGTGGCACTTGGCCCTCGGGCACCATCTCCTCATTGGTCGTCTCGCCGACGAACGAGACCAGGCACTCCCGCAGCCGTACCCCTACTGCCTGGAAGTTCTCGGCCTCATCGCCGGAGTCGTATGCCTCGAAGGCTTGCTCCCACCGTCGCCACGAACCAGCCAGGAGGTCGGCCGATTCTGGTTTGACCGGCACCTTCCGCTCATGGAGGTAGGAGACCCGGATCGCCAGCCCTATATGAAAGGTCAGCGCCACGTCCCGGCTCTTGAAGTCGTCCTGACTGTAGAGATTGGTGGGCTCGGTTATGACCCACCACCGACTGTCGGTGCAGTGCACGTCCCAGATGTCGTGCCGTACCGGGCCGACCAGCTCCGACGCCGCCTTCTCCAGATGTACGACCTCCTCGTGAGCCTGGTTCTCAACATAGGTTCGGACGGCTTCGGTCTGGCGCTTGGTTGCACGCATCCTGGCTGGTACTCCTGTTGAAATGTGTAGTGTGCAGAAATTTATTCTGAAAAGCCACTGCATCAACTTGGTACAATTACCTCATGGCTGAGCAGAACGAAAACTGGCTACAACGTATCCGTCTGAGCGCAGCTAACCCTCTGCTGTGGTATACCCACGCCCGCACGCTTCGCCAAGCAGCGGAAGATCTGTGGCACGCAGGCAACGAGCACGCCCGTGTCCCGGGTTCCGAGCTTGGTACAACGGTCTTGTACGCAGCCGCCAATCCGGACTGGTCATCTCCGAAGACAGGCGGTTCTACTAGCCCCGTTTGCTTCATGCTGTTTGGCTTCGCACTCGAAAATTTGGCCAAAGGTATTATTGTCTGTCGCGATCCAAGCCGGGTCACCATGGCTGGGTTCAAAGGCTGGGGTAAAAAGGGCCATAAGCTGATCGAGCTATTTGAGCTTGCTAAAATCTCACTGGAGGACGATGACCGTAAGCTACTAGGTAGAGTAACTCGCCTAACTGAGTGGAAAGGCCGCTACCCCCTTCCTATGAGCTTCGATAAGGTTACCCTCCATGAGCCATTGCTTGGCTACATTGCAGTTGGTGAATCCTGGCCAGAAGACGACTACAGCGCGTTGTGTACCCTGTATGACAAGACGAAGAAGGCATTTAACGAGATAACACTGGCCGTGCCACCGTTGCCGGAAGATCATAAGCTTTGAGCAATCGTAGTGCCAGTTTCGCGGCTTGGCGCAATACGGGCTAGTCAGAGAATATTTCTGATAGAATGTGCTGATATCTCCTGAGAATTCGCAAGCTATGCATTGATCCCAGCCTTACCAGGCAAGCTGGGATGTTGAGTCGTTCCCCGCTTACTGCTGAGTGAAAAGTGAGAATCTTTAATACTTGCGAGGGAAAATTACCCGAAATGGCGCTCCTGTCACGCACTAATGAATGGAACCGACGAGTTCACTTCCCCGCCGCGGCGAAGGTTCCGCTTGGCTGGGATACGAGTACTGGATGCTAGACCCGACAATCTACGAAGGCCACCTTGAGCTTAAAGCCAGGGCTGCCGAGGTTCGCCGCCGCCAGAAGAGGCGCACCTGGACAAAACGGCAGCTGGCAGCCGAGCTAAGCGATCATCTCCTCGATGATGTGCTGGCGGCAGCGGGAGGAGTTGAGCATTCGATACTTGCCCTCCGCGATGCGGTCGAGAGAACTCAAGCGTGGGCCGATCAAATCGAGCCAAAGCCTAGCCCTGAGTCTGTGCCCACTGGCATCAACGATATTAGCGTTATTGATGCGTGGTATGAGTTCGCCAACCTCCTATCGTGGACTCGCGTGCTGGAAGAGCGGCCAGATCGGCGTGGTCAAGGCTCACTACCGCGCCAAGGCCTGGTGCATGCACTTAAGCCACTGCGACTGAAGAAGCGCGTGAGTAAGTTGACGGAGAACCTTCGCGCTGGTCCTCTAGGAGAGACTCGCTTCCTCGCTAATTTCACCTTGCACTCTGCATTGGTGAGGAACCCAAACTCAGGGGCACGACTTGACGAAGCAGGCCACGTCACTCTCCCTATACCGGATAAGCAGGTGGGCCCAATCAGGCAATGGAAGGCCTTGACGTGGGATGAACACCGTGATGGCGTGGTCTTTGCAGAAGAACTCTGGACCTCGATTGAAGCGTTCATGGAAAGCTTGATTCAAGCCTTTGAGAAGGCTGTGCCGAGAAGATTTCGACGGAAGCCTTTAATAACCACCGTATGAGTACAAGTTGAGTTGAATGTTAACAATGGCAGCATGAGTGAGGGCACCGAGAACTGGTTGAGTGTGGAGTTGAGGGCGGCGATTGAGCCGCCCTCAACTCTCGGACGAGCCCGACCTTAGCCGGAAGCCTCATGCTTGCGCCGACTTCGACTCGCAGATGCCTCCCCGGGCAATGTCCCGAGCAGCATGGCCCCGCTGCGCGCCAGTTGCCACTTGGGCGTGCCTGCCAGGAACTCGCCGATGAGGCACTGCACATCAGCGTCAGTCAGCCGGCTTCGGCCCCTGCCGGGAGTGCGGCCCCATGCGCAGTCGGAAAGCTCGGGCTCTCGCTCGCGTCGTCCGACGACTCTTGACTGGGCTTGCGCCAGCCGTTCTTGCAGGTCAGCACGGTTCGAATAACGGCGGACAAGCTCCACCCAGATCAGGGGTATGCGGACCGCTCGGCTGGTCCGCTGGCCCGGTGAGCCAAACGGAGACGGTTAAGCTTCTGCCGCCTATCGGAGGGTATTCACAAGGTCATACGAATCCGTCACAGTATGTCTCGACGGCGAATCGCCGACATGACGGGAGGCGAAGTGGCGAAGAACCGGGGCCTTTGGGTTGACCTGCAACGCGAGCTGGCACGCCGCCAGCGCCAGCAACAGCAGGCCCTGCGAATGGAAGCTCAGGCCGCGACGCGGGCCAGGCACGACCACGAGCAGGCCACGCGTGCGGCCGCACGTCAGGCCACCGCAGACGCGAAAGAACGCAAACGGCTGTACGGCGAGGCGCGCAAGGCTGAGGCTGCTTCGATGGCGTCGGAACTGCGGGACCGAATTGCGGAGCTTGATTCGGTGCTGACTGAGGGCATCCGGCAGCATCCACTCGTGACGTTGGCTTCGCTCAAGCATGCGCCGGGTTACCCGCCGTTCGACGCGGGCGGTTTAGACCGTCCGCAGCCAGCACCAGACTGGGAGCAGTTCGCTCCTCCGCCGCCAAGTGGTCTGGGGAAACTGTTGGGTGGCGCGGCGCGGTATCAGCGCGAGGAAGCAGCAGCGCGGGCTGCGTTCGAGGCCGAACTGGGCCGATACGCTTCGGCAGAAGCCGAACGCCGCCGCAGGCTAGCCGAACGCCGTGCCGCCTATGATCAGGCTGCCTCCGCTGCGATCAGGGCCGCGCAAGACCACAACGCGGGTGTGGACGCGTTCGAGCGCGATTTCCTGGAACGCGATCCGGAAGCCGTCGCGGAGTTCTGCACACTCGTGCTGGACTCCTCGGTCTATCCAGAGGGCTTCGCGCACCGGACACGGGCCCTGTACCGGCCGGATCCCCGGGAAGTGGCGGTGGAGTACGAACTGCCACCGCAGTCTGTGATCCCGGCGAAACGCGACTACAAATATGTCGCGACCCGCGACGAAATTGACACGCTGACCCGGCCGGAAAAAGAGATCAAGGACCGGTACGCCCGGCTGATCGCCCAGGTGGCTATCCGGACGATCCACGAGATCCTGATCTCCGTCCCGCCGGAAGTCGCGACGGTCGTGACCTTCTACGGCCACGTGTCCACGACAGACATGGCCACGGGGCAGCCCATCAGGCCCTGCCTGATCAGCGTCACCGCTGAACGGGACGCGTTCGCCACCTTTGTGCTAGCAAATCTCGATCCCGTGTCCTGCCTTCGCAAGCTCAACGCTCTCGTTTCTAATCATCCCTATGACCTGGAACCTGTCCGCCCCGTGGTGGACTTCGAGGCGCTGCTCACCCAGTACAAGTTCATCGCAGGCATGGACGCTGTCGCTGGTCTGGATAGCCGTCCTGATCTCATTGAGATGACGCCGACTGAGTTCGAACACCTGGTCCGGCAGCTCTTCGAGGCCATCGGTATGCAGTCCTGGGTCACGCAGGCATCCAAGGACGATGGAGTCGACGCGGTGGCCGTCAACGAAGATCCCTTTATGGGCGGGCACTGCATTATCCAGGCCAAGCGCTATCGCGGCGCGGTGGGCGTCGAGCCGGTGCGCGCCCTGGCTGGGGTCATGGACGACAAGCACGCCACGACGGGGATCCTGGTAACCACATCGTGGGTGACCAAGGACGGCCATGACTTCGCCCAGCGCCACGGTCGCATCCGGCTCATCGAATGCGAGGAGATCAAATACCTGTGCAAGGAACACCTGGGTCTCGACGTCCTGATCAGCCTGCCCAAGCCCCCGCCTAAGCGCCGTTGACCGATCGACGCAAACGCCGGTCACCTCGTCAACATCGTGTTGCTGCCGGGGCCGTCCGTTCATGGGATTGCTAGCCGGCCCAGGTGATGTCGAGGATGATGACGACGCTGGCACCGTCGTTTATTAAATAGGTGATCAGGCCCGCATCGCCGAACTCTACGCGCCTGACATAGGGATCGCTGGTCGGAAAGGTCCGGAGCGGGTCGTCGGGATAGTCGATGACTTCCGCCATGGCCTCGATGAGGCTGTCGAATGCCGGGCCTGGGAGGCCGTGTATCTGTTTCAGTGCCCGACCGCTCAGTTCGGCCCGGTAGGTCACCGCCGATCCCTGGCCGCAGCGACTCGTTGGGTCCAGTCCGGGATCGCATCAGTAACCGGCACTGTCAACGCTGTCCCGGCGCGTACGGCTGCGAGTTCCTCGTAGTAGCCCGGCTGCCCGGCAGCGATCGCGGTCAGGCTCCACACGTGCAGAAGGCGCCGCAACTGTTGGTAACCGGCGGGTTCGTGCGCAGCGTCCACCGCCTGGTGGTACTGGCGGAGGAACTCTCCGCGCTCTCGTTCGGGAAGACCTCTCAGGATCACCAGCGGATCGGCGGGATCCTCTGTCGGCTGTGCGGTCATATGGCTCAGCTTACGCTCGCCTGCCGCCCTCAGCCTGCCCGCCGCACCGGCCAGGACACAGGCGCCGCAGGATCTCGGTCCGTGCCGCCCGGCCGGGATCTCTAGCTCTGCCGGTGCCACCTCGGCCCATTCCGGTCCGCAGTCAAGCTGATGAACTTGATTAGCAGGGCTAACGAATTTTCGGGGAGCCAAACAGGGAGCCAACGGAGGCAGACATGGAGCGACGTAAGGCGACGTCCAGCGACGATCAGTCCAGCTAGCTTGCACTTCAGGCGACGGCACGCGACGTTCCGCGACGGTAGAATTGCGCCTTACAAGCGAGGGGTCACTGGTTCGAACCCAGTTGCGCCCACCAGGTAAAACAACCTTGGTGACGGACTTGCCTGTCCAGTATTGAGTGACACCGAGGAGGCAGGCCGTAGCTATCACTAATGGCGCGGCCTGTCCTCTGGCGGGAAGAGCGGCGGAGGGCGCCGCTGTTCGGGTCCAGGGCTCGGAGGACTGCCGCTCGGGGGCTGGGGCTTGCTGCCGCTGGGCTTGGTGGCGGCGATGTCGGCCCACGCCGTGCGATCAGGGCCTGCCGTGCCTACTGCCGTTGCGGCTGCGAGCGCAAGGGTGGCGTGGACGTGTGCGGCGGTTAGGGTCAGGGTCCATTCCGGGCCGTACGTGACGCCGCTGGTATGACGGTCGGCCACGGCTAGCAGGCGCTCGGCCTCGGCATAGTGCTCTGGGCCCGTCATCGATCCTCCAGATGGCGAAATGTCCTATGCCAGTAGGTGATAGCCAGTCTTGTCCCGGTCGATGCGTCCCGGCCGCTATGCGTTGCGGCCTCACCCTTCTGGCGGCGGGCTTCTTATCAGGGTGCTGGTGATCTTGTCTGCTGAGGATCGTGGCTACCGTTGACGAGAACTTGCGGTGTCAGGTCCGGATCATCGGATGCCTCTACTACTGTTCGCGCGCAAGCCCGAGCGGTCGGCCGCGCGGTAACGCGGGCCTGGGCTTGCCCCTCTCCTTGACTGTCTAATTGGGCTCTGACATCTCAGTCCCTGGAGATATTCGCGCTAATTGATATGGCGCTAAGCTCCCGGTCCTCGCCTCCTTGTACGCCTGCGCAGGGACAGCCGGGTCACGGCAAGCAGAAAGGCGAGCGCTAGGGCGATGAGCCCCAGTACCTGGGCCGCCAGCACCGGCGTTCCGGACGCACGGGCGAAGGCGTCCGCCACCCGGCCTGCGGGACTGGCGCTGCGCTCAGCTGCCGGGGCAGTACTCCCTGGGGCCGGCCTAGCCGGGGGAGTTCTCTCCGGGGCCGGGCTGGGGATGGGGGCAGGCGTGATTTCCGGGAAGAGGCTGGCCGCGTTCCCGGCGCCGATGACGGTGGTGCTGGTGACGTTCAGGTCGGGGATAGGACCGGGCATGGCGGCGGAGGGGATAGTCGGGAAGAGGCTGGCCGCATTCCCGGGGCCGATGAGCGTGCTGGTGGCGCTTCTCAGATTCGGCAAAGGTCCGGGAGGCGAGGCACTGGCAGGCGGTTTGGGGGAGGCAGGCGGTTTGGCGGATGCCGAACGCGCCGGGCTGGCACTGGCCGTCGGAGATACCGAACGAGCCGGGCTCGCACTGGCCGTGGGTGTGGGGGAGCCGAACGGGCTGGGCTCGCGCTGGGCGTGGGTGTGGGGGAGACCGAACGGGTTGGGCTCGCGCTGGGCGTGGGTGTGGGGGAGCCCGAACGAGTTGGGCTCGCGCTGGGCGTGGGGTTAGAAGATGCCGAGCGCGTTGGACTAGGCGTGGAAGTCGGAGATGCGGAGCGAGTCGGGCTGGGCGTGGGCGTCGGCGTAGGCGATGTGGATGGGGTTGAGCTGGCGGTGGGCGTGGGCGCGGCCGTCGATGGTGAGGCGGAAGGCGATGCGGACTTCGACGGTGATGGGCTTGGCGGACTGGAAGCGCTGGGGCCGGAGCTCGTGCTGGCCGCGGCCGAGGGGGAAGGAGAGGCGGTAGCCGCGCTCGCGAACGCGGGATCTTGCGTGCTGACGGACAGCCCAGAAAGGAGGAAACCTCCTGTCACCAGGCCGGCTATCACCGCTCTGCGGTGCGCGAGAGACATGTGGACCGCCTGCCTCTGCTGCTTGTGCGGGTTGGCGCGTAGCTATGTGACGATTCCGGTCCCGGATCGGTTCCCTGAGCTTCAGCAGTGCGCGGGCGAGATGCTGGCCAGCGCGCTGGCGAGAAGCCCGGTCAGCAGGTGACCGGGCTCCGCGCTTTCCGTAGTTAGCGGAATATGTGTAGTTGTTACCAGGCACCTGTGTTCCGGAGCGAGCATGCCGACGCGCGTGTGGGTGAGCGTATGCACGGACTGCCCCACAGGTAGGCGACAGCGTGGTGGCGGCATGATGCGGCCGAGCGTGCTACTTTGCTACCCTCGGGGAGCCGGTCTGGCCGACCGTGAGCGTCGTGCCTGCCTTCCCCGTGGCAGCGCCGCCTTGTGTATCACTCAGCCTGGCATCATGGTTCAGGCACGGCAAGTGAGCTGCCGGGGCTGGGCCGCAGTCGGGAAGCCGCGGTGCCGAAGGGCCCGACAGCGCTACGCTTCGGTGCCGATTGGCATCGCCTGGCGGCTCCATCGAGGAGGAGATGATGGCTGGCAAGTTCCTGGTCCTGTGGAAGCTGGAGCTACGCCGAGCGACCCCGGATGTGGCCCGGGCCGTCTTCCGGCAGCAGGACTACGGCGCCCGGTTGCTGGAGACGGGCAAACTTGAGGCGCGGTATCACCTG
>CAWJGE010000016.1:0-258359 GCA_963842265.1 uncultured Actinomycetota bacterium
TCGATTGGCCCGGTCCCTGGCGCCATAGCTGCCGACGATGGGACACGCGCTCGCCAGGACGCTCTCCACATACGCGTCCTTCGGCACGCCCACCCCGTAATTCACGCTAGAAGCTGAGAACCCGTGGTCCAGGGCGAGTAGCAGCGCGAACCCGCCGCCGATGCAAAAGCCGATGACACCGGACTTACCCGTGCAGCCATCCTGGCCCGTCAGCCAGGCCCGCACGGCCTCGACATCCTCAAATGCCCTCCCCCGCCGGGCACGCAAGTCGCGGCCAATGGACAGCAGGCACCTCATCGGCCGGCCCCAGTAGAACAGATCGGGCGCCACGGCCAGATAGCCCTCACTCGCCAGCCAGTCGGCCTGGTTGCGTACGTCCTGACCCATGCCCCCAGCGTCGTGAATGACCACAACCCCAGGCCACGGCCCCGCGCCTGAAGGTGTCGCCAGATAGGCGGGCACCTGTCCGCGAGCACCCGAGACAATTACCTCGGCCATCATGTCTCCTCACAACCCGGGACCCGGCGGAGCGAGCATATGCCGAAAGGTACCTCTGACGCCGGTTCCGCGACGCACAGAACGCCCAAGCTCGAAGGTCGCGTTAGCGCGCCGGATTCGGCGATCCGTCGCTGGGATCGGATCGCGCTCTTGCTACATTACGTGATCAACCCTGCTCGACGGCTAACGACCAATATCCGCTGTTCGGTGCGATTGTCGACCCGATGCCGATCAACCGAGGGATCGCCCAGATCTGGGAGTTCAGCGTGCAGCACGACGTTGGGCCGCCGCTGAGGCGGTGCCGAGGGCAGGCAGTCGCGAGGCTGCCGCTGGTCGGCGGGTGCCGACGCTCCCCGGTGTCCGGTGATCTTCGTTCCGCCGTCGCCACCCGCTGAGGAGATCGGCCAGGGCCGGCTCGCATGGGTGTTCTGGCACTGGACCCTGACTCCGGCGCGGGTCCTTCTGGACCAGGACAGGCCGGCTACATAAAGACTTGCGCGTGATGCTTTGCCGCCCGGGCCTGTCGGCCAGGTTCGGGCAACGGCCGCTCTGTATGGTGTTGGCTCGCCAGGGTTATGCTCGATGTGAGGTGAGCCGGGAAGCCTGGTCGGCACGACGCTGTGATGGAACCTCCAGAGACTCGTCCGCTAGGAGCCCGCGATGACGGCCAACGCACCTGTTGATGTTTCACTGGCCGCGAACACCGGCACACTGCCGTCGGCTGCCGTTCCTGCTCCGCCGGGCTGGCCTTGGCGGCGTGCCGCGCTCTTCCTCGCCGGGGTATCGCTGCTCAGCCATCCGCCGTGCCTGGAGGCAGGCCGCACCGTGATGGCAGGGCATGGCCGATGGGATGTGGAGCAGGCGGGCCTGCCTGAGGAGGCCGAGCTGCGGGTTACCGGTAGCGGGCAGTATTGCGGGCCGTTCATGATGAAGCCTGGGCCAGGCTGCGGGCCCTGGCTGCAGACAGGTCTTGTCGCCGTTAGCCTGGCTGATCAGGTCGGGCGGGCGTTCAGCGCCGATGAGGCTGCCCGGAGCGCGCGCTGACGGATCGGCCAGACGGCGCAGCGCCGCTGCCGCGGTCCACGACTCGCCTTGCTGTGGCAAGTGGGGGCGCCGCCATCGTTGAGGCCGCCGGGCGGCGCGCCTGCCCGCAAGGCGGGGAGTTGCGCGGATGACCGTCGGGCCCGCAGCAGCTGCTTTCCTGGCCGGGGCGCTGGTGAGCCTGGCGACTAGCTGGCTGCTGGTCTCGCGGCTTGAGCGGGTCGGCGAGCGCCTGGGCCTGTCGGAGGCGGTGCTGGGCATTGTCGCGGCGATGGCGGCTGACGCGCCGGAGGTCACGGCCGCCGTCACGGCGATGGCCGGTGGTGAGCAGCGGCTGGGGGCCGGGGTCATCCTCGGGTCGAATGTCTTCAATCTGGCCGCTCTGCTCGGCCTGGGTGCGGTGGTTGCGGGGCGCATCGGGCTGCATCGCAAGGTTGTGCTGCTCGGCGGGACCGTCGCGATGTGCGTGGCGGGTGTGTGCGTGGCGGTGGTGGCGGGTCTTGTGCCGCCCGCCGCGGGCTGCCTGCTCGGGTTGCTTGTCGTGGCGCTGTACGGGGTTGCCCTTGGTGCTTCCGATCGAGGTCTTGCGCGTTTGCGGCTTCCCTGGCGGTGGATCACCTGGCTGCGGTCCGCGGTGACCGAAGAGGAGGCAGAACTGGAATCGGCGATCCGGCCAGCGCCGGGACGATGGCCCGATGTGGTCCTTGCCGCCGGGTCGCTGGTCGTGGTGGTCGCTGCCAGCGTGACGATGGAGCGGGCTGCGTCGGCGCTCGGGACCCGCTTCGCGATACCGGAGATCGTGGTCGGTGGCCTGGTGCTCGCGGCGGTGACGAGCCTGCCGAACGTGGTCGCCGCGGTGTACCTGGCGGCTCGCGGGCGGGGCGCGGCGACCTTGAGCACGGCCCTGAACAGCAACACCCTTAACGTGGTGATCGGCCTGCTGATCCCCGCGGCGTTGATCGGGTTGGGCCGGCCATCGGGCCAGACGATCCTGGCTGCCGTGTGGTACATCGGTCTCACCGCGGCGGTACTTGCGTTTGCATACCGTGACCGCGGCATATGGCGCGTGACCGGCATCCTGGTCATCGCGGCCTATGTTGTCTTCGCCGGCTCGATTCTCGGCCTGGCATACGGCGGGCCACAGCAGGCGCGCATCGCGATCGCGGCTGGCCTGGCCGTTGCTGCCGTGTTCGGAGCACGGCTGGCGCTTGGCCGCCATCCAGATTCCAGCGACGATGAGCCAGGTCAGTCCCCCCGATGGCCAGCCAGGCTAGATCCTGGCGGCCAGATCCAGGGCAAGCCGGCGGAGGTATCGGGCAACGGTAGCGCTCCGGAAAGCGCGCGTGCCCGGATACCCGGCCCCTCCCGATCCAGGGGGGGACAGGAATCTTTGCTGGCAGGCTGGCCGGTCAGAAGACTCTGGGTCCTCGGCCTGGAAATCTCCGTCATCGTGGCGGCCATCGATGCCATGCTCGGAAACCGTGTCGTCCTCATGGGCCTGCTGATCATAGCGCCCTGCTGTGTAGTCCTGACCGGCCGCTGGGTCCCGACCGCGCTAACCGGATTGTGGGTGACCGGCCTTGCGGTGGGACTGGGCCTTCCCGACGGCATCTGGGGCACCGCCAACTTCTTCACCTGGCTCGGCGCGGTCGTGGTGGTTGCCCTGGCCAGCACCGTAGCCGCGGCTTTCATCCAGGCTCTCGGGCCAGCACGCCTGCGCTGAGAAGCCCGGGACCTGAGCCTGCTGCCCGGCCAGCACCAGGCACCGGTGGACTGCCAGCCCAGCCACGGATGACCCGCATCAGGATGCCCAGCCATCACAGGGGTCTGCCACGTTCCCCTGGATTCCCTTCGGGAACCCTTGACGGCGGTCAGCTTCTGCACGGCCAGCCACGATCCGCTGGACCTTGCTGTACAAGTGTTCAATAATCTGAACATGAGTACAGCGCGCGCGGATCAGACGGCGGCAGCGGCGATCCGCATCGCAGCGATGGAGCTGTTCGCCGAGCGGGGTTACGCCGAGGTGACTGTCCGGCAGATCGCTTCCGCCGCGGGTGTCTCACCAGCGCTGGTGATCCACCACTACGGCTCGAAGGACAAGCTCCGGGCAGTCCTCCACGAGCGGGTCGCGGCCTTCGTGGAGTCGATGCTCGCAGAACTCGCACGGGCGCCCGAAGAAGGCGGCAGCTCAACCGTCGCCGAGCTGTTCGCCAGCCGGCTGGAACGTGAACCGGTGATGGCTGGCTACGTGCGGCGGCTCCTGGCCGATGGCGGCCCGGCCGGGGTCGCGTTGTATGAGCGGCTGTTCGAGGCGACGCGTGCTGGCATGCAGGAACTCCAGCAGGCAGGGGTGGTGCGGCCGGCGCTGGACGAACGGCTTCGCAGTGCCTTCCTGCTCGGCAACGATCTGGCGATGCTGCTGCTGCGCCCGCACATCTGGCAGGTGGTCGGGATCGACCCGCTGGCCAGGGACGGGCTCGCCCGCTGGTCGGCCGAGGCCTTCGACGTCTACGCCAACGGCCTGTTTGTCCCGGTGCCCGCGGCGTCCCAGGCGAAAGACCCGCCAGTGCAGCGACCTCAGCGAGGTGCAGACCGGTGACACCCGCGATTGAGACGTTCGGGCTGACCAAGAGATACGGCGCCACCACCGCGGCCGGCGACCTCAGCCTGCGGATTGAGCCAGGGCAGGTCTTCGGGTTCCTCGGCCCGAACGGGGCCGGGAAGTCCACCACCATCCGCATGCTGCTGGCACTGCAGCGGCCGACGCGGGGCCGGGCCACCCTCCTGGGGTTTGACGCCGCCGCTGACAGCATCGAGATCCATCGCCGGACCGGCTACCTTCCCGGCGACCTTGAACTGTTCCCGCGCCTGACCGGCCGCCAGCACATTGCCTGGTTCGGCCGCGTCCGCGGCGGCGTTGACGGCTCCGCTGTCAAGCAGCTGGCCGAACGGTTCCAGGTCGTGACCGATCGTCCGGTGCGCGAACTGTCCAAAGGCAACCGGCAGAAGATCGGCCTGGTCCTGGCCTTCATGCACCGGCCGGAGCTGCTGGTTCTCGACGAGCCGGCAACGGGACTCGACCCGCTGATGCAACACCAGTTCGAGGGCCTGGTCCGGGAGACAGCCGCGCAGGGCCGGACCGTCTTCCTGTCCTCCCACGAGCTTGACGAGGCGCAGCGCATCGCCGATCGGATCGGCATCATCAAGGCGGGCAGGCTGGTGGCTGAGGACACGGTGGACGGGCCGCGGCGGGCCGCGCCGCAGAAGATGGAGATCCGCTTCCGGCGCCCAGTTGACGCGGCGGCCCTGAGCGCCGTGACGGGCGTCACCGTCACGGCGGCCGACGGCCCGCGGGTCACGCTCGACGTGACCGGCGAGATCGGGCCAGTGCTGAGGGTCGTCGCCAGCCATGACCCGGTCAACCTCGTCTCCCGCCCCGCCGGCCTCGATGAGCTGTTCCTCGCCTTCTACCGGGAATCGCCGGAACCGGAGATGCCGCATGCCCGCTGACATCACCCGGCTTGAGCTGACACTGCGGCGCCGCAGCGCGACCGGGTACGCGGCCGGGATGGCGCTCTACACCCTCTTCGTCGTGGCGCTGTATCCGTCCTTCAAGACCTCCACGTCGCTGAACGGCCTCGCCGGCTCGACCGCCGCGGCCCTGTTCGGCGTCACCGGGCCGCTGACCTCGCCCGCAGGCTGGCTGAACGGGAACATCTACGGCAACTTCTTCCCGCTGATCATGCTGCTGCTGACGATCGGCTACGGCGCCGCCTCGCTGGCCGGGCAGGATGAGGACGGAACGCTGGCCCTGCTGGCCGCCCTGCCGATATGCCGCAGGACGATCCTCGTCCAGAAGGCCGCCGCGATGGCCGTGCAAGCCCTCCTCCTGGCAGCCGCGGTCACCGCCTGCGTGTTCATCGGACGCGCCTTCCAGCTCACCATCCCTCCGGGCAACGCGATCGCCATCTCGGCCGCCCTGGTGCTGATGGGACTGGACCTCGGCCTGGTGACCATGGCCGCCGGAGCGGCCACCGGACGACGAGGAACCGCCCTTGGCACCGGCACCAGCTGCGCCGCCGCCTCCTATCTCCTCAGCTCACTCGTCACGACCGTCTCCTGGATCCGGCCGGGACGCTACCTCTCGCTCTTCTACTGGTCGGCGGGCAACGACCAGATCAGTTAGGAGTCAGTGCTGGCGACTTCACGGTCTTGATCGTGACCGGCCTGTGCGCTCTGCTCGCCGCCGCCGTCGCTTTCCGCCGGTGTGATCTCAACTAGCGGGCGTCCGCCGGAGGCCGGGGGTCCCATCCGGGGGGTGCCCCTGCGGCCGCCCACCGGTCCGACCGAAGTCATCGGGGTGCCACAGCACGGCGACAGACGCCGCGTGAACACTATCTGTCAGTTGCGTATGCCGTCAGGTGGGCCCTACGGCGTCGACAAAATCCGCTCCGCCGAGCGATTATTTCGGCGGCCATGTCGCCGCATCGCCTCCGAACGGAGCAAACCAGAACTGGTTGATATGGGCGCCGCTGTCGCTATCTGCGCCTGAGAATCGTGAAGCGCGTAATCGATCCGGCGCGTTCCCCGGCGCAGCGCCTGGCTCGGCCCTTCGCGGACGGTGACATCAGGTGACGGGCGGGACGGCTTGATGGCAGCGGCCTTATCGTTGCTGACGCCGTCCCGGGCGCTTCCCTCATGGGGAGACGTGTGCTCAGGCCTGTTCGCCGGAGTCCCGTCCGGCTGGGGCTTCTCCCGCTGCTGCCGCTTCCGTGTCCCGGGTGGTTCGAACGCTGGCGGCGAGCCGCTGCCGGCGGGTGAACTGGCTCCTCCGGTCGGCGTCCGGGCACAATGCGTATCATGCCGACATCGCCCCCGTCCCGGCGGCCGGGTCCGTCCTGGCTGGAAGGGCGGCGGCGGTTGCTGATCGGGCTGACCGGACTGCTGCTGGTCCTGGTGGCCGGGACGATCGGTTATGCCGGCTTCGGCCTGAGCTTGCTCGATGCCTTGTTCCAGACGGTCATCACGGTGAGCACGGTCGGTTTCGGCGAGGCCCGGCCGTTCGGCTCCGGCGCGAAGGTGTTCACCATCGTGCTGATCTTCGTCGGGGTCGCCACGGCCGCGTATACCTTCGGCGTGGGCATTGACACCCTGGTCGAGGGGTACCTGGACGGCACCTTGGGGAGGCGCAGGATGGAACGGCGGATCGGCGCCATGCGCGGCCACATGATCTTGTGCGGCTGGGGCCGGGTCGGGCAGGCCATCGCCCGGCGGGCGGGCGGGGCGGACATGGTGGTGGTGGACGCCTCCGCCGAGCGGATCGGCACTGTCAGCGGGCCGTACGTGCACGGGGATGCCACCAGCGAGGAGGTGCTGCGGGCCGCGGGCATCGACCGGGCCCGGGTGCTCGTTACCGCGCTCAACGCCGATGCCGACAACCTGTACGTCACGCTGACGGCGCGGTCGATGGCCCCGGGCCTGTTCATCGTGTCCCGGGCGGGCAGCGAGGCGGCGGTGGGCAAGCTGGTCCAGGCCGGGGCTGACCGGGTGGTGAACCCGCAGGATCTGGGCGGGGCCCGGATGGCCGCCCTGGCCTTCCAGCCGCACGTGGCCGAGTTCCTCGACGTGATCATGCACGACGGGAGCCTGGAGTTCCGCCTGGAGGAGGTGGAGGTGCCGGCCGGGTCACCGCTGGCCGGGCAGACGCTGCGCAGCGCCCGGATCCACGACCGGACCGGGACCCTGGTGCTGGCCATGCGCCACCCGGACCGGGAATTCCGCACCAACCCGCCCCCCACCGCGCAGATCGCAGGCGGAGAAATCCTCATCGTGATCGGCGACAGCGGCCAGGTAGCGGCCCTGCGGGCCCTGGCCGCCGAGACGGACCCGCCGCGGCGGCCTCCCGCCTAAGGCCAGTGCCGCCAGTACCGGACCGCTCTGCCCGGCCCAGTCGGCCGGGCATCTCACCGCAGCCGGGGCTGCCTGCCGATTCCCGATCTGATCAGGCAGGATAGCCTGCCCAGCGTATGCGCGATCGGCACGCTGACGTCGATCAGCGCGCCGTCCGCTGCGGCGTGCAGGCAGCCCTGGCTGAGATATAACAGCCTGCCGGGGCTGTGCGGGACCGCGGCGGCCGGCGGCACCGTCCGGGGTTTCTGCCGCGCCTGGCGATCAGGCCGAGGTGACGGTGCCCGGCATCCATTTCACCCAGGAAGACTCCAGCGCCTCCGCCAGGCCATCGCCCCGGGCTACGCCAGCTCCCGACCCGGGGCAACCTGACGCGGCAGGACCGGCGACCACCTCCCCGTCCCAAAATCCTTCACCTACCGTGACCAGTCCCAGCGGCCCGCCCACCAGGCAATATCCGCCTTGATATGGCGCCATCGCTGGCTGGAGGGCATGGTGATGCCTGCCGCACCGAATAGAGAATCTGTTAAGCTGGTCATGGCCGATGATGCGGTTCCGGAGGCCTTTCGGGCTGGCGGGACCCTCGACGAATCCTATGTACGCGGTGCCGTGCCGGACTTGCTCGGCGACGGTGTCGCTGTTGGCGGCGGTGAGCACCACCTCGGCTGGGGGCTGCCCGCGGTTCGCGCTGGCTGCAGGGAGACTAGCCAGCCTGGCAGGAGCTGCTCGGCGATGGTCAGGCTGACGCTAATACGCAGCCGTGTCTGCTTGTCGCGGCGGAATGCGGCCAGCCCGGCGTCGAGTTCGCCCGCGACCGTGAGCAGGGGGCGGCCCACTCCGCGGTCACGATGCTCTCTGGCGTGAGGGTGGATCCGCGCGGTGTCCGGGCCGCCAGCGCGACCCCTGTCCGGGCTTCCGCCGAGGTAATCCGCGCGGACATGGCCTGCTGGGTCATGCCGAGCTGGCGCGAGGCCGCGTTCAGGCTCCCCGCGTGAGCCACGGCAAGCAGCGCCTCCAGGGCAGGCGGGTCAGGCATCCTGGCGCTCAGCGGCATGCTGTGACTGCAGCTCGCAGTGACAAGACCGCCTTGGCTGCGACGCACAGCCACGTGCAGGCGGCGGAAGCCGGGTCTCCGTGCACCTTTCTCTGCTTCGTGAGGTGCGGTCGCGTGCGGGACGGCCTAGCGCCGTCGCAGCCACGCGAGCAGCCCGCCGGACGGGGGTTTCTGGGCGCGGTCGCAGCTGCACCGCTGCGACTGGGGCACTCCCGCGAGTACCTGTTCGACGTGCATGCCGCAGCCCCGGTAAGTGGCCTTATTGCAGGTCCGGCAGGTGACGCGATGGCACATGTGATTTCCTTCCGCGGCGGGCAATGTCCTGGCCACTATACACCGGGGGGTATATAGGCAGGACAGGGCTGCTGGCGGCCAGGCTGCCCGTCGCGGCAGGTGGCGGCGACCGGACGCCACTGGGCCGTCTTGCTGGACCGTGCTGCCCGGACGTTGAGACATGCATACCCCGGCGGGTATAGTGGGGATTGTGAGAGGGGCCTAGCCAGTGAAGATTGACGAGGAAGTGACCGGACCGGTGCTGAACCGGCTTCGCCGTGCCCAGGGCCAGCTGGCCGGGGTAATCGCGATGATCGAGTCCGGGCTCGACTGCCAGGACGTGGTGGTGCAGCTGGCTGCGGTGTCCCGGGCGCTGGACCGGGCCGGTTTCAAGATCGTGGCGGGCGGGATGCGGCAGTGCCCGACCGCGGGCGCCGAGGCCGGGATGACCCAGGAGCAGATGGAGAAGCTGTTCCTGACCTTGGCCTGACAGCGGCCCGGACGTGCCGCCCGGAGCAGGCCGCGACAGTAACGAGGGGAAGGCATTACCAGTGGATTACGCGATCACCGTGCGCACCGCGGCCTCGTTCGCCGAGGCGAGCGCGCAGATCCGTGACGCGCTTAAGGCTCAGGGCTTCGGGGTGCTGACGGAGATCGATGTGCAGTCGACGCTGCGGGAGAAGCTGGGCGAACAGATGGAGCAGTACATCATCCTCGGAGCCTGTAACCCGCCGCTTGCGCACCGGGCGCTGTCGGCCTGTTGCTGCCGTGCAACGTCGTTGTCCGCGCAGCCGGCGGCTGCACCATCGTCGAGGCACTCGACCCGAGGGCGATTGCCGATATCGCCGGCCAGCCGCTGCTGAAGGACATCGCGCAGGACGCGGCCGCCCGGCTCCGGGCGGCGCTGCACACCCTGCCGCCTGAGCGCTAGCCGGCCGGTGTCACGGCTGGCTCAGCGGGCCCCTGGCTGAGGCATCCGGGCGGGAGCGGGAACCAGCGGAGTGCCTCGAACTCCGCGCTGAGGCCGGTGGGTCCGTCGTCAAGCTGGCCGGGGAGCCCGGCGAGCAGCGCGCGGGCCTGGCGCAAGTAGCCGGGGAAGGCGTCCTCGCCCGCCTGGCGTCGCTGCCGTGGGTAGGTCATCGTGCCGTCGTGGTCGTATGTGACGTCGGCCAGGGTGATCTGGGGTCGTGGCGGGCCGCTGGCGTGGCGCCAGAGGCCGGTGTGCGGGTCGAACCGGTACTGGGGGAGCAGGCGGTAGCCGCCGGCGGCGATGAGCTCGACCGCGGCGGCGATGTAGTCGGCCTGGGCGGCGGAGATGAAGTAGTTGAGGTTGACCCGGCTCCAGCCGGGCTTGATCCCTTCGCAGCCGTGGCCGATCTCGGCGCGCAGCGCGTGTGAGCGGGCTGCGCCGATGGCCAGCAGGCGGTGCCCGTACGGGCCTGCGCAGGAGCATCCGCCGCGGGCCTGGATGCCGAACAGGTCGTTGAGCACCGCGACCACGAAGTTGTGGTGCAGGAACCTGGCGCCGTGCCGGATCCGGAACGAGACGATGGACAGCCGGGACGCCTGGCGGCTGCCGAGGATCTCGATTCCCGGGCTGCCGGCCCAGCGGCGCAGCACGTGCTGCCAGAGCCGCTCCTCGCGGGCGGCGATGAGATCGGTGCCGACTGCCTGCTTGAGCGCCACGACGAGCCCGGCGCGGATGGACTCGATGATGGCGGGGGTGCCGCCTTCCTCGCGCGCGACCGGGTCGTCGAGGTAGCGGTGGCCGACCGGGTCGACGAACGCCACCGTGCCGCCGCCGGGCGCTGTCGGCACCTGATTGCGGACCAGTTCGCGCCGGACGACCAGGACGCCGGGGGTCTGCGGCCCGCCGGGGAACTTATGCGGCGACAGGAAGATCGCGTCCTTGTGGTCGTCTCGGTCCGGCCGGGATGCCGAGACGCGGATGGGCACGTAGGGACCCGCAGCGGCATAATCCCAGAATGACAGCGCGCCATGGGCGTGCAGCAGCGCCGCGACCGCGCTGGTGTCGGTGAGGATGCCGGTCACGTTGGAGGCGGCGGAGAAGCTTCCGATCCGCAGCGGACGCTGCGCGTACCGGACAAGCTGTCCTTCCAGGTCGGCCAGGTCGACGTGGCCGTCGGAATCCTCGCCGATCACCACGACGTCGGCGATCGACTCGCGCCACGGCAGCTCGTTGGAGTGATGCTCGTACGGGCCGACGAACACGACGGGCCGCTCGCCCTCGGGGATCTGCCTGGCGAGCTGGTACCGCTCGTCCAGCCCGGCCGGTATCCGCAGCTCCAGGATGCCGATCAGCTTGTTCACCGCCGCGGTCGCGCCCGAGCCTGTGAAGATGACCAGGTCGTTCTCCGTCCCGCCGACCGCGTCGCGGATGATCTGCCGGGCGTCCTCGCGCAGCCGGCTGGTCTGCAGGCCCGTGCCCGAGCTCTCGGTATGGGTGTTGGCGTAGCGGGGCAGGACCGCGTCCCGGATGAAGTCCTCTATGAAATCCAGCGACCGGCCCGACGCGGTGTAGTCCGCATAGGTGACGCGCCGCGGCCCGAACGGCCCGTCCATCAGCTCGCCCTCGCCGATAATGCCGCGCCTGACCCGCTCCAGCAAAGGCGACGTCGGCACCCGCGACGCGGCCAGGTCCTGCCCGGCGCTCATCTCATTCACCGGAACCTCCTACGGTCCGGGAACCGCCGGAACCTCCGGCGGGCCCGGGGATCAGGACCTCCTGCGCGCGGGCCGGCGTGGCTATCCGCTGGCCGTCTTCGCCGCGCGTTGCCTGCGGCCGGTATCCGCGCGGATCTGGCCCGTGTCCAGCTCGCGCTCCGGCGACCAGTTGCCCCGCCGCCTGCCCAGCCAGCGGCAGCCCGCTCCCGGTCACGGTACCGATGGTCGCGCTCGTCAGAGCTGCGGTCGCCATGATGCAGCCTCCTCACGCCGATATAACCGACTATACCTATAGGGGTATAGAGACCGCCGCTGGCAGCCGGCCGATCGCCCGGTCTTCACCGGCGCTGGCGGGCTGCAGGACGCTGCGGTTCCGTATACGGGCGACCCCGGTCCGCCAGCCAGAGCCCTGACAGCCCGGCCGGGCCCGTCGCCGGCCAGTTCGCAGCTGAGGCTGACGCAGCGCCACGGCTCGGGTTAACCATGACCGGGTTGCCGTTGCCGCTCCCGCAAGGCCCTGCTGTCGCCGGATGAGCTGCTGGAACGGGCGGCAACCGCCCAGCGCGGGCCGGCTGCCGCTAGGCCGGATCCAGAGGAGGCGGCGGCCAGGGCGGGTACCTGCGGCCGGGTGGGCGCAGCCCTGGCCGGCCGGCCGGATCGGTACCTGACGGCGTTGCCGCACGAGGACGGGCTCGGGCTGCCGCCGAAGCCGTCGCGGACGCGATAGGCGTGATCGTCCCGGCTGCCAGCTCGTGCGGCACCGGGCTGCGGGCGGCGCTTCGCGAGAGCCCCGGCCTGTTCACGTAGCCGCGGCGCTGGCTGCCTGGCTTGCCGTCGCGGCCTGCGTCTGCCGTCAGTCAGGGAGCCGCTCGCGGACCGGCGGGCCTGCCGGGAAAGGTGCTGGTTGTGGGTCAGGGGCGGGGCGTGGGCGGCGCAATCCCCGACGCCGGCGGGAGGGATGACCGAGGTGTTGATGTTCGGGTAGTCCTAGACGCCGGGGAGCGGGTGGACCTGCCTGAACGGCTGGAGCGGCTGCGGGCGGCGGCCGGGCATCCCCGGCCTTGACGTGCCCGGCGCGCTTGTCATCGCCGGGAGACAGCGGCGGTCAGGCCAACCGCGTCCCTAGCTTGTTCGCGGGCTGTGGTAAAAGGGGCAGGTGGAGAGCCAGGAATGGGATCAGCGTTACGCCGCCGCCGAGCTGGTGTGGACGGCCGAGCCGAACAGGTTCGTCGTGGCCGAGTTGCAGGACCTGGCGCCAGGGCGGGCACTGGACGTCGGCGCCGGCGAGGGGCGCAACGCGGTGTGGCTGGCCAGCTGCGGCTGGCAGGTGACCGCAGTGGATTTCTCCGCCGTCGGGCTGGACAAGGGCAGGCGCCTGGCGCAGGACCGCGGCGTGGCCGTCGACTGGGTGCGCGCCGACGTCCGCGACTATCAGCCGGAACCGGGCTCGTTCCAGCTCGTGCTCATCGCCTACCTGCAGCTTCGCGAGGCTGAGCTGGACGGGGTGCTGCGCCGGGCCGTGACGGCGCTCGCGCCCGGGGGCGTTCTGCTGGTGGTGGGACACGACGTGACGAACCTGACCGAAGGCACCGGGGGCCCGCAGGACCCGGCTGTGCTGCACACCCCCGGATCGATCACGTCCTCACTCGGGGATCTCACCGTGCTGCGGGCTGAGCGCGTCCGGCGGCCCGTAACGGGCAGCCCCCGCGAGGCGGTGGACACCCTGGTCCGCGCTATCCGCGCCTGACCCGGGGCAGGACCGGTCCGGGCAGGCGGGCGGAGTCGATCGACTAAATCCTCGATATGGAAGGCAACGGCCGTGGCGATCAGGTGGCCATCATGGGGACCATCAGCCCGAAGCCGCTGTGGGTGAGCTCGATCTGTCAACAGCAAAGTCCAGCGCGAGGGCGCCGTGGCGCAAGCGTCGCGCGCCAATCACAGGGTGGCGCCGACCATCGCGAATGCGCCGGAGCGCGAGTCCGGCCAGGCCAGCTCCAAGGCGTCCTGAGAGTGCCGCCGGGCCAGGCGGCTCCGGTGGCCTGCACGGCGCGCGCCGGCCCGCCCCGGCGAGGATCGTCGCCGGTCACGTCTGCCGTCAGCGGGCCCCTAGGGACGCCTGCCGGATCATTTCGCGACCGGATCGGTGACGTATTTTTCCTGAACCGGGGGCCCGCAGCGTCGGGCATCAGGTGAGCAAGGCGATCGCGATAAGGAGGCGGCGGCGGCGGTCAGGGCGCTGATCGCGAGGCTGGCGCCGAAGGCGCCGCTGACCGGCAGCCGCCGTCGGCGGCCGGGCGGACGGCCGGCGCTCAGAGCGAATGCCCGTCGCGCCGCGACGGCCGCTGCGAGCAGGGCGAGCTGCCTGTGCCGCCCAGGACGCCGCCGGGTGGGCGGTGGCGCCCAGGATCCTGATTCTCCGGCTGGCGTGCTCGATCACCGCGAGCACGTGCAGCCGCGCCCCGGACAGGGCGACCGTCTCGAAGAAGTCACAGGCCAGCAAGGCCCCGGCCCGGGAGCGCAGGAAATCGGCCCACGTGGCGGAACTGCGCCCGGGCGCCGGGCCGGTCCCGGCGTCGGGCAGGATCTCCCAGACGGTGGAAGCGGCGAGTTTTACGCCGGGCACGAGCAGCTCGCCGTGTACCCGGCGATACCCCCACCCGGGATTCTCGCGGACTAGCCGCAACCCCAGGACGCGGATCGAGCGCACGGTACGCGGCCGGCCTGGGTGCCGGGACCGCCGGGCGTGTCGGCGTGCAGCTACGTGGCGGTGCCAGCGGAGCACGGTATCCGGGCGCACCGCCAGGTGCAGTCGCTAGAGCACGTCCCTCGGGAGCCGGTTCAAAGGTCAGCAGCCGCCAGTGCCGCCTCCTTCTCTGGCGACAAGCCCTATTATACCCTAGGGGGTATAATAGGCGTAACGGCGGCGTCGTGCCCCGCGTCCGTCGGCAGACGGGAGGTGGCGAGGATGAGCGCAGGCCAACCGGGATCGCCTGCCAGGCTGCATGGCAGCCCTGCCCGCGAGCCACATGGGCTGCTGCCGGCCTGGGCTGCCGTGCTCGCGGTCGTGGCCCACCCCGACGACGAGTCGTTCGGGCTCGGCGCGATCATCGACCGGATGACCTCAGGCGGAGCCGCGGTGCACGTCCTGTGCTACACCCGCGGCGAGGCCTCCACGCTGAACCAGACCGGTGCCAACCTGACCCGGCAGCGCTCCCGGGAACTGCGGCAGGCCGGGGCGGCACTCGGCGTCTCCGCCGTCGCGCTGCTGGATTATCCCGACGGCCGCCTGACCGGGGTGCCGACTGCCGAGCTGGCTGCGCACGTCACCGGGCTGGCCGCCCGGTATCACCCCGGCGGGCTGCTGGTGTTCGACGACACCGGCATCACCGGCCATCCGGACCACCGGGCCGCCACCCGGGCGGCTGTCCATGCGGCCGGCCTGCTGAGCCTGCCCGTGCTGGCGTGGGCGCTGCCCGCCGGCATCGCCGGCCGCCTGCGGGCCGAGACCGGCCAGCCGTTCGCCGGCCAGGCACCCGGGCAGCTGGACTTCGCCATCCGGGTCAGCCGGACCCGGCAGCGCCAGGCCGCGCTGCTGCATGCCAGCCAGGTCTCGCCCGCAGCGCCGCTGTGGCGGCGGCTGGAGCTGCAAGGAGACATCGAGCACCTACGCTGGCTCGCGCCGCCCCCGCCCGGCGCGGCCCGAGCCAGGCCGCCCGGGCGCTCTGGCCCCAGCCAGGCTTGAGGCACCATATCCCGGCCTGAAAGGCTCCTCCTTGGCAGATGCATGCCTGCTGGGTGTCTGCGGTGACACCAGCGAAGGCGCTCAGCGCTGCGCGGGTGCTGGTCAACTTGCCCGGCCAGTTCACGAACCCGGCGACTAGCGCGTCCCGGAGCAAGAGGCGAGTGAAAGTGGTAAACCGTCAGCTGCCACGCCCCCGGCCGCTGGGAACGGGCCGGACGGGCAATGCGCTGCCTTCGGTACTGGTACGCGCAGTTCGGCCGACACCACCTTGCCGGCCCGCCCGGGCACTACCTTCCACCACCAGCGATCGCAGACCGCCTCGATCAGCATCAGCCCCCGGCCACTCTCATCCTCTGGACCGGCTTGTTCCGCAACCGGTCCTGCCGGAATGTCATCCCAGACTTCGATCAGGACCCGGGCGGCGTCGGTGGTTAGCCGGAGGATCACGACCGGCAACCCGGCTTCGCCGTACCGTGGCCGGGCCGTCTGCGCCAGTCGATGCCCGGACGGCATTGGTGACAAGCTCGCTGACGATCAGCTCGGCCGCCTCGGCCAGGTCGCGCAGGCCCCACTCGGCCAGCACGGCGCGGGCATGCAGGCGGCCACACGGGGGGCCGCAAGGCGCCCAGTGACACGAGCTCGACACCGGCCACGATGCCACCGCGCTGCGCGGGTCTAGGACGGCAGCCGGCCCCAGCGGGACGGCGCCTTCGCGCATGACCCCGCGTGCCCTCCTCCCTTGGCGTCCAATCCCAGCCGACCATCCTGCAATGCAAGAATTCGTTAGCCGCGGCCGACGCTGCCGCCGAAGTGCTGTTCATTCCCCGGATCCATGCCGCAGCCAGCAGTGGAGGCGGCTCGCGACTTTGACGGAAGAACAACCTGCCGTGTTCCCCGCGCTCAGCTAGGCGTGAAAAGGCTGCTGTGGCGCGAGCCAGACCGCTGAGCGGGAATCCTGGAATTCAGCCGCTGTGGCAGGAGCGACAGCTGCTCCCGTGTGAGCTTCCTGGTGTGAGTAAAGCTGACAGCAGCCCGATCCACGGTCGGCTTGCGGTGGGTTGCATGCGCAGGCGATGAAGCAGTTCACAGTGCCCTGGCAGGGCGCGGCCTTCTGCGCGTCGGCGCTCTCGACGTGCAGATCCAGCCGGAGACCGGTCCAGCCGACGCCGGCCGGATCGGCCGGTGCCTGGAACTGTTCGAGGACTACTGCGTGGTGACCCAGAGCGTCCGCGCGGGCCTGCCGGTTACCGTCGAGGTCAAGCCTGTGCACACCGCACCGGCCATCGCAGTCGCAGATCAGGTGGGCCATGACCGGCCCGCCATACGGACCGCTTTGGAGTAACACTCCTTCCGCCACCCTCAACGCCGCCGCTGCACGCCCGCTGCGCGTGCTGGATGTGCGGGGTCATCTCCACTGGATACATGACCAGCCCGGCTGCCCGGGCCGATGGGTGGTCAGCCCTTGGTGGCTACTCGTCTGCTGCATGCACATCGCCTGCGACGACGGCCCGGACGCCGGGGATCTCGGAGAGCCCGGCGGCCAGTTCGTTCACCTGTCCGCGGCCGTGGACCTGCAGGGTCACCTCCACCATTCTGTGTTCCTCGGTATGGCTGTCCGGCTCGCTGGCATATGGCCGCCCGTTGCCCGCGGATCGCCCGTTGCCCGTCGTGGCTGTGGAAAGCTCATCGATGGCGAACCCGCGGGTGGTCGCGAGCTGGAGCACGTCGCGCAGGATTCCGTGGCCGTCCGGGTAATACAGCCGGATAAACGATATTGCCGTGGCCGACCGGGGCAGGCGCCGGGTGAGCTGCGGGAACAGGAGGACGACGATGAGGTAAACGCCGGTTGCCAGCGCGGCGATGAGCGTTAGCCCGGCCCCGCGGCGGCGCCGACCGCGGCGGTGACCCACACGCCGGCTGCGGTGGTCAGGCCGCGCACCGAGTCGCGCCGGACGAAGATGAGTCCTGCGCAGAGGAACCCGATGCCGGCGACGATCTGGGCCGCTATCCGGGACGGGTCCAGGACGACCCGGCCCGGGCTGCAGCACGTCGCTGAATCCGTACTCGCTGATCAGCATGAACAGCGCGGACCCGACTCCGACCAGGGTGTAGGTGCGCAGGCCCGCGCTTTTCTGCCGCACCTCCCGTTCCAGGCCGATGACGGCCGACAGCAGCAGCGCGAGGCCCAGCTCGCCCGTCTGCAGCCATCCCTCCGCGTCGGGCATGCGGCCGGCGGCGAGCTGGTGACCTACCGCGAGCACGGCAGATACCCCTGTTTCCACGCTGACGCACCGACCCGGCCAGGTGCGAACTTCGCAGAGCCGCTCCCGCTCTTGGCGCTCACTGGGTCAGCCGCCTTCCGGTCGGCCATCTGCCAGATCTCCGGCCGACGGGCCCTTGCAGCCCTCTGGGCGGCCACGGCTCAGCAGCCGGGGCAGGACGAACCAGGCAGCGGCGAACAAGGCTGCCGTACCGGCGCCGAGGAGGTCGGCCGCCAGACCGGATTCGGCCCACCTGGCCGCCAGCCGCACCGCCGCCGACACCGCAAGACCGGCCGCAGTCAGGCCGCCGGCCGCCATGCCGAGCACCCCGCGGGTCACCTGCTCCGCAGGCCGGTGACCAGGTACCAGGCGGAGATAGGCGGCCGGGGTAAGCAACACAGCCGCCGCGAGGGCGGTCAGCACAAGCGAGGTCACATGCATCCCGCGCTGGACATCGCTTAGCCCGGCGAATCGGCTCCTGAAGGAGATGCAGCACAGGAAACCCAGCAGGACCAGCGCAGCTAGCCCTGCTGCTCGCAGTTCCCCCAGCAATTCGCGCAGCAGCCGGTCGTCGCCCATCGCGTGGCGTCCATCGCGGTAACCCGGCGGCCCCATCTACGTGCACTGCTCACACATGAGCGGCCGCTACCCGCAGGACCCAGGCCGAAACGGGAGTCGTCTGAGCCACCCGGCTCGCGCCCGGCGCTGAGGCTGGCCGTACATACGAAGGTCCTCGTCATGGAGGCCGTCTGGCCTGATGGATACCGCGCCGGGGTATGGCAAGCTGTCTGGCAGAGGTGCAGGAAGGAGGCGGCTTCATGACATCGGTGACGTACCGGGTCACCGGGATGACCTGCGAGCACTGCGTGCGTGCGGTGTCCGGTGAACTCGGGGCCCTGGATGGCGTCAGCGACGTGACGGTGGGCCTGGTCCCCGGCGGCGCTTCCGCGGTGACGGTCACCAGCGACGGGCCGCTGGCGCGGCAGGCCGTCGCGGACGCCCTCGATGAAGCCGACGACTACCAGCTCGCCGAGGGCTGAGTAGGCCGCGGGGCGTCATGCCGGGTCACCACGTCAAGGTTCGGGCCGGGCGTGACACCCGGTCCGTTTGGCCTGAGCATCTTTTCCCGAACAGCCGGGCTGCATGTGACAGCGTAAGGAAGGGGGCGATGCGCGGATGAGCGTGGTCACGGGCGTGAGTCTGGCGTGTACCGCTTCAGAACTCATCGCAGGTGCTGCGGCCTGCGGTTTGGCCGGATGAACTGGTTGCGGCAGGATCGCGGTTTGTGTCCCTTCGCCTGCTCTACCTGATCACGGTCCGGGTCTTCGGCTGGCTGGTGCTGCTGGGTCGCAGCCAGGCGTCCAAAGACGCGGAGATCATGATCCTGCGTCATGAGATCGCGGTGCTTCGCCGTCAGGTTGCCCGGCCCGCGCCGGACTGGGCCGACCGTGCCATCCTGGCGGCACTGGCCCGGCACCTGCCAGCCGTGCTGCGCGCCCGCCGGCTCGTCACGCCGGGCACGGTGCTGGCCTGGCACCGCCGGCTTATCACCCGCAAATGGACGTACCCGAACCGGCCCGGTCGGCCGCGCACCAGCCAGGACATCCGCGACCTGGTGCTGCGGCTGGCGCGGGAGAACCCCGCCTGGGGATACCGCAGAGTCCACGGCGAACTCTGCCGGCTCGGTCACCGCGTCAGCGCAGCGACCGTGCAGCGGATCCTGCGCGCCCGGCGGCGCAGACCGGCTCCGCGGAACATGGACACCTCCTGGCGAGCGTTCCTGCGCGCTCAGGCGCAAGGGCTGCTGGCCTGCGACTTCTTCCATGTGGACACAATTTCTTTCAGGCGCCTCTACGTCCTGTTCGTGATGCAGGTCGCCACCCGGCATGTGCACGTCTTGGGCGTGACCGCCCACCCCACTGGCACCTGGACGACCCAGCAGGCCCGGAATGTGCTTATGGACCTCGGTGACCGGGCCGGGTCCTTCCGCTTCCTGATCCGGGACCGCGACGCCAAGTTCACGGGCGCCTTCGACGCGATCTTCGCCAGCGAAGGCGTGAAAATAGTCAAGACCCCGCCGCGGACGCCGCGCGCGAACTGTTATGCCGAGAGATGGGTACGCAGCGCACGTGCCGAGTGCACCGACCGGATGCTCATCTACGGCGAACGGCACCTTCTATCGGTCCTGGACGACTACGTCGCCCATTACAACTGCCACCGCCCGGACCAGTCTCGCCAGCAACGACCGCCCGATCACGACGACCAGGCCGACGTTCCGCTGGACTTGCCGGTCCAGCGGCTGAAAGTGCTCGGCGGCGTGATCAACGAGTACTACCGGGCTGCGTTAGCTGATCTCATGAAGCCCAGGTCAAACACCATGCGACAGTTTTGAAGCGGTACAGGCAAAGGTGTGTCTCATGCCGTCGCGTAGCGGCTGGACCGCGTGGGGTTACCGCACCGGCTGGATCCATCAGGCCGCCTCCCGGCACCCGATGATGTCCTCGCCCTGGGCGGTGACCGTGTTGGTGGCAGCCGCCGCGCTGAGCCCGGGCGTCAGCGCGGTTCTCGTCGTGCGGCTGGAACGGCTGGGCGCACGGCTCGGGCTGTCAGGAGCGCTCCTTGGCCTGGTCGCGGCGCTGGCCGCGGACACGGCTGATTACAGGGCTGAACTGCGGATCCTGGTGATCCGTAGTGGCCGTGATTGCCCCCTCGTCACCCTGGCTGATGGCCCGATGATCTTCCCGCTCGCCATACCGGCTCCCGCCCGTGCCGCCGCCCTGCTGGCCGGGCCACCACCCTGCCGCCGGAGCCGCGGAGCCGCACAAAGCGGGCCATGACCGGTGACCTTCGGCCCTTGCGAGCCGCCCTTCGGCTCTAGCAAGCCGCCGGCCGGGCCGAAAGCCTGTAAGTAGCAGATTCTTGGCGCAGTCCAAGATGCGCAGGCGAAAGGGGGTTCGCCATGATCTCTCTGATTGTGCCCGTCGTCATCGTGGCCCTGATCTTCGGCGGGTTCTACTACTGGGCGCGGCGGCAGGGGCTGCTCACCACCGGCCAGGCTGCGGAGGGCGAACAGGGCACGCGGCGCATCTCGCTGCTGACCGAGGCGGTCGCCTATGTCGGCGTGATCCTGCTGCTGGCTGGCGGCGCTGCCGCGATCGGCCAGCGCTGGAACAGCCTCGGCGACTGGGGGCAGGTGGGCGTCATCGCCGGCGCCGCCGGGTTCTTCCTCCTGATCGGCATCGTGGCCCGCCGGGTCCGCGAGCCCGCGATCCAGCGGCTGGCCGGGGTGGTGTGGTTCCTCTCCGTGGCCTGCGTCGCCGGGGCTGTCTGGCTCGCGTGGTACAAGGCGTACGGGAGCACGGGCCCGGTCACGGTCGTTGTCGGGGGGGCTGTCACCGTGTACTCCGCGGCGCTGTGGCGGGTCCGCCGGGGTGCGCTGCAGAACGTCGCCCTGTTCGCGGGGCTGGTCGTCACCGTCCTCGGCATCGTTGATTACGCCGTTGATATTGCCACTGGCCATGGCGGGACCGGGTCGGCTCCCGCGATTGCCGCCGTCCTTCCGGTGTGGGCGTTCGGGCTGGCATGGGCCGGGCTCGGGTGGCGGCGGTACGTCGAACCCGTGTGGGTGACCATCCCCTGCGGTGTCATCCTGGCCCTGATCGCGCCGATCTTCGCGGTCTACCACGGCTGGGGGTATGCGGGGTATGCGATCGGCATCGCCACCGCCGCCGCGGCGATGGCCGCCAGCGTCCCGCTGCGGAACGTGCCGCTGCTCGCCCTGGGCACGCTGGCGATGTTCGGCTACGTCACCTCGGCGGCGGTTCGCTACCTGCATCAGTCGCTGGGGGTCCCGGCGGCGCTGGCGATCACCGGTGTGCTGATCATCGGCCTGGCCGTCGTCAGCGCACGCTTGATCCGCGCGGCACATCCGCCGAAGCCCAAGCAGGCGGGCGCGGAAAAGCCATCACACGTGACACTTCCGCCGAAGCCCAAGCAGGCGGGCGCGGAAAAGCCATCACACCGAGACCTTCCCAAGGCCTCGTAGGTGGTACGCCATGTCTGGCGTAGATCGCGTAATCGTTGGGACGAGTGGCTCACCTGGCAGCCTGCGGGCACTGCGCTACGCGGAGGTTCTGGCTCGCGCTCATGATGCGGCCCTTATACCCGTTATTGCGTGGGCGCCGCCTGAGGGTGATCGCGCTCCTCGGTTGCAATCTTCGGGCTATTTGCGCCAGGTCTGGCAAGACATGGCCTGCCAGCGTCTCCGGGATGCGCTCATCGCAGTGTGGGGAGAGGTCCCTGACGATCCGATGGTGCAGCCTCGCGTAGAGCGAGGCGCGGCAGGCTGGGTTCTCGTAAGCACTGCCTGCCGCCCTGGTGACCTGCTGGTAGTGGGTGCAGGCCGTCGTGGCGCGCTGGCGCGGACGGTCTCCTGCAGGGTGAGCCGCTACTGCGTGGCTCACGCCCAGTGCCCGGTGCTCGCCGTTCCCCCGGCTGTACTCGCTCAGGAAATCGGACATGGCCGACTCGCATGGGTGTTCTGGCACCGGACGCTGACCCCGGCTCGGGTCCTCCGGGACCAGGACGGCCCAGCCGACCAAAAGTAGTGAGCGCGCGAGTGCCGCCGCGACACCCGCAACGGCGCTCGTGGTGGTGCTAGCGTCCCTGTAGGCGCGTCTGGTAGCCATCACGCTGGCTGATCAGGCAGAGCGCAACTCGGGTCCCGAGGCGCGCTGAGGACTGGCAGAAGGCCGATGCCCGCCGCGACCCGGGTGAATCACCGCGAACTGGCGGTCTGTCCGGATGCCGTATCAGCTGCCCTAGCCGCTGACCCTATGGTCCGGGCAACCTTGCCTGGTACACCAGCCGGTTACTCTGCGGGGCGTCCTTCAAAGGCGGTGATGAGCTTTGCGCGCCGGTCGGGGGGTGCCAGCACCAGGACATCATCCGCGGCCCGCAGTGTGGTGTCACCTTTGATGGGGACGAGCTGGCCGTCTCGCACGATGAAGCTGACCCAGGCGTCGTCGGGGAGGTCGGCCAGGTCGTCAATGGCGCGGCCATCGGCAGGTGAGCCGGTCTTGATCGTGAGCCGGTGCACCCCGCTGGGTTCGTCGCGCAGCCGGACCCCTAGTGCCCATGGCTCGGGCTCTACCACGCGCATTGGAACATGGAGCAGCCGGGCGACGGCAGGCGTCAGGCTCCCTTGCACCACGACGGAGAACACCACCACGACCGCGACGATGCCATAGAGCCGCTCAGCATCGGGCACGTGGGCGGCGAGCAGGGCGCTGCCCAGCAGGATCGGCACGGCCCCTTTAAGCCCAGCGAACAGGACGAAGTTGCGCTCGTTGGTTTTTAGCCGTGCGGGGATCAGGCACAACCCGACCAGGACAGGCCGGATGATGAATGCCAGTGCAGCCCCGAGGATGAGCCCGGGGATCCACACGTCGGCCTGGGCGATCACGCTGAGATCGATAGTCAGGCCAAGGGCGATGAAGGCGACGATCTCGGCGAGGCTGGCCAGCGCTGAGTGGAACGCCTCGATCTCCCGCTTGAACGGAGCGCGCCCATCGCCGAGCACGATCCCGGCCGCGAATACCGCCAGGAATCCCGACCCGTGCGCGAGAGTGGCGATACCGAACAGCAGCAGCACGCAAGCCAGTGTCCGCAGCGGATATAGCCCCTCGCTGGGCAGCGCTACCCGCCGCGTGAACCACAGCAGCACACGGCCGCCCACCACGCCGACCGCCAGCCCAACAGCCATCTGGACCAAGAACTCCCCGCCGACATGAGCGAACGCGCCCGCACTGAGCCCGGCCGCAGTGATCAGGCTCACCATCAGCGCGATCCCCACCGGGTCATTCGCGCCCGACTCCCCTTTCAAGATGATGCCGCTGCGGCCAGAGACCTCCCGCTGGCCAAGGACGGAGAACACCACCGCCGGGTCCGTCGGCGCTACCGCCGTGGCCACGAGCAGTGAGACATACCAGGTAAGCCCGAACGCGAAGTGCACTAGCAGCGCCCCGGCGAACACGGTCAAGAACGTGCCCAGCACACCGACGACGGCGATAGGGGCAGCTGCGGACCGGAACCGGGCCCAGCCGATGTTCATGCCGCCGTCGAACAAGATGCAAGTCAGGGCCACGGTCACCACTCGCTCTACTGCCTGCTGCGAGGGTGCGTGCAGCGCAGGGATGACTTTGACCGCGATGGCCGCGCCCACCAGGAATAGCGCGGGTGAGGGGAGCTTTACCCGATGAGCCAGGCGATTCGATAGGTCCGCGCCCAGCCCCACGGCAGCTACCAGCACCATCAACAGGGCAAACGGCTCAGTGCCGGTCATAACGGTGCTCCTTCGGGACGGTCACGGCTAAGGCTTTACCGACCAGGCTTCCCGGTGCACCACGGGCAAGTTTAGCCTCAGGGCTGACCACAGTGGCCTGTGACCGCGCGCATCACAGCTGCATGGCGCCGCGCGCATTGGTTCTCCCGTCCTTCTCGTAGCTGCCGACTCCTTGCTGCCTGCCCCAGCGCGCCGGCCGCCGCCCGGCCCATCCGGCCTGCGATCCGCCGGTACCCCAGCCCCTCCGCGCGCGCCTCCAGCAGCGTGCCGATAAGTCGCGACACGCACCCGGGCAAGCCGGGCTCACCCGTCCAAGATCGTGCTCACCGGCAGTGTCCGCGGTAGCCGATCCGGTCCCCACTGAGAGCGTCGCCTAACACGGTGGCCGCGGGCCTTCGGCGGGGCAGGTGCAAGCAGCCCGGGTGCCAGGCAACGCATGTGCTCGCGCCGCCGGCGCTGCTGTGGCGGCGGCTGGATGAGGCCGCCCTTACCGCAGTAGGCGGCGATGTCTGGCCGGAATCGCCGGGGCAAAGGACCTATAGCGCGGGGACTTAAGTCCTTGCCCGGAGGGCATCTGGCTCGGTTAACTCCCGGTGTGTTCGTCAGCGACGAGGTTTCGCTGGAGGTCAGCTTCCCTGCCGCCCGGGCCAGGCTGGCGGACCTGACCTGCGGCGGCTTGCTGGGCGGTGCCTCGCAACAGGCCTACAGCGACGGGATCACCGGCCTGGGGCGGGTCGGCCCGCTGGGCTCGGTACCGGGCCTGTCCAGGCTCGTCCAGGTGCATTGCCGGGACCTGAAGGCAGGCGACGATTCCGCCTGGCTCCCGCTGCGGTGGGAAGTAGCCGGGGCTGGCGGCGGATTGTTCCCGGTCCTGGATGCCGATGATCTTGCTGTCTGTGCAGGCAGGCCGTTTACGGACACATCGCAGAGTGCTCTTCCTCGCTGCCGGGCGCTGGGGTCCGCTCGCTTACCCGGCGGGGTGGAGCCGGTGGGTGAGTGCGGTGTGGCGGCGGCCTGCTCCGGGGGTGCGGACCGCCTGGGCCAGGGCGCGGCGGGATCCGGCGAGGATGATGAGCTTCCTGGCGCGGGTGACGCCGGTGTAGAGCAGGTTGCGCCGCAGCATCATCCAGGACGAGGCGGTGAGCGGGATGACCACGGCGGGATACTCGCTGCCCTGGGAGCGGTGGATGGTGACGGCGTAGGCGTGGGCGAGCTCATCGAGCTCGGCGAAGTCGTAGTCCACCGGCTCGTCCTCGTCGGTCAGCACGGTCAGGGTCTGCTCTTCCGGGGACAGGCCGGTGACGACCCCGACCGTGCCGTTGAAGATACCAGCCTTGCCTTTGTCGTAATTGTTGCGGAGCTGGGTGACCTTGTCCCCGACGCGGAACACCCGCCCGCCGTACCGCCTCTCCGGCGTCCCGTCGCGGTGCGGGGTGAGCGCTTCTTGCAGCAGGCTGTTGAGGTTGCCCGCTCCGGCGGGGCCGCGGTGCATCGGCGTCAGCACCTGGACGTCGCGGACCGGATCGAGCCCGAATCTGGCGGGGACGCGGCGGGCGACGATGTCCACGACGAGCCTGGCGGTCTCCTCCGCCGGGTGCAGGCCGGAGTCCCCGGGGGGCTCGCAGGCGAACCAGTAGAAGTCGCCGAAGCCGGTGAGCTGCGGGGGCTGGCCGTGGTTGATGCGGTGGGCGTTGACGACGATGCCGGACTGCTGGGCCTGGCGGAAGATCCGGGTGAGGCGCACCCGCGGGATGGCGCCGGCGGCGAGCAGGTCACGCAGCACTTCGCCGGCGCCGACCGAGGGGAGCTGGTCGACGTCGCCGACCATCAGCAGATGCGCTCCTGCCGGGATGGCCTTGACCAGCTTGTTGGCCAGGATCACGTCCATCATCGAGGACTCGTCCACTACGACCAGATCGGCGTCCAGGGGGTTGTCGCGGTCGTATTTGGGGTCGCCGCCAGGCTGCAGCTCCAGCAGCCGGTGAACGGTGCAGGCCTGGTGGCCGGTCAGCTCCGCCAGCCGTTTGGCGGCCCGGCCGGTGGGCGCGACCAGCACCACGGTGGCGTTCTTGGCCGCGGCGAGCTCGACGATGGAACGGACGGTGAAGCTCTTCCCGCAGCCGGGGCCGCCGGTCAGCACGGCCACCTTCTGCGTGAGGGCGAGCTGGGCCGCCTCCTGCTGCTCGGGGGCCAGGTCCTGCCTGGTCCGGGCGTGCAGCCATCGCAGTGCCTTGCCCCAGTCCACGGCCGCGAATGCCGGTAGCCGCTCCTGCGGGGAGTTCAGCAGGGCCAGCAGCCCGGTCGCCAGGGACTGCTCGGCCCGGTGGAAGGCCACCAGGTAGACCGCCGGGAGCAGACCGCCACCCTCCCCGGGTACCAGTTCGCGGACGACGCCCTCGGCGGCGACGAGCTCGTCCAGGCACGGGCCGATCAGTTCCCGGTCCACCTCGAGGATCTTGGTGGCATCGGTGATCAGGTTAGGTTGCGGGAGGTAGCAGTGTCCGTTGTCGGCGGCCTGCGACAGGGTGTACTGCAGCCCTGCCCTGATCCGTTCCGGGCTGTCGTGCGGGATCCCGACGGCTTGGGCGATGGTGTCGGCGGTCTTGAACCCGATGCCCCACACCTCTGACGCCAGCCGGTACGGCTCGTTCTTCACGATCGTGATGGAGGCGCCGGCGTACTTCTTGTAGATCCGCACTGCCAGGGAGGTGGACACCCCGACGCCGGACAGGAATACCATCACTTCCTTGATCGCCTTCTGTTCCTCCCACGCGCCGGCGATCTTCTTGGTCCGTTTCGGTCCCAGGCCGTGCACCTCGGTTAGCCGGCCGGGCTCGGTCTCGATGACGGCCAGGATGCCGGCACCGAAATGTGCCACCATCCGTTCGGCCATCACCGGGCCGATCCCCTTGATCAACCCCGACCCCAGGTAGCGGCGGATGCCCTGGATCGTGGCAGGCAGCACGGTGGTATAGGAGTGCACCTCGAACTGCCTGCCGTACCTGGGGTGGGAACTCCAGCGCCCGGTCAGCCGCAGGCTTTCGCCGACCTGGGCGCCCAGCAACGGCCCCACCACCGTCAGCAGATCCGGGCCGGTCCGCCCGGTGGCCACCCGGGCGATGGTGTAGCCGGTGTCCTCGTTGGCATAGGTGATCCGTTCCAGGACCGCCTCCAGCACCGACAGGCTCTGCGGCGCATCAGGCGACGGGGACTGACCGGTCACGGCGACCATTCTGCCGGGCATCCCAAGCCGCGGGAACAGGGCCCGGCGGCCGCGTAAAGACCGTCCCTGGTGCACTTTCGACATGTACCTGCACAACATCTCGCTGAGCCCGGACCAGGTCCTGTTCGCCGACCGGCCACATGCCAAGCACAGCGCACCATCCATCGATCTCGTGATGGTCCTCTCCAGCAGGACGCCACCGCGATCGACCCGATCTTGCGGAAATAACTACTGACCCAGAAACCGAGCCGCAAACCAGGTGGTGTCAGGTGCCGCTGGCCTGGCGGCGGGCGGCTGGCCAGCCGGTAGGAGCCGGCGCCGGTGGTGATGATGATGTGCGCGTCGTAGGTGAGCCGGTCCACGATCGCGGCGCACAGCCTGGGGTCGGCGAAGGTGGATGTCCACTCGCTGAACGGGGCATTGGACGCGATCGCGATGGATGCCTTCTCCTCCCGCTCGGTAAATACCTGGAACAGCAGCTCGGCGCCGCGCCGGTCCAGCTCGATATAGCCCAGTTCGTCCAGGCACAGCAGGTCGATCCGCCCGTACCGGGCGATCACCTTGGACAGCGTCTTGTCATCTGCGGCCTCGGCCAGCTCGTTGACCAGCGCGGCAGCCGTGACGTACCGGACCCGGCAGCCGGCCTCGGCGGCGGCGGCGCCCAGCCCGATCAGCAGGTGGCTCTTGCCGGTCCCGGAGTCCCCGATCAGGCACAGCGGCTGCCCGGCGGCGACCCACTGGCAGCGGGCCAGGGTGTGGACCAGCGCGGCCGGCACGTCCGGGTTCGCGGTGAAGTCGAAGTCCTCGATCCGCTTGGAGCGGGGGAAGGCGGCCTCGCGGACCAGCCGGGCCTTGCGGCGGGTTTCCCGGTCATCGCATTCCAGGCTCAGCAGCTCGGTCAGGAACGCCTTGTAGCCGGCCTGCTGGCGGGCCGCGGCGGCGGCGATCTCGCCGTGCCGGTCCCGGATGGTGGGCAGCCGCAGGATCCGGCAGGCCTGGTCGATCGCCGCGTCCGCGGCGGTATCGGTCAGCTCATCACGCCGTCCGGCCATCACGCGCCTCCTTCCCCGCCCGCCTGCGGGCGGCCCAGCAGCTGGTCGCAGGCGGCCACCGACGGGGCGGCCCGCCGGTCCGGCGGCAGCGGCGCCTGGCGGCGCGGCAGGGTGATCACCGCCGCCCCCCTCGCCCGCGGCGCTGGCGCGGCGGGCATCTCAGCGGCCCTGGCGCGGGCCGCGCCGGCGTGCTTGCGGGCCTCCACCGCCACCACATCCGGGGAACAGGTCCCCGCCTCCAGCGCCGCGGTGATCCCGGCCCTCACCGACGCGGCCGGCAGCCGCCGGTGCAGCAGCAGCACCTCGATCAGCGTCCTGGTCCCCGGGCCGTCGCCGAGCCGGGCCCGGGCCGCGTCCCACAGCTGCTGGTACGCGGCGGTGAACGTGCCCGCCGCGCGGGCCTGCGCCAGCGGCACCGACCCGGGCAGCGCGCCCGGCTTGCGCACCAGGATCTCCAGGTAATGATCCAGGTCCAGGTGCCCGGCGCCGGCCGCGGCCAGCCGGGGGTGCGCCGCCACCTTCCGGGACCCGTCGAAGACCTCCAGCTCATTGGCGGTCAGCCGGATCCGGACCCGGGCGCCGATCAGCCGGGCCGGCACCGAGTACCGGCACTTGCCGACGCTGATCCGCGCGAACTTATCCGCCCGCGGCCACAGCACCGTGCCGGTATCGAACCCATCGCCCGGCAGCGGCCCCAGGAACCGCTGCCCGGCCGCGAAATCGGCGGCCACGGCCGCCGCCCGGTACTCGATGTGCCGCCGGTCATCGATCACGTCAGCCTCAGCCAGCCGGGCGTTCAGCCCCGCCGGCGAGGCCACCCGCGGGACCGGCACCATCCAGCGCCGCCGGTACCGGCCGATCTCGCCTTCCACGCCGCCCTTCTCATGGGCGCCGTCCAGCCCCGGCCCGCAATAAAATGCCCCGAACCCGTACCAGGACCGGAACGCGGACCAGCGGGCCGTCTCGGTCCTGTTCCGGCCGCACATCACCTTCGCCACCGCCGCGGACAGGTTGTCATACCGGATATGCCGCCACGGCACCCCGCCGGTCACCTCGAACGCGGTCACGTGCCCCTCGAAAAAAGCCTCCTGCGCGCAGCAGGCATACACCCTGCGGATGCCCTTCCCGGAGTACGAGAGCCGGCAGGCGAACAGGTGGCAGGCCGCCACCTCACCGGCCAGCACGATGCTCACCGGCCCGAAGTCCACCTCCGCCTCGGCACCGGGCTCCTTGGCCTGCGGCACGTACCCCGCCACGCTGCCCGACCCCGCCCGGTGCTCCGCCTCGATCCCGGCCCGCCGCGGCCCCGCGTACTGTCACACGTACGAATACGACACCGGCATCCCGTGCTCATCAGCCAGCCGCTGCCAGATCCGCCGCGAGGTATGCCGCTGCTTGCGCGGCGCGTCCAGGTCCTCCCGCAGCATCGCATCGATCAGCGCCGCAACCGAGTCCAGCACCGGGGAGACCCGCTCCGGCGTCTTGCGCGGCGCCGGCACCGGCGAGGCCAGCGCCTCCCGCACCACCCGCCGGTGCACCCCGTGCTTACGCGCCAGCGCCCGGACCCCTAAACCCAGCTGCCGGTGATCCTCCCGGATCCTGGCGGACAACTCCATCTTGTCCCGCCCCATCCGCCCCACCCCACGCAGGAACGACTGAATGTGACCAACTATTCACCCAGACGCACCGCCTTGCCCGGAAGCCGCCCGGCGTGTCGCCGCCAGGAATCCCCGGTGGGGCCAGATCAAAGTGTTACCACCCCGCCGCCCTGACCCCCGGGTGGGGCCAGATCAAAGAAGAACAGTGGGGCCATTTAAGAGTGCTACGGCCACTTGAGCTTCTCCCGTTTCCCAGACTGATGTGCCCTGGGTTTCCCGGAGTCGGTTGGCTAGATTCTGGTCATGCTACGGGCTGGCTCGAAGTTCGTCATCGATCTGGGGTGAGCATGCCCAGGGATGAGTGACAGCCGCGCCGGTTTCGCCGCGACCGATCCCGGCGTGCCGGGTGGGGTCGGTGCACGGCGCCTTCGCTGCGGCCGCCCAGGGGTCACACCGGCTGCGCGGGCAGGCCCGCCACTGAGTACCTCGCAGGGCCACCACGACGGCCGCGCTGCGCCTGTGGTCACTGCCCGGCACCGGTGAACCCTGGACGGCCGGTCAGCTCGCGTGACCGGGATCCCGGGTCGGGCCGGGCACGCGCCCCCGGCCGGGGTGTTCGCTCCAGCCGCACTCGCTGGCCGGGCCGGGAAAGTTCCAGCTGCCGGGCAGTTAGCCAGTCACACGGTTTCCAGCCCCCGCGCGTTCCGTGACAGGCTGGCCAAAGCAAGTGGCGAGCGCGGCCCCAGCCATGGCGGGCGCCGCATGTACAACCAAGAGGTCAAGATGACGCAGGGCACTGTGAAGTGGTTCAACGGCGACAAAGGCTACGGCTTCATCGCGGTCGAGGGCGGCCCGGACGTGTTCGTGCACTTCAGCGCGATCACCGGCGGCGGCTACCGCAGCCTGGAGGAAGGACAGAAGGTCGAGCTCGACATCACCCAGGGCCAGAAGGGACCCCAGGCGGAAAACGTCAGGGTCATTGCCTGACGCATCGGCAGCAAGCGCCATCCCCGACGCCCCGCAGCCCCGCATCGCGGGCCGGTGCATTGACCCTAGCACCGTCCCAGGTGGCTCCGCCAGCTAACCCCCAGTTTGTCCGTCCGCCACCAGGTCACCGAGCGTGGTCAAGCCGCGAGGCCAAGAGCGCGCGCAGAGCCGCCGATCTGGACGGATGCCCGCTCAATGCCGATCACGAGGATGGCCGTCCAGACCCGGGCGTTCTGCGCGGTCAAAGGCCGGAGTGAAAGTAGGGCATGCGGGAAGGGTCCAGCGGGCGTCGGCCTGGTGGTCACTGGCCGGCCTTGGCGCCGATGCGGCAAACTGGAGTCGTGGGGGAGGTGCTGTGCCCGGTCCTGGTGGGGCGGCGGGCCGAGATCCAGGCGCTGGAGTCGGCTCTTGCCGGAGCGCTCGCGGGTCAGGGCGGCTGTGCCGTCATCACGGGTGAGGCTGGCATCGGCAAGTCCCGCCTGATGCGGGAGCTGGCGCGGATGGCTGCCGGCCGGCAGGTGCTGGTGGTGATGGGACGGGCTGTCCCCGCCTCTGCTAGCGCTCCGTACCGGCCGGTCACCGAGGCCTTGCTGCAGCTGCTGCGGAGACGTCCGCTGCCCGATGATCCCTCGCTGGCGCCGTGGCTGCCGCACCTGGCCGCCCTGCTGCCGGGAGCAGTGGCCGGCGGCCCGGCGGCTCGCCTGGACCGCGGCGTGGACTCGCAGGCTGTCAGGGGGGAGGCGGTGCTGCGGCTGCTGCGCCGCCTGGGGCCTGATGGGCTGGTCGTCGCCATGGAGGACCTGCACTGGGCGGACCCCGATACGGTGTCCCTGGTGGAGTACCTGGCCGACAACTCCGCCGGCCAGCCTGTCCTGTTCGCCGTCTCCCTCCGCACTGAGCCGCCGTCCCCGGCATCGGACCTGGCCCGGCGGCAGCGGGGAAGGGCAGGCATCGTGCACCTCCGGCTCGGCCGCCTCTCTGAGCGCGAGGTGGCGGAAATGATCGCCGCATGCTCGCCCGGCAGCGACGCCGAAGAGCAGTCCCGGGTAAGGAGTGCGTCGGAAGGCGTGCCCCTCTTCGTCGAGGAGCTCCTGGCCTCGCCCGGCATCCCGCAGTCCATCAGCGACACGGTGCGCGGGCGGCTGGCCGAGTTTTCCGACGACGAGCGTGCCGTCCTGGAGACGGCGGCGGTGATGGGGCGTCACTTCGACTGGGAGATCCTGCCGGCGGCCAGCGGGCAGCCCCCGGAGGTGGTGTCCCGGGCCCTGGCCCGGGCGGCCGACCGCGTTCTCGTCACCGCTGACGGGGCGGGGTTCCAGTTCCGCCACGCCCTGACCCGGGAGGCTGTGCTGATGTCCACGCTCCCGCCCCGGCTGCGCCGGGCGGCGGCGAACGCGCTCGCGGCCGTCGACGCCGCCCACCCAGACCTGCCGGGCGGGTGGCGGGACGTGGCCGCTGACCTGGCTGCCCGCTCGGGAGACCTGGCCCGGGCGGGTCGGCTCCTTCGGGACTCTGGCCGCTACTCGCTGGAGGTCGGGGCGCTGGCGACCGCAGTCGACACCCTGCGCCGGGCCGCTGACCTGCTCGAGGGCAGTCCGGCGCGGGCCGAGGGCGAGCTGATGCTCATCGAGGCGCTGGCCCTGGCCGGCCGGGTCGATGAGACGGCCGCCGCCGGCATCCAACTCATCGGGCGGCTGGGCGACGAGCCCGCGACCAGGGACACCCGGATCGAGGCCCACCTGCGCCTGGCCCAGGCGGCGGTATCGGCGTCGCGATGGCCGATGGCCCGCCATCACATCGAAGTGGCCGTCCGCCTGGCAGCAACCGGGGCAGACCCGAACTTTTCCGCCCGGGCCGCCGTCCTGTCCGCCGAGGTGGCCCTGGCCGGCGCCGACCTGGACGGGGCGCGGCACACCGCGGAACAGGTCCTCGCCATGGACGGCTCGGTCCCGGAGGTGCGCTGCCACGCCTTCGAGATCGTCGGCCGGAGCCGTCGGCTGCACGACCTGCGCGCCGCCACTGCGGCCTTCGGAGCGGCCCTGGCCACCGCCGAGCAGGCTGGCCTGCCGGTGTGGCGGCTGCGAGCCCTGCACGAGCTGGGCACCGTCGACATGTTCGAGCGGATGGACGTGGACCGCGTGCTCGAGGCCCGTCGGCTCGGTGAGCAGATGGGGGCGCTCAGCACGGTGGCGGTACTGGATCTGCAGCTGTCGGCCTCCTTCACCGCCCGGTGGGACCTGGAGCGCTGCGACGCTCACGCCGGATCGGCTCTCGACATCGCCGGTCACCTGGGGCTCGATCAGGTGGCGGCCAAGGCCCTGGCCCTGATGGCCGGCAGCGCCAGCATGCGGGCCGATGTGACGGCGACCGAGCAGCTGGCGGCCCGGGCACTGGCCGCCGATCCGGCCGACCCCATGCTCGCGGGGTTCTGCCGGGCCAGCGTGGGCATGGCCTGGTTCATGGCTGGCGACACCGCCGCGGCGCTGCGCCCGTTCGCCGAGGGCACCGCCGCCCTGTCCCGGCTGCCCAACGCCGAGCCGATAGCAATCCGGGCGCTGTGGCCTTTGATCCAGGCCACGCACGGCGACCGCCGGGCGGCAGCGACCCTCGAGGAGGTCCGCCGGCTCGGCGTGGACGCCATCCACGTCAACCGCGGCCTCATCGCCTTCGCCCAGGCGGTGCTCGAGGGCCGCTCGGGCCGTCCCGGCCGGGCCGACGCCACCATCGCCGGGCACGCCACGGCGTTCGCCAACTGCGAGGCATGGGCCGACCTGGCCCGTTTCATAGCCGCTCCCCGGGCCCTGGCCGACGGCTGGGGGGAGCCGGTCCGCTGGCTGACCGCCGCCCGGGATCGGTTCACCAGCCTGGGACTCGGCCGGCTGGCCGGGCGCTGCACCGAGCTGCTCCGGGACGCCTCCCCCAACCCGTGGGCCGGCGAGGGAGTGACCGACCGGGAGGCCGACGTGCTCCGCCTGGTCATCGCCGGCTTGGCCAACAAGGAAATTGCTGCCGCCCTGCGCCTGTCACCCAGGACGGTGGAAAAGCACGTCGAGAACCTGCTGCGCAAGACCGGGGCCCGCTCCCGGACCGAGCTAGCCGTCACCTCCCGCCACCCTGCTACGTAGGCGCGGTCCGGCGCTACGTGTTCTCCCCGATGCGACCTGCGCGCCGGCCGGCGCATCCTCGTCCCAGCGTTCCCGAAACGGGTCGGGACAACGGAAAGGGGAGACTCATGCTGGAGTCCAAGAACACGGCCACGCCGGACGACAAGAAAAGCTTCGAGCACGGCGAGATCAGCCTGGTCAATCTCCCGGGATTCACCGTGGGCCGGGCCGATCTTCGGCCCGGCTGGAGGTGGTCCACCGACATGAAACCGCTCGTCGGCACCGACAGCTGCCAGGGCACCCACAGCTCCTACGTCGTCTCCGGCCGGTTGCATGTGAGGATGAACGACGGCCGGGAGCTGGAGCTCGGGCCGGGAGACGCCCACCTTGTCGGCCCCGGCCACGACGCCTGGGTGGCCGGCGATGAACCATGCGTGACCATCGACTTCATCCCCACCGGCGACACCGTAGGCGGCCGCGCCGGCCGCTGCCCGTGTGGGGTAGAGTTCCGGGTCGCCACCGACGACCAGCTCGACCACCTGGTGGCGGCCATCCAGGAGCACGCCAAGGGGTCACACGACTACGAGGTGACCCGCGAGCACGTGCTCGCCGAGCTCGGCGTCCAGGCGGCCTGACATGCCAGGGACACCGAGCCCGAGGCGGTGGCTGTTCCTGGGGGTACTGGTTGACGTGCTGACCGAGCCCGGCGCCCCGGTCACGGTGGCCCAGGCCATCGTGCCCGAGGGCGCCTCCCCGCCCGCGCACGTCCACGCCGCTCTCGACGACAGCTTCTACATCCTCGATGGCCGCATGGTGGTCCACTGCGGCGACGACGTGTGGCAGGCCGGCCCGGGGAGCTGGGTGCAGTTCCCGGCCGGCGTCCCCCACACCTTCCGTGTGCTGGGCGGTCCGGCCCGGGTTCTGATGGTCCACGCCGACGACAGCTTCCTGGACGCAGTGCGACAGATCGGCCGCCCGGCCACCGGCACCGACGTCCCGGACGCCACGCAGGGCCCCACCATAGAGGAACTGGACCGGGCGTTGGCCGCCCACGGCATCACCAATGTCGGGCCGCCGATGGAACAGGCCGAGGCCGAGCGCCTCCTCGACCAACTGGCCGGAGCGGCTATCCCCAACTGACAGTGACTCATCCGAGGTCTCAACCGCCGGCACGCCACAGACGGGCAGCCCACTCTCCCGACCCGGCATCCAGCGGCGAGCGGCACCTACTTACCGCCTGCCCAAAGCCAGCGCCGAACCGGCAACGGGTCTGCGAGGTCTGCGAGGCGCGGCCAGCTGCTGGCCCGGGACAGGCTCCCGGCTGGAGCCGCGACGTTAGCGGGCTGCCCGCCGACAGCCGGCCAAGACCCATCCGGTAACCGTCACTCTGACGGATCACCCCGCTGAATCTGGTCAACGACGCACGATAATGAATGATCTCCGCGAGTCAGCAGCTTGGCCGACCTGGTTCATCGAGCGCTCCGAGTCGGCAGCGATCTGGAGCATCTTCGAGATCGGTGGGACTCGCGGCGCCGGTGTCAGCCGGTGTCGCCGCGGCGCGATCCGGCCCGTTCAGCGTGCGCCACAGCGAGCAGATCCAGCAAGGCTGCGCCCGGCCGTGCTCGCCGGCCGGGCGGCCGCCTTGGAGGCGGCAGGCGGGCTGGCGAGGGAGCAAGGAGACCGGCGCCAGGGCCCCGCCAGGCAGAAGGGAACCGCTGTCAGCCATCACCGCCGGGTGCGTGTCCCTGGTGGCCATGCTCATCTCCGGCCCGGTGATCACCTCCGGGTAATCGGCTGCCCGGCAGGCTGCCCAGCCTGTTGCCCGGAGTCTGCTGCCCGGCCGGGTACCGCTGCGCAGTGGCCGGCATCGGGTGGCCGCGGCGGCTGCGCCGCGCTAGCCGCGACGAGGGCGCCTGGCCACGAGCCACACGACGACGAATACGGCCATCGCGATCAGCCCGATGATGACAAACGCCTTGAGCGTCGCCACGATCCCGCCCGCAGCCGTGACGGCAAGCCAGATGGCGAGGATCGCGCCGAGGATTGTCCCGATGATCCGGCCCATGTCCCCAGTATGCCGCCGGATCTATGCCGGCGGTGAGCCCGGCGCGATCATCGCCTTGCCTTTCCCGCGGCCGCGCTGCGCCGCGTCGTCGTTCACGGCACGATCGCCGCCCTCGGCGCGCGTCGCGGGCGCCGCCCGGTAACGCGCCGACTGAAACCAGCTCCGCCTGGCGGTCAGCCGCCCGGTAACGGGCATCGGCTCGAACAGTTCTGTCCGGCGGTCACGGCCGCCGGACAGAACTCCGTTGCCGACGATCCGACCGGTACTCGTCGGTGACGCGCCGCGATCCCAGGGCCCTGCCGTTATCGGTGTGGCCTTTGCTCCAAGCGCGATGTGATGATCCGCATCTTGCTGGTCTTGGCGGTCACGAGGACCAACGACCCTGTTGCAGGCCTGGCATTGGTGGACGTTGGTCTTATGGAAGCATCACGAAATGACTGGCTCGGGGGCCGTCAATTCGACGTGGACAGGTACCTGCACGGCGCCACACTCGAAGAAACCGTCGCCACAGGGTCTACTGCCTGGTCACCGGGAAACGGCGAGACTCGAACGTCTACTTCGTGCAGTCGGGCGGAAGCTGGGTTCTGGTCGACACCGCATGGCGGGGCCGGGCCGAGCTGATCAGGAGCGCAGCGGAGACCCTGTTCGGGGCCGGCACCCGCCCCCGGGCGATCGTCCTGACGCACGTGCACCCGGACCACGCTGGCTCGGCTTCGGAACTGGCCCGCATGTGGGACCTCACCGTGTACGTGCACCCCGGCGAACTGCCCTTGCCCCCTGCCGGCCGCATCATCGGCGCCCTGGCCGGTGTCGAGCGGCGCTGGATGTTCCCCCCCGGGCAGGACGGGCTGAGCCCTATCGACCCGGACGCAGGCGTCCCCGGTCTGCCGGACTGGCAGGTCATCCCCACCCCCGGCCACACCCCTGGCCACCTGGCGCTGTTCCGGGAGGCAGACCGTACCCTCATCGCGGGCGACGCCGTCCTGACCGTCAACCTCAATTCGCCTGGCGACGCCCTGTCGCAAAGGCACACCCTCGGCGGGCCACCCCGCTTTGCCACCTGGAACTGGCGGGCAGCAACCGGGTCTGTGTCTGAACTGGCCCGGCTGGAGCCGGGCGTGCTGGCGCCGGGCCACGGAAGACCGATGACCGGCCCGGTGCTTGCTCCGGCTTTGAGGGCTCTAGGCGAGCAACCCTGCCAGCGCTGGCAGCGCGGGCTCATCCGCGGGCCGCAAGCTGACGGAGCGGGTCCTCAACTTCTTCGACTACAGTCGCCGCGCCCGCTAACGGCTCCACGGTGTTCCCGCACCATCGCGCTCTTGACAGCGAACGGCGTCAGGAGGTTGACGGCGCCTCGGAGGCAGTCACTCCGCGTCAGGCGCTCTCCCCAGCCGCGGGCCAGCCCCACTTCGCCCCCGGCCAAGGCCCCGGTCAGGCCCTCGACGAGGAAGCTCTCGGGTGACGCCGCGATGCGCGCCCCGTGGTGGGCGAGGTGCCGGCGGATGGACTTCGACGCCCGGCCAGTGAACGCCGGCAGTCCCTGGAGCCGGGTACCGGAAGCGGCGCCGGCGACCTCCAGCCGGCCGAGCGATGCGAGCCATTCGCGCACTCCCGGACCGCCGACCGCGCCGCTACCAGCTCAACCTCGCTCCCCGGCTTCCTCGCCCGCTTGCCTGTTACGGAGAGCAACCGGAGTGTTCGCGCCCGCGCAAACGACGAGGTATAGCAGCGCTAGGCGGCGGGGCTCGGGATGATGACGTATTTCGAGCCGGTCGCCTGCCGGCCGTAGTCGGCGATCGCTTCGAGGGAGAGCGCGCCTAGGAGTGATACCTGCGCTGTGTAGCTGCTGGCGAACGTAGTCCTGAGCCCGGCAGCGACCTGGTCACGCAGCTGCGCAACGCGCGCCAGGCCGGCCTTCTGCAGGAACGGCGTCAGCAGCCACCCGCCGATCCCCCAGGCCATGCCATAGCTGCGGGTCAGCTCGGTCGGACCGCGGTCAAGCGATCCGTAGATGTAGACCTGCTTGTGCACGGCCGACCCGTACCTGCTGTAGCCGCCCGCGGCGGCGCTAGCGGCGGCTTCCATGCCGGTCAGGATCTGGCTCGCCAGTCGGCCGCCGCCGATGGCGTCGAAGGCAAGCGTAGCGCCGGTTGCCTTGAGCGCGCCGGTCAGCTCGGCCATGAAGCCGGCGGACGTCGAATTGCAGATGTGGACGGCACCAGCCGCGCGGAGCATCACTTCCTGGTCTGGCTTCCGCACGATGTTCACCAGCGGAATCTGCTGCCCGGTGCAGAGCCGGCTGAGCATCTGCCCGAGGTTGGAGGCTGCGGCCGTGTGCACCAGCGCGCTGTGATTCTCCATTCGCATGGTCTCGACCATGCCGAGCACCGTCATCGGGTTCACGAACGAGGCTGCGCCTTGGATCGCCGTCGCTCCGGCCGGGAGCTCCAGGCACAGCGCGACGTTGACCGGCCGGTACTGCGAGTACATTCCGCCGCCCGCCGCAGCGACGACCTTGCCCAGCAGAGCCTGCGCGGCCGCAGACTCGCCCGCCGCCACGACCGTGCCCGCGCCCTCGTTGCCGACCGGCATAGGCGTCCCTACCCGGCCGGCCAGGCCCCGCATGGCGGCATCGGGGATGGGCGCGGTGACGACCGGGCGCCCAGCAGATCCGCTCGCCACTGCGGCAGCCATATCAGCCCCGCCGAACAGCAGGCCCATGTCTGACGGGTTGAGCGGTGCTGCCTCAACCCTGATGACGACCTCATCTGGTCCCGGCTCTGACACCGGGACCATGTCCAGGAACAGCTCGAGGATCTGATCGGCTCGCACCAGCGATCGCAGCTGGAGCGCTTCGGCCGGAATCTCTGCGGACATAGGTGAGATCCTCTCAGAGCGCGCCGGCCAGCCGCTCGTAATCGCTCATCGAGAGCCGGGCTGACAGCCGAAGCCACCGCCAGCCGCCACGATAAGTAACGGGGCCCGGCCCGCAACGGTCACGGACGATAGCGAGCCGGCTCCCGCAGCGTTACCCGCCGGCGGTCGTCCCGGCATGGGCCGGCGGATGGCAGATGGACCGCGCGCCAGCTCACCGGCACCGCGCCGGCCTCTCCGGGTCCGGCCGGGCGGTCACCGTCATGCCGGCGCGCCGCACCTGGCTGTCGAACAGGCGCCGCAGGTACACCAGGCCGGCGCCCGGCCTGCAGCCCAGGTCGCCGGCAAGCTCCACGTCGCCGAACCCGGAATGGTCAAGACGCCCTCCAGCTCCAGCCACCGCTCGATGGGATCGCCCACACCCTCACTGGCTGTCCCGATCCCAGGCCCGGACCAAAGAAAATTCGCGGCAGCCGAATACGCGACGTTACGAGCACGACGGGCCTCTACCTGGCACGCTGGCCTGGCGCCCGTGGCGGGAGTTGCGCATAGCCGGGGTTCAGCAACCTAGGCACCGCCGCCATAGGCAATCGACGCTCGCGCACACCAGATGTCGCGGCGGATCAGGCTGCTCACGTATTACGCCGCCGCCGAAGTCAGTTTCGATCGCACCCGGCGCGATGACGTTGACGCGGATCTGCCGCTGGCCCAGCTCCTGGGCCATGTAGCGGGTCAGCACCTCGACTGCGCCCTTGGTGGCGGCGTAGACGGACCGGCCGGGAAGGGTGTAACGCGTCAGGCCCGATGACACGTTCAGGATGCGGCCGCCGTCGGCGATCAGCGGCAGCAGCTTCTGGCTGAGGAAGAAGGGTGCTGCGCACTCAGCTGCTCTTGGGTGTCACGCGGGGGTCGAGCCTTCGGCGGGATGGTGAACGGATCCCCGGCTGGGTTTACGGCAGGCTTTGCGCATCGAGTGAACGTTCCGGGTGCGGCGCTCACGTCGTTGCGGGTCCTAACGCCGCAGGGCCCATGGGGTGCGAAGGCCCCGGGCGTTCGAGCCCGGGCGTGTGGTAGCGGCCGGCCGTGAGCCGAGTCATCCCGGGCTCGTTCGGTCGGCGCCCGGGGGGACCTTCGGCTCTTCTTCCGTGCCGCTTCCTGAGGCACGCTGATGAGCGTGGCTTGGACGACTTCCCGGATGCTGGATGCGCCCGGGCACGGGCGGGCCCGTGACGGCAGCTACCGTGGCCGCCTGTATCGGAACCGCAGCGCGGTGATTACGGGCTGGCTTTGCCGTTGGGTCGCCGTGCTCGTCAAGCGCAGAACCGCGGCTCTCCTGCCGACGAGCCTCGCCGGTTGCCCAAACCCGGCCAGGGGCGTGCGATGATCTGGCGCGCGTGGATCCGTTCCGCTCGGGGTGACTTCGCCGCTGCGTCGCGGCTCGCGGCCCGCCCGTTGCTGGACGCGCAGCAACATGCCTGGGAATCCGGTGGTCATCCGGGAACGCTGCTCGCCGGGGCGGTGACCCGTAGTCTCCTCAACGCCCTCGCTGGACGTGCTCACATCCGTACCCCGGCGCCGGGTGAACTGGTGGTCATGCAAGACGGCGAGCGGCTGACGGTCTTCCGCCGGATGCACCTGGACGCCGTTGGCCAGCCGGCCCCGGCCGGTGAGTTCCGGGTCCGGTTCCGCACCCGGATGGCGCCCAGGCTCAACCAATGGTTCTCCTGGCTGACCATCCCGCTGTTCTCGGGGCTGCCCGGGTTCTGTGATAAGACCTGGCTGGTCGATGATGCGACCGGCTTCTCCGCCGGGATCTACCATTGGCAGACTGTTGCCGACGCCGCCCGGTACGCGCGCTCGCCCGCGCTTGGATTCATGACCCGGCGTTCACTTCCAGGCACTGCCAGTTACTGGGTCGGCCCGGCGGGAGCGGACCTGACCAGGCCGTGGCCCCCTGGCCAGCCAGAACCGGGATCTCGGGATCCCGCCCCGCTGAACGATGCCCCTTCGGGCTCAGGTCAGAACCTGGACCTGGCGAGGCGTCCGGTTCGCGAGGCGCCGGACCCAGGCGATGGAGCGGCAGCGGGTTCGGGGAAGTGAGCGGGCGGCCACGGCCACGATGCGAACATGGTGAGCAGGCCACCGCCGCCGCCCGCTCAGGCTCGAGCGGCTGGCTGCAGCGGCTGTGCCCGCTCCACGCCGGCCAGCTGCGGATCGTACGCCGGGCAGCTGAATATGATCGGCCCTGGACGTGAGACAGGCGCACACTCCCGCCTGAGACGCGCGGCCACTCCCTGCGGGAAGGCTGCGGCCGCCGACGGGCGGTGCGCACGCTGGTAGGCGCCGGTGCACAGTGCACACCGCGGCCCGCTTCGCGCGCGGCTCGCCCGCCGAGGTCCGCAGCACGAACCCGCGGTGCGCCCCGGATTCCAGACACGGCCCGAAGGATCAATCTGCGCTTTCTCCTGACTACCGCAAATTCGGTCAGATTCAGATCCGTTCCAGGGTGCTACGGTCAGTCGTCCAGCCAGATCGCTGCTCGCAACCGGGATTTGGGCCCTTGGCCGGCCCGGCAGCGGACCTAGGCCCCTACCGGCGGCCCGCCACATGAGCACGCTGGTGCCAATAGCAGAGGGAGATCCCGCAGAGGGAGGTCCCCGCTGGTGGCCTCCCGGCGTTTTCTGGAGGCCGCCATGGTCCTCATCTACAAGCACATCAAAGCACATCACCAATGGCATCGGCAGGCGGCAGCAGCGCTCGAACAGCAGCGTCCTCCACGTGATGACGTTATGCCGGCTCACAGAGCAGACCCTGAGAGTGCCGGGGCGGCGGACCCCGGCTCCGCGGCCAGTGTCCACGGGCCGAGGCCGCCTGCGCGTGGCGGCTGGGCAGATGACCTCGCCGGATCCGGGGCGGATGGGCAGGCAGCGACGGCCGCGGAAGCGATCAGCCGTGAACCCGCCGCCCAGGTGCCGCAGGACCGGGTTCCGCGCGCGCCGGTGATCGAGGTCCGCGGGTTGCGGAAGTCCTACGGCAGCGTCGAGGCGGTGGCCGGCGTCGACCTGGAGGTCTACGCCGGAGAGGTGTTCGCGTTCCTCGGGCCCAATGGCGCGGGCAAGACCACCACCGTGGAGATCCTGGAGGGGTACCGGCGGCGGACCGCGGGAGACGTCTCGGTCTTGGGTGCCGACCCCGCGAAAGCCGGCCGGGCCTGGCGGGCGCGCATCGGCGTGGTCTTGCAGGAGGCCGAGCCGGAGGCCGAGCTCACGGCCGGGGAATGCCTGTCGATGTACGCCGGCTATTACGGGCGGCCCCGGCCGGTCGCTGAGACGCTGGACCTGGTGCAGCTAGCTGATCAGCGGGCCACCCGGTGCGCCCAGATGTCCGGCGGTCAGCGGCGGCGGCTGGATGTGGCCCTGGCCCTCATCGGCGACCCGGAGCTGATCTTCCTCGACGAGCCGACCACCGGGTTCGACCCCGCCGCCCGCCAGTCGGCCTGGGCGGTCATCGCCGGCCTGCGCGACCTCGGCAAGACAATCTTCTTGACCACGCACTACATGGAAGAAGCCGAGGAACTGGCCGACCGGATCGCGGTGCTGGCCGCCGGGCGGATCGTGGCCCAGGGCAGTCCCGCGACCCTCGGCGGCCGGGACACCGAAGCATCGGTCATCAGCTTCACCCTCCCGCCGGACGTGCCCGTCACCGACCTGCCGCCCGCCGTGGCCGCCTGCGTGACCCGGACGGCCGGCGGCCACCTGGAAGCGGAAACCCCGGGTCCGGGGCCCCTGCTCGCGACCCTGGGCGGCTGGGCTGAAGCACACCACCTTGACCTGCCCGACCTGCAGGTGCACCGCCACACGCTCGAGGACATCTACCTGCAACTCACCAGGGAGTCCCGATGACCACCGTAAGCACCCGCCCCGATCAGGCCGCGGCAAGCCTGCCGGGACTGCCCCACCTGATCGGCCACCAGTTCCGCTATGACCTGCGCCGCTACTGGCGCAACGCCCAGAGCGTGTTCAGCACCATCATCTTGCCGGTGATGTTCCTGGTGATCTTCGCCTCGGTATACCGTCACAACCTCGCCCGGGTGCCCGGCGGCACCGAGAAGTACGCCGCGTACATGGTCCCGGCCATCGTCGCCTTCGGCGTGCTTTTCGCCGCCTTCGTGAACCTGGTCGTCCCTGTCGTCCGCAACCGTGAGGCCGGGATCTACAAGCGCCGCCGGGCCGCGCCGCTGCCCGCCAGCGCCGTCATCACCGCACGCGCGCTGATCGCCGTGCTGACCGCCGCGGGGATCACCGTCATCCTGGTGGCGATCGGCTGGGCCGCCTACGGCGCGTCCCTGCCCGCCCGCACCGCGCCAGTCTTTGTCCTGGACGTGGTGGCCGGCGCGGCGGTCTTCTGCTGCCTGGGTTTCGCGGTGGCCACCTTCATCCACAACGCCGACGCGGCCCAGCCCGTCGCGCTGGCCATCGCCCTGCCGCTCACCTTCATCTGCGGCATCTTCATCCCCATGGCCGAGCTGCCGCACTGGCTGGCCGACATCAGCACTGTCTTCCCCGTCCATGCTCTTTCCGATGCGCTGCTGGCCGTCTACAACCCGCACACGACCGGCGCCGGGCTGCGCTGGGGCGACCTCGCCATCCTCGCCGCGTGGGGCGCGGTAGGCCTGATCATCGCCGTGCGCCGGTTCAACTGGCTGCCGCGCAGCGGCTAAATACCTTGAGAAACCCGGGTGGCTCCCAGCGGGCAAGGGGTTACCGTGCGGCGACAGCAGGCGGCAGGTCTTTCGGCAGGACATATCTGCCAGGCACGATGTTCAGGTCCGCGAGGCCGGCGGCGCGCCATAACACCCCGCTCTGCGCGCGAAGGACCGACCAGACTGCGCACCACGGAGCCGCGCCGATTCGGCAGGGAGAGTGTGGGTAGTGCTTCCGGCCCGGCTTCCCCGATCTTGACTGAGTACGGGCGTAGGGTCGGGAGCCTGGGTCCCGGCCTGACCTCCGATTCGGCTGACGCCGCTCGGGCTGTCCTGCGAGACGATCTGTCGGCCGGGCCCAGGTTTTCAGGCAACTGCCGGCGCTGCCGGTCTGATCTGCCTGGCCCTGGGCAAGAGGCCGGTGTTCACAGGTCCGACGGCCAGCGGGTGCGTGCCATCCCTCAACCAGAGAAAGGGACGGCATTGACCATGGTAGAGACACGCGCCATCACCGGTGGCGTGGACACCCACGCCGACATGCATGTCGCTGCAGCCAGGACCGCCGAAGGACACGCGAACGGGCCGGATCGACTGGCAACGGGCCGACTTATCTGGCACGGGACAGCCGCCCTCACATGACCCTATGAGGGCCGGGCCTGTTTCCAGCTCAGCCCGGTAGCGGGGACGCTCGGGTGAAAGATTCGAGCTTAGGAGACCCGGCAATGTCTGTTTACGTCGGTATCGACGTCCACCGCAAGCGCTCCCAGATGGCGGTGGTCACCCAGGACGGCACGGTGCAGCTCAACAAGAACGTGGTGAACGGCTCCGAGCCGATGCTGCGGCTGATCGGGGACCTGCCGGCCGGGACGCCGGTGGCGTTCGAGGCCGCCTGGCTGGTCGAGCTGCTGGAGGACTACGGCTTCGACCCGCACCTGGTGCACCTGCTGCGCTGCAAGGCGATCGCCTCGGCGCGGCTGAAGACCGATAAGGTCGACGCCGCGATCCTGGCCCAGCTGCTGCGCGCGGACCTGCTGCCCGAGGCATGGATCGAGCCGCCGGAGGTACGCCAGCTCCGCGCCCTGCTGCGGCACCGGGTCGGCCTGGTCCGCCTCGGCACCCAGCTGCGCAACCGGATCCACGCGGTCGCCGCCGACCACGGTTATGACCGCAGCGCCAGCTACTGGACCGGGCCGGGCCGCGGCTGGCTGGCCGAACTGGACTTGCCCGCCGCGTCGCCGGAGCTCGTCACCGACTGCCTAGCGGTCATCGACGGCCTGGCGCCGCTGATCGACCGGATCGACGGTGAGCTGCACCAGCACGCCAAGGCCGACCGCCGGGTCAAGGTACTCAGGACGCTGCCCCGGGTCGGGGAGTTCACCGCCCTCCTGCGGGTCCGGTCGAAGCACGCGCAGGCGTGGCGGCCGCAGCTGTGGCTGGGGGTGAACAACCGGGGGCCGATGACCGCGAACGGGATCTACCAGATGATCGCCCGCCGCGGCCGGCAGTGCGGTGTGGATGCCTGGACGCACCGCTTCCGGCACCACTTCAGCCACACCTGGCTGGACCGCGGCGGCGCTGAGGGAGACCTGATGGAGCTGAACGGCTGGTCCTCGCCCCAGATGGTCCGCCGGTACGGCGCCAGCGCCCGCAGCGCCCGTGCCCGCCGCACATAGGACCGAGTGATGGAAGGCGGCCCGGCCGGGCATGCAGGTGATCGAAACGAGGTCGGTCGGTGACTGGCCGGGCGCGCGGATCGCGGAGGTCCTCAGCGTCATGGCTGCGGCCGATGAGGCACCGAACGGGACCATCTCGGCCCACGGCCGGGGCAGCCCGTCAAGCAGCGGCCGCAGGCACGCCACCTCGGCCCGGAACAGGGCCGCGCCCGCCGGGCCCTCGTACCAGGCGTCGTACCGGGCAGCCAGCCGGTCGAACAGGCCGGCAGTACTCATGACGCCTCCCTTCGACCCCCATGATGCAGCGGCTGGCGGTGACCGCGCCGCCCGGCAACGCGAGCACCTTGGCCGGCACCACAATGACAATGACATGAGGCAAGATCCATGCCCTAACATTCGCCGCCCATTGCCATCACGGCAGTCACCAGGTCCAGTAGCGGCCCAGTAAGGTCTTCCTCGGCAGCCATGACCACGTAGTCGTCCACTCTGATGTGGTAGACGGCGATGCCGGGCGCCGGGCGGTACGGCACAGAGACGCCGACGGCGCGAGCGGCGAGATCCTCCCATAGCCGACGGTCGCTTTGCCGGGCGGTGTCCACCATGCGGGGCTGCATGGTGCCGTCCGGCTCAATTCGGGTCGCAATGACCCTCATCAGCCCATTCTGTCCAGGTGTAGCGCAGTGCGATGTAGTTTCCCTGCACCCCGCGCCTGAATCGGGGCCGGGCCTTGCCTCGATATCCCTCTCCAGGAAGGGTTATTTACTCCGCGACCGTGATCACTCAAGTTCTCTCTGTAGCGGCCGGGTGCAGTGCTGCAGATCGTGGTGAAGAGGGGGCTTTCGCGATCGCGGGCAGCCCGCCTTGCAGTCAGGCCATAAGGAAGCCCGGCCGGCACGGATGGTGGACCCGGCGGCGGCCGGGTCTCAGCCGGGACCGGCCGGTCGGGCTGGCTGGCCCTGGAGGCAGGCGGGTGGCAGCGGGAAACAGCGGAGCGCCTCGAATTCGGGTGGCAGCCCGGTGGGCCCGTCGTCGAGCTGGGCCGGCCGGGAGGCCAGGATCTGGCGGGCCTGCCGCAGGTAGCCGGGGAAGGCCTCCTCGCCGGCCTGGCCGCGCTGGCGGGGGTAGTCCATCTCGCCGTCCGCGCCGTAGGTGACGTCGGCCAGGGTGAGCGGAGGCTGCGGCGGCCCGCTAGCGTGCCGCCACAGTCCGGTGCGCGGGTCGAACCGGTAGTGCGGCAGCAGCCGGTAGCCGTCGGCGGCGATCAGCTCGACCGCCGCGGCGATGTAGCCGGCCGTGGCCGGGGAGATGAAGGAGTTGAGGTTGATCCTGGTCCAGCCGGGCTTGATCCCGTCGCAGCCGTGCCCGATCTCCTCGCGCAGGGCGTGCGAGCAGACCGGGCCGATGGCCAGCAGCCGGTGCCCGTACGGGCCTGCACACGAGCAACCGCCGCGGGCCTGGATGCCGAACAGGTCGTTGAGCAGCGCGACGACGAAGTTGTGGTGCAGGTACTGAGTGCCGTGGCGGATGCGGAACGAGATGACAGCCAGCCGCGCGGCCTGCTGGTTTCCGAGCACCTCGATGCCGGGGCTGCCTTCCCAGCGGCGCAGCACGTGCTGCCACAGCTGCTGTTCATGGGCGGCGATCAGGTCGGTGCCGACCGCCTGCTTGAGCGCGAAGACCGGGCCGGCGCGGATCGATTCCACGATGGCCGGGGTGCCGCCCTCCTCGCGGGCGACCGGGTCGTCCAGATACTGGTGGCCGATGGGGTCGACGAACGCCACGGTTCCCCCGCCGGGGGCCGTCGGCACCTGGTTGCGGACCAGGTCGCGGCGCACGACCAGCACGCCGGGAGTCTGCGGGCCGCCGGGGAACTTGTGCGGGGACAGGAACACCGCATCCTTGTGATCGCCCGCACCAGGTCGCGAGGCGGCGACCCGGATCGGCACGTAAGGCCCGGCGGCGGCGTAATCCCAGAACGACAGGGCGCCGTGGGCGTGCAGCAGCGCGGCGATCGCGTCGGGGTCGGTCAGGATGCCGGTCACGTTGGAGGCGGCGGAGAAGCTGCCGATCAGCATGGGGCGCTGTGTGTAGCGCCTCAGCTGACAGTCCAGGTCGGCGGGGTCGATGTGGCCGTCGGCGTCCTCGCCGATGACCACCACCTCGGCGATGGACTCGCGCCAGGGCAACTCGTTGGAGTGATGCTCGTACGGGCCGACGAACACCACCGGCCGTTCCGCCTCCGGGATGCGGCTGGCCAGCTGGTAGCGTTCGTCCAGCCCGGCCGGGATGTGCAGCTCCAGGATGCCGATGAGCTTGTTGACCGCGGCGGTCGCCCCGGACCCGCAGAAGATCACCAGGTCACCGGCGGTGCCGCCGACCGCATCATGGATGATCCGCCGGGCATCCTCCCGCAGCCGGGTGGTCGCCAGGTCGGTGCCCGAACTCTCGGTATGGGTGTTGGCGTACCGGGGCAGGACCTGCTCGCGGATGAAGTCCTCGAGGAAGTCCAGCGACCGGCCCGAGGCCGTGTAGTCGGCGTAGGTGACCCGTCGCGGCCCGAACGGGCCGTCCACCACCTCCCCCTCGCCGATGATCCCCCGCCGGATCCGCTCGACCAGCGGTGAGGTCGCCACCCCGGACGGCACCGGGGTTCCGGTGCGGGCCGACGTTGGTTCCACGGCCGCCATCGCCGCCTCCTCCCTCTTTCCGATCTCAGGCTTTATTATACCCTTGGGGGTATAGGGGGGTACAGGTGCCGGCGCTCCCCGCGGCCGGGCGGCCTGACGGGAGGTTGGCGAGGATGAGCGCAGGCCAATCGCGATCGTCCGCCAGGCTGCAGGGCAGCCCTGCCGGCGAGCCACGCGGGCTGCTGCCGCCCTGGTCCGGCGTGCTGGCGGTGGTCGCCCACCCCGACGATGAGTCGTTCGGGCTCGGCGCGATCATCGACCGGATGATCTCAGGCGGAGCGGCGGTGCACGTTCTGTGCTACACGCGCGGCGAAGCGTCCATGCTGAACGAGACCGGTGCCAACCTGGTCCGGCAGCGGGCCCGCGAACTGCGGCAGGCCGGGGCGGCGCTCGGAATCTCCACCGTGGCGCTGCTGGATTATCCCGACGGCCGCCTGGCCGCGGTACCGCCCGGCGAGTTGGCCGCGCACATCACCGGGCTGGCCGCCCGGTATCACCCCAGCGGGCTGCTGGTCTTCGACGACACCGGCATCACCGGCCATCCCGACCACCAGGCCGCCACGCAGGCAGCCATTCGCGCCGCCGGCCCGCTGAGCCTGCCCGTGCTGGCGTGGGCGCTGCCCAGCGGCCTCGCCGACCGCCTGCGGTCCGAGACCGGCCAGCCGTTCGCCGGCCAGCCGCCCGGGCGGCTCGACTTCGCCATCCGGGTCAACGCGGCCCGGCAGCGCCAGGCCGCGCTGCTGCATGCCAGCCAGGTCTCGCCCGCAGCGCCGCTCTAGCGGCGGCTGGAGCTGCAAGGAGACATGGAGCACCTGCGCTGGCTGGTGCCGCCACCGCCCGGCGCGGCCTGAGCCGGGCGGCCCACGTGCTCTCGGCCCTGCCCGGCCTGAGCCGCTGCTGTCACGGCTGGCAGTACTTACGAAGGTCCTGGTCATGGGGGCCGTCCGGCCCGATGGATACCGTGCCGGGGTATGGAAAACTGTGTGGCAGCGGTGCAGGAAGAGAGGCGGCTTCATGACATCGGCGACGTACCGGGTCACCGGGACGACCTGCGAGCACTGCGTGCGTGCGGTGCCCGGCGAACTCCGGGCCCTGGACGATGTCAGCGACGTGGCGATTGACCTGGTCCCCGGCGGCGCCTCCGTGGTAACGGTCACCAGCGACGGACCGCTGCCGCGGCAGGCCGTCGCGGATGCCCTCGACGAAGCCGGCGACGACCAGCTCGCCGGGAACTGAGTAGGCCGCCCGGCGGTGCCTGGCCGCCGGGTCAAGCCTCAGGTCGGGCGTGGTACCCGGTCCGTTCGGCCTTGAGATCTTTTTCCCGAACGGGCCGGGCTGCACGTGACAGCGTGACGGAAGGGGCGATGCGCGGATGAGCACGGTGAGGGGTGCGAGTCCGGCCGCCGGGCCGGGCGGTGCGGAGCGCGCCGTGGAGCTGACCATCGGCGGGATGACCTGTGCCTCATGCGCGGCCCGGGTGGAGAAGAAGCTCAGCAGGCTCAACGGCGTCACCGCGACGGTCAATTTCGCCACCGGGACCGCCCGGGTGAGCTTCCCGGCCGCGCTGCCCGCCACCGAGCTGGTCTCGGCGGTCGAGCAGGCCGGCTACACCGCGGCCTTACCCGCTCTGCCCGGCGGCGAGCCAGGCCAGGGCGAGCCGGCCGGGGGCGCGGGGGAACAGGCCGGTGCCGGCGAGATGGCCGGGTTGCGGCAGCGGCTGCTGGTCTCGCTCGCGCTGGCCATCCCGGTGGTGGCGCTGGCGATGATCCCGGCGCTGCAGTTCCGGAACTGGCAGTGGGCCTGCCTGGCGCTGGCCTCCCCGGTGGCCGTGTGGGGAGCGTGGCCGTTCCACCGCGCCGCCGCCGTCAGCGCCCGGCACGGCGTCGCGACCATGGACACGCTGGTCTCGGTCGGGGTCACCGCGGCGTACCTGTGGTCGCTGTACGCGCTGTTCTTCGGCGCCGCGGGCCGGGCGGGCGCGCACATGAGCGCCGCCTGGCTGGCCCCGGGTGGGCTAGCAGAGCGCAGCGGGACCGGAGCCATCTACCTGGACGTCGCCGCCGGGGTGACGGTACTCATCGTGCTCGGCCGCTATCTGGAGGCCCGGGCCAGGCGGCGCGCGGGCGCGGCGCTGCGGGCGCTGCTGTCGCTGGGGGCAAGGGATGCCGCCGTGCTACGGGACGGCCGTGAGGTACGGGTCCCGGTGGGGCAGCTCGCCGTGGGGGAGGAGTTCGTGGTCCGGCCAGGGGAGAAGATCGCCACCGACGGCGTCGTCACCTCGGGCAGTTCGGCGGTGGACACCTCAATGCTCACCGGTGAGCCGGTCCCGGCCGAGGTGGGCCCGGGCGACGGGGTAGCCGGCGGGTGCGTGAACGCCGGCGGGCGGCTGGTGGTCCGCGCCACCGCGGTGGGTGCCGGCACCCAGCTCGCCCAGATGACCAGGCTGGTGACCGAGGCGCAGGCCGGCAAGGCGCCGGTGCAGCGCCTGGCGGACCGCGTTTCCGCCGTGTTCGTCCCCGTCGTCATCGCCGTCGCGGTCGTAACGCTGGCCGCGTGGCTGGCGGCCGGGCAGCCCGCCGGGGCCGCGTTCACCGCCGCGGTGGCCGTGCTGATCGTCGCCTGCCCGTGCGCGATGGGCCTGGCCACCCCGACCGCCATCCTGGTCGGCACCGGCCGCGGCGCGCAGCTCGGCATCCTGATCTCCGGACCGGAGGTGCTGGAGTCCACCCGGGCCGTCGACACCATCGTGCTGGACAAGACCGGCACCGTCACCACCGGCAAGATGAGCCTGGCGGACGTGTCCGCCGCGCCCGGTGTCGATGCCAGCGAGCTGCTGCGGCTGGCCGCGGCGGTGGAGGACGCCTCCGAACATCCCATCGGCGCGGCCATCACAGCCGGCGCGGCCGGACGGCTGCGGGGCGCCCCGGGCGGCGGGACGCTGCCCGCCGTGGAGAGCTTCGCCAGCGCCCGGGGGTTCGGCGTCTCGGGCGTCGCCGGCGGGCACTCCATAGCGCTGGGCCGGAAAGACTGGCTGGAATCGCAGTGGGCGCTGCGGGTCCCTCCCGATGTGGCCGCCCGTGCGGCCGGCGCGGAGGCCGCGGGTCAGACCGTGGTGTTCGCCGCCTGGGACGGGCAGGTCCGCGGCGTGCTGATGGTCGCCGACACGATCAAGCCCACCTCGGCGGAGGCGGTCCGGCGGCTGCGCGGCATGGGCCTGCGGCCGGTGCTGCTCACCGGTGACAACGACCGCGCCGCCCGGTCCGTGGCCGCTGCGGTGGGGATCGGCGAGGTGATCGCCGGGGTGCTGCAGGCAGGCAAAGCCGAGGTGGTCAGGCGGCTGCAGGAGGAGGGCCGGGTGGTGGCGATGGCCGGCGACGGGGTCAACGACGCCGCCGCGCTGGCCCAGGCCGACCTGGGCCTGGCCATGGGCACCGGTACCGACGCCGCGATCGAGGCGTCCGACCTGACCCTGGTCCGCGGCGACCTGCTCGCCGTCCCCGACGCGATCCTGCTGTCCCGCCGCACGCTGGCCACGATCAAGGGCAACCTGTTCTGGGCGTTCGGCTACAACACCGCCGCCATCCCGCTGGCCGCGCTCGGGTTCCTCAACCCGCTGATCGCCGCTGCCGCGATGGCGTTCAGCTCCGTCTTCGTAGTCACCAACAGCCTGCGGCTACGCCGCTTCCGCCCCGGCCTGCCCGCCGGTCACGACATGGCGATGCCCGAGCGGAGGTGAGCAGGCATGGCACGCGGCTCGCCGCGGGCCTGCTGGCGGCCGCGGCCGTGCTGGCCGGGTGCGGGACTCCGCGGGCTCCGGTCACCCCCGGTGTGGTGAACGTGGTCGCGGGGAGAATTTCTGGGGGAACATCGCGGCGCAGATCGGCGGCCCTCATGTCCAGGTCACCTCGATCTTGTCCAGCCGGCCGCCGACCCGCACCTGTATGAGTCCGACGTCGCCAGCGCCCTGGCGGTGGCCGAGGCGCGGCTGGTCATCGCCAACGGGGGGGCTATGACGATTTCGTGTCCCAGCTCTCGGAGCCACCGTCAATGCGGGCCGGGTCGCGCTGTCGGTCTAGGCGGTGCTCGGCGCGTACGGGCCCGATGTGAATCCGCACTTCTGGTACGACATTCCGCGGGTGCCGCGGGTGGCGGCGGCCATCGAGGCCGCGCTGGCCCGGCTCGACCCTCCTGACGCGACGGTGTTCGCCGCGAACCTGGCGGCCTTCGACGCCTCGCTGCGGCCCGTCCAGGCCATGATCGCGTCCACCCGCCGCTGGTACCGGGCGCGCCGCCGCCGGGCTCTGTCGCCTGCCGGCCAGGAACGCCTGGCCCTCCCGCAACGACGAGACGCTGTCCTAGCGCCTGATATCAGCCACTGCCTTCAGGCTTGCCTGGCTTCGGGGCCAGGCTCCCGGAGTTCCTGAAGTTCGCGGCGGACCCGGGCGAGCTCGTCCTCCAGGTCCTCGAGGTAATCCTCGAGGTCCCGGGCCCGGGTGCGCCTGCCGCGCCGCGGGTACGGCGGGTACGGCAGGTCCGGCGGCGGGCCGTACTCGTAGCCCGGGCCGGGACCGAAGCACCAGTGGTGCGGGTGCCGGTAACCATGACAGCAGCACATGATTGTTCTCCTAACCTGACTCCACTGCTCGTTGCTACCTCGGGACTGGCGGCCACGGTAGAGGCGTTGGTCCGTATCGCCTTGTCAGGCGGCACCCTCGCGGAGGTACTGGGAGATGTCGCGGACGCGGAGCGTGCCGTTGGCGGCCTCGCGCAGGTTGACCAGGCAGATGGGACACATCGTGGCGCAGTCCGGTGCGATGGCGCGCAGCTGCACGACCCGGGCCGCGATGCCGGCCGCTGCCTTGCCCGGGTAGAGCGCCTCGGCCGGCCACTGCAGCACCAGGTCCGCTCGCGCGCGTTGCGGGGCTCGCCGACGGTCAGGCCCGCGGTGGCCAGCAGGTCGCGCGGCGCCTTGATCACGTTCTCAGGCCCTGGCACACAGGCACGAGGCTCGCCGCCGAACTCCCTGATCGTCTTCAGCAGCTCCCGGACCGGGATGAACGAGGGGACCTCGATCGCCTCCGCGACGCCCTGCTTCATGAGCAGGCAGCCCTCGCCCTGGAAACCATCACGACATCGACGTCGGAGGCCAGCCACCTCCGGCCATCACGAACGGGATCGTCGCAAGCTCCACCTCATCCGGCCCGTGCGTCACCGTGACCACGAGCTTCTCGTTGTCCGCCATCGCGTTACGCCTTGTTTCGTCTCCGGACGCCTCCGGGCTCCGCGCACGGAATCGATACCCCTAGGGGCAATGCGCTCGTGCCGGCAGGCCTTTCGTCAGTGCCCGCTAGCGCCGATGGTCCGTCCGGCCGTCGGCCGGCGCGGCCTGCGCGCTTTTTTCGGCATACGCCGGCAGCCGGGCGGAATAGATGGAGTACCCGTCGACGTGGAAGGCGACAACCGTGGCGATCCCGGTAGCCGCCATCATCGGGACCATCAGCCCGAAGCCGCTGTGGGTGAGCTCGAGCACGAGGGCGAGGCCGGATAGCGGCGCCTGCATGGCCGCGCCGATCATGGCGGCCGCGCAGACCATGGCGAATGCGCCGGACGGGGAACCGGGCCAGGCCAGGTTCCAGGCGATGCCCAGCGCGCCGCCGAGAACCGCGCCGGTGGCCAGCGTCGGGGTGAACAGGCCGCCAGATGCTCCGCTGCCCAGGCACAGGGCCGTGACCAGCGGCTTGAGCGCGAACAAGATGAGCATCAGGCTCAAGCCGCCGATGCCGAGGAACGCGTCGCGGGCCATGTCCAGGCCGTTGCCGAACAGCTGGGGGTACCAGATGCCGAGGACGCCGAGGACGCCGAGGACGCCGAAGGCTATCACTGGCGCGAACAGCGCCGTGGTTCCGCTGGCGCGGTGATACGACACCCACCCGATGAGCCGGATGTAGCCGGCCGAGATCAGCCCGATGACCGGCCCGGCCAGCACCGCCCAGGTCATCACCGACCAGGTGAAACGGTAGTCGGGGATCCCCGGGTAGGTGGCGCGGTTGGGCAGGTATATCCATGCCGTGGCGGTCGCGATCGCCGAGCATGCGATGGCGGGCAGCATGACCGGCAGGGTGATGCTGCCGATGAGGATCTCGGCGGTGAACAGGGCGCCGGCCAGCGGGACGTTGTAGACGGCGGCGAGCCCGGCGCCGCCGCCGCATGCGACCAGCAGCCGCCGCTGCTGCGCCGACATGCCGCCCCAGCCGGCCAGCACGCTCCCGGACGCGCCGCCCAGCAGCTTGGGCGCGGCCTCCCGGCCGATCGAGGCGCCCATCCCGATGACGACCTCGGAGATCACCGACGTGCCCAGGCAGCGCCGGAACGACAGCCGCCCGTCGCCGCTCCAGAGCGCCTCGTCGATCTCCGACGGCTCGCCCCGGGTGTACCGCCGCAGCAAGAACCACGCGACACCGCCGAACACTCCCGCGATCAGCAAGGAGGCGACCCGCCGCGCCGCCGGTGCCTGCGCCGCGCCGTGCTGCAGGCTGCCCGCGTGGTAGCCGAACGCCGCATACTGCACGTTGAACAAGATCGCCATCATCAGCGCGCCGAGCAGCCCGGCGGCGATGCCGGTCAGCGCCACCATCGCCCAGAACCCGGGGGTGAGGACCCCAGCGCCGCCGCTGGTGATGTTCGGCTGGTCCATCGCTCCGCGGCCGGAGGGCATGCGCTGCTTCAGCAGCGGCTGCGGGCGCCGCCGGCGCTCGCTGGCCCTGGCCTGCCGCCGGCCGCGCACGGTGCCGAGCCAGCGCGGCAGGCCAGGGCGACGTGCCCGGCCGGCCGGACTGGTCATCCGGGTAGCTCCCGGGCAGCTAGGCAGTCACCCACCGAGTCCGTGGCCGGCGGCCGGAACCGGGATGTGCGCGTGGGGACGTGGGCCGCGCCCTCAGGCGCAGCCGTGCACGTGCGGCACCCGATGTCCGTGCTCCGGCCGGGCGGCTTCACCCATTGCGGGTCGGTCACATCTGTCTCCGCCATACACCGACGTTAAAGGCCGACAGCTATCGACCTGACAGGCAGGTGCTCGTTATGTCCCTCACGGGGTTGTCTGTACCTCGGACTGGTGATCGACCGCGACGCCGCCCGCAGCCATCCTGACCGCGGCCGGACGTCGCAGGCGCCCAGGCTGACCAGGCAGCATCCCCACGCGGTGGACGGGCCGACGCGGGCCCGGCCATCCCGGCCGGGCTCAGGCCAGCTTCCCGCGCCTGCTGAGGCGGCCGAGCAGCAGGTACAGCGGGCAGAACCCGCTGATCGCCGTGGCCGCCATGATCCCCGCGAAGACCAGGGCAATCACCCCCGCCTGCGGTCCCCGCGCCCACCGCCATGGCGAGCCAGACCGCGGCCGCTGCCAGGACGGCCCGGTCGGCGGCATGCATATTCCGTTTCATGACGGGACTCCTCATCTGAGCGGCGGCCGACGGCCTGCCGTGCGTTGTGGTCAGGCCGCGTGCTGTGACACGGGTAGAGCCGTCTTGCCGCCGGCGGCGCTGACCGGGATCTGCCTCGGCTCGGCGCGCTCGAGCGCCTTCGGCACGACCACCTCCAGCACCCCGTCGCGGTAGCTGGCGGTAATGCCCTCGCCCGACGCTCCCTCCGGCAGCGCGAAGCCCCGCATCTGACGCGCCCTTCCGCAAGCGCACCTTCTCGTTGCCCCTGTACGCCCGTAGCCTCTTGCCCCTGTACGCCCGTAGCCTCGCCGCCGTTATGACTGCCAGCCCTGTGCTGGCGCGCGCACTCATCCGGCCGCGGATCTCACGTGCATTGCGCGAGCAGGTCATGCTGGCCGTCACCTCGGTCAACGACAGCCGTTACTGCAATCGGGGGCACACCGTGCTGGCGCTGCGCAACGGCGTGGACCTGGCTGCGCTGCGCCAGACCCTCCATAGCGGATCCCTCGGCGCTGACAGCACGCCCGAGGAGGTCGCCATCTTGTACGCCCAGCATGTGGCGAGCCAGCTGGGTGATGCTGACCCGGGCGCGGAGCGAGCGCGTGCGGCTGCCTGGATTCCGGCTGAGCAGGCCGGGATCAAGGCGTACATCACGGCGATCACCTTCGGGAACCTGGTCGGCAACAGCGCCGACGCCTGGCTGGCGCGGCTGCGGGGGTACCCGTCGAAGACGGGCATCCGGTCGGGGAGGCCATCGCGGCACTTGCCAGCTTCCCGGCGCTCCTGTCAGTGTGGGCCTGGAGCCGCAGGCCGGGGGATCTGAGGCGATCGACTTGGCGTTAGTTCTTCCTGGCAGTCTCTCCAGGGCAGCCGGAGACGACATACACCAAGTGGTCTGTGAGCTGGCGGCCGGACGCCCAGGCGCCTGGCAACGATCGAGCTGACCGCGGAGAACTGCGACTCGGCGGTGAGCGGCGCAGGCCACCGGCGGCGGAGCTGGTACCAGGGCAGGAACGAATGCCCAGACTTACGTGACGTTCGGCCTCTTGGAAACCGGGCCCTCGCCGGAGAAAACAAAACAAGATGTATCCGAGGGCCTGAAGCGGCATGCGCCGCTCCACGATTGTGAGGAGGCCCCGTGATGAATTATGAGACCAGGATCGTCGGCGGTACGGTTGAGGTTACCTCGCCTCGCTCCGGCACCGTGTATTCCTATGAACTTCCGCCCGGTACCAGCCCGGCCGCATATTCGCTGCGGTGCGCTGAACGTGCCAGGGTCAGCGAGTGCCTCGCGGCCATCCGGGTCGTCGGCCGGCGGCGAGCCGGGACCAGGCGCTTTAAGCGATCAGGTGCGTGAGGCCGCCGCCAGCTCATGGCGGCCAGGGCTGCCTGTTGCGGGCGGCTTGGGTCAGGAGTTTCGGGATATCCCGGATGTGAATCGTTCCGTCCGGAGCCTTGCACGGGCCGCGACCGCCTTATCGGCGCCGAGGTCATAGACGGGCGTGTCCGCGGGCAGGTCGTCCTTGTCCAGGCAGCCGGACTCGACGCGTGCCTGCTGGAGCCGTGCCACGGTCCAGCTCGCCGATGTCACGCTTCAGCACGCGGGGGATCGCCAGCTCGTCGCATGCCGTCAGGTCCCCTCCCGACTCGGCCGACCGGCAAGCCTCTGGCTCAGCATGAGGACCAAGGCCACTGAAGTCGGGACCTTCGGCGGGCATACCCGACTGGCCTGCAGCGATCACCTGTGCAGGAGGGGCAGGCAGCAGGCCGCGCCGATCCCCTGGCGTACTCAGAGGAGACGATCGCGCGGCCGGGCTGTGGTGAGGAGATGAGGACGATGATCACAGTCGAATTTACTATGGACGAAGCCCACGCGATAGCGGACGCCGCAACGGAGCTGGCGGAACGTGATGAACCCATTCTCGGCCCGATCGATCGGGAAGCACTGGGGATGGCAGGCAAAATACTCACCAATGCCGTCGGTGTGGAAGAGTTTTACGAGGAAGCGGCGGAGCTAGCAGAAGCTGCATAGACAGCACTATGGGTAGCACCATTACCCAGGAAACAATGGCATGTCCGGTTTGCGAGATGGTGCCCCGCAGCCGGGCGTGCCGATATGAAGACCAGGAGACTCATACCTGAAGACGGGAAATGGCGGAACCTATCGGCGTAAGACTTACGCCCAGCTGTTTTCCTGCCGAGCCGGAAATTGGGGCCGCCGCTGGCAGAGGGTGCCTGCGGCAGTGTCGTCAGCGGCTTGAGCGCCTGGCAGGCAGCCGTGGCACGGCGGGGGATGCCCCGGCGATCTTCACGCAGCGGTGAGCTGGAAGGTGGTGCCGACGCTGTTCTGGATGAACGCGCCGGGCAGGCGGCGGGCGATCGCGTGGGTGGCCTTCCAGCCGGTGCAGTGGGCGGGAACGATGACCTCGGGGGCAAGCTGCTCCAGGGCGTTGATGGTGTCCTCAATGATGGGCTCGAACAGCGGGCCGGCCAGGTGGAACCCGCCGATGACGGCGTGCAGCTTCTGGACGCCGGTCAGCCGCTGGGCGTAGCGGCAGATGTTGATGATTCCGGCGTGCCCGCAGCCGGTGAGCACGACCAGCCCGCGCCCGGCGACGTGGGCGATCAGCGCCTGGTCGTCCAGGATCAGCGGGTCGGGCTGCCAGCTTTGGCCGCGCCAGGCCTGGTGGATCGGGAATCCCTTCTCGAAGCCGGTGACGCGGTCGACCTCCCCGGTGATCAGCACCGACCGGTCGTACAGGAACGACGGCTGCCGCTGCTCGATGACGTCGAAGCCGGCGTCTTCCAGCGCGCGGCGGCTGGTGGTGGGCAGCTCGAACGGCTCGCCGCCTGGAATGGCCAGGCGCCGCCGGGCCCAGAACTCGGGGTGGATCAGCACCGGCATCCTCGCCCGGCCGAGCCGGCCGATCAGGCCGGACAGTCCGGTGGTGTGGTCGAAGTGGCCGTGGCTGCAGATGATCGCCTCGATGTCGGCCGGGTCCTGGCCCAGGCGGCGCAGGTTGCCGGCGCACCCGTCGGGCGTGATCCCGGTGTCGAACAGCAGCCGGCGCACCCGGCTGCCCTTGCGGACCTCGACCAGCGCGGAGAACCCGTGCTGGGCCAGCGGCACGTCAGCCGCCTTGCCGCCGAGTATCGTCGGGGCCTCCAGCAGCGGTGCCAGCCGGGCCATCGCGGCCAGCGGGAGCCGCTTCGCCGGGCCCTCGTCCGGCAGCAGGATGTCGGTGACGTTGTCGCAGACGGTCAGCACCGACAGCTCGTCGACCGGCTCCAGTGGAAGGACCTCGCCCTTCCACTCCAAGGTCGCCGGCAGTGATTCTGCCGCCGTGAGTTCGGCGCGGTTACCGGTCTCACACATGGCTGCTCCTCACCGGCCTGTACAGGCGGATCGCTATTGCCGGCTGCGTGATCATCTGCGTGCCTCCCCGGGGCGGCTGGCCCCATCCCAGCGCGGCGGCCTCCGCTATGCCTAGAGCCGAAGGTCCTCCGGCGGTACACGCCCGCAGCCGGGGTGCGCACCCCGGCGCGGGTAGCTCGCGGTTACACCAGCCCGGGCAGGCTGCGGGTGAGCGAGTAGGCGGCCACGGCGATGAGCAGGACGGTGAAGGCGGCGCTGAGCCGGGACGCGTCGACCCGGGAGGCGACGCGGTTGCCCGCCAGCGCCCCGGCCAGCGCGGCGGCGGTGAACACGCCGAGCAGCGGCCAGTCCAGGTGGACGTGGCCGCCGAGGCGGGCGGCGAGCGCGGCGGCGCTGTTGATCGCGATGACCAGCAGCGAGGTGCCCACGGCGGCAGGCATGTCAAAGCCCAGGGCGAGCACGAGCGCGGGGACGATGACGAACCCGCCGCCCACGCCGAAGAAGCCGGTGAGCAGGCCGACCCCGGTGGCCGCGGCGGCGATCTTGAGACCCCGGCGGACCGCCGCGGGCCCGCCAGGACGCTGCCAGGCAGCGGACGGGGTCGGCGCACGCACGGCAGCCGCCGGCTTGTCCAGGGTGGCGGTGATGGCCCCGCCCCGCAATGGGGAAGCACCGAGGTCATCGGTAACGGCTGCCTCGTGCGGGGCAGGCGGGCTCCCGGCGGCGGGCGCGTGCTGGCTGGGCGTCCCGCGCCGGCGGCGCAGCATGGCCGCGGCGGCGACGAGCATGAGCCCGGCGAACAGGCTGAGCAGCAGGTCGGGCCGGATGCTCGAGGACAGCCGGGTGCCGGCGTAGGCGCCGGCCACGCCGAGGACGCCGAAGGCGATGCCCGGTGCGAGCCGGACCCGGCCGGCCCGCTGGTGCGCGATCATCCCGCCGACTGCCGTGATCCCCACGATGAGCAGCGACCCGGCCGTGGCCGCGTGCGGGGGCTGGTGCAGCAGGTAGACCAGGACCGGGACCGTGAGGATGGACCCGCCGCCGCCGAGGGCCCCGAGCGAGAGGCCGATCAGCAGCCCGGCCGGGATGGCGATAGCCAGCAAGCGAGCCTCCTGTCCGATATACCCCTAAGGGTATGTGGCAAGGCAAGGCTACCTGCCCGGCCTCCGGTCGCGCAAATACCGGTAGGGGTATATCTGTATGACGAAGGTCCCTGGACAGACGTTGACGAGTACCCCTATGGGTATAGGAGAGGTGGGTCATGAAAGCTTCGAGGCCGGCGGACTCGCGGGCCGTCCGGGCCGGGACGATGCTGCCGGCCTGGCCGAGCACGCTGGTGGTGATCGCCCACCCGGACGATGAGAGCTTCGGGCTGGGCGCAGTGATTGACCAGCTCACGGCGGCTAGCACCGGCGGGTCGGCGGCTCTATCCTGAAGACCAGGTGAACCTAGGGTGAGTGATCTGGCATGCGGATCGCAGTGCTCGGGGCCGGGTCGTGGGGCACCACGGTGGCGTCCCTGCTGGCCGGCCACCATGATTGTGTCATCTGGGCCCGGGATCCCGAGCTGGCCAGGGAGATCTACGAGCGGGACGCTAACTCGCGCTACCTGCCCGGGTTTACGCTGCCGTCCGCGCTGAAGGCCACGGCGGACCTGGAAAAGGCCGTCCATGACATCGACCTGCTGGTGGTCGGGGTGCCGACGCACGGTTTCCGGGCCGTCCTGGGCGATGTGCGCCCCTGGCTGCGACCGTGGATCCCGGTCGTCAGCCTGGCGAAGGGCTTCGAGCGTGATTCGCTGCTGCGCATGACCCAGCTCGTCCGTGAGGAACTGCCCGGCCATCCGGCCGCCGCCCTCTCCGGGCCGAACCTGGCCAAGGAGATCATGGCCGGCCAGGCCGCGGCGAGCGTGATCGCGACCGAGGATCTCGAGGTGGCCCGGGCGCTGCAGCACGTCATGCAGCGCGGGCTGTTCCGGATCTACACCAACGACGACGTGATCGGGTGCGAGCTCGGCGGGGCGCTCAAGAACGTGGTGGCGATCGCGACCGGCATCGCGCAGGGACTGGGCGTGGGGGACAACACCCGGGCGGCGGTGGTCTGCCGCGGACTGGCCGAACTTACCCGGCTGGGCGTCGCCATGGGCGGCCAGGCGGCGACCTTCGCCGGCCTGGCGGGCATGGGGGACCTGATGGCCACCTGCATGAGCCCGCTGAGCCGGAACCGGTCGCTCGGCGAGCAGCTCGGCGCCGGCCGGACGCTGGCGGAGATAACCGCCGCGACCCGGACCGTGGCGGAGGGCGTCGGCACCGCCTTCACCGTGCATGAGCTGGCCGAGCGCTACAGCATGGAGATGCCCGTCTGCTCCGAGGTGTACCGGGTCCTGGCCGGGGAGATCCCCGCGTCGGAGGCCTACCGCGGGCTCGGCAGGCATCTGCAGGCCGGGCACGAGCGCGAGCCCGGGTGACCGGTCGGCCGTTGCCCTGCTAGGTACCCTGTGTCAGCATGTCGCCATGGCGGAATGGTGGCCCTTCGACCGTTCCAGGACCGATGAGTGGAAGCGGGCCTGGACCGAGATCGTCTCCATGTCCTCTGCCGCGGCTGCCTCGATCGGCCTGCCGCAGCCGGGAACCCTGCCCGGTGACCCGTTCGGCGTGCTGGTGGACGCGGCGCGGGCCTGGCTCACGGGAAAGCAGAGGACGTTCGGGTTCGCGGGGCACGACCTGACGCTGACGCTGTCCGACATCTCGGTGCACGGCACGGACCTCGCCCGGGTCGTGGGCCACTACGGCCAGGTCCGGATCTCCGCACGAGACGTGCGATGGCACGTCTACCAGCTCGAGCGAGTCGATGTCCGGGCCGGTAACGTGTACGTGCGGCCCGGTGTCCGGCTGACGCTGACGCTGGTGACGGCGCCGGTGCACTGGGAGGCGTTCATCTCGGCTTCGTTCGCCTCCAAGTGGCTGGCCAGCGTGTCGCCCCGGCTGGAGCTGAGCATGGTGGCCGGGATCCCGCAGATCGGCGTGGTCGGCGTGCCGTGGGTGCGGCTGGAGGTGGAAGCGGGCGTCGAGGGTCAGTCTGTCAGCATGCGGCCCCGGGCCCTGTACCTGCTCGACCGGCGCGTGGCCCTGCGTGCCCCGGCGTTTTACCTGGCCCTGCCGGACCTGCCCGCCGGGTTCATGCTGACCTCCGTGGAGCCCGCACCGGGTGGCTTCCTCGTCCGGGGCCTGCTCACTGAGTGGCGGCGGTCGCTGTCCCGGGAGGACGTCGAGCGGCTGCTGGCCGGGATGCGCAGCGGGGCGGACCGCCTCGACATCTGACGCCTGCGTCAAGCTATACAAACGCGATCACATCGGTAGCGGACGTCCGGAGGTGGCGACAAGATGAGATCAGAGGGGCCGATGGGTCCGTCCCGCCGCGGGCCGCTGGCGGGCGTGCGCGTGCTCGAGCTCGCGGGCATCGGGCCCGGTCCGTTCTGCGCCATGATGCTCGGCGACCAGGGCGCGACCGTGCTGCGGATCGACCGGCCCGGGACCGTTACCTCCCAGCCCGGGCGTGACCTGCTGAACCGGGGCCGCCAGTCCGCTGTGCTTGACCTGAAGCATCCGCGCGCCACCGACGCGCTGCTCCGGCTGGTCGATGCCGCCGACGTGCTGCTCGAGGGCTTCCGGCCGGGAGTGACCGAGCGCCTCGGTGTTGGCCCCGACGTCTGCCTGCGCCGCAATCCCCGGCTGGTGTACGCGCGGATGACCGGGTGGGGGCAGGACGGGCCGATGGCCACGGCGGCCGGGCACGACATCGGGTACATCGCCCGGGCCGGCGCCCTGCACGGCCTGGGCCGGGCCGACGGCCCGCCCCAGTTCCCCGCCAACCTGCTCGGGGACTTCGGCGGCGGCGGGATGCTCCTGGCCTTCGGCATCTGCGCGGCTCTGGTCGAGCGGGCCACGTCCGGGCGCGGCCAGGTGGTCGACGGGGCCATCGTGGACGGGACGGCGTCGCTGCTGGCCATGTCGCTGATGTTCATGGCCCAGGGCGGCTGGCGCGACGAGCGCGGGGTCAACCTGCTCGACGGCGGCGTGCCGTGGTATGACGTCTACGAGACGGCGGACGGGAAATGGATGGCCGTCGGCGCCCTGGAGCCGCGGTTCTACGCCGCGCTGCTGGCCGGGCTGGGCCTGACTGACGCGCCCGCCCGGGACGACCCGCAGAACTGGCCGGAGCTAGGCGCGCTGTTCTCCGCCCGGTTCAAGGACCGGACCAGGGACGAGTGGGTGGCCGCCTTCGCCGGAACCGACGCGTGCGTCGAACCGGTGCTTTCGATGCATGAGGCCGCCGCCGACCCGCACCTGACCGCCCGCCAGACCTACGTCGTCCGCGACGGCGTGATCCAGCCGTCGCCGTCGCCGCGTTTTTCCCGGACCCCGGGCGTGCTGCCCGAGCCGCCCCCCGTGCCTGGCCAGCACACGACAGAGGCACTCATCGAGTGGGGCCTGGCCGACGCGGCCGACCTGGTGGCCTGCGGTGCCGCCATCCAGGCCTAGCCGCGGGGAATGATCCTGGCCCTGTTTCGGAACGGATTTTTGCGGTAGCCGGGTGAGCAGTCGAAGACCGGCCGGGGGACGGTCGGGAAGGAAACCCATGGTGCTGCAACCCGAAGAAGCAGGCCACGCCAGGTCCGTTGACGAATCCGGCCGCAACCGGCAGGTACGCCTGGCCGCGGTCGCGAGCGTGGTGGGAACCTCGATCGAGTGGTACGACTTCTTCCTCTACGGGACGGCCGCGGCCATCGTGTTCCCCGCGGTCTTCTTCCCCAAGTCGAGTCCCTACGCAGGCACGCTGGAGTCGTTCGCCACCTATGCGGTCGGGTTCGCGGCCCGTCCGGTGGGCGCGGCGATCTTCGGCCACTGGGGAGACCGGCTCGGACGAAAGGCCACGCTGATCATCACCCTGCTGATGATGGGCCTGGCCAGCGCCCTGGTGGGCGTCCTGCCGGGCACCGCGACCATCGGCCTCGCGGCCCCCGTCCTGCTGGTAGTGCTGCGGGTGCTGCAGGGCATCGCGGTGGGCGGGGAGTGGAGCGGCTCGGTGCTGCTGTCCATGGAGTGGGGGAAACAGCGCCGGCGCGGGCTGATGGCCAGCTGGCCGCAGATCGGTGTGCCGATCGGGCTGCTGCTCGGTACCGGGGCGATGACGGCGATCGCGCTCGCCTTCCCGGATGCGTTCAAGGCGTGGGCCTGGCGGATCCCCTTCCTGGCCAGCCTGCTGCTCGTGGCCATTGGCCTGTGGGTACGGCTCAAGGTGCTGGAGACGCCGATGTTCGCCCGGCTGGTGCAGGAGCGGACCGTGGCCAAGGTCCCGGTGGCCGAAGTGATCCGGCGGTACCCGAAGCAGATCGTGCTCAGCGCGCTGCTCCGGATGTCAGAGCAGGCGCCGTTCTACATCTACACGGCGTTCGCGCTGGCTTACATCAAGGAGCACCTGCACCAGACCCAGGGCCTGGGGCTGGCCGCGGTCACCGTGGGCGGCGCACTCGAGCTCTTCCTGATACCGGCCTTCGGCAACCTCAGCGACCGGCTGGGGCGACGGCGCGTCTACGCCGTCGGCGCGGTCCTGATGGCGCTGGTCGCGTTCCCCGCCTTCCTCCTGCTCAACACCGGAGCCGCCGGCCTCATCATCCTCGGCGTGGCGCTGATCGCGATTCCGCACGCCATCCAGTACGGCCCGCAGTCGTCCTACATCGCGGAGAACTTCCCGACCGGGCTCGCCTACGCGGGCAGCGGCCTGGGCTACCAGGCGGCCTCGCTGATCGCCGGCGGCCCCGCGCCGTTGCTCGCGACCTGGATGCTGGTCAATTTCGGCTGGCAGGCGATCTCCGTCTACATCATCGCGTGCGCGATCCTGACCCTGATCGCCGTCGCCCTGTTGCCGGACCGGAGCAAGGCCGACCTGGCCACCGCACCGGTGCTGGTCTCCGCCGTGCGCTGAAGGGCACCGCCACGGGCCATCCGGATTATTGGAACCTAACGATATTGGTTCGGGCCTGACCTGACCCTGAAAGGGTGACGAGGGCCGGAGCGGTGGCCCGTTCGGCGGGCCGGGACAAAGGTCAGCGTTATGACCTGCTCGCGCCTATCCGGCTCGCGCCTATCCGGCTCGCGCCTATCCGGCTCGCGCCTATCCGGCTCGCGCCTATCCGGCTCGCGCCTATCCGGCTCGCGCCTATCCGGCTCGCGCCTATCCGGCTCGCGCCTATCCGGCTCGCGCCTATCCGGCTCGCGCCTATTCGGCTGGCCGGGCGCTGACCGCATCCCTGATGTAACGCCGGATGGCGAGGTGCTCGATCTCGTCGAGGCGGCGGAGCAGGTCGCGGAGCTCGGCCACGAAAGCGGCCCGCTGTGCCGTGAGGTCCTCACCCGGTCCGAGCAGCCCCCGGTTCCCGGCCAGCTGAAGCGCCGTCTGGAAGAGCAGCACCGAGACCGACTCCGAGCTGCGCAGCCGCCGCTGGGCCACGTACTGCCGCCCGAGCCCGAGCGCACGCCTGGTCACCTCTTCGCGGTCGGCCGACCCGTCGCTGCCGGCCGGCACGTCGGGGCCGGCCAGCACGTCGGCCACGATCCGGTAGGCCTCGACGAACGGCCGTACCAGCACGTGGGAGACCAGCGGCCGCATCTGCGCGAGCAGCGCGTCCGCTTCCATCGGACCGGCCCGCAGCCGCTCCTCCCAGTTGGGTTCGTGCCGGTCCATCTCGGCGTGCACCTGGCGCCGGTGCTCGTCGCGGTCCTTGAAGTAGAACTCGAACTTCAGCAGGTCACGAAGCTGCGCGATCTCCGCCCAGAAGGCCCCGACCGGGTCGGTACTGGCGTCTCTGGCCCGCAGCACGGCCAGCTCGCACAGCGCCGTGTCCAGCAGGAAATGGACCAGCGAGTTCCGGTAGAAGGTGGCGGCGAGCTGCTGGTCGGGCCCGATGAGCCAGACCGGCTCGCGTCCGTCCCGTACGTAGGTGACCAGCCCGCCCGTCACCAGTGCGTCCAGTGTCGCCCGCACTGGTTCGGCCGCGGACAGCGCCCGCAGGCTCGCGGTCGTCGGCACCGACCGGCTCTGCAGGTAGTCCAGCGCGTCGGCCAGGCCCAGGCGGATCTGGCCGAAGGTGAGGGCGGCGCCCTGCATGGCCAGCAAGATCGTGGCGACGGCGGCGGTCGCCGTGACCGGCATGCCCTGGTTGATCCGCCAGGCCACCTCGAAGGCGGTCTTCCGCAGCGCCAGCCGCCGGGCGGCGGGATCGGTGGCGGTCGCGCCGGACGGCGGCCCGAGGAAGGCGCTCAGCGAGACCGGTTCGCCGAAGCGCACGTAGATCTTGCCGTAGTGCTGGGCGCCCTGCGCCTTGATGAAGCCGTACAGCCAGCCGAACCCCTCCGGCTTCTTGGCCCCGCCCCGCGCGTAATCGGCGTACTCGGCGATCTCGTGCAGCTGGTCGAACGTGATCGAGACCGGCAGCAGCATGATGTCGTCGACGCGTCCCTGCAGGTAAGCGTCGGCGGCGTAGGACAGCAGGCCCAGCCGGGGCGGGAGCATCTTCCCGGTGCGCGAGCGGGTGCCCTCGATCGACCAGCTGAGGTTGAACCGCTTCTCGAGCACGTAGCCGACGTACTCCCGCAGCACGTACTTGTACAGCGGGTCGTCCCCGGTCGAGCGCCGGATGAAGATAACTCCGGCTCGCCGCATGATGGCGCCCATCGGCCCGAACGCCATGTTGATGCCCCCGAACACATGCGCGGGCGGCAGTCCCTTCTCCTGCATGGCGGCGGTGAGCACGAGGTTGTCAAGGTTCGACCGGTGCGACCACAAGAAGATGCACGGGTGTCGCTGCATCGCCGCGCGCAGCCGTTCGACCTGGGGTTCGTCGTAGTCGATCTGGGGGTCGAAACCCCGCTGGAAGATCATCCGCCCCAGCGTCGGCATGATGTCGATGAGCCGGCGGCTCCAGCCCGCGACGAGCTCGTCGAGGATCTGCCCTGCCTCCGCCAGCGACGGCGCCGTCCCGTCAACCTCGTCCGGCCCCCGCTGCACCTTGCGCAGCCCGGAGCGGAACCGGCGGGAGGAGAGGATCTCCTCTTTCACCAGGCTCGGCGTCCGGTACCTGGGCCCGAGCAGCCGGTACTCGGCCCGGTCCAGGGCCAGCGTGGCCCGGCGGGCCACGTAGGCCGCGAAGTCGGCCGGGTCCTCGTCGGCCGTGGTGTCGGCCCAGCGCCGGCGCAGCGAGGCGAGCGTCGCGGGCTCGCCGACCAGCACGGCGGCCCGGCCCGGCTGGCGGGACAGGATCTGCCGCTGCTGCCGCTCGGTGGGGTGATACGGGTCGTGCCCGGGCAGCATGTCGGCCAGCCGGGCGGCCCGCCGGCCCGCGTGCTCCTCGGGCAGCCAGGCCACCCTGACCGGGACCAGCCGGGTGGCCTCGTCGCGTTCCAGCAGCGACTCGGGAACCGGGCTGCCCGGCAGTCCGAGGCTGACCTGCGGCCGGTCCTGGCCGCCGGACGCGGCGATCCGTTCCCGGATGAGCTGCGCCTCGATCGGCGTCGAGGCCTGCGTGAGCAATACCGTCTCGGTGCCGTCGGCCAGCAGCTCGGCCAGCTCGCTCACGATGGCGTCCCAGCGCTGGGCCAGTCGGCCAGCGTCTCGGTGTAACGCGTCCGCACCTGCTCGATCAGCTTCGGCAGCTCATCGTGGGTCCAGTCGCCGACGTCGATGGGCGGCAGCACCGCGATGTCGACGGTGCCGGGAACGAGCTGGTAGCTGTTGCGGCCCGCCACCGCGTCGGAGTTCCTGATGACGATCGGGACGATCGGCAGACCGGTCGCCATGGCGATCCGGAAGGCGCCCTTCTTGAACGGGCCCACCGTCAGCGGGCCGACCGCCTCGGCGTCCATCCGGGTCCCTTCGGGGGCGATCACGATCGACAGGCCCTTGCGGGCGGCCTCCTCGACGCCCGCCAGCGCCGTCACGGCTGCGGCGCTGTCCGCCCGGTCGATGAACGCGGCGTCCATCAGCTTCCCGAGCGGGCCGATCAGTGGGTTGTTCTCCAGTTCGATCTTGGCCACGCCAGTCCAGTCCTCCCGCACCAGCGCGGCGACCATGAAGATGTCGAAGTTGTTGCGGTGGTTGAACAAGAAGACCGCCGGGCGGCGCGCGGTCAGGTTCTCGGCGCCGGTGACGTTCAGCTTCACGCCGCTCAGCGCGAGCACGGTCTCCGGCCAGTACCGGCTCAGGAAGTTGACCCCGGTGCGCTTGCTCCGCGTCAGCACGCCGATGCCCAGCGCGCCCCACGCCAGCGGGCCCAGCGATCCGATCCCGGCCAGGGCGCGGACCTGCCCCAGCGTGCTGCCGGCGTCCCGGCTGCTGAACCGCAGGACGGGCCAGCCGCGGCGGGCGGCCACCTTGGCCAGCCCTGGCCCGGGGTTGACCGGCCGGGGGTTCCCGACCAGGTGCATCAGGGCCAGGTCCTCGTCGCCGTCGGCGTAGAAGTAGCTGATGCGCAGGTTGACCCGGTGCTCGGCGGCGAACCGCTGGACGCTGGTGGCCTTCGTGGTGCCCCAGATCACCGGCCGCTCGATCTCGCCGGTCAGCATCCCCTGTTCATCGACGACGAACCGGTTGCACACCACGTGCTCGATGCCGAGGTAGCGGGCCACCGGTTCGGCCTGCATGGTCAGGGCGGACGAGCTCAGCACCACGGTGTGACCGCGGCGCTGGTGGGCGTGGACCAGGGCGCGCATCTCCGGGTAGATCAGGTCCGCGATGGCTTGCCGGAAGACGCGCTCGCCCATTTCTTCGACGTCCTCGGCCAGCCGTCCCTTAGCCGAACGTACCGCGCCTTCGATCACGCCCTCGAACTGGTGCCGCCCGAGCCGGTACTCCAGCGCCAGTTGCATCATGCGCACGAACTCGGTCGCGCCCACTTCCCGGCGGCGCAGCCGGTCCTTGGTGACGGCCGCGACGGTGAACCCGGCGACCAGCGTCCCGTCCAGGTCGAAGAACGCGCCGATGTGCGGGCCTTCCGGGCTGGCGTCGACTTCGGCCACGGAGCCGGGCAGCCGCAGGGGCCGGGGGGCGCCCTCGTGCGGCGTGGCGGTCATGAGGTGCGCCGGCTAGAGGCCCGCCGTGCCGTCCCCGATGTCTTCGGCGCAGATGTCTTCGGCGCTGGGCGCGACCGGGGCCGCGCCGCGGCGCGGCGCGCTCGGCGCGGCCGACCCAGTTCGACCACCTCGTCGAAGCCGAGCTGCAGGCACTTCTCGAGCTGGTCGGCGGCGGTGAACGACGCCGTGTCGTAGCGGAAGGTCACCGTGCACGTGCCCGCCCGGGAGATGAGGATGGCCATCATGGCCACCCGGGGCATGGGCCCCATCCCGTACTGGCGGTCCACTCTCGCCCCGGCCAGGAACGTCTCCTGCGCGTAGCCGGGCACGTTGCTGGCCTGGATGTCCGGCGGCGTGATCCGCTCGATGACCCCCATCAGCGTCTCGTCGGGGAGCAGGGTCAGGACCGGCGCGAGCTGGCCGATCACGTCGATGGCTGGCTCGCTGCGGCCCGCGATCACCTTTTCCCGTATCTGCTTCATCCGCTCGGCCGGATCGGATTCGCCCAGCGGCGCGGCTAGGGTGACGCCCGCGAACCGGTTGCCAGAGGCCGGGTCGTCGCCGGTGCGCAGGCTGACCGGGATGGCCAGCGGCACGGCCTCGACCGGCACGCCGAGCACTTCGTGGTACCGGCCCAGGCCGCCGCACAGCGCGGCGAGGTAGGCGTCGTTGACCGATCCGCCGGCCGCCTTGGCCGCCGCGCGCAGGTCGGTGAGCGGCAACTCGAGCACGAAGGTGCGGCTCACCAGGCTCCGGCGGCGCAGCAGCGGCGACGGCTCGGCCGGCGGCGGCCCGAGCACGCGGCGCGCCGAGTCGGCGAAGCCCAGGACCTCGGCCACCGTGGGTCCCGGCTGCGTGACCAGGCGGGTGGCGGTACTCACGGCCCGGCCCAGCCAGTTCCGGCCGGTCGAGAGCGTCGTGGCCGGCCACTGCCTGAGGCTGTCGCGGAACAGGTCCTCACCGCTCAGGTCACGCGGCACCGGCACCGGCGGCATCGGCCGTGGCTCCGGTTCCCGCTCGGTGTCGTAGATCTGCTCGAACAGGGCGAGCGCGCCCAGGCCGTCGGTGATCGCGTGGCTGAGCTTGATCATCAGCGCGGCCCGGTCACCCTGCCCATTCCCGGGCCCATTCCCGGGCCCATTCCCGGCCAGCCCCTCGACGTACACCGCCTCCCACAGGGCCCGCGAGGTGTCCAGCGGCGACTGCAGCGTGACCTCGGCCAGGTCAAGGAGCTGGCGCAGCGTGCCGGGGGCGGGCAGGGCGACCCGGCGCAGGTGGTAGTCCAGGTCGAAGTCGGGGTCGACGACCCACCGCGGCGGCGTGGTCGGGACCGGCGGGACCACGACCTTCTGCCGCATCCTGATGACCACCCGGCTGGCCCGGTCCATCGCCTCGCGCAGTCGCCCCCAGTCGGCCGGCTGGTCGAGGATCTCCAGGTCAAGGAACGCGGACCGGGTGGCCGGATGCGCCTCACCGCGGTGCAGCAGGTAGTCCAGCGGGCTGAGCTCGTCGGGCTGCCCGGCAGGCAGTGGCGGGCGGTCGGCCATAATGCCCCCAGGTGGCGCGGCGGTGTTGCTTCCTCGTCGGCCATTATCGTCTCAACTAGCGCACGAAGCGAGGTGTGGGGATGCGAGAGCAACGACGCGGCCGGGTGATCGCGATGAGTGCCGGAGAACTGGATGCGTTCCTCGGCGACCAGCGGACCTGCCGGCTGGCGACGCTCGGACCGGACGGGCCGCACGTTTCGCCCGTCTGGTTCACCTGGCACGGCGACGCCCTGTGGATCTACTCGCTGACCCGCAGCCAGCGCTGGACCGACCTGCAGCGCGATCCCAGGGTGGCGGCGACGATCGACGGGGGTGAGCACTACGCCGAACTGCACGGCGTCGAGATCGAGGGTGAGGCCGCCGTCGTCGGTCCCGTCCCGCGCACGGGCGACGACGGCCCGCAGACTCCCGAGCTCGCCGAACCCGAACGGCTGATGGCCGCGAAATACTTCGGGGCCGCGGACATGACACACGACGGCCGGCACGCCTGGCTGCGCATCACGCCGGCCAAGATCACCAGCTGGGACTTCCGCAAGCTGGCCACCTTGCCTCAGCGCACTTAGCGCCGCGCGCCCCCGGGCACGCGCCTTGTTACCCTGACGACATGAGCGACGAGGTACTGGTCGAGCGGCGCGGTGCGGTGCAGGTCATCATCATCAACCGGCCGGAGGCGCGCAACGCCCTGAACGGGGCGGTCGCGGCCGGGATCCGGGACGCGGCCGACGAGCTCGACGCGGATGGCGAACTGCGCGCGGGGGTGCTCACCGGAGCAGGTGACACGTTCTCCTCCGGGATGGACCTCAAGGCTTTCCTGCAGGGCGAGTCGCCCTCCTTTCCCGGCCGCGGGCTGTGCGGCATCACGCAGACCCCGCCGCGCAAGCCGCTGATCGGCGCGGCCGAGGGCTGGGCGCTGGCCGGGGGATTCGAGCTGCTACTCGCGTGTGACCTGGTGGTGGCCGGCGCCTCGGCCCGGTTCGGCGTCCCGGAGGTCAAGCGCTCGCTGGTGGCGGGAGCCGGAGGCGCGCTGCTGCTGGCGCAGCGGGTGCCCCGGGCCCTCGCGCTGGAGCTGCTGCTGACCGGCGACCCGGTCGACGCCCGCCGGGCCGCCGAGATCGGCCTGGTCAACCGGGTCGTGGAAGACGGCCAGGCGCTGACGGCGGCGCTGGAGCTGGCCACCAAGATCGCGGCCAACGGGCCGCTGGCGCTGATCGCCACCAAGGAGATCGCGCACCGCGGCGGTGACTGGACGGCCGCCGAACGCTGGGACCAGGCCGCCAAACTGATGCGGCCGGTCTTTACCTCGCAGGACGCGCAAGAAGGCGCCCGGGCGTTCGCCGAGAAACGCGCCCCGGTGTGGAAGGGAAAGTAACGCGTGCACAGGGACCTTTACGAGCCGGACCACGAGGCGTTCCGCGAAGTCGTGCAGGCGTACGTCAAGCGCGAGGTCACGCCGCACCTGCAGCGGTGGGAGCAGGAGCACATCGTCGACCGGCAGGCCTGGCTCGCCGCGGGCAAGCAGGCCATCATCGGGCTGCCGATACCGGAGCGGTTCGGCGGAGCCGGGACCGATGACTTCCGCTTCCGCTGCGTGGTGATGGAGGAGCTCGCCCGGGTGTGCGCGGGCTCGCTCAGCTTGGGGCTCAGCCTGCAGGACGACATCGCCGTCCCCTACCTCGTGGACCTGGGCACCGAGGAGCAGAAGGCCCGCTGGCTGCCCGCCATGGCGACCGGCGAGTGCATCGGCGCAATCGCGATGAGCGAACCGGGGGCGGGCAGCGACCTGCAGGGCATCCGCACCGCGGCGGTCAGGGACGGCGACGCCTGGGTACTGTCCGGCGCCAAGACGTTCATCACCAACGGCATCCACGCCGACCTGGTGATCGTGGCGGCGCGCACGGATCCGGACGCGGGCGCGCGCGGCATCAGCCTGCTGGTGGTGGAGCGCGGCATGCCCGGCTTCACCCGCGGCCGCAAGCTGGACAAGATCGGCCTGCACGCCCAGGACACAGCCGAACTCTTCTTCCACGACGTCCGGGTGCCGGCCACCAACCTGCTCGGCCACCAGGGCGGTGGCTTCGTCCACCTGATGGAACGGCTGCCACGGGAGCGGATGTCGATCGCGATCCTGGCGCTGACGTCCGTCCGGGCCGCGCTGGACTGGACCGTGGAGTACACCAGGCAGCGCACCGCGTTCGGGCAGCCGCTGGCCGCGTTCCAGAACACCGCGTTCGAGCTGGCCACCGCGGTGACCGAAGCCGACGTGCTCGAGGCCTACCTGGACAAGGCGGTCCTCGCGCTGAACGCGGGCACGCTGACCGCCGTCGACGCGGCCAAGGCCAAGCTCTGGGCGACCGAGGTGCAGCACCGCGTCCTGGATCGCTGCCTGCAATTGTTCGGCGGCTACGGCTACATGGCCGACTACCCGATCGCGCGCGCCTACGCCGACGCCCGGGTGCAGACCATCTACGGCGGCACGTCCGAGATCATGAAGACGATCATCGCCCGCGAGGTGACTGGCCTCCGGACCTAGACCTTTACGATCTCGTGCCTCCAGATTCTAACGCGATGTTAGACGGAATGTTAGAACCGAGGGCCTCCGACGAATCCGTGTCGGGTAGTGGAGGACCTTGGTGGCCACTCCGCGAAATCGTGCTGTCGCTCCCATTGCGGGTCGCCGAGCTTGCAATGCGCCATGACCGGGCTGCCAGGCCGCCAAAGGCAGGGCTCACGCAGGGAGCGAGCCGTGTTCCGTTCCGGCTCCTCCTCTGTGAGCACCGCTAAGGTCGTCATAGACAGCGGGCGCGCGCTTCCTGCCGGGCGCCGAGATGGGTATTACGCGTTCTCACCATGAGCATCTCCGCCATGAGCATCTACGCCACATACGAGAACACGGCCATCGCGGCGCTGTCCGGCCCGCCAGCGACAGGATCGTGAGCACCAACTTGGTAAGAGCCGCTGCCGGGACCTCGCCCCTAGTCGGCATCGCTACGGAGGGTAACCGCGCCGAGATGTCACGGACGGGCAGGGCGCGCGGGACGCCGAATACGGACGGCTTTGCCATTGGCTGGCCGCTGGCCTGCCGGCGTCCAGATTTCCCTGTTATGCGCGGCGGCGGCCGCGAAGAGTCCATGCTCTGGGGCCGCGCAGAGCGCCGCCGCGGCGGCAGAGAATGGTCAGCTGCGGTCGCGCGTGGTTTCCCACCGGTTCCAGTGCACGACTTCTTCCACGGGTCGGCGTTTTGGGCTGCACCCAGCGGCCTTGTGCGGGATAGCCCAGGGGCAGCAGTCCCATGGTCAGCGCGTCATCAGGCAGCCCGAGCAATCCCCGGAGCTCGTCTTCGTGCCCGGCGTACAGCATCGTCAAGCTCGTCCCGACGCCGAAGGCCCGGGCAGCGAGGATCAGCTGCTGCACCGTCCCGTAGATGGAGGCACCAGCCGCGGATTGCTGGCACCGGCCCCATTGCGCAACGCCGGGAAGATCCACACCGGCGCCTCCTCGATGTGCTGCGCCAAGTGCTCGGCCCTAGCCGGAGTGTCCGTAGAGGCTCCGGGTCAAGCGTAGCGTGTGCGTTCACCAGGCGCTTTTCACCTGTGCTTGTTGCCCTGACCCTATGAGGGCCGGGCCTCAGGCCGGACCCCTTTCCTGCTCAGCCCGGCAGAGCGATGCTCCGGGTGACATTCGAGCTCGGAAAGGAGACCGGCAATGTCTACGTCGGAATCGACGTCCACCGCAAGCGCTCCCAGGTGGCGGTCATCGACCAGGATGGCGAGGTACTCGCCAACCGCAACGTGAACAACGGCGTGACGCCGATCCTGTCGGTGATCGGCAGCCCGCCGCCGGGTACCCCGGCGGCGTTCGAGGCCGCGTACGGCTGGGGGTGGCTGGTGGAACTGCTGGAGGATTACGGCTTCGAGCCGCACCTGGTGCACCCGCTGCAGTGCAAGGCCATCGCCTCAGCACGGCTGAAGAACGACAAGGCCGGCGCCGCGATCCTGGCGCAGCTGCTGCGCGCGGACCTGCTGCCCGAGGCGTGGATCGCGCCGCCGGAGGTGCGCCAGCTGCGGGCGCTGCTGCGGCACCGGGCGCAGCTGGTACGGCTGCGGACGCTGCCGCAGAACCGGATCCACGCCGTGCTAGCCGACCACGGCCACGACCGGCCCGCCGGATGCTGGAGCGGGCCGGGCCGGGAATGGCTCGCCTCCCTGGACCTGCCCGCCGTCTCGGCGGAGGTGGTCTCGGACGCCCTGGCGCTGATCGACGCCCTGGAATCGGTCACCGGCCGGCTCGACGCCGAGGTGCGCAGCCACGCCAGGAGTGACCCGCGGGTCAAGGTCTTGACCCAGCTGCCCGGTGTCGGCCCGTTCACCGCGCCGGTCCTGCTGGCCGAGACCGGTGACATCACCCGGTTCGCCTCGGCGCGCAAGCTGGCGTCCTGGGCCGGGCTCACCCCGACCGTCCGCGGCTCGGACCGCACCGTCCGGCACGGGCGCATCTCCAAGCAGGGCTCGGCCTGGGTCCGGTGGGTCTTGTGCGTGGCCGCGCAGAAGGCCAGGCACTCCCCCCAGTTCGCCGCCAGCTACCAGAGCATCGCCAAACGGCGGGGCATCAAGATCGCCACCACGGCGATCGCCCGCAAGCTGCTCACCCGCGCCTGCCACCTGCTCACCGACGCCGCCAGCGACGGTGCGCCCAGCTAGCCGGGAGGGTCGCCAGCCCCGGGTGAGCTCGCGTGACCGCATGAGCCGGCCTGGCCGCGCTCGCTGTCCTGACTGAGCAGCCCGGTCCCCGGAGTCACGGTCATGGCGACCCGCCCGCCGGGCAGGCGCCGGATGGGTGCATGTGAGACCCGCTCCGACGACCACGCGCACCGGGGAAACCAGCCAGCGACCTCCGCACACGCCAACCCGCAGGAGGCTGTTCCTCGCTCCCGATCATCGGCCGCGCTTGCCGGCCTCAAGCTCGTTCGTCCTCGCCCGCGCCTGTCGGCGCGGCGCTGCGGGCGCTCCAGCTTGACCCCGGCCCGGCGCGACGGCACAAACCGGCAGCGACGAGGAAAAGCCACAACCAAAGTCCACCCCGAACCCGGGCGGCCAAGCGAACAGGGCCCTCATGGGTGCGGTCATAGTCACGCTGGAGGGCGGACACGGACACTCAGCGGGCCATCCCGGGATCTGAGCCCAGCCAGGACCCTTGCTTCCCCGCCCGTCGCCCTAAACCGGCAACTTGCACCATAGTCGCTGGTTCCGGGTCCTGGGGAGCGCCCGAACGCTGTCTTGGGACGTTTGGCCTCGGCAGAAGGACATTGGCCCTGTGCTCTGCATGCCCGCTCGGCGCGAGGATGACCCCGGGGAGTTAGACCAGGGAAGTGTCATGACGGCCATAGGTGAGCGGCGGCGTCAGGCGCCTATCGGACCGCGGCTCGATGTCAGGGCTCTGGTCGTCTTTTTCGCGCTTGCTTACGCGCTGAGCTGGGCGTGGGCCTTCCCCCTTGCGGCGGCCCATCTGGTCGTGCTCCGCGGCGCGGGCTGGCCCACCCATTACCCGGCGCTGTTCGGACCGGCGATCGCGGCGGTGGTGGTGACCGCGTGGACCATGGGGCGCCCGGGGATACGTGACCTGCTGGCCCGGGTGGCTCGGTGGCGGGTCCCGCTGCGCTGGTGGCTCGCGGCCGTGAGCCCCGCCGCATTCCTGGGGCTCGCGCTGATCGCCATGGTTGCGGCCGGGAAAGCTCTGCCGAGCGTGGCGGACTTCGGCCGGTTCAGCGGGATTCCGGCGATCGGCCTGGTGGGTGTGCTGCTGCTCATCACCGTCGGCGCCCTGGGCGAGGAGACCGGCTGGCGCGGATATGCCCTGCCGCAGTTGCAGCGCCGGTTCAGCCCGCTGACCAGCTCGCTCATCATCGCCGTGCTGTGGTTCGGCTGGCACCTGCCGCAGTTTTTCGTGATCGCCAGCTACCGGGACTACGACCCGGTCCAATACGTTGGCATGTTTGTCGGGCTGACCATCGGCGCGGTCGTCCTGACCTGGCTGTACAACCGGTCCGGCGGCAGCATCCTGCTGGTTGCCGTCTGGCACGGGCTGTACAACTTCGTCAGCGGAACCCAAGCCGCCACCGGCATGCTCGCCGCGGTGGTCACCACCCTGATCATGATCCAGGGTGTGGTCTTGATCGTGCTTGAACTGCGGGCCCGGCGGCGCGGACGGCCCTCAGTGCTGGGACCCGCGTGAACCGGCCTCAGCCACCCGGCATCTGGGTCACCAACCACCTGGCCAACCCGCTCCTGCGGCATTTGCTGCGGGGCCCTGCCGGACATCGGCTGAGCAGGCGCCTCGCACTGATCCGCTACCGCGGCCGCCGCACCGGCCGCATGTACGAACTGCCAGTGCAGTTCGCGCGAGACGGTAACCGCGTCTGGATTCTGCCTGGCTCACCCGAGCACAAGACCTGGTGGCGGAACCTCCGCGGTGGGGCCGACGTAGACCTGGTTCTGGCCGGGCACGACATCCACGGTCATGCCATGGTGATCGACCGGAGCCGGCAACCCGAATTCGCTGAGGGTCTGACCGCCTACCTGCGCGCCGTCCCCCAGGCAAGACGAGCCCTCGGCCTGCCCAAGCAGGCTTCACCAAGTCCCGGCGACACCGAGCCGCGGCAGATCAGCGACAGCGCGGTGCTGGTCCGTGTCGACCTTGACGATTGAGCCGCAGTATCTGCCAGCGATTATTTACTCGCGCGGGGTCTCAGACTCGCTATGCGGGCCAGTGACCGCCGCGCTCCCCTGTCCCCGCAAGACGGCGCTCGAAGCCGCCGCGAGCTGCCCCCCGCGCGCGCCAGCCGCCGGTCCGGGGCACGCTGAGGCGCACCAGGTAGCGCAGGCCGCCCCCCGGGTGATCATGCAATCCGCCATCCCCCAGGTGACACTACCCAGGCGGGACGGACTAGGCGAGCTGGTTGTGCCTCGGCTTAGCATGCCGCCCGTCATACCGGCCCCGCAGCCGCGCGCACCAGGCCGCCACCTGCGGATAAGCGGTGATGATCGCGGCCGCCTCCGCCCCGTAACCCATCAGATCTGAAAATCGCATGGGTGTTTTACGGCGTCACGGCAAGGGCCGGCCGGAACACACCGCCGGGCAGGCCCGAACACTGACGATCAGCATGCAAAACCGCAGGCAGACGCGATGAAACGGCGCGGGAAGTTCGCACGATCAACGCGAATCGGGACACGGCGAAAGAGCGGCGGTCTAGACCCAAAGGCGCGACCCGTGCCGACCTGGCCGCGCCGATCGAATCAAACCCGCGCACGCGCGAGGGCTCGCAGGGCGCTTGCTGCGAGCCCTTCGGGCGTGGCCTTACTTGCTCTCAGTGCCACCCCCCCTCTGAGTCAGCTACTCGGCGTCAGGGCGGTGACGCGAACGAAGGTGGGCGAGTCGGCTGCCTCGATCGTCGTGCGAGCCAGCGGGTGCGGGTTCCGTTCGCGGATGCGAACTGCGTGGTGCTGCCCGGTGCCCCGGTGACGAGCATGAGGACGATTTCGTCCTCATTGCTGACGCGTGGGTGACGGGATGGCACGCCACCGAGCTGGCGGGTGTCCGGGCGGCTGACACCGTCGCCGTGTTCGGCGCGGGCGCGGTCGGCCTGCTGGCCGCCTACAGCGCGCTGCTCAGGGGCGCCAGCGAGGTGTACTCGGTCGACCTGATTCATGAGCGCCTGGACAAAGCCGCCGAGCTGGGCTTTGTCCCGGTCGACGTCCGCCAGGCAGACCCGGTCGAGCAGATCCGCGACCAGCGCCGGGGGCGGTCGGCGGCGCGCCTGCCGGGGGAGGAGGAGATGGGAGGGGTGATGGCGGGCATCGACGCCGTCGGCTTCCAGGCCCGCGAGCGGCGCCATCCAGACCGCGAAGATCCCGGCCAGGTGATCAACGACCTGGCCCGCCTGGTCAACCCCACCGGGCGGCTGGGCATTGCCGACGTGTTCACCACTACCGACGCGGCACCGGCGCCGGAGGGCGGTCACGCCGACGGGTCGCTGCAGGTGCCCTGGGCGGCGTTGTTCAGCAAAGGTGTCACCGTCGGGTTCGGGCGCACGCACGACCGCCGGCACAACACGCACCTGCGTGACCTGATCATCAGCGGGCGTGCCCGGCCCGGTCAGATCGTCACCCACCACGAGTCACTGGAGAACGCACCCAGCATCTATGACCGCTTCGACCGCCGGGCGGACGGCATCGTGAAGGCCGTGTTCCACCACCGAGTCCAGCCGGCGGCACGGCTCAGCGGGGCGCGGCTGTCACATGATCCGGGCCTGCCCGTCCCGGCGGTGTCACATCCAGATGTATTCCTCAGCGATGGCGCCGTCGCGCCACTTTGCCACGGTTACCATCCGGCTGCCGTTCTCGAATTCTCCGACTACGCATGTCCAGTCACCGGATCCGAACTTGATCGGATGGGACCTGATCTGCGCTGGCGTCCCACCGGTGGCCTGGACCATGGCCTTCATGGCGTCGATGTGTTCCTCGATGCCGTGGGTTGGAGGCTGCCCGTGAACATCCACGAGCACGTCGTCGGTGTGGTAGCGGGCGAAAAGGCCGTGCCAGTCGGCCCCGTTCCATGCCGTGAAGTCAAGATCGTCCATGCTGTTCAGGTTGCGAGTGACCTCATCGTCTGCCATGTCAACGCCCCTCCGGGCCCCGCTGGTCCGGCTGGCTTAGCCACGACTCCAGCCGCCCGCCGTGTCCTTGGCTGATCTCCCGAGCCCACGTTACCCCTTAAAAAATAACCCCTGAGTTCCCGGCTGCCCCACCAGCTCACATAGGCCCAGGACCAGCGTCTTCTCAGCCGTGACGATACCAGTTCTGTGATTGATGAGACTTCAGCTTTCCTGAAACCCTATCGTCTTCCCTGTTGATCGTGCGGTTCGGGTGAAGGCGGGGTCTGGATTGACGCTGGCAGTGGTGCGGGACCTGCGGGACGCGCGTGCCCCGGCGGGTCCGGATGAGCTGGACGCGTTCGAGACTGACGTGCTGGCCGGGTTCGTGCTCGCCCGGGCGGCGGCCGGGCTGTCGGACGGGACGATCAGCTCCGACGTGATCCACCTGGAGCAGGTCCGGGCCTGGCTCGGCCGGCCGCTGTGGGACATGGAGCCGCCGGACGCGGATGAGTACTTCGGCAAGGTGCTGCGCTGCACGGCCAAGGGGACGCGGCTGTCGCGGGCGCAGGCGCTGAAGACGTACTTCCTGTTTCTTGAGCTGCGGCACCAGGTCGAGATCCACCAGATGACTGGCCGTGTCGTCGAGTGCCCGATCGACGAGATGAACCGCCCTCGTGGCCAGCAGCAGGCCCGGCTGCGGATCCCGCCGCCAGCCGAGCAGGTCGGCCGGCTGTTCGCCGGGTGGCGTGGGGAGCTCGCGACCTGCCGGAAGTTCGCCCCCGCCGCCCGCAACTACACCGCGTGCAGGCTGATGGCCGACGTCGGGCTGCGGGTCAACGAGGCATGCAAGCTGGACCTCGCCGACGTGAAATGGGACCTGGGCCGGTTCGGCAAGCTCCACGTCCGGCACGGCAAGGGCGCCCGCGGCTCCGGACCCCGCGAGCGGATGGTCCCGCTGATCAGCAACGCCGGCGCCACGCTCCGCTGGTTCGTCGAGGACGTGTGGGCGCAGTTCGGCGACGACCACACCAGCCCCGGCGTCCCGCTGCTGCCGTCAGAGCGCAAGAACGCCGACGGGTCGGCCGCCCGGGTCGGGGACGAGGCGCTGCGCGCCACCCTGAAGGATGCGGCCAGGACGCACCTGCCGGACTGGCCCGACGTCGTCACGCCCCATGTCCTGCGGCACTTCTGCGCATCCCAGCTCTACCTGGCCGGCATGGACCTGATCGCGATCCAGGCGACCCTCGGGCACGCATGGATCGCGACCACGATGAACTACGTCCACGTCCCCGGCACCCACGTCGAGGATGCGTGGATCGCAGGCCAGCAGCGCGCCGCCGAGCGGATGAAGGGGCTGAGGAAATGAGCATGGCGTTGGTGGCCGGGGGCGGCCGGGAGGGGCAGCGATGAAGTGGAACCTGCGACTGGCGGCCGCCAACCGCGGCATCTGGAAGGCCAGCGAGCTGCAGCGGATGCTCGCCGACCGCGACCTGGTCATCAGCGCCGGGAAGATGTCCGGGCTGTGGTCCGGCGACCCGGCCAGCATCAAGCTGTCCGACCTCGACGTCATCTGCGCCGTCCTCGGCTGCGGCGTCGAGGAACTGCTGATCCCCGAGCCCGACAAGGTCAGCAGCGGCAAGGAGCAGGAGGGCCAGCCCGCCGCCGCGGCCTCGGCGGCGGCACCGCCAGCCGTTACCCCAAGGCGGCGCGACGGGCGATCTCTTCCCCCCGCCTGATGGCGGGCAAGCGTGATCCCAGGCCGGCATCGAGCTGCGCGGGATGCTTCTCGTGGGGCAACCTGCCGCTGAGGTTGTACTGCAAGGCATGCCAGTCCTTCGGCGTGACTCACGAGCCTGGCGAGTGTGCTGCCTGCCACCGCGTCGTCCCGCTGAAGAAGGGCTACTGCCGGCTGTGCTGGATGCAGGCCAGCCTGGAGGCCAAGGGCCAGGTCACCGTGCTGGAGCCGTTCCTGCGCGAGATCGGGCACCATCAGCTCAGCTTCGCCGGCATGCAGCGCTGGGGGACCCGCGTGCCCGGGCACCCGGCCGGCAGGCAAGGACGGCGGGCCGGCAAGCCCCGGCCCCAGCCGCCGCCACCGCCCCGCCCCATCACCGGCTGGATCCAGCTCAAGCTCTTCGACGCCAGGAAGGACTACACCCGGTTCGGCCGGAGCCGCCACGCCGACCTCGCCAGCCCCTGGCTAGCCAGGGCACGCACCGCCGCCCAGGCCATCGGGGAGGCCCGCGGCTGGACCCGCTGGGTCGCCAGCGACGTCGATCGCGGCCTGGTCATCCTGCTGTCTGGCCATGAGGACGGGGACGAGGTCCGCTACTCCGAGATGTTCCCCGCGCTCCGCGCCCACGGGATCAGCGCCGAGCGGACCGCTGAGATCCTCAGCAAGCTCGGCCTGCTCCGCGACGACCGGGTCCCGGCCTTCGAGACCTGGCTGGAACGCCACCTCGCCGGCCTGGCCCCCGGCATCCGGGCCGACGTCGAGCACTGGCTCAGGACCCTGCGGCACGGCGGCCCGCGGTCACGCCCCCGCGATCCCAAGACAGCCTGGACCTACCTGCACGCGATCGCCCCGGTGATGGCGGCCTGGTCCGGGCGCTATGACCACCTGCGCGAGGTGACCAGCGAGGACATCCTCTCAGCCATCGATGGCCTCACCGGCCACGAGCGTCATCACGCCCTCAGCGTCATCCGGTCCCTGTTCCGGCACTGCAAGAAGAACCGCACGATCTTCCGTGACCCCGCGGCAAGGCTACGGGTCGGCGAGCAGCCCCGCAGCGTCATCCTGCTGCTAGACGGCGACGACATCGACCAGGCAGTAGACGCCGCCCGGAGCCCACGGGACCGGCTTGTTCTCGCGCTAGCCGCCATCCATGCCGCCCGGCACAAGGCAATCCGCGAGCTCCACCTCGATGACATCGATCTAGGCAACCGGCGCCTGACCATCGCCGGCCGGACCCGGCCACTGGATGACCTCACCCGCCAGGTGATCCTCGACTGGCTCAGCTACCGGCGCGAACGGTGGCCCAATACCGCCAACCCCCACCTGATCATCACGCGGCAGACCGCCATGGAAACCGGGCCGGTCAGCAAGGCATGGCTGACCGATTCCTTCCGCGGTCAGGCGGCAACCCTGGAACGCCTGCGAGTCCACCGCCAGCTCGACGAGGCCCTCGTCCAGGGACCGGACCCGCTCCACCTGGCCGCGATGTTCGGCCTCGACCCCGCAACGGCGATCCGTTACGCGGAAAGCGCCCGGCAACTGCTCATCACGGCAGCCGAAGCGCAAGATCCCGCCAATGCCGACGCGTCCACGAACGGTGGACACGCGGCCGGGGGAAGGAAGGAGGCCGGAGACGGGCGATGACGGGCTCGCCAGCGTCGCGGAGACGCTGTCCGGCCTCACTGCTGAAGCGCGCGCCGGCAGCCTGGACGACGCGGCCGCGCTCACCGCGCTTGCTGCCGCCCGCCGCATCGCGGCCGAACTCGAGCACTGCGAGCTGGCCCTGATCGACGCGGCCCGGGCCGACGGCGCGACCTGGTCCCGGATTGCCACCGCGATGGGCACTAGCAACCGGCAGACCGCGCAGAAGCGCCACGCCGACCTTGCCCGCCGCTGCACGTGTCCACCATCGGTGGACACGTCGGCGACACAACCCGGGCAGCAGTCCCCGGAGGCCGGGCAGGACCGTGCCCTCGCCGGGGCGAGAGTCCAGCCGCCGCTGGATGCCGGGGACGCAAGCGACTCCGTCCCGGGCGCTCGCCGGGATGCCGGGTTGCCAGCCGCACCCCAAAGGCGGTCGGCCGTCCCGAGAATCACCGACGCCATCATCGCCGAGGGCCGCTACGAACTCGTGCGGGCACCAGACCATGCCGAGACCCACGCCTGGCACGTCCTGGCCGGCGGCAGGCTCGCGGGGCTGGTCCGCCCCACCTGGCGCGGGGAGCGCAGCCGACCTGGCTGGGAGCCCGTCGACACCGCCGGGACCGCGCTGCCCGCCACCGGGATCGGCAGGGTCACCTCTGCCGGGAACGCCCGCACCCGCGACGCAGCCGCGGTCAGCCTGCTGCGCGCCCTGCAGCGCCAGCAAGGACAAGAGCGCAAGAAGGCCGCCCGCTGAACCGCGCAGCCAGCCATCACCTCGAACGGAAGGACCACGATGCCCGGAATCAGCCTGGCCGCCGCGGACGCCGCAGAGCTAGCCGGCTTCCTGCGGTTCCTGGGCGAGTGGCTCGCGACCGACCACGGCCAGCTCAGCGACTCCCTCGCACAGTTCATGGATGGCCATCCCTACGGGGTCGAAACGCTCCGGCACGACCTCGCCCGCTTCACGTCCCTGCCCGGCGGCAACGACGGCGAGCACCTCTTCCCACCCGAGTTCTAGGCAGGCAGCGGGCCACGGCAGCACCGTCCACCATCCGTGGACATTCGGATGCCCGAGCGCGCGAGCGAATCCCCGCGGGCCGAGGGCATCGTCCCTGGCTTCATGCGAACCCAAGGGTCCAGACAGCCCATAAAGGCCGAACAACCTTCAGTTCCTATACAGGATCCGTCAGTTCGGCTGAACTCCTGGGAATCGGTGGCCGGGACTCCTGAAGCTACGGCCAGCCGCAAAAGCAGCGGCCGGACTCAGTGGCTGCGCCGGGGCGGACTGAGCAGGCTGGTGACCTCGGCTACCGCCGCGTCGCCCGGGTTGACGTAGCGCATGGCGGTGCGCGGGGATTTGTGCCGGGTCTTAGCCATGATCAGCTGGAGCGGGACCTGCTGGCCGCCGAGGCGGGCCACCGCGGAGTGGCGGAGCTGGTGCATCCGCGGTCCTCGTTCCGGGCCAGGCACCGCACCGCCCCCGGGCACGCGCCGGCCCCAGGTCCGCACTAACCTGGCCGCCGCGGCCCTAGCCGGGTTCGGCCTGGCCGACAGCGCGGGCGCGGCCGGCGCGCCGGCCGCAACCGCCCCGGCCGCGGTCCTGACCCGGGACCGTCCCTACCACCCTTCCCGCGTCGAACGTGGTCACCCTGTCGGCCGTTGACGGCGGCGCCAACGCCATCCCCCTCGGCCTGCCCGCCGGGCCGAACTAGGAGCCCGGGCCCGGTGACCGCCCTGTCCCGATCCGGGCAGCCCGGCTGACGGCCGGCGGCACGGTTCATGCTGGCCGCGGCCATCGTCCCCCGTCGGCGGGCCAGGCCAGCCGACCGCTGCCGTGCTGGTCTTACCAGAGGTAGGGTCGGCGGCTGGCGCGGTGGCGTTGTCCGGCATGAGGCCTCGCAGCCACTTTTCCCGGGTTTCCCCTGCGAGCCGCTTCACTGCGTGACCATGGCCGGGTGCTCCGTTTCCAGTCCCCCCGCATCGAACCGTGCGTGCGGTTCTCCCGCACACGGCTCACCAACGCCGTCCACCGGCGGCATTCGGCTTGACCCGCCAGTCCCGGAAGGGATAGGGGCGACGACGATTCCCGACAAGGTGACCAGTCCGAGCTGGTCCTCGCGATCGTCCTGCTGTCATCCCGGCAGCGGCTTGCAGAACTCAGGGCCGCCGCCGCAGCCGTAGCCGAAGCTGCGCCTCCCGCCGCACCCGCGCCCGCGCCCGCCGCCACTGCCGCCGACCTCTCACCGCAGCTTGAGGTGCACGCGATTCACGCGATCCCGGTAGTCCTGCCCTGCTGCTCGCCGGTGATAAACCCGCTTCACTCCCGGCGGGCAGGCCTGCCGTGTGATCGCGGGTCCCAGGCGGGCCGGCGCATACCGCTGGCAGCGGGACACCAGATGGCAGCGGGACAGCGGGGGCTAGAGGTACTTATCCACGCCGTCGGCGATGTCGATGGACGTGCCGGTGATGTTGTGGGGATCGAAAATACGATTCGGGGTGGTGACCTGCACTCTGAATCTGGCAGCTATCAGCCGGTATGGGGATGTTCTCGGCCGCTCAAGATGTCCATGACGGCGACGTTCGCGGTGGCCACGTAGATCCGGGCATTCCGGGCATCTGGCGGCGGGTTGGTGGTCATGGTGGCGCTGATCTGGTCAGGGTGTCGCGGCGCGGGGAGCAGCTGGCCGCGGTGAGCGTCGCCGGCCCGGTCGCGGGCATGGCGGTGCCCGGGACCGGCGGCAGGTGATCAGCTGGCGGGGGCGGGCATCAGGAAGCGGGCCAGGCCGAGCCGCCCGGCCAGCGGCCAGGTCATCTGCGGCCCGTGCCCGAAGTTGCGCCTGACGCAGTCCACGGCGGCGGCCACGGCGTTCAGCGCGTCGCCCAGCGGCGACCCGGCGGGCTCGGACGGCGGCCCGGGCGGGTAGAAGCCGAGTCCGTTCAGCTCGCCGATGGCGTGCGCGCGCAGCTGCCCGGCACGGGCGCGCAGGCGGCGCAGCCAGCCGCGCACGGTCCCGGTCGGGACGCCGAGCGCGGCGGCGGCAGGCCGGTGGCCCGCCCCGGCCATCGTCAGGGCCGCCGCGGCGCCGATGACCTCGATGCCGTCCGCGAGGCGCGGCGCGCACCAGGACGGCAGCAGGATGCGGGTCCGGCGGCAGGACCGGCAGCGCGCCCGCCGCGGCCGCAGCCGCGCGGTGCGCCCGCCGCGCAGCCGGACCGCCCGTTCCCGGCCGTACCCCCACGGGGCCAGCCAGGCCTGGCATGACGGGCACGCCAGCGTCCCGGCCGCCAGGTCGGCGGCCACGGCACTGGCATCCAGGCACAGCAGCACGGCAGGCAGGTCTTCCCGGTCGTCTCGGTCATGAACCGAGCCTCCCCGGCGCCGGCTGCCCGGGCCAGGGGGCGCTCGTGTTGCAGCATGCACCCCCGCGCCCCGGCCCGCAGCCCGAATCGCCAACGTCACCGCAAACCGGCACCATGACCACGCGGCACTGGGCCCGGCACGCCCGCTGCCAGCCGCGACACGAAACCGGCACGCTCATGGGCCACGGTGACGCCGTCCACGAGCACGCCCCGCCGCCGGACCCCGCGGACACCGTCAGATGACGCTACCCCCGCCCCACAGGGCCATCCTCAACGGCGCGGGACATGGGGACCGCAAGCGTTGAATAAACCCGAACCGCACAGGTAAGGAGTAATCTGGAGACGTGGCCCCCGTGCGGGCTGTGTTGCGCTGCTCGGATGGGTCTTCTTCCGTGGAGCGGGTGATATCTGATGACCGAGCCGCGCGAATGGCCGATCGAAAGGCCCCCAGGCCTGCGTCCCTGGTTCTTCTCGGCGATGGGCTACCTCGGGGTCCTGTTCAAAGACCCCCGGGAGGCTGAGCGAGCCCGGCGCGGTCTCATAGAGCACGGGGTACCGGCAGCCGATGTCCGGCTGTACACATCCGCGCAGATCCTTGACACAGAGTCCAGGCTTGACACCGAACGCTCCCTCCTGGCTAAGGCGCTGGCCGCCCTGACAGCCGATCGGGCAGCCAGAAGACGCTACCTGGACAACGCCGCCGCCGGCGGCGCGGCCTTGTGGCTCTACGCCCCCACCGAGGAAGACGCAGACCGGCTCGTCCGGGAACTCGCCGACTACGACTACCGGTCACTGCGCTACTACGGCGGCCAAGGCTTTGAAGACATCCTCCGCGATCCCGGCTGAGAGCGCGCGATCACCCGCCACCGCCGGCCATCGGCGGGAGACTGGTCACCGAGATGGGCCTGCCTGTGGTCGCGGTGGGCCTCGCCTTGGCTGCGGCCCGCCTCGCCGGGGCCAGCGTCGCCGGCCACCTGGTACCGGGCCACCGCGCCGCGCTTGCCACCGTGCCGCCGTTGCTGGTCGCGGGCATCGGAAGCGGGTTCGTCATCTTATCGAACCAGACCCTCACGCTGGCTGAGGTACCGCCGGTCGCGGGCGGTAGCGCCGCTGGCGTGCCGCAGGCCGGGCAGCGAATCGGCTCCGTGGTAGGCATCGCCGCCGGCGGCTCGGTCTTCTTCTCCACTCTCACCGCCACGCACGGCGACTACGCGCGGGCGTTCCAGGACGGGCTCGTGATCATTATCGCGCTCGTCGCGGTGTGGCGGAGATCATGGTTCTCTGTCATGAGGTCACGGTTCTCTGGCGTCTGGCCGCCCGGCCGAAACCTGGCTGGCCAGCTACTCGCTCAGACGCTGGCCTCATAGGGCAGACCTCGCCTGTCATACCTATCACGTTGAACCGCTGGGTCCCGGTCATCGGTTCGGACGCTGGATGCCCTGGCCCAAGGGCCGCTACCCAGCGTGACGGTCACAGCGACCGTAGTGCGGGCGTCGCTCGCCGGTCGCGTCGAACAAGGCGGTGGCAAGCGCCACCGCGACGCCTTGGACGCCTGGCCGCGACCGAGCGGCACAAGCCAGCCGAAGACCTGGATTGCGATCACGTAGAGCAGGCGGAGAGCCATGAACTGCGATCTTGGCGCAAGCCGCGTTTCCGGCCAGACTGCAGGTCACAGAGGCTGCGTCGAGTTCTGAAGCAGTACACGGTGCGTTTGCCCTGGGGCGGATCGCTCAGCGGGCTGTGTAGCCGCCGTCGATGTACAGCTCGAGACCGGTGACGAACGAGGCGTCGTCGCTTGCCAGGTAGGCGACTCCCGCCGCGATCTCGGCTGGCTAGCCGAGGCGCCCCATGGGGGTCACGTCGAGCATCGCCTGCTCTATCGGTGTCCCTTTCGCCTGGTCGAGAATCGGGGTGTCGATAAACCCGGGATGTACCGAGTTCACGCGGACGCCGCGGTCGGCCCAGTGCAGCGCGACGTTTTTCGTCAGCGTGCGGACCGCCCCCTTGGCCGCATGGTAGGCCGGCGAGGTGCCGAACCCGCCGCTGGTGCCGAAGATGGAGCTGATGTTGATCACCGACCCGTGCCCGGACGCGGCCAGCGCCGCTGCTGCCGTCTTCATCCCCAGGAAGACGCCCGTCTGGTCGATGCCGATGGTACGGTTCCAGTCCGCCAGGGAGGTGTCCTCGATCCCCGCGAGATCACCCATGCCGGCGTTGTTCACCAGGATGTCAAGCCGGCCGAACTCCTCCAGCGCCGCGGCGACCGCGGCTTCCCACTCAGGTTGCGAAGTCACGTCGAGGTGACGGTAGGACGCGCGGCCGCCGCTCTCCACGATGTCCTTGACCACCTGCGTCCCGGCAGCGTCCTGAACGTCGGTCACCAGCACCGCGGCACCGTCGCTGGCCAGCCGCTTCGCAGTAGCCTCACCGATTCCGCTGGCCGCACCGGTCACCAGCGCGACACGCCCGTGCGACCGCTCCACCGCAACTCCCTTCGCCGCACGATGCCTCTAGCCACTACGAGCCTTGCGCGGCAACCAGGCTTTGACCAGGGGCCGTTGGTCCCCCGTCCAGACCTCGTTCCCTCACGTGTTCACCGGCCTAGCCCTGCCCCATCGGTGAGAACGCAGGCCTGGCGGGCTTTTTCGACTCAGCGGGCATTCGCCTGCCACCCGTCGGTTGTGGCGTTACGGGCAGACATTGCCTCCTTTCGCCGCGGCCTAGGGTCCGCCAGAGTGCCGAATAGCTGCGCCGCGGCAGGTCAACGACCACGACTTCGCCGACAACCAGCTCGGTAAGGTCGCCCGGTACGGGATCTACGATGTGCCGTCAACACCGGCTGGGTAAAGGTCGGAGTTGACCATGAGACGGCGGCGTTCGCCGGTGGAGTCTATCCGCCGCTGGCGGAAGGCTGCCGGGGCAGGCGCCTACCCGGGTGCCCGCCAGCTGCTGATCCGCATCTGGATGAGCGGCAGTGGCGGCTGACTCTGGGGGCGCAGGCGCAGGCGCGGGCGCTGGGCCGGGCGGGATCAGCCGGGTGGCCGCTTTGACCAGGTCGCATCCCGATACGGTGCGCGGTGTGCGCGCGAGCTTGAGCAGGGCATCGAGCCGGACGGGCGGGTGTCTCAGGCGGGTGCGGGCCGACCGTCGCCAACTGACCTCGATCCGGGGTTGGTGGATCCGCTGCGGAAGCTGGTGGAGCCGCAGACGCGGCGACCCGGTGCATCCGCTGTTGTGGACGACGAAGTGACGGGGAACCTGGCCGGTGAGCTGGGCAGAGGGGGCAGCCGGTCAGCGCGGACACAGTAGGCCGGCTGCTGAAGGACCGGCTGGGCTACAGCGAGGGCTGGTCGCCTGGAGCTTCAGGTTCTCCTCCAGGCTGGCAATTCAGGGCGGGGGTGAGCATGGTGCGCCGTCACCGGGGGATCAGCTGGTCCTTCATGATCTTGCCCATGGCGTTCTTCGGCAGCTCATCGCGGAACTCGATCACCCGCGGGTACTTGTAGGCGGCGATCCGCTCCTTGCAGTAGGCGATCAGTTCCGGTGCTGTGAGCGAGGCGCCCGGCCGCAGCGTGACGACGGCCATGACCTCCTCGCCGAGCCGGTCGTCGGGAATGCCGATGACGGCTGCTTCGGCGATCGCCGGGTGGGCGTGCAGCACGTCCTCGATCTCGGCCGGGTACACGTTGTACCCGCCGCGGATGATGAGCTCCTTGCTGCGGCCGGCGATGAACAAGAACCCGTCCTGGTCGAAGTAGCCCAGGTCACCGGTGTGGAACCAGCCCCCGGCGAAGGCCTCGGCGGTGGCCTGCGGATCGTGCAGGTATCCCTTCATGACGTGCAGCCCGCGGGTGACCACCTCGCCCACCTGGTCCTTGCCGGGCGGCAGGGCGTTGCCGTCGTGATCCCAGACCTGCGTCTGCGTCCCCCAGATGGGCTTGCCGACGCTGTAGGCACGCCGTTCGGTGATGCTCTTGTTCTGGGTCATGGTGGATGCGGTCTCGGTCAGCCCGTAGCCCTCCAGGATGACGACGCCGAAGCGGTTCTCGAAGGCGTCCAGGACCGGTGCGGGTATCGAGGCGCCGCCGGAGATCGCGAGCCGCAGCGAGGAGACGTCGTAGCTGTCCAGCTCGGGATATTGCAGCAGGGCGATGAACATGGTGGGCACGCCGTCGAAAACGGTGGCATGGTCGCGCTGGATCGCGGTCAGGACCGTGGCGGGATCAAAGCGCGGGATGAGCGACATCGCGCAGCCGAACCGCACGCAGAGGTCCAGGATGCTGGACAGGCCGAACACGTGGAAGAACGGCAGGACCGTGATGACCACGTCATCGGGCTGCACGCCAACCAGGCGCCCCGGGATGTCGGCGTTCATGTACAGCTGGATATGGGTCAGCTCGGCCCCCTTGGGACGGCCGGTCGTGCCCGAGGTATAGATGATGACCGCGGTGTCGGTCAGCATCCGCGGGGCGAGCCGGGGGCCGTCCGCAATGGCGAGCAGCCGCCCGAACGGATGCGCGCCCGGGGCGTTCTCGGCGTGGCCCACGGCGTAGATCTCGCTCACCCCGGCCGCAGCGGCGCCCTGGGCCGCATCGCCGAGCACGCCCTCCCAGGTGATCAGGATCTTCGCCCGGCTATCGCCGAGGTAGAACGCCACCTCCGGCGCCTTGAGCAGCACGTTCAGCGGCACGGCCACGCCGCCGGCCTTGAGGATCCCGAAATAGGCGACCAGGAACTGCGGAATGTTGGGCAGCTGCAGCGCCACCGCATCCCCCGGCCGCAGGCCGGCCGCCTCCAGGCCGGCCGCCAGCCGGTCCGACAAAGCGTCCAGTTCCCTGTAGGTCATCTGCCCGCCCGCATGGACCGCCACGGCCTTGCCGGGCGACGCAGCCGCGGTTTCACGCAGGATGACCGCGAGATTGAAATTCATCGCTTCGCCCCCCCCTCCTCCTCGCACGCACGTTCTTCCGGAGCAGGGATCCCATCGCCCGGCGGCCGCCGCCCGCCGGGACCGAAGCGGCCGTCTCAGGAAGCCGCTGCCGGCTCATCTCAGCGTGCGCGCTCAGCCAGCCACTGGTACAGGCGTACTTCCTGACTTGCCGGGACCTTCGCCACCTGGCGCCAGCGCCTGCCCGGCCTCCGCCGTGATGTCATCTACCCGGCGGCCACGGACATCGCGACGTCCACGCCGGCCAGACCGTGGTGATCGTGGCCGGGCGTTCGCCGCACGCCACGCACCGTACGGCCGGTCCGGTCCCCGTCAGCCTGGCCCGCCACGCACCGGTGCCCCTCGTGATCGTGCCCTAGGACCCTGGATCCCGGGGCCGAAGCGGCACGGAGAACTCGGCGATGCCGTGCGAGGTGACCCGGTTCGCGGGCTCGTCCGCCGCGTTGATCAGGGCCGCGACCGGGCTGTTGCCGGCCAGGTACATCCCGGTGAACGTATGGATGCCCCGTTCGCTGGCGGCCTGGGCGAGCACGCGGAGCAGTTCGCTGGCCAGGCCCACGCCGCGCCAGCCCGGGGTGACCGCGATGGCGACCTGCGCGGTGCCGTCCTGGTCGGCTGGCTCGTAGCGGGCGATCGCGACACCGCGCTGACTGGCGGGTTCGACGGCGAGGAGCGCGAACCGGCTCGTGTAGTCCACGGTCGTGAGGAAATCGAGCAGTTCGGGAGTAACCCGCGGGCGGCCGCCGAGGAACCGGCGGTAGATGGTGTCGGCGTCGGCGGACTCGATCGCCTCGGCCAGCCCGGGCGCGTCACCGGGCAGGATAGGGCGGACCAGGACGCTGCGCCCATCGCGCAGCGTGACCAGCCGCACGTACTCCTGCGGGTAGCCAGGTGGCAGATCCGCGGTCTGCCGAGCCGGGCGCACAGCCCGGGGATGAGCACCCCGGCCCCCAAGGTCCGTCATAGCGCCAGGCGACCGCCAGCGATGCCGCCTGCCCAGAGCCGAAGGTCCCCGATGCGGGAAGCACAGGACCTTCGACGTCCTCCCGGCCGCGAACACCTCCGCCCCGCAGGAGATGAGCCGCCGGCACCAGATCCACGCCGGCCTCGCCGCAGCCATCGCGCGCGGGGACGCCGACCAGACCCGCAGGCTCATCACCGGGCACAGCCCGCTGACCGCATCGGATACGGACCGCTGACGGCTACCCCGGCGGGCGCAGCACCGCCGTCAGGTCCGGGCTGCGTGCCGGATGAAAAGGCACCGAGGCATCAACTAGCGCCTGATCAGGTATCAACCGCGAGGCGGGACACGACGGTGAAGTAGCTTCACCGGAGGCGAGGCGCTGGCCCGATTCGGGCCAGGCTTGTTCGGGCGCTCGCCGACCGCGGCTGTTGTGTCCGGTGCGTGCCGGTCATTCGACGAGGATGACCGAGTCGTCGCCGCCGTAGGAGTTGGGCACATAGCGGTCGGCCTGCCAGGCGTTCTCCCAGCGTTCGCCGTCGAGCAGGTACCGGTAGCGGTAGCTGTGGCCGGGTTCGAGGGCCACGGTGGCCCGCCAGCAGCCGTCACTGCCGCGTTCGAGCCTGATGTTCTCGGCCGACCACTGGTTGAACTCTCCGCACAAAGCCACGGTGCTGGCTTGAACGTCGGCGGGAAGAGTGAAAGTGACGTCGACGGTGCCGGTCTTAGCGGCTGGCTTGACCGGCGTATCGGGCTGCTCGCCGGTGCGTGTCCCGGCAGCATGCTCGGCTTGTGGCGTCTCCGCATTGGCCGGTGCACTGGCCTGACGGCGAACTTGCTGCTGGTCTTCCTGGTCCCCGTGGTAGGCGGCGGCGATCTTGTCGCCCGGCTCCTCGTGCGCCTGCTCGCCGGCCCGGGGGGCTTGTTCCTGCCCGGGGTGCAGGTTCTCGTCGGCCTGTGCCCGGCGCGGCTGCGCTTTGGTTCCGGGCTCGGCGTCCTTCGCCGGGAACCTAGTTTGCCGCATCAGAGCCTGGCCCCGCTCAGAGATGGCGTCGTCGGCAAGGAGCCATCCGGCGAACTCATCCAGCGAACCGAGGAAACGCTCGAAGGCCAGGCGAAAGAACGCTTCCTCGTCCCAGTGGCGGGCCACGACGCGCTCTTCGAGGAAGGCCAAGGGCAGGCGCATGGCCCGGTACTCGACCTTGGCCATGTTGCGCCTGACGGTGAAAAGATTCATTTTGATCTGCTTTCTCCGCTGGTTGATGCGGCGTTTACTACGGGCCGTCAGGTGTCCGGCGAGTCCGGCGTCATCGCCGGGTCGGCATGCGTCCTCCCGGGCCTGCCCGGCGGCCTGTTCCGCCGCTTCGGTACTGGCCTGCGCCGCCACGCTCGATGGGTATCGGTCATGGGCAAACGTCTTCTCCGATCGCGTCCGGTCCCGATGTCGCTGTGTCCGGTCCGAGACCGCCGCGATGGCAGACCCTCCCGCCCCGGGCGCGGAGGGTCTGCCCCCGCCCCAGCGCGGCAAACGTTCCCCAGCACGCGCTAGACCCACCGTGCCCCCGGGGTGCGCCCGTGCCTAGTTCTGCCCTAGCCAACTCGGGCACGGCCAGGCCTGCCCCACGGTGCCCCGGAGGGATAGCAGACCTGCTCGCAGGCGGTCAGGTGAGCTCGCCCGGGCTGGCGGGAATCAAGCGTCTGCGGCGAGGTTCTTGTGCTCGTCCCGGAGTTGCCGTTTGAGGATCTTGCCGCTGGGGTTTTTCGGGACGGCGCCGGCGATGACGACGCGCTTGGGGGTCTTGTACCCGGCCAGCAGCCCGCGGGTGTGCGTGATCACCGCTTCCTCGGTGAGCGTGGCGCCTGGCTTGGGGACGACCACGGCCACGACCGCCTCGACCCACCGCGGGTGGGCCGCGCCGAAGACGGCGACTTCGGCCACTGCGGGCATCTGGTAGATGGCCTCTTCTACCTCGCGGCTGGCCACGTTCTCCCCGCCGGTCTTGATCATGTCCTTCTTGCGGTCGACGATGGTGAGGTAGCCGTCTTCGGTCATGACGCCCAGGTCGCCGGAGTGGAACCAGCCGTTGCGGAACGCCGCGGCGGTCATCGCCTCGTCCTTGTAGTAGCCCAGCGTGGCGTGCGGGCTGCGGTGCACGATCTCGCCGACCGTGCCCGGCGGCACCGGCATGTCGTCGTCGTCGACCAGCCTGGTTTCCACGTTGAGCGCGGCCCGGCCGGCCAGCCGGCCCGGCTGACCTGCTCGTCCGGCCCGAGGATGGTGGCGAGCGGGGCCATCTCGGTCTGGCCGTAGAAGTTCCACAGCCGGATGCCGGGAAGCCGTTCCTGCAGCTCACGCAGCACCTCCACCGGCATCGCCGAGGCGCCGTAGTAGCCCTTGCGCAGCGAGCTGAGGTCCGCCTGGCCGAACTGCGGGGAGCGCAGCAGAGCGATCCACACCGTCGGCGGGCAGAATAGCTTGGTCGCGCGCTGCGACTCGATCGCGGCCAGGATCGAGGCCGGGTCCGGTGCCGGCAGCACGATACTGGTGGCACCCAGGTAGATATCCGGGCCGAGGAAGCAGTCCAGCTGCGCGCAGTGATACAGCGGCATGGCATGCACCTCCACGTCATCGCCGGCCATGCCGCCGTCAACGACGCAGGACACGTACTGCCACATCAGCGAGCGGCTCGACAGCATCGCGCCCTTGGGCCGGGACTCGGTGCCGGAGGTATACATCAGCCGCACCAGGTCATCGTCGCCGACATCGACCTGCGGCGGCGTGCCCTCGCGGTCGATCCATCGCTGCAAGTCGGCCCACCCGTCCGGCGCTTCACCCCCGCGCAGCCGGATCACCGCCCGCGCCGGCATGTCCAGCCCGGCCGCCTCGATTGCCTGGCCGGCCGTGGCGGCCAGGCCGTCTTCGGCCACGAACGCCGACGCCTGGCTGTGGCCCAGGATGTAGGCGATCTCGCCCGGGCCGAGCATGAAATTGACCGGCACCAAGACCACTCCCAGCCGGGCCGTTGCGAACGACAAGACCGGGAACTGCCAGCAGTTGTGGGACAGCAGCGCCAGCCGGTCGCCCTTCCTCAGGCCCTCGGCCGCCAGGGCAGCCGCCGTCCGTGACACCGCCGTCTCCAGCTCCGCGAACGTCAGCCGGGTATTCCCGGAGACGATGGCCAGCTTGCCCGGCACGCGCAACGCGGTGCGATGCAGCATCTCGCTGACGCCCTGCCGCCGGGCCAACCCCACCAGCAGGCCGCCGGTATCCTCAGCCATGACGCCTCGCCTCTTGCCCGTTCCCGCGCCAACGGTGCACTGGCCCTCCAGCGCCTTGGCAGAGGCGAAGGTCACCTCGCCGGCAGTGCCAGATGGCATCCGGCAAGCCAGGACATCGGCGAACCCGGCTGCGGATATCCCGAATCAGCCGCCGCCAGCCTCCGGGCGGCCACCGTGAGCCGACCACCGACCTGATGGCGGCCGCAGAACAGCAAGACACGTCGGCAGGTATCGCGGGCCGAGGATGCGCGGCAGGCACCGCTACGCTGGTGTTCAGGAAGTGTTCTTGGCAAAGCGGTGAATATTGTTCGATCCTCTCCGCCATCGAATAATCGTATGTGTCCTGGCCAGGCAGACCCGGAAGCGCGAGACCATTCATGGGACTGGTACACACTCGTCGTCTCCGAACAGGCGGAAGTCGGCTTGGCCCGTCGCCGCCGGCAATTATCTTCGCCGATGTCGTGGCCGAGGCGTTCCAGGACACAGGTCCAAGGTTCATCAGCAGCGATCGGACCCGGAAACTACGGACTGTCAAACAGGCGCCAGAACGTAGCGTTATGTGCCGCCACGACCGCAAGACGCCGCAGCCCGTAAGCCGCCCATAAGGCGGTTATCTGAAGTCCCCTACGAAAAGTGCCTGTGGCCAGGGGCTCTGCGGCGGTGACATGTCACTGCCGAACGGTACGTGTGAGACGCGAAACACTAAGAGCGGCAGCGAGAAGGAGATAGACGCAGGTCACGTGGGCGACATCACTTCCGGTGCGGCGGAGACACCGCTGTAGATAACGTGTCCTCGCCGAGACCCAGGAGTTGCGGCGTCTACAGCAAAGACATCGAAAATCGGGCTGGAGAGACTACGGCGGGTACGCGCGCGAGTTGCCACAGCGACTCGAACACGCACTGTGGGCTGCCCCGGGTTGTTGATGAGGTCCTGGCTTGCTGAATCCGTGGCTTCTCCTAGAGCCGGCGGGCGGCGGGCTCGCCGCTGGTCAGGCCGGTCAGGTCGGTGATGTGGATGCCGGTGCGGCTGATATCGCCGGGGCCGGGCATGGCTGATCCGGGGAGCGCCGCCGCCGCGCTTCCCCAGGCGACCGCTTCTGCCAGCGCGGCGGGGCCGTCGGCGCCGGCGGCCAGGTAGCCGGCGAGCAGCGCGTCGCCGGCTCCGGCGGTGCTGCGCGGCTCGATCGCCGCCGCGCTGGCATGCCAGGCAGCGTCCCGGCGGACGAGCACGGCACCGGCCGGGCCCAGGCTGGTGAGCACCGTGTGCACGCCGCGGGCGGTCAGGGTCGCCGCTGCGCCGGCGACGTCCGCGATCGTGCCGAGAGGGCGGCCGGTGAGCTCAGCCAGCTCCTCCCGGTTTGGCTTGACCAGGTCGGGGCGCGCGGCGATGGCCTTGGCCAGCGGCGGCCCCGAGCTGTCGATCGCTATCCGGGGCCCGGTACCGCGCAGCTGCCGGATGAGCCCGTCGTACCAGCCGGCGGGAGCGCCGGGGGGCAGGCTGCCGCACAGCGCGACCCAGTCCGCCCGGGCGGCCGCCTGCCTCAGGGTGACCGCGAGCGCGCCGAGCTCGTCCCGGCTGAGCCTGGGCCCGGGCTCGTTCAGCTTGGTGGTGGTGCCATCGGACTCGACGACCGTGACGTTCGCCCGGACCGGGCCGGCGATGCGGACAGTGAGCAGTTCCAGGCCCGAGCCGGCCAGCAGGGCCTCGAGCTGGGCCCCCTCGGCGCCCCCGCTGGGCAGCACGGCCTTTGCCTGGCGGCCGTGCGCGGCCAGCGCCCGGGCCACATTGACGCCCTTCCCGCCTGCGTCCACCCGGCTGGAGCGGGCGCGGATGACCGTACCGGGCCGCAGCGCGGCAACCTCGATCGTCCGGTCGACGCTCGGGTTGGCCGTCAGGGTGACGATCACGCCTGCGCCACCCGCAGGCCGCCAGATCCCAGCGCCGGGACGAGGCCGTCACCGGCATCGGCGCGGAGCATGCCGGGCTCGTCCCGCTCGCCGGAGCGGGCGAAATAGCCGGCACCGGGCCTGCCGTGGCCGGCCGCGACCGCCCGCCGCGCGGCGGGGCGGATCATGGCCCGCCTGGCCGCCGCCCCGGCCTGGTCCGGGGTGGTCAGGCCGCAGGCGGCGAAGACGCCGCTGGCGCCGGGGACCGCGACGCCGGCCAGCGCGTTCCCGGCCCGCCTGCCGGCCGCGGCAAGCGTGCGGGACCACGCCCGCCCACCGGTCACCAGCACCTGCAAGCCGGGCCGGGCCGGCAAGGCCGGGGTGATCGGCAGCGAGCTGGTGACCACAGTAAGCGCCCAGCCCAGCGGCAGCATCCGCGGGGTCCGGGCCATGGCGGCGCCGCAGCCAGGCACGATCACCCCTGTCACGGCAAGCCCGCAAATGACGGTCCCGGCGCTCCGGTCCTCTCCTTTTGGTCGCGCCCGGCACGCTGGCCGCCCGCTGGCCCGCAACCCCGGCGCCCCGCCGGGATCGCGCCGCCGTGAACACGGCGCAGCAGGCCCTGCCGCCCGGAGGAGATACAGGTCCCGGCGCACCGTCTGCGGCCTGACCTCAAGCTCTGCGGCAAGCGCCGCAACGCCGACCCGGCCCCGGGCCCGGGCAGCGATCAGCTCAAGCCGCTGTTCCGCATGCACGCCTCGATTATCACCGTCTCACCTGCCTGTCCTGTGTTCTCGCCCGGGTGAGAGGAGGCGGACCGCACCCGGTTTCCTGCAGGCTGTGACTTCCGGGAAGGCCGGGACTCACGGCATCACGGAAGCAGCACCCGGCTGAGCTGCGGGAACGTGCGGTGGCGATGGTTTTCGAGCTGCGGCCGCACCGGCTTCCCTGGATGCGTGACCTCTGGGAAGGCAGGGACATACGCCACGTCCCAGTCAGGCCGGCGGCCCGCATCACCGCCTGCCCGTTATCCTGGCAGGCCCGGGCCACGTGCCTGACGTGCCCGCCGGCCGGCCACGGCGCAGGTGCCCCGCGCTGCCCGCCATCCCCGGCCAGATCCGCCAGTCAGGACCATGAAACGTCGAGCACATCACACCGGCCCTGTCACCCCGGCCTCCTGCCCGCGCCTGAGCAGCTAATCCAGCTCCACTAGCGAACACCAGCCAACCGATCGACTCGCGGCATAACAGTACGTTCCCGCGCCGTCCGCGGGTAGATGCACGTTTCCGCGGCTTGTGAAAGCCCGCACAAGGCGCTTCCGCGGAAACGCCACGGACGCACCCGACGCGGTAGCCAGGAGTATGACGATCCGGGCGGACGCTCTGTCTGCGGCAGAAGAGTGGTGCGCCGCGAGCGCCGGTGCATAAATATACGGATCGGCCACTCGCACGTCGGCCGTTTCCTGGAGGGCCGACAACGCGAAGTCCGGTTGATAACCGCACGCCGACCCGCCGATATGAGCGGCTTACTGAATGGCTACCGTTGCGGTCATGGGCGCGCATAAAAGGGTGGTATGCGCGGTCATTTGTCCCGGTCAGCCGTTACGGGTCCTGGTGAGATACCGCACGTAGGCGGAACCTTGGGGTATCAAGACCGGGCCGGGGGTGCTCCAGATGTGAGGGGCGGCTTGGCTTGGCTTCATGTGATCTCCGCATCTTTGCCAGCTGGCCTTCACCTGGATCTGTTGGCCTGGGTGATCTCAGTCCACGTTCACGAGGGGGAATGGTTATGACGCAGACGGCCGCAGATGCGATCGGTCAGCTCCGCGGTGATGGAAGGGCCCGTGATCGAGCTCGGCGACCCGGGCTTCGACGAGGGGCGGCGGGTATGGAACGGCGGGATCGACCGGCGTCCCGCGGTGATCGCCCGGTGCGCTTCGGCCGCCGATGTGGCGGCGGCGGTGCAGTACGCGGGTGAGCGCGGGCTGGAGGTATCGGTGCGCGGCGGCGCGCACAATCCGGCGGGCACGGCGGTCTGCGACGGCGGCGTGATGATCGACCTGAGCCTGCTCAGCCACGTCGCGGTCAACCCGGTCGCCCGGCGGGCCACGGTCGGCGGCGGCGCGCTGCTGGGCGACGTGGACGCCGCCGCCCAGGCCCACGGGCTGGCCGTGGGCCTGGGCGGCGGGCTGGTCAGCCACACCGGCGTGGGCGGGCTGACGCTGGGCGGTGGCATGGGCTGGCTGACCCGCAAGTTCGGGCTCAGCATCGACAACCTGGTCTCCGCCGAGGTGGTCACCGCCGACGGGCAGGTGCGGCGGGCCTGCGCCGGTGAGCACCCGGACCTGTTCTGGGCCATCCGCGGCGGCGGCGGCAACTTCGGCGTGGTCACCGCCTTCGAGTTCGCCCTGCACCCGGTCGACCCGATCGTGCAGTTCGGGCTGTTTTTCTGGCCGCTGGACCAGGGCCGGGAGGCGCTGCGGCTGGCCCGCGAGATCACCGCGGCGATGCCGCCGGAGATCAACGCCGTGGCCGGCGCGGTGAACGCGCCGCCCGCGCCGTTCGTCCCGCCGGAGCACCACTTCGCGCCCGGCTACGTGCTGCTGCTGACCGGGTTCGGCTCCGGACCTGAGCACGCCCGGCTCGTCACCCGGATCCGGGAGAGCCTCCCGCCGCTGTTCAACCTGGTCACCCCGATGCCCTACGTCGAGCTGCAGAAGCTGCTGGATGAGGCCAACGCGTGGGGCATTCACGGCTACGAGAAGGGCACCTACCTCAAGGAGCTGTCCAACCCGGTCATCGACGTGATCACCGAGCAGATCCCGCGCAAGAACTCACCCATGTCGGCACTGCTGCTCTACCGGCTCGACGGCGCGTACTGCCAGCCCGGCGACGACGAGACAGCGTTCAGCGGCGGCCGCTCACCCGGTACGGCGTCTTCATCGTGGGCCTGGCCCCGACGCCGCGCTGCTGGACGCCGACCGCGGCTGGGTCCGCCGCTTCTGGGAGGCGCTGCGCCCGCACGCCATCGGCAGCGGAGACGGCTACATCAACGGCATCACCGACTTCTCCGACGACCGGGTCCGCCGCAGCTACGGCCCGGCCAAATACGAACGGCTGGCCAGGATCAAGGCCCAGTACGACCCGGGCAACCTATTCCACCTCAACGCCAACATCCGCCCCGCCTGACCTCGCCCGGCACCTGCGTCCGGGTCAGCGCACCGACCTGACCCCGGCCAAGGCGCGGGCAGTTTCCGGGCACTCCCACACGCTGCGCGGCGCGAACTGGTGCTGGCGGCCCTCACCGGGCTGAGCACGGCGAGACGGCGCCCGTAAGCAGGCCCGCGGCGGCGACGATACCGACGAGGCGCGGTGCCGCCAATAGCCTGTTCGGACTGGGGTCGCGTGCCGAGCCGCTCTGCGCGTCGACCGGAACATGATGCATACCGATCCTGCAAGTGCCCGGGGCCGGGCTTGCCAAAGGGTTAGGGCGGGAGTATCCGCGGCGGGTCGCGCAACACCTGGGCGGCCCGCCGCCGTGCGCGTCGCAGATTCTTGCCGCTGACCGTGAGCTCGGCCAGCAGCGTCGCGAACGTGTTGTCGGGACCGGTTACTTCTTGCCCGATCTGGCCGAAGATGTCCAGCTCGACGTCTATGTCGGTCGCGGGAGCGACCTGCGCGAACGGGATCGCGGCCAAGCGGCCGGTTGCCGGGGCATAAACGAAGGCGTCGACCACCGCGCACCGGGGCTTACGGCTCGGCGTGAGCGCCTGGGGCAGGTCAAGGCAGCTCCGAAGCTGGGCATCGATAAGGTCGACGCCCCACACCGCCTCGACCATCTGGTGGATCCTGCCGCCGCCCATCCGGGAATTCACCTCGACCACCCGCGGGCCACGGCTGGTGCACTTGCTCTCCACGTGCAGCACCCCGCGGCGGAACCCGAACGACTGGACCGTCCGCACGCTCAGATCGACAAGCCCGGCCACGGCCTTCTTGTCGTGGTCCGGCGGGAGGTGCAAGCCGGTCTCCTGGAACGACGGCTCAGCCGTCGGCCAGTTCTGGGACACGCTGGCGAACACGCACTCGCCGTCCTGCAGGACCAGGTCGACGTCGAACTCCACGCCATCCAGGTACTGCTCCAGCAGCAGATCGCTGCCGGCCCGGAAGATCGTGTTGTACTCGGGGGTCACGACGCCGCGGACCAGCTTGTACACGCCGGGCAGCGACTCGAAGCCGTCGACCCGGACGCACCCCATGGCCTCCGCGCCGAACTCCGGCTTGACGACAGCGGGAAACCCCACCTCGTTGGCGGCGGCGAACAGCTCATCCAGGGAACGGACCCGCTGAGCCTTCGGTGTGGGTAGCCCGAGCCGTGCGGACAGCTCGCGGGTGCGGACCTTGCTGCGCGCTGAGTCGACCGCCTCCGGCGGGTTGCCCGGCAGCCCCAGCGCCGCTGCTACCCGCGCCGCCTCACACGCCGAGTCCTCCCAGAACGTCAGGACACCATCGGCCCGCACACCCGAACGCTCCAAGGCGCCGAGGATCGCTGCGGCATCGACATCCGGGTCACCGCTGAACGGCACAGCGAGCCACTGTGCCCCGGCGATCTGCTCTGCGAGCGACTCAGACCAGTGCCCTGGCTCCTCGACGAGCACCTGGCGCGCGCCAAGGGCAGCGAGCCGCTCGTAGTAGCGGCGCTTGCCCTCGTAACCGACGCCGACCACCACCACCGTGGGCTTGCCTATGGTCATTTCTCCCCCCAGCGCGGGTCATCCACCATCGAGGTCTCGCCCGGCGGGACTTGCACTCCGGGCGCGGTGCTGCTGAGATCCAGCGCGGGCCGGAAGGCTGGCGCCGCCTCGAGGGCGTCGAGCAGCGCGCGGCCTTCCACCCGCAGCAGCGTCGTGTCGATCTCCGTGGTGACGGTGGCGTTCCGCGGGGCCTGATCGAGCAGGCCGCGCTCACCGAAGCTGTCGCCAGGACCCAGATGCACCACGGCCTTGCCGTCCCGGTGCACCACGACGCGGCCTTCAGCGACGGCGTAGAAGGCGTGCGCCGGAGCCCCCTGCACAACCACGTCGACCCCCGGCGGCAGCGGGCAGAACTGCGCGGCCGCGGCGAGCTGCTCCAGGACGATCCGCGGCACCCCCGCCGTGACCGGAAGCCCCTGCAGGACCTCCACCCTGGAGGCGAGCGCCTCGGCGCGCCGCGCGCTGAGCGCATCAAGCCCGCGCAGGCCAAGACCGCACACGAGAGTCATCAGCATAGCGGCGGCGCCGAGGACCAGCAGGCTGGCACGCAACGACGTCAACGCCACCAGAACCGGCGCCAGGACCGCGCCAGCGACCATCGCGGCCACCGAGACGGCGTCGAAGATCCCGATCACCCGGCCGAGCGCCTCGCGGGGGACAATCCGCGCCAAAGCCGTCTCGCCGACCACCTCGCAGGAGACGAGAGCAGCATTCCCGATCACCGTCACCGCCAGCGCAATCGTCAGCACCTGCACGCCGGCATACGCCAGCTGGGTGGCGCACGCCAGCAGACTGGCAACGATCACGATCAGAGATACCCGTCTGCTCGTGGACAAACGGCCGTTGACGAGGGCGCTGACCAGCCCGCCAGCGCCCGCGGCCGTCAGCAGCACACCATAGCCGCCGCTGCCGAGTCCCAGCGAATGCGTGGCGTACACGACGAGCTGCACGGTCTGGGCTCCGTAGGTGAATTCGACCATCGCCACTATCACGATCAGCCACGGCGCAAACGACGTCGTGCGCACCGTCCGCAGCCCGCCAGCCAGCTGGCCAACCCCGGACGCACGCCCGCCGGCTGGAGCCGGATCAGGACGCATCGCCGAGATCAGCACCGCGGAAACCGCAAATGCGGCCCCGGTCGCCGCGAACGCGACCCAGGCGGGAGCCACGCCGAGCAAGATCGCCCCGATCGCCGGGCCGACGAGGATTCCCAGGTCCTGTACCGTGTGCAGCAGCGCATTGGCCGGGCCGAGCCGGGCCTCACCGACCAGGCGGGGCAAGAGCGCCATCGCCGCCGGCCTCTCCGCGCAAGCGGCCGCCGACGCCAAGGCGGTGAACGCGATGACCAGCGCCACCGGGCCAGCGCTGGCGACCGTGGCAGCCAGGGCAGCCATGACCAGCATCCGCAGGACGTCACCGGCCAGCAACACGGCGCGCCGTGGATAGCGGTCGGCAATGACTCCCCCGAACGGGCCAATCAGCACGTACGGGAGAAGCCGGCAGATCGTCGCGGCGCCCACCCAGCCGGCCGAGTGGGTCGCGCTGTACACGTATCCGAGCAGCGCGGCGTTGTACAGCCAGTTACCGATCTGCGAGGCGGCGCTGGCCCCGATCAGCGCGCGGGCGCCCGGGACGGCCAGGACGTCTCGATACGCCCGGCTCATCGTCTCACCCATCGCGCACGGCCGCGGATTGCCCTGGGCCGGGTGTCATGGCAATCGGTGCCTGACGACTATGGCCGGCCGGGCTCGCTGGGACCGGCGCGCGCGGCGCCGCAAGTACTCCTCGGCCGCCAGGTCTTCGGCGTCGGTCTCGATGAACAGCTCCCTGAACATCGGGTGCATGATGTCCCTCCCCAGGCAGGCGGCTGATCTTGCCGCTAACGTGCCAGACCAGCCATGCGACCGTCTGTCACCCCGCTGACGCAGTCTCTGGTCAGCCTGCCGACACCTCGATCCCGGCAACCGGCCCGGCGCTGCCGCTTGCATCACGGTTATGGCGCCCCGCCCCAGTGGGACACCGCAATCAGCGCAGAACCGGTCGCCATCCTCCCGGGCCGCACCACACCGCCGACACGCTACTACCAGATCTTTATACCCCGGCCAGGCCCACCCAGCCACCTCACACGCCCCGACGGCGACCTGCCTGTCGACCCGTCACCCCGCTCAGAACTAGGTGATATGCATGCGACTGAAAGCGCGGCCGACATGCTCTTCTGCCCGCTCGTATTCGGCGTTCGGCGCGAAATTACCTCGGACGGGCAGGCAGGGTGTCGGCAAAGTCCTGGTTGGCAGTGACCGGGCTGGTTTGCGACACGCCGATGTGAGCAGGTAGCGGCGCGGGCACGGCCCGCAAGTGATCATGACGGTTCCTACATTTGCGAGATCACTGCCGAGGGACCATGCCCGCTGCGCCATCATCCCTGACCAACCCCGCGATTGGCCAGTTGCTCACCGTAGCGCAGGCTCTGGACGGGGAGCGGGCGCGGCTGCTGCAGGCGCTGGCCGCGGTTCCGGATCCGCGGGCCCTTCGGGGGGTGCGGCACCGGCTGGCGGTGATCTTGGGCCTGGCAGTGTGCGCGGTGCTGGCCGGCGCCCGTTCATTCACGGCGATCGCCGAATGGGCCGCGGACGCCGACCCGGCCACCAGGGATGTGCTCGAGATCACCGGGGTGGTGCCGTCGGAGTCCACGTTCCGGCGGACGTTGCAGAACCTGGACGCTGATGCCCTGGATGAGGCGGCCGGCGCCTGGGCCCAGCAGCGCACCGCCCCGGCGCCGGGTGCGCGGCGCGTGATCGCGGTCGATGGTAAGACACTGCGCGGATCAGGCGTGGCGGGCGGTCCCGGGCGGCACCTGCTGGCGGCCCTCGATCACGCTCACGGCGTGGTCCTGGGCCAGGTCGATGTCGGGGCCAAGACGAACGAGATCCCGATGTTCGCCACGCTGCTGGACAGCGTTGACCTGGCCGGGACGGTCGTCACCGCCGATGCCCTGCACGCCCAGCGCGCCCATGCTGAGTACCTGGCCGGCCAGCGCGGCGCGCACTACCTGATCACGGTCGAGCATGCTTCACACTGCTCCTGTTGTTGGTCATGGCGTATCAAAGAGTCCAGCCTGGCCGTGTTCGGCCTGGATGCGGAGTCCTTTGCGGCGTCCGCGGGTGAGGTAGATGGCGTTGAGCTCGCCGCGTTGGACCTTGTTCAACACGGTCTGGCGGGCGATGCCGAGGCGGGCGGCGGCCTGGCTGAGGGGCAGCCAGCCGTCGGGGGCCTGGGGCTGGACCCGGTTGCGGAGCTGCTGGTCGATGCGGACCTGCCAGGGTGCTCCCGGGGTGAGCTGCTCGCCGGTGACGAAGCCGTCGCGTAGCCACCGGTAGATGGTGGCGGTGGAGACGCCGAGCTGGCGTCCGGCTTCGGTGATGCTGACCACGGTCGCATCCTGGCAGCCGGGTGTGACATTTCCGGGGGGTGCCTGGTATTCGGGGATGCCGTGGTAGGCGCGTAGTGCCCTGACGTGGGTTTTCCTGAAGGCCAGTCCGGTCGCTGTGCGGCGGTTCTGCTGGCCGAGGATCTGGGCGATGGTGGTGTCGTCGTAGCGGGACGCCAGGCGGCGGACCAGGTCGAGGGTGTCTTCGCTGGTGACGCGGCCGTGGTGGCCGCTGGCGGGGATCGGCATCTGCAGGGCGGTGCTGGCGCCGCCTTGCCAGATGATCTGCACCTGGCACGTCCGGGCGGTGTTATCGCCGCCGTTGTCCTGCACGGTGACGGTGACCTCGGTGATGACCGCGCGGATGAGTTCCTTGCGCTGGGCGTTGGTGGTGGCCGGCGCCTGGAAGATGGCCCGCAGGTCGGCTCCGGCGGTGGTGATCCAGGCGGTTTCCTCCTGGGTGAGGGTGACGGGCCGGCGGGCTTGCTGGGCGGCGAGCTGGTTTTCTGCGGTGCGCACGGCCGTGAGCTTGTCTTCCAGGACGGCCTCCAGGGTCCTGGCGACCAGCCGGTTCTCCGGCTCGATGCTGTCGTACTGGCGGTGCGCCCGGCTGGCTTCGAAACGGGCCCGTTCCAGTGCGCGTTCGAACACGGCCAGGTTCTGGCGGAACTGGGCTTCGGTGTCGGACATGGCCTGGACGGTGGCGGCCAGGCAGGCGGGGGCGAGCGCGGCCAGCAGCTCGGCCAGCACCGTCTCGTGCAGCCGCCGGCCGCCGACCCGCTGGCAGGTCCTGGCGCCGTACATCTGGTTCGCGCGTCCGCACCGGTAGGCGGGGCCGCCGCCGGAGTGGTAGTTGACCTGCATAAGCCGCCCGCACCGGCCGCAGCGCAGCAGGCCCTGGAGCCAGGCCGCGCCTTCGCGCGCGGCGCCGCCAGCCCCCCCGCCCGGCGGCGGTGAGTTGGCGGCCAGCCTGGCGATGTTGGCGTCGTAGGTTTCCAGGGAGATGTAGCCGGGATGGTGGCCCGGGATCATCACGGCCCACTGGCCGCGAGGGAGCCGCCGCTGCCGGGTGATCACGTTCCCGCCGGCGTCCATGTGCTTTTCGGTCTTGCTGCGCCCGTAGGCGAACACCCCGGCATAGCCGGGATGGATCAAGATGCCGTGCACGGCCGGGTAGCCGGCCTGCGCCCATGTGATCTTCCCGGTGCGGATGTCCCGCCGGGGCAGCCGCAGGCCGTCAGCGCGGAGGCTGACGACCACCTGCCGGGCCGAGCCGAGCTGGTCAAAACGGCGGAACACGCACGTGATCGCTTCGCGTACCGCCTCATCCGGCGAGATGGCCACGTGGTCATCGTCGTCGTAGTCCAGTCCGGCGGGCAGCACCAGGTGCAGTTCGCCGCGGGCGGCCTTGGCGCGCAGTCCCTCGTTCAGCCGTGACCGCAGAAGGTGCAGTTCAGCTTCTTATGCGGACATCGCCGTTATGCCGACCAGTCGACGGGAGCACCCGGCGGGCCGCGATGACGGACAGGAGCGTTCGGCATAATCACAGCCCGTCGAGGAACGCCAGTATGTCGTCGGCCGGCTGGTAGCGGCCGGGTGTAGTGTTCTGGGGTGCCGTCCGGGCGATCGCCCGTTCCTTAAGTGCCAGGTCAGCATGGATATACACCTGTGTGGTGGCGGTGTTTTCGTGCCCCATCCACAGTGCGATGACCGAGGTATCGACTCCGGCGCTGAGCAGCCTCATGGCCGCAGAATGGCGGAGAACGTGGGGCGATACCTTCTTCTCCAGCAGCGGCGGGCACGATTCTGCGGCGATGGCGGTGTACTTGGCGATCCGCCGTTCCAGGGCGTCGCGGCTGAGCGGGGTGCCGCGGCGGGTGATGAACAGCGGGTCGGCGGGGAGCCCGCCGCGCTCGGCGAGCCAGGAGCGCAGGACCGTCACGGTGGCCGGGGTGAGCGGGGTTATCCTCTGTTTCCTGCCCTTGCCCAGGCAGCTGACGTGCGCGCCGGTGCCCAGGTGAGCGTCGCCGATGGCGAGGCTGGTGAGCTCGGTGGCGCGCAGCCCGGTCTGGCAGGCGAGCACCAGCAGTGCCTGGTCGCGCCGTCCGGTCCAGGTCGCCAGGTCCGGTGCGGCCAGCAAGGCGGTGATCTCGTCTTCGGCGAGGTAGGTGATCAGGGCCTTGTCGTAGCGCTTGGGCGGGATGGCCAGGACCCGCTGGATGTCAGCGGCGTGCTCGGGGTGGCGCACCGCGGCGTAGCCGAACAGGGAGTGGATCGCGGCGAGCCGGGCGTTGCGGGTCCGGACGCTGTTGCCGCGCTCGTTTTCCAGGTGGTTCAGGAACGCGCCGGCCGTCTGCGCGTCCAGGTCGGCGATGTCCAGCCGGGACGGGGCCTTGCCGGCGTGCTGGGCGGCGTAGACGATCAGCATCCGCAGCGCGTCGCGGTAGGCGGCGACCGTGTGGCCGCTGGCCTGCCGCTGCAGCGCCAGCCGGTCGGTGAAGAACGCCTGCAGGGTCGGGGCGAGAGCGGTCATGATTCTCCGTTCAGGTGGGCGTGCAGCCGGTCGCCGGCCAGCGCCATCAGCTCAGGCGCGGCCGACAAGTACCAATATGTGTGTTTTGGGTCGTTATGGCCGAGATAGGTGGATAGCCGGGGCATCATCGCGGCGACGTCGGCGCCGTCGCGGTACCAGCCGAGAACGGTAGCCACCGCATAGGAGTGGCGGACGTCATGGATCCGGGGACGGCAGGAGGCTGACCTCCGGGCCAGCCCGGCCTGGGCGGTGAGCTTGCTGAACGTGAGGCTGACGTTGCTGTGCCGCAGCCGTGTCCCGGCGGTGGACAGGAACAGCGCCGGGTCGGCCGGACGGGGGTGATGCTCGTCCCGCAGTGCCGAGTACCGGGCCAGCGCGGCGGCTGCGGTGGGGTGCAGCGGGACCAGTCTCGTCTTGCCGAACTTGGAGTCCCGCACGATGAGCACGCCGTCGTCCGCGTCGAGGTCGCTGCGGTCGAAGGAGAGCGCTTCCCCGATTCTGACGCCGCTTGCTGCGAGAAGGCTGATCAGGGCCTGGTAGGTGGCGGCCCGGAACCGGGGCCGCAAGGTTCCGGCCGCGGAGATGATGGCGCTGATCTCGGCGTCGGAGTAGATGTAGGGGGTCGCGCGGTCGTTCCCGCGGCGGATCAGGCCGGGCGGGGGAACCTGGACCGACGGGTCGGTGCCGTGCAGGTAGGCGGCGAACCCGCGGACCATGCTGAGCCGGATCGACTGCCATGCCTGCGAGGCCCCGGGCGGGAGCACCGCCCATGCCAGGGCGTCTTCGGTGGTGATCGTGTCAGAGCCGCGGTCGTCGAGCCAGCTGACGAACTGATCCAGCAGCCGGCCGGCGGTCTTGAGCCTGAAGCCCAGCGCGCGGCGCAGTGCCAGGTAGTCTTCCAGCGAGTCCCGCAGCGGGCGCCCGTCCGCCGTCATCCGGTTTCCTCCTGGCCGGGCCAGGGGCGGCCCAGCGGGCGCAGCGCGTCGATGTCAACCTTCGCGTAAATGGCAGTCGTGGCCGGCCGGGCATGGCGGAGAGCCTGCCCGATCTCGGTCAGGGATCCGCCGCCGCGCAGCATCGCGGTCGCGGCCGAGTGGCGCAGGCGGTGGGCGTGGACCGGCCCGGGGATCCCGGCCCGGGCGGCGGCACCGGCGACGATCGTGGTGATCCCGGTATAGACCAGCGCTTCCCGGGGTGCCTGGGCGGCGATGAACACCGTGCGGTCCAGCGCGCCGGCCGGGCGGCCGTCGCGCAGGTAGGCGACGATCGCCGCGCCGACGTCGGAAGGGAGCGGCAGCCGGTCGCGGCGGCTGCCCTTGCCGAGGACCGTGATCTCGCCGCGCCGCCAGTCGATGTCGTCCAGGCCGAGCCCGGCGACCTCTCCGGCTCGCAGGCCCATCCGGGACAGCATCAGCAGGACCGCCCGGTCCCGGCGCCCGGTGGCGGTAGCCAGGTCGCAGGAGTCCAGCATCGCCTGGATCTGCCCGGGCTCCAGCGCCCTGGGCAGCCCGGCCAGCGCGTGACCGGCCGGCGACGGCACCGCGCCCGCCAGCGGGACGGCCAGGACGCCGTCGACGTGCAGGAAGCGGAGCAGGGACCGCAGCGCGGTCACGATCCGCTTGGCCGACCGCGGCTGCTTCCGGGCCTGGGCCAGCACGAATGCCCGTACCTCGCCGGCGGTCAGCTGCTCCAGGTCCAGGTGCCCGTCGTGTTCGAGTGCCCGCTGCTGCAGGAACGGGCGGGCCAGGCGGACGTTCAGCGTGACCGTCGTCGGTGCCAGGCCTCGCTCGGACGCCAGGTAGGCCGCGAACCGGTCCAGCAGCAGGCTCGTCTCCGTCGCCGGTTCCGCCGGCGGAGGCGGGGCCGCCCTCAGCCTGCGGAGATAGCCCAGCAGCGGGCCGAGTGCCTCGGTGGTCCGCTCGTTCGCGTATCCCGCCAGGCGGCGGGCCGCGAAGTACCGTTCCGCCGTCGGCATGTCCAGATCCTGTGCGGCCAGGCATTCAGCGGTCAGCCAGCGGCTCAGGTGAGCGGTCAGCCGTATCTGGCAGGCTGCGGTGAGCGGGGTATAGCCGAGCCGGAACAGCTCGGCCCGGAACCCGTCCGCGTACTCCGCGAGCGGCCCGGTCACCTTCGCCCAGCACGGTTTCGTTTTCGCCATCATGAACTCCTCTTCCGGACGACCAGCGCGTCCGGAGAGAAGAATCAGCCCCTGACCTGGGAAGAAGCCGGAAGCAAGCAGCCGTTGAGCTGGGATTATGCCGACATGCCAGCAATGCCTGCCAAGCCCGCAGCGTCCTCACAGCTCGTGGTCGGCATAACGGAGAAGTCCGCATAAGAAGCCTTATGCCGATATCGGCATAAAGCTTCGGACATAGTCCCTTTGAGGCCCAGGACCAGCCTGTCATTGAACAAACCGGGATGATAGAGACCGTCGGCGTCGGCGATCAGGGTGTCGGTCAGCGCGCACAGGTCCAGCAGCTGGTACCAGTCGCTGTTGTTACGGGCCAGCCGCGAGCATTCCAGCGACAGCACGATCCCGGCCTTGCCCAGCCCGACATCGGCGACCAGGTCAGAGAAGCCCTTGCGGCCATGAGCGGAGGCACCGGAGCGGCCCAGGTCATCATCGACCACCACGACCTGGTGCTCAGCCCAGCCCAGCTCCCTGGCGCGGCCGGCCAGGTCGTACTGGCGGGCCAGGCTCTCGGTGTTACGGACCGTCTGGGCCAGCGTCGACTGGCGGACATAGATGTAGGCATCGCGCCGCAGGTGAGCGGGGGCCGGCTCAGCCATCAGCCCTCACCGCCCCGCCGCCGTCGGCCAGCACGCCGGCGGCGATCATCGCCGCCAGCAAGCACAGCACCCTGGCCCGGGCCGTATCAGGCATCTGGGCCCATACCCGGCCGGGATCACGGCCTGCGCCGGCCTCCGCCCCGGGGACATCCAGCATCAGCTGGCAGGCAGGCGCTACCCTCAATGCGCGCACGTAGGTTCCTTCTTTCCGAATCATGACCGTGATCAGGGACGAAGCGAACCTACGTGCGTGCGTGCCGCAGGGAGGGAGATTTCCCGTTCCCGTGCCGCGGCGGTGTCCCCGCTGACCGTCCCGCCTGGCCCGGGCACTCATGGCGACACCCCGGCTGCGGCAGCACGAGCACGGGGACGCCGGCCCTGCGGCGAGGCAGGACCCGCCAGGGCAGGCGGGTCCTCATGGCCGCAGGCTGCCGTGAGGGCGGCGAGCAGACGGTGGCAGTGCTCGCGCTCGCTGTCCGCGAGCTGCCCGGCACGGACAGCGCGGTCACGTTCGGCGGCAGCCAGCTGCTCCATGGCCTGCAGCCGGGCCCGGTACTGCCCGTCCAGGGCCTCCCGCTCGCGTGCCGCGTCATCCCGGGCTTGCCGGACCCGGTCACTGGCATCGGCTTCGGCCTGCCGGGCGCGCGCCAGCTCAGCGTCGGCAGCCTGAACCAGCGCCGCAGCCTGCGTACTGGCCTGGTCGCGTTCTGCCCGTGCCGTCTCAGCGATCCCGGCGGCCTCAGCGGCCTGCTCCCCGGCACGGACCCGGGCGGCCTCAGCATCAGCGCGGGCACGCGCAACCGCCTCGGCCAGCTCCCGCCGCGCTTGTTCAGCCGCCTCACACGCGTGACGGGCCCCCGACTCGGCCGCCTCCCTGCCCCGGTGCGCGGCGGACGCCTCCTCCAGCGCGGCACGCATCTCCTGCTCTGCCTCCGCGGCCCGCGCCTCGGCCGTGACAGCACGCGCCTCAGCGCGGCGCCGGGCCGCTTCCGCCTCGGCCAGCTGCACGGCCACCATCTCAGGATCCAGCGCCGCAGCCTGCTCGCGGGCCATCTCGAGCAGGGACCCGGCCTGCGCGATCAGCGCCGCCAGCGCGCCGAGCGGATCACCGGCCTGCTCCGGCGACACTGCAACGCCGCCAGCGGCGGCCCGGGCGGCGTTGTGGAACCGCCGCGAGCACACGTCACCGCAAAACAGGCGAGTCCGGCCGCGGCCAGCCACAGGAACCAGGTTGCCGCAGCCAGGCCGCTTGCACACACGCTGGCCAGCGTCCCCGGCCAAGCCCGGCACGGCCAGCGCAGGGCCGGCGGTCACCTCAGTCATGGAAAGGTTCCTTTCTTTTTCTCATCACGATTCCCCCCAGGGGAAATGAAAAGGAAAGCCCCAGCGAACGACGGCGATCACGAGAGGCCAGGCCGCGGGCCGCAAGCCGCTTCCCGGCCTGACCGGGCGCCCCCTGACCGCCGGCACGGCAGATACGGCAGCAGCCGCACCGGGACCAGCAAGCGAACGGCCGCGCGACGCATGCCGGCACGCCGACCGCCTCCCGTGGCAACAGCGCAGCACCCAGCCGCCTGCGGCAAGGCAGCAAGCAGCCACATCGCACCGGACAGCCCAGCCGCCAGCAGCAGGCCCCCGCCCAGCCTGTTACCGCCGCTCCCCGGCCGGGTCCCCATCCCGCAGCCGCGTCACCACAGCACGCAGATGCCGCAGGCCAGCACCGTCCAGAACCAGGCCTGCACCCGCAGCCGTCCGCCCCGCACCGAACACATCGGTCGCGTCCGCCGCGACAAGGCCCGGCATCCCGTCCGGCAACTCCACCTTCAAATGCGGCACCCCGTCCACGTGCCGGAACGCGTAGGCCCGAACCCGGCACCCGCACAGCGGATGAGCCAGCGCCGTGACCACGACCTCGCACGGCAGCAAGGCACGGAAACGTCGTAGTCTGTCGCCTTCTTGGTCAAGCGCAACCAGCCCGGCCTGCACGCTCAGTTGGCCGCCTTGCCCTGGCGCCAGGTCCCGGCCGCCCATGACGCCCGCGAGAAAGGCCACGGCCGCGCCGAATGGCGCACCGTGAAGGTCAACCGCCGTGGCCGCCGGGCTGGCCTTCCCGCACGCCGCCCAGGCCATCCGGATCATCCGCCGACGGCGCCCGCTGAACGGGACGAAATGGTCCACCGAGACGGTCTACGCCATCACCTCGCTGACCGCCACCCAGGCCAGGCCGGCCGAGCTCGCCGCCATCATCCGCGGCCACTGGTTAATCGAGGACCGCCTGCACTGGGTCCGCGATATGGGCTGGGACGAGGACCGCTCCCAGGTCCGCACCGGCAACGGCCCCCGCGTCATGGCCAGCCTGCGCAACCTGGCCATCACCGTCTTGCGCCTGACCGGCCAAACCAGCATCGCCGCCGCCCTGCGTTACCACGCGCGCCGGCCCTGCAGGCCCCTGCAAACGATCATGAATTGCTAGAGCGTGCTTGAAAACTTGGGATGCGGCGGTGGCTGTCCTCCCGCTCCGGGGCAGCGTGAATATTGCGTGGCCAGCGAGGAGGCTGCGGAATTACCCTCAGATCCGGGCGCTGAGGGAGGCCGAGCTGGACCGCGGTGTGCTGGATGTGATCGAGCGCGAGATTGACCAGGAGGCGCGGGCACGCTTCCCCGGCACCGCGGTGCGGCAGGCCGTGCTGCTGCAATACGGCGACGACCCGGAAATCGAGCCGGGGGACCTGTGGGTCCGGGTGCTGCTCGACGCGGACAAGCCGGAGGACAACTGGGAGCCGGCCCTGACGGCATTCGAGCACGCCAACAAGACGGCGATCGAGCAGTTCACGAGGTACCTGGCAGCAAAGCTCCGGGAGATCATGCTGGTCGAGTACACGTTCAGCAACAACCCTGTCACCTGCGACGGCAAGGGACCCCGGGCGGGCATGCCCGTCGCGCAGCGGCTGTCGGACATCAGCGAGTGGGAGCACGGCGAGGCCACCTTCGTGCTGGCCAGCCCGGGACCGGCTGGCCTGGAGACGGTGGACACGCTGATCATGGCGGCAATCGCGGCCACGCGCGCGGAGGCCATCCGGTGGGCACTGGACCGCATCCGCGAGGAGCCAGCGTACCAGCGGCTCGGTGAACTGAGATGCGACGCCGAGATGGACCGCGATGTACTGGACACGATCGAGCGCGAGATTGACCGGGAGGCGCGGGCACGCTTCCCCGGCACCGCGGTGCGGCAGGCCGTGCTGCTGCAATACGGCGACGACCCGGAAATCGGGCCGGGGGACCTGTGGGTCCGGGTGCTGCTCGACGCGGACAGGCCGGAGGACTACGAGGAGACCCTGACAGCATTCGACCAAGCCAACAAGACGGCGCGCGAGCAGTTCACGAGCTATCTGGCAGCAACACTCCGGGAGATCAGCCTGGTCGAGTACACGTTCAGCAACAACCCCGTCACCTGCGACGGCCACGGGCCCCGCGCGAGCAATCCCGTCGGGGAACAGCTGCCGGACATCAAGGAGCGGGAGCACGGCGCAGCCACCCCCGTGCTGGCCCGGCTGGGACCAGCTGGCCTGGAAACGCTGGACACGCTGATCATGGCGGGAACCGCGGCTACCCGCGCGGAGGCCATCCGGTGGGCCCTGGACCGCATCCGCGAGCGGCCAGCGTACCAGCGGCTCCGTGAACTGAGATGCGAGGCTGACAGGCTCAAAGACGAGTTCTCATAGCCTCCCGGAAACTTAGGTGGCCTGCGGCCAGAAGATCACGAAACGCCACAGACCACGGCCTCCGCCCAGTTTTCAAAGCAGGCTCCAAGGACGACTTTGCCGGGGCCCTGGACGGGCAGGGCGCACCGGTGACGCTGGGTTACTCGGAAAGTGGTCATCAGCCCCCGGAAGTTACGGTACCTGGTGCTCCATGTCGGGTCGGCCGGACCAGTCAGGGGCTTCTGCGAGCCCCACAGAAACCCCACAACTCCGCGACACGGTGGCCGACCCCCACAGGAATCCCACGGACTAAACGGCACATTCCGGTACACTTGTTATGCGTGTTAAAAATACGGAGAACAGCCGGTGACCAGCGTTGACGCGTGTGAGCTGGGCTGTTGGGGATTTCTCTGGTAAGTGCTCTCAGGGTGATAGACCCCCTGAAAAGCGGAAGCTCAGTCTGTCAAATTCAAGCGTTCGTGCCCCTGTGCCCAAGCCCGCATAGCCGCGGTGCCATGTCTGGTCCCCGCATTCTTGACAGATCAGTCCGGTGCCACCACAGGCGGCGGCTCCCTGCCCGGCAGGGGTGGAGCCGCCGGAACCTCTCGGTTCATGGACGCTGCTTTCGAGGTGCAGGAGACGACGGCTGGTAGACCGGATAACGGACCGTTATCACGTCCCCGGGCCGGGCTCGCCGAGCACCCAGGTCTGCTCGGCGCGGGTGGCCCCAGCGCCGCGAGCGTGACCCGTGCTGGTCAGACCGGGATGTTGCGATGACGTCGTCGTAGCGCTGCTGGGCGAGGCCGAGGCGGGAGTAGATCTCCACCCGCTCGCCCACAGAACCATCAACCTCGGCGGTCCGAGGCGGAGCCTGGTGCCGGGTCACGGGCTTCGTGCGGGGCTTCATGCCGGACAGGAGCCGGGTGACGCGGAACCGGCGGACCAGTGCCTCGTACAGGGCGAGTGTGGCGGCGAGGGACACGGCTACCAGCGCCGCGTACTGAAGAAGAACGGGGGCGTTCCAGCGGACGATGAGCCAGGCGGCCGCCGCGATGACTGGCTCATGCAACAGGTAGAACGGCAGGACGGCTTCGTTACCGTACCGGGCGGCACGCTGCCACCGGGGCTCGGCCGCCGCGGCGGCCGCGCTATCTGTCCTGGCCTGCAGGGGTCGCCGGCGGGTAGTGATGGAACCGGCGAACCCGATGATGGCCACGATCCACGCCCAGCCGGCCAGCCCCTGCAGGGCGCTCCAGCCTGGCGGGACGCTGGCGCTGAGACCGGTGCCCGATCGGCTCAGGGCGCCCGCCCATGACACCAGCGCCCCGGTTGCCACGCAGGCAACTGCCAGGGCGGGCCAGCGGGAGCGCCGCAGCGCGTCCTCCAGCTGCGGGTCGGAGGCGATCAGGAACCCGTAGCAGAACGGGAATACATACACTGCGCGTTCCCAGCCTCCGGTGTTGACATCCGGTCCGAACGCCGCCTCGCCCGCCATCATGGGGATCGCGGCGGCCAGCACCACCACGGCAGCATGGCGCTCGGCGAAACCAGCCAGCGCGCTGGTAAGCAGCCTGCCTCGTGGGCCGCCGAGGTAGGTGAATAGCGGCAGAAGCGCGAGTGTGAACAGCAGCAGGACGTACAGGAACCATAGGTGCGCGGGGTCGAAGCTGGTGCCGTCCGATGTCCACGACCCGCGCGGCAGCAGCTCCCGGGCGATGGCAGGAACGTTTACGAAGCTGAGCCAGAAGCGCCAGTATGGCTGGTGGAAGCCCGGCTGGCCGAGCCGTTCGATGTAGAACATCGGCGGGACCAGCACCACCAGGCCGAACGCGAACGGGACCAGCAGCCGGGCCAGGCGCTCGCGGGCGAACGCTGCCGGGGAGCGGGTGCGCATGGCGTGCCGGACGCTCATCCCTGAGACCGCGAATAGCAGCGGCATCCCCCACAATGACCCCCACAGCAGGAAGACGGTGAACCCGCGGCTGGGCCGCGGATCCTTCACGAACCAGGAAGCGCCCGCGGCGAACACGACGGCGGAGTGGAAGATCACCAGCCCGGCCACTACGAATCCGCGCATCAGGTCGAGTTCTGGCCGCCGGCCGTCGGTAAGGCCGGGCAACGACCGTGCCGCGGCCGCACGTCCAGCAGCAGGTAGCCTGCCGCTAGATGTGCTCAGACCGAGCCGGGTGGCGATCATGGCCGCCACCAGGTCGGCGTGGGAGACGGAGGCGAGATCGGCGAACCTCGCCCCGTCGGGGAACTCGGGGCCGAGTCGGCCCGTGGCCTCCACTGCGAGCCGGTTCTTCCCGACGTGGCCGGGCCGAGCCGGGCGATGACGGCGTCGAGTATGCCGAAGTTGTAATCCGGCACGCCGAAGACGGCGGCCACGCCGGCTTCGGCGAGGCAGGTCAGCCGGTAGCCGGCGGCCGTTGTGGTGACCGGTTCGGGGCCGGAAGGCTGGTTCAGCGTGCTGCCGGTCATGAGGTCAAACCCTTCTTAGCTTTCCTGGGCGTGCGGGCGTGTCTGGACCTTGTCACGGGTTGGTAGCCACTTTGGATGCGCCTCGGCGGCTAGGCCGAGCGCGAGAGTGGCGGTCAGGGCGGGGACCAGGTAGACGGGCGGCACGATGGCGCCCATGAAGACCAGTCCCATCGCCGCGAGAGAGCTGGCCAGCCGCGCCGTGCGGGCTTGCCGGGTCAGCTTGCCTGAGGGGAGGACGGCGCTGGCGAGCAGGTACACGCTGACGCCGCCATAGAGGGCGGACCTGGGCCCGACGCCTATCGCGCCGCCGCTGTGGGCGGCCAGGATGGCGATGTGCAGGCCCGCGCTGGCCGCGGCGATGCTGCCTACGATGGGCAGGCTGGCGGCGGTGAACCGGGCCATCGCGTTCGGGGTGCCCAGTACGTCGCGGTCGGCGGTGGTCAGCCAGGCCCACCACAGGGCGGCCAGGGTGAGCAGCGCGGCGGCCAGCACCACGGCCAGCGGCACGCTCCAGGGGCGGATGGCAGCGGCGCTGATCAGCCGGGCCACGGACTCGCCCAAGACGATCAGGACCAGGAGCTGGAACCGGTCGGCCAGGTGCCAGGGGTTGACCGGGACCGGGCGGGACGGCGGGAGCACCTCCAGCGCGCCGGCCGCGTCGGTGAGCAGGGCCGCTCCCCACAAGGCATACCGGGCCATGCTGCCTGCGGTAAGCGAGGCCAGCCACAGGATCCCGGCGGCACCGAAGAAGATCAGGTACCTGGTGTACAGCGCCCTGGTAGCGGGCAGGTGGCGGCGGGCCCGGGCATACAGCAGCAGCTGCAGGCCGCGCAGCAGGATGACCGCGACAATGAACGCGGTCGCGTGGCCGGACAGCGCGCGCGGACCGCTGGCGGCCAGGCCCACGCACAGCACCATCGCGGACAAGAATGCGGCGCGGTGCGCCGCATCATCGGACTCGTGCCGGTCGGCGTAGAAGGTGAACTGCACCCACAGCCACCAGATCGGGGTGAACAGCATGGCGAAACGGGTCAGGGTGCCCAGCGCCGGGTGGTCCTGGAGCGCCCCGGTGAGCTGGCCGATCGCTCCGGCGAATACCAGGTCGAAGAACAGCTCGAGCCAGCTGGCGGGTCGCTGTTCCCGCTGGTGGCTGCCGGTGGTCCGCAGCGGCGGGGTGCCGAGCCGCGCTGCGGGCAACGCAATGCTGGCGAGCCGGATGAGTCGTGAGCGCCGGCCGGGTACGGAGGTAAGCCCCGCCCGGCCGGGCCGGGCCACGGTGGTAGGCATGAGAGGTTCTCTTCCTCCGACATGGCGCCGGCGCGCTCGTCAGGGCGCGCCGGCGCGGGTGTTTATGAGCGGGTGCGGCGGATCAGGGTGGCCGCCGCGGCGGCGGCCAGGGCCAGGGCGCCGGTGAGGATGAACGCGTCGTGGAACCCGCCGGCCAGCGCCGCGGTCTTCGGGTGACCAGCGTGCAGCAGGGCCGCAGTGCGGGTGGCGGCGACGCTGGTGGCGACGGCAAGGCCGATGGCACCGCCGATCTGCTGGCTGGCGTTGATCAGCCCGGAGGCCAGGCCCGCGTCGGCGGGTTTGACGCCGGCGGTTGAGGCGATGACGTCGCCGACGAAGGCCAGCCCGAGTGCGGCAGCCACGACCACGAAGCCGGGCAGCAGGTCGCCGGTGAAGTGGCCGGCCACAGGCAGGCGGGCGAACAGCACCTGGGCGACCGTCAGGCCGAGCAGCCCGGCAGTGAGGACCAGCCTGGTCCCCATCCTGGTGACCAGGCCCTGGGCCAGCCCCGAGGAGGCGATGAGCCCGCCGGCGATGACCAGGAACGCCAGCCCGGCCTTGATCGCCGAGTAGCCCAGCACCTGCTGCATGTACAGCGACAAGAACACGAACATCGGGAACATCAGCCCGCCGAGCAGCAGCCCGGCCAGGTTCGCCGCCGTCACGGTCCGGTTGCGGAAGAACGCCGGCGGCAGCAGCGGCGCCGCGGACCGGGACTCGATCACGAAGAACGCGGCGATCAGCGCGGCCGCGCCGGCCAGCAGGCCGATCGTGGCCGCCGAGGCCCAGCCGTGGCTGGCCGCGGTGACCACCGCGTACACCAGCAGTGACAGGCCGCCGGTGACGGTCACCGCGCCGGCCACATCGAACCGTCGGCGGGCCAGGCTGGCGCGGCTTTCCGGCAGCAGCGGCCGGGCCGCGGCCACGATCAGCGCACCGACCGGCAGGTTGACGAAGAAGATCGACGGCCAGGACAGCCAGGTGGTCAGCATCCCGCCGGCCAGCACGCCGATGGCGCCGCCGGTCCCGCTGACCGCGCCCAGCGCTCCCAGCGCCCTGTTCCGCTCTGCGCCTTCGGGGAAGATCGCCAGGATCAGTGACATCGCCGCCGGGGCCATCATCGCCGCGCCCAGCCCCTCGGCGGCGCGGGCGGCCACCAGCATCCCGGGCGAGCCGGCCAATCCGCAGGCCAGCGAGGCGATCGTGAACAAGCCCGCCCCGGCGATCAGGATCCGCCGGCGGCCCAGCAGGTCGGCCAGCCGCCCGCCGAGCAGCAGGAACCCGCCGAAGGCCAGGGCGTAGGCGCTGAGCACCCACACCAGCCCGGCCGGGGAGAAGCCCAGCCCGCGCTGGATCGCCGGCAGCGCCAAGGTCACGATCGACACGTCGATGACCACAAGCAGCTGGGCCAGCAGGATCAGCCCCAGCGCCAGGCCCCGATGCTGCAGCCGGCCATCTCCAGCGGGCGTCCCGGCCCGCCAAGCCACCGGTGCAGCGACTTGAATATTGTCTCGCATTACATTCCCTCCAGGTTTCTGGCCGCGCCGCCTTGGGGCCGGCGCGGTCTTGTTGCTGAACTGACGAAGCCCCCAGCCCGGGTACCGGCACCCTTCACCGTGTTCCACGAACGAGCGAGTCCGTTTCGGGTGCCGCCGACTCCAGTCGCGCGATGACGTCGTGGACGTCGAGAACTTCGCCGAAGCCGAATGCGATCGTGCTGCAGGTCACCCGCTGGATCTCTTCCGCGCTGGCCGGGCCTAGGCCGGCGTCCGGCATCGCGAAGGTGGCCGTCCCGTCACGCAGGAACAGCACCCGGAACTCACGTGTGGCCGCCTCCCGTGCCGTGGTCTCCACGCACATGTTGGTGGCGATCCCGCCGATGATCAGGGTGTCGATGCCCGCGGCGCGCAGGATAGTCTCCAGGTCGGTGCCGTGGAACGCCCCGAACCGCGGCTTGGCCACGATGATGTCACCGGGCACGATGTCGAGCTCGGGATGCAGCTCGGCGGACACGCTGCCGTCGTCGATCACGCCCTGCGCCACGGCGGGGACCACCTCGGCCAGCAGCCCGGCGTTGCTGTGGTCGGGGCGGACAACGTGCCGCGTGTGGATGACACGGATCCCGCGCTGGCGGCAGTACGCGGCGAGCTGGTTGAGCCGGCGCAGGACCGTCGGCCCGTCCGGGGCTGCCACTGGCGATCCGTCGACGAAAACACGCTGGAGGTCGACGACCAGCAGCGCCGTCCTCGCCGGATCGATGTTGAACGTGACCATGTTCTTCTCCTCTTTGTCGTCGATGTGGGTTGTCACGCGGCGCGTCCTGGTGCAGCCATGGCGGCATGGTGCAGCGCGTCGGCCAGCCGGATGGGTGCGCTGAGCATCACCTCGTGGTCGCCGTCGATCTCGACGACGTGGGCGCCGGGTAGCCTTCTGGTCATGCCGGGATGCCAGAACCCGGCCGGCATGGTCTGGTCGTCGCTCATCGCGACGAAGCTGGCCGGCAGCTCGCGGTGCACCGGGCGGCGCAGCCGGATCGGTTCGAACACCGGCCGGTACGGGTCGGGCACCAGCCGGCCGAAGCTGGCCTGGGCCGGCTGCTCGTCGGCGGTCTGGATGAAGTTTGCGCGCCACAGCTCCCACGGCATTGGGATGGCCCGGTCGGCGCGGGTGGCGGCGAGCTCGGTGATGGCGGTGCGCATCTGCTCGGGCATGACGTCGCCGGCCGACTCGCCGTCTTCCAGGACGAACGCGGCGCAGTAGACCAGCAGGTCGATCCGGTCCGGGCGGCAGTCGGCCACCTGGCTCACGGTCACTCCGCCCAGGCCGTGTCCGACCAGCACGACCGGCTCGTCGCCGGCGGTGTCCAGCGCGAGGAGCACGGCGGCGACGTTGTCCTCGTGTCCGATCCAGGACCTGTCATCGGCCACGGCGCCCCGGCCGGGCAGGGCCGGCGCCAGGACGCGGTGTCCGCGCGCCCGCAGGCGCTCACGCACTCCGTCCCAGCACCAGGCGCCCTGCCAGGAGCCGTGCAGCAGCACGAAGGCCTTCTGAGTCTTGGGATTTCTCATGCGGTTTCTCATGCCGTCCAGGGTGCCGCCGCGGCCGGGACGCGGTCGTCACGGCGCCCGGTGGTCTTCACGTCCGTGTCGCGTCCGGAGATACTTGGGTCGTCCCGGTAACCGGTGAGTGGAGCCGACGATGCGGACCCGGATGTATGAGCGGGACGCCGTCCTCGCGGCGGTCCGGCGGCTGCTCGATGCGGCGTACGCCGGTCACGGCGGCATGGTGTTCGTGGTGGCCGCCGCCGGGCTGGGTAAGACCAGCGTGCTGGACGCCGCCGTACGGGAGGCATGGACCCGGTTCGACGTCCGTGTCGGCCGGGCCGATGCGGTGGAGGCCACCCTGCCGTACGGGCTGATCGGGCAGGCGCTGGGCGAGGACGCCGAGCCGGCGGGCGGCGAGCGGGCCGGCGACCTGCCCGCGGCCAGCCGCTATTACGCCACGCTGCGCCGGGTACGCCGGCAGGCCGCGGACCGGCCGCTGCTGCTCGCGTTCGACGACCTGCACTGGTCGGACCCAGACTCGCTGGCCCTGGTGCACCTGCTCTGCCGCCGGGTACCGGAGCTGCCGGTTGCGGTCGTCGCCACCGCGCGGCCGTGGCCGGACGCCGCGCTGCGGATGGCCGAGCAGCTCGCGGCGCACGCGCTGGCGGACATCCAGCGGCTGCCCCCGCTGAGCGAGCGGGCGGCCCAGGCCGTGCTGCGGGACCGGTTCGGCGAGTTCGGCCGCGAGGCGGTCGAGCGGGCGGTGGCAGCCTGCGACGGTAACCCGCTGCTGCTGGAGCTCGCCGCACCGAACCCGCACGCTGGGGCGGCGGATGTCGGCCAGGCTCCCGGCGAGCCGGCCCGGCGGCTGCTGTTGGCCCGGTTCTCCGCGGCCGACCCGGCCACGCAGGCGTACGTCCGCGCGGCCAGCGTGCTGGGCGTCCAGTTCCGGCCGGCGATCGCCGCGGCGCTGGCGGAGCTGCCCGCCGGGCGGGCGGCCGACATCGTCGAGAACCTCGTCCGCGCCGATCTGCTCCGCGAGGACGACCAGGGCGGGCTGCGGTTCCGCCACGCGCTGCTGCGTCAGGCAGTGTACGACGACCTTCCCGCACCGACGCAGGCGTACCTGCACCAGCGGGCGTTCCGCACCCTGCTGACCGCCGGCGTCGCCGCCGCCGAGGCGGCCGAGCACGCCGTCGCCGCCGACCTGGCCGGCGACAGGCAGGCCATCGCGACGCTGACCGACGCCGGCCGGGCCGCCCTGCACGCCGGGGCGGTGCAGGCGGCAGGCCGCCACCTGCGGGCAGCCGTCGGGCTGGCCGGCGACGATGCAACGGCCGGCCTGCGGATCGACCTGGCCCGGGCACTGCTGGCCGACGGTGCCAGCCAGGACGCCGCGGCGGTGCTGGACCGGCTGCTGACCAGCCCGGAGCTGCCGGTGCCGACCCGGCTGGCGGCGCAACTGCTGCGCGGGCAGGCGGCCTTCAACACCGGCGCGACACGGCAGGCCGGCGGGCTGTTCAACGCGGTCGCCCGGAGCGCCGGCGCCGACCATCCCGACGTGGCCGTCCGCGCGCTGCTCGCCCACGCGTTGCAGAGCTGGGCCCGGCTCGGCCCGCGGGCGGCGCTGCCGGTGGCCGCCCGGGCGCGCCAGCTGACCTCCGATGCGGAGCCGTACCTGCGGGCCTGCGCCGACGCCGCCTGGGCGCTGTGCGCCTGGCTGACCGGCGATCCGGCCGCGCTGCCGGCCGCCGAGGCGGTCGCCGATGCCGTCCCCCCGCCGGCGTCGTCCGCCGACATCGCGAACTGGGGCTTCGACCCGGCGGCGGTACCCGCCGACATCGCCGTCTGGGCCGAACGTTTCCCGCTCGCCGAACGGCTGTTCGCCGACGCGCTGCGCGCGGCCGAACAACGCGGCCAGCCGTTCCTGCTGTTCCACGCCGCACTGTCGCGTGCGGACATGCTCTGCCGGCTGGGCCGGCTGGCCGAGGCAGTGGCGATGGCCGAGCGGGCCTGCGACGCCGGCGAGCTCCTGCCGGTCGGCCTCCCGATGGCCCGGGCGGCGAAGGGACTGGCCCTGGCCGAGTGCGGGCGGCTGGCCGAAGCCACCCGGTACGTCGACCCGGCCGACGACACCGGCTGGTACCTGTCGGCCGGCTACCAGCTCCGGCTGCGCGGGGTGCTCGCGTACCGCCGGGGGGAGGCCGACGCGGCCTGCGCCTCCTTCGACCTGCTGGCGCAGCAGGCCGACCGGTGCGGCCTGGCCGACCCGTCGCAGATCCCGTGGGCGGCCGACGCCCTCGACGCGTACCTGGCCGCCAATCGTCTCGACGACGCCGGGCACCTGGCCGACCGGCTGGCCAGCTGCCGGCTGCCCAGCCGGTGGCCCAGGGCGACCGCGGCCGCTGGGCGCGGCGCGCTGGCTGCACATGGAGGGGACCTCGACCTCGCGGAGACCTGCCTAGCCGAGGCGGTACGCCTGCTGCGGGACGTCCCGATGCCGCTGGCACAGTGCCGGACCCTCACCGCGTACGGGGCAGTGCTGACCCGACGCAGCCGACCGGACCGGGCCCGGCCGCTGCTGGCCGAGGCGGTGCGGCTCGCCGAGCGCTGCGGCGCCGGCTGGTACGCCGAGCGGGCCGCCACGCAGCTGCGGCGCGCCGGCGGCCGGGCCGGCCGGCTCCGCCCGGCGAGCTCAGCCCTCAGGAGAAGGCGGTCGCCCGGCTGGCCCGGGCCGGCCGAAGCAACCGGCAGATCGCCGACGAGCTGTTCCTGTCGGTCAACACGGTGGAGACCCACCTGGCGCACGCCTACCGCAAACTCGGCATCACCCGCCGCAGAGAGCTGGCCGACCGGAACCTCGACTGATCCCGGGGCCGGGAACCGGCCTCGACCAGCCGTGACCGTTCTGGTCAGATGGCGTTCGCAGATCCGGTCAGGACTACGTCGCCGCAACCAGCGCTCCCGCGGACCACACGCCACCTGCTGTCTATGGGGTGGTACGACGACCGTCGGCGAAACGACCAGATAATGGCCGGTTATCCGGTACAACGCAGGCGCCCGCCAGTCATCACGCGAGAGGCCGCCCGCCGCCGCACGCGCGACTCGGGCACGTTATCCGGTACATCTGCTTGAGGAGGAGCAATGACCGGGAAAATCATGCCCCTGCGCGAACGAGACACCAGCACGGTCCAGGCCGCGGCCGACGCCTTCTTGTCCTCGCCACGGTACGCCAACCCGAACACCCGCCGCGGCTACACCAGTGTGCTGGACCGGCTGCTCGCCAGGCTCGGCGCCGATCGCCCGCTAGCCGAGATCAGCGGGGAGGAACTGGCCGGCCTGCTGGAGCAACTCTGGGGACAGCGCGCCCCGGCGACCTGGAACCGCAACCGCGGCGCCGTGGTCGCCTGGCTGTCCTGGTGCGCCGCTAACCGGCTGCCCGCCCCGGTCCTGCCGGCCAGCGCCGAACGGCGCCGCGAGCACCTCAACGCCACCCGCGCGGTGCCCCGGCCGGCGATCGACCGGGCGCTGACTCGCCGCGACGTTCCGCTGCGGGAAAAGACCCTGTGGCGGATGCTGTACGAGACCGCCGCCCGGGCCAGCGAGGTGCTGGCGCTGAACATCGAAGACCTCGATCTGGGCGCCCGCCGCGCCCCGATCCGGTCCAAGGGCGGCGACACCGAATGGATCTGCTGGGGCTCCGGCACCGCGCACCTGCTGCCCCGCCTCATCCGCGGCCGCCAGGTGGCCGGTGTTCCTGTCCGGGCGCCGCCCCGGCCCCGCCCGCCGCCCCGCAGCCAGGGACCTGTGCCCGGCCACCGGACGGGCCCGGCTCGGCTACGACCGCGCCCGGATCCTGTTCACCGGGTACACCGGGTGGGAGCTGCACCAGCTGCGCCACTCCGCGGCCACCCACCTCGGCGAGCAAGGCATCCCGCTGCAGCTGATCATGGCCAAGACCCGGCACCGCAACCCCGCGCACCGCGATGCGATACGTCCGCCCAGGCGCCGAAGCCGTCGCTGAGATCACCGCCCTGCTCGAACCTCCACGCCGGCGAGGCTGAGCAGTATCTGACCACCTTGCGGCAGGCGACAGCTTCCGTTCGTCGTGAGTATCGAACGTCGCTTCAAGGTCGTGGATACGGGCAATCGAAAGGCTTGATCCCAATTCCTAGGCGATGTTCACGATGACGCGGTGACGTTTACCCTGACGGCTCCGGTCGGCCTGGACATGCTCGCCGGACACCCGTACTTGGGAACCGCGGGCACTGGCGGTTCGCTACAGATGGTGACAGCTCAGCGGTCGCGGGGCATGCGATATCCGCCGTTGGTACGGGTGCAGGATCCTCGACGATGTTGCGCTGAAGCGTGCAGAACGGAATGATCTGGGTGCCCGGCAGTTCCTGTAACCGGCACCTCATGCCGCGGTTCCCGCGCGGGAGGCGGGTAAGGTTCCGGCATGGCTGCCTCGTCACTGATGGTCCCGCTCGGCACGGACGCGCCCAGCTTCACCCTCCCCGACACCAGCGGTGTGATGACAGGCACTGACGACTTCGCCGCCGCGCCCGCACTGCTGATCGCGTTCTTGTGCAACCACTGTCCCTATGTCCGCCACATCGAGACCGCGCTGGGCGCGCTGCTGTCGCACTACCCTGACCTGGCCGTGGTGGGCATCTGCACCAACGACGCCGATGCCTACCCTGGCGACCGGCCGCCCGAGCTGGCCGAGCAGGCCCGCCGCGCCGGCTGGACTTTCCCGTACCTGGTCGACACCGGCCAGACGGCCGGCCACGCTTACCATGCCGCCTGCACACCGGACTTCTTCCTCTACGACAGCGCGCGCCGGCTGGCCTACCGCGGAGCGTTCGACCAGTCCACACCCGGTAACGGCAAGTCCGTCACCGGCGAGCTGCTCCGCGCGGCCATCGAACTGACCCTGGCCGGCCAGCCGGTGCCCGAGCCGCACCGGCCCAGCATGGGCTGCTCCATCAAATGGCGGTCCTGACCGTCTTCATGACCAGCCAGCCCCGGCGCTAGGCCCGCTGATCCGGCATCGCCTGCCACCATGCCCGGACGCGCGTGCCGTTTCAGGATCCGCCTGCCTGCCAGGCCTGGGATCGGGTCACTCCGGGTGACCGGCCCTGGCCCGGGGCCGGTGAGCACAGTGCCGCCGGCCTGCCCGGCAACCTGGCCGCCGAGATAACCGCCCGAGGCCACACCGAACCGGGTGACCTATGTCCCGATGAGCGTATAGCCCGCCCGGTCACCACGCCCGGATCTGCCGAATAGAGGACGTTGCTCTTGCACATGCTTATGCGCCGATCAGCATGCACATTCGCTATCGGCAATCTCGTCGGAGGTGGCGGGCCAAGCGCTTGACCCAATCCTGAGGCGGCCTCCCTGCCGACTCGGTACCGCTTGCAGGTTGTGGTCGCGTGGCGGTTGAGCGGCACAGAACAACCGGTTACGTGCCGGGCGGCGCACCCCTGGGCCGACTCGCTCGGGTCCGGTGACGTAACGTCGTTGGGGCCACCTCTCCAACCCCGAGGAGAACCCCGTGCCTGGTCACACCGTCGTCCTCGTCCACGGCGCCTTCGCCGACGCATCCGGGTTCGCGGGAGTGATCCGCGAGCTCGAGAGCGCCGGCCACACGGCGCTCGCCCCGCCGAACCCGTTGCGAGGCGTCGCCTTCGACGCCAGCGTCGTCAGCGACGTGGTCAAGGCCATCGACGGCCCGGTCGTGCTGGTCGGGCATTCCTACGGAGGCGCCGTGATCGGCCAGGCGTCGGCCGGCCTGGAGAACGTGACCGGCCTGGTCTTTCTCGCGGCGTTCGGGCTGGAGGTGGGCGAGAGCTGCGCGAGCGTGCAGCAGCCGTTCCCGCCGCCTCTGCTCGCCAAGACGGCCGCCCCGACCCCCTACGACGCGCCCGGCGCCGCGGGCGGTCCCGACCTGTACGTCCAGAAGGACGGGTTCCGGGAGACGTTCTGCGCCGACGTGCCGGTGGACATGGCCGATGTCATGTTCGCGACCCAGCGCCCGCTCGCGGCCGCGGCGCTCAACGAGAACGCCACCGCGGCGGGCTGGAAGAGCAAGCCGTCCTGGTTCCTGGTCTCCGAGCACGACAACGCGATCTCGCCGGACGCGGAACGGTTCATGGCGCAGCGGATGGGCGCCACGACCGACACCATTGACGGCTCGCACACCGCGTTCATCGCGAAGCCGGTCGCCGTGGCCACGTTCATCCGCCAGGCGCTGCGGTGACCTCGTAGACCGAGATGTGGTCCTGGCTCTCCCCGGTGAACGGGCCGCGGTCCCAGTCCTGGTAGCGCTCCCGCAGCCGCAGACCGGCCAGCCGGACCATCAGGTACAATTCACTCGCCCGGCAGTAGCGCAGACGTAGCGGCCGCAGCGTGGTGCCCGCGCGTCGAACGTCACTCGCTGGTAGGTGACGGCCTGCGCCACCGGGTCGTCGGTCAGGAACTCCATCTCAACCGAGTCCTCGGTCAGCGCGCGGGTGGCGACCGAACCTATGGTCTCGCGTTCACCAGGCCTGTGCCGAGCGACGCATGTCGCACTCTTCTGACCGCATTCCGCGCGTCTGCGTGAGTCAGGCGGGCTGGCGGCCGGTCACGGTATTGCGGGCGGGCCTGCCCGCGCAAGGGCGTCGGCGCGGCGCAGCGCGTCGGGCAGCCGGTACCGGCCGGCCATGCGCCGGACCAGGTCCGCGGCGTCGGCGGCGGGCATCCCGGCCGCGGTGACAAACAACGGGCGCACCGAGGATCCGCGCAGGACCGGCACCGCGTGGGTAGCCGCGCGGAACCGGGACCTGGCCACCTCGATCACCGGGACGCCGAACTCGGCGTGCACGTGCGCACCCAGGCCAGGCCGGGCGTCAGGGTCCAGGCCGGCGTAGCCGTCGACGACCAGCAGGCCCAGCCCGCTCAGATCCTCCAGGACTGCACGCAGCGGCGGGAGCTCGCGCCGGTAGAACTCACCCGGCCGGCAGGGCGCTGCCTGGGGTACTACGGCGGTGCGTTCAGCCAGCACGTGCGCGAAGGCGGCATCGGTGGCCAGCGCGGCTGCCGCCCTGGCCCCGCCGGTGCTCAGGTAATGCACGTCCACGGCTGCGCACAGGCCGTAGCCCGGGGGCTCGCCGGTGTCCATGTCGTGAGGATGCCCGAACCCGCGCCAGCACAGAGACCGTCTCCGGGCCGCTGGCCGCGCCGGCCCACAGCAAGCCGTCCAGGAAGTCACGAAACGTAATTAGTCCGCGTCGAGTATGCGCACGCGTACCCGCCGTTCGGCGTGGCTGTCGACGAGTCAACGTGGTCCGGCCGTACCGCGCGGCACTGGTTGATCTGGCTGGCGGAGCCCAGGCGGCGTGGGTCCCTCTGGACGGCCATAGCGGTGAGGCAGCTATTCGGGCCTGGTATCTGTCGCGTTTGCGCGGGCGGGGGTACCGCTCGCCCGGGGAACGAGGCCTTGACTCGGGGTGGATCACCCGATGCTGATGCTGAGTTCGCGGAGTCGCGCGGCGATGTCGTCGACCCAGGCACCGGGCGACCGGTAGTCCGGCAGCGGGAGGCCCGCTTCGCTGCGCCACAGCACGTCGCCGAGGGCCTGGCGGACGTGCCAGGCCATGCAGGATGAACCGCGCCGCGGCCTGCGACCACGCGAACTTCACCACGAAGTCGTCGCCGAGGGCGGCGCTCGACATCTGGAACACTGGGTCGTCCTGGCCGACCGGGCTGGGAATCGTGACCGGCAGCCCGGCCAGCGCTGGCGCGATCACCCGCAGGGCATCCACTACGGCAACGGGCGACGGTTCGGGGAGCCAGCTCATCGAGCGGCCCCGACGGCGGCGAGGATGGCATCGACGCAGCGACCGGAGTCAGCTCTGGTGGCCTGCCGGCTGGGGACCGAGATCCGCATGAAGCGGCTGTCATCCTGACTAATCCCGCTCATCCAGCAAAACCTCCGAGTCCTGGACGCCGACGATCACAGTATCGGTCGTGGCTCGCTGGCCGGGGCATCGCGCGGACTCGATATGTTCGGCGGTTTGACTGTCGATAAGGTTGCCTCAGCCGGGTCCCGAATGGGTGTTCTGCGTGCTGATGGTCAGCTGCCGGCTGCCCGGTCGCGCCGTTCAGGTGGCTTGGATAGCCACGCGCCAGCGGGCCCGGCTGGCTGCCGTGCGGGGCTGGGCAGTTCACGTGTTGGGCTGGTAGCTGGCCGGGATGAGCAGGCTGATGAGTGAGTCGGCGAGCCAGTTCTGGTACCGGTCGGGGTCCCAGTGCTGCTCGATGACGAGCCGGCAGTAGACGCCCGGGTCGTTCAGCAGCCAGAGCACGTCTGCTGCCTCAGATGGTGTCAGGCCCGGCTTGAGCGCGCCGCGATCGGCGAGATGCTGGGCCAGCACCCGCATGCCGCGGATCCGCTGGGCGCGCCCTTCTTCGGCGAGGGCGCGGATCTCCTCGTCGAGCCCGGCGGCGGCCCGCACGACCTCGTGCAGCGGCGCGGTCCGTGCGCTGGTCTCGCGGACATGGCGGGCGTAGCTGGCGAGCATCCGCCGCGCATCGGGTTCTTGCATCTGAGCCTTGATGTGCGGGCGCTCGAGCATGGGAACGGGTTCGTCGTCGCCGACGATGGCCCAGTCGATGGCGAGCTTGAGCGCCTCGGTCTTGCCGCCGACTGAGGTGAAGACCGTCTTGCGGCTCACCCCGGCGGCTTCGGCGATGGCGTCGACGGTGGTCGCTCCGTAGCCGTGCTCGGTGAACAGGCGGGCCGCGGCATCGACGATGGCGCGGCGGGTGGCGCGGGCCTGCGCTGCGCGCAGCGCGGAGTTGTAGGGCTTCTTGACAGGCTGGCTCATTTAGGGTGACTATCAGTGTAATGAAGTTATCGCTAGTGGCATGACCACTAGCAGGGTAGCACCCAGAAAGGGGAGCCGAGATGCGCGCAGTCGTTGTGGGTGGCGGGCCGGTCGGGATGTTCTGTGCCATGGCGCTGGCCCGGCGCGGGGACGAGGTGATCGTGGTGGACCGGGACCCGGGGCCGCCCGCGTCCGGCCGGTGGGTCCGGCGCGGGGTGATGCAGTTCCTGCTGCCGCACTTCTTCCGGCCGGCCGTCCGCCAGGTACTGAACGACACCCTGCCCGACGTGTGGGACGCCCTGCTCGCCGCCGGGGGCGTCGCCGCCCGCCCGCCGGGCTTCCCCGAGGAGATGACCGGGCTGGAGTGCCGCCGCTCGATCTTCGAACGGGCCGTGTGGACCGCGGCCCGCCGCGAACCGCGGCTGACCCTGCGCACCGGGCACGCCGACCGTCCTGTCATCCGCCACGGCCGCGCCAGCGGCGTGGTCGTGGACGGCCAGAGCGTCGATGCTGACCTGGTGATCGCGGCCGGCGGCCGCGCCAGCCGGTTCGCGGACGACACCCGCCCGCCTGCGGAGGGCGGCACCTGCGGATTCTCCTACATGGCCCGGATGTACCGCGCCCGGCCCGGTACCGAGCTGGCCAGCAGCGGGCTGCCGATGGGCTGGCTCTACCGCGGCTATCAGGTCATGGTCTTCCCGCAGGACGACCGCACCCTGTCCGCGCTCATCGTGCGTCCGACGGCCGACGAAGCGCTCGCCCCGCTGCGGCACAACCACTGCTTCGAGGTCGCCGCGCCGCTCATCCCCCAGCTCGCACCCTGGGTAGACCCCGGCCGGTTCGAGCCGATTACCGACGTCATGGCCGGCGGCGGCCTGACCAACACCTACCGCGGCCACCTCGACGAACATGGCCGGGCGGCGATCCCAGGGCTGTTCTTCGCCGGCGACGCAGTGTGTACCACTTACCCGGCCGCCGGCCGCGGCGTCTCCCTCGGGCTGCGCCAGGCCCGGGCGCTGCTCGGCATGCTGGCCGACCGCCACGCTGACCTGCGGGACGTCGCCGAGGAGTTCGACGCCTGGTGCACGGCCAACATCCGGCCATGGTACGAAGACCACCGCCACTGGGACGCCACCTTGCTGCACCGCCTAGGCGGCGGCGACATTGACATCGAGGCGCGCATCCCCTCCGACGTCGTCTGCGCCGCCGCCGAGATAGACCCCACCATATGGGCCGCCGCCCGACCCTACCTGGCCATGCAGGCGCCGCCTTCAGTGCTCGACCCGGTCCGGGACAAAGCCCGCGCGGTCCTGCGCACCGGCTGGCGGCCCCCCTACGCCGACGGCCCAACCCGCAGCCAGCTCGCCGGCCTCCTCCAGCAGTCCCTCACCAGCCGCGCCGCATGAGCGGCCAGCACACCACCCGGCCGGCGTCAGGACAGCCTGCGCCGTGACCAGCCAGCGACGGCAGGACCGCACTTGCCGGCGGCCCGGTCCATGTGATTAACGGAGTCCACGATGATGTTTCTTGACTGCCCGGCCTACCTGGACCACGAACGTGCCCCCAGATGCGGGCTTCCCGCCGAGGTCAGGTGCCGGTTCACCATGCGATCAACCGACGGCCCCCTCGAAAGCGCCATGGTCAGGTGCCCGGCCGGCCACCACTTCAGCGGGCCCATCGAATCCCTCACCTGGGACGGCAAGGACAAGCACGATCCGGGCGCCGCCGCGGCGACTTCCCGCTCCGGGGGCGGCAGCCGCCAGGGCAGTCATGGCGGCCGTGACGGCGGGGGCGGGTTCGCCGTCCCGGACTTCCCGCCGGGCCGGAGCCGGAAATCTCCCGCCCCAACACCGCGCCAGCCTACTATCTAGGCCACCTTGCCCGCCTATGGCTCACCCTCATACGTCCGCGTCGCAGCCGCAGCACATCGATGCAAGCCGTCACCGGCGGCGGGAAACCAACCCCATCCGGGGGCACGGCGGCCCCTCACCAGCGCCGGAACCGAAACCGCGGCTCGCACTGGAATCCGGGCGGCGGGCACGCAGCCGCGTCGCGGCAACTGCCGCCCTGACACGGGCCCGTGGCCATGTCAAACACGGCCGCCCGCCTGCGGGCAGAAGACAGCCAGATCTGGATAATCTGCGTACGACCACCCACGAGATCGGAACGGTTGCCAGGCGCTCGTACTCGGCGTTCTGAATTGGTGGCGGCGGACAAATGGTCGCTTTGCGTGATGGCCTGCCGGATCGGTTGGAATGAGCTGTCGCCTGCCGGGCCGGGAGGGTCCGGTCATCAGTGATGCGGAGCTGGGTGGTGCGGGCCGTTGGCGGAGGTCTCGGGCTTGGTGCGGGGTTAGGTTGCTGTGAAGAGCTCGTCCATGATCTCGGCGCCGGTGGTGATGACGGGCCGTAGTTCGCGGCGGTAGACGATCTGGGTGGTGCGGGTGGAGGCGTGCCCGGCGAGGCGGGCGATCTCCTCGATGCTGACCCCGCGGTGGCTCAGCAGGCTGACGAAGGTGGTGCGCAGCTCGCGCGGTGTCCAGCCGTCCCCGGCCCCGGCCGCGGCGCAGACTCGCTTGAACATCTTCCGGACGTTTCCCGCGTCCAGCGCGGCGCCCAGGTGGTTCGTGAACACCAGCCCGGTGTCCTGCCAGTCGTCCCCGGCCGCGAGCCGCTCGCCGGCCTGGCTGCCGGACCAGGCGCGCAGCGCCTGGACTGCTACCGAGGGGAGGCCGAGGGTGCGGCGGGACCGTTCGGTCTTGGTCTCGCCGTGCACACGCACCGATCGCCACACGGCCACGTGCGGCGGCACCGGGGGCCTGGCGGCCGGGTCGCCGTCTAGGTCGACGTGCGCCCAGCGCAGGGTCCGGGCCTCCTCGGTGCGGATCCCGGTTAGCAGGCTCAGCACGATGTAGGCGTGCATCAGTTCGGCCGGTCGGCGGACGTCCTTCAGGCCGGGCCGCAGTTCCATCACCGGCAGGGTCCGGGCGGCGGCGATGACCGCCACGGCTTGGTCCAGGGTCAGCGACTTGGACGGCCGGCCGTCCTGGCCCTTGGGGGTATCGACCAGGGCCGCGACGTTGCGGTTGACGAGGTCGTTGGCTTCGGCGTGCCGGATGGCGCGCTTCAGGGCGAGGTGCCCCATGCTCACCGCCGCGGTAGAGTACCCGGCGGCCATCTCAGATAGCGCCCGCCGGACGTCCGCCGCGGTCAGCTCGCGGAGCTTGCGGGCGCCGATGACTTTCAGGATCGGCTCCAGCACGTTCTGGTTCTTCGTGACTGTCTTGGGGGAGCGGCCGTCCAGCCCGGTGGCGAGCCAGTCCTGTGCGGCTTGCCGGACGGTGTAGTGGACGTAGCCGGCCTTGGGGGTGATGCCCTTGTCGAGCTGGGTGTGCAGGTCGCGCAGCTTGTCGATGACGGCGGCCTTGGTCTGGCCGCTGACCTTGCGGCGGGTGCGCTTGCCGTCGCCGGTGTAGCCGAGGGTGATCTCGCCGCGCCACAGGCCGGGGCAGTTCCGGTGGCGGTGCGGGTCGCGGCAGGGGCCGCGGTGTTCGAAGGAGATGCCGTCTTCGCCGCGCCTGCGCCGGGTTGCCATGGCGACAGTCTAGCCCTGGTGGGGACTATTGTGGTGACAACGGCCCTACACGCCCGGGCATTTCCAGACTCTTCAGGACCAGAAACCGCAGGTAGAATATTAGATTCTCCCAGTTCGGTGCTGCCCAGCGCATGGCAGGATGTCCATGGTAAGGAGAAGGTCTACGGTTCGATTCCGTAACGGGGCTCCAGAAGGTCTTCACGTTTGACCTGCGCTTATCTTCACGTAGGACGAAGCACGCTATGGAGGTTCTCCCTGATGAAGGTTCCGGGCCTGTTTTATAACGCCAAGACCTTCAAGGACGTGCTGGCCGGCACGGTGATCTTCGAGGAGGGGGCGAGCGGGACAGAGATGTTCGGCGTCGTGGAAGGAGAGGTCGAGGTGCGACTACCTAATGGCGCGGTTCGCAGGCTCGGCCCCGATGACACATTCGGTGAGATGGCCATCATCGACTCCTCCCCCCGAAGCGGGACGGCTGTCGCAGTGGCCGACACCAAGCTGGCGGTGATCGACCGGGGCAAGTTCCTCTTCCTCGTCCAAGAGACGCCGACGTTCGCGCTGCAAGTGATGTCAAGTATCGCCAGGCGCCTCCGCGCCGCTGAGACGAGCTGATGACCGCCCGCCCGACACGGAAGTGGGAGAAGATCTCCCCGGCCCGCTGTAGTTCGGGCGTCTCGCCGTCGTGACCGGCTTGGGAACGCGGCGCGGGGCAGGGATAGCATCGCTGCAAGCGGGGACATGCCCGCCGCTACCCTATGGCCAACAGCATCGTCCGGCGCGGTCGGCCCAGGAAGTGCACTGCACGTGGCTTGCTAAAGGCAGGTGCGGACTGCGGATCGCCGATAACAACTCGCCGTCTGCTGCCCGAAGCTTTACGCCGTTACTGCAGCCGCAGGCGGTGACTACCGCCCGAGGCCGCAGTGTTGATTGTCACCAGTGAGCCACACAACATGTGACGGGTGCTGTGCCGGACCCAAACCAGGAGCCTATAGCGTCGACGGCAGAACTGGATTGACTGCCCGGATTAGTTAGGTGGTGCGCGAGGCCAGCCGAAGGCAGTCACCCTCCGTTATCTATCCGACGCGTCCAGCACCTAGAACCGCAACTCGGGCGAGAGCTTCCTTCGGTCACGAACGCTAATAGCCGGGCGTTCTGTACCGCTCAAGCACTGCGCGTCCGTCAATCGCGGCAGGAGACATAGTCGGCGATCCGTCGCCGGGACTGGGTCGCGCTCTTGCTACATTACGTGATCAACCCTACTGGACGGCTCACGATCAATAACCGATCGGTGCGGCCCGCAGATCGAGCGGCATGATCGCGAAAATCACGCAGAAGAATTAAACTGTCTATCGGGAGGACGAGGGAAGGCAAAGGTCACGTTTGCGGGGTTTTGGACGCAGAGATTTAGGTCGTTTCGGCCACGTTCAATGCGAGCTCAGGGCCACGGTAGCGCGGATCGCGGAAGTCCCACTCGGCCCACGGGTAGCGTCTCTCTTCTGGATCGAGCTGCTTACCGAGATCGATGAGGAAATGATGAAGTTCGACGAGCCGGCGCCTGTCAAAAGTGCTCTGAAGGGTCGCGGCCACTCCGTCGAGCCAGCGGGCGAACTTCTCCTCATAGCTACTAGTGAAAGTTGCATACCCGATACACGTGCGCACGTCAGGCCCGTCTGTCAGCATTTCTTCGCCGATCGCGCGCTGCTCTTCACGCCACACCATGAAGTCTTTGCCCAGCTTGTCCGTCGCGAAGCCCCACGCCACGTTGCCAATGGCGTCTTGAACGGTTCTCGTGGCGGACGAAGCATCGGACTCGAGAAACTGAATCTCGCGTCGCACGATCTCGGTCCAGCCGAAATACTGTGCGAAACGAAATAGCGTGCTCTCGAGCGCCAGCTTGCTACGACTCGTCACAGAAAGGTATACAAGCAGGCTGTGGTCAGGCATCCGTAGGAGATTCTGGATTCTGTCCTGCAGTTCGAAAGTCGCTGTGATGAGCGGATCGCGGTAACGCGCGATGATCGTCTCAGCCTGAACCTTCCGCTCGTGTTCGGTTCGCGCTTCGGCCAACTTCGCCTCAAGCCGCGCGATCCGCTCCTGCCGGGCGTCCTCGCGACGTGCCTGGGACTGCGACGAGTACAGGCCGATTCCGCCAGTCACCACTCCGGCCACACCCGCTACGAGCGCTGCCCAAATCACAGGGTCCATGGCAAGAGGGTACGCGCGCGCCTTGGAACGCTCGTTGCGTGCCCAATATGCGAGGCAAATCCAGTACTTGGCAGGCGTTGGCACTAAAGATGACGATGAGCCCGGCGAGAGGCCCGTCAGGTTGGCTCCGAGTACATGATCATGCCCGATACGCGCCCAGGCCAGCCCATCGCGCGGCGTCTTGCTTGATCAGGACTTGGTAGCTCTGTTCCCTGAAGGCGGCGATCCACGACAGTCCAGCTGCCTAGGCAACGCGTCATCTGGTATTGACGTCAGAATCATTGTTCTGCGCGAACCGACCGCAATGAACCGGTCACTCTGAGACAGAACAGATTCGGCGTTAGGCGTGCCCACGACGGCAGTATCGAGGCTGAAATGACAGTCGTCACAATAGCTGACGAAATTCAGGACAGCGTATAAACATACGAGAACGGAGCGCCCTCATTTCGGCAGAGTAGTGAACTCCTCCGCCTCAGATAATCCATGCTCCTCGGCACGTCAAGGTACGCCCCGGCAGTTCATTGACCTCCCGCCAGGCCTGGATCGGCAGCGAGCGCAGCACCAGGAACGCATCCGGCCGCCGGACTCGCGCGGGTCCAGTCCGCTTGCATCGCGAACCGCCGGGCCAGGTCGCCCAGGCCGTAGGCCTGTTCCAACTCGGCGTCGATCATCACCACGCCGCGGGTGGGGCCCAGGTTAGGCGGCAGATCACACGACGGCATCATCTGGTCTGTCATGGAAACGCCTGGTGACCCGGTAGGTCCCGGTTCGGGGCGCGGCCGGGCAGTTTAGAATCGGAGCCCACGTCCCCGGGCTTGGCGGCTCCGTCCGCCGCCCTCGGAAAGGCCAGGCCGCTCATGGATGCGATGTTCAGCCCGCGAACCACTGCAATCGTCGCCCAGGCCCGGCAGCATTCAGCCGGGGACCTGCTGCACCGCAGCGCGGCCCGGTACCCGGGCAAGCTCGCTGTCGTAGCCGGGGATTCGCGGATCGCCTACGCCGAATTCGACGCGGCCGTCAACCGGACCGCGCACGCCCTGGCCGGCCGCGGCCTGGCCAAAGGAGACCGGCTGGCGCTGCTGAGCCACAACTGCTGGCAGTTCGCGCTGCTGGTCTTTGCCACAGCCCGGCTCGGCGTGGTTCTGGTGCCGGTCAACTTCATGCTCGGCCCGGAGGAGATCGCGTTCATCCTGCGGCACTCCGGGGCCTGCGGGATGGTCGCCGAGGACGGCCTGGCGGCCTCCGCGCAGAAGGCGCTGGCCGCCGCGGGGGTGCAGGACGGCATCCGGGGGTGGATCAGGCTCCACGGAGCCTGCCCGGCCGCGGGATGGGAGGACGTCGACGGCTGGTGGCAGTCCGGCGATGACACCGCGCCGGACGTCGCGGTTGCCGACGACGATCCGCTGCGGCTGATGTACACCTCGGGCACGGAATCACGCCCGAAGGGCGCGATGCTATCGTCGCGCTCGCTGATCAGCCAGTACGTCAGCTGCGTGGCTGACGGCGGGATGAGCGCCGATGATGTCGAAGTGCACGCGCTGCCGATGTACCACTGCGCGCAGCTGGACTGCTTCTTCTGCGTCGACGTCTACCTCGGCGCAACCAGCATTATCCTGCCTGGTCCGGACCCGGCCACCCTGCTGGCGGCCATCGCCCGGGAGCAGGTCACCAAGCTGTTCTGCCCGCCCACGGTGTGGATCTCGCTGCTCCGCCACCCGGACTTCGCGACCACGGACCTGTCGAGCTTGCGCAAGGGCTACTACGGCGCTTCACCGATGCCCGTGGAGATCTTGCGGGAGCTGCAGCGGCGGCTGCCGGACGTGCAGCTGTGGAACTTCTACGGGCAGACCGAGATGGCCCCGGTGGCCACCATCTTGGGCCCTTTGGAGCAGCTGCAGCGGGCTGGATCGGCGGGCCGGGCTGCGCTGAACGTGGAGACCTTGATCGTCGGCGACGACGGCAATCCTGTCCCGCATGGCCAGGTCGGCGAGATCGTCCACCGCAGCCCGCACGCGGCGCTGGGCTACTTCAACGACGAGGAGAAGACGGCCGAAGCCTTCCGGGGCGGCTGGTTCCACTCCGGCGACCTAGGGATCATGACCGAGGACGGCTACCTGTCGGTTGTCGACCGGAAGAAGGACATGATCAAGACGGGCGGGGAGAACGTCGCCAGCCGTGAGGTCGAGGAGGCCATCTACGAGCTCAACGGCGTCGCCGAGGTCGCCGTCTTCGGGATCGGCCATCCGCGCTGGATCGAGGCGGTCACCGCGGTCGTGATCCCCAAGGCCGGCGCCACCGTGACCGTCGAGGGCATCCAGGCCCACATCAAGGACAGGCTCGCCGGCTACAAGCGGCCTAAATACGTCGTCCTTGCTGAGGAGCTGCCGAAAAACCCCAGCGGCAAGATCCTCAAACGAGAACTGCGCCAGCAGTACGCGGGCCTTGCTCCGGTGATGTCCCCGATGCCGGGCTGGGACAGGTAGAGCCCGGCATCAGGGTGACGTCGAAAAAGCCGCTCACCTTGGCTTCCATGATTTTGACCTGCTCGTTGAGCGCGGTGATCACGGCGGCCGCGGCCTGCACTGACGCGGCGTACGCCCCGGCGATCACGTCCGGCTGGGCCAGGTGCGGGGCGCGCAGCGCGGCCTGGATGTCCCGCGCCCGCTGCGCCAGGTCGCCGCGCCGCCCGGCCCGCCTGAGCGCGGCCGTGATCTGCGTGACGGTCAGCCTTGCGGCTGATTCCGGGTCTGGTGCCTTCGCCAGCAGTTCGAGGGCGTCCTTGCCGGCCAGGGTCAGGTCCGCGTAGGCCTCCAGCGCGGCCGGGAAGTACTCCCGCAGCGCCGACCGCATCCGCAGCAGGTGCCTCGTGCGCTCCCACACGAGTTTCTGGTGGGCGCGGGCGGCGATCTTGACGGCCTCGGCGACGTCGCTGTCGGCGGCGAGCTCCCGCATCTGGTGCAGGCGGGTCCGGCCCATGTCCGCCAGGCAGCCGACGTCGAAGAAGTCGTCCTTCTTCCCCGAGTTCGCGATCGTCTCCTTGTGCCGGGCCGCCTGCTCCGGGTTGGCCGGGTAGACCCGGTACCCGGCCGCGGCCAGCGCCTTAACCCACGGGCCGCGGTCGGTCTCGATGACCACGATGACCCGCGCCGGGTCCGGCTCGGCGTCCTCTCCCAGACAGGACGCGACCAGCTCGTGGAACCGGGCGATCCCGTCCGCCCCTTCCGGCAGCCGCCGCCGGGCCAGGGTCTTGCCCGCATCATCCTGCGCGACCACGTCATGGTGGCCCTCGGCCCAGTCATCGCCGATGAACAGCAACTCTCATCCTTCCGTCTCTCCGCGTCACGTCCGGCAGCACCAGGGAGAACCGCCAGCGCCCTAATAGATACAGTGCTCACGGCCAGTGCCGGGCACGCCACCCCATCAGCAGTCCATCCTCCCGGTGAGCCGGCAGGGGCACGGTCTTGCGTCAGGACTTCACGTCCGGGGCGAAACAAGTGCTCACCTGCCGGCTGCTGCCGTAACAAGTCTCCCGCACCACGCATCTCACACAGCACAGGCGACCCGCTAGCTCCTATTAGGGCGAGAACCAGGGCCCGTTTGGTCGTGGCCTGGGCGGTGTCAGGACCAGAACTCATCGTTAGCGTAGAGGTCACCCGGATAAAGCTAGCCTTCGGCAGCCTTTCCATCGCGGATGTGGAAGACCTCGACAACGTGGTCTTCCGGCCGTCGTCCGGCCCGTTCGGCGCGGGCCGTGACCGGCTGGCAGGAGACAGAAATGTCGCGCCATGACCTGGTGCTGACGACTGCTCGCCAACCGTGCATGCCCGGCTGGGGACGAGCCTGAGGCCCTGGCCCGGGATCGCGCGGTCGCCATCAGCGGCCTGCCTAACTGGACCCCGCTCACTGCGAGCAGCCTGACGCCACAATGGGTTGCCGGTTGCGCCACGCCGGGCTTTGCCTGGTGGTGGCGTTGTGCTGCCGGGCGGCTACGTGGCGGGTGGGGGCGGGCCTCAGGAAGGCGTAGAGTCCCGGTCAGTGACGGTGCCGGGGCCTTGGTCCTGGTCTGGCAGGTGGGGGTCGGTCTGATGGGTGTAGTGGCCCGGTGGGGTCTGGCTGTCGCGGTGTCGGCGGGTGCGTTCGCGGTCGCGTGGTGGGCGTGCCAGGAGCAGGCCGGGCTGGCTGAGGCGCGGCGCTGGGCGTGGCGGGCGCGGTACTAGCGGTGGTGCTGGCGGTAGCCGGGTGGTGGGCGGCCCGGGAGCGCCCGGGCGGCGGGCCTTCTGGTGCCGCGGGCCAGCGGGTCGCGCAGAAGGCCCGCGCGGGCCGGGACGTGAACATGGCGGGCCGGGATCAGACGATCGTCAATTACCGGCGCCGGGACGAGTGACCACTGGTGGCGCGAAGACAAGCAGGCCGGGTCCGGCAGCAGGCTGCCGCGGGGCGTGATGCCTATATTGCGGGCGGGGACCAGGCCATCGTCAACATGACAATGGCAGGTCCCGGGGAGCCGGCGGTGCCGGGGCTGCTGCCGCGGGATGTGCCCGGGTTCACCGGCCGGGAGGAGGAGCTGGGCCGAATGGCGGGGCTGGCGGGGGGCGGGTCGGTGGTGGTGACGGCGATCGGCGGGACCGCGGGGGTGGGCTAGACCGCCCTGGCCGTGCACGCCGCGCACCGGCTGGCGCCGCAGTTCCCGGGTGGGCAGCTGTACGCGGACCTGCGCGGGTACACCGCGGGCCAGGCGGCGGCCGAGCCCGGTGAGGTGCTGGAGGTGTTCTTGCGGCGGCTGGGGGTGGTCGCCGAGGAGATGCCCGTTTCGGTGGAGGAGCGGTCGGGGGTATTGCGGCAGCTGCTGGCCTCGCGGCGGGTGCTGATGCTTCTCGATAATGCCGTGGCCGAGGCGCAAGTGCGGCCGCTGCTGCCGGGGGCCGGGGGGTCGCTGGTGCTGGTCACCAGCCGGTCGGCGCTGGCGGGCCTGGAGGTGAACGAGCGGATCGGCCTGGACGTCCTGTCCGAGCAGGAGGCGGCCGGGCTGCTTGCCGGGCTGATCGGCACGGAGCGGGCGGCGGCCGAGCCGCAGGCGGTGGCCCAGGTGGCGCGCTGGTGCGGGTACCTGCCGCTGGCGCTGCGGATCGCCGGGCAGCTGCTGGCCGCCCACCCGGCCTGGCCCGTGGCCAAGCTGGCGGGAACGCTGGCCGACGAGCGGGACCGGCTGGGACAGCTGTCGGCCGGGGACTTGCAGGTGCGGGCCGCGTTCGAGGTGTCCTACCGGCTGCTGGCCGACGGGGACGCGCGGCTGTTCCGGCTGCTGGGCCTGCATCCCGGCCCGGACTTCGACGTGGGGGCGGCGGCGGCCCTGGCCGGGATCGAGCCCGAGGCGGCCGGGCCGGTGGTGGGCCGGCTGGCGGAGGCGCAGCTGGTGACCGAGGATGGGCCGGGCTGGTTCGGGATGCATGACCTGCTGCGCCTGTTTGCCCGCGGCGCCTGCCAGCAGGCCGAGGATCCGGCTGCCCGGGACGTCGCCGAGGCCCGCCTGGTCGGCTACTACGCGGACCTGGCCCGGTTCCTGGATGCCTGCGTGGAGCCGCAGCTGCGCCCGGCGGCGGCGCGAGTCGCGGAGCAGGCCGGGGTGACGTTGCCGTCGATGCGGGAGGCGCTGGCGGTGTTCGCCGCCGAGCGGCCCAGCTTGGTGGCGGCGGTGGGCCTGGCCGCACAGCGGGGCTGAGATGAGCAGGTGGGGCGGCTCGCCGCGCGACTGGGCGAGCCGCTGATGCTGCTGCGCTACCTCGATGACCTGGTCACCGTCCGGGAGGCCGGGCTGGCCGCCGCGCGCCGCGCCGGGGATGTCCCTGCCGAGGGCCTGGCCCTGGGCAGCCTCGGCGTGGCCTACCACGAGCTGCGGCGGTTCGAGGAAGCGATCGGCTGCTACCAGCAGGCACTGACAATCTTCCGGGAGACCGGCGACTGGCACGGCGAAGGCGTGGCCGTGGGCAGCCTCGGCCTGGCCTACGGGGAGCTGCGGCGGTTCGAGGAGGCGATCGGCTGCTCACAGCAGGCACTGGCGATCATGCGGGAGACCGGCGACCGGCACGGCGAAGGCCCGGCCCTGAACAACCTCGGCACCGCCTACCAGGACCTGCGGCAGCCGGACCGGGCAGCCGCATGCTGGCGGGACGCAGCGGCGGCCATGCGCGATGCCGGTGACCACGAGGTAGCCATGTACCTGGAGCGGCTAGCCGCCAGCGCCCAGACCGGACGGCGCCGCTGGCGCCGGCGGAGCGGCTGACCGGCTAGCAGAGGGTCGTGCCATCACCTGAAGCTAACGACTGCTCGCCAAAGCGAGCAGGGACGCGGGCGCCGCCACCTGCCCGGGCTGTGCTCGCCGGACCACGTCGGTCCACAACCGCCGGAGCGCGGGATCCGTCCGACCCAGGTACGCCCATGACCCTGAGATCCCGGAGCGTCACGGTCACCAGGCGATCTCGTAGTCGGTTGCGGCGCAGTCGCCGTGGCGACAGGCCGCGATCATGCGGCCGACCGCGGCCAGCCCCTCAGCGGCGTTCATGTGCCGGGACCTTACTTCCCGCCCGGCTTGGCGAGCAGTCGTCAGCCTCAGGTCATGGCGCGTGCCGTGATACCTACTATCCATCCGCCCGTTGACTACGGTAGCCACCAGGAAAGACGCAGAACGCGGTCGGCTGCTGCAGGCGACACCCGGGGCTGGCCTGCAACGGCCGAGCCTTCCGGTGTTGCTGCCGCTGATGCGGCTTGACCTGGCTAGGCTGGTGCGCCCGCGCCAGGCCAGTCAGAGCAACAGGCAGTGATGGCTCAACAGGTATAGGTTCTGCTGATCGATGACCTTGATGGCAATAAGGGCCGAAGGCGCCGTCCGCGTCGCGCTGGACGGCACCGGGTAGGAGATCGGCCGGACCGCCGGGCATTCCCGGGCGCCAGCCGCGGGACACGCTGGCGCGCTACGTGGCTGCCGCCCGGCGGCAGGCGGTCGGCCCGGGCTGGACGCAGGGCATCGGTGAGCGGGCTGAACCCCACTGAGGTCCGGCAGTGGGCCAGGGCGCAGGGCATCGAGGTGAACGACCGCGGACGGGTGCCGGCTGAGCTGGTGGCCAGGGTCAAGGCGCCACCGCGGCGCCACCGCCGGATAGGCTCGAAAGTACGGCCACCAAAGTCACAGCGGTTTCACTCACATGCGACGACGACAGGATGTATTAACTTCTCAGGGGGCTAATTCATTAATCGTTACTGTATTCGGCGAAGAAGAACAGGCCGGTGACAGCTGCCAGCATGCTTTCGAACTTATCAATCGGGCAGCGGTAACGGCCGCCTTCCCGGCTGAGCATCCGCCACGTCTTCACCTTTGCCACGGCGTGCTCGACGGCGGCACGGATCTTGCTGAAGTCCGTGTTGAATTCCCTCTGCCAGTCTTTAAGTTCCCCGCCGCCGAGCCGCTTGAATGGCACGATGCCGATGCCGTCGACTCCGATGTAGCCAAGGTCTGCGCCCGTGTTATCCGGGTCCAGCGAATTCTCCAGGATCGCCTTCAGGCCGGACGCCTCGAATGCGTAAGCGTCGTGCCGCGCGCCGTGCAGCGGGACCGGGCCGATAGCGGCCACGTCGCCTTTCAGATTGCACGCGATCTGCACGTTCATTCCCGTGTACTTCGCCTTCCCGGAATACAGGTCCGGAATTGCGTCCCAGTCCCAGACCTGGCAGACGGTGCCGTCTACCAGGGCCGTTCCCCTGCGGCCCACCATCTTGACCGGGTCGGGAACGTACGGCTTGAGCACCTTGCCGATGACCGGGCGCAGCAGGTCCCATCGCCGGCTGACGGTCGGCTGGCTGCACCCGAAAATCCCCGCCGGCGAAGGCCTGCGTGACATTACGGCGCATCAGCATGACCACCATCGCAACCGAGTCTAGGAGTCCCACCGCGGGCGGCTTCTTCGCATTCTCCCTGGTCAGCGACCTGATTTCTGCGTAGACGAGGATGCTCAGCCTGGTCAGTTGCTCCCAGGAAAGACCTGTGAGAGCCTGGTATTCCAACGGTTCCTCCGTGATCCTTTTCCGGTCTTGTCAACCTCGGATCTAAACGGCGGTACCGTTGTCATGTCCAGGCATTTCCCGCCATTCTTTAGGAAACGTTCACTTTGGCCTGTGGAAATGTGGACGGACTTTTACCGGCACGGTCGGCGAGTTTCGGCGCGAAGATTCACCTAAATGCGATGAATGAATAAGCCCCAAGGTCCGGCCAGGGTGGGAGAATACTCCGACGAACCAGGCGTCGCCTTTGCGCCATAGAACGGAAGTGAGGTAGGCCAACGACCATTCCAGCGAGCTGGCCGCAATGCAGACCTCACCGATGCTTCGGATAACCGCGTCTTCTTCGTCCATGCTGACCTTCTGTACTGCCAAGTAGTGTCGCTTGGTTATGGCCTGACCAGGGCCGGCCGTTAGGCCTGCCCCAGCGCACGCAGGTCTGCGGCAAGATTACGGGCCGAACGTTGCGTGCCGGGATGGTTTCACCCAACAGATGGCGGCGCCGGGCCAGGGTGTCCTCGTCGAGTTCCCGGGCCGCCTGGTACTCGCGCAGGTCGGCGGCGAGGTTAGTGGCGGAGCGAAGGGTGGCGGGGTCGTCCTCGCCCAGCAGGTGGCGGCGCCGGGCCAGAGTATTCTCATCCACTTCGCGCGCCGCCTGGGACTCGCCCAGCGAGCGCAGATCGATATGGCCTGGGTGAACCCGGTGCCGACGTGCCCGGCGTAGCGCAATTGGCCGCCGTCGGGCACGCCGAGCAGGAGCGAGAAGATGGTGTCGGCGCGGCGTCCGCGGTCGGGGGGTCCAGCCGCCGATGATGACCTTGGCGTGGCGGATGTTCTTGACCTTGATCCAGTCCCGGCGCTGGCCGGGATGGTAGGCCGAGGCCAGCGGCTTGCCGACCACGCCCTCCAGGCCATGGGCCAGGCTGGCGGCCAGCACGTCGGCTGCCCCGCCCCCGGTACCACGGCGGGGTCCGAACCGGATCGGTGTCTAGGCCGTGGAAGGCCAGCTGCTCGCGCCGCACGGTGTACGGGAGGCCCAGCAGCGGCTCACCGCCGACCTGCAGCAGGTCGAACAGGTACAGCTGGACCGGGCGTCGGACAGCAGGCGCCCGGGCGGGCGGCGGACCCGCTCGCAGTCCGCGACCAGCGGCTCACCGGCCACGATGGCCTGCACCGCGCTGTCACCGAGTGCATTCAGGTGATTCAGCGCACACCGCCGCAGTCCCAGCAGCATCCCGGCCAGCTCCTCACCGGCCCCCGATGTTCGCCGACAGCACGTCCGCGGCCCAGTACCAGCCGTACGTTGCCTCGAGCACCACCTTCGGGTGTTCCCCGGCCTTGGCGACCTCCCGGCGCAGCTCCGCCGCGCTGTTGGTGATCCGGGCGGTCTCCAGCTTCCGCCCCGTCCGCGGTCATCGCACCAGCACGCTGCGGCGCATGTACAGGTCCATCCCGACGACCTGCCGGCCGTCATATGCTTCCGTCATCGTCGGGCCTCCCTTGCCTGGTGGAGACGGATGCCTTGCAACTTCCAGCATCCGCCAGGAGCGGAGGCCCGCACCTTCATCGCATCAGAGGCTATCCCCGTCGGGCTCGCGGCCAAGGCGCGAGCGGATGTCTTTCACCTGTTAGTAGGCTTGCGCCGTGGATGCGACCTTAGTATGGGCGGTGGTCGGGTCCGGGGCGGGCGTGGCCGGGGTTACCGTCGCGCTGGGGGCATGGGCGGCGCAGACACGGTCGGGGCGCAGGCATCCTCCCCTGGGACCGGGTGACCCGGTGCGGGTAGTGCTGGAGCAGCCGGGCACGGATTCCGCTGGTGCCGGGGCGACGGCGCTGCGGCCGCCGACCGGCCAGCTGCCCGAGCGTGTGCGGGGGCGTGATGACCTGCTGGCGCGGCTGCGGGTTCTGGCCGGGGCGCCGGACGGGCGGGTGCACGTGCTGGCGGGCCTGGGGGGGACGGGCAAGAGCACCGTGGCGCTGCTGCTCGCGGAGGAAATGACCCGGCTGGGCAGGCCGGCGTGGTGGGTCCTGGCGGCGGATGCCGCGACGATGACGGCCAAGCTCCTGAGCCTGGCCCGGGACCTGGGCGGCCCGCCAGGTGACGTGACCGAGGCACTAAATCGGCGGCGCGGCGGAGGACCGGGCGGTCGTGACCAGGACGTGGGAGTTGTCGCTGGATGGGCTGGCCGCCGGGGGGCGGCCGCAGGCCCGGCCGCTGCTGCGGGTCCTGTCGTGCCTGGCGCCTGCTGTCCTGATTCCTCCCGGGATGCTCGACCTGGCCGCGCTCGGGCGGGTGTGCCAGGACGGTGAGGATGGGGCCGCTGACGGCCTGGCCGCGCTGGCGTCGGTGGGGCTGATCACCACCAGCCCCGGCTCGGCAGGGACCCGGCCGGGTCTGACGGTCCATCCGCTGGTCACCGAAACCAGCCGCTTGCACCTGGACGCCGAAGACCCCGCGCAAACGGGAGGGATCGCGGTCGCCCTGCTCACCGCCGCCGCGGCCCGGCTCGGTCATGACCAGCCCTGGGACTGGCCCGCCTGGATACAGCTCGTGCCGCACTTGAACGCGGTCTACGGCTACCTGGCCAGCAGGCTCACCGACGACGACCTGGCCGCTCTTGCCGAGGTCACCGTGTCGGTAGCATTGGCTTTCGTGTGGGCAGGCTCCTACTTTGCGTCACAAGAACTCGCCGAGTCCGCGCTCCAGCATGCTGCCCGGCTGGGTGCCCGCCACCTGGCAGTCCTGTCCCTGCGCAGCCGGGTTGCGAGCGCGCATATGTTCCGCGGCTGGTACGCCCAGGCAGAGCACGAATACCGCGGCGTGCTCGCCGCCGGGCTGCGGGTCCTCGGCCCCGACCACCCCAGCATGCTGGCCACCCAGCACCAGCTGGCCCGGATGCTCGGCCTGCAGGGCCGCTACGCCGACGCGCAGCCGATGTTCCGGCAGGTGCTCGCCGCCCAGCGCCGCACCCTGGGCGACGAACATCCCGATACGCTCACCACCGGCCACCGGCTCGCCTGGCTCATCGGACACCAGGGCCGCTTCGGCGAGGCCACCGAGATGGTCGGCCAGGTGCTCGGCGGCCGCAGGCGAATCCTCGGCGACGATCATCCCGACACCCTGGCCGCCAGAGAGACCCTGGCCTGGCTGACCGGGCTGCGCGGCAAGCTCGGCGAAGCTGACGAGCTCAGCCGCAGCGTGCTCGCCGACCGGCGCCGCACCCTGGGCGACGACCATCCCGACACGCTCACCACCCGCGCTACCCTGGCCTGGCTGATCGAGCTGACGGGCCGTTACGCCGTGGCTGAGCAGCTATACCGCGATTTGCTCGCCGACCAGCAGCGCGTCCTCGGCGACGACCATCCGGACAGGCTCACCACCCGGCACGAGATCGCACGGATGCTCGCGAGCCGGGGCCTGTATGAGCAGGCAGAACAGGAATACCGCGACGTGCTCATCGCCAGGCTGCGGGTCCTCGGCCCCGACCACCCCAGCACGCTGGCCACCGGTACGAGATCGCCGGGACGCTCGCGAACCAGGGCCTGTATGAGCAGGCAGAACAGGAATACCGCGACGTGCTCATCGACAAGATGAGAGTTCTCGGCCCGGATCACCCCGGCACGCGCATTACTCAGGAGTCTCTGACCGCGCTCGAGAGCCAGTCATAGCTGTTCCGAAACCCCGCGAACTAAGAGCTTTCTGCTTCTGCTTCTGCTTCTGCTTATCGCGGCGCCGGACAGGAAGCGCGCGCCGATTCTCTATGACGACCCCGGCGACCCCCACAGAGCGCCAGCCGGGACGGAAGACGGCTCGCTCCCCGTGTGGGCACTGCCTTTGGCGAGCAGTCGTTAGCCTCAGGTCATGGCGCGAGGTGATAACTTGCCGTCTGTCCACGCGTTTACGCTGTAGCCCGTCTGCGATGGCGCAGGCCAGGCCGGAGGCGGTGCGCTCTGCTGCAGGCCCGCTTATACGGTCATCAAGCCGGCGGTCTGACCGCCACGTCGCCCGTGTCGTCGCGGAGCCCATCGGCGTGGATCTCATCGGCTATGCCGATCGTAACCCGGTCAGTCGCAGCTGACGTGAGAGACAGGGCTGGCGCAGCCCGCGCGCTCTGCGATCGACGCGCCTGGATTCCGTCACGGGCCAACGCCCCGGTCTCGCTCACATGCCGAAATGAGGGCGTTCCACCTTCGCATACTTTTGCGCTGTCCTGGATGTTAACAACGATCGCGGCGACCGTAAGCTCAGCCTTTGCCGCCATTATCATAGGCGCCCTAACGCTTAAGTTAAGTTAATACATGGCCAACTCTTGCGTTTGGCGAAGAGCATCTCTGCATGCATATCGTCCAGCTCTGCCCGTACGCTGACCAGACGCCAACTTGCATAACGCGACTCAGGAGACCTCGCCTTGCGCCGGCCTTGCGGGGCCATCTGATGGAGGTACCGTAGAGCAGGCGCGGTCGTGCAGGGTAGGCCCTGGCCGCGGCATCGTTGCTCCAGATCCTGGCGATGTGAGCTCCGAGCGGTGTGCTCAGGAGGAGACCGTGGACGCTGTCGTCGTGGAGGACCTGCGGAAGAGCTACGGCGCCACCCGCGCCGTGGCCGGGGTGAGCTTTACCGTCAGGTACGGGGAGATATTCTCCTTGCTCGGGCCGAACGGCGCTGGCAAGACGACGGTGCTGGAGATCCTCGAGGGCTACCGGCAGGCAGACGAGGGCAAGGTCGTGGTCGCCGGCTTCGATCCTGGCGACAGGCGCACTGGGCGGCAGCTGCGCGAGCAGATCGGCCTGGTGCTCCAGGAGCTCGCGGTGGAGCCGTACCTGACCGTGCGCGAGTCGGTCTCCCGCAACGCGGGCTACTACCCCAATCCGCGCGATGTTGGCGAGGTGATCGGGCTCGTCGGCCTCACCGGCAAGGAGAAGAGCAAGGTCAAGTCGCTGTCCGGCGGGCAGAAGCGGCGGCTGGATCTCGCCCTCGGCATCATCGGGAACCCCAGGGTCCTGTTCCTCGACGAGCCGACGACCGGCTTCGACCCGAGCGCGCGGCGCGGCGCCTGGGAGGTCATCAGGGGGCTTTCCGACCTGGGCACCACGATCCTGCTCACCACCCACTACATGGACGAGGCGCAGGAGCTCGCCGACCGGGTCGCCGTCATCTCCAGCGGCAAGATCATCGAAGAGGGAACGCCCGCCACGCTCGGCGGGCGTGACCTGGCCCGCGCGCGGATCAGCTTCGCCCTCCCGGGCGGGCATTCCGCGGCGGACCTTCCGGTCCAGGCCGCTGCCGGCGAGAACGGCCGGCTGGTCATCGAGGCCGACGAGCCGACCGAGCTGCTGCACCGGCTGACCGGGTGGGCTCTGGACCACGGTACGACGCTCCCGGGGCTCACCGTGGACCGGCCGAGCCTGGAGGACATCTACCTGGGCCTGACGGCCGCGCAGGACGCCCCTGCCGCGCCCGAAGACGCACCGGCGCCCCGGCGCAGGATGGGAAGGCGCGGATGAGCAGCCGGGCAGCGGCCGCCGGGGCGCCGGCGCGCCGCAACACCGCGGCCCTGGTGTGGCACCAGGTCCGCTACGAGCAGCTGAGCTTTTGGCGCAATCCGCAGAGCGCCTTCTTCATCTTCGCCTTCCCGCTGGTCTTCTTCGCCATTCTGGCCGGCGTGTTCGGGAACGTGACGCTCGCCAGAATTGGCGGCAGGCCTGTCACCGGGCTGCAGTACTACACCTCCACGATCGTGGCGGTGTCGGTGATGGGCGCCTGCTACTCGCAGCTGGCCGTCACGTTGTCACTGCGCCGCCAGGAGGGCATACTCAAGCGGCTGCGCGGGACTCCGCTGCCCGCCTGGGTGATGTTCGTCGGGCTGGTGGCGCACTGCATTATGATCAGCCTCATCGACGCGGCGCTGATCGTGGGGATGGGCCTGTTGTACGGGGTGCCGATGCCAGGCCACTGGGCCGCCATCATCGTCACGCTGGTCATCGGCGCGGCCGCGTTCTGCGCGCTGGGAGTCGCGGTCGCCAGCCTCATCAGCAACGCGGAGGCCGCGCCTGCAGTGGTGCAGTTCATCTTCTTCCCGCTCGTGTTCATCTCCGGCACCTACTTCCTGATCACCTCCCGGTTCCTCAATGACCTGGCGGGTGTTTTCCCGGTCCGGCCGTTCAACCAGGCACTGCTGAACCCGTTCGCCCTGGACCGCGGATTCGCGGGCCGCCAGCTGCTGGTCCTCGCGATCTGGGGGGTAGCGGGCGGCTTTGTCGCGATCAGGCGATTCCGCTGGGACCCCAGGCCCGAGTGATGCCAGGCGGCCGTCCGGCTCGCGCCCTCCCGGTCCGCGAGCCGCCACTGGCTAGCATCCCAGGCTGTGCCCGGCTGCCCGGGGAGGCGGTCAGGGTTTAAGTACGATCTTGCCGGTGTTCTGGTGTTGCAGGATCCGGCGGTGGGCTGTGGCTGCTTCGGCGAAGGGGTAGGTCCTGTCGATGAGCGGTTTGACCTTGCCCTGGTCCCAGAGGGCGAGAACGGCCTGGAGTTCTTCGCGGAGGAGGGTGGTCTGCCCCCACAGGTGGCCGATGTTGACGCCGCTGACGGTCCGGTTGTGATTTATCAGCTGAAGGGGTGTCAGCAGTGGTATGCCAGCCACCTGGGAGACCAGGCGGGCTGGGCGGCGCCGCTGCCCGCTGGCCAGGTTGGCGAACCCGTAGGCCACCAGCCGGCCGCACGGGCGCAGCAGTTTGAGTCCTTTCCGCCAGTCATGGCCGCCGAGCGGGTCCAGCACGATGTCCACGCCTCCGCCTGCGGTCAGCCGGCGGACCTCGGCGGCATAGTCGGTGGCGTGGTAGTCGATGGGGTGCGCGCAGCCTTGGGCCTTGAGCACGTCGTGCTTGGCTGCCGAGGCCGTGCCGAAGACTTCCAGATCCTCCACGGTGCGGCACAGTTGCAGCACCGCCGTCCCGACCCCGCCGGCCGCCATATGCACCAGCACCCGCTCGCCGGGCCGGACGCCCGCGACGCGGAACAGCATGTGGTAGGCGGTGAGGTAGCTGACCGGCATCGCGGCGGCTTCCTCGAAGCTCATCGCATCCGGCATCGGCAGCACCTGCTCCACGGGCACGCACACCACATCCGCGTGTCCGCCGAAATGCGTCAGGGCCAGCACGCGCTCGCCTGCCGCGCGGCCCTGGGTACCCTCACCGAGCGCGTCGATCACCCCGGCCACCTCATAGCCGACGACGCACGGCGGCTTGGGGGCATCCGGATACAGCCCCTGCGCGGCCATCACCTCCGCAAAGTTCAGGCCAGCCGCGCGGACACGAATTCGGACCTGACCCGGGCCGGGCTCAGGATCGGCCGTTTCCCGCACCTCCAGCGCCTCGGGCCCGGCGGCCCTCGTGATCCAGACCGCTCGCATCGCCACACCCTCCGCAGGAGACAACACACCAGGGCACCCGTTCCGCCCGGCGCCGATCCCATTTATCCTCTCAAATACCGTATCCATCCCACGCTGTCCAGAGAGGAGATGCTGAATGATCCTGAACTCGGATCATTCCGACCTTTCCGCGGCTTTCAAGGGTCAAACTAGCGAGTGCCATCCGATATCACTTCGAGGTTGTTGAAACTAGCCACCCCAAGGCTGGCGCCCTTTGTTGCAGAGAGTGATCTGCCGAGTTGAGATTTTGAATAACTCGAGCCGCCGTTAGCCGAGAACCAGCCGAAGCCGGCCGGTCAGATGCACTCTCATGCCGCGGACCGGCCGTCGGCCCGAGTCGTCATACTCCTAGCCGCCATATTCGTGACGTTTCCGCGGAAGCGCCTTGTGCAGGTTTTCACAAGCCGTTTCCGCGGAAACCAGCTGCCCGCAGACAGCGCGAGAACCTCCTGTCATGCCGCTGGGAGTGCTCGCGGGTGCTCTTGTAAGAAGGCCCGGAGCCACTGGCCTGGAAGCAGAGGTCAGTGCCGCGAGGTTCACTCACCGGCCGACCGAGCCGTCGATCTGTTCCCGGAGAATGTCGGCATGACCGGCGTGCCTGGCGGTCTCTTCGATCATGTGCACCAGGATCCATCGCAGGGACATGGGCCCGGGCGCTACGGCCCTGCGTTTCGCGGGCTGAGTGAGATCTGCAGCTTCCGCGACGATCCGGTTGCTCACCGTGACAGCCATCTGATAATCGCCGATCACCGATTGCGGCTCATCGTCATCGGCCAGATCGTCGCCGGGAACCCGCACGTCCGCACCTGCGAACGCATATTGAAACCAGGCGATCTCCACTCGGGTCAGGTGCTTGATCAGCCCGAGCAGGCTCGTGCCTGAACCGACCATCGGGTGTCGCGCGGTCGCGGCCGGCAATCCGGAGGCCTTGCGGATCACCGCACCTCGAAGGTAGTCCAGGAAATCGACCAGCGTCTCCTTTTCGCCCCCCAGGGTCCACGGCACATGATGGTCACCGGGCATGACCCGAAGGGTATGGCACGTCCCGGACTCAGGCCAGCCGCCCGACCCAGGGCATGCCAATGACCCTATGTACGCTGAACCGCCGGCCAGGCACGGCTACCGGCATCCGCACTTGCCGCGGTCAGCACGGGGCTGAGTCAAGACGGGTCGTCGTCCTCAGCCGTATCCAGCTCGTCCGTGGCGGCTTCCATCTGGTCCTCAAAGATGCCGTAGGGGGCTCCGCCCGGTGTATCGCCGACGACGAACATGCGCCGGACGCAAACATCGACCCAGATGGGATAAGACTGGCCGGCGGCAGTCCCGGGGACCGGCCGGCCCGTCCGGTGGCTGGAGCGCCGCTCGTGCTTGCTGCTCATAGTGGCCACCTCCAGCAAACTACGGACACCTTGCCCAGCAGAGCAGCCGGCTGCCGTGGGGGTATGGCGGCAGCCGGCACCTCGCAGCGGCGCCCCGGCCTAGACCCTAGTCGTTCCGCCCGCCGGGCCGGGCCCGTCAGAGGGTTACGGTCGGCGGCGGTACCGTGCAGGCCAGCCGCGTGGGGCGCCCGGCGAGAACGCGCCCATGCGCCACAGCCTGACAGTAGTCCTCATCGGCCTCCCCTCCTGCCTTCGCCAGGTGCCGCATCTGCGGCTGCCGTGTCTTACTGTCTGCTCGTGGTCCGCTATCGGGTGCTGATCACCGGTCAGGTCCAGGGCGTCAACTTCCGCGCCGCCTGCCGGCGGATGGCCCTGCAGCATGGCGTGCGCGGATGGGTGCGTAACCTTCCCGACGGCAGCGTCGAGGCCGCCTTCGAGGGACCAGCCGATGACGTCCGCTACCTGCTGGACTGGACACGGCGCGGCCCGCAACGCGCCGTCGTGGCGGAGGTTGCCGTGCAGGCCGAGCAGCCAGAAGGACTCGATACGTTCTTGATCAGGTATTAGCCGCACCGGGATGCACCCGGTCCGGCCATGCCGCGTACCGGGAACGCTCGCTCAGGACGCAGGCCGGGCACGGCCCCGCCCACCCCGGCACAGTCCCGCTCCTGCACCGCTCCTATGAGCACCTGTGCCCGCCGGCCGTCGGACCTGCGGTGGCACCGGGGAAACGCGCGCGTGATCACTCACCCTGAGCTGGACATCTGGCTTGCCCAGCGGCGGGACGACGGCGCCATGCTGCCAGCCGGGATCCGGCCGGGCTGCGCGGCCGGATCCCGGCGGACTGCACGGCGCACCCGGCGCCCAGGGACGCCCCTGCGGCGCGCCGGGAGCGGGTGCAGCCTTAGGGGGTTCAGCGTGCCCGTGCCGGCCGTCCCGTAGCTCCGGGGGGAACTCCCGGCAGCCGGGCAGGGGGATGCCTGGCCAGAGGATGAACACCGAAATCATGTGCTGCGCCTAACGGCTCCGGCAGGGCCTCCAGGCGGTCCAGGAACACCATGAGGGTAAAGCCGTACGCGATGAGGTCCCCGTCCCGGAACGCGCGCCACACGGCGCTCTGGGCGCCGGGCTGCTGGATGTCAACGTCCGGGTGTCCCTGCCGGTACCGCTCAAGCCTCGGAACCTGGTCCGGCGGCCCGGGGGGAACCTCTCGCACGGGCCAGTATCGCTATCCGGTCAGCGGCCAGCGCAACAGCTTTCCGAAATCACACGCTACCCCCGCCGTCGCCGTCGCCGTCGCCGTCGTGGTCGTGGCTATGAGGTGCCCTCTGCCCTCATGGACGCGCCGGTGCGCATGACAACCCCCGGTACCACCTTCGCATGTGAACGCTGCTGGTCCAGTGGCGAGCGTCCGCTAATCAGGAGCTCTGTCATCCCGAGAGCGCTTACCGGGAAAAGACTCCCATCAGCCCAGCTCACGCGCATCGGCGCTGCTGACCGGGTATTTTCCGTGCTTTTTAACACGCTTAACAAGTGTATCGGAGTGTGCCGTTTCGTCCGTGGGATTCCTGTGGGAACCGGCCGCCGCGCCGCGGACTTGTGGGATTTCTGTGGGGCTCGCAAGAGGCCCTTTGACTTACCTGGCCAACCGGCACCGGCACCCGGGTACTCCAACCCCTGGGTGCTGGTGATCAGTCCCCTGGATAACCCAGGGTTACCGGCGGTGTGCCAACCAGAAGGTAATTCCGCGCCTGCCGATTCGTTGTGGGGGTGCCTGCTGAGCAGGCCTGGCCAGAGGCCGACGGACCCCGCATCATCGCCCTAGCCGGCCGTGACCCCGATAACCAGACGGTCGGCCTCATCCTGGACGCCGCCACCGCCAGCACCGCCATCTTCGCCATCGCCGCGCACGCCGACGAGCGCGAGGCCCACGTCCGCGAGGTCGAGCAGGTCGGCCAGAGCCTCCCGGAGGACTCCTACGGCCGGCGCAACCGCCAGGCCATCGCCGCCCGCGAGACCCGGGTCGCCACCCGGCTGCGAGCCGTCGAGCACGCCTACCGCATGGCCATCGAACGCGACAGCACGTACGCGCCGCCTGATCCCACCAGAACCCTCCGCCCTGTGGACTACGTGGCCGACAGGCAGATCGACCTGGAGGCCGAGCCATGATTCACCAGCCCGCGACCATCAACGCAGGACGAGACGGGAACCATGCGGACGGCCGACCAGATCCGGCGCAAAACTCCTACTGGGACCTCGACCTGCTCACGCCCGACGATGTATGCGCCCTGCTCAAGGTGAAGAAAAGCTGGCTCTACGACGCCGTAGAGAACGGCGCAATCGAGGCCATCCGGCTAGGCAAGGGCGGCAGTCTTCTGGACCAGCCTGTTGGCGGCCGTGCTGCCGCCGACAACGCCCACATGGGTGCGAGCACTGGCCATCGTGGTCGTGGTAGCCGTCGCGGCGATCTGGTATTCAGCGGTTGCAAGCATGTTTTCGCTAGCCGCGATTACCAGGGCTTACCAGAAGACAAAGAAGTGGATCGACCGGGTCACCGGCGGCGTCCTGATCGGGCTGGCCACCCGTCTGGCCGCCGAACACTGACCCCAGCAGGATCGCCCTCACCCAGCAGAACAACCGCGCCGAAGTGCCGCTCGATTCAGCGACCTTGCACGCCCACAGCCGTAAACGCCGCAGAACACCCGTTCGCGTGCGACCCAGACGGACTGATCAGGCACCCGGCCTGCGACGCAGGCGGATAAGGAGTGGACGAGATTCAGTGCCAGTTACGTTATGTGACAGAGTTGACCGTCTCTGGGCAGTTCCTGATGATCGCCAACAGAGGAGCGCGCGAGCAACATGAAAGGTCACTGACGATCGTTGATGCTCGCGAGGCTACTAATCGATGCTGATTGAAAGGAGCCCGGCCGCATCATCGAGCTCCGTCGTATTTTCGTGGCGGCCTACCGCACGACGCGAACCGTCGAAGATCTCCTCAAGGGCATCTGCGAGGCTGGTATCGCGCTCGTCGAGGATCGCGGCGTATCGGGACGTGACCTCGAGGCTGCCATGTCCTGCGCGCTGACGGACCTTCTGCAGGTCCACTCCCTTGTCGATGGCCCAGCTGATCCCCGTGTGACGGGCGTTGTAGGGCGTGAAGCCCTCGGGCAGGCCCGCTGCGTCTCTCGCTGCGTTCCAGAAGCGCAACCAGACCTCGGCCATGAGGAATTCAGTGCCGTCCCGGCGCCAGATATCAGCCTTGCCGGGTTCCCCCGTGCTGGCTCGCTGTGTGCTTTGCTGGCGACGCCACTGGCGCTGGTAGTCGGCGGCATAAGCCTTGCACTTCCCGCAGTGGCAGTTCATGGAGTACCTGGCACCCTTCGTGCCGTGCTCGTAGACGATGCCGGCTTTAGATACCAGCGGAGGAAGGTGCTCGTCGTCATAGGCGGGAACCGGGCTGGAGCGTATGTAGGCGAACATCCACTGCGGGAAGAGCAGATCCTCGGAGCCGAGACCGTACTCCTCGATGTGTTCTTGGACCGCCTGGCACATCGGCTTGGAGATGGCGAACCGGCGCCAGTCACCGTTCTTCGGATTCGGCTTGGTGAGCCATCCCGCTTTCCCGGCGGGGTGGTACTTGGCGTTGACGTAGACGGTTGACCGCGTGACGTTCAGCATCTGCTGCCCGAAGTCGAAGTCGCACGGGCGGAACCCGATCATCTCGCAGCGGCGAGCCCACGTAGTGACGTTCAGCCGCGCGTACAACCTGGCGGGAGGATAGGTCATCGCCTCCTCCAGGCGCCGCCATTGGTCATGGCCGGCCACGAGCACTGGTCTGGCCGCCGCATGTTTGAGCCGGATGCTTCGTATGGGGTTGTTGTTCCGGTACCCCTCATCGAATGCCATCTGGCACATGGCCGACAGGACCTTGCGGGTCGCGCGTATGGTGATCTGCGAGGCTTCCGCGGCGGGGAGAACCTTGACCAGCAGGTTGAAGAACGTTTCCCGGTTGACCTCGCTGATCCGCAGGTGACCGAGGTACGGGATACCGAGGTACGGGATGATGTGGTTCTTGGCCAGGTAGCCGTACTCCTGGCGGGTGCCCGGGCTCACCGCGTGGTAGCGCAGGAAGCGCTGCTCGCAGAACTCCGAGATCGTCATCGTGGCCTTGCCGGCCGGGCTCGTCTCTTCCAGGAATCCGCGCGCGTGACGCTCTTCCTCGTCGGCTACTCGTAGGCCCGCTCGTGCGAGTCGTAGGTGCCCGCGGACTTGTACTTGCCGTTGCCAGCCCGGTAGATACCGACGTACCGCGTGCCAGACCGACTGGCTCGCTCGATCACGTACGCCACGTCAGACCTCCTGGATTCGGGCCGCGGCCGTGTTAGACGAAATGTTAGAACCAGGCACCGACAGCAGACTGCAGCCAACACCACTACCTAACACAAACGTGCCCCTCACCTGTGACTTCACGAATTCCATGGTAGCTTCTGCGAACAAGGTATGGATTTACGGCGGCACGTCCGAGATCATGAGGACGATCATCGCCCGCGAGGTCACAGGCCTGCGGACCTAGACCTCTACGGATCTCTTGCGTCCAGACTCTAATTGGGCGGCAGCGTGCGCCTCGCTCAGGTCGGGTAGTGGCCCAAGTCCTGCCCCAGGGGACCTGCCGCCCCGGTCCAGCCCAGGACGCCACCTACGGGCACATCGCGGCACGGCCTGGCGCGTCGGCCATGTCGCCTGGTATCACTAGCTCGTGGAAACGGGTCCGGTGTCCTTCGAAGTGGTTCCCATAGACAAGCCCGCCGACATGAACGTCATCATCGGCCAGGCGCACTTCATCAAGACCGTCGAAGACCTGCATGAGACGCTGGCCGGAGTGAGCCCGCATCTGCGGTTCGGCCTGGCGTTCTGCGAGGCCTCGGCTGCGCGGCTGGTGCGCCGGTCCGGCAACGATGACGAGCTGACCGGGCAGGCGGCGGCGAACGCGCTGGCGATCGGCGCCGGGCACTCGTTCGTGATCTTGCTCAGAGAAGGCTTCCCCATCAACGTGCTGAACCCGCTCAAGGCCGTGCCCGAGGTCTGCACCATCTTCTGCGCCACCGCCAACCCGGTCGACGTCCTCGTCGCGGTCACCAACCGCGGGCGCGGGATCATCGGCGTGATCGACGGGTCGCCGCCGACCGGAATCGAGCAGGATACCGACGTCGCCGACAGGCGCAGCCTGCTGCGCGCCATCGGCTACAAGCTCTGACAATCAACGTCGGCCAGGCCGGCATGCCGACTCTCAGCGACCCCTGGGGATCCAGTTTTCAGTAGGCAGGGCACGCGGGGTCATCTTCCCGGGCCGGCACACCGCGCTCCCGCCGGAGGACCTCAATCAGCACGGAGTCGTCGAGGCGGCCCAGGCCCAGGTCATGGCCGCGGACGTAGAGCCGGCGCGCGGCGGCGGCCAGCGGCGCCGCGGCCCCGGCCTGTTCCGCCGCGGCGCCCACCAGTCCCATGTCCTTCACGAAGATGTCCAGCGCGCTGCGCGCCGGCTCGAACTGGCCCTCCACCATGCGGGCCCCCCGCTCGTCGAGCATGAAGGACGCCGCGGCGCCCTCCCGCAGCACCCGCCAGCACTCCGCCGCGGTCAGGCCGAGCGCCTCCGCGAATGCCAGGGCCTCGGCGGCCGCGGCGATGTGCACGCCGCACAGCAACTGATTGACGAGCTTCATCCGCTGGCCATCGCCGGGGGAGGACCCGACCACGGGAGCGCTGCGCGCCAGCGCGGAGAGCACCGGCTGTGCCCGCGCCACCGGCTCTTCCGGGCCGGACACCATGATCAGCAGGTCGCCGGAGGCGGCCCGCGCCGTGCCCCCGGACACCGGGGCGTCGACCACGGCCACGCCAGCCGCGGCGAGACGGTCCGCGGCAGAGATGACCGCCTCGGGCCCGACCGTCGCCATCACCACCACGATGCTCCCGGCCGCCAGCGAACCGGCCGCCCCGCCGGGCGCGAACAGTGCCTGCTCTACCTGCTGGGGTGTGGCCACCATGATCACGATCAGATCCGCGCCGCCGACCGCGGCGGCCACCGTGTCCACGGGCCGCACCCCGTCCGCCGCCAGAAACGCAGCACGCCCCGGCACGACGTCGTAGCCGCGGACCACGTGTCCCGCGCGGGCCGCCCGCGCCGCCATGGGCGCCCCCATCGCGCCCAGCCCCAGCCAGCCGACCTGCATCAACGCTCCTCCCGCTCGCCCTTGAGGATGGCCACCACGTCCGCCAGGGTGCCGTCGCCGCCCACGTTGCCGGCGAACACCACGTACGGCACGCCGATCGCCTCGGGCGCCGCGTCCAGCGGCCGCAGCAGGGAGATGATGCCGGGAAACAGCTGGCCGGCCACCTCGGCGCGCCGGATGCCCAGCCCGTGCCGTGCCACGTCGTGCGAGGTGATCCCGCCCTTGGCGACGACCCAGGCGGGCCGGGCGGCCAGCGATTCGCGGACGGTCCGGGACAAGGCAGCGGACACGGTGCGGGCGATGGCCAGGCTCCCGGCTCCGTCCCGGCCCGTGGCCACGGCGCGGCTGGTGTACAGCAGCACATCGGAATCGCGCAGCGCGGCGGCCACCTGCCGTGCCGTCCCGGCCGCCACCTCGCCGCCGCCGACGATGGCCGGGACGTCCAGCTCGAAGGCGGTGATCCCGCCCCGGGCGCGCAGCGCCGCCAGCTGGCGGCTGGTCTGGCCGACGTGCGACCCCACCACGACCAGGCCGTGCCCGCCCTGCCGGGGACGTCCCGCCGGCCAGATGTCCGGGCCGCGCAGCGGCGCCCGCGGGCCCATGCCGACCAGCGCGCGCACGAACGAGGGACCGGTGCGGAACAGGAACGACGCGCCCGCACGCTCAGCCATCAGCACCCCGGCCGCCACCGTCTCCAGGTCGGAGTATTCGGTGGCGTTGACCACGACCCAGCTGCCGTCCCGCACCCCGGCCAGCAGCTCGCGGACTCGCTGCGGGCCGCCGAGCCTGATGTCGGCCAGGCCGATGCTGTCAACGGCGCCTCGCCGGATCGTGCCGCCGCTCTTCTCCGCCACGAAGTCACGCAGGTCCGATGCGCTGTAGCCGAACGCGGCATCCTGCGCGAACTCGGTCTCGCCCACCGGGACCAGACGGCCGCCCACCCGGGCCCAGTGGATGTCCCCGGCGGTCAGCCGCCCCGCCTCCAGGAACGCCGGCACGAACAGCACACCGTCATAGCCGCGGCCGGCCGTCTCCCGGCGCACCGAGTCCAGGGCCGTCACCTCCGCCATCACGTGCCCGCGCAGGGTCGAGTCGCTCCGGCTGAGGAGCTGCAAGCGCGCACCGCGCCGTCCGGCCACGGAAAGAAGACCCCGTGCGGCCAGGACATTGACCTCGGCGGCGGCGGCCTCCTCCATGCTGCGGGTGTTGGTCAGGACGAAGCAGGTCGCAGCCGGGCCGGCCAGCGCGGCGCCGTACGCCTCCTCCTCCAGGACGGTCACCAGCTGAACGCCGTGCACCGACTGCGAGCCGGTCGGGTCATCATCGAGCACGCCCAGCAGCAGGCCGTCCGCGGCCCGCATCGCGCGGATGGAAGCACGCAGGCCGTCGTCGTCGGGCCGGGGTTCCGGAATCCCGGCCAGCACCTCGGTCGCGGAGGGCGGACTGTCGCGCAGAGCGCGCCTCCCTTCCTGCGGGTACCGGGACGTAAGACCACCGTATTCCACGGCCCATGGCCGCGCGGGCAAGATGTGCGCATGCGGGGCAGGGGTTACCGCCGTTGGCGCAGGTAGCTGCACGCCGATTATCCAATTCTGGGCGTTCTGGTCCTGACCCCGCCATGTGGTCGATCAAGCGCGGCGACGGCAACACGCTGGCATGACGGCCGCCGGCTGCCTGGCAGTAGGGCGTCGCGGCACTCGAGACCACCTGGTGCGGGCTTGATCATCCGTCACGGTGGGCGGTCTGCCGGACGGTCGCGCACCATGCTGCGATCTCTGCGCGGCGTGCGGCGCCTAGCTTGGTAAGGATATGGGTGATGTGTGCCGAGATTGTCTTGGGCGCGAGCATCAGCTGTTCGGCGATCTGCCGGTTGGTGAGGCCGACCGCGACGAGCTGGGCGACCTCGAATTCGCGCGCGCTCAGCGGATGCCACGGCTCGGCCTGCCGCCCACGGTCGAACGACGCGGTGAGCCCGTCGGCGGCATCGACGAGAGTGGTGGCACCGGCCGTAGCTGCGATGGTGCGGGCTTCGTCCAGGAGGACTGCCGCCTCGCCGCGGCGCCGTGCCTTGGCGGCGGCCTGTGCGAGGTCAAGCCGTGCCCACTCGCCTTCCCAGAACCGGCGCCGGACCTGCCACGACTCGCTCGCCGATTCCAGCGCCTGGTGTGCTGCGGATACCTCGCCGCGTGCGAGCAGGACGAGTCCCCGGCCGTGGTCGATCGCGGGCTGTGTGCCGGGGATGGCGCGGGCGGTGAGCACCGCGCCGACCCGGTTCAGCCACTTCTCGGCGGCATCAATGCCGTCGAGTGCCAGGTAGGCCCGTACGCCGGTGATCAGGAAAGGGAAAAGGTAGGCCGCGTGGGCGAGGCCGGCTGAGGCCTGGTAGCCGCGTTCGCAGAGCGTGAGCGCGGTGTCGTAGTGGCCCCGGCACCGTGCGGCTTCGGCCAGTCCCCATAGCGGTGGCGACAGATGCTGCAGCTCGGCCATCTGCTCGCTCTTGGCGAGCGCCTCCCGCAGCAGCATGTCGGCGGCGCTCCAGTCACCGCGTCCCATCGCCAGGAAGCCCAGGACGTACTGCGCGGTGATCTGGGTGGTGACGCCGCCGCGTCCGTCGGTGAGCGCGTGCTGTGCGGTCTGGGTGGCCGCGGCCCACTGGCCGGTGGCCCACTGGATGTGCGCGAGGTGTGATGTCATGTAGTGCCGGTGATTCCACAGCTCGACCTGCTCGGCGTAACGGATTCCTTCGGTGAGCCAGCGCTCGGCGCGGTCGTATTCCATCAGCTCTGACGCAGATGATCCGATCATCCGGTATCCGCGTGCCGCCTCCGCCTCCTGCTGAGTGCCGCGGGCGCGGGTGATCGCATCTTCGAGCAGCTGCCAGCCTTCATCCATCCGGCCGGTGAAGACCAGGACCGTTCCGAGTGTGGCGGCGGCGTTGAGGGCGGCCTCGTTGTCGCCGGTCCGCTGGCTTTCAGCCCGGCTGAGCTCCCCGTGGGTGATGGCCTCGTCGAGGCGGTCATCCAGCAGGTAGGCAGCGGCCATGGCGGAGTGCAGCCTGGCCCGCTCGCGATCGGCGCCGGCCACTTCGTCCAGGTCGTCCAGGTCGTCCAGGTCGTCCAGCGCCGCTTGCAGCGTGCCTATGCGGGAATCGAGACCCTCGCCGAGAAGGTGCGCGACCGCGGCCATGCGTGATGCCAGCGCGGCCGCCGCACGCATATCACCGGCGCTGGTTGCCAGTTCATGGGCGGTCTGGTACGCCTCGGCGGCGGCCGTATTGTCATCGGTGGCGGCGGCTTCGTCGCCGAGCGCGGCGAACAGTGCGGCCCGGTCCAGCGCCGAAAGCTCGCCAGGCAGGTTGCGTACCGCCCGGCGGTAGAGTTCCAGCGCCTCGCCGTGGGCCGACATCGAGGCGGCTTCACCGGCGGCGGCGACCGCGTGCTCGTATGCGGGCCCGGGACACCCTGCCTGCTCGAAGTGCGCCGAGATGAACGCGCCGCGGTAGCCACCTTCCAGGGCGGTCCGTGCCACCCTTTCATGTAGACGGCGCTGCACGGGCAGGTCCGTGTCGGCGTAGAGGGCATCCCGGATCAGCGCGTGCCGGAAGTCGAAGCTGACGGCGTCAACCCCGGGGAGGACGAGATATGCGTTCTGCAGTTCGCGCAGGGCGCCGGCCACCTCGTCCGGGCTGGCGCCGGTGATCGCAGTCAGCAGGTCGAAATCGAAGGAACGCCCGATGACAGCGGCTGCCGACGCTACCTCGCGCGTACGCGTGGCCAGCTGCCGTGCGCGGCTCAGCACGGCGTCACCCAGCGTGTCCGGCACCGCGGCTGACTGCACCGCCGTGCTGGACTGCGGCGTCAGGGCGTCCTCGTCGATGGCCGCGAGGAGCTCCTCGACGTGCAGCGGGATACCGTCGCTGCGCTCGTGGATCGCCGCTACCACCCGGGCCAGCGCCGCAGGCCGAGTATCGCGCTAGCCACGGTCGCGGTCTGGTCCAGCCTCAGGCGCGGCAGCCGGATCTCCTCGGCGAGCCGCTGGCCCACCAGCCGGGCCCGCAGCTCACGCATGGGCAGCGCAGGGTAGAGCTCGTCGCTGCGGTACGCGCCGACGACCAGCATCGGCCTCGTCGCGAGGCGGCCGGCCAGATGGCCGAGCACATCCAGGCTCAGCTCGTCGGCCCAGTGCAGGTCCTCCAGGACGATCAGCACCGCAGTGCCAGGATCCGCGGTAACCAGCAGGTCAGCCAGATCTTGCACCAGCAGGCGGCGCCGGTGGTGCGCATCACCGGCGTCGGCGGAGATCGGGCGCACCCGCGACGTCAGGCTCCGCCCGAGGGCGCTCAGAGCCGGGTCGCGCGCGAGCACCAGATCGCTGGCCAAGTCCAGCAGGAGACCCGCGAACGACTGCACGTCGCCGGGGAACGCCGCCGCCCGGGCCACGGTGAAGCCGCCGGCGTGAGCCTGCCGCGCGATCACGCCGAGCAGGCGGGTCTTGCCGATGCCCGCCTCACCCGCGACGAACAGCAACTGGCCCGAGCCCGCTGCGGTATCGGCGAGCCGGCGCTCGATGAGGGTCAGGAAGGCATCCCGGCCGACCAGGACCGGTGACTGGATCACGCCGCGAGCCGACACCGCGCACCTCCTCAGAAATAAGTATCCGGCACCCGCAGATTAGGGAACCTGACCGATGAATCGCACACCCTGCGGGCCGAGGCTGAGTACTGGCAACGCGCGTTGCCGTTTTCCGATCGGACAAGCTCAGAAGGAGTTGCTGCGAGTACTGTCGCAGTGCGTCCCGGCGCAACGGCGTCGACACCGCCAGGCTGTTCGCGACGCTGGATGCCTTGCAGATCGGCCACAGTCGGCTCCGCGGGCCGGTCGAGCATGATCGCGACTCGGGTACCTGCTGGGTCGATGTGTGCCTGGCCCGGGGACCGCTGCGCCCTGGCAACGCCACAAAAGATCGGCGAGACTGGATGAGTGGGCGCGCTCATCCGGATACCACTTCGGGTGCTGCTGTCGTGCCTAGCCGTGAGCCTGGTCGCGTTCGGGGCCGCCGCCGTCGGCATGGCCGGTGTATCGGCGGCCAGCGGTTACCTGATGCGACAGGCGGACGATAACCTGCTGGCGTGCGCGAGGAGCATGCTGAGCCACGGTTTCGTGGCCCCGCCCAGCTCCGGTCCGGTCTCCAGCCCGCTCCCGCCCGGGACCTGCGACATGGAGTTGCTGAGCGCGAGCGGGCAGGTGCTGACCCTCGCGGCCCCCGGCACTGCTTCGGGTCCGGCTGTCCCCGCCGGCGGCTCGTGGTTCGCGGCGCACCTGGGCCGGCCGGTTACCGTGCCGGGTGCCGGGACCGGCGGGCGCTGGCGTGTAGTCATCGAGGCCGTCCGTTACCAGCCGCAGCGCATCCTGTACGTGTACGGACCGGATGACGTGAGGTACATGATCAGCGCACGGCCCGGACCCGGACCCGGTTCCGGCGGCATGCTCGTCGTCATGGCAGGACCTGCCGGCACCGGGCGGCTCACAGCGGGCTACGCTGCCGCGGCGGGCACCGTGCTCGCGCTGCTAGCCGGCGCGGCGCTCGCCCTGACCCGGGCCATCTTGCGGCCGCTTCGCGAGGCTGCCGAGCTCGCGGAAAGCGCCGGGCAAGCCGCAGACGAGAGGCTCCCGCATGTGATAGCCCGCCGCAGCGTGCACCCGGGCGCAGAAGGGAGCCACTGGCCGCTCGGCATGACACTCATGAGAATGCCGGACCAGCTGCGTGCGAGTCGCACAGCCGAGGCCGCAGCGCGTCGGTCAGCGGATGAGATGTCGCAGCACCTAGGTGAGACGACCTCGGAACTGCTGAGGTCGGTCAACGTCGTCCGCGGGTCCGCGCAGCACTACCAGCAGCAGCCGGAACCGGGGGCGGCCCGCCTTGACCGCATGATGCGACGGGTCGCCGAGGAGGCCGCGCACATGGAAACGCTCATAGAAGGACTCGAGGCACCCCCCACAGGCCCCGCCAGGCCGGATCTCCGCGCGACTTGCCACGCCGGCACCCACTCGCCAGCCGGGACGCGGAATGACATCCCTGCACGCGATAGCTAGCGGGTACTGGGCAGCAAAGATCCATCGCTGACAACGCGGAAATGCACCCACGCAAGTCGAGGGTCAATCACACGGCGTGAGTTCACACATCGACCTCAAGGATTCAGCTCTCCCTGCCGATCAGGAGCGCCTCGGAAGGGGCTAAGCCCACCCAACGAGCCACGCACGGATCGACTGATTCAGACGCGCGTCAGCCACTCGTCCAGGGCCGGAGTTTCTCGGGGTTGCGTACTACCCAGATGTGCCTGATCCGGCCACCTGCGACGTCGAAGGCGAACACCGTCACGGTGACCCCGTCTTGCTGAGCCACCAGCCCGGGCTGGCCGTTGACCGCGCGTTCCAGGAACGTCATGTTGCTGGGCGCCCGGTTGGCGATTTCGATCCAGGCGCGCGCGATCTGCTCGCCACCTTCGATGGGGCGCAGGAAGGTAGTGGCGAGGCCGCCGCCGTCGGCGATGGCCGTGGCGTCGGGGTCGAGCAGGCCGATGAGGGCGTCGATGTCCTTGGCTTCCCATGCCTGCTTGAAGGCCCTGACGACGCCGGCCTGCTGGGCTGCCGGGCCCGCGGGAGCCTGCGAGGCGCGGACGCGGCGGGCTGAGGAGGCCAGCTGGCGGCACGTGGCCGGCGTCCGGCCGGTGACCTCGGCCACCTCGGCGAAGGGCACCGGGAGCCAGCTGCCCGCCTACGCCGGCGGCGCCGCCCGCGCGATCTGGATCGTCGGGGCGCAGAAGCTGGTACCCGACCTGCCCGCCGCGCTGCGCCGCGTCGAAGACCACTGCCTCCCGCTGGAAAGCGCCCGCACCCAGACAGCCTACGGGTCCCCCAGCGCCATCAACCGCCTGCTCATCCTCAACGCAGAACTCCACCCCGGGCGCGGCACCGTCCTGCTGCTCCGCGAAGCCATCGGCTTCTGAGGGACCGCAACCTTAACGGTGTTACTCCCCGGCCCGTGTCCCTGCCGCTGCTGATCAAGGTCGACGATCACCGCCCGCGAGGTCACCGGCCTGCGAGGCTAGACCTTTACGATGACGGGAAGCAGACCGGTGCTGGCGGACGCAAAGCCATGCGCTGTGGTGCGCAGCAGGTGCCGATGGCCTGACGAATGGCCAGGCCCCTGGCATCAGGCCGGGCGGGGACCTCACGTCTAGACAGCGGCGTCACACGGCGCGGCCGCGCGCCGGCGGCGGGCGGCCAGGGCGCCGAACGGCCAGAGCGCCCGGCGCCGCACCTCAGGCCTGGCCTGGGCCATCGTGCTGACCCGCTCTTCAATCCGGCGGATCTCGGCGAAGGTCCTGGCGCGCTCCATCTGCTGTGTCTGGCAGACCAGGTAAGCGTTCATCGGGCTTGCTCCTTGACTGGCGAGTGCCTATATCCGCAACTTATGGCTAAGGCGCGCGCCGCCACATCGGGCGAAAGCCGTATCCGGGCGCCGTCCGCGCGGCCGGCGGGAGCTAAGAGGTGGCTTAGGGCCGCTGAGGTCACTGGCCGCCGGGGACGTGCACCCCGGCGGACGGCGGCGGCGGCTCCGGTGCGGGCGGCGCTGCCGGGCATGGCGCTCAAGCAGTCCAGGCGCGGTCTTAGAAGTCTACGGGGAGCCGAGTGCGCTGACCGTGGTTGCCGTCGCCACGGTTGTTAGGGTAACTAATGAGCCTTGGCGGGCTAGGGAAGAGTTGCCCCCGATCGAAGGACCGCGCCGATGAAGCTGCCTCCTGTTGAGTACGAGGCGCCGACGACCGTTGCTGAGGCTATCGATTTGCTGGCTGAGCACCTTGACGAGGCGAGCGTGCTCGCCGGCGGCCAGAGCTTGATACCGCTGCTGGCGCTGCGGCTGGCCCGCCCGGCGGTACTCATCGACATCAACCGCATAGATGAGCTGTCCGGGGTGTCGACGACAGACGGCTGGGTGGCGATCGGCGCCATGACGCGAGAGTACGTTGCCGAGAAATCCGGGACCGTCGCCCATACCGTGCCGTTGCTGGCGGCCGCTCTGCCGTTGATCGGTCATGAAGCAATCCGCAGCCGCGGCACGATGGGAGGCAGCCTGGCGCATGCCGATCCGGCCGCCGAGTTGCCGGCCGTCGCCAGGGCGCTCGATGCCGAGTTCGTGGTGCGTGGCCAGTCGGGCGAACGGGTGATCCCGGCGGCGCAGTGGTTCGAGGGTTTTCTCACGACGTCACGCCGTCCTGACGAGCTGCTCGTGGAGGTGCGGTTCCCGGCCGCGAGACGGGGCACGGGGGTTAGCTTCCAGGAGGTCGCCCGGCGCCACGGTGACTTCGCCATTGTCGGCCTGGCGGTGTCGCTGGTGTTGTCCGGCGGGGTGATCAGCGATGCCCGGCTGGCGTTCGCCGGCATGTCTGATGTGCCGGTCCGGGCCGCCGCTGCGGAGGATCTGCTGACCGGCGAGAGGCCGTCGGCGGAGCTGTTCGATGAGGCGGCCCGCCGCGCGACCGGTGATGTCGACCCGCCGGCCGACCTGCACGGGTCGTCGGACTACCGGAAGACGGTCGCGGCCGCCATCGTGCGTCGAGGCCTGCGAGCAGCTGCGGGCAATGCCCGCGAAAGAATGCCCGCGAGAGGCAGTGACTGATGGTGGACATCACCTTGAGGATCAACGGTGCGACGCGCACGGGTTCGCCGGAGGCGCGCAAGACGCTGGCGGACTTCCTGCGGGATGACCTCAATCTCACCGGCACCCACGTCGGCTGCGAGCACGGGGTCTGCGGTGCGTGCACGGTCATCGTCGACGGCCGGGCGGTGCGCTCGTGCCTGATGCTTGCGGTCCAGGCCGCCGGCAGCGAGGTGACGACCATCGAGGGGCTAGGCCCTGACGGCGGGCTGGGCACACTGCAGCAAGCGATGTGGGATTCGCATAGCTTCCAGTGCGGTTTCTGCACGCCGGGGTTTGTCATGCAGGCTGCCGCGTTCCTCAGCGATCACCCCGACGCCGGCGAGCAGCAGATCCGCGAAGCGCTATCCGGCAACATCTGCCGGTGCACCGGCTACCAGAGCATCATCGATGGCGTCCTGCTGGCCGCCGAGCGCAACCGTGAGCGCTGAGCGAGGGAGCGACCATGACAGCAATTGCGGCTGAGCGCTACACCGGCGCCAGCATCAAGCGTTCGGAGGACCCGCGCATCCTTACCGGCACAGGCCGGTACATCGATGACATCAAGCTGCCCGGGATGCTGCACGCTGCGTTCGTGCGCTCGCCGCTGGCTCACGGCCGCGTGCTCTCGGTCGATGTCTCGGCTGCGCGGGCGCTGCCCGGAGTGGTCGCGGCGCTCACGGGAGCGGAACTGGAAGCGATGACGGTCCCAGGGCCGGATGCGCTGATGGCTCTCATGGGGTGGGCGGGGCCCACCCCGGAGTTCACCCTGCTTGCCACGGACAAGATGCGCTTCATGGGCGATCCCGTGGCGATCGTCATCGCCGAGAGCCGTTACGTCGCCGAGGATGGCTGCGAGCTGGTGGAGGTCGAGTATGACGACCTGACTCCGGTCATGAACGCATCCTTCGCGCTGGACCCGAGCAGCCCGCCGCTGTTCGCCAATCTAGGTGACAACATCGCCCGCCCGCACTCGCGCAGCGAGTTCGGCGACGTCGCCAGTACGTTCGCCAATGCCGATCGAGTTACGGACTTCCACATCGACGTGCACCGGCACCAGAACGTGCCCATGGAGGGACGCGGCTGCGTCGCGAGTTACGACGCCGGCCTAGGTGTCATGACGGTCTACGCGGCAACGCAGAGCGTTCACGTCACCAAGATTGCCGTCGCCATGCGCCTCGGCATGGAGCCTGACAAGGTGCGCGTGCTGGCCGGCGATATCGGCGGCTCGTTCGGCCTGAAGATCGGCGCATCACGCGAAGAGCTCGCCGCGGCCGCTGCCTCGCGTCTGGTCGGCCAGCCGGTCAAGTGGGTCGAGGACCGCGGTGAGAACCTCGCCGCGTCGGGGCAGGCACGCGAGGAGAGCTTCGACGTCCGGGCCGCTGTCAGCAACGACGGCGACCTGCTCGGGCTGGACGTGAAGATGGTCATCGACACAGGCTCCTATCCAGGTATGGGCGCGATGGTTCCGGCCATCATCGAGGCGATGCTGCCGGGCCCGTACAAGCTCGCGGCCCTGGGTTTCGAGTCGACCGCGGTCACGACCAACAAGGCATGCTACGTCGCCTATCGCGGGCCGTGGGCGTCCGAGACGTTCGTGCGGGAACGCATCCTGGACCTCATCGCGAAAGATGCCGGCCTCGAGCCGCTCGAGATCCGGCTGCGTAACGTCGCCCCGCGCACCGACCCGCCGGCCATGATGATCACCGGGCGTCCGCTGGTGGGAGTCACGACGCGGGAGTCACTGGAGCGGGTCGGCCAGCTCGTGGACTTTCCCGCGTTCCGGCGGCGGCAGGCCGAGGCACGAGCGCAAGGTCGCTATCTCGGCATCGGTGTGGCAACGTTCATCGAGGCCGCTCCGGGCCCGCGCTCGCCGAAGGGGTCCAGCGGCCCCATGGGCACTGAGTCCATGCGCCTTCGGCTGGAGGAAGACGGCATCGTGGCGCTGTTCACCGGCCAGATGCCGCACGGCCAGAGCCACCAGACGACCCTGGCCCAGATCGCCGCCGACGAGTTCGGCGTGCCGTTCGAGCAGGTCCGCATCGTAGTCGGCGACACCGACATCGTCCCGTTCGGACTGACCGGCGGCAGCCGGTCGGCCACCATGACCGGAGGCGTAGCGCTCCACGGCGCTCGGCAGCTCAAGGCCAAGGTGCTCGATTTCGCCGCGCATCTCATGGAGGCCAGCGCGCAGGACCTCCTGATCACCGACGGCAATGTCTGGGTTCGCGGCGACCCTGAGAGTGCTATTGCGATAAGCGAAGTCGCGCAGCGTGCGGCATCAGGGCAGTTCGGTGCCGATGTGGACGCCAAGCTCGAGGTCGAGGCCAAGTTCGACGGCGGCGAAGGCGGATGGTCCGGCGGCACTCACTGCGCGATCGTGGAAGTCGATATCGAGACTGGCATCGTGAAGGTGGAGCGGTATGTCGCCGCTGAGGACTGCGGCGCACTTATCAATCCCGCCGTCGTCGAGGGCCAGATCCGGGGCGGCGTCGCGCAGGGAATTGGCGCGGTGCTGCTCGAACGGTCGGCTTACGGCGAGGACGGCAGCTTCCAGTCAGCCACGTTCATGGATTACCTGGTGCCGACCGCCTGTGACGTTCCCCGCATCGAGATCGAGCACCTCGAGACTGTGCCGCTTGACGCTGACGTCAACTTCCGCGGCGTGGGCGAAGGTGGCATGATCGTCGCACCGCCCACGGTAGTGAACGCAATTGAGGACGCGCTCTCACCCTTCGGCGTGCGGATCTACGAGCAGCACTTGCCTCCGGCCCGCATCCTGGAACTCATTGCCGCAGGGGACTCGGGCCAGTGAATGGCTCGTGCTTGCCCTTTGGGCCTGGGTCACTCGCAGCCGCAGCCCGCCTGCTCCGCTGGGCACCCCTGGCTAGCCCGCCGGCGGTCCCTGGCGCTGTTCGCCCAGCGCGGCGAGCGCCGCGATCTGCCTGACGAACTCCGGCCACAGCGCCCGGGGCAGGTCGTGGCCCATGCCGGAGAACCCCGCGAAGCGGGAGTCCGGGATCGCCCTGGCGATCGCCAGGCCCCCGCTCGGCGCGACCAGCGGGTCATGCAGCCCGTGGATGACCAGTGCCGGGACCGTGATGCGGCGCAGCGCCGCGGTGCGGTTAGGCTGGCTCACGGTCGCCGCGAGCTGCCGCCGGCTGCCGGCCGGGTCGTACCCGCGGTCCCAGCTCCGGCCGGCTAGGTCACGCACGTACTGCTCGTCGAACGCGAAACCGCGCGAGCCGATGAGCCGGGACGTCTCGACGGCCGCGGACATGGCCGCGGACCGGTCGGTGAGCACCGGTGGCCGCAGCAGCCGGGCGTAAACCCGGGGTTTGGGCTGCCCCACCCGCCGGGATCCGGTGGAGGTCATGATCAGCGTGAGCGTGCGAACCCGATCGGCGTGCCCCAGCGCGACGGCCTGCGCGATGAACCCGCCCATCGACGCCCCGACCAGATGAACCTCGCCCAGCCCCAGGCCATCGATGAGCCCGACCACATCGCCGGCCATGTCGCCGATCGAGTACGGCGGCGGCCTGCGCCGCACCACGACGTCGGCCAGGCGCGGCGGCGGCAGGTTCCGCAAGTGGGTCGATCCGCCCACATCCCGATTGTCGAACCGGACGACGAAAAGACCGCACCGGGCCAGACCTGCGCACAGCTCGTCCGGCCAGGCGATCATCTGGGTCGCCCAGCCCATGATCAGCACGACCGGCGGCGCGCTCGCGTCCCCGAACGTCTCATACGCCAGCTCGATGTCATTCGCGGCAACCCGGCCCGCCGTGCGAGCAGCGACATCACCCATGAGCGCAGTCTGGCATGCGGATCCGGCGTCCCTGGGACCGGGCCTGCCTGACCGGGCCGCGACGCCCGGTGACAGGCCGCCTGCCAACGGGCGTAAGTTCCGCGGCGTGGACGCCGTTGACCATGGCCCGTATTCGCTGCATGCCAGGTACCGGCCGTGTGGCGGCGGTAGCCGTCTGGTCCCGCAGTCCGCCGGCGGGCCGCAGGTGGCCACGCCTGGACTTCCGCTGGGGTTTACATCGGGGTGTGCGGGAACTCGGCGGAGCGCCGCTGGAACGAAAGGATCTTCGGATTGCGGATCACGCCGTCGCGGATCTGGATCGCCCGGCGGATGGTCTGGTCGCGGTCCCAGGCGCCGGGCCCGTCCATCACGGTGCGCAGGTGCGGGATCAGCGCCTCGCTGATCTCCCAGGTGGCGGAGTTCCACAGGTAGGACGGGCTGTGGTCGACTCCGTAGTAGTGCATTGCCTGGCCGACGGCGAACATCGGCTCCGCGAACGAGGTGGGCCGCGCCCACTCAAAACCCATGCCCTCGTCGCAGGACACATCGACGAACAGGCTGCCGGGTGCGAACAACCGCAGCTCGTCACGGGTGACGAACATCAGCGGCGCGTCGGTGTCCTGCAGCACGCAGTTGACCACGATGTCGTGCCGGGCGAGGAACTCCGCGACCGGCGCCGGACCGCCCGGCGTCAGCACCAAGATCCGTGCCGGGTCCTCGGCGGCGGGCTCGAAATGGACCATGCGGACCGACGGGATGGGCGAGGCGACGGCAGGCACGTTACGGTGGGTCAGCACGGTCACGTCGGAGATCCCGAGCGCGGTCAGCGCGGTGACCGCCCCGCGGGCGGTCGCGCCGAAGCTGATCACAGCGGCCCGCACCCGCCGCCCGTACGTCCCGGTCATGCCCAGCAGCTGCAGGGAATGCAGCACCGAGCAGTAGCCCGCGAGTTCGTTGTTCATGTGGAAGACGTGCACGCCGAAGCTGCCGTCAGCCGTCCAGTAGTTCATCGCCTCCCAGGCGATTAGGGTCAGCCGGCGGTCGATGCCCAGCTGGGTGATGGCGTAGTCCTGGACGCAGTGCGGCCAGCCCCATAGCACCTGGCCCTCCCGCAGTCCGGCGATGTCGCGCCCGGTGGGCTTGGGCAGCACGATCACGTCGCATCCCGTGATGAGCTGCTGCCGCGGACGCACGCCGGCCACCATCGGGGCGAGCTGCGCGTCGGCTATGCCGAACCGCTCGCCGTAGCCGCGCTCAAGGAAGATCCGCGCTCGCAGGCCCGCGTCGATCCGGTCCAGGTGCAGCGGGTGGACCGGCAGCCGGTACTCGTTCTCCTTGCGGGAAGTCCCGCACACGCCAAGGCTGAGCTGTCCCATCAGCGCTCCCATCCCTCCGCCGGACGCGACCGGTACGTGACGATGCCGCGGCACCCAGGGCACCGGCTGCTAACGTTGCCAGAACCTGGCCGCCGTCTCCCGCGTGCGCAGGCGGCTCCGACGTCTATACCCACGACAAGGCCCGGCCCGCCGGATGTAGCGTGCGCCGGATCACCGGCCACGGCGTGGCCGCCGACGCCATCACCCCGCGGGAGACCGGCCAGATCTTCGCCACCCGCGACCTGCCCGCCGGCCTCACCTCCCTGCTCGAGCAAGGCCCCCGCCATGCCACCTTCGAGGGCCGCTAGCTTCGAGGGGCCAGACCTAGCGGCTACCTGTCCGGAGGCTACGGCACGGGTTCATTGGCGGCCTCCGGAGAACCGGAGTCCACTGGGGCATCGAAGTAGCCGGGTATCCACTTGAGCACTTCGGCCCGGAATTCGCCTTCGCATTCGAGCTGGCACAGCACCCCGATGCCGGCCGTGGACATGCGGTGAATGAGCACGTAGGACGGCGGCAGGTTGAACCGGCGCGTGATGTTGCTGGCCCGCATGTCGGTGACGCGGGTGGCCTCCTCGCGCAGCCACTCGCGGCTGAACTTGAAGGAGTCCACCTTGGACGGCTCGGCGAGCGGCGCCAGGAAGGCGTGCAGCGCGTCCAGGTCCACGTCGACCCCGGGCCGCAGGAAGCCGTGCGCGCGCAGTTCGCGCTCCACCTCCTCGATGTCCGCGTCGTCGTCGTGCATGATCCGCAGCAGTCGGCCGAAGAACGGCGGCAGCCCGCCCGGCAGCCGGTCCACGGCGCCGAAGTCGAGCACACCCAGCCGGCCGTCGTCGAGCAGCCGGAAGTTCCCCGGGTGCGGGTCCGCGTGCAGCAGCCCGGCCCGCGAGGGCCCGGAGAACAGGAACCGGACGAGCAGGATGCCCGCCCGGTCGCGTTCTTCCTTGCTGCCGTCGCTGATGATCTTCGACAGCGGCGTGCCGTCCATCCACTCGGACACCAGGACCTGGTCCGTGCTCATGACCACGTTGGGCACGTAGATGTCCGGGTCGCCCGCGTAGGCGTCGGCGAACATCTGCTGGGACATTCCCTCGAGCTCGTAGTTGAGCTCCTCGGTAACCCGGTCCTTTAGCTCCTCGAGCAGCGGCTTGACATCCAGCCCAGGCATCAGCAGGCCGAACAGCCGGCCCGCCCGGCTCAGCTGGGTGAAGTCGCCGATCAGCGCGCGTCCCGCGCCCGGGTACTGGATCTTCACCGCAACCCGCTGGCCGTCGTGCCAGACGGCCTCGTGCACCTGGCCGATGGACGCCGCGGCGGCGGGCGTGTCGTTGAACTCAGCGAAGTTGTCCCGCCAGTCATCGCCGAGTTCCCTGGCCAGCACCTGGTGCACGGTGCGGGCGGGCAGCGGCGGCGCGGACTCCTGCAGCTTGGTCAGCGTCGCCCGGTACGGCCCGGCGATCTCGGGTGGCAGCGCCGCCTCGAAGATCGACAGCGCCTGGCCCAGCTTCATGGCGCCGCCCTTGAGCTCGCCCAGGACGCGGAAGATCTGATCGGCCGTGCGCTGCTGGATTTCCTGCGCGACGATCTCGGCCGACCGCCCGCCGATCCGCTTCCCGACCCCGATGGCCGTGCGGCCAGCCAGCCCGATCGGCAACCTGGCCATCTTCGCGGCCCGGGTCACCGGGTGCTTGGGCACATCGCTCACCCTGACATTGTCCCGCATGGCCAGGTGCGAATGGTACGGCCCGACGCCGTGAATGCGCCAGCGCTCAGCGCATGGTGGGACGCGCCTGGGCGAACGTCCACTGGTGGCCCTCGGGGTCGGCGGCGACGTAGAACGGCAGCCCCCACGGGCTGCGCAGTTCGGTCACGATCGTCGCCCCGCTGGCCCTGGCCCGCTCGTAGTGACCGGCGATGTCGTCGACGTAGACCCAGGGTATGTGGGTTGGCGGGCGGGCCTGCGGCTCCGCGTCGAGCTTGAAGATCATGAGCGAGCTGTTGCCCAGGCGGAACTCGATCCATGGGTGGCCGTGGCCGGTCTCGGGCAGCGGATCGGCGCCTGCTGGCAGCGGGTCAGGTGAGGTGAAACCGAACGCCCCGGCCAGCCACCGGGCGGCCGCGGCCGGCCTGGCGTAGGAAACGCCCAGCGCCAGCCGGGCCAGATCGTGCACTTCGCGGGGCGCCCGGTCCCGCCTAGCGCACCACGGCCCGAACCACTTCGGTGTCACCCGGACCCAGGACGTGCCCCCCCGGTCCTGGCCGTCGGCCGGGATGCTGGCCTGCACCCGCACCACGCAGCCAGCCCCGCACGGTTCGAAGGTGATGTCGGTGCTCACGTCGTCGATGGAGCTCTGCCAGGCCAGTCGCTTACCTGGTTCCCAGACCGTGATCCGGGCCAGTTCCAGCGCGTCGCCGGCCGCGTCGTCGTACACCTCGAGCAGCCGGCCGCCCACGCCCGGCTCGCACCGCATCGCCAGCGCCCGGCCGGCCGCGTGGTGGTTGATCGGGCCGCGCACCCACCACAGGTCGAGTTCGGAAGTGAAGGCGGCGAACGCGGTGTCCGGATCGACCGCCACCTCGACCGCCGATGACACCGTGGTGTCCGGATCGCGCCCGCCCGCCTGCCCTGACTCGGTCATTTCCCCGCCTCCCGTTCGACGTGGGCCTTGAACGCCCTCAGTTGCTCGTCCCAGTGCGCCTGCACCTGGTCCAGCCAGGCCCGCACGGCCACCACCGACTCGCGGCGCAGCCGGAAGACCCGCACCCGGGCATCCCCGGCGCCCCGCTCGTCGGCCACGATCCCGGCCGCTAGCAGCACGCGCAGGTGCTTGCTCATCGTGGGTGCCGTCACCCCGACCGCGTCGGCGAGATCGCCGGCCCGCCGCGGTGACCGGCTGAGCGCCTCCACCACCCGCAACCGCGCCGGATCGGCCAGCGCCTGCAACACCGCCGCGAGCTCACTCGTGCTTCCGGTTCCCGCCCCCTCCGCCGTGGCTTCCGCGGCCGAGTCGGTGCCCCGGGCTACGCCGGCATCCTGAACCATACTGGAAATTATTTCCATACTTGGCAATTATTGTCAACGCTGCTCGAGGTCATCAGCGTCGCTGGCCATCAGCGCTGGTGGCCTGCTATCGGTGCGCCGCAGCCGCACGCCGGGTGCGGGAGCCAGGTCCGGCGGCGCCACTGCCAGTCGGGCAGCACGACCTCCAGGGTGCCGTCCGCGGTCACCGGGACGGTCTCCGGCCGGTCAATGTACGCCAGCGCCTGCGCCGACGCGAGCGTGGCCGTCATGGCGGCGAGCACGGTGTCGCAAGCCTGCGGCCGGGGGCGGGCGAAGGTGGCCTGGGCCAAGATCTTCGGCCACTGCGGGTCGGCGTCGGTCTTGCGCAGGTCCACGCAGTTCAGGCAGGCCGAACTTCCCGGCCGGACCAGCGGTCCCACCACGCCGATCGCCTCGCAGGACCGCAGCGCCAGGTGCGGCACCCGGTCGCGCATCAGCTCCTCGATCAGGTCGGGCAGCGTCAGCCCGGTGAGGATCACCAGGTCCGGGACGGTGCCGTCGTCGCCGGTCCGGACCTCGGGCGCGGCGCGCTCGATGGCGCGGGCCGCGCCCGCCTGCCGTGGCTGGCCGAGGTCGGCCAGCACCAGCCCGGCGGGCGCGAGGTCGGCGGGCTCCGCGGGCCCCGGGTCGGCGCAGCTGACGTGCCCCACGCCGGAGGCGGCCAGGAAGCTGGCCACGCACGCGCCGGTCCGGCCCGCTCCGTGCACCCGGACGTAGGCGGCCCGCCTGCGGACCAGCGTGCGCGCCCCGCCGTCCCCGTCCCCGTAGGCCAGCGATGCGGTGGCCAGCTCGGGGGCCAGCCGGGCGCGCAGCTGCTCGGGAAGCGAGGTGAGCATCCTGGCCGGAAAGTCGTCGAGCACGCCCGCCGCCGCCAGCACCGCGAGCACCCGGTCGGCCGCCGCGGGCGGCACGCCGTACGCTTGCGCGGCGGCGATCACGCTCCGGTGGTCGCGGCTCCCGTCGAGCAGGCTGAGCACGGCCGCGGTCTGGCCAAGACCGGCCACCGCCACCGCCCGCCGCGGGTGCACGCCGAACTGGACCGTGTCACGGTCCCGCCAGACCGGCAGCAGCCCCGCCTTCAACGCTGGTCTCATGCCGGCATGCTGCCACCGCCCAGTGACATTCCGCCCGAGCGCGGGCAGTTAAGTGCCGTTCCGGAGCGGCATGGCCGCCAGGATCAGGACGGTAATGAGGGCGGCCAGCGGCAGGGCCGGGACGCTGTCCGCCGCGGTGGCCACGAGCAGGCCGCACAGGCTGGCGCCGGCCGCCAGCCCGATCAGCACGCCGAACCGCCGCGGGCCGTGCGGCGTGTCCTGGCCCGGGCGGACCAGCGAGCTGACCAGTGCGGTCAGTGTGCCGGTGAGGAACGTGGTCGACACGTTGGTAAGTCCCATCTCGCTAACCGCGGACGCCTGCACGCCCATGGCCGCCGCCGCCACCGCGAGCAGGCAGAACTGCGCCCATCCGGCCGGGCTGGCGCCGGTGATCGCCCAGCCGGCGGTGAGCCCGGCCAGCAGGACGAGCTCGGCGAACAGCGCCCAGTTGACGTGGGCCGGCAGCACGCTGGCCCGACCCCCGTCGTCAGCGGGTTTCGCCGCCTTGAAGCCATGGGCGATCCAGGTGCCGCTGGCTACCCCGGCGATGTACCCGGCGATCGAGACCGCGGTGTGGCCGGCCAGCGATAGCGATCGCTGGGCGATGGCCAGGCCCCCCAGCACGATGTTGCCCGTCATGACGCTGGTGAAGACGCCGCCCAGCCGGGTGAAGCTGGCCACGTCCATGGCGCCCGACCCGAAGGTGAGCGCGATCGCGATCAGCGTCAGGATCTGCTGCCTCGACCTGGTTTGCATCCGGATTGCGGCGACTAGATCCGACCTTCAGGCCGGGAGGAACCGCCGCCTCACCTCCCCTGGAATGTCACTGCGCCGTGCTAACTTCAAGCTGTCCGCAAGAACCAAGCGGACACCCCGCCACCTGGCACGGAACCGCGGCCGGGCATGCCGTGGCTGCGCGGGGAGGCTGCTGGGATACCGAGCCTGTGAACCGCGAACCTACAGCACGACCGTAAGTCGCGGCTGGAATCCCCGCCCTTCAAGGCGGCGGAGGATGTCAACGCCCGACAGCAGACCACCTCGGGCCGTCATCAGGCAAGCCGGGCCAGCCGCCAAAGGCGCACTCAGCCGGGTTCAACCCGGACGGAGCGTGCCCACGGCGGCGCGTCCGGCGCCTGCGCGCCGAGCAGCCCGACCACGACCCGCATTCCCTTCGGCGGCGAGGATGGCCACGGCGTATACCCGTCGGTGAGCACGACCGTGACGGCGGGCCGGGGCCGCAGCCCGGTCGCCGCCTCGATGCCCGCGCCCATGTCGGTCCCGCCGCCGCCGATCAGCTGCACCTGGCGGGCGGAGTTGACTCGCTGGGCGGGTGCCACTGCGGTGTCGCAGGCCAGCACGCGGACCTGCCGGGCGAGTCCTAGGGCTCGCAGCAGGCCTTCCACCTCGGCCAGCACCATCGCGAGCAGATCCTCGGTCATGCTGCCCGAGGTATCGCAGACCACGGCCACCTCGGGCACCGGCCGCCGCAGCGCCGGGAGCACGACCTGGCCGGCCACGGCGGACCGGCGCGACGGTCGCCGGTAGGAGTAGTCGACGGCCCCGGAGACCTCGGCGACGGCCCGGCGCAGTTCGGCCGCGAGCAGGGCGCGCCAGTTGACCTTCGGGGCGAGGATCTCCTCGGCCCAGCGCAGCAGCCCGGCAGGCACGGTCCCAGGCTGCTTGCCGTGCGCGATGACGTCCTGCGCGACCTGCCGCCGCAGCAGGTCGGCCTGCCAGCGGGGCAGACCGTCCGAGCCCAGGCCGGGCCTGGGCATCCCGTCGGCGCCGCTTCCGCAGTCCAGCCAGGCTCCCGCCGTCTCCGCCGATCCAGATGATGCCGAACGGGCCCCGGTTCCCGCCTCGGCCGCACTCTCTGCCCGTGCGGCGCGGCGGATCCCGTCGAAGTACTGCTCGGCCAGCAGGCCGTCCTCGGCGCGCAGGTCGCGGGGGAGCACCGGCCGGCCGGGCAGGTCGAGCCCGGCCGGCACGAGGTCGTCGTTGATCTCGGCGTCGGCGGCGCGCACCCAGGTGCGGGCCTCGTCCGGCCGGACGCCCGCCGCCTGCGCGCGCTCGCCGTGGGTCCGCAGCAGGTGGCAGACGTGGTGGACCAGGACGCTGCCCAGCTGTGCCGGGGTCCAGGCGGCGGTCAGCTCCGGATCCGCGTGCATCCGCCAGCTATCGTCGACCGACACGGTGCCGCTGCCCCGCTCAGCGACCACCTCAGCGCCGAACAGCCCGGTGGCCAGGTACGGGAACCGGGTCGCGGCCCACAGCCGGGCCGCCGCCAGCTGTACTAGCCCGGGGGGGCGCCCCCCCAGACCCCCCCGCTCTGCTGGCCGGGGGGACGACCCCCCCAGACCCCCCCGCTCCTGGGGGGACCCATCCCCCCAGACCCCCCTTGGGGGGGACGACCCCCCCAGACCCCCCCGCTCCTGGGGGGACCCATCCCCCCAGACCCCCCTTGGGGGGGACGACCCCCCCAGACCCCCCCGCTCCTGGGGGGACCCATCCCCCCAGACCCCCCTTGGGGGGGACGAGCCCCCCAAGCCTCGCTGTCAGTCACGCCAGCAGGCCGGCGTCGCGCAGCACGGGGGCGAACAGGTGGATTTCCGCGGGCAGCGCCGCGCCGTCCGGGCGGCACTTGGCTAGCACCCGCGCGGCCACGGCGGCGACGTCGGGCGCGGCATCGGCGGCTCGGCCGAGGACCTGCCAGCCTGCTGTCCAGCGGTCCGGTGTCGGGTCCGCGGCCACCGCGGCCGCGATCGCGGCGAGGGCAGCGTAGGCCCGGTCACCCCGTTCGGGCAACCGGAACGCGGCCGGGTCGGCGAGTACCTGCTCCGGATCGGGCAGGTCCATCTCGACCAGCCAGGCGAGGAACTCCACTCCCGCTCCCTCGCCGACGGCGCCCATGATCAGCGCCGAACGAGCTTCGTCCCCGACGCCGGCGGCGCCCGCGGCGGCCATCAGGCGGGCCGCCATCTCCCAGGTCCGCGGCGACGGCCAGCCGCGCCCCGCGGACGCCGCGTCGGACGGGGGCGCGCAGGCCAGCGCGGGGCGGACGTGCAGGAACGCGGCGACCAGGCCGCGGGACAAGATCTCCTCCGCCTGCCATCCTTCGGGCAGCACCGGGACCACGGGAGCCGCCCAGCCGCCGGCCAGGCCGTCCGCCACGGACCGCGGGTTGGTCTGCCAGGCCAGGTGGCAGAGCCGGTTAGCCAGCGGCGCGGAGAGGTCCCAGCCGTCGGCGGCCTGCTCCGGCGGGTTGGCCGCGGCCACCACGGCCACCGCGTCGGGCAGCGTGAGGTCGCCGACGACCCGCTCGAGCACCACCCGGAGCAAGGCGGCCTGCACCGCGGGCGGGGCGGTGGACAGTTCGTCGAGGAACAGCAGGCCGTGCCCGGCCTCGGCCAGCCGCCGCGCCCAGGCCGGGGGAGCGAACCGGACTCCGTCGCCGACCACGATGGGCAAGCCGGCGAAGTCGGAAGGCTCCCGGATGGAGGCGATCACCGTCTCGCACGGCAGTCCCATGGTCTGCGCCATGGCCCGGATCGCGGACGTTTTGCCGGTGCCGGGCGCGCCCCACAGCAACACCGGCACCCGGGCCGCGACCGCGACACCGAGCGCCTCGACCGCCGGGTTGTTCGGGCTCATGTCTCCCAGTGTGGCGCATCCGCGGCACTCGGCCGGATCTCCAGGCCGCCGCCGACCGGGCCTGCCGCCCTGGCGTGCACGTCCAGCGGCACGGGTTCGGTGCCTGGCGCGCGCAGGGCCAGCACCCGCGCATCGGGCCAGCCCGCCCGGTCCACCGCGACGACGAGATGCCGGTTCACCAGCGCCAGGCCGGCCGCCCATTCCCGGCCCAGCCAGCCGGCCGGCAGAGCGACCCGCAGCCGACGCTCCTCGCCATGGCCGGTCAGCTCGACGGAACCCCATCCGGGCCCGCGGTGCAGTGACACCATGACCTGGTCGGGGTCGATGCCGAGCCACTCCTCGGCCACCAGCACCAACCGGGCGGTGATCGCGGCCACCAGCGGGGGCCTAACCGTCTCCATCGCCTCGTCAGGCCGGTCTGCGTGTGCCTCGGCCACCTGCCCGATCAGCCTGACCTGGAAGCCGTACCCCAGTGCCAGCAGCGACAGCATGTCGTTCCTGCGCCGCGCGGCCCACTCCCTGTCCTGCATCCGCTGCTGCTGCCGGGCCTGCACCCGGGCCTGCGCCGCGGCGGGCAGCGGGCTAGCCACGCGCATCGCCATCGGTCGCGCCTGGCCGAAGGGTGGCCCCGCCGCGCTGGCCTGCGCCGCAGCATCGACGTCGTCCCAGCTGATCGCGATCTCGTCGGCTGGTCCGCGCGGGCCGATAGCCAGCACGGACAGGTCCTCGGCGTGTCGCCCCCAGGCCTCGGCCAGCTCGACGCACCGGGCCTTCTCCCCGCCGAGCGCGGCCAGCACGAGCTCGGCCTCGGGATCGGCATGGCTCGGCAGCCGGAGCGCCCCGGCTTCCCAGCGGACGATGTGCCGGCCCTGGCCGCATGGCACGTGAGCCTCGCAGCTGGGAAGACAGTCGAACCAAGACCCGTTCGGCGTATCGATCACGGGGACCCCCAGCGGAGCGGCACTTTGATGCGGACCTCGGCCGACCGCCCGCCGGCCAGCACCTCCACCGACGCCGTGGACCGGGGCAGCGGCGGCGTGAGCAACAGCCCGATCGAGTGTTCGGGGTCGGTCCGGTGCCAGCCGACCGGGTGGGCCGCGTGCCACCGGCCGCCATTGTCGCGGAGCCAGAACGACAGCGGGAAGTCCATGGCGATGCCATGCGGTCCGAGACGTTCTTCGCGCGTTACGCCCCGGGCCAGCACGTGCAGCACCGTGGCTCCCTGGGTGTTGTGCAGGCCGACCAGGGCGAGCCGGATGCCGTCCAGTTCGGGCAGGGCGGCGGTCAGCGCGGCGAAGCCGTCGCGTACCTGCGCCGTGTCCGGTTTCCTGCGCTGGTAGTAAGCCATCAGGCTGAGCCAGGGTTCCGGCAGGTCAGCCGCTGGCGCCGCGGCGATCCCATGCCCGCGGATGCGCATGCTGGCGCACAGCGCCGCCAGCCGGGCCGGGACCGGGCTGAGCGGTGACAGGACGTCCACGGCCTCGAGCCCGGCGACGATGTCGCCGAGCCCGGTGCCCATGGCCTGCACCGGTCGTGGCCAGATATCGGGCCGTTCCGGCCGCATGGCGAGCGGGAACTGCGCCCCTACCCTGAGCAACTCCTCGGCGAGCAGGATCAGCAACTGCTCGCCGGCGCTGAGCTTCGCCCCGCTGACCTCCGGCTCACCCCCCAGCTGGCCGCTCGTCGGCGTCAGGTCGACGCGCAGGGCCGGGCCGGGCGGCGCGGCGACCTCGAGCCAGCGGATGCCGTCCGGCGGGGCGGGGCGCAGGTAGATCTGGCTGATCCATTCGGTGCCGCCGGGATAGATGTAGTCCAGTTGGTACACCGAACCCCGGTCGTCGGTGACAGTGAACAGGCTGACCGGGAACAACTCGGGCTGCTGCAGGCCCAGCCCGTGCTCCGGGGACAGGGTGGGTTTGCCCCACAAGGCGGTCAATCGCGCGCCCGAGCCGGTATGCGCGAACGACATGAGGTACAGCTCGCCGCTGCGGCCCGCATCATGAAACGGGATGGTCCGGCCGATCGGCACGAACCTGTCCGCCGCACCCTGACCCGGGTCATGTTCTGCTGGCTCCGGGGCCGGCGGCCCGGGTGATCCGGTGCTCCCGGGCGGTCGGCTGCCCGCCAGCCCGGCCAGCCCGGCCGGCCGGGCCGGCCGCGGTCCGGAACGGCCGAATGGGAGCTGGGCGGCCAGGCGGGCCGCCGACGCGGCGCGCATGGTCCTGGTAGGCAGTGCTCCGGGTGGCACGGTTCGCGCTGGTCCCGGACCGTGCTTGTCGTGGAGGTGCCGGAGGCTCACGGCCAGGTCGAAATCGGCCAGGATGTCCTGCACGGTCTCGCGGTCGAGCGCCCCGACCGCGGTCAGGGCCTGGCCCACCACGTTCACCTTGACCCGGCCCGCGCCCGGGCCGCCCGCCCAGGGCGGCGGGTGCGGAGTCAGCTGGTCGCGCATCTCGGCCTCGGCCAGCAGCCGCAGGAAGGTTTCCGCGCCCTCGCGGTTCATGAGTTAAGTGTCCGGCATGTCGGGAACGCCGCGAACCGGGTGGATCACCCGCCGGAACTCACGCTCGGTAAGGCTCAGGCCGAGGTGGCCACCGCCCGCGGCTGGGTGCGCTTGACCGACTCGGCGGACGTCCAGCAGCGGACGATGTCGCGCATGGAGAGCAAGCCGGCCACGTCGTGGCCTTCCACCACGACGAGGTGCCTGAACCCGCCCCGGACCATCGCCTCGGCGGCTTCTTCCAGGGTCCACTCGGGCGAGGCATAGGTGAGGTCTTCGGTGCGGTGCTGCCCGGCCAGCTCGGCGTCTGGGTCTTCGCCTGCCGCTACCGAGTCGAGGATGTCGCGTTCGGTCAGGATGCCGATGCCGGCGTGCTCAGGGTCGATCACGACGGCGGCGCCGATGCGGCGTGCCGACATCATGCGGGCGGCCTGCCGCAGCGTGTGTGCTGGCCCGATGGTGAGGACTAGATGGGACATGCCGTCTCGCACCTTCACGGGTAACACCCCCTGATTCCGACGCTTGTGCATTTGTGACGTCCCACCAGCATCGGTTAATTCACCCCCGAGGGCAAGCCCTTGATTACTCAGCCATGCGAGTTATTCAGTGGTGAGAATTCCGCAGCTGCGCTAGCACCTCGTCGTGCAGGTGGCCGTTGGTGCACACCACGCTGCCGCCGTCCGGCGTGGCCTCGCCCTCGAGCGAGGTGAACCGGCCGCCGGCCTCGGTGACGATGATCTGGAGCGCCGCCAGGTCCCACAGCGTCACCTCGGGTTCGGCGGATATATCGCAGGCACCCTCCGCGACCAGCATGTGCGACCAGAAATCCCCGAACCCCCGTGTTCTCCACACCGACCGGGTCAGGCCGAGGAAGTTGTCCAGCAGCCCGCGCTCGGACCAGCCGCCGAGCCCGGAGTAGGACATCGACGCGTCACCCAGCTTGGTCACTCCGGACACCCGGCACGGCGACGCCTTGGTCAGGCTGCGCCCGGTCCAGGCGCCGCCGCCCAGGGCGCCCCACCAGCGGCGACCCAGGGCCGGCGCGGACACCACGCCGACCACCACGTCCGGGCCGTCCATCAGCCCGATCAGGGTGGCCCAGACCGGGACACCGCGCACGTAGTTCTTCGTTCCGTCGATCGGGTCGATAACCCAGCAGCGCGGCCCAGAACCGGACCGGCCCAGCTCCTCGCCGAGTACCGCGTCGCGCGGGCGTGACCGGCGCAGCACGTTACGCAGCGACTCCTCGGCCGCCCGGTCGGCGTCCGACACTGGCGTGAGGTCGGGCTTGGTGTCGACCCGCAGGTCGAGCGCCCGGAACCGCCGGGTGGTGATGTCATCGGCGTTGTCTGCGAGGACATGCGCGAAGCGCAGGTCATCGTCGTAGCGTGCCACCCGCGAAACGGTACCGCCTGGGACATCTCGCTGGCCAGATCTGGCGCGCCCGCGTCATACTGCTTCAGATGGGTCATAACGCTGATGGTCTCCTCGCCGACCCGCCGGACCAACTGCGGGCGTTCATCCGTGACGGCAGGATCACCGCGGTGCCGGCCAAGCGTGACCGTCGCCGCCTGCTGCTTGACCAGGTGGCCCAGGCGTTCGAGCCCGGCCGCAGGTACTCAGAAGCCGAGGTCGGCGAGGTCCTCAAGGCGATCTTCGACGATCACTGCGCCCTGCGCCGGTACCTGGTCGACGAGGCGTTCATGTCCAGGAACACGGCCGGCGTCTACTGGCGCGCCGGCGGTACGGTCCACTAGCCCGGTCGCGCTGGCCCGGTCGCGCTGGCCCGGTCGCGCTGGCCCGGTCGCGCTGGCCCGGTCGCGCTGGCCCGGCCGGCTCGCGGCCGTGACATTCGGGCAATCCTCCGCACGCTGGGTGCCGATCGTCTAGTGTCATCGCCTGATAGGTGGTGAGCGCGGAGCTACATGGGTCTATGTGATCCCTGGATATCAGCGGCCGGAACAGGGGACGGCCTGCGATGGCCCGGCACGTACGCCGAGACGGGCGGTTGACGTGCCGGCCGGCAGATCCGCGCGCCACCGGGCGGACCAGCGCAGCGTCCAGGGCGCCGGCCGCGGATCCGCGCGCCGCGTCAGGTATCTGCTGTGCGACCTGCTCGCGCTGCTGGTGCTGACGGCCGGGGGCCTCTATCTGGCCCACGCCTCGAGCTATCTGGCGCACGCCTCAAGCCCCGCCCCGCGGCCCGCGGCTGGCCGGGTAACCGCACTGCCAACCGCGGCCACCTGCGCATCAGCATCAGGCGGCTCAGCTGGTACCTCGGCGTCCGGCTCAGCGACGGCTGCTTCCGCGACGGCTGCTTCCGCGACGGCTGGGCCGTGCGCGGGACGGCCCTTCCGCGCCGCCGTCGCCAGCGTGCCCCCATCCGCCACGGTGAACCTGTCGTCCGCCCCGGCGAGGCGGCGCGCCGCCCAGCCGACGCCGACGCCATCCGCGTCAGCCAGCCCCACGTCGCCGTCGCCCACCGCGTCCGCGGCCGATTCACCGGGCGTCGCGCCGGCCGCACAGGTGCTTGCGCTCATCAACCAGGTCCGTGCGGCGGCAGGCCTGGCCCCGCTGACGATCACCGCGGGCCTGGACAACAGCGCGTCGGCGCACAACCTGACGATGGCCGGCGGCTGCGGGCTCTCCCACCAGTGCCCGGCCGAACCGGATCTTGGCGCCCGCGAGACTGCCGCAGGCGTCATCTGGTCGGCGTGCGGGGAGAATATCGGCGAAGGCGGCCCGGTCGCGGACACCCCCGCGGCGATCACCCGGCTGGCGGTCGGCCTCACCCAGGACATGCTCAACGAGAAGCCGCCCGACGACGGTCACCGGAGGAACATCCTCAGCAGTTCCTTCACCCATATCGGCATCGCCATCTACCGGGACAGCTCAGGCACCGTCTGGCTTACCCAGGACTTCTCGAACTAAGCATCGCGTCCGACGCGTGCCTCATCAACCACGTCCGCCCCCCCAGGCGCAGCCGTTTCGCATCATCGGGGAGGATTGAGGCTTCGGGGAGAGTTTTGTGCACTGGGATGCACCAGATCCTCCCGGAAGCCCCAATCCTCCCGGCAAATCCGGCGATTGGGGAGCGGAAGCGCAACCGACGGGACTACCGGTACCAGTGGGGCGTTACGCACTCGCATCCGGGGCTCGCCGGGAGCGGCACCAAGCCACTTCCTCCCCCCGTGGAACCGCCCACGGGGACCTCATGCGCCTCGCTGCCCTACGAACGCCCCTCTGGTCGCAAGATTGTGGTGGAAAGGGGTTCTGCGGTGGATCCGGGCCCCTGGACACCCCAGTCAACCGCAGAATCCGGATCAACCGCGCAAAGTCAACGCGGCCAGCGACGAAGCTAGTCGGGGCTGGTGCCTTCGCGGCTGCGGAGCAGGCGGCGGAGCGAGTCCAGGCGCGCCTCGGCGTGGTGCTCGCGGGCCCACTCGTCCAGCGCGCAGCCGGGGGAGAGGTGATCGCAGCCGGGCGGGCACCCGGCGGTGCCCTCGGCCAGGTCCCCGAACGCTTCCACGACGCGCTCCGCGCTCACGTGGCCCAGCCCGAACCCGCGCAGTCCCGGCGTGTCGATGAGCCATCCGTCACCCAGCGGGATGGCCACCACGGACGACGACGTGTGCCGGCCCTGGCCAGTCACCGGGTTGACCCTGCCGACCGAACGGTCCGCCTCCGGGACCAGCGTGTTCACCAGCGTGGACTTGCCGACGCCGGATGGCCCGATGAGCACGCTGATCCGGCCGTCCAGCGAGGAGCGCACCCGGGACAGCGTGCGCGGGGACAGCGGCCGCCTGGTGGTCAGCATAGGCAGACCGAGCGGCCGGTAGAAATCCCGCACCTTGCGTGGCGACGCCAGGTCGGCCTTGGTCAAAATCAGCAGCGGGTCAAGCCCGGCGTCGTACGCGGCGACCAGGCAGCGGTCCACGAACCGCAGGTTGGGCGACGGCGAAGCCAACGAGCAGACGATTGCCAGCTGGTCGGCGTTGGCCACGATGATCCGCTCCAGCGGGTCGGTGTCGTCGGCGGACCGCCGCAGCGCGCTGGTCCGCGGCTCCACCCGGACGATCCGGGCTAGCGTTCCCTCGGCGCCGGACGTGTCGCCGGCCAGCGCCACCCGGTCGCCGACCACCACCGAGCCCTTGCCGAGCTCGCGCGCCTTCATGGCCACGACCAGCCTGCCGTCGGTCACGCACCCGTACCGGCCCCGGTCCACGCTGGTCACGAAGCCTTCCACGGCGCTGGAGTGCGCCGGGCGCCGCCGGGTGCGCGGCCGCGAACTGCGGCCGGGACGTACCCGGACGTCATCCTCGTCGAGCCGTGCGTAGCTGGACGACGAGTTCACCGGCTCAGGCTCCCAGCATCCCGGCCCAGACCTGCATGAAGTCCGGGAAGGTCTTGGCCACAGTGTCCGCGCCGGCCACCCGGATGCCGGGCACGATCAGGCCGAGCACGGCCGCGGCCATCACCATCCGGTGGTCGTCGTAGCTGCCGAACGGCTCGTCGACGGCCCGCAGCGGGCGGGGCCTGATCTGCAGGCCGTCGGGCAGTTCGGTGATGTCGCCGCCGAGCGCGTTGACCTCCTTGGCCAGGGCGGCCAGCCGGTCCGTCTCGTGCGTGCGGGTGTGCGCCAGACCGGTGAAGACCGAGGGCGAGGAGGCCACCGCCGCCGCCGCGGTGAGCACCGGCGCGAGCTCGTTGACATCGCGCAGGTCAGCGGTGATGCCGTGGATGCGCCCGGTGCCGGTGATGGTCAGGCCGTCCGCGCCGACCTCGCACCGTGCGCCCATCTGGGCCAGCACGTCCAGGATCGCCCCGGCCGCCTGCAGGCTGTCCTGCGGCCAGTCACCGATCGTGACGGTCCCCCCGGTCACCAGCGCCGCGGCCAGGAACGGGCCGGCGTTGGACAGGTCGGGCTCGACCGTGACCGACCCCAGGTCGAGCCGGCCCGGCCGGACCCGCCAAGCATCAGGCCGGGTGCCGGAGCCGCCCGAGCCGGACCGCAGTTCCGTGACGTCGGCGCCGGCCGCGCGGAGCATCCGCACGGTCATGGCGATATGCGGCGCCGAGGGCACCGGCGGGCCCTCGTGCCGTATCTCGATGCCCTCGTCAAACCGGGGCGCCGACACCAGCAGGCCCGAGACCAGCTGCGAGGACCCCGAAGCATCCAGCACCACGGTGCCGCCGCGGACCGCGCCGCGGCCGTACACGGTGAACGGGACCGCGGCGCGGCCGCCGTCCTCGATGTGCGCGCCGAGCTGCCGCAGCGCCGCGAGAATCGGACCGACCGGGCGCTGCCTGGCCCGCGCGTCCCCGTCGAAGGCGACCACGGCCGTGGTCAGCGCGGCCAGCCCGGGCAGGAACCGCATGACCGTCCCGGCGTTGCCCACGTCCACGCTCACCGCGGAACCCGGCGCGGGTTGCCCGGGCGTGACACGCCAGGCCGTTCGGGAATCATGTCCGTCGTCAAGAATCCCGACGCCCAGCGCGCGCAGGGCGGCGGCCGCCAGCATGGTGTCCCTGGCCCGCAGCGGGTTCGTGATTACGGCCGGGCCGTCACTGAGCGCGGCTAGGACCAGCGCCCGGTTGGTGATGGACTTGGAGGCCGGCAGCCGGACGCGGGCGCTGACCGGCCCGTCGGCGGTCGGGGAAGGCCAGGTCCGGCCTTGGTTGTTATCCGGGTGCATACGGTTGAGCGTATCGTCCGGGCGCCCGCAGGGCGCGAGGAGTGTTTGGCCGGCCCTGATTCTGGTTATGAACTGCCAATCCAGGCTTAACGGGACGTGTCCAGACTGCATCCAGTTTAGGAAGATTGCATGTGCGGTCGTTTTGTGTCGGCGCGCAAGCGCCTTGAACTCCTTGAGGAGTTCGGCGTCGAGCGCGACCGCGTGGCTGCCTCACCCGATCCGGAGCCTGATCCCGACTACAACGTGGCGCCGACCAAGAGGATCTACGCGGTCCTGGACCGGCCTGCCCGCGATGATCAGCCGCAGGCCCGTGAGCTGCGAGTAGTCCGCTGGGGCCTGGTGCCTCCCTGGGCCAAGGACGCCTCGATCGGCGGCAAGCTCATCAACGCCCGCGCCGAGACCGTGGCGGTCAAGCCGTCCTTCCGGCGCGCTTTCGCCAAGCGCCGCTGCATCATCCCGGCGGACGGCTACTACGAGTGGCAGGTCATTGCTGAAGACGGAAAGAAGCGTAAGCAGCCCTATTTTATTTACCGAACGGATGGGGGATCACTGGCCTTCGCCGGCATCTACGAACGCTGGCGGGACGAGGCGGTCCCCCCCGATCATGAACGTGCCTGGCTGTGGACGGCCGCGATAATTACGACCCAGGCAACCAACGATGTCGGCCAGATCCACGATCGCATGCCCATGGTGATCACCCGTGAGCATTGGACAGACTGGCTCGACCCGGACAATACCGAACCTAGCCAGCTTCAGGCGACGATGCTGCCCGCGATGGCGGGCGGCCTGACGTCGCATCCCGTATCGGTGGCCGTCAACTTCGTGCGGAACAACGGACCGGAGCTCATCAAGCCCTTCGAAAGCGCCGATGGGCCGTCCGCGGCTTCCGCTGACAGGGAGAGGCCGCCCGGCGAGTTGTTCTGAGTCCGCGGCCCGCAGCCGTGGCTCGGTGTCGATGCGAGCCTGGGCTGCCTAACAGCCGCGGACGGGAGGCGAGGACATTAGTGGACACTACCGTTGCCCGTAAGCGCCTAGAGGAGATGCGCGACGAGTTGGACCGGTCGATCGCCATCCTGCAGGGCGAGCGCCCCGGGGCGGTGGCCGGGACGGGGTATCCGCAGGACTCAGCCGACGCGGGGGCGGCCCTTTCCGAAGCCGACCGCACCGAGGCGATCCTGATGTCCGCTCGCAGTCAGCGCGACGAGGTACTCGGCGCGCTCGCGCGCGTTGACGGCGACACCTATGGTCACTGCGTGGACTGCGGCCACGAGATCCCCGAGGGCAGGCTGGAAGCCCGGCCCGACGCGGCCCGCTGTGTCGCGTGCCAGGCCAAGTGGGCCAAACGCCGACGGTATTAGTCCGGGGGGGACGCCCCCCCAGACCCCCCCGCTTTTCCTCCCGGGGGGACCCATCCCCCCGGACCCCCCTTGGGAGGGGCTGCCCGCCCCCCCGCACCCCCCTGGCCGCCCGCGCGGGGCTTGCTGGCCGATATCACCAGCTGCGCGCCGAGCGACTCGTCGGATCGGGCCGCCAGTTCGGCCCGCACGAGCTTGGCCAGGCCGCCAGGGTCGCGCCGCAGCCAGTGGGTCACCACCGACTCGGAGAACACGGTCCGCGAGCGGACCCAGTTGACCCGCAGGCCCGCCCCGGTAAACAGCTCGCGGGCCTGGTCCGGGCCGAAGCACCTGGTGATCGTGCCGTCCGGCCACGGCACGAGCACCACCTCGGCGTGCGGCAGGTCGACCAGGTGGGCCCAGTGATGCTGGTCGGCGAGCACGGCCATGCCGAGCACCAGGGAGTCGACGCAGGCGATCACCCGGCCGCCCGGCCGCAGCACGCGGGCGATCTCGGCGATCATCGCCTCGGCGGCCAGGTGCACCGACAGCGCCCGGTCATCGGCGATGACGCCATCCGCGCACGCGTCGCCCAGGAAGGTCAGCCGCGACGCGTCCGCGATCACCGGGATGATGCGAGGGTGCTGTGCTGGCCCGGGGGGGCGACCCCCCGGAACCCCCCGATCCTGGGGGGAAACCGTTCCCCCCAAGACCCCCTCGGCCCCCCTTCGGGGGGAACCTTTCCCCCCAGAGCCCCTCGGCCCCAAGACCCCCTCGGCCCCCCTTCGGGGGGAACCTTTCCCCCCGGACCCCCTCGGCCCCAAGACCCCCTCGGCCCCCCTTCGGGGGGACCCGTTCCTCCCGGACCCCCCAGGCCTCCCCAGAGCTTCCGGCGCCGCGGGGGTGGCGCGGCCGTCCTCGATCACGCGCACCACCGTGTGGCCCGCCTTGGCGGCCAGTTCCGCGCCTGGGGCGCGGGGCCCCGAGACGTCCACCAGGAGGTGCCGGCCGCTCGGCAGCCACTGGGTCAGCTGGGCGCGCGTCACCGCCTCGTGGAATTGCCAGTAGACCGGGAGCTGATCAGTGTCAGGCGCGGTGATCGCGCTGGCCGCATGCTGCACGGGCGCTGAACTCCTGACTCGGCGCCTTCTGTTTGTGCGCGCGCTGCCGCCGGCGCCTACGTCTTACCTTCCCGGCCTGACCAGCCTTATGCCAGCCTTATGCCAGCCTTATGCCAGCCAGCAACCCCGGAGCGGAATGACCCGGTGCGGTACCGTGTTGAACGCGGCATGGCAGTCGCTTCGCCACCACGTGGCATGCTGTCGGAAGCTCACGACTCCGGCGCGGTATCCTCCCGCACATACGGTCTGCACGCCCGCAGCCCGGCCTCGTACTACCTAGAGGGGGTGGGTCCCGTTCCGGAGACTCTCGAACAGCGCGGCGAGCGCTTCGAGCAGGAGGTGCTGCCCTACCTGGATCAGCTGTACTCCGCAGGGCTTCGGATGACCCGCAACCCGGCGGATGCGGAAGACTTGGTGCAGGAGACGTTTGCCAAGGCCTACGCGTCCTTCCACCAGTTCCAGCAGGGCACGAACCTGAAGGCGTGGCTGTTCCGGATCCTGACTAACACCTTCATCAACACCTACCGCAAGCGGCAGCGCGAGCCGCAGCGGTCGGGCGCGGAGGAGGTCGAGGACTGGCAGCTGGCGCGGGCCGCGTCGCACACCTCGGGGGGACTGAAGTCGGCCGAGGCGGAGGCGCTTGAGCGCCTGCCGGATTCTGACATCAAGGAGGCGCTGCAGGCGCTGCCCGAAGAGTTCAGGATCGCGGTCTACCTGGCTGACGTGGAAGGGTTCGCGTACAAGGAGATCGCCGACATCATGGAAACGCCGATCGGTACCGTGATGTCACGCCTGCATCGTGGTCGCCGTCAGCTACGGGACCTGCTCCAGGATTACGCGGCGGAGCGCGGACTGGCCCGGACTGCTTCCGATGCCTCCGCAACCGGGGAGGAAGGGCGATGAGCTGCGGAAACCCCCACGAGACTCCGTGTACCGAGGTGCTTGACCGGGTGTACGGCTACCTCGACGGCGAGCTCGGCGATCTCGACTGCGCCAAGATCCGCCAGCACCTGGACGAGTGCGGGCCCTGCCTGCGCGAGTACGGCCTGGAGGAGGCGGTTAAGCGGGTGGTCCAAAAGCACTGCGGCTGCGACCCGGCGCCGGCGGAGCTGCGCGCCAGGATTCTCGTCCGCATCAGGGAAGTTCGCGCGACTATCGAGTTCGCTGAGTAACGGCCCGCGGCATCCGGCGTTCCGATTCGCCAGAACTGTGGCAATTGCGCCACATGTGCCGTCCTTGATTGCTCATTGTGACGATAATGCTCACGGTTGGTTCACGATGAGATTAGGCCTGCGCGAACGTCTGCGCTCGCGTTATCCTGTGGTTGAACGATTACAACACGGGTACGGCGAAGGCAATTCGCCCAAGGGAGGTCCGCCTCATGCGTACAGGCGGTGATGTCAAAGCCGGCCGGCGTGCGCTCCTCGCGGGCGGGCCCGGCGAGCCGCGCGCCCGTGGCGTGGCCTGGGGCTGACATTACCAATCCAGGTCCGCGGCGCACATACTTCTGACTGCGAGGGGGAAGTTTGGGCAAGCTCTCGCGGGGCGCACTGCTTTACATCGGTGCTGTGGTGGTACTCGCCGCCGTCCTCGTGGCCAGAGGTCCGTTCACGGGCTTGAGCTGGAAGTACGTCGTATTTCTCGGCATCCTGGTTATCGTCTCTGAATCAAGGGCCACGCAACTCCGCAAAGGGCAACTCACCTGGTCCTCCAGTTCGGCCGCCATGCTTGCCTCGGTTGTCCTGGTCGGTCCGGTTGGGGCCGCCATTGTAGGAGCTTGCACCGCATTGGGTTTGCGCCGCGGCCCGCACATCCTGCAGCGCGTATTCAATACGTCGATGTATGCGCTCAGCGCGTACCTGGCCGGCCGTGCTTTTCTTGCCCTGGGCGGCCAAGTCGGGCTCCCGAATGAGAACTCTTTTCCGGGGATCATCTGGCCGTTCGCCGGCGCGGCGCTGATCCATGTCGCGGCCAATCACGGGTTGCTCAGCGGAGTGCTCTGGCTGACCAGGGGCCGTGACCGAGGGTCCGCGGGGGCCCTGACGAGCCAAGGCGTCGGCGCCGGGCTGACCGGGCGGCTGCTGCTCTCCGACCTCGGTTACGCGGCCTACGGGTTGCTGATAGCCGCGCTGTGGAGCGTGGTCGGGCCGTTCGCGCCGCTGCTGGTGCTGATTCCGCTGTTCGTCGCGCGCTGGGCGGTCGCGCAGTTCGCCGAGCAGCAGAAGGCCTATGAGGCCACGGTGGGCGCGCTGTGCCAGGCGGTCGAGACCAAGGACTTCTATACCCGCGGCCACAGCGACCGGGTGTCCCGCGGCTCGGTCATGATCGCGCGCGAGATCGGCATGCGGAGCGACCGCGTGGAGGCGATCAGGTACGCGGGGATGCTGCACGACGTGGGCAAGCTAGGCGTGCCGACGAAGGTGCTGCAGAAGACAGGAAAGCTGACCGAGGAAGAGTACGCGGCCATCCAGTTGCACCCGATGCGCGGGCTCGACATCGTCCGGGAGATCGGCTTCCTCGACGAGGCGCTGGCCGGCATCATGCACCATCACGAGCGGATCGACGGTCGCGGCTACCCGATGGGGCTGGCCGGGGACGAGATCCCCGAGTTCGCCCGGGTGCTGGCGGTCGCCGACGCCTTCGACTCCATGACCTCGACCCGGTCCTACCGCGGTGCCCGCCCGGTCGACGAGGCCATCCGGGAGCTGAGGAAGTGGTCGGGCACGCAGTTCGACCCGGCCTTCGTGGATGCCTTCGTGGCCGCGCTCAAGCGCGAAGGCTGGCAGCGGCCCGAGCCGCCCGTGCTCGCGGCCGACGACCTGACCACCGTCACCGCGCAAGATCACGACGACCCGGCCGCCCCGCTCCGCGTGATCGACAGCCTCTGATACCGCCATGAGCCAACGACGACATGAGCTCTGCCGGTATCCCTGGCAGGTGAAGGATTCTGGCCAGTTGCTGCTGGTGGTGGCGGCCGGGGTGTGGCTGGTGGCCTCGGTGGCGCAGACCGCGGCGGACGGCCTGCAGGATCCCCGGATCGCGATCGCGTTCGGCGCGCTGATCGCGTTCGGCGAGGTGCTCAGGCTCAACCTGCCGGGGGATCGCGAGTCCGCCCCGATCGGGTTCGCCGGAGCGCTCGCCTATGCCCTGCTCATCCGCGTCGGGACCCACGTCGTTCACTACAGCGCCCAGCAAGTGGTGACCGTGGCCACCATCGGCATGATCATCGGCGCGCTGCCCCACCTGGCCGTCGGCCTGGCCCGGGTGAGCGGCATGGCCGCGCGCCTGCTCTGCGTCGCGTGCGTCGCCTACATCTTCCGCCCGCTGGCGGGCAACAGCGAGGTGGACCGGCACTGGGGCCTGGCCTTCTCGCTGATGACCTCCCTAGCCGTGGTCGCCCTGCTGCTCGAGGCGCTGCTCACCGCCCTGCTGCTGGTCGACGAGCAGCGAGCCAGGTTCCGGGTGGCGCTGGTGGACGAGATGCACGTCCAGCTGCCGCTGGGCGCGGCGGTGGGCGCTTCGGCGCTGCTCATCGCGTTCGCGGCGGAGGTGATGGGGCTGGCCGCGCTGGCCGTGTTCACCGCGCCGCTGCTCGTCACCCAGGTGGCGTTCCGCCGGTACGCCGGGATCCGGGCCACCTACCTGCAGACCGTGCGTGCGCTGGCCAAAGTGACCGAGATCGGCGGGTACGTGGAACCCGGTCATTCCGAGCGGGTCAGCAGGCTGGCCGTGGCGGTCGGCCGGGAGCTTGGCATCCATGAACCCCAGCTGCTGGAGCTCGAGTACGCCGCGCTCATGCACGACATCGGCCAGCTGTCGCTGCACGACCCCATTCCCGGCGGAGCCACCGTCCTGGTCTCCCGCCAGGACCAGCAGCGCATCGCCGAGCTCGGTGCCGACGTGATCCAGCAGGCGCAGGTGCTCGGCTCGGTGGCCGAGATCGTACGCAGGCAGAACGAGCCCTACCGCGCCCTCGACGCCACCGCTAACGGCCGCGACGGCCACCATAAGCCATCTGGGCCGCCGCTGAGCAGCCGCATCATCAAGGCGGCCAACGCCTTCGACGACCTGGTGGGCAGCTCGCTTGACCCGGGCCGGGCCGCGGCGGCGGTGCAGCGGCTCCGGCTCGAGGTGGCCAGCGAGTACGACCCGAGCGTGGTCGAGGCCCTCAGCCGCGTGGTGAACCGTAGGTCGGTCATGCTCTAGCCTCCCGCTCGCTCTGTTTTCCCGCTCGCCTCCGGGCCGCCTTTTGAGGCGCTGCCTTCCCTCCTCGCTCGTTCCTCGCTCGTCAGTCCAGGCAGCGCCGGCGGTCCTTTGGCTCGCGGGGAGAGGGCGTCGGCGCCCATTCGGGCGTGGCCGCTAGGCTGGCCTGATGCTGGACTCGGTGCTGGTCGCCAACCGTGGCGAGATCGCTCGGCGGGTGATAAGGACGGCCCGGCGGAACGGGATCAAGACGGTGGCCGTCTACTCCGACGCGGACGCCGATCTGCCTCACGTCCGCGAGGCGGACCTGGCCGTTCGCATCGGCCCGGGGCAGCCTGCGCGCAGTTACCTGGACGCCGCGGCGATCATCGGCGCGGCCCGCCAGACCGGGGTGGCGGCGGTGCATCCGGGCTATGGCTTCCTCGCCGAGAACGCCGGCTTCGCCCGCCAGGTGATCGCGGCCGGCCTGACCTGGGTGGGTCCCGATCCAGACGCCATTGAGCAGATGGGTGACAAGATCCGGGCCAGGAACCTGATGGAGCGGGCCGGGGTGCCGGTCTCGCCGGGCAGCCGGGAGCCCGTTCGCGACGTGGCCGCGGCCGTCGCCGAGGCGGACCGGATCGGCTATCCCGTCATGGTCAAGGCGGCGGCCGGCGGCGGCGGAATCGGCATGGGCGTAGCCGCCGACCAGACCATGCTGCGTTCGGCGTTCGAGACCGCCCGCTCGCGCGCGGAACGGTTCTTCGGTTCGCCGGAGATCTTGATCGAGCGGTTCGTAGAACACGCCAGGCACGTCGAGGTGCAGATCCTCGGCCTGGCCGACGGGCGGGTGCTGGCGCTCGGCGAGCGGGACTGCTCGGTGCAGCGGCGCCACCAGAAGGTGGCCGAGGAGACCCCGTCGCCGGGCGTCTCCGCCGGGCTACGCGAGCGGATGCTGGCCGCCGCGGTCCAGGCAGGCCAGGCCGTGGCGTACCGCGGCGCCGGGACGGTCGAGTGCCTGGTGGACGCCGACGCGGGTACGTTCGTCTTCCTCGAGATGAACACCCGGTTGCAGGTCGAGCACCCCGTTACCGAGCTCGTCACCGGCATCGACCTGGTGGAGCAGCAGTTCCTCATCGCCGCGGGCGAGCCGCCGTCCTTCGACCCGGCCGCCGACTCTGCCCCCTTCCGGCCGTCCGGGCACGCACTCGAGCTGCGGGTCTACGCCGAGGACCCAGTCCGGTTCCTGCCCGGTCCAGGCACGATCACCGAGTGGGCCGAACCCGCGGGCGCCGGCCTGCGGGTCGACGCCGGATATGCGGCGGGTAACACCGTGACGCCGTTCTACGACCCGCTGCTGGCCAAGCTCTGCGTGCACGGCGCCGATCGCGAGCAGGTCCTGGACCGCGCCCGGGACGCCGTGGCGGCCTTCCGCATCGCGGGCCCGAAGACCAACCTGCTGTTCCACGCCGACCTGCTCGCCAGCCCGGAGTTCAGCGCCGGGGACTACGATACGTCCCTGGTAAGCAAGCTGCGTCCCGCCTAGCGGGACAGAGGAGGAGTCACCGGTGGCTGAAGTCCGCGCGGAGATGGTGGCGAACGTGTGGAAGGTGGTCGCGGCGGAGGGCGATCACGTCGACGATGGTGACACCCTGGTGATCCTCGAGTCGATGAAGATGGAGATCCCGGTCCTGGCCGAGGGGCCCGGTGTGGTGGCCAAGATGCACGTCGCGGAGGGCGACGTAGTCCAGGAAGGCGACCTGATCGCCAGCATCAGCTAGCAGGGCATCAGCTAGCAGGGCATCAGCTAGCAGGGCATCAGCTAGCAGGGCATCAGCTAGCAGGGCATTAGCTAGCAGGGCATCGGCTGACCCGTTACACCCCTGTGGTGGAGCGCGGATACGCGACCTCGGGGTCGGTAATCACGTTGACCAGGTACGGAACACCGGCGTCGAAGGCGCGGCGCAGCGCGGGAGCGATGCCCGCGGCCGTGGTGACGAGCTCGCCCGCACCGCCGAGGTCCCGCACTACCTTGTCGTAGCGGCACCCCGGCTGCAGGTCGGCGGCGACGTCGTAGCCGTAGATGGCACGCATGGGATGCCGTTCCAGGCCCCAGCCCGCGTTATTCCCGCAGATCATGACCACGGGCAGCCGGTGCCGGACCAGCGTATCGGCGTCCATCAGCGAGAAGCCCGCCGCGCCGTCGCCGAGCAGCAGTACGACTTGCGCGGACGGCCGCGCCAGCCGGGCCGCGATCGCGTAGCCGAGCCCGGTGCCCAGGCAGCCGAACGGCCCGGGGTCGAGCCACCCGCCGGGACGCTTCGGCTCGATGTACTTGCCCGCGAAGGAGACGAAGTCGCCGCCGTCCCCGATGACCACCGCGTCGTCGTCGAGCACCTTGAGCAGCTCGCCGTAGATCCGGGCCGGATGCACCGGGTCGGCGTCGCTGGCCAGCAGCGGGCCGTCGAGCGCCAGCCCGGCGCGGGCCGCCTCGGTCAGTTCCGGCACCCAGTCCGGGTCCGCTCCGGTGGAATACGCCGCCAGCGCGGTAAAGAACGCCGACAGGTCGCCGGCCGCCGAGGCGGCGAGCGGGACGTGCGTCGCGATCCCGCCCGGCGCGTCGGTCACGTGCACCACCTGGGCCGGCGCCTCCTGCGGCCCGAACGAGCCGTACCCGAGCCGGAAGTCAAGCGGCGTTCCGGCCACGATGACCAGGTCGGCCTGGCGCAGCGCCACCGACCTGGCCCGGGTGACCAGCAGCTCGTGACCGCTGGGCAGCACCCCCCGGGCCTGCCCGTTGGCGATCACGGGCAGCCGCAGGGCCTGCGCCGCCTCCCGGGCGGCGTGTTCGGCGCCGCCCAGCCACACGTCAGATCCCAGCACCATGATCGGCCGCCTGGCCGTCCGCAGCAGCGCGGCGATCCGGTCGACGTCCGCGGCGTCGGGCGCGGGGGCGGCCTGGGGCGCAAGCTCCGGCAGGTCCGCCTCGGCCTGGCCATAGAGCGCCTCGAGCGAGATGTCGAGGAACACCGGGCCGCGGTGCGGGCTCATCGCCAGCCGGAAGGCCTCGTCGACCGAAGGTCCCACCTTCGCCGTGTCGTGCTCGGTCCAGGCGCGCTTGGTGACCGGGGCGAGCAGCGGCGGATGGTCCATCTCCTGCAGGCTGCCCGCGCCCCAGCGGTGGTCGGGCGCGCGCCCGGCCAGCACCACCACCGGCGCGCCGTTGAACCACGCGGTCGTCACCCCGCTGACCGAGTTGGTCACGCCTGGCCCCGCCGTGACCACGGCCAGCCCCGGCGTCCGGGTCAGCCGCGCGGTCGCCTCCGCGGCGAAGACGGCGGTCTGCTCGTGCCGCACGTCCAGCAGCCGCAGCGGGCCGGGCCCCTGAACCTTGACCGCCGCGTCGTAGAGCGGAAACACATGCCCGCCGGACAGCGTGAACAGGGCCGATACGCCGTGCCGCCGGGCCGCCGCCAGCGCGTGCGCGCCGCCATGACCAGTTAGACGTTCCACGCAAGCGACGTTACCAGCGAGTAGCCGTCAGGTCTGCCGCCAGTCCCTTCCTGTTACCGGCCGCCACTGCCCCGACGCGACGGACAGCCGCATCAGCGGGTCCAGCGCGAACCCGCGCGGACGGCTCGCCGCCGGCCGCCGATCCGAGCCGTACGGGCTGAGCAGGATCATGATCACCATGACCGCGTCCGCGGCGAACAGGTACAGCGGGTAGATCACCCCGGCCAGGACCTGGTAGTCCGCGACCCACAGGACCAGCGCCGCGGCGGCACCGAACAGGGCGTAGGGAAGCCAGGGCTCCTCGTCGGGCCTGCGCCACGCATGGCGGAACGTCGGCAGGTACGCCAGGAAGTCAGTGGCCACCGATACGGCGACGGCCCACGACATGGGAACGAGCCGGGGCAGGGCCGCGGCCACCGCGAGCAGCGCCACGCCCTCGGCGGCCAATGCCACGCACACCGCGTCGAGCGGCCCGAAATCCCGGCTGCCGTACCGCCACCCCAGGACGACCACGGCGGCGCAGCCCGCCGCGCAGAACAGGGTGTAACACGCCCCGGGCAGCTGCCGGGCGGTGAACGCGGACACCGTCCCCACCACCTGAACGACCGTCCAGATGCCCCAGGACGCGACCCGCGGCCGGGCCCGGCCGCGCACGATCTCGAGGATGTACGGCAGTGCGGCAAGGGCAGTGAGCGCGCTTGAGGTGACGATGAACGCTGCCTTCACGGCGCGGCCGCCGTCATGGCAAGGTCGCCGCCGCCGGCGCTGAAGGTGCGCTGCAGGCCACAGGCGGCGGTGACGGCCCACCGCGGCTCCGCCCACGTGCTGGCGACGAGCTTTTCCGGTGCGACGCTGCTCATCCAGTCGAGCACCCGGAAGTACCTGCGGCGAGCATGCTCCACGACCGCGGCTTCCAGGCGCCGGCCGGGGCTGTAGGCCCGCCACCGCGGGGCGAACCGCCCGTCGAACACGCGGTAGACGGGCGGGTCCACGAGCGCGATGACGTACGCGGCCAGGTGCCCGTTCAGCCGCAGCGTGGCCACTTCGAGTTCGCCGCGGGCGGCGTGACTGTCGTACACCGAGCGCCAGAACTCGGCGCCGGCCACCTCGTCGAGATCGCTGACCCGCCCGGCGTCATGGTCACGAGCCCGGTGCACGGCCTCGACCTCTTCGCGCAGGCTCGCCAGCCGGGCCGGCTCGCGCTCGAAACCGATCTCCTCCGTCAGCGCCTGCCGTCTGATCCGGTGTCCGGACCGGTCGAGGCCGCGGCGGATGCCGGGCGCGAACGCCACCTCGTCGTGGGTGAAGCCGATACCCGGGACCGGCGGCGCGGGCACCGCGCGTCCGGCAGGCAGCTGCCCGGCGAGCCAGGCCGCATCCTCGCCGTTGCGCAGCCCGGTCAGCATCAGCCGCCACGGGCGATCCAGCCCTCGAGCGAAGCCGGCCAGTCCCGCCAGTATCGCCTGGCGGGCGCGGGCCGATACGGCGGCGACCTCCCACACGTCGTCGCTGTGCGGGCGTCCCGAGGTGATCTGCCAGCCCTCGTCCGTCTCGCGCAGCGCGATCAGCGCGGCGGCCGTTAAAGTGCCGCCCGGCCCTGGCCGCGTCAGCAGCAGGGGGACAGCGCCTGGAGCAGCCATGACCGCCGAACACCACCAGGCGAGCCGTGCCGTTACCGGCGTTCCGGCGGCCCGGTGGAGTACCTCCAGGGCGGGTTCATGCGGGCGCAGTGCACGCCAGTCGCTCAGGATAGTGACCTGTGCGGGGGTGGCCGCAGCCGGTACATGCCGTGTCCCAGGCATTCCCGGACCCCTCTCGCTGGGACCGCCCCGCAATATGGTCATACAGGGCATCTAGTACTTAGAGTAATCTTTTACATCCGAATTGTGAATAGCCCTTGACGTGCATCTTTTCTCTCTAAGTCGTCGTCATGACACTTTAAGTGATAATTTCAGTCGGTGCCTGCCGCTCATGAGCCGTTTCCGGCGCGGCTAGGGGATCAGCCCGGACACCGTCGCGGGGGACCGAGGGCACCGATGGAGCGGTGCTCGATCAGCCAGCGGGCGACCCGGGCGCCAGTTCGTCCGCGGCCGCGTGGCCGGAACGGAAACGCGCAGGCGCTGCCCAGTGCGTTCCTGCCTGCTCGCCGGTCACGAGCCCTTGCCGGTAGTAGCCATCGCGCTCGATCGTAGCGGCCGGGTGAACCTCGACCGGCGGGGTCGCCCGGGTAGACCCGGCCCGTCGCTCCCGACCACGTGGCTGAGGAATACGACTTTATTTGAAGCCGAACGGGGCGGTGCGTGTCATGGCGCATGGTCCGTGTGGTCGACCGGGGTGCCGGCCGCGATGACGGGCTCAGCGGCCGGCTCGCTGCGTGTCTTCTCGCCGAGCAGGTAGAAGGCCACGCCGACCACCACGATGACGACCAGCGGCACGATCTGGCTGAGCTCATACGGCAACCGCTGATGGGAGAAGTTGAGCGCGGCCAGGCTGTCGTTCGGGTTTCCTCCGGCACCGAACCAGTTGACGCCGAGGCCCGGCCAGATCAGGAAGACCGTCGCTACCAGCGCCCAGAACGTCGGGATGAGCGAGCAGATCCACGCTCCCGCCATCCCGCCCGGCACGCGGTAAGGGCGCTCGACCTCAGGCCGCGAGTATCTGAGCTTGATCAGCGCCGGGAAGATGAACAGGTACGAGATCGTGGTGGTGGAGATCGTCAGCCCGAGTACGGCGGCAAAGTACCTGCTCGAATCGGCCCCGGTGATCTGGAAGGCGGCGACCATGAGCACGGTCGCCACCACGCCGGAGAGCAGGTTCATCGCTACCGGGGTACCGAATCGCGCCGAGAACCTGCCGAGCACCCGGGGGCCGCCGCCGTCGAAGGAGGCCACCGCCTCGGCCCGGTCCGCTCCCATGATCCAGGTCGTTCCCGCGCTGGCCAGGGCGAAGATGAATACGATCGCCCCGACCCGGCCAAGCAGCAGTCCGGCCCCGCTCAGCGTCGCGGTCCCGTCGGCGGCTACGTGGCCGCCGTAGACGGTGAACACGGACTTGATCGCGTCCAGGAACCCGGTCAGCCCGGATACCTGGCTCTCCGGGAGCACGAGCAGGACCGCCAGGATCGGCACCCCGTACGCGAACATCGTCGTGGTGCCCGACGCCAGGACGGAGAACGGGACGTCGCGCCGGGGGTTAGTCATCTCCTCGCCGGCCGCCGAGGGCACCTCCAGGCCGGCGTAGTTGAAGATCAGCACCGGCACCACGGCGATGAAGATCGCATAGGTGGGCAGGAAGGCGTGCCCCCCGAAGCCGTGTATCCCGTGCTTGGCCGCGTACAAGATGACGGAGAACACGAAGAACGCGAGCACCAGCCCGCGCGCCCACGCGCCAAGCGTCGGAACCCACTTGCCGTACTGCAGGGACACGATGGCCGCGCCGATCGTGAACCAGATGAAGGCCACCGCGTATACGTACTTCCAGCCGCCGCCCACCGTCCCGAAGAACTCCTCGATCGCCGCGAACGAGACGATGGTGAGCGACCCGCCGACCCAGATCGGGTTGGAGATCCAGTAGATGACCGAGTTGACGGCCGCCAGCGGGCGTCCGAACGCCAGCCGCGTCCAGACGTAGGGGCCGCCTTCCTGCGGGAACGCCGAGCCAAGCTCGGCGACCGACAAGGCGTAAGGCAGGAAGAAGAAGACCCCGAGAAACACCAGCCAGGTGAAACCCTGCGCTCCGTGGCTCGCGACCGCACCGATGGTGTCGATCGTCACCACCGTGCAGATCAGGTAGAAGAACACGTCGAAGCGCCGGAAGTGCCGCTGCAGCTTGCTCTTCTCCCGCAGGGCGCTGGCGGTTGTCGGCAGGACCGGCTGAGTCGCCTTGATCTGAGTCACGTCACATCTCCGGATATTTCGGCGCCATCCATGCGGGCTTCTTCACCGTTTCCTCGGGGCGCTCTCGCGCGGGATCTGGAAGAACGGCGAGCGGAGGATGTAGCGCGCGATGAGCATCAGGATCACCCCGGCGCCGAGGATGCCGATCAGCGACCACTTCTGTGAAGCGGCCGCGTTCTGCGTCGACTTGATGATGATCCAGGTCAGGAAGCCGGCTGCGGCCACGGGAAGGATGCCGACGAGCCACGCGTCCCAGGCATTGCCGAAGACGCGGCGCCGGTAGTACACGATGGCGGACAGCGCGGTGAGGATGTAGAAGCTGGCGTACAGCACGCCGGTCAGGTCGATCAGCTGGGTGAAGGCGTTCGCGATCGAACTGGAGAGCAGGTACACCCAGGTGACCGCGATGAGGATCACGCCGACGACGACGCTGGCGACCGCGGGCGTGGCGTAGCGGGGACTTATGGTGCCCAGGACCGGCGGCAGCACCCGGTGACTCGCCATCCCGTAGATCATCCGGGCGAGGATGACGATGCTGACGCCCGTGGACGCGATCACAGAAAGCGCCAGGGCGAGCGCCATTACCTTGGCCCCGCCTCCGCCGCCCAGCGCCTGGGCGATGTAGACGAGCACCGAGGACGAATTGGCCTGCAGCTTGGCCGGCGACACCACCCCCTGCAGGCCTACCTGGGCGAAGGTGTAGATGACGATCAGCAACGCGACCGCGATGACGGCGGCCCGGCCCGGATTGTGCCGCCGGTGCTTTACTTCCTCGTTGACGTAGATGGTGGCGTCCCAGCCGGCCAGCATGAATACCGCGATGAGCAGTCCCGACGCCAGGCTCCCCTTGCCGCCGATTCCGGACAGGTTCAGCCACTGGTTGGTGATCGGGAACGTTCCGTGGCGGTGGCCGAGCACCACGACCAGCCCCGCTACGGAAAAGCCGATGAGGATCACGTACTCGATCAGCCCCATGCCGACCTGAGTGCGCGCGGTGAGGCGGATGCCGACGACCGCGATCACCAGCAAGACCACGATGACGAGGCTGCTGATAAGAATATTCGGCCAGGTGCTGAGCGCGCTGTCACCGAAGATGGCCAGGACCGACGGGGCGAGCACCACCACGCCGGCGATGGCCCCGAATAGGCTGCCGGCGATCATCAGCCACCCGGTGATGAACCCGAGGTACGGGTTGATCGCGCGGCCGACCCATTCGAAGGAAGCGCCGCAGTTAGCGCTCCACAGGTTCAGCCGACGGTAGGCGTTAGCGATGATGAGCATCGGGATTCCGCACAAGATGATGACCGGCCCGCTGCCGTAGGCCGCCGCCGCGGCGAGTCCGGCCAGCGACAGTCCGATCGCCACCGTCGGTGCGGAGTTGGCCATGCCGATGATCGTGTCCTGGGCGGCCCCGATCGCATCGGGCTCCAGCCGGGCCGGGAGGACTTGGGTGGATTCCGGGATGGCGGTTACTAGTCGATCCGTCATTTGTTCTCCTGTCCAGTCAGGATCGCACCAGAGCACCCGGGCCCGGCTCCCTGTGCTCGCGCGCCCGTTCTGTGGTGCTTTTAGCAGGCACCGCAGAACTCAGCGTTTGGCTGCTTTCAAACCTTACGGTCAAATCCGGCGACGGGGGATATGGATTCCGAATTCGCCGGCGCCTTCTTTGCGTTAAGACGTAATGGGGCTGACGCTACCACTGTGAATCGTGCGGCAAATTAAAACTTAGGTGCATTGCCGTGCGCGACTGACGGTTGTGAATGGTGCGCCAAATCAAGTCTCGGGATGCATAACTGCAGGCAAAACGCCTGGTCGCGAGGCTCAGCTGCACCGGCGCCCGCCCGGTCCCGCCAGCATAATTAAAAATACCGGATTTTTCCGACAAAATGGGAATCGGCCTGCGGCGGCGGATTACGGAGCTAGAGTGGTTCTCGGCCTGCCATGCCATTCTGCCGCCGGGGTCAGTGCTATTGGCATCAGGTGATGCGCGGAATCCCGTGCATGCTCACTGCCATTGACCGGATGTGAGTAGCAATGCCGGTAGAAATTTTCCTGGCCGCCTTGGTCCTCGCGGTCGTCATCATGGTGGGTGCCGACTTCTTCAGGACGGCTAGCGACAGCCCGCACGAGCACCCCGGCGAACCGGTGCTTGACGCCGGGGCCTTCGCCGAGCCCCGCGCGGTGGCCACGGCGTTCGTCTCCCCGCCCGGCCGGGCCGCCCGAGACCGCGGTGCCGGTCATGCCTTCGACGCCGGCCTGCCCGGACCGTCCGGGAGGATCAGCCCGCCGGCCGGCGGCCACCAGCACCCGGACAGCGGGACGGGGACACCACGGCGGGGTTCGCACGGCACGCGCACGAGCTGGCTCGTCCGCACCCGCCTGTCCTTGCTGGCCATGCTCCCGGCCATCGCCGCCGTCTTCGTGACGGTCGGTGTCATTCACGCGGCTGAGGCCTTCCGGAGCGCCTCGTTCCATTCCGCCGTCAGCTCGATGCGCGACGGGGCCATCGCGTCGGCCGTCCTGGCCGGCATCGTCTCGGCCGCTTTCCTGGCGGTAGGGGTCTGGTCCGCGGTCACCCTGAGCCGGTCGGTGCTGCGGCCGCTGCGCCAGCTGCAAGCCGGGGCGGTCGAGCTGGCCGAGGTGCGGCTGCCCGATGAGCTCCGCCGTGTCACCCAGCGCGGCGGCGTAGCGTCGCCCGATGCCGTCGAAGCCATCGCCGTGCCCTCCTCGGACGAGATAGGGGAGGTCGCGCGCGCCTTCGACCAGATACAGGGGGAAGCGCTCCGGCTGGCGGCCAGCGAGGCCGGGCTCCGCGAGAAGCTCAACGAGATGTTCGTGGACCTGTCCTGCCGCAGCCAGTCCCTGGTGGAGCGGCAGATCCGGCTCATCGACGAGCTTGAGCAGGGGGAACAGGACACCGATCGGCTGGCGAACCTGCTCAAGATGGATCACATCGCCACCCGCATGCGCCGCTACTCCCAGAACCTGCTCGTCCTGGCGGGCCGTGAGCTGCCCGGGCGCTGGAACGAGCCGGTGACGCTGGTGAATGTGATCCGGGCGTCGGTGTCCGAGATCGAGGAGTACGAGCGTGTCTCGTTCCGCATGCAACCCGGCATCGCGGTATCCGGGCTCGCCGTCAACAACGTGGTCCACCTGATCGCCGAGCTGGCCGAGAACGCGACATCGTTGTCCGCGCCGGATACGCTCGTGGACATCGCTGGCCGTACGCTGGCCAGCGGGGGCGTCCTAGTCGAGGTCACCGACCAGGGTGTCGGTATGCACCCGGACGAGATGGCGCAGGCCAACTGGCGGCTGGACAACCCGGCGACGACGGACATCACGGTCTACCGGAACATGGGCCTGTTCGTGGTGGGCAGGCTCGCCGCCCGGCATGGCATCAAGGTCCGGTTGCAGCCGGCCAACACCGGCGGCCTTACCGCGCTGGTCTGGCTTCCGGACGCCATCGTGATCCTGCAGCCCGCGACGCCTGGACGACCCGCCGGCCCCGATCCTGACCGCGGGCTCGCGGACCCGAACGCACCCGCGCCTGCCCCGCAGCCCGCGCCGGCCCCGCAGCCCGCGTCGGCCCCGGAGGACGTACCGGTGCGTCAGCGGCCGGCCTTGCGCCTGCGTGCGCCCGTGCCGGACCAGGCGCCCGCCCTCGGGCCGGAGGCCGGCGCTGCGGACGAGCGCCGCCTGCCCATCTACGAGGCGGTCGAGTCGGACTGGTTCGCCAATCACCACAAGCAGTTCAGCGCTACCGCGGCCGCCGCAGGCGGCTGGGCGTCACCTGTCGATAAGGGCTGGCACGCCGCACAGGCGGTCGTCGCGCCGTCCTTGAGCGGCACGACGACGGCAGGCCTGCCGGTACGGGTGCCGCGGGCGAACCTGGTGCCCGGCGCGGTCAGCGGCCCGCAGCCGGCCGCGCCGGCGCCGGCTAGGTCCGCTACCGCCGCCCGCGACCGCCTCGCCAGGCTCCAGCGGGGTACCAGCCAAGGACGAACGGCCGCGAGTTCGGCCGCTCGTCCTGGCGGCGAGGACGAGACCTCCTAACGTCTTACCTCGAGGTCAAGGTAGATCTCCGGCCGCTCCCGCGGCACCGACGCCGGCATGCGCGGGTACCGGCACGTCGGCGATGTCGGCGATGTACTGGTGCGGCAGGGTCTCGTCGGCGCCCTGCGGCACCTTTACGGCCCGGAAGATCACCGTCAGCACGACTGCGATAGCCAGGTTGAGGATCACGGCGGACAGGCCGATGTAGACGGTGTGGCCGAACTCGATGTCGGAGGACGAGGCCCAGTGCGACGCGGTCGGGGAGGCCGACTTGTAGGCACCAGCGCGCCGATGATGATCGCGGCGAAGGCGACCCCGGCGAACCAGCTGGGGAACATGTATGTGGATAGAGGAAAAGCGCGTCCTGGCGCCTACCCGCACTGCCCGGGAACGAGGAAACTAATCAGTGAATCCGCGGAAGCTCCCGCCGAAGTCCGGACCGAGGCCTGCGCGTGCCGTGGCGAGGAAATCGGCTCTGTTCAGCCGGGCCGCTCCGGTCGGCACGGCGCCCGCCAGCGGCCGCCCGGCGATGACGGCCAGGTCGGTGAGGTTGGCGCGTTCTGCCGGGCCTGGCTCGGTCGGCCAGGCGCCGATGACCAGCCCGGCCGTCGTGAGCCGCCGGGTGCTCAGCGCCTCCAGCGTGAGGGCGGTGTGGTTGAGGGTGCCGAGCCCGGGCGTCGTGACCACCAGGACCGGGGCGTCCAGCATGGTAGCCAGGTCCGCGATCGTGCTGCCTGACGGGTCGTAGCGGACCAGCAGGCCGCCCGCGCCCTCGACCAGAACCAGGTCCGCCTCGAGCTGCTTGATGAAGACGGCGGCGGCGGCCAGGTCAAGCGGCGGCAGGCCGGCCGCCCGGGCCGCGGCCTCGGGGGACAGCGGGTGGGGAAACCTGGCTAGCTCGTGGGTCTGGGTGATGCCGGACAGCCGGCGGATGGTCTGCAGGTCCCCGGTGGGCCCGGGCGGCTCGCCGGTCTGCGCGGGCTTGACCACCGCGACACCAGTGCCCCGGTCGGCCGCCAGGGCGGCGATGGCCGCGGTGACCACGGTCTTGCCGACATCGGTGCCGGTGCCGGTGACGATCAGGACCGGCGCCAGCGCCGGGCCGGTCACCGGCGCAGCCTGGTCACGAACTTGTACCGGTCCCCCCGGTACCACGATTGCGCCCACTCCACCGGCTCCCCGGTCACGTCGTAGGCGTGCCTGGACAGCAACAGCAGGGGCAGGCCGGCGTCGACCTCGAGCAGCTGGGCGTCATGCGGGTCGGCCAGCACCGTCTCGATCGTCTCCTCCGCCTCGGCCAGCTGGATGCCGTACACCGAGCGCAGCGTCTCGTACAACGACATGTGCCGCTCTAGTTGCTTGCGCAGGCCGGGGAAGCGCCGGGCGGGCAGGTGCGAGGTGTCGATCGACATCGGCTCGCCGTCGGCCAGCCGCAGCCGGTGGATGCGCAGTGCGCGGCCGCCCGGACGGATGCCGAGCAGCTCCGCGAGCGGCTCGTCGGTGGTGACATACCTGATGTCGAGGATCTTGGTCTGAGGGTGCAGGCCGTGCGCGCGCATGCCCTCGGTGTAGCTGGCGAGCTCGAGCGACTGGGCCACCTTGGGCTTGGCCACGAAGGTGCCCTTGCCCTGCATGCGCAGCAGTCGGCCCTCGATGACGAGCTCGGCCAGCGCCTGCCTGACCGTGGTCCGCGAGGTTCCGTACGAGCGCGCGAGCTCTCGCTCCGGCGGCACTGGGCTGCCGGCGTCCAGGGTGGCGGTGAACTCGAGCAGCTGACGCTTTACCTGGTAGTACTTGGGCAACCTCGGTCCCGCGCCCGCGCCGGGTACCCCGGGCGTGTCGTCGGCCGGAAGCAGAGAAGCGGTCATCCGGAATCATTGCCTTAAGAAAGGCTTAACGTCAACTCTCACCATGGTCGCGCACCGCTCCGGGAGGGAATGATCTGCGCCCGGATGCGATGATGATGCTGTGCCCACGCTGAATGACCTGGCCAGAAGCCACACCAGCCTCGGTGAAGCCGACGTCGAATGGCTGCACTCGCTGGTGTCGGACTGGCAGCTCCTCGCCGACCTGTCGTTCGCCGACCTGATCTTGTGGGCGCCGGCCAAGGACGGCACCGGCTGGCTGGCGATCGCCCAGATGCGCCCGACCACCGGGCCTACCTCGCTCCAGGACGACGTGGTCGGCACCTTCGCCGGGCCGGAAGATCAGCGCCTGCTTGACGTGGCCAGAGACGAGCGGCGCATCTGGCGGGAGAGCGACCCGGACTGGACCAACGGCGTCCCAGTGCGGACCGAGGGCATCCCGGTGACCCGGGCGAACCGGGTCATCGCCGTCATCGAGCGGTGCACCAACCTGAACTCGGCCCGCACCCCGAGCCGGCTCGAGCTCACCTACCTGCAGGGCGCCGATGACCTGGCCAGGATGGTGGCCGAGGGGACGTTCCCGTTCCCCGGCGCCGACGCGATGCTGATCCGGTCGCCACGGGTCGGTGACGGGCTGGTCCGGCTGGGCAAGTCGGGGCGTGTCATCTACGCCAGCCCGAATGCGCAGTCGGCCTACCGCCGACTCGGTCTGGCCGCCGACCTGATCGGATCCGAGCTCGGCGTGGTCACGGCCGGGCTGTGCGCGTCCGATGAGCCGCTTGACGAGTCGCTGATGGTGGTGGCCGCGGGCCGCGCGCCGCGCGAGGCTGAGGTGGACGGAAACGGCTCGGTGGTCCAGTTGCGCTCGATTCCGCTGATCGTGGGCGGGAGCAGGACCGGCGCCCTGGTGCTGGTGCGGGACGTCACCGAACTGCGCCGCCGCGAGCGTGAGCTGATGACCAAGGACGCCACGATCAGGGAGATCCATCACCGGGTCAAGAACAACCTGCAGACGGTGGCCGCCCTGCTCCGGCTGCAGGCCAGGCGGCTCCGAGCGCCCGAGGCACGCGCCGCGCTCGACGAGGCGGTCCGCCGGGTCGGGTCGATCGCGGTCGTGCACGAGACGCTGTCCCACGCGCCGGAAGAGGTCGTCGATTTCGACGACATCGCCGACCGGGTGGCCATGATGGCCGGCGAGGTCTCGGCCGCGGAGGTCCGGGTGATCCCGAAGATAACCGGGTCGTTCGGCCAGCTCTCCGCCGCGGTGGCGACCCCGCTGGCCATGGTCTTGACCGAGTTGCTGCAGAACGCGCTGCAGCACGGTTTCTCCCAGCCGCAGGCCGACCGGGACATGGACCACAACCTGCTGGAGGTCGTCGTGGTGCGTGAGCCGGAGCGGCTGACGGTGACCGTGGCCGACAGCGGCGTGGGCCTGCCTGCAGGGTTTGACCTGGAATCGGCCACCAGTCTGGGCCTGCAGATCGTCCGCACGCTGGTGGTGGGGGAACTGGGCGGGCGGCTGCGGATCGTGCCCAGGCCAGGTGGCGGCACCGAAGCGGTTGTGGACCTTCCGGTCGGCCACGAGTCGACGGGTCCGGACCGGTAAGCGTCAGCGAAGCGCGGTAACGTCCCAGCCGGTCACACGTGCGCGCGGGTGCGCAGCCTGATCGTCCGGCGCTTGAGCGTGCGCCGCTCGTCCTCGCTCATCCCGCCCCAGACGCCGGCGTCCTGGCCGGAGTCGATCGCCCAGCGCAGGCACTCGTCCATCACGGAGCAGCGGCGGCACACCTGTTTCGCTTCGTCGATCTGGAGCAGCGCCGGACCGCTGTTCCCGATGGGGAAGAACAGCTCAGGGTCCACCTCACGGCAGGCGGCTTCGTGGCGCCAGTCCATGATTGTCCACTCCTTCTCGGCAGCCGGCCGCCAGCGGATGCGTCCGGTATTCGCGTCTATCTATAGCTTGTGAAGGATTTCACGAGCCTTGCCGTCTTTCAACGCAGTCCCAAGTTTCCCGGGGACCACTATCAATGCCGAGCAGTAACCCGACCAGGCCACCGGGCGGCCAGGACGTGGCCCCGAAGGCGACGCAAGAGTCATCTAAGCTGATGACACACGCGATGCGCCCCCGCACCAGGCATCACGTAAAGCCTCTCAACGTCGGTTGACAAGCGCAAGGGGCCACGGCGACCCTTCAACTGAATTTAATGTCAGATCGATCACATTTTGCTCGCGCCACGTTCGTTGGGTCGCCGCACGTCACGCCACGACACGAAGCGCATGCGGGACGAACTGAAATTTAACCGCCTTGGTTTCGCCGAGATATTCGCCGTCGACCTGGAACGCGATCGGGCGGGCCGACTGCACGGTGAACGATTCCGAACCGAGCACGGACAACATGTCCCGCCCGCGCGGCGGCCGGCTCCTGATATACAGCATCTGGCCGACTGCGTTGAAGATGGTGGTCAGCCGGATCCGGCGCAGCGCCAGCACGTCAAGACCTGAGTTGAAATCCGGATTAGGAACGGGCAGCAGCGGGCGGTCGCGGAAATAGGTCCACGGCGAACGGTTCGTGATGATGGTCAGGAACAGGTCGCCAATCGGCGGCTGGCCGTCACGTCCCATCGTCAGGGCCGGCCGCCGCCGGTCGGTGCGGTAATACTGGCGCATCATCGTCCGCAGGAAAAGCGGCGTGCTCTCCCGGCGGCCCTCGGCGCGCAGTCGCTCCACTTCCCGGACCGTCTCGGCGTCCATCCCCAGGCCCGCGCTGAAGGTAAAGTACCGGTCCCCGGCCAGCCCGAGCCCGATCGTCCGGTAGCGGCCCGCGGTGATGACCTCCCGGACCCGGTCGATCGCCGCGGCGGCATCGACCGGTAGCCCGAGGGCCCGCGCGAGCACGTTGGCCCCCCCGCCGGGTATGACCGCGATCAATGGCGGCCCGCCGCCGCCCCCGTCCCCGCCGTTGGTCTCGTCCCCGCCGCGGCCAGCGTCGTCCCGGCCCATGACGCCGTTGACGACCTCGTTGATCGAGCCGTCGCCGCCGAGCACGATGATGAGCTCCCCGCGTGCCGCCGCGGCAAGCTCACGCGCGTGCCCGCGGTACTGGGTCCGCTCGACGTCCAGCTCCACCAGCCCGGCCAGCGAGCGGACCGCCAAATCGATGAGGGTCCCCGTCATCGAGGTCGCATGCCGGTTAACGATCAGTAGCCCCTGCACGCGCCTAGGCTAACGGCCGCCTAAGCTGGAAACCTGCGCGACCCCCGCAACACGGATTGGTGTGAGGACATGGCGACGCGACCGGGTGAGGCGGCCGGGACCCAGAGCACCCGGGATCCCGCCGAGCCGCTCGCGCCCCCGCGCCCGCGCTCACTCCGCCTGGCCGCGGTCGCGCAGGCCACCGAGGCCGCCGGCATGTGCGTGGCGGCCGCCTTCGCCGCGGTCTCGACCGCGAACGGACAGTCCTACCAGCGTGCCAGCGGGGTCGCCCTGACGCTGATCGCCATCGGCACGGCCGTCGTGTTCGCGGCCTTCGCCGTGGGCCTGGCCAAGGCCAGGCCGTGGACCCGGACCCCGGTGGTCATGACGCAGCTATTCGTCGGCGGGGCGGGAATCTACCTGGTGGACGGGCACCGCCTCGACTGGGGCGTGCCCACGCTGCTGCTCGCGGCCTGCTGCCTGGCCGCCGTATTCGCCCCGGCTAGCCTGCGCGCCCTCAACCGCCCGGCCAAGCCGCCCCGTTAGCCCGGTGTCAGTCTTCCGTGGTCAGCCCTTCCCTGAGCTGGGCAAGGGTCCGGGCGAGCAGGCGAGATACGTGCATCTGGGAGATGCCGAGCTCGGCGGCGATCTGGGACTGAGTCATGTTGCCGAAGAACCGCAGCAGCAGGATCTTCTTCTCGCGCGGCGGCAGATGCTCCAGCAGGGGCTTGAGCGATTCGCGGTACTCCACGCCCTCCAGGGCGTCATCGACCATGCCCAGCGAGTCGGCGACGGCCGGCGCGTCCTCATCGCCGGAGTCCGGGGCGTCCAGGGAGACGGTGGAGTAGGCGTTGGCCGACTCCAGGCCCTCCAGTACCTCTTCCTCGCTCATCTGCAAGTGCGCCGCGAGCTCGCTGACGGTCGGCGCGCGGCCCTCGCGCTGGGCGAGGTCGCCGATGGCCTTGGTCAGCGAGAGCTTGAGCTCCTGCAGGCGGCGCGGGACGCGGACCGCCCAGCCCTTGTCCCGGAAGTGCCGCTTGATCTCGCCCACGATGGTGGGCGTGGCGTAGGTAGAGAACTCCACGCCGCGCTCGAGGTCGAACCGGTCGATGGACTTGATCAGCCCGATCGTGGCGACCTGGGTGAGGTCATCGAGCCACTCCCCGCGGTTGCGGAACCGGCGCGCGAGGTACTCCACCAGCGGGAGGTGCAGTTCGACCAGGTAGCCCCTGATCCGGGCGCGCTCCGGATCGCCGGCCGGCAGCTCCGCGAGCCGCTCGAACAGCTCCCGGGCCCGCGCTCGGTCCGGCGATCCGTGCTCGATTCGCACGGTCTCGGCGGTCGCCTGGGCAACCTCGAAATCCTCGGTCACCTGGACCTCGAACTCGCTGCTCACCCGGACCTCAAGGTTTCCCGGCGCTTTTGGAGCACGATGGAAACCTGGTCGCCGGCGCCGAGCCGGGAATCGACCGTCCCGGCTAGCGCGGAGAGCACGGTCCAGGCGAAGGTGTCCCTGGCGGGTATCTCCGGCTCGGCTGCGGTCACCGACACGGTGATCGTCATCTCTTCCGCGCCGAGGTCGAAGGCGCATTCCAGGTTCGTGCCCGGTACCGCCTGGGAGAGCAGCATGGCGCAAGCCTCGTCGACGGCGATGCGCAGGTCCTCGATCTCGTCCAGCGTGAAATCGAGCCTAGCCGCCAGGCCCGCCGTTGCCGTCCGCAGCACGGACAGGTATGCGCCCTCGGCGGGCAAGCAGACCGTCACGTGGTCTTGCGTCATCTCGCGATCCGCCTGCGCAGTGCCGGAATCTAGGGGGCCAGGATCCCGGGGGTCCGGGTCCCGCTGGCCTGGCACGGCTGTCGTCGCGGCGGTGTCTTCGGTCACGTCTCTCCTCCGGGCAGGTATCCGGTCGCCGCCCACTGCAAGCAACCTACCGCTCGCAGCCCACCACGAGAAACGCGCCGCGCCGCCCCGCTCGCGGCCCCGGTAACCGGCGGGCCGCCGAGGACGTGAAACCCGGGTCCCACGGCGTCTGGCCAGCCTGGAACCCGGGTTCCTCCGGTGGGACTTCTCAGCCCTGCTTGGTCTCCAAGAAGATCTTGTTGATCTCCTCGATCTTGGCCAGCAGTTCGTCCGCCTTGGATGCGTCTGTGCTCCCCTTGGTGCCCGCGGCGCCGGCGAGCTTGGTGGCCTCGTTGAACAGCTGGTGCAGCTGCGGGTACTTCTCGAAGTGCGGCGGCTTGAAGTAGTCGGTCCACAGCACCCACAGGTGATGCTTGACCAGCTCGGAGCGCTGTTCCTTGATGATCAGGCAGCGGGCCCGGAACTCGGGGTCCGTGTTCTGCTGGTACTTTTCGTCGATGGCCTTGACGGATTCCGCCTCGATCCGGGCCTGCGCCGGGTCATAGACTCCGCACGGCAGGTCGCAGTGGGCGTGGGCGATGGCCTTCGGCTCGAGCAGGCGTGTAAGCAGCCTCATCGATTCCCTTTCTCCGGCTTGTGAGTTTGCAGACCCGACACTACCCCTGCCGCCTGCGCCGACACCTGGAGGGATCCGTGGATTGGCCCATCACCAGGGTCAAGGTGGCCGAACGGTCCATGGAACCCGCCCTGCGCCCCGGAGACTGGCTGCTGGTGCGCCGCACCCGCCGGATCCGGGCCGGTCAGATCGTGCTCGCCCGGCATCCGGGGCGCCCGGAGATGCTCATCGTCAAGCGGGCCGCCCGCCGCGTCGGCAACGGCTGGTGGCTCGAGTCGGACAACCCGGACGTCGGCGCCGTGGACAGCCGCCGCTTCGGGGCGGTCCCGGGGTCGCTCATCGAGGGCCGCGTGCTGGCCCGCTACTGGCGCCCTCGCCACCTCTGAGGTCCGGTCATAGCCGCCGCGCCGTGCCCGTTTTTAAGCCGAACGAGCCGTGGTGCGTGCCCTCCACCTGGTTCCCTGCCCGGATACCGGAGCGGCCCCGGTGGCAGACGACCTCGGGTTGCCGCCACCGCCGCGCACCCGCCGCGGGATATTGGTGCTGGGCACCAGGCGGTCCCTGGTGAAACAATGCAGCCAGACCGGGCCCACCTACGCCCGCTGCCTCGCGGTACTTTGTGCGCTGGCGGGCCCAGGACATCGGGAGGAGAAATATGGCAGCCACATCTCCTGGCACAAGGCCGATAGAGTCTCAGGAGCACCATCTGCGACGAGCGGTGGGGCTTCGCGGGCTCACCTTTATCTCGCTAGGTTCAATCATCGGGTCGGGCTGGCTCCTCGGGGCCCTCACCGCCGCCAAGGTGGCCGGCGGGGCGTCGATCCTCTCGTGGATCCTGGCGGGCGCGGTCCTGGCGCTGCTGGCGCTGGTCCACGCCGAGCTCGGTTCCACGTATCCGGTATCTGGCGGGACCGCCAGGTTCCCGTTCATGGCCTTCGGCGCGCTCGGCGGATTCACCGGCGGCTGGATGGCCTGGCTGCAGGCCGTGACGATCGCGCCGATCGAGGTCGAGGCGACGCTCGGCTACCTCAACTCGCATTTCACCAGCCTGAACATCGTCAGGGCCAACGGCACGCTCGACGCCAGGGGCATCCTGATCGGCGCCGGGTTCATGCTCGTGTTCTCGGTGATCAACACGCTGGGCGTGCGCTGGCTGGCCGAGACCAACTCCATCGCCGTGATATGGAAGATCCTCGTCCCGGTCATCACGATCTTCGCCTTGATCTTCACGGTGTTCCACGCGTCCAACTTCACCGCTGGGGGCGGGTTCGCTCCCTACGGATTCCACGGGATCTTCGCGGCGCTCCCGCTCGGCATCGTCTTCGCGCTCGAGGGATTCGAGCAGGCCATCCAGGTCGGCGGCGAGGCCGAGAACCCGCAGCGGAACATCCCCCGCGCGGTGATCATCTCCATGATCATCGGGACGCTCATCTACCTGCTGCTCGAGGTGGCGTTCGTCGGTGCGCTCAATCCGCACGACCTGCTGCACGGCTGGTCGAGCCCGATCGGCGGCGTCGCGGCGTTCGGTCCCTACGCCACGCTGGCCACCGCGGCGGGCCTGGGCTGGCTCACCACCCTGCTCATCATCAACGCGGTCGTATCGCCGGCCGGCACCGGACTGGTCTACATCGGGACATCCTCCCGCCTGTCGTACGGCCTGGCCCGGAACGGCTACTTCCCCCCGGTCATCGGCCGGGTTAGCAATCGCGGTGTCCCGTTCGTCTCCATCTGCATCGCCTTCGTGGTCGGCTTGCTCGTCTTCCTGCCCTTCCCCAGCTGGGGCGGCCTGGTCGGGCTGGTTACCTCGGCCACCGTGATCATGTACGCGTTTGCCCCGGTGTCCCTGGCCGGACTGCGGCGCCAGGACGCCGACCGCCCGCGCGGTTACCGGCTGCCCGCCGCGGGCGTGATCTGCCCGCTCTCCTTCGTCTGCGCGGTTTGGATCATATACTTCTCCGGGTTCAGCACGCTCGTCTGGCTCTACGTCATGATCGTCATCGGTTACATCGCGTTCGCCGCCTATCAGCTGTACCTTCCCGCGGCACGCCGGACGGTCATCGACTGGCGGGCGGCGGCGTGGATCATTCCCTGGCTGGCAGGCATCCTCATCCTCTCCTGGCTGGGCCGCTACGACGGCCCCTCGGTGTTCGGCATAAACCTCGTGTCCACCAAGCGCCTCCCGAACTGGTGGGACCTCGTGATCTTCGCCGCATTCAGCCTGGCGATCTATTACTGGGCCGTGTACAGCACCATGTCGCACGAGAAGGTCCAGGCGGCCGTCGAGGACGTGGAGGCCGAGGCGTCCGTGGGACTGGACACGCCGCTCACCTGATAAACGCCGACGGGGGCCGGACCTTCGAGGTCCGGCCCCCGCCGTGTGCGCGGCTACCGGCCGCGTCAGTTCTCGCCCCGGACGACCAGGACCGGGCAGTGCGCCTGGTGCACGGCGTGCCACGACACCGATCCCATGACCGCGCCGCGAAAGCCTCCGCGACCGCGCGCGCCGACCACCAGCATTCTGGCTTCGCGGCTGGCCTCGATGAGGACCTCGGCGGGGTTCCCCGGCGTCAGCGTCCGCTCGACGTCGAGACCGTCCATGGGCGGCGCCGAGGCGAGCGCATGCTCGAACACTTTCTGCGCTTCCGCCTCCTCCTTGGGGTAGTACTCACTGGATGTCGTGCCCCAGTACGTGACCAGGGCGGGGAAGACATGGATGATGCGCAGCCCGAGCCCGCGCAGGCGTGCCTCCTCGACGGCCCAGGCCAGCGCCACCTGTGAATGTGGCGACCCGTCGATGCCGACAACAATCCGCCCGTTATCAGAATTCGTGCTCATGAGGCCCACTCTCCTGTCGGCCAGCGCTGGTCGGGAAGGTTATATGAGCATCCTTATCACATCGCGGTTGCGGACTCACGCAGCACTTTGGTGCGCTATCGGCCGCATTCCCAAGGGCCGCCCGCCGCGGGTCGATGCCCGGATAGCGACAGAGGAGAAACTAGTCGTGCGCTACGCGGTGGCCGTCGGCGCCGTTGCGTCACCGTCGTCTTCGCCGCGTGCTTCCCCGTCGTCTTCGCCGCGCTTCCTGGCGCGGAACGCGGAGACGTTGGCGCGGTTCATGCAGCGGTCGGAACAGTAATGCCTGGTGTTACCGGTGCTGATGTCGATGAATACGCCCTGGCAGCCCGGCGCCTGGCAGACACCGAACCTGTCGATGCCCACATCGGTGAGCCGGACGGCGAGGCCCATCACCGCGCCGGCCGCGTACTTGTCCGCGACCGAACCGCTCTCGGTGTAGTGCACGTGCCAGGGCTGACCGTCGTGCCCGGATAGCTGCGGATGGACCGGATGCTGGATCAGCAGGGCGTTCAGCTGAGCAGCAGCGTCCTCACCGTCGCCCGCGTCGCAGGCCGCGAAGAAAGCGCGGAATTCCGCGCGAAGAGCCCGCAGCGAATCAAGATCGTTGCGGGTCACGCCGGTATTGAGGTGCTCGCGGTCGGCGACCAGGGCACGCAACCCGTCCAGGTTGGCGAGCCTGTCGCCGTCCACGCCCCCGGCGCCAGCCGTGTTCACGAGCCGTACCGCGAGCTCAGCGTAGGAGTTGAGATCCACTCCCGTTCCCTAGCTGCCGTCCCTAGTTACGGGGAGATTGGTCATGTAATGGCCTGTCACCGGTATCGAGTATTACACCATCCGCGGGGCAGATGCCAGCAGCGCGCCGGCTCACCGTGTGCGGGGGGCTCCGGGGGGTCGTCCCCCGGTGGCGGCACTGTGGCTCAATGGCTACACGGGACACCCCGTCTCCATCGCGCGGCTCCGCGGGGCTGGGGACGCGCTCGGGATGCGGCGGGCGGGTGGGTAGGGTGTGGGTCATGTTCGCTGTCACCGCTGCGCGTATTGACGCTGATGACCCGCTGTCCGGACTTGAGCTAGGCGAGCGTCCCGAGCCGGCGGCTCCGGACGGGTGGGTGACCGTGACCGTGAAGGCGGCCGCGCTCAACCATCACGATGTCTGGACGTTGCGCGGAGTCGGGATCTCGGCCGACCGGCTGCCGATCGTGCTCGGCTGCGATGCGGCGGGGATCGACGCCGAAGGCAACGAGGTGGTGATGCACGCGGTCATCGGCGATCCCGATGCGGGGGGAGGCGACGAGACCCTTGATCCGCGCCGGTCGCTGCTCTCCGAACGTCACAACGGTGTCTTCGCCGAGCGGGTGAGCGTGCCGCGGCGGAACCTGGTGCCCAAGCCGCCGGTGCTGTCGTTCGAGGAGGCCGCCTGCCTGCCGACGGCCTACCTGACCGCCTACAAGATGCTGTTCGAGAAGTCCGGCGTCCAGCCGGGCGCGACCCTGCTCGTGCAAGGCGCGGGCGGCGGGGTAGCCACCGCGCTCATCGTGCTCGGCCGGGCGGCCGGCTACCGGATATGGGCGACCAGCCGCAGCGAGGCCAAGCGCCAGCTCGCCCTCAAGCTCGGCGCCGATCAGGTCTTCCCCGCCGGGGCCAGGCTGCCGGAACGAGTCGACGTGGTCTTGGAGACCGTCGGGCAGGCCACCTGGGCGCATTCCGTCCGGTCGCTCAAGCCCGGCGGCCGGATCGTGGTTTCCGGTGCGACCAGCGGCGATGCCCCGCCGGCCGAACTGACCCGGGTCTTCTTCACCCAGCTGACCGTGACCGGCTCGACGATGGGCTCCCGCGATCAGCTCGGCCGGCTGGCCAGGTTCTGCGAGCAGACCGGGGTTCGCCCGCTGATCGACCGGGTCCTGCCGCTGGCGCAGGCCCGCGACGGCTTCGAGGCCATGATCTCGGGGGAGCTGTTCGGCAAGATCGTCTTCAACCCTTAGAGCCCAGTAGGGCCTCAGTCCTGCTTGGCGCCTTTGCCGGTGTCGTCAGCGGGCGGCTCGCGGCCGGGGCCGAAGATCTCGGACTTGACGCGCTCCAGCGCGTCTTCCAGGATCGTGCGCAGGTCGCTGATCACGTTCTCGCCGACGAACGAGGACTGCATGGCCAGCTTCCTCAGGTCCGAGGTGAACTGAACGGCCAGCCGCTCCAGGTCGCGCAGCGTCCCGAAGTCGAGCGGCCCGGTCCAGCCCGGTCCCTGGCTCCGGCCCCGCATCCGCGCCCAGTCTTCCCAGCCGCGCCGCCCGGGCCAGTCCGTCCAGCCGGGTCCCTGGCTCCACCCGCTCCCGCCCGGGGCGTCCCAGTCCTGCTCACCGGAATGGAACCGGGCGCCGGCGGGTTCGCCGAGCCGGCCGGCGGCGCCCAGGGCCTCGTCGCGGGCCCGCTGTGCTTCCTCCCGGAGCCGGCGTGCCTGCTCATGCACGCGCCGTGCGGCCTCGGGACCTTGCTGCGCGGCCTCGGGTCCCTGCTGTACGGCCTCGGGTCCCTGCTGTACGGCCTCGGGTCCCTGCTGTACGGCCTCGGGTCCCTGCTGTACGGCCTCGGGTCCCTGCTGTACGGCCTCGGGTCCCTGCTGTACGGCCTCGGGTCCCTGCTGCACGGCCTCGGGACCCTGCTGCACGGCCTCGGGACCCTGCTGCGCGCGGGCGTCCTCGCCCGCCTGCCTGGCCTGCGCGCGGGCGTCGTCACGTGCCTGCCTGGCCTGCTCGCGCGCCTCGTCCCTGGCCTGCCTGGCCTGCTCGCGAACGTCGGTGGCCACGTCCCGTCCCACCCGGCGGGACTCACGGGCCGCCCAGGTCAGCTCCTCGCGGAGACTGCGGACGGTCTGCCTGACGTCTTCCCTGACCTCGCGGACGATGTCGCTGACCGAGGCGGACAGCTCCTCCTCGAGTTCGTCGAGTTCGTCGCTCCGGCTGCGCAGTTCCTCGCGGCCCGCGTCGGTGATGCGGTAGACCTTGCGGCCGTCTACCTCGTCGTGGGTGACCAGGCCCTCTTCCTCCAGCCGCGCCAGCCGGGGATAGATCGTGCCTGGTGAAGGGGAGTAGACGCCCATGAACCGGTCGCGCAGCAGCCGGATGACCTCATAGCCGTGCCTGGGCTCCTCGTCCAGGAGCCTGAGCAGGTACAGCCGGAGGCTGCCATGGCGGAATACCGGACTCAACTGGCCTCGCCTTCCATTTCCTTCTCATTATCAGGCTGTTCGCGCCCGGCGCGGCGCAGCAGCATGACCCGCCCGGACATGGTGGTCACGGACACATGCCCCGAGCCGGCGCCCAGGCTACCGCTAACGCTACGAGACGCCGGCGCTGAGGTGCGCTTAAGCTCGGGAAATTCACTCCGTACATCACCCGAGAGGGAGTGCATGTTCACCTGGGCGTCGGCTTCGGCCGGGAGCCTGAGCGTGACCTCGCCGGACACCGTGGTGACGTGCATCCCGCCCAGCGGGTCGAGGTCGATGTCCGCGGTCACGTCGCCGCTCACCCCGTTCGCGTCGAGGCGTTCCAGCCAGCCGTCGGCCAGCGTGAGGTCACCGGACACGGTGTTGAAGTTGAGCTTGCCGTTGATCCCCTGCGCCTCCAGCGCCCCGGACACGGTGTTGGCGTCTACGTCGCCGGTGACGCCCTCCAGCGTGATCCCGCCGGAGACGCTCTTGACCGAGGCCCGCGAGCTGATGCCGGACATGACGGCGGTCGCGCTGACCACGCCGACCTGCGTCGGGCACCTGCGGGGCACGGTCACCGTCACCGCGGCCGAATGCCGCTGCGGCCGCAGCCACTTCAGCAGGCCCTCCCAGGTGAGGTTCTCGTGCGCGATGCTCAGCACCCCGCCCTCGTAAGTCACGGTGAGCGGGTCGCCCTCGATGCTGGACACGTCGAGCGAGGGCTTCCCGTTAGTGGCGAGCACCGCCACAGAACCGGCGATGAGCCTGACCCGCAGGCCGGTCACGTCGTCGAACTCCAGGCTCGTCGGAGCCTCGATGGTCCACCGCGCCATCTCACCCGTTGGCATTCCGCCCGTCCTTCCCGTCAGCCCGGCCAGTACGCCTAACGATATATCTCATTTTGTCAAAGTCAAGATGTATCGCGAGACGTCCGGCCAGGAACATGACGAGGTGACGCCGAGGCGGTGACCCGGCTCGTTCGGCAGTAAATCCTTACGTTTAGTCCTCGTCGTCGTCGAGCCGGGCGAGCCAGCTGGCCAGCCGGTCCACCGCGACGTCGAAGCCGGGGTTGAGGTCGACGAAATCGCGCAGCCGCTCGGCCAGCCAGGTCAGCGAGACCTGCTCGTCGCCCCGCCGCTCTGCGAGTTCCTCGATGCCGCGGTCGGTGAAGTACATCAAGCCCCCGAAGGGATCGCCGTCTCGATGATCTCCCGGTGGGTGGTGGCGTGCTTGGCCGCCGAACCCGCCGCGGGCGCGGAGCTGGCCGGCAGCGACACCACGCCGACGTCACGCCCGAGCACGCGCGGGAGCTTCAGCGCCATGGTCGGCCAGGCCCCCATGTTGGCCGGCTCCTCCTGCGCCCAGATGACCGTCTCGGCGTTGGGGTAGCGGGCCAGCTCGGCGCAGAGCTCGGAGACCGGCAGCGGGTACAGCCGCTCGATCCGGACGATCGCCGTGTCCGCGGCCTTCACGGCCTGCTGCCGCGCGGCCAGGTCGTAGTACACCTTGCCCGCGCACAGCACCACCCGGCGAATGCCAGCGTCCGGGCTCCCCGTGGAACCGATGAGCGCCCTGAAAGAGCCGGTGGTGAATTCGCTGACCGCCGAGGCGGCCGCCTTCAGCCGCAGCATGGACTTCGGGGTGAACACGATCAGCGGCTTGTGCCGGCCGGAGAGGCCTTGCCAGCGCAGCAGGTGGAAGTAGTTGCCCGGCGTGGTCGGCACGGCCACGGTCATGTTGTCCTGCGCGCACAGGGACAGGAACCGCTCCATCCGGGCGGAGGAGTGGTCGGGTCCCTGGCCGTCGTAGCCGTGCGGCAGCAGCAGCACCACGCCCGAACGCTGGCCCCACTTCTGCTCACCGGAGCTGATGAACTCGTCCAGGATCGTCTGCGCGCCGTTGACGAAGTCGCCGAACTGGGCTTCCCAGCAGACCAGGGCTTCCGGGCGGGCGACGGAGTAGCCGTACTCGAAGCCCACCGCCGCGAACTCCGAAAGCAGGGAGTCGTGCACGAAGAACTTCGCCGCGCCGGAGTCGAGCTGCTTGAGCGGCGTGTACTCGGCGCCGGTGTGCCGGTCCACCAGCACCGCGTGCCGCTGCCCGAACGTCCCGCGCCTGCTGTCCTGGCCGACCAGCCGCACCGGGCAGCCGTCAAGCAGCAGTGCGCCGAACGCCAGCAGCTCACCGGTCGCCCAGTCGATGGCATCCTCGGTGACCATGGCGGCGCGCTTGTCGAGCAGGGGCTTGAGCCGCGGGTGCGGGGTGAAGTCAGCGGGCAGGTTGACCTGGGTGTCGATGATCCGCTTGACGACCTCGGCGCTCACCGCGGTCGGCGCGGCCTCGTGGTTGACCGGGCGGTCTTCCGGCTCGGGCCTGAGCACGGTGCCGGGCTCGGCCGGGCGGTTCGCCGCGTCCCTGGTCTCGGTGAAGGCGCGTTCGAGATGCTGCTGGTAGTCGCGCAGCGCCGCCTCGGCCTCCTCCATGGTGATGTCGCCGCGGGCGATCAGCGACTCGGTGTACACCTTCCTGGTGGAGCGCTTGGCCTCCACCAGGTCGTACATGAGCGGCTGGGTGAACGACGGGTTGTCGGTCTCGTTGTGCCCCCGCTTGCGGTAGCAGATCATGTCGATGACGACGTCCTTCTTGAACGTCTGCCGGTAGGCGAAGGCCAGCCGGGCGACCCGCACGACGGCCTCGGGGTCGTCCCCGTTGACGTGGAAGATCGGCGCCTGGATCATCCGGGCGACGTCGGTCGCGTACACGCTGGACCGCGAGTGCTGCGGGGCAGTGGTGAAGCCCACCTGGTTGTTCACGATGACGTGCACGGTGCCGCCGGTCCGGTACCCGCGCAGCAGCGACAGGTTCAGCGTCTCGGCGACCACGCCCTGCCCGGCGAACGCGGCGTCGCCGTGGATGAGCACGGGCAGCACGGTGAAGCCGGGCTCGCCCTTGTTGATGACGTCCTGCCTGGCCCGGACCACGCCCTCGAGCACCGGGTCGACCGCTTCCAGGTGGCTCGGGTTGGCTACCAGCGAGGTCTTGATCTGGGTGCCGTCGGGGGCGCGGAAGGTCCCCTCCGCGCCGAGGTGGTACTTGACGTCACCGGACCCCTGGGTGCTGCTCGGGTCCAGGTTGCCCTCGAACTCCTTGAAGATCTGCGCGTAGGACTTGCCGACGATGTTGGCCAGCACGTTCAGCCGGCCGCGGTGGGCCATGCCGATGACGGCCTCGTCCAGGTGCGCCTGGGCGGCCTCGGCGAGCACCGCGTCGACCAGCGGGATCAGGGATTCGGCGCCCTCGAGGGAAAACCGGCGCTGGCCGACGAACTTGGTCTGCAGGAACATCTCGAACGCCTCGGCCACGTTCAGCCGGGACAGGATGCGGATCTGCTCGTCGTGTTCGGCCCGTGCGTGCGGGACCTCCATCCGGTCCTGCAGCCAGTGGCGCTCCTCTGGGTCCTGCATGTGCATGTACTCGATGCCGACGGTGCGGCAGTACGAGTCACGCAGCACGCCCAGGATCTCCCGCAGCTTCATCCGCGGGTGCCCGCCGAAGCCGCCGGTGGGGAATTCGCGCTCCAGGTCCCACAGGGTGAGGCCGTGCAGGTTGATGTCCAGGTCGGGATGCTTGCGCTGGGTAACCTCGAGCGGGTTGGTGTCGGCCATCAGGTGGCCGCGCACCCGGTAGGCGTGGATCAGCTCCTGGACCCGCGCGGACCTGGCCACGTCGTCCTCGTGGCCGGACGGGAAGTCCCTGACCCAGCGGACCGGCTCGTACGGGATGCGCAGCGCGGCGAAGATCTCGTCGTAGAAGCCGTCCTCGCCGAGCAGCAGGTGGTGGATCTTCTGCAGGAACTCGCCCGACTGGGCGCCCTGGATGATCCGGTGGTCATAGGTCGAGGTGAGCGTGACCGACTTGCTGATCGCCAGCCGGGCCAGGGTCTCCTCGGACGCCCCGGCGTAAGCGGCCGGGTACTCCATCGCCCCGACGCCCACGATGCACCCCTGGCCCGCCATCAGCCGCGGCACCGAGTGCTCGGTGCCGATGGTGCCCGGGTTGGTGATCGTCGCGGTAGTGCCCTGGAAGTCGGGGACGCCCAGCTTGCCCGCGCGCGCTCGGCGCACCACGTCCTCGTAGGTGGTCCAGAACTGGCGGAAATCCATCTCTTCCGCCGCCTTGATGTTCGGCACGAGCAGCTGCCTGCCGCCGTCGGCGCTGTGCACGTCGATGGCCAGCCCGAGGTTGACGTGGTCGGGCCTGGCGATGGCCGGCTTGCCGTTCTCCTCGGCGTAGGCGTCGTTCATCTCCGGCAGCGCCACCAGGGCCGTGACCACGGCGTACCCGATGAGATGCGTGAACGACACCTTCCCGCCGCGGCCGCGCCGCAGGTGGTTGTTGATGACGATCCGGTTGTCCACGAGCAGCTTGGCCGGGACCGCGCGGACGCTGGTCGCGGTGGGCACGGCCAGGCTCGCCGTCATGTTGGTGACGGTACGGGCCGCGGCGCCGCGCAGCCTGCTGACCTCGGTGTCCGGACCAGGGGGAGGGGGCGCGGCGTGACTCGGGGCCGGGGGAGCGGGCGCCGTGGCCGGAGCCTGCGGCGCGGACGGCGCAGGCGCAGGGGACGACCGGGGCGCCGCCGCCGGGGCTGCCGGGGCCTGAGCCGCGGGGGCTGCCTGAGTTGCCGGGGCCGCGGCGGCCTGCGGGGCGGCCTGGAGCCCGAGGACCTGCTGCGGGCCGGTTCCGTTGGGGAGGGTGGGCTGATAGTCGGCGAAGAAGCTCCACCAGGCCCGGTCTACCGAACCAGGGTCCGCTTGGTATCGCTGATAGAGTTCCTCGACCAGCCATTCGTTGGCGCCGAAGTCGGCTTGAGCCGCATGATCCGGTGCGGCTCCGCCGCCTGGAGGCCGGTGCGGTGTGCTGGCTGGCTGGCGTAGCGGCCCAGGCTCTTGTGAAGCTTCGGGCTCGCGGACCTCCGCGTTACCCTGCGGTGACTCAGAAGACACGGCGGACATCGACCCGTAAAACCCTCTTCCAATATCCGTAATAGTTGATTGCCTCTGCTCATCAAGGCTACCCGTCGCCGTCCAGGCCAGGGCCTGAAGAACTGCAGGCACCCTGTGCGACGGGTGTGGCCTGAGTAACTCACAGCATGCCCGGGCCCGCTTCTAGCCACGGCGTGCGCGAAAGTCCCTGTCGCGCCCGATCCCGGCCGGTACCATCGGCGGAGAAATGGCATATGGGCATTCCAGGTTCATCCCTCCTGTTTCCGCACTTTTCTCCGGGGGCATCCTGACGACGGCAAGGCACAGGTGACAAGGGAACCGACCGGTCATCCCGAGGCTGACGGCGCCCGGGGCCCCGCGCGCCCCCCGCGCTCCCAGCCTCCGCGCGCCGGCACCGGCCCGTTCCCCCGCGCCGGCACCGGCCCGTTCCCGGCCGCCACCGGGCCCATCCCGCGGGTTCCGGCCGCCCCCGATCCGGCCGCCCCCGATCCGGCCGGCCGTGATCCCTGGAGCGGGACCACTCCCGGATTCGAGTTCGAGGGGCGGCGTCCCCGGCCGGGCCGAGGCCCCAAACGAACCCGCCCCCGCCAGGACACACCCCGCCCAGACGGGCCGGGCCAGGACGCGCCGGGCCGCGCGGACCCCGGACGCGACGCCGCAGGCGGCGAGCCGCGGCGTTTCCGGTACACCCCGACGATAAGCCAGCCGTTGTCCGTGCCCCCGCAGGCCTGGCTCGATGACGACCACGATCAGCTCGCCATGCCCGGCTTCGAGTTCGATGAGTTCGATGACCAGCCGCAGACCGCCCCGGTCGGCGCCATCCCCCGCACCCGTCAGAAACGTCGCTGGTTCCGCGAGTTCCTGGCCGGGCTCGAGTTCGGGGGCTGGGGCGTCAGGGTCGCGATCCCCATCCTCGCCATGGTCGTCTTCGGGGTCGCCGTCGTCGTGATAGCGGGCGCGAACAGCGGCAACGCGGGCCCCGCGCCGCCCGCGACCGCCCTCGGCTTCCCGCCCGCCACCCTGGCCGGGAACGACTTCACCGCGGCGGCCAGCGGCCGTGGCATCAAGGTGACGCTGGGCCAGGTGGCGAGCGTCGGCCAGGAGATCGTGGCGGTGGGGTCGCAGGCCGGCGCGCGCATCTCGCGGGCCCAGTTCTTCGTGTCGCTGAACAACGGCCGCTCCTGGGCGATGGGGACGGTCCGGTCGGCGGGCGGCGGGGTGCCGCCACCCGGGCACGGCGCCATCTTCGTGGCCGGCGGCCAGGGCACCTGGGTCGCGCTCGGCCCCGGCTCGATCTGGACCAGCGCGGACGGCCGGACCTGGACGCTGGCGCCCGGCACCGGGTTGCCGCTGCGCCCCGGCGACCGGATCAGCGGCCTGGCGCGGACGGCGGCCGGCTTCATCGCCGTCGGCGCGAACGTGCCGGCGGCCAGCCAGGCCGGGTCCACCCCGCTGGTCTTCCTGTCGGCCAACGGGATCAGCTGGCAGCGGCTCGACGCGGCGCGGCTGCGCCTGGCCGCGGGCGGCGGCCGCGTCCTGGATGTCAAGTACGTCGCGGCGGCGGGCAAGCTGATCCTGATCGCCGGCGATGTCGTCACCACCGAGGTCACCGGCAAGCCCAAGCGGACGGTGACGGTGGCAGCCGGCGCCGCCTGGCTGAGCGGTGACGGCGGCTCGACCTGGGTACCCACCGCGGGCACGGCCACCGGCCCGGCCCCCAATCCGCCCGGGCCGGGCGCGCAGCCGCAGATAGCCGGCGTCGCCGCCGCCGGCAGCGGGTTCGTCCTGCTGCGGCCGGCCGCCGTAGCCGCGCGGGCCGCCGTCGACGCCTATTTTTCGCCGAACGGTGCCACCTGGACATTCACCGCCACCCTCGGCGCGGCCGGCGGGTTTGCCGCCGATCTGGCTAGCGGCGGCCCGGACGGTGCGGTGGTCACCGGGCGGGAGGGCCGGACGCTGACCGCGTTCGTGTCCGCGGACGGCCGGGCCTGGCAGGCCAGGAGTCCGTTCGGTACCTCCGCGTCACAAGCGGTCTCCGGCGTGGCGCTGGCCCCGGACGGCGCCGTGGTCACGGCGGGCGTCAGCGCGGGCGCGGACAGCCGTCAGCCGGTGCTCACCCTGGTCGGCCCGAACGCGGCTGACCAGGTGGATATCGCGAGGATCCCGGATGCCACCGAGCAGGAACTGGCCGTCAACAGCCTGGCCGCCCAGGGCAGCATGCAGGTCGCGGTGGGCAGCGCCAACGGCTTTCCCGCCGCGTGGACCTCGGTCGACGGCGGCAGCTCGTGGACCCGCGCCGCCGGCGCCACCCCGGCGGTGCTCAACCGGCCGGGGTCACAGCAGCTGACCAGCGTGACGCACGGCCCGACGGGGTGGCTCGCGGTGGGCGGCGTCACCGCGAACGCCGCCGAGCATCCGGTCGTCGTCGTCTCGGCTAACGGCACGAGCTGGCAGGCGGCCGACGGTACGGGCGTCTTCGGCGCGCCCGGCCTGTTCACTGAGCAGGCGGCCGCTAACGGCCAGGGCTACGTCATCGTCGGCCATCAGAACGTCAGGCAGGTCCAGAACGGCACGGTCATCTCCGGCCACACCGTCGCCGCGGTCTGGTGGTCGGCCGGCCTGACCGGCTGGCAGCGCGCCGGGGACGCGACGGCGGGCGCGCTGGACGGGGCGGGCACCCGGCAGATGACGGCGGTGACGGTCAGCTCGGCCGGCTTCGTCGCGGTGGGCTCGCACGGCGACCAGCCGTCGGCCTGGATCTCGGCGGACGGGCGCAGCTGGCGCCAGGCCGACCTGCCCCTCCCGGTCGGCGCCACCCGGGCCGTGCTCGAGCACGTGGCCAGCACCGGCCGCACCGTGGCCGCGGTCGGCACCGCGGTCACCACGACGGGCGTTCGCATGCCCTTCGCGGCCAGCTCGTCCAACGGCGGGGCCAGCTGGGTCGAGACGGCGCTCCCCCTTCCCGCGGCCCTGACGTCGGTGACGGCCCTGGCCGCGACCGGCGGCGCCTTCACCGCGACCGGGACCTACGGCCGCACCCCCGGCCACCAGAACGTCGTGGTGTGGACGTCGGCCAACGGGTCGGCCTGGCGGGCCGACGAACCCGCCGGGCAGGGCCTGACCGGGCCGGGCATCCAGGCCATCACCGGCCTCACCACCTCGGGCAGCACGCTGACCGGCGTCGGCTTCACCGCCTCGCCGGCCGGCGAGGAGCCCGTCTTCTGGCAGTCTCCGATCAGGTGAGGGCCACCGGCGGGCCGAACACGTCGTCCCGGCGGTTAGCCAGGCTCGGCAGGCTGGCCCGGACGGTCCCGATCAGGTCGGCGTCGACCTCGGCGACGGTCACTCCCGGCGCGGGCCCGAGGTCGGCCCGGACCACGCCGAGCGGGTCGACCAGCATGCTGCGGCCGATTCCGGTCGCGGCCCGGGTGGGCGGCTCGTCCAGGTCAGGCACCTGCCCGACGGCCGCGACCCATATGGTGTTCTCGATGGCGCGCGCCCGCACCAGCGTGACCCAGTGCTCCTCCTTGAACAGCCCGGCGGCCCAGGCGGCGGGCAGCACGAGCAGCTCGGCCCCGGCGACCGCTAGCGCCCGGGACAGTTCGCCGAACCGCACGTCGTAACAGATCGCCAGGCCGGTACGCACCCCGGCCAGCGTGCAGATGACCGGGGCGGACCCCGGCGCGACCAGGTCGGACTCCCACTGGCCGAACGCGTCGAATAGGTGCAGCTTGCGGTAGGAGGCGACCAGCTCGCCGGTCCCGTCGTAGGCCACCGCGGTGTTGTACACCCGGCCGTCCGGGGCGGGCTCGAAGACCCCGGCGACGAGCGCGATCCCGGTCTGCTTCGCCGTGGCGGCCAGCTCGGAGCAGAACGGGCCGTCCAGCGGCTCGGCCACGGCCCGCAGGTCCGAGCCGAACCTGACCTGGGTCGCCTCCGGGAATACCGCGAGGTCGGCGCCCTGCTCCGCGGCCGCCAGGAGCGCGGACCGCACGCGTACCAGGTTCGACAAGGACTGGGAGCTGACCGGGATCTGGCACAGTGCGACTCGCATATCCGCAGCCTAACCGGCCGCGGCATGATTCCATGTGCGGGTGAGCCGACCACTGCTTAACAGGCGCCTGGCGGGGCTGGGGACGACGATCTTCGCCGAGATGTCCGCGCGCGCGGTCGCGACCGGATCCATCAACCTGGGCCAGGGCTTCCCGGACACGGACGGGCCGCGCGTGATCGCCCAGGCCGCCGCCGATGCCATCCTCGAGGGTCGTGGCAACCAGTACCCGCCCGGCCCGGGCATACCGGAACTGCGCCGGGCCGTCGCCGCGCACGACGAGCGCTTCTACCGGCTGCGCTACGACCCGGACGAGGAGGTGCTGGTCACCGCGGGCGCCACCGAGGCGATCGCGGCCAGCATGCTGGCCCTGGTCGAGCCGGGCGACGAGGTGATCGCGTTCGAGCCCTACTACGACTCCTACGCCGCGAACATCGCCATGGCGGGCGGTGTCCGCGTCCCGGTCACGCTGCGGCCGCCGGGTTTCCGCCCCGACCTGGACGAGCTGGCCAAGGCGGTGACGACGCGGACCAGGCTCATCCTGCTCAACACCCCGCACAACCCGACCGGTGCGGTCTTCACCCGCGACGAGCTTGCCGCGATCGCGGACCTGGCCGTGAAGCGCGACCTGCTCGTGGTCACCGACGAGGTCTACGAGCACCTGGTCTTCGACGGCGAGCACGTGCCGATCGCCGGGTTCGACGGCATGCGCGAGCGGACGGTGTCGGTCAGCTCGGCGGGCAAGACGTTCTCCTTCACCGGCTGGAAGATCGGCTGGGTCAAGGCGGCGCCCGAGCTGGTCGCCGCGGTGAAGACGGCCAAGCAGTTCCTGACCTTCGTCAGCGGCGGCCCGTTCCAGTACGCGGTGGCCGAGGCGCTCGCCCTGCCCGACGAGTACTACGTCAGGCTCCGCGAGGACTTGCGGGCCCAGCGTGACCTGCTCACCGCCGGGCTGAGCGAGATCGGCTTCGAGGTGTACGAGCCGCAGGGGACGTATTTCGTCACCGCCGACATCCGCGGCCTGGGCGAGCAGGACGGCGTGGCATTCTGCCGGACCCTGCCGGAGCGCGTCGGCGTGGTCGCCATCCCCTCGGCTGTCTTCTACGACCACGCCGAACTGGCCCGCAGCCACGTCCGCTTCGCCTTCTGCAAGCGCCCCGAGGTGCTGACCGAGGCGCTAGCGCGCCTTTCCCGGCTGGCCCGGGGCTGACCCGCCGTTTCCAGCCTTCTCGGCGCAGCTCCGTCAGGTCCTGGACCACGGTAGCCTCACGCCGCGGCGGTGATCGTCCGCCGGGTACCGGGCGAACCGAGTGCCGCAGTCAGGTCGCCTGCCTCGTCGGCGAGGAGCTGTGCTCCGTCCCAGACCAGCAGCAATGCGCTGACGGTGTGCTCGATGGGAGAGTGCGCCAGGTCGTAATGCGCGGCGGCGCGGACGGCAGCCTGGGTGGCCCACAGATCGTAGCCGGTCATGAACAAATCCAGGTCGAACTGCGCGGCCAGGCTCATCAGCTCCCCGCGGCCGGTGTCGTCGACACCGGCGAAAGCCTCGTCGAGGGCCAGCAGGCGCGGTGCATGCCGATGGGCCGAGTTCAGCATCGCGTGCGCGGCGGCGAACAACGGCAGGTGCAATGAGACCGACTGCTCGCCGCCGGACAGCCGGCTGTGCCGTGCCCGGGTCAGCTTCTCCTCGGTCCTGTCCGGACTGACCATCTGGAACACGAACTGCCGCCAGCGACGGTAGTCGAGCACCTGGGCCAGCAGTTCCCGGTAGGGGAGTTCGCGATACCTGGCGCGGGCGGTCTTGATCTGCGCGGCGAAGTGGCCGCGCATCCGGGCCAGGGAGTCCGGATTGAGCCGGGAGGCGTCGGCGTCGAGCAGCCCGCACACCGCGCGCTGCTCGTCATCGAGCCCGTCGGCCAGCAGCCATCTCACGCCGACGGTCTTGCCCGAGGACATCTTCCGTGACCGCATCTCGGTATTCATCCGGCCGATCAGGTCCTTCGCGTCCACGGTCCGCTCGTGGATCTGCTGGGCCAGCCTGGCCAGCAGCGCGTCCTCGAGGACGCGCTGCTCGGACTCGGTGAGCAGCAGTTCCTGGTCGCGGCGGGCGGCGGCGATGCGCTGCGAGAACGCGCCGACCGGGAGCGGGCCCTGCTCATCAGCGATGCGGACGACGATGACGCCGTCGGCGCCGTCCCACGCCGGGTGGTAGTCCTGGCCGGCCGCGGCCAGCTGGGCCTGCAGGTCCTCCAGCGCCCGGGTCAGCCGGGTGGTGGACATCTTCAGTGAGGTCTCCGTCGGCGTGAGGTCACGGGTGACCTCGAGGATCGCCTCGTGCACGTCGATGACCGGCCGCGGCAGGCCGTCACCGGTCCAGTCCGCCTCCTGCGCGGGCCAGGCCAGGCCCGGCCGGCACTTCAGGACCTCCAGCAGCTCCCGGGCGGCGAACGGCGCGAGGCCGCGCGCGGTGGCCCGCTCCTCCTGCCTGGCAACGTCGAGCGCGCGCCGGCCGCTTGAGACCCGCTCAGCCGCGGCACTGGCTGCCTTGATCGCCTCGATCTCGGCGTCCCGGGCGGAATGCTGGGCCGACTGAGCGGCCGTCACGGCCCGTTCGGTCTCTTCGATCTGCGTCATCACCTCCCTGGCCTCCTTGCCGACCGCGCCTTGCAGCGCGGCGAGCTTGGCGGCCTCCTCGGTGTGCCGCCGGCGGGCCGCCAGCTCGGTCTCGGCGCAGGCGCGTTCCTCATCGGCGGCCTGCCCCAGCCGGCCGCGGGCGTCGGCGACCACGCCGCGTTGCTGCGTCTCCTCGCGGCGGCGACCGGTGAGGTCCCGGGCCGTGGTCTCGAACCGCCTGGCGGCGGCCTCCACCCGGTCGGCCTGGTCCGGGTCGATGGCATGGTCGATGGCGGCGCGGCGCAGCGCCCGCTCGGTGACGGTGCAGGCGGCTACCGACTCGTCGTAGCCGGACTGAGCGCTGTCGGCGCCTGCCCGGGCGGAGCGGAACTCCCCGACGGCCTGGGAGTGCGCACGCAGGGCGGCGGTAATCGCGGTGGTGCGGGGCAGCGCGGCGCGCGCCTGCGCGAGCGCGGCCAGCGTTTCGGCCAGTCCGGCGGCCGTCCGGTCGAGCGTGGCCAGCTGCTCTTTAAGCTCGGCGATCCGGGCCTCGCGCTCGGCGATGCGCGCGGCCCGGCGGCGCGCCCGGGCGGTCGCTCCGATGTATTCGGCGTGGTCCTTGTGGTGTGCTCCGGCGGTAACCCCGTGGGAGTAGCGGCCGTCGGCACCGATCACGGCGACCGAGGAGAACAGCTCGCCGTCCAGGGCGATGGAGGCCAGCACGGCGCGGACCCGTGCGGCGGGCACGGGGGTATCGTCTTCAGGCACCAGCACGTCGGCCAGGCTGCCCCCACCCAACACTTCCTTGCACGGGGGGCTCCCGCCCCCCGTTCCCCCTGGCCCGTCCCCCTTCACTGGCGCACCGGGCAGCAGGTATCCGTCGCTGTCCCCGGCGGCTATCTCACGGTCGACCGGCGTGATCCACGCATCCAGCATCCCGGTGGCTTCCAGGGCCGCCTCAAGCGCGGCGGCCCGCGTTTCGCCGACGTCGCCGGCGAAGCGGACCAGCCGCCACAGCGGTGCGCCGTCCCGTCCCGGCCGGTCGGCGGTGCGTCCGGGATGGGCCGGCGGTGCGTCGTCTCGTTCGGCGGCGATCCGGTCTCGCTCCGCGGCGACGCGGTCCCGTTCGGCTTGCGCGGTGCCGCGCTCGGCGCGCAGCCGCACCTGCCGGTCACGGACCGCCTGCTCGGCGGCGGCGGTCGCGCCGGTGAACACCGACTCGAGGGTGGCGGCCTCCGGGTCGCCGGACGCCTCGATGGCCACACTCAGGTTCTCGGTCAGCTCCCGCATAGCCGCCTCGTCCAGCACGTCGGCGTGGTCGGCCGACCACTGCGCCAGGGTGGCCTGCGCGCCGCCGCGGGCCGCCGCTACCGCATCGGCGGCGGTCTGTTCGGCTCGCTCGGCGGCGGTCACCGCCTCCAGTGCCCGGTCGAGTGCGAGCCGGGCCAGATCGCGGGCGTGCTCGGCCCTGCGGTGCGACTCCAGGGCGGCCCGGATCGCGCGGACGGCTTCCAGCCGGGCAGTGACCCGGGCGCCGGCGCGTTCGGTGAACCCGTCCGCCTCGGCGTCGGCGGCCTGCCAGCTGATCCCGGCCGCGGCGGCGTGATCGGCGAGCTCGGCCGCGGTCCGCGAGACCGCCGCCTGACGATCGGCGAGCATCCCCGCAGCTTGTTCGGTGTCGGCGCGGGCCCGGGCGGTCGCGGTACTGCGCCGGGTGAGCTCTGCGGTGGCCTCGGCGGCCGCCTGCTCGTTGGTGCGGACGAGGCGGTCGAGGTCAGCGAGTTGCTCGACCGCCTGGTAGGCGCGGCTGGACTTGAGCTGGTCGTGCCGGGCGCGCAGTCCGGCGAGCGCGTTCTCGGCCTCCTGGCTGCTGGCCCGCGCCTGTGCCTGCCCGGTTTCGGTGTTCGCCAGGACCGTGATATCGCTGGCGAGCTCGGTATGACGCTGCGCGCTGGCCTCGCGGCGCCGGGTGAGCGCATCGGCGGCCGACCGGGCGTGGGTGCGCAGATACGTGGTATAGGAGGCGAGGAAGGCGCGGGTGGCCTCGTCGGCAGCCGTCAGGCCCTCCAGTGTGGTGGCGACCGCCTCCATGTCGTCGAACGAGCGGGCCGCCTCGGCGATCAGGTCGTCGTCGACCGGGCGCAACCCGTCGGTGAGCGTGTCCGACAGCTTCGCCGGGTCGAGGTTCTTGGCCAGCTGGGGCCGCCGCAGCGTCAGGATCAAGGTGAGCAGCTGCTCGTAGCGTTCCCGGCCGAGGCCGAACAAGCGCTGGTCGATGGCGGCCCGGTAATCGGTGGGGGAGGCGTACAAACTCGCCTCCCCGATCTCCTCGGCCAGCTGCCTCCTGGTCATGGGCCTGTCGTCGCCCGTGATGAGCGAAAAGTCCGCGCCGACCCGGCCGTCTGTGACGAAGTGCCAGCGGACCGGGGTGTCGCGGTGCCTGGCGGCGTGCAGGCCGACCCCGACGGTGACAGCCTCGCCGGTGTCGCGATGCCGCAGCTCCAGCCATACATAGCCGACCGCGTTCTCGGCGCCGCGGAACAGGAGGTTGGACTTCATGGTCCGGTCCTCGGCGGCGAACGGGTTCAGCCGCTTCGGGTCGATGCGGCCGTCCAGCACGAACGGGAACAGAACCTCAAGAGCCTTGGTCTTCCCCGAGCCGTTCGGGCCGCGCAGGACCAGCCAGCCGTCGGCGAAGCAGAACTCTTCGTCCCGGTAGTCCCACATGTTGATGATCCCGGCCCGGGTAGGTTGGAAGCGGGTCACGCGGAGCCTTCCTTCGCCGTCGTCCTGTACCGTGCCGCCGGTGTCAGTACGTGACCGGCGGCGGGTTCTTGATCTGTGCGGTGACACTGCGGTAGCGGGCCAGCAGCGGCAGGACGAGCAAGCCGCCGTCCACCTTCGCCACCAGGCCCATCGAGGCGAGCAGCCGCACCGCCTCGGCCAGCAGGTGATCCGGGTCGGCGGCCTGTTTCTCCGCCATTCCGGCGCCGAAGTCCTCGACCAGCTTGCGCAGCTCGGTGCGTAGCCATACCTCGGACAGGAACGGATAGGCGGCTTCGGCGGCATCGTCCTGCTCCGCTGATCCGGAGCTGGTCCCGGCGGCCGCCCCGGCGTCGCCGGTCCCCGGCCACCCCGCCTGGCCGGCGAGCAAGGCCTCCTCGGCGAGCAGGGCCTCTTCGGCGAGCAGGCCGGCGACGCGCCCCCGGTCGGGCAGGGCCGCGTCGATCCGCCGGGCCGCCTCGGCGAGCCGTTCCGCGGCGGTGGCCGCGGGCAGCCGTTCGATCTTGGCGCTGCGACGTAGCAGGTAGCCGGCGATCCGCGCGCACAGCAGCAGCGCGGCCTGCGCGACGGTGCCGGTCGAAGGGAACGCCACGTCGGTAAACCGCTGCCCGGCGCTGATCAGCGCCACGCCTTCGGCGCGCCGCTCCAGGCCGAGGCCGGTGAGGCGCTCGATGTCCTCGGCGAGCCCGGCCGAGCGGAGCTGGCCGCGCAGTTCGCTGTCCACGTCGGCGTAGTAGACGACCGGATGCTCCAGGACCAGCCGCCGGGCCCGGCGCGCGTTACCGCGACGCCGCGCCGCCAGGCCCTGAGCCGGCGCCGTTCCGCCGGCCAGGCCGCCGCCGGGGCCGTCCAGCAGCTCTGTGACCGAGTTCAGATGCTGAAGCACCCGGCTCGGCGCGTAGATGGCACCAACCACCTGGCGGTCGATGTCGTACAGCGCCTCGGCGCGTTCCGGGTCGTTGACCCACTCGACGGCCGAGCCGTCGGCCATCCGCAGCGCCCCGCGCGCCTCCAGCCAGGCGACTGCGTCCACGAACGCGTCCCGGTCGGGTTTACGGCCGGTGTCCATGCCCACGCCGTCAATGCGCCCGGCGTCGGCGGCGACCTCGTTGGCCAGCTCGCTGAGTGCGACCTGGGCGCCGGAACGGCCCAGCGCCGACAAGGCCAGCATCAGGTAGGCGTAACGGCGGCGGTCGAACGGCCGCCGCACCCGGGTAACCGCCGGGCGGGTGCCGTCCAGCGTGTCCTGCACCCGGCGCAGCCGGATGGTGTCGCCGCTGCTCAGGAGCGTGTAGCCGAGGATCTCGCCGAAGTCGGTTCGCAGTTGCCTGGCCCACCTGCGCACGAGGGGAAGCGCCGAGGAGTCCGGATAGGACGCGGTGATCAGCGGGTGGCGCAGCACCAGCCGCGCTGCCTTCTGGTACTCGGCCAGCTCGAGCGGACTGACGTCGGCGGCGACCCTCATCCGGTGACCTCCACCGCCAGGCCGTCCAGGTGCAGCCGGCCGCGGACCGTGTGCACGGTCGTGCCGCCCGGGGCGGGCCGCAAGGTGAGCCGCACCCCGTGCGCCGACCCGCTCGCCGTCCGGCTGACCGGCGCCCGCGCGGACAACGCCACGTCGAGCAGGCTGAGCAGCGTCTGGGTCTCTGGCTCGTCAAGTACCCGGTCGTAGACGCCGTCGCCGGCCAGCGTCGCGGCTGCCGCGCGGCGCTGCGCGGTCGCCTTCAGCTGCTCGGCGCGCAGCCGCTGTTTCTCCTCGTCGTTGCGCTGGATCCGGCCTGGCCCGTGCAGTGCCGCCGCCTTGCCGTTGCGCACCAGCGTCCGGGACAGCTCTACCGGCTCGGCGTCCCACCACGACAGCCGGCTGCCAATCGCCTCTGGGTCCTCGTGCACCGCTGAGACGTGCCGGGGTGCGCCCAGGCCGAACACCGCCTGGAACAGCGCGTGGGCGTCGTCGTCGGACGGGCACACGGCGAACCATTGCGCCAGGTGGCGCAGCTGGCTCTCCCGGCTCACGCCGCCGCGGCGCGATTCGGTGACCCGGCGCAGCAGCGCCGTGACGTTGGCGATCGCGGTGATCGTGGCGTCCTGCAGGCGTTCGGCCTCGCTGTGCTGACCGGCGCCGAACCACTGGGCCAGGCCGCCCCAGCGCGCCCGCCAGTCCGCGACCCGTTCCTCGGGGCCGCGGAACAGCGACTCGTCGGCCTCCGCGGCGAGCCGGGCGAGCCGGTCAGTGCCGGTGGCCTCCACCTCGGCGACGGCGGCGGCCAGCAGCGGCGCGAACCGGGTCAGCTCGGAGTGGAACTCCCGCATGTGGGTGAGCAGCGCGTCCTTGTGCGTGAGGAACACCTCGGGCCGGGTGTCGTTGGTGCGCGCCAGATCGCCCAGCATCAGGTAGAACCGGGCGGCACGCTGTGCCATGTCGGCCAGCACGCCGTCCAGCCGGGACAGCTTCCTGTACACCTCCGCGGCGTCGCAGGACCGCACCGCTCCGGCGAGTGCCCGCAGGTCGGCGAGGATGTCGGGGAACACGAGGCGGGATAGCTGTGCGTCTTCCAGGCTGGCCGTCAGGACCTCTTCGACGGCCCGGAAGGCCCGGTACCCGGCCTGGGTGAACTGGTAGACGTAGTGCCTGTTGCGGTACTCGGCGAGGTTTGCGGCGCGGGTGCCGTCGTAGGAGCGGTCCAGCACCTGCCATTCGGCGAGGGCGTCCAGCAGCACCTGCACGTCGCCGACGGTGGCCGCCTCCGGGTGCTCGGCGGCTAGCTGGCCGAGTACCGCCGCAGCGTCGGACGCGTGCATCAGCACCTGGTAGTTGGCCCTGGCCCGGTCGAAGGCGCGCAGCAGCCACAGGTACTCGTGGCGTTTCTCGGCGGCCGCGAATCCGAACAGCCGCAACCGGTCATCGAGAGTGAACGCGTCGATGCCGAACGCGGCGTCCCCGGCCGCGGGGGCGCAGGAAGCAGAGAGCGGGATGGCGGGTTCGCTACCGATCACGGGTGGAACCTACCAGCGGCCTGTGACAAAACGGGGCCGCCCGGAAGAGTTCAAGAGTTCCGGTTCGAGCCGGTGATCACCCGGCGCACCTCGCCAGGCCGTTCAGGGACTCCAGCGCGGTCAGCGCGGCACCGCGGCTCAGGTCCTCGTGGTGACGCTCGTTGCGCGGGGTGCGCAGGCAGCCGTAACAGGACGTCTCCGGGCCGCAGTCACAGGACGCCACCCGCCGTACCGCGGTGCGGATCACCGTATCGAGCGCGCCGGCGATCCGCAGCACCGTGGTTGGGCGCGCCCCACCCGCACCAGTCGCAGATCAGGAACCCGGCGCCGCCCGGCCCCTCGGCCAGCGCCACGAGCCTGCCGCGCGTGCCGGAGTGGCACCACGCCAGCGCGCCCGTCCGGGCCTGCCAGCGGATCTCGGCGAGTTCCTCGCCGAGCGACACCACGTGCACGGCGCCGGGCTGGTATCCGGGATGGCCGGCCTGCCTAGTCGAGTTCGGTGAGTGTTTCTGGGTCGAAGCTGATGATGTATGGCTGGCTTGCCGTGAGCGTGTGCCCGGCGCGTATCTCGGTTTCCAGGACGTACTCGTCGCCATGGAGGGTGAGGATGGTGACCTTGGCTTCGGGTTCGAGGTCCACGATCCAGTAGAGGGGGATTCCGGCTCTGGCGTACTCGCGGACTTTGCGTACCCGGTCTACCTGTTCGCTGCCGCTGCGGGGGGAGATCACTTCCGCGACCAGGAGCAGGTCACCGGCGTAGTAGGTGCGGACTTTCCCGCTGATGGCGGTGCGCGCGACGTCACGGGGGACGACGAAGACGTCGGGCTTGCGGACTCCTGCCGGGGTGGTGATGTCGTTCGGGCCGCCGGCCACGTAGACCTGTGCGCCGGCCAGCCTGGCCGCGTCCTTGAGGATGTCCTTGAGCCGGTCGGCTGCGTGGTCGTGCCAGGGGCTGGGGGACAACTCGGTCAACCACCCATCGGCAAGCTCGTAGCGCTTGCCGTCTTCGGGCAGCGCGTCAAGGTCATAGAGGGTGTAGGGACCGTACTCATGCACCGTCGGGACGCTCACAGGTCCTGCCTCCCTCCAGCGAGAGAAACGAACGGCGGGCCCGGTCGGGACGCACCGGCCATATGACCAATGGTAGCGGCGGCCTTCCGGCAGCCGGCTAATTCATGGTTCCCCGCTGCTCATGTCTGGCTGGCTCTTGCTGCGTCGTGCGTTTACCTGGTCGGCAGCGGCCGGACCGGGTGCTGCGGTGAGGCAGGACCGGGATGAGCGTGCGGCTGGCCTGGGCCGGGTATGTCAGCTTCCTGGTTCTGGCGGGCTGGAGGATGCCGCCGGCGTGTGCAGGGCGCCGATCTCGTCGTCGAGCAGGGCTAGGAGCCGGTCGTGGTCGGGCAGCAGGTGTGTGTCGCTGGCCAGGCCGACCGACAGCTGCCCGGCGTAGCTGACGATGCTGAGCCCGAGGCCCAGCGGGCCGGTGACGGGCACCCAGCCCATCATGCCCGCGACCGGTGTCCCGGCGATCTGTACCCGGTGGCGCGGGCCGCTGACGTTGGTGACGATGGCGGTGGCCTTGCCGGCGAACGCGTCGACCCAGGCGTTCTACACGGCGGCCGGGAGCTGGCCCATCCACTGGAGCATGGTGTAGACGAAGACGCCTTCACGGCTGCTCTTGACCTGGTCCATCTGCGCCTTGACGCGGGCGCGGCGACGGCCTTGGTCGTCTCCCCGGTCGGCAGGGGGACGAACACCAGGCCGAACTCGTTGCCGAGCCCCGCGGGCAGCGGTGCGCCGGCGGGGCGCAGGTTGACCGGGACGATGACGATCACCTCTGCTGCCAGCGCGTCGTGCTCGAGCAGGTAGCGGCGCAGCGCCGAGGTGATGGCGGTCAGCATCAGGTCGTTGACGGTGCTGCCGGTCGCCGCGGCCGCGGCCTTGACTGCCTCGACTGGCACCGGCCGGGTCCAGGCCCGCTGTTTGCCGGGCACCAGCGGGCCCTGCAGCCGGTTGCGGCCTGCGGTCAGCCCGAAGCCGAGCTTGCGCAGCATGGCCGCCTCGGCGCGGGCGGAGCCAGCCAGTCCGGCTGCCTTGCGGGGGTCGGCGAGCGCGGCCCGCAGCACCGCGCTGAGATCACCGGCAGCCGACCCCGCACGCCTGGCCGCCGCCATCGCCCGCCCGGCGGTGCGCCCGCCCGGCCCGGGCAGCAGCGGCGGCCCGGCGGTGTCATCGTGCACCGGCAGCACACCGGTGTGCTCACCGGCGTCCAGCGGATCGGCCAGCGACAACAGGACCTGCATGAGGGCGCCGCCGTCGGCGATGGCGTGGTGGGTGCGCAGCAGCAGCGCGCCGCCGTCGCCATAGCCGTCGAGCAGGTGCAATTCCCACAGCGGCCGGTCCTTGCGCAGCGGCCGCCCCGCCAGGTCGCTGGCGGCCCGCTGCAATGCCCGCTGGTCACCCGGCGCCGGCAGCGGCGTCCGGCTCACGTGATCCGCCAGCGCGAAGCCGGCGTCGTCGACCCACTCGGCGCCGCCCACGGAGCGAGCGTGAGCGCCGGGTCCGCGACACGCTGCCGGAACCGGCGGAACCGCGAGACCACACGCTCTTCGAACATCTCCAGGACCGACGCCTGATCGACCGGCACGTCGAACCACAGCACCGTGTTGACCACCATCAGGTTCGTCGGGCGGTCCATGTGCAGCCACGCCACGTCCGCCGGGTCCATCGGCTCAGTCCGGGTCTCGCTGACAGTCATCGTGTACCTTCCGACGTCGATTTCGCCCCCTCCTGGTATGAGGCCGGCACGGTGTCCTGGCGCCGGCGGTGATCACGCGGCCAGCCCCGAGGCCAGTCACCGGGCAGCCTGCGCCTGTTGCCGGTCACGTCCTGTGCCCGCCAGGCCGGGCCGCACGCCATCACCCTGACGGCGGTGCCGCCATGGCCCACCATCGCGCCCGCCAGCCGATGCAGGCAAGGCCCAATGGCCGGCCCGCCCGGGGACCTTGGGCCCGCGCACCGCCACGACAGCGCCCGCCTTGCCAGCCCCCGCGCCGTCGCTGTTTCGGCATCAGTGCTTCGGCTGCGCCGAGTCGGGCCGGGCTCCTACCGCCCGGCCGTGGCGGCCTGCTCACGCACGACGTCACCGGCCGGCTCGACCGGGACCTGCTCACCGGCCACACCAGACAGCGCGCTCGCCGCCTGCACCCACTTGACGGTGAGGTCGCGGTTCATCTCTGCCATCCGCTGCACGAACTCGAAGTAGCGTTCAACCGCCGGGATCAGGCCGGCCTGCGGCAGCTGGGGAAACATGTAAGTCTGGTCAATGAGCTTCCGCGCGCCCTGCGCCCAGAAGTCAGCGACCTTCTCCACCGCGCTACGCGCCCGGGTCGCCGGGGGGAGCTCAACCGTGACATCGAGCACGCCTCGCTCAGGCAGGCCCGACGACACGCGCCCGGCCCGGGCGAGCAGCGCCAGCGACGCGCGGTTGTCGGCTGCGACGAGCGTGCGCAGCCGGGTGACCGCGGCCGGGCGCCGCGCCAGCAGCGCCGAGCCGAGTGCGGTGCCGGCGCCGCGTCCTTGCCAGTCGTCCACGACGGTAACGGCGATGTCGGCGGTGGCCGGATCGGCGGGGTCCTGCACGAGATGGGCGACCCCGATGAGCTCCTCCTCGCCCTCTGGCGGCAGCACGATAAGCAAGAGCGCAATGTGATGCACCCCGTCAACGCTGTCGACAAGCAGCCGGATCATCGGGTCATCGAGTTGATCGAGCACCTGGAGGAACCGGTGATGGCGCGATCCGGGCGACAGGCGGCGGAACACGTCGCGCAGCGTCTCGGCATCGGTGGGCAGCAGCGGCCAGATCATCGCCGGCGTGCCGTCCTGCAGAACGAACTCCCCGGGCAGCACCTGGCCAGCGGCCGGACGCGCCAGCGTCTCCCTGCTCTGATGCGCGACAATCGCGGTCATGCCGGGTGCTCGCCGGGGACCATCGGCACAACCGCGCCGGCCAGATCCTCGCCCTCAGCCGGCTTCTCCTCATCTGGCAGGCAGGGCGTCTTCCCGGCCGCGGCGGTCTGGCTGATCCAGTCATGCGCTGCCGCATAGCTGCGGTCAGCGCCCGGCATCCAGATCTGCGAGACCGCAGCCTCTGGGCCGGCCTGCTTACTCATGACCTTAATTCCCCCGATTGTTTGGCGTGCGCAGCGGCGCGCGCCATCAGGATAGCGCCCTTACCCGAGTTCCATTCCCCGGGATCAATCATTACCCAGTTTGTTTACCTGCGGGTTCCGGCAATGTCATCAATTTGTAACACGTTCTCCAAGGCCTCCGAACTGCCCCGCAGGCGCCCCCGTCCTGCAGTCCCGGTTTGTAATCATTCAAGCATTCTCCCTGGTCAGGGCGGGGCGCATACCGCAATTGATACGTCGCTGCATGTGATACGACAAGGTCAGCTGTCCGCTCGCGATCAGCCCATATAACAAACCGAACTGTAGTACCCGCCCTCTTTTCGTCTGCATACTGGAACATCAGGCCGGAATCCGGAGAGCTCCCGTATATACGGGCTAAAGCCCAGCGGTATTCGACTAAGAGGCGCGGGCGCCGTTTCTGTCGAATACCACCGCGGAAAACCAGCGGCAATGATGCGCGGTGAGGCATGCCGCCCGCCACCTGGATGGGTGTCCAGGCATGCTGCGCCCAGGCGCTTGAGCGGGCGGCGGAACGAGCTCATGGTTTGCGGTTCAGCCGAGTCGGCGGAGCAGATCGTCGTGCTGGTCCCAGAACGTGCTGGGCAGGTGGCTGCCGAAGGTGCGGAGGTGCTCGGAGATGAGCGTGGCCTCCCGCTTCCATGTTTCGGTGTCGACGGAGAGCAGGAGGTTGAGGTCGTCCTGGTCGATGTCTAGTCCGTCGGTGTCGAGGGCGCCTGGTGCCGGGATCCTGCCGATCGGGCTGGCGGCTGCCTGGGCGTCGCCGGAGAGCCGTTCGATGATCCACTTCAGGACGCGGCTGTTCTCGCCGAAGCCCGGCCACAAGAACCTGCCGGACTCGTCCTTTCGGAACCAGTTGACGAAGTAGATGCGCGGCAGTTTGGCGGCGTCCGCCGAACGGCCGATATCGAGCCAGTGGGCGAAGTAGTCACCCATGTTGTAGCCGCAGAACGGCAGCATCGCAAAGGGGTCGCGGCGCAGCTCCCCGACGTTTCCGTCGGCTGCCGCGGTCCGTTCTGATGCTATGCTGGCGCCGAGGAATACGCCGTGCGCCCAGTCGAAGGCCTCGGTGACCAGCGGGACGGCAGTCGCGCGGCGCCCGCCGAACAGGATCGCCGAAATCGGGACGCCGGCGGGATCGTCCCATTCGGGAGCGATGACCGGGCACTGGGTGGCGGGGGCGGTGAACCGGGAATTGGGGTGGGCGGCGGGTTCGGGCGAGCCGGGAGCCCAGTCGCGTCCCTTCCAGTCGGTCAGGTGAGCAGGCGGCGGATCGGTGAGGTCCTCCCACCACACGTCGCCGTTATCGGTGAGCGCGACATTGGTGAAGATGCTGTTGCCGCGCAGCGTCGCGATCGCGTTGGCGTTCGTAACCTCGCTGGTTCCGGGCGCGACGCCGAAGAATCCCGCCTCGGGATTGATGGCGTATAGTCGGCCGTCGCCGCCGAATCGCATCCACGCGATATCGTCGCCTATGGTCTCGACCCGCCAGCCGGGAATGGTGGGCTGGAGCATAGCAAGATTGGTCTTCCCGCAGGCGGAGGGGAAGGCTGCCGCCAGGTATTTCGCCTCGCCGTCCGGCGGTGTGACCTTGATGATGAGCATGTGCTCTGCCAGCCATCCCTGGTCGCGGGCCATCACCGATGCCACGCGCAGCGCGTAGCATTTCTTGCCGAGCAGGGCGTTGCCGCCGTACCCCGAACCGTAGGACCAGATCTCCCTGGTCTCGGGGAAGTGCGAGATGTATTTGGTCGTGCTGCACGGCCAGGGCACGTCGGCCTGGCCCGCCCGCAGTGGGGCGCCGACGGAATGAACTGCGCGGACGAACGAGCCGCGTTCCTCGATGAGCCGCAGCGCCAGTGTCCCCATTCTCGTCATGATCCGCATCGATACCGCCACGTAGGGCGAGTCGGTTATCTCGACGCCGAGCTGTGAGAGGCCGCTGTCTAGCGGCCCCATGCAGAACGGGACCACGTACATGGTGCGGCCCCGCATGCAGCCATTGAAGAGATAGGCGAAAGTCTTCCGCATCTCATCCGGGGCGATCCAGTTGTTCGTAGGGCCGGCGTCCTCTTGCTTCTCCGAGCAGATGAAGGTCCGGTCCTCGACGCGCGCGACGTCGCTCGGATCGGAGGCGCAATGGAAGCTGTCCGGCCGGATCCGCGGGTTGAGCCGCGTGAATGTGCCCTGCTCGACCAGGAGATCGGTCAGGCGCTCCCATTCAGGATACGAGCCGTCGCACCACACGATGTGATCGGGCTTGGTCAGCTGCGCAACTTCGCTCACCCAACCGGTCAGCTGGATGTCACTTGCCAGGACTCGGTCAGCCAGGACGATCTGTCTGGTCATGATATGGCTCCTTGCGCTTGACGGAATGACTATGCAGGTTATTCATTATGCATTTAAGAACTAAGGGCACATGTTGCCACGCTCCCGCCATGTCTACGGCTGAATTAGGGCCGAAGGTCCCGTTAGCACGGGCTCTGGGTCATGCGTAACTGTCTTATCGAGAGCCTTCGTAATGTGCATGCCCGGGTCCGAAATATGCTTGCAACATACCCGTAACGCTCACGCGGCGAAGTGCAGGTCATCTCCTGCGGGTGGTATATGAGATAGCCGCCTCACGATCGGTTTTATTCAAGCACCAATAGCCTCAATTATCATGTCACTGCTCAAGGCCGACCAGGACGGCGGGCAGGGCGACGGGCACTGGGCCGAGTACCTGCGGCTGGCGTTCCACCGCACCACCCAGCCCCCCGGCTACACCTTCGAGGACTTCGGCAAGATCACCGCACCGGCGCTGATCCTCGTCGGCGACCGCGACGACTACTGCACGCTCGACGACGGGGTCACCGCCTACCGGCAGCTCGCCAACGGCGAGATCGCCGTCCTGCCCGGCGCCGGGCACATCATCACAGCCGCCAAGATCGAGCTGGCCCTCAACTTCGTCGACCGGCACCTGCGCACGAGCGCTCCGCGACCGTCCTCGGCCTTGACGTTCATCGCCGGCCCCGCCGGACTGGGCAGGACAGGCTGGCTGCCATCGTCCCAAGGCTCGCAAGCTTCACGTTCCTGACTCGCCTGCTGGCGGCAGTTCCGCCATGCGCGACCACCCGCCGGCTGGGACATCGGCATGGATGATCTCGGGTGGCTCGGCCAGAAGGCCTGGCATCTGGGCGATGGCCGCCTTGAAGTGGCCGGAGCTGACGTGGGCCTCACCGGCCGCCGCGTCCCGGAACGCCTCCACCAGGAAGTACACAGCCGGGTCGTCGGTGCTGCGGGACCACTCGAAACTGATGGTGCCCGGCTCCGCCCGGGTGGCGACAGTGAAATCCTCGACCAGGCGCGGGAAGTCATTGGCGTGCTCATGCCGCACTCGGTGCCTGACCACGATGAAGATCATGCTAGGCCACCACGGTCAGCTCATACGCCTCCCGGACCGGAGGCGATTCCAGCACGGCGCCGAGCTTGGCGATCTGCGCCTGATAGTGGCCACTGGACTCGCTCAAGGCCATGGCAGCCTCGCTCGCCCACATGCTGTAGCCAATGGTCTTGCCGTGCCCGCGGTCGACTAGGGCAACGAACCCCAGGAACCCATCTTGCTCCTTAAGCGCGGGCACGACGGAATCGTGGATCAACGCCAGCCACTCATCGATCTTGCCTGCCCGAATCTGGTTGGTCACCACACGCGCATACACCGGCTCCTCCTATGGGCCACGCGAACTGGAGTGCGCTGCCTGAGACGCCATCCCGCAAGGCGACTAGCGGCATCCAGCGGGCCTCGCCTGCAATACGTCCGGCCAGAGGCTCACCGGCAGCGGCTACCGGACCCCCTTCCGCCGGAAGACCTTCCCGTCCCCGATACGTCACCACATGGACAGGCGGATCACCCGGCCGTCCAGGCCGCCAGAACATCCGCCCGCGCCCTGGTGTATCCGCCCCTCCGGCGGCCTGGGCTCACGGTGAGCGTACACGGTACGCAGGCAGGCGACGATCTGGCGGCGGGTAAGCGGCAGCCGGTGATGCGGGTGCGCTGGTATTAGCGAGATGGGTGCCGATAATGGTGAATGGGTGTGTGGGGGAGGTGGGAGGCGCTGGAAGGCGGCTGGGAGTTCCTGGTCGAGCACGCGCCCGGGACGACGGGAATGACCGGCCTGCGTGGACCGGATGATGAGGACATGGGAACGGGCCGCCCGATTTCAGAGTCGGACGGCCCGTGATCGCGGGGGCGCACAGGCTACCTGAGGTCGTCAGGCGCCCTTGGCGTTGCTGCCGTACCGGCGGCGGAACTGCTCCACCCGCCCGGCTGTGTCGAGGACGCGCGCCTGCCCGGTGTAGAACGGGTGGCTCGCCGACGAGATCTCGACGTCGACGACGGGATAGGTCCTGCCGTCCTCCCAGGTGATGGTTCGCTCGCTGGTCGCGGTCGACCGAGTGAGGAAGGCGAAGTTCGCCGCGCGGTCGCGGAAGACGACCGGACGATAGTCCGGGTGGATTGCCTGCTTCATGGTTACCGTTCCTCCCGGAACTCAACGTGGCGGCCGGTCACCGGGTCGTACTTGCGGATGACGAGGCGGTCTGGATCGTTTCTCCGGCTCTTCCTGGTCACGTACGTGTAGCCAGTCCCAGCGGTCGACCTCAGCTTGATGACGGGGCGAAGTGTGCTGCGACTCATGCTCGCGTGCAACAACATGTTAATGATAATCATTCCCGGTAGCCGGGTGCCGTCCGGCATGCGCCGGCGGCGCCTCAAGTGGCACGAGGCCGGCTCGTCATGACCGCCGGCCCACCCGGGACTGCTTGGTGCGCCCGCGTCTGAATGTGTAGGCATTAGGACGGGCGATGCCAACCGCCGAGATCACATGCCCAGGACGCAGCTACACGTCCCAGGACCGATCGCGGCGCGTAACCAAGGTGAACGTCGCACGTAACACCCCATTGGGGAATATCGCCGAGTCGGAGCGGGTGACTATGCGACTGGATTGGCCGCAAGCGGCGGCCAGAACTGCCAGGTTTGTGCGCCCGGGCTGGGCTGCGGCCCCGGATTAATGGTGCTAGGGGTCGCCGAGGGCTAGGCGGGCGGCGCTGATGTCTTCCCGGCCGTGGCCGGCGTCGACGGCTGCGCGCCACTGGCGGGACAGCGCGGCCAGCAGCGGGAGCTCGTCATCGCCGGCGGCCTCGATCGCCAGGTCCACGTCCTTGAGCGCCCACTCCAGCGGGAACTCGGTCGCGAAATCGGCCCGCTCCATCTTGTGCAGCTTGGCGTCCGCGATCGGTGCGTCCAGCGGGCCGCCCTCGATGGCCTCGGCCAGCTCAGAGGCATCGATGCCCAGCCGGCCAGCCAGTTCCAGGGCCTCAGCCACGCCCTCGATCAAGACGGACATGTAGGCGTTGACGACCAGCTTCATCCGGCTGCCCTGGCCGGCCTGGCCCAGCCACACGGTCTTGCGGCCGATCGCCGAGAACACCGGGCGCACGGCCGCGGCCGCTGCGGGCGGGCCGGACGCCAGAATGAGCAGCTGGCCGGCCTCGGCGGGGCCCTTGCTGCCCGATACCGGCGCGTCCACGAACATCACATCGGGCCGCAGCTGACCGAGCCGGCTGCTGGTCTCGGTCGTGGCCGCAAGGCCGATCGTGCCCATTTGCGCCCACACCGCGCCCTCAGCCAGCGCCTGTGCTACGCCGCCAGCAAAGATCACCGAGTTGACCACGTCGGCGGTCGGCAGCATCGTGATCACCACGTGCGCATCCCGGGCCGCCTCCGCCGGCGACGCTGCCACCAGCGCTCCGGCCTCGGACAGCGGCGCCGTTGCTGCGGGCGACCGATCCCAGACCGTGGTGCGCAGCCCGGCAGAAACCAGATTGCGGGCCATCGCCGAGCCCATGATGCCGGTCCCCAGCACCGCCACCCGCACATCCTCGCCACGGCCATCCCTCGCAGCCATCTGAGCCTCCCTCCGCGCAGTGATGACAAACCCCCGTACGGCGGCAGCGCAACCGAGCCGGACCACCCCAGACGAGCACTCGCCAGGCTGGCCCGGGAGGTGCCGGCTGGTGCCTCAACGGTCGTAGCGCGTAGCCGGGAACGGTCTCGTTCGCCCAAGTTCGAGCACCGTGTGCCCGCCACCAACCCACGTTGATCGCAGCCGCGAGGTCCCAGACGACCACGAGTTCCCCGCGCGGCACCTTCAGTCAGGCTGAACTCACGGTGATAAGCAACAGTCCCCGGGTTCCTGAGCTCGCTGATCCCTGCATGTCCGGATGTTCCGTCCTCGGATGAGAGCCCGTCCTGTTCGAGTGCACGGAGTGCGGAATCCCAGCCTCCGAGTCGGTCAGGACTGCACGAAGGCCAGCAGGTCAGCGTTGATCGTCTCAGCCTGGGTAGTCGGCATGCCGTGCGGGAATCCCTTGTACGTCTTCAACGTCCCGTTCTGCACGAGCCGCGCCGACAACGGTCCGGAGTCGGCGTAGGGAACGATCTGGTCGTCGTCGCCGTGCATCACCAGGACTGGCACGGTGATCTTCTTGAGGTCCTCGGTGAAATCGGTCTGGGAGAAGGCGACGATGCCGTCGTAGTGTGCCTTCGCCCCGCCCATCATTCCCTGGCGCCACCAGTTCTCGATGATCGCTTCGGAGGGTTCCGCGCCGGGCCGGTTGAAGCCGTAGAAGGGGCCCGACGGCAGGGCCCGGTAGAACTCCGACCGGTTGGCGGCCAGCTGGGCCTGGAGGTCGTCGAAGACGCTCTTGGGCAGGCCGCCGGGGTTCGCCTCGGTCTGCAGCATGAGCGGCGGCACCGAACTGATCAGCACCGCTTTGGCCACGCGGCTCTCACCGTGCCGGCCGATGTAGCGCACGACTTCGCCGCCGCCGGTGGAGTGCCCGACATGGACGGCGTCCCGGAGATCGAGATGGGCGGTCAGCGCGGCCAGGTCGTCGGCGTAGTGGTCCATGTCGTGACCGTCGCTGGTCTGCGTGGAGCGTCCGTGCCCGCGCCGGTCATGGGCGATGACGCGGTAGCCGTGCAGCAGGAAGAACAGCATCTGGGTGTCCCAGTCGTCGGCCGAGAGCGGCCAGCCGTGACTGAAGACAATCGGCTGGCCCGAGCCCCAGTCCTTGTAGAAGATCTCCGTGCCATCGGTCGTCGTGATCGTGCCCATACGCTGCCTCCGTTGGTCTAGCACGCCGAAGTGTCCGCCCTGCCAGGCTAACCACCTCTCTGACAGCACTCCAGGCCGCCCCGCATGCGGGTTCCGGACCGCGCTGATGCCCGTATCTCGTGGCCACGTGGGACAGCCCCGTCCCTGGCGGGGGCCGGGCTGGGCAGGGTCAGGGCCGGGCTGCGGGGCCGTCGCGGATCACTGCCCGTACCAGGTCCGCGGTTGCCCCCTGGGCGGGAAACTCGACGAGCCACCAGGTGGCGCCGGCCGCGGCGTACGGGGCGGGGTCGCTGCCGGGCGGGAGGGCGGCGATGACATCGTACGGCTGCGCGGCGGTGCCTGCCGCCTGGCGCAGCGCGCTGAGGTCGGCCGCGATCTGGGCGAGCTGGCCGGGGTGGTCGAGGTTGACGGGCATGAAACCCTGGTACCTGGCGGCCCGGCGCAGCGGCCTGGGCTTGCCGTAGAACCCCGCGACCCAGACCGGCACGCCTGGCCGCTGGACCGGGCGGGGAAGGAACCGCATGCCGTCGACCGTGTAGTGCTCGCCCCGGTGCCGCACCGGCTCACCCGACCAGGCGGCCGTCAGGATGTCCAGGGACTCATCCAGCATCTGGGCGCGCCGCCGCTCGTCAAGTTCTTCGCCGGTGACCGAGAACTCACTGCCGAACTGGTCGCTGCCCAGGCCGACCCCGAGCGTGAGCCGGCCGCCGCTGAGCCGGTCGAGCGTCGCAGTCTCCCGGGCAACCTTCACCGGCCGTCGGCGCGCCAGCGGCGTGACCATCGGCCCCAGCCGGACGCGCCCGGTCGCCGCGGCGACCGCCGCCAGCGTGATCCACGGATCCGCCACGGCCAGGACCGGCTCTCGCCAGCGCACATGATCCCACACGAACACCCCGTGCCAGCCGGCTTCCTCCGCCTCAACGGACAGCCCGGCGACGACCGCCGAGTCGGCGAGCTCGTCGAAAAGCGGCAGGAACAGACCGGAACGCATCGGCATCACCACCAGGCTACGGCAGTCCAGTACCGGAACCGGGGCAGGCGATCCAGGAATACGCGCGCGCATAGCCGCGGCCAGCCCGGGCAGCCGCGGTCGCTGAACCAGGCCAACGCGCGCAGATCAACCTGTTCAACGCGCTACTGATGGCGCCCCGGCAGACTGGATCTGCGTGCAGATCGGCGGTTCGCGTTCGCGCTGAGGTCGCGGTGCGTCACCGCGGGGTGGTGGCTGGCATCGGCGGCTGCAGGCAGCTCTGCCTGGCGGCTGCCGCCGCCAGGCAGAGCTTCTCCCGGCCGGCCCGCTTGTTACCGGGCAGCGCCTGCGACGTAGGCGGCGACGGTATAGGTGGCGTGCCGGTCCAGGCTGCCGCGCGCCCGGTCATACCGCATCGTCGTTCTCGGATCGGCGTGCGAGGCGGCCTCTTGTACGTCGCGGAGCGAGACCCCGGCATCTAGCGCGGCAGTGATGAACGCGTGCCTGAGCGTGTGGGGCGTGACCGCCTTGCCGATCCCGGCGCGGCGGGCGGCTTTGCGGACGATCCGCCCGGCGCCATGCCGGTCCAGCCGACGACCGTCCGCGGCAAGGAACATGGGCCCGCCGGCGCGCTCGCCGACGGCCAGGTCGATCGCCCGGGCGGTCCGCGGTGCCAGCGGGATGGTGACCACCTTGCCGCCCTTGCGGGTGATCGTCAGCGTCCGGTGCCCGCGAACAGGGGAGATCACAGCAGGGTGGTCCATCAACTGGCAAACCAGGTGGTCCCATGACCGTGGCAACAAACCTCAGCAGGTGGTCCCATGCTGATGGCAGACGACATCCGGTCGGCCCGGGCGCTGATGTGGGCAGGGACTGGATGCCGGGCGGATCACGCAGGCGTATGTGTGATCAGGCAGATGGACCCTGGCCCTTGTCTGTGGTGCTGTCCGATACTGGTGGCGTGCGGCAGGTGCTGTGCCCGGTGCTGGTGGGGCGGGCTGAGGAGGTCCGTCACTTGGAGGCTGCGCTGGCCGCAGCTGGAGCAGGACGCGGCGGCGTGGTGCTGATCACTGGCGAGGCGGGGATCGGCAAGTCGCGGCTGGTCCGCGAGGCGGCGCGGGCGGCCGAGGCACTCGGGCTCGTCGTGCTGACCGGCCGGGCGGTGGCCAGCGATGTGCCGACGCCGTTCCGGCCGTTTGCCGAGGCGCTGGCCTCGGCAGGGCGGGCGGGCCGCCTGCCCGACGGCCCGGAGCTGGATCCGTTCCGGCCGGCGCTGGGCCGGCTGGTTCCGGAGTGGCGGCAGCCGCGGCAGAGGGTAGGCGATGAATCGCTGGTGTTCCTGGGGGAGGCGGTGCTGCGGCTGCTGCGTGCGCTGTCCGGGGAGGCTGGGTGCCTGCTGGTCCTGGAGGACTTGCACTGGGCGGACCGGGAGACGCTGGCGTTGCTGGAGTACCTGGCCGACAACTCGGCAGCGGAGCGGGTTCTGTGCGTGGGCACGCTGCGTGATGAGGAAGGCGCCGCGGTGGCTGGGCTGGCCAGCGTGCTTGAGGCCCGCGGCTCAGCGGTGGTGCTGCCGCTGAGCCGGCTGGATGCGGCGGCGGCCGATCGCATGGCGCTGGCGTGCGTCGGAGCCAGCCAGCTGCCGGATGTAGTCCATTCACTGGTCGCAGAACGGGCGGAGGGTCTGCCGTTCCTGGTCGAGGAGGTCTTGGCCGGCCTGATCGGTGACGGGTCGCTGGCCGAGCGGGACGGCCACTGGCATGTGTCCGGCCTGGCCGGGGCCGGGGTGCCCGGCACGTTCGCCGACGCGGTGCGGCGGCGGCTTGACGGGCTGGCCGCCAGTTCCCGCGGGGTGATCGACGCGGCTGCGGTGCTCGGCCGCAGGTTCGACTGGCGGGTCCTCGGCCTGGTGACCGGCATGCCGGACGCTGCCGTGGCGGCGGCACTGCGGCAGGCGGTGGGCTTGCAGCTGGTCGCGGCGGACCGGGATGGTTTCCGGTTCCGGCATGCGCTCACGCATGAGGCGGTGCTCGCCGGCCTGCTGCCGCCGGAGCGGGCGCTGCTGGCCGGCCAGGCCCTGGCCGCGGCCGAAGCCGCGCATCCCGGCTTGCCCGGGACATGGTGCGTGCTCGCCGCTGAACTCGCCGGCGTCTCGGGAAACACGGGGCGGGCCGGCGCGCTGCTGCTCGAGGCCGGCCGTCGTGACCTGGCCGTGGGGGCGCTGGCCAGCGCCGAGCAGACCCTTACCCGGGCAGGCGCTCTGATCGGCCCGGATGACCCGGCGCTGGGCGGCCCGGTGGGCGAGGCGCTGACCGAGGTCTTCGCGTTGTCCGGCCAGGTGGACCGGGCGATCGAGATGGGTAAGGCGCTGTTGGCCCGGTTCGGCGGCCAGCCCGGGTCCGCCCGGGTAGCGGCGTTGCATCTGGGGATCGCCCGTGCGGCGATCGCCGGCGGGCGGTGGGCGGAGGCTGCCGCGAGTGTCGAGATCGCCCGCCGGTCAGCCGGTGCCGATACCGCGCAGGTGGACGCGTGCGCGGCCCAGGTCGCGGTCGGCCGGGGAGAGCTGGGGCGGGCGGGCGAACTGGCCCGCGCCGCGCTGGCCGCGGCCGAGGGCGGCGGGCTGGCGGAGGTGGCGTGTGAGGCGCTGGAGGTGATCGGCAGGGTCGCCCGGCAAAGCGACCTCGACGCGGCGGAGCGGGCATTCACCCGTGCCGCGACCGTTGCGAGCGCGCACGGGCTGCGGCTGTGGCATGCGCGGGCGCTGCACGAGCTTGGCACTATCGACCAGTTGCGCACCGAGAGCACGGCCCGGCTCGAGCAGGCGCGCGAGCTGGCGGTAGCCGAGGGCGCGCTGGCGCTGACCGCGACGCTGGATCTGCAGATCGCCGCCGGGCTGAACAAGCAGTTCCGGGCCGGTGAGGCGCTGGAGGCCGCCGGGCGGTCGGCGGAGGCCTCGCGCCGGTTCCGGCTGGCGACTTTGCCGATGGCGCTGATCTTCCAGGCCACCGCGCACGCGATCCGCGGTGATCAGCAGGACATGGAGGCCAAGATCGCCGAGGCTATCGCGCTCGCTCCGGGCGACCCGGATGTGCTCGGCTGCGCCGAGGGCCACTGCCGGGCTACGTTCGCGCTGCTGGCCGAGCGGCTCGACGAGGCGCACGAGCGGATGACGGCCGGGGCCGGGCTGCTGCTGAGTTCCCCGGCGACGATCGCGCCGCCGTTCCTCGGGTTGTGGCCGCTGCTGGGTGCCCTGCTGGAGCAGGACGCGGCCAGTGCCGCGGCCCGGGTGCGGGCCGCGCACGGCACCCGGCACCTGGTAGTCGGCTCCCTGCTCAGGTATGCCGACGCGGTCCTGGCCGGCCGGCGCGGCCAGCGAGAGCAGGCCGAGGCGGCGTTCGCCGCCGCGGACGCTGAGATGGGGCCGCTGGTGGCCTGGTACCGGCAGTACGCCCGCCGGATTGCCGCGCAGGCGGCGCTGGCCGACGGGTGGGGTGAGCCGGTCGGCTGGCTGCGGGAAGCCGAAGACTACTTCGCGGCGCGCGGTGACGAGCTGGTGGCGGCGGCCTGCCGCGGGCTGCTCCGCCAGGCCGGGGCGCCAGTGCCGCGGCGGCGGGCTGGAGGGACGCAAGTGCCGGGCCGGCTGCGAGCGCTCGGCGTGACCGAACGTGAAGCCGACGTCCTCAGGCTGGTCGCCCAGGGCCTGAGCAACAAGGAGATCGCCGGGGCGATGTTCTTGTCGCCACGCACGGTCGAGAAGCACGTGGAGCGACTGCTCGCCAAGACCGGGTTGCGCCGGGCTGAGCTGGCTACGTATTCGGCCGGCCTGGATACGTAACCGGTACCGCGCGGAATACGGGCCGCTTACCGATGTGACAGCCAGCGGCCGCGGGCCACGATGCGGTATGCGGGTGCGCCCGGCACCCGCCCGCACCGCGGGAGGCACCCCCACATGGCCGTCGACGAAGCGAAGCCGGATAACCTCCCCGGCCGGTTCATGGCCGATCCGGGGTTCACCCGGTTCTGCCGGGCCGCGCAGGCCCCGTCCAGCCTCGTCTGCCAGGCGCGTCGGTGATGACCGCATCCGCCCAGGCCAGCCCGGAAGCCAGCGCGACGGCCGGCATCCAGGGGGTGCTGGCCCTGCCGGGTGCCCGGCTGGCCTACCAGGTGACCGGCACCGGGCCGGCCGTGGTGCTGGTCCACGGGTTCGGGCTGGACATGCGGATGTGGGATCCGCAGGCCGCGCATCTGGCGGCACGGTCCCAGGTGGTCCGGTATGACGCCCGCGGGTTCGGCGCCTCCGGCCCGTTCGACCCAGCCGTCCGCTACACCCACGCCGGTGACCTGCTTGCCTTGCTGGACCATCTCGGTATCGGGAAGGCGGTGCTGGCCGGGCTGTCGTTCGGCGGCCGGGTCGTGACGCAGGCCGCGCTGTCCGCCCCGGACCGGATGGCCGGCCTGATGCTGCTGGACTCGGTGCTGGATGGTGTCCCGTGGGACCCCGGCTCGGCCGCGGCATCCGACACGGCGGTCCGGCAGGCCCGGGACCGCGGGTTGCTGGCCGGCCGGGCGGCCTGGCTGGCGCACCCGCTGTTCGCCACCGCCTGCCAGCACCCGCGGCTCGCCGGTCAGCTCGCGGAGATGATGGCCGGCTACCCGGGGCAGCATTGGACCGGCCACGACCCGCACAAGCAGGCCGGGCCGCCGCCGATCGACACCCTGGAGAAGCTGGCCATGCCGGTCCTGGTGCTGGTCGGCGAACACGACGTGCCGTGCTTCAAGGAGATGTCTGCCGTGCTCGCCCGCCGCATCCCGGGCGCCCGGTACCACGTGGTCCGCGGCGCTGGCCACATGATCAACATGGAGCAGCCCGGCACGGTCAACGAGCTGCTGGCCAGCTTCCTCGCACAGCTCACCGAGGATCAGCGATGTCACCGGTGACGGTGGCGGCCGTGCAGGCCGCGCCGGAGTTCCTGGACCGGGACGCGACGATCGGCAAGGTGGTCGCGCTCGCCGAGAAGGCCGCCTCCCGGGGCGCCCGGCTGGTCGCGTTCCCCGAGGCGTTCGTGCCCGGCTACCCGGACTGGGTTTGGCGGACCCGGCCATGGGACGCCACCGCGACCGTGCTGTACGCCCGGTTGCTCGAACAGGCTGTGGTGGCTGACTCCCCGGCCTGCGACGCGCTGGCCAAGGCCGCCCGGCGGCTCGGGATCTGGCTGAGCGTCGGCGCCACCGAGCGTGACCAAACCAGCTCGACGCTCTACAACGCGCTGCTGCATTTCGCCCCGGACGGGACACTGGCCGGCCGCCACCGCAAGCTGATGCCCAGCGGCGGCGAGCGACTGGTCTGGGGCGCCGGCGACGGGTCGGGCCTGGCGGCCATCGATGCCGGGTTCGGCCGGCTGGGCGGGCTGATCTGCTGGGAGAACTACATGCCGCTGGCCCGGTCCGCGCTCTACGCCCAGGGCATCGACATCTACCTGGCTCCCACCTGGGACAACTCCGAGGTGTGGATACCGACCCTGCGGCACATCGCCAAGGAGGGCCGCACCTACGTGGTCGGCGTCACCGCCTGCATCCGGGCTACGGACCTCCCCGGGGACCTCCCCGGCCGGGCGGACCTCTACGGCGGGGCGGAGGACTGGCTGTCCCGCGGCAACTCCGCGATCATCGCCCCCGGCGGGGACATTATCGCGGGTCCGCTCACCGGCGAGGAAGGCATTGTCTGCGCCGAGATCGACACCGAGGTAGCCAGGGCCGCCCGCCAGCAGTTCGACCCGGTCGGCCACTACAGCCGCAGCGACGTGCTGCGGCTGACCGTGGACGCGACCCCGCGAGCCGCGGTGACGTTCCGCCGCGATGACGCCGGCGTGCCAGCCCGCCCATCGGCGGGGTCCGCGGCCCTGTCCCGCGAGGCAGCGCTAATCCCCGGCCAGCCGGCATCCCTGCCCGCCGAACAGAGGTGAGCGCGATGACCACGCTCCGGATAGCGGCCGTGCAGGCCAGCTACGTGCTCATGGACCGGGACGCCACGATCGGCAAGGTCGCCGCGCTCACCGCCGCCGCGGCGGCTCGGGGGGCGCAGCTGATCGTGTTTCCCGAGGTGTTCGTGCCCGGCACGCCGATCTGGATCGATACCCAGCCGATCTGGAAAGGCGACGAGGACTGGTTCGCGCTGCTGGCGGATAACGCCGTGGTAATCCCCGGCCGGGCCAGCGAGCACCTCGCCGCGATCGCCGCCGAGCACCAGGTATGGCTGGTCATTGGCGTCCAGGAACGCGAGCCGCACGGCAGCACCATCTACAACACGGTGCTGTACTTCTCGCCGCTGGGGGAGCTGGCCGGCCGGCATCGCAAGCTGGTGCCGACCGGGTCTGAGCGCACCGTGTGGGGCATGGGCGACGGGTCCACGCTGCGGGTCATCGACACCGGCCTGGCCCGTATCGGCGGGCTGATCTGCTGGGAGAACTACATGCCGCTGGCCCGGTTCCACCTGTACGCCCAGGGCGTGCAGGTCTGGCTTGCGCCCACGCTGGCCTCAGGCGACGGCTGGATCGCGACCATGCGGCACATCGCCAGGGAGAACCGGATGTTCGTGGTCGGGGTCAACCCGGTGCTGCACGCAGACCAGGTCCCGGCCGGGTTCCCCGGGCGCGACCGGCTGATCCCGGCCAGATACCTGGACGACAGCGGGCCGTGGCTGGAGGAGGGCAACACCGTCGTCGTCGCGCCCAGCGGGACCGTGCTCGCCGGCCCGGTCCGCCAGCGCGAGGAAACCCTGATCGCCGACCTCGGCCTGCGGGATGTCACGGTCGCGCGCCGTCACCTGGATCCGGCCGGCCACTACAACCGCCCGGACATCTTCCGGCTGCAGGTCAACACCTCGCCGCGGCCTGCGGTCATCGAGTCCGGCACTATCGCGGCAATCAGCCAGCTGAACGGAGGCAGCGATGAACACCACGCCAGTGACGAGCACGCCCGTGCCTGAGCCGGCCGCCGCCGGCGTCCTGGTCAGCCCGGCGTGGCTGCAGGCCCGCCTGCACGACCCTGCGGTGCGGGTGGTCGAGGTGGACGTGAGCCGGGCCGCCTACAACGACTGGCACATCGACGGGGCGGTGCTGTGGAATATCTACGCCGACCTGCGCGACGCCGAGTACCGGCCGGTGCCCACCCTGGCGGTGCAGCGGCTGCTGGAGCGGTCCGGGATCACCCCGCACACCACGGTCGTGTTCTACGGCTACGGACCCGCTATGGGCTTGTGGCTGATGAAGCTGTACGGCCACGCCGACGCGCGGATCCTGGACTGCTCGCGCGACACCTGGCGCGGCGAGGGCCGGCCTGCCAGCTCGATGGCCACCGAGCCGGCCCCGGCCAGCTACCCGCTCGCCGACCCGGACGCGCGGCTCCGGGCCGGCCACGCCGCGGTGCTCGACGCCATCGGCAGCCCCGGCACCACCCTGCTGGACGTGCGCACCCCGCAGGAGTACTCCGGCGAACGGTTCTGGCCGTCCGGCGGCATGGAGCCGGGCGGACAGGCCGGCCACATCCCAGGAGCGGTGCACCAGCCGATCGATGGCATGTATGACGACCGCGGGGCCTTCCTGGATCCCGCCAGCCTGCGCAAGGTCTTCTCAGCCGCCGGCCTCGACCGTGACGGCGAACTGATCACCTACTGCACGATCGGCGGCCGCGCCAGCACCGCGTGGTTCGTCCTGACTCACCTGCTCGGCCGCGACCATGTCCGCGTCTACGACGGATCCTGGGCCGAATGGGGCAAGATGCCCGGCACCCCGGTCCAAGCGGCCTGAACCGCTGACCCGGTCCGCCACCAATCAGAAACGGAGAACATGACATGCCAGGACTCATCCGCAAGAGCCTCGACTCGCCCGAGGAGGTCCGCAAGTTCGAGGCCGGCAGCGGCCAGCTCGAGCTGGTCAACCTCGACGCCGGCCCGGTCGGCCGGGCCACCTTCCAGCCCGGCTGGCGCTGGTCCCAGCACGTGAGGCCGATCGCCAAGACCGACAGCTGCCAGGCCGCCCACACTGGCTACTTCATCTCCGGCCGGATGAAAGTCGTCATGGACGACGGCGAGGAGATGGAATACGGCCCCGGCGACTTCGCCATCATGGCGCCCGGGCACGACGCCTGGATCGTGGGCGACGAGCCGTGCGTGGTCCTCGACTGGCAAGGCTTCGCCGACTACGCCAAGCCCGCGTCCTGACGGGGCATCACCAGCGCGGCCATAGCGACGGCCTGCTCGCCCATGACCGAGCCGGAAACGGGCCCACGAGGTCACGACATAGCCAACGACATCATGGCCATTCCCGCACTCGAGCAGCTCGCCCGCGACCTGGCGGGCCAGGTCAAGCTGGTCAAGGTGAACGTCGAGCACGCAGATCATCTGGTTCTGAAGCCTCGTTGTGCCTGGAGCCACGCGCGTTGTGACCAAGGGGCAGGAACGCGAGCCGCTAGCCGACGACACGCTGGCCGACAACCTCAACCCGGTGAGCCGGATTTA
>CAWJGE010000017.1:0-174845 GCA_963842265.1 uncultured Actinomycetota bacterium
CTGGCGTTCGGTTATGGATCGGGCCTGGCGGAAGTATGTCGTGGTGTCCTCGGGATCCGGTGACGTTGCGTGGTTGCTCTTGCGGTGCCGGGCGGGTTTCGCGCTGGCTGATCGATTACGTTCCGTGAGATCGGCGTGTGGTGCCCGGGCTGGCGTCCGCGGAGCGCCCGGGACTGGCCTGGCCTGCGGTGGCCGCGGTGTCCCGGGTATGCCGGGATTCCGGCGCGGCGGGTGCCGGGCCGGGCGGCCGGGCGCGCGAGGTCAGGCGGCCGGCGGGGCGTTCGGCTGCTGCGATCCTGGCGTTGCGGGCAGGGGCAGCAGGTGCAGCTGGGTGGCGGTGGGCACGACATCGTTGCTCTTGCGGGCCCTGACCTTCCTGATGGTGAAGCGCGGGTAGTGCCGACCGGGCCGCCAGGCGGTGACGAACCGCAGCGGGTGCGCGGTGATGTCGCGGCGGATGATCTCGATGGCCGCGGCCAGGGCGCCCGCAGTGGCGCCCTGCCCGGCGCCGATGCTGGCGGTGACCGCGTTGCGAAGCGCGGTGGCGCTGATCCGGGCGGGCTCGGCGCCAGTGGCGGCGGCGATGCAGGCGCCGGTGATCCGCAGCGCCTGGTGGGCGGCGACGGTGGCGGCGGCCATGCGGTAGGCACCGGCGGCGTAGCGGCGGTGATGGGCTCTCCGCCGGACAGGGTTCGCTTTTCTTCCAGGTAGACGAGCTCGCTGGCCCATCGCATGCCGTACAGTTCCGCGATGTCGCGGGCCGGGTAGGCGGCGGTGTCCATCAGGTCAGTGATGATGGTGACAGTCTCGGATACCTCCACGCGGATCGTGCCTGGCCGCCTGCACAGCCCGGCGTCACCTTCGCCGTCATCGGCTGTCTCCATGACGCGGACGGACGGCCCTGCGGGCGGGGCGGTCAGCAGCAGGTGATCCGGCGGGAGATCGAAGACCTGGTTGATGTGGTATTCGATGACGCGGACCTTGTACGTGCGGCCGTGCCAGGCGATCTTCGCCTTCCAGGTGCCGTCCGGCAGGGGCCGTCCCGAGCGGCGCAGCGTCCACGCCGCCGACACCCGCCAGGCGGAGTGCTTCCCGGCATCGATCTTGGCGGCGACCGCCTCGCGGCTGGGGAACCCGCGGTCGGCCAGGTCCAGGTCACCGGGCCCGTAGGCGGGTTCCAGGTGCGCGGCGAGGGTGGTCTCCCCGGCGCTGCATGGCCCGGCCGCCCAGGCCACCGCGCCGCGGGTCCAGACATCGACGGTCTCGACCATCCGGACCTGCGGGTCAGCGGGCGTGCCGGTGCTGGCCGCGGCGAAGTGCGCGGGTTGCGGACCGCCCGCCGCCGCCCTTGCGTCGCTGCCCCTGGGGTCGGCGACGTTGCGGACGGTGCCGTCCTTGGCCAGCACCCGCAGCCCGTGCCAGCGGCCGTCCCGCCACGGCCCGCCCGCGAGCGGCCGCAGCCGGATCGCCGTCCGCTGCCCGCCCGGCGTCCCCGGCGCCGGCAGGCACACCGCCGCGACGCCGGGCAGCGGGACGGGGCGGATCTGCCCGCACAGCCCGGCCAGCAGCCGCAGGAACGGCTTGACCTGCAAGAAGCTGTCCGCGTCCGACAGTGACGACGCCGCGGGCAGGTCATATCCCGGGGGAGCTTCCCGGGGCCGCTGCGCCAGCACCCGCAGCGTCCCCGCAGCCGTGCCGGGCATCAGCGCCCGCGCCAGGCTCACCTGCATCGCCAGCCGCGGCGTGATCTTCCGGTGCCGTGGGGCCGGCACCCCGGCCAGCGCCTCATCCAGCAGCGCCGGGGTGATCACCGCCGACGCCAGCCCCAGCCCCGTCCCCTCCCGCACCCGCCCCGGCTCCCCGGTCAATCCCGGCCGCTGCCAGGTGCTCCGCCGTCCACGCCTGCCCGGGGGCCGCCGCACCCGGCAGCGCCCCGCACGCCACGATCCCCGACCCCGGCCCGGGAAGCTCCAGCAGCCGCCCGCCGGCGTCCTTCCAGATCGCCGGCATCGCCATCACCTCAGCCAGGCCCGCCTCCGCATCCCGCGCCGACCGCTTCCGCGCCTCCCCCCGCCGCGGCGCCCGCCGCAGCCCAGCACAGGATCGCCGTGCCGGCCATGCGTGACGTAATACCGGGCAGCGGGTAGCGTCGCACCAGGAAGCATCGGCGGACCCCTCGCAAGAGGCAGGTACAAGACCCGCCGATGCTTCCGCAGAAAGCCCCGTCTGTCCCGTAACACCCATGCGGCGTGCCGCCGGGAACCGCACATGGCCGCCAGAAGCCACCCGGAGCCGTCTCCGCGCGCCACCTGTCACTGATCACGCAACATGTCTTTGCGGCAGCGCCCATTGATCATGGGATACCGACTGGTATGCGCTGCCGGTGGCCTGGGGAAGTGCTGGCTGGCCCGCTCAGTGGCGGTCGGAAGTCGGGCAAACCAAGATGCCGGGTAGTCCGCTCCCTGTGCCCATGCGATCGCGTTTTGGTGTGATGAGCCTGTGCTCGACCGGGTATGTGAATGTGGTATTAGTCCGGCTGGCTGGAAGGCGAATTGTTGACGCGAGGGACGACTGGGACGAAGGGGATTCCTGTAGTCGTCGAAAACCAGGCCCTGCACCGTGCCTGCCGGGGATTCCGGTAAGTGGGCGACATGGATGAACGAAGAGCCGTTCACCGGACGATCGTCGTCTTCGACGTCGAGAGATTCGGGGATCCCGGACGCACCAACCCCCACCAGCTAGCCGTACGCGAAGGTCTGTACCGGTCGGTGGGTAAGGCGTTCCGGGAGGCCAAACTTCCCTGGGTGCCAGATACTCACGAGGACCGCGGGGACGGCATCCTCATCCTCCTTCCGCCCGAGGTCCCCAAGAGCCTGCTGGTGGAGTTGCTCCCGTCCGAACTGGTCGCGATGCTAGCCGCGCACAACCGCGAGCATCCGGACGAGGTGGGTATCCGGCTGCGGATGTCGCTGCACGCCGGAGAGGTCCTTTACGACCAGTACGGTGTCACCGGGCAGGCGGTCAACTGGGCGTTCCGGCTTATCGACGCCAAGCTGCTGAAGGCCGCGCTGGCCGCCTCTTCCGGGGTGCTGGCGATCATTGCCTCAACGTGGTTCTTCGACGAGGTCATCCGGCATGCTGCGCCCGGTATCCCGGCCAGCTACCAGCGGGTGCTGGTCCGGGCGAAGGACGGCACCCAACGCGGCTGGATCTGCCTGCCTGACGGCACCAGGACAAATCATTACCGCACGCTCTACCGGCGGGCCCGGGCCCGGGAACTGACTCACCGGGCCGAGTCCGCTGAAGATCCTCAGCTGGCCCTGCGCTACGCGATCGAGGTGCTGGAACTCTCGCCCGACCCGCCAGCCGGCTGGTTCGGGCCTGCCTGCACCGCCTGGGAGTTGCCGAGCTCCAGTCGGTTTCCCGCCGTGGCGCCCTGGCGGCGGCCGACCGGTTCCGGCAGCGCCTGACCCTGGCCGAGTGGTCCCGCGGGCCGGGGCCGGATAGGCACTGGCTGCTCGGCGATCCCGCTACCGGCCTGGTCATCAGCGAGGACGGCGAGGCTAGTGCCGTGTCATACAACGTTCGCCCTCTCGGGGAGCGCGTGGGAGACCCGCCGATGTGGCTACCGGCACTTGAGCCAGAGCCTGAATTCTGGCGCCGCGCCCGTTGCGGTCGGTCGTGTCGGTGAACCCTGGCGTCACTTGGTTGCGGTGGACACTCGATGATGTCGCCGCCGACGGTGAGCCGATCGAGGATCGCGGCGCACGACTACGGGACCCGCGTTCAAGGGGGCCTTCCCCGGATCAGCTGGACCAGCGTTCGCGCACGGCTGCCACGACCTTGGCGAGCTGGGCGTCGAAAGCGTCAAGCTGCTCAGCTTCGGCAGCGCTCGCGACGAAGGCGTGCCGATCGCAGGCTATGCCCCCGCGCCATATCCGCTCGATGGCGCGCGTCGCGGTGATGTCCGTCAACGGGTCACCGGACACGAGGACCAGGTCCGCGCGCTGCCCGGCGGCGACACGTCCTCGGTCGGCGAGGCCGAACACTCGTGCCGGTTCAGCCGTGGCAGCGGCCAGGGCCTGCGCCGGGCTGATGCCGCACCGGACAAGGAGTTCCAGCTCCCGGTGCAGGCTTGCTCCGAACACGGTCCCCGGGTTCGGAGCATCCGTGCCCGCCAGCACAGTGACCCCCGCATCGGCCAGTCGCCGCACGTTGTCCTCGGCCCGCGAGTAGGGCGGCATTTGCCGGCCATGCCATCCCGGGGCAGCCGAAGTCAGCCGGCGTGCCCAGGCGTCGCCGAGCGCTTCAGCGAGCCGCGGGTCCCCTGCAACTGCCGCGCCACCCGGTTCGCCGAGGGTGTTCTCGATGGTGGCCAGCGTCGGACCGACCACGATTCCGGCTTCGGCCATCCGTCCGGCCAGGGCCTTGTCCAGCTCGGCGTCCGCAGGGACGTGGGCCACCACATCGACACCGGCGGACACGACCTCCCCGGCACCGGCCGTCGAGCTCACGTGAGCGACGACGAGCAGGCCGCGGGTGTGCGCGGCAATGACCAGTGCCTGGATGGTTCCGGGGTCCAGCGAGGGCCACAGACCCCCGGTGCCGGAGATGATCTTCAGGTAGTCCGAGCCCGCCGCGATCCGTTCCGCCACGAACTGCCCGGCCTGGTCAGCGGCGGTCAACGTCGGGAACGGGGCGTACATCATCGACGGGTGCCCGCCGGGCGCGGTGGCACCGACACCCGAGGAACGCACGTCGGCCACGTCCGGACGGGAGCCGGCCTGCTCCTTGGCGCTGGCCACCAGGCCGGGTTTGCTGAACATGTCGAGAACGGTGGTAACGCCGAAGGTCAGCGATTGCGCGAGAGCGCCGGGAACGAGGTGCACGTGCGCGTCGATCAGACCGGGAAGCACCGTCCCGCCGCCGGCGTCGATCACTTCGTCGCCTTCTTGGGCGGCCGAGGCGGCCGAGCACTTGGTGATCAGGCCGTCAGCGAACCGGACCGAAGTCCAGTCCTGCGACTTCGTCCCGTCGAATACCTTCGCGTTCACGATCGTCGTTGCCGCGCCCAAGGCGTCCTCCCCAAGGGATCCTAAACAACCTGAATAGTAGAGGAAGGGAGTGGAGTGCCCCAGAACGCGCGGCTCCGAACTGCATTGGAGAACAGGGCGAACGTTGCCTGACGCGGCACTAGCTACCGGGCCGGCGCCGCGATCGTCATGCCCGGCCCGGTCGTCGCCGCCGCCTGTACCCAGGCCGGCGTGGCCTGCCTCGTGACCGAAGCCGGCCAGCTCGCGCTCTGGCAGCTCGCCGGTGACTCGGACCAGGCCGAGAAGCTCAGCGAGCGGAACTTCGGCGTCCCGGTCGCGTGCGTGGCGGTCAGTGACACGGCCCAGATGGTGGTCGCCCTTGGTGACAACAGGGCCGACGGCAAGATCAGGGCCCTCGACGGGAAAGGCCTCTCCGAGGTGGCGGCCCTGTCCTTCGACGGCTTCGTCAGGGATATCGATGTCAGCACGGACCACAGGGTCGCGGCGCTGGGCTACGATCGCCGACTTCGGGTCTGGGACCTGGTGACCCGGGATCTGCTCTGCGAATCGGTCACGGACCTGGGCGTGAGCCGGATCGCGTTGGACCAGGACTACGTCGTGGCGGGCGAGGTCGGGACCGGTGCCGTCGGCAGGTTCCCGGTCCACCCGGACCGCCTCAAGTCGCAGACACGGCAGGCAGCTAACCGCGAGCTGACCGCCGAAGAGCTAGCCGGCCTCGAAGACCCGTTTGCCTGAGAGCCAGCCGTGCGGCGCAGCAGGCACAGCGAGTACGGCACCATTCGCACCGGCTCCTCCGGCGCCGCGCCGGCACGTTCCGGGGTCTGGGAGGTGTCCAGGACGACCTCCCACGGTCCGTCGTACGGCGGCCCGGGCAGGTCGAACGAGGTCCCCTCAGCGCCCGTGTTGACCAGCAGCAAGAACGAATCGTCCGCTATGCGCCGCCCGTGCGGATCGGGCTCGGTGATCGCGTCGCCGTTGAGGAAGACCGCCATGGACTGGGGGCTCGGCGATGAGCTTGACCTGGGACACGTCCGGTCGATTTCCTCGCCCAGGTACAGGACCAGCGACGCGAGCTCGGCTGTCTGGCGCGGCCGGATCCGGGCGCAGAATGCGGCCAGGCTGCGCAGCAGCGTGCGGCGCCTGCTCATCGTCGCCCGCGTGGCCACCTGGGGGATACCCAGGCACCTAAGCGCGAGCAGGCGCCCGTCCGGGCAGGCGGGATCTGCGGCGTCGTTCACGGGTAGCCGCCGCTCGATAGCGATCATCTGTACCGGTTCGTCCTTTGCGGTCTGCGGTTGCTGTGGGCACTGCGTGAGGTGCAGGACGCGCCGCGCGGGGACAGGTTGACAGCAGACGACACAGTCCGCGGCCAGCCGGTAACGTGAGGGGCTGCGGAGTTCAGGGCATGGTAACGGTGCTGATGATGATGCCATCGTCCTGTCAGCTCTGCCCGGCACTACTGCGGGACCGGCTTGCCGGAGCTGGCGCCGTGCCCAGGCGATGGCAGCGCCGGCCATCGCCCGGCTCGCGGTCCACGACGGCCGTCAGTCATCCGGGACGGGTCTGCCGGTCCGGGGGGTTGCCTGGCCTGGGCTTGCAGGGCCCGGCCTGAGCCGGTCGTGGCTACGCACCCGTTGCGGGCTGGTCGGCCACCGCCAGGTGCCAGGTCCGCCGTGTCAGCGCCTGACCCCGCCCGGCGATGTCATCATCGGCAAGGAGCCATCCGGCGAGCTCGTCGGCCGAACCGAGGAAACGCTGGAAGCCAAGACGGAAGAGCCCCTGATCGTGCCAGTAGCGGGCGACGACGCGTTCATCCAGGAGGGTGAAGGGCAGGCGTACGGCGGTGTACTGCAGCTTGGCCGTGCTGCGCGAGACGGTGACGAGATTCATCATGATCTGCTCTTTCCAGCTTCTTGAAGGCGCGTCTGCCCCGGGCATCGATATCCGGGACCGGGCCGGCGGGCACGCACACACTCCGGGAACTATAGGTCCCCAGTGCACCTGGCTGCGTGTAACAGGGATCAACTCGATGCTTGGCCCGCACCAGGTCCGCCGACACCGACTCAGCGTTGTCCGTCTCGTGCAGACGGCAGCGTCAACGGACGCGGACCCCATCAATGATGATCGCGATCGGCGAGGACAATATCGCGAGATCTTCGCGGGGATCATTCTGATAGGTCACCAACGTTGCCGGCTGCCCGGCCTGGTCGAAGGGCTCACCGAGGAAACGGTACCCGTTAGTGGTCGCGGCCTTGAGCGCGGCGGCTGGTTCGAGTCCGTGTTCGGCCAGCAGTGCGACCTCACGGGCGATGGTCCCGGCGGTGTCTGTCCCGGTCAGTATGGGCACGCCGAGGCGCTGGGCGAGCGGGAGCAGTCCAGGAAGCCGCTGCCGGTACTCGCCAACCCGCCGCCGGGCAGCCTCCGGGGCAGTATCGGGAAGACCTAGCACCGCGCACAATGTCGGCGTCCACGCAGCCCCGGTCCGGGCCATCAACCGCAGCGCCGATTCATCGATCGCAGTGCCATGCTCGATAGAATCCACGCCCGCCCGCACCAGTTCGAAGACCACATCTGTGGTGACGTGGGCGGCGACCCGGCCTCCCGCGGCATGCACGGCAGCGACCATTGCCTTGATCGCCCCGCCGGGATACGTCAGCTCGGGCGGGCCCGACGGCATTCCGTCCGTGAGCGGCGGGAAGTCGGCAATCACCTTCACCCACCGGCCGCCCCGCGCCAGCTCGCCCACAGCCAGCTCGGTCAACCGCTCCGGGGGCGCTGCTTCGGGCAGCAACGCGGGGAAGTATCGCCCTGCCGGGGCAAGAAACCGCCCCGCCGCCTGCAACCGCGGCATCCCGGAAACCAGGTCAAGCTCCAGCACCGACCCACCCGCCGACCCGGTATCGCGCACCAGGCACACGCCGCAGGCCGCCCACGCCGCCAGCACGTTCAGCGCCTCGGATCCATCCAGCGCCACAGGCATCCCCGCTTCGCGCCCCACAGCGGGATGGGCATGGGCATCCACCAAACCGGGCACGACGTACCGGCCTGGAAGCGGCTCAGCCCCGGGGACCGGCTCAGTGACCAGGCACCCGGCCGCATCCACCCACAGATCAGCCGGCCGGTCACCATCTGGCAGTTGCACCGCGCGCACAGCCCACGACATTCAGGCATTATCTCTCGCGTGTCGTTTGCGCAGGTAGCCAGATCATGCTTGCCAACCCGAAGCGATAAATGCCGGCCTGGCTGCCGCGTTCTGTTGCGGCACGGGGTCGCCGCGCGCTTCCGGGCCTGGCCTCTGGCGCGGCCCTCGTCGTTCATGTCAGGCCCGCCGAAGGCGCGCCCTTGAGGACCTTGCGATCACTACTACCGGGTACCTGCCAGGCCAAGGACCGCCTGAAGAGCGCGGACCAGCTCGCCGTGCGGATGATGCGCCGCTGCCGCCGCTGATCGCCACGCCACGTAGATCCCGATCTGCCGGCTGAGGATGCCGGGGCCCGGCGCCGCGACCCCAAGAGCCTGCCGCACACTGCTGTCGGCTCCATCGGCAGCCACCAGGTAACCGGCCCGGACGGTCATCTCCTGTCCGGTGCTGTTCTTGCGGACCGTCGCGGTCACCTCGGCAGCGCCCGGCTCGACGTCGGTCAGCTCGTGGTCGAAGGCGACGTTGCCGACGCCGTAGCCCCGGGCGCTGGCCAGCAGGACTGGTTCCAGCTCGTCCTGGGCGCAGGCGCAGCCGGTCGTGGGGCTCACCGGCCGCAGGTCCTCGCGGCGGCCACCGGCCGCGACCCGCCGCAGTTCCCGGCCAGCCAGGCTTTCAGCCCATACCACCTCAGTGGCCTTCTCCAGCACCCGCCCCGCCGCGCGCACTAGCCCGCATGTTCGGTGTCCGGGCTACGGAGTGGTGAAGCGGTAGCCGACGGCCAGGAGGCGGGGCAGGACGATCTGCAGGGCGGCCACCGTCTGCGAGCGGTTGCCGCCGCCGTCGTGCTCGAGGATGATAGAGCCGGTCTTGGTGTTGCGCATGATGTTGCGGACGATGGAGGCCACGCCGGGGCGCGACCAGTCGCGAGGGTCGACGGACCAGTCGAGCGGGGTCATCCCGGTCTGTGCGCAGTGCGCTAGGACGGCCGGGGACCAGGCGCCGTAGGGAGCGCGGAACAGGGTCGGAACCCGGCCGGTCGCCGCGTGGATCGCGGCGGAAGTGCGGTTGATCTGGTCGGCGATCTTGACCGCCGACAGGACGGCCAGGTCGACGTGGGACCAAGTGTGGTTGGCGATCATATGGCCGGCCGCCGCGACCTCGCGCGCCATGCCCCGGTGGGCGGCCACCTGCAGGCCGACCATCGAGAAGGTCCCGGTCACCTGGTACTGGTCCAGGAGCCGCAGAATCTGCGGGGTGTATACGGGGCTGGGGCCGTCGTCGATGGTCAGGGCGATGACCTTGCGGCCGTCGTCGATGTGGTACATCGGCAGGTCGCCGGCGTCCTTGCGGCGGCGGACGGGCCGGGATCGTTCGGGCGAGGGACTGGCGGTCGGCGCCCGGCCAGGAACGGGCGCCGGGTGCGCGGCACTGGTCCGCGCCGCTTCGGCAATCCGCCGGGACGGATCCTGCGAGTAACCGGCTAGCAGCGTCACTCCCCCAACTACCAGCACCGCCCGGCGGGTCATGCCCGCCCGGGCTGCCCTGCCCTTGGCCATCTGCCGGCCCCCAGATGATCGTCAACGCTGGCGCGCCCTGGCTGCGTTCCAAACATGAAGACTGTCCGGCGCTGCCGCTGGTTGCGCCAAAACTCTAAAGTAAAGAGATACGCGCAGTGCGTAGGTAATGAAATGACCTGGACTGTTCGGCGTGTTGCGGCCGCGGGTAAGGGACGATAAGTCAGGAAATTTCCTGTTCGGCAACTTCGGGTTCGGCGCCTTTCCACCGCCGCTCGAACCAGGTCACGGCGAGCAGTGCGGCGACGAAGACAAAGATCATCGCGATAAGCAGGGCCAACTGCGGGGTCGGGACCGTGCCGGTGCCGCTGAGGACGACCAGGATCCGCCGGATCACCGCGACCAGGCCGACGATGATGAACGGCTGCGCCACCAGGTGGTGGGCCCGCAGCGACAGCACGACGGTGTGCACGATCTCGACCAGGATGAGCACCAGCAGCACCCGGTCGAGCAGGTTGATGCCGGCCGGGTCGAACGAGGTCTTCTTCAGGTCGGTGAAAAAGTCGACCACGCCGGACACCAGTTCGGCGGCGGCCAGGACGATCAGCACCGTGCCGACCACGACCGACACGAGGTCCTGCGCATGCTCGAGCACCCAGGCGCTCGCGGCTACCGCGCGGGCCCGGCCGTCCTCGTTACCTTCCGGCACGGCCATCTCCTTCGCCTGCACAACGCCAGGGAGGTCTAGTACACCGAACAAGGCATAGCAGGTGCAAACGTTTGCACGCCAGGTGGCAAGATCCGCTTCCGGCGGGAATCGGGGACGGCCTTCGGCGGGAATCGGGGACGGCCCTTGGCGGGAATCGGGGACGGCCCTTGGCGGGAATCGGGGAGGTCCTTGGCGGGAATCGGGGAGGTCTTTGGCGCGATTCGGGGGGCCTAGGGGCGGTGCGGGCCCTACCCTTAGGGCGTGCTTCCGGCACGGGGGTCTGGGTCCGCCGACACACGCGACTTTCACTGAGCAGAGCGAGGCATCGACATGAGCAAGTACAGATCCGCGCGGACGGTTCTGGCGGGTGCGGCCCTGATCGCGCTGGCCGGGTGCGGGACGGCCGCGAGCACCTCGGGTGCGGCGTCCGGCAGCACCTCGTCGGGCAGCAGCGCGGCGGGCGGTTCCCCCGCGGCCACGGCGAGCATCGGTGCTACTCCCAGCGCGACCTCGAACTCGTTCGTGTCGGCCGGATCGGTCCCTTTCCCCATCGCGGTCGGCAACACGTGGGTCTACCAGACCGTCTCCAGCATCAACAACGAGCACAGCCTGGTGACGAACCGGGTCGTGTCCGTGGCCACGGTGCCGGGCGGCCACCGGGTCACGATGTCCGAGAGCATCAGCGGCGGGGCCACGACGCAGCAGACGTACATCTTCTACGCCAACGGCAAGATCGGGTACCCGGTGAACGCGGCCAACGGCATCTCGGTGGCGGGCAGCGGCGTGCTGTGGCCGGACGCCGCGGACCTCGCCTCTGGCCGGGAGTACCAGTCCGCGCTGCGCGTCCGGGACGGCAACGCCGTCCCGGCCAGGTACGAGACGGCGAACGTCACGGTCCGGGGCGGCGGCACCGCGTCTGTCACCGTCCCGGCCGGCACCTACCAGGCCACCATCGTGGACATGGTGCTGGCCATGAAGGTCGGCAGCTTCAGCACCAGCGTCCTCGTGAAGACCTGGACCGCGCCGGGCACCGGACCGGTGAAATCCCAGGTGTCCGTCCTCGCGGCGGGCAAGACCGAGGTCACCACGACCGAGGAACTGCTGACCTTCACCAAGGGATGACCGGCCCGGGACTAGCCGACGAGATGGCACGCGTCGCGCCCATTCGGGCCGATTCGGGCCGATTCGGCCAGATAGTGCTGCGCCTTGCGGCGTTGCGCGGTGACTTAGGCCGGAAGAATCCCTACGCTTAGTGCCGCGAACAGGGCTTTTGGGAGCTAGCGCGACTCCTCAGAGCGAGGCAGCTACATGAGCAAGCATGGATCGGCGAGGGCGGTCCTCGCGGGCGCGGCCGTCATCGCCCTGGCCGGGTGCACCGGCGTGGGGACGGCCACCGCGCCCGACGTACCCGGCCAGACGGGGCCGAGCACGTCGACGGGCGCGGCCTCCCAGGCGTCTGGCGCGGCCCCGGTCACCAGCGGGCGTCAAGAGGCGACCCCGAAATCGTTCGTGCAGGCCAACTCGCTCCCATTCCCCGTTGCCGTCGGCAACACGTGGGTGTACCAGACCACGGCCGGCGGCCAGACTGGCCAGACGACGAACAGGATCATCTCGGCCGAGCCCGGGCAGACCGCGTATCAGGTCACGATGGCCTCGACCATCGCCATCGCCGGGACGGCAGACTCCAGCCAGGCCGTGTACCTCTTCTACCCGGACGGAACGATCGGCTACCCGGTGCCCTCGGCCAACGGCATGTCGGTGGCGAGCGGCACGATCCGCTGGCCGAACGCCGCGGGCCTGGCGTCTGGCCAGCCCTACCACTCCGTGCTGCGGGTCCAGTTCAGCCCGGCCGGCCCGGAACAGAACGTGAACGTCACCGTGCAGGGCGCGGGCCCGACCCAGGTCGTCGTCCCGGCAGGCGCCTACCTGGCCAGCGTCGTGCATGTGACCATCGCCGGCCAGGGAGGCGGTAACACCGCGACCGAGACCATCTGGATCGCGCAGGGCATCGGCCCGGTGAAGATCACGGTGGTGGTCCGGGCGGGCCAAGCCGACCTCACCTCGGTGAACGAGCTGCAGTCCTTCACCAAGGCGCCCAGCGCGGTAGGCGACGGCAGCTGAAGCCAGGCCGGCTGGGCGTGTCGGGGGGCACGCGCCCGGATCGTTCGGCCTAAAGGTCTTTAGCGGGCTTCCTCCGAGCGGTCCTGTGCCCACAGCGTGTGGAAGGTGCCGTCGCGGTCCGTGCGGCGGTAGGTGTGCGCGCCGAAGTAGTCGCGCAGGCCCTGGACGAGGGCGGCCGGCAAGCGTTCGGCCCGCAGGGCGTCGTAGTAGGACAGGGCGGCGGAGAAGCCGGGGACGGGGATGCCAAGCTGGACAGCGGTGGCGACCACGGTGCGCCAGGAGTCCTGGGCGGCGGCGAGGTCCTTGCCGAACTCCCCGTCGGTCAGCAGCGTCGGCAGGTCCGGGTTGGCCGCGTAGGCGGCCCGGATGCGGTCCAGGAACGCGGCCCTGATGATGCAGCCGCCGCGCCAGATGGTGGCGATCTTGCCGAGGTCGATGCCCCAGTCGTACTCGCGGCTGCCGACGTCCATCATGTTCCAGCCCTGCGCGTAGGAGACCAGCTTGGACGCGTAGAGGGCCTGCTCCACCTGGTCGGCGAACTCGGCGGCCTCGACCGGGATGGGCCTGGGTCCGGGTAGCCGGCTGGCGGCCTGGCGCAGGTCCGCGTGGCCGGACAGCGAGCGGGCGAAGACCGCCTCGGCGATGCCGCTGACCGGCACGCCCAGGTCGAGGGCGTCCTGCACGGTCCAGCGGCCGGTGCCCTTCTGTTCGGCCTGGTCGAGCACGATGTCGACGAACGGCTTTCCGGTGACTTGGTCTTTGTGCGCGAGGACTTCGGCGGTGATCTCGATGAGGTAGGAGTCCAGGCGGCCGGTGTTCCAGGTGCGGAAGACCTCGGCGATCTGCACGGGCTCGAAGTCGACGCCGTGCCTGAGCAGGTCGTAGGCCTCGGCGATGAGCTGCATGTCGGCGTACTCGATGCCGTTGTGCACCATCTTGACGAAATGGCCGGCGCCGTCCGGGCCGATGTGCGTGCAGCACGGGACCCCGTCCACGTGCGCGCTGATCGTCTCGAGCATCGGGCCGAGGGACTGGTAAGACTCCTTCGAGCCGCCCGGCATGATCGAGGGGCCGTTCAGCGCGCCTTCCTCGCCGCCGGAGACGCCCATGCCGACGAAGTGCAGGTTATGCTGGCGCAGCGCGGCCTCGCGGCGGCGGGTGTCCTTGAAGTGCGCGTTGCCGCCGTCGATGATCATGTCGCCTGGCTCGAGCAGCGGGGCGAACTCGTCGATCACGGCGTCGGTGGCCGGGCCGGCGTTGACCATGATGAGCAGGCGGCGGGGCCGCTCGAGCGCTTGCACGAACTCTTGCGCAGACTGGGCCGGGACGAAAGTGCCCTCGTCGCCGAACTGGGAGACCATTTCGGTGGTACGGGAGGCCGTTCGGTTGTGCAGGGCGACGGTGTAGCCATGGCGGGCGAAGTTGCGGGCCAGGTTGCGGCCCATCACGCCGAGGCCAGTGACGCCTATCTGCGCCGTTGCTTGCGGTCCGGCCATATGCTGCGCCTCTCCTCTGTGGCGTTGCCTAGTTGTGCGTTCCTCTGTGGCGTTGCCTAGTTGTGCGTTCGTTCCCGTTGTCTGACAACGATCACTATGCCACTCAGGGCGGCGATCAATCCTGTGACGGTTGCAACCTGCCGGGGCGGCGGGCGCATCTGTCTAGTGTCGGGGCTGCAAGATGTGATGGGCTCGGCCCTAACGAGGGAGCGCCAGTCACGTGACAGCGGCGGAAGAGTTCACTGAGTTCGCGACGGGGGCGGCGCCGCGGCTCAGGCGAACGGCGTTCCTGCTCTGCGGGAACTGGCACACCGCAGAGGACCTGACCCAGACGACGCTGACGAAGATGTTCGTATCCTGGCGCCGGGTCAGCCGACAGGACGCGGTTTATGCCTACGCCAACCGCACCCTGGTGAACACCTACCTCGCCGACCGGCGCGGGAAGCGGGCCAGGGAGCTGCTGACCGGCTGGCTTCCCGAGCGGGCGGATCCAGGCGGGGCGCAGACGCCCGAGCTGCGGATCGTAGTGCTGGACGCGCTGGCTACGCTGCCGCCCAAGGCACGCGTGGTGGTGGTGATGCGCTACTGGGTGGACCTGAGCGTGGACCAGGTCGCGGACCTGCTCGGATGCTCGGCGGGCAACGTGAAGAGCCAGAGCGCCCGAGGACTGGACAAGCTCCGGGTCGTGCTCGGTGGATCCGGGTTGGTCGAGCATCCAGCGGACAGGCTGCTTGAGGCGGACAGGCTGCTCGAGGCGGACAGGCTGCTCGAGCAGCCGGACAAAGAGGCACAAGACGGGGGTGCCCGGCATGAATGAGCCCATGATGGAAGAGGCCGTGCTGCGGGAAATGCTCGAGCGCGCGACCGCCGTCGAGCCGCCGATCGGGCCGGTCGCCCTTAACGCCGTGCAGGCCGGCCTCAAGCGTCGCCGGCGGCGCCGGGTGACGGGCGCGGCCGCGATCCTCGCCGTGGCCGCGGCGGTCGTCTTGACCGTCCCGGCGGTCACCGGGACCCGCTCCACCCCCGCTCCGGCCACCGGCACGATCCCGGCGACCGTCTGGGTCGCGAATACCGGCGGCCAGGAGTCGGTGACGCCGATCTCGACGACGACGAACCAGGCCGGGAAGCCGATCGGCCTCGGGAGATCCCTCGGCGTCGTGGCCGAGGCGGCCACGCCCAACGGGAAGACGGTTTACGTCGTCACGCTCAGCTCGAACCGGGTGATCCCGATCTCGACCGCCACGAACACGGCGGGAAAGCCGATCAGGGTGGGGAAAGAACCAGACGCCATCGCCATCACGCCGGACGGGCAGACCGCCTACGTGGCCAGTTCGGGCTCAGGTACCGTGACGCCGATTGCGACCGCCACGAACACGCCTGGTCCGGCGATCAGGGTGGGGCTGGCGAACGCCGGCTTGGTGGCGATCGCGATTACGCCGGATGGCCGGACCGCCTACGTAGTCAACGACGGCACGGCGCCCGGCACCGTGGTGCCGATCTCGACCGCTACTGATCAGGCCGGCAAGCCCATCAGCGTCGGAGTGAGTCCGCGATCGATCGCGATCACCCCGGATGGGAAGACGGCCTACGTCGTGTCTGCGGGCACGGTGACGCCCATCGACGTGGCGACGAACAAGGCCGGGCCGCCGATCAAGATCGGCGGTTCACCCGGCAGCATCGTGTTCACGCCGGACAGCAAGACCGCCTACGTCAACAGCGTGGCCGCGGGCACCGTGACACCGATTTCGGTGGCCACGAACACGGCGGGCACCCCAATCAGGACCCCGAAGACGGACTTCGGCATCGCGATCACCCCGGACGGGAAGACGGTCTTTGTCGCCAACCTAAACGACACCGTCACGCCCATCTCCACCGCCACTAATACGGCTGGGACACCGATCAGGGTCTGCACCTATTCTGCCCAGATCGCGATTACTCCAGACGGAAAGACCGCCTACGTGACGTGTTTCAGCAGCGTGACGCCGATCTCCACGGCCACAGGCAAGGCCGGGGCGCCAATCAAGGTCCCGCCCGCACCCTATACGCTCGTAATCGTGGCGGATGCTGCCCACTCATGATCATGCCGGAACGCTCGGACGCACGTCACGGCGGCTGCCCGGTCGACGGTGATACGGCCCGCCTGGATGTGGGGGCGGGCTGGAGACGGTACGCTACCTGTGTCAGTCGGGCCTTTAGGCCCGGCTGCTGCGGGCGTAGCTCAATGGTAGAGCTCCAGCCTTCCAAGCTGGTCATGCGGGTTCGATTCCCGTCGCCCGCTCTTTGCTTGCGGCCCAGGTCAGGGGCATTTTTCGTTGGGTCTGGGTGATCTTCAGGAGGCGCGATTCCGGCCGCGTGCCCGTTGCGTGCCCGATCGGTCTGACTGTTGGCTGGTCTTCCTGGCGTCCTTGAGCAGCTGGCCCATGCCTCTTGCGATTGCCTCGTCTCGCTCCTGTGTGGCGTGCAGGTAGATGAGCGCGGCCCGCGTGCTGGAGTGGCCCATCCGCTCCATCAGCTCGCGCAGGCTCGCGCCCTGCGCGGCCGCCATCGTGTTTCCGGTATGGCGCAGGTCGTGAAAGTGCAGCTCGGGAAGGCCGACCGCTCCCCTGGCCCGGTTCCAGAACTTGCGGAAGTTGGACCGGCGTAGCCGCCCGCCCTTGGGGCCGACGAAGACGAGCCCGCAGTCGCCTGCCTCCGCGAAGCACTCCATGTGCCATTTCAGTTCCGGCACGATCTCCTTGGGAAACGCGACGGTTCGCCTGCCCGCCCGGGACTTCGGGTCGTCGTCGATCAGCCTTCCGTCGCCCATTTCCGCGGTCGATATCACCACGCGGACAGCGCATGCTTCGAGGTCGATTTGGTTGCGCCGCAGTCCGGCGAGTTCCCCGAAACGCAGGTTGGCGAAGGTGGCGAGCAGAAGCATCGCCCGGTATCGAGGGGGGACCTCGCCGAGCAGCTCGAGGAGGGTGCCCACCGGTATGACCGGCCGTTCCTCCGAGTACTCCTGGCCCGCGCCCTTGATCTGGCACGGGTTGCGGCGGATCAGGCCATCTTCTACCGCCGTCGTCATGATCGCGTGCAGCAGCCGGTAGGCCTTAGCCACGGTGACCGGCCCGAACGGCCTCGCCTGACGTTGGCCAGCGTCGAGGCGTTCCTTCCGCCACCTGCGTATGTCCGCTTCGCGGATGCCGCCTAGATCGACGTTGCCGAAAGTCGGCGCCAGGTGATTCTTGAGCAGACCGGCGTACAACTCCAGCGTGCGCGGCTTCAGCACGTGGTCGCGTATCCAGCTCGACGCGTATTCGCCGAAGGCAACCTTGCCCGCCTCCGGGTCTAGCCAGTCGCCGCGCATGATCTCGGCTTCCTTCAGCGTGAGCCAGACTTCCGCGTCGCTCTTGCTGCCGAAAGTCTGCGGAGCGGCGCGGTCCATCCCATCCGGGCCTGGATACCGCGCCTGCCAGCGCCCGGAAGGTAGTCGGCGGACTCTGCCGAATCGTCGTTTGGCCATCATGCAGCCCTTCCTTTTCTCTTGGTGGTGAGGGGTTCGACGAGCCCAGCGTCGACAAACTCACGCAGCGCGGACTCGGGTATGCGGACATGCCGTCCGATACGGGTAAAGCGGATACGGCGCTCGGCGATCAGCCGACGCGGAAAGCGTTCGGATGTGCGAAGCATCTCGGCGGCTTCGGCCACCGTAAGCAGCCGCTCTGACATTTCACGCTTGCCGCCGCTCATGCCGCCCTGCCGGGTGCCGAGGAATCGGATGCGGCTTGATCAGCGGCCCGTCGGCGGGCTTGTTCGAGGGCGGCATGCCATTGGATGCGGTCGGCGACGACGTGTGGAGTCCCGGCAATTTCGTGGACATTTCCATTATGCTGCTTTTGGTGTCCAATTGTCAAATTGGCGCTCGTAATCCGCTGGGCTTATCTTGCCGAGCCGACGTTGTTTCCGGACGTGATTGTAATATCGCTCGATGTAGTCGAACACGGCGGTCCTGACCTCGCCCGTGTCGCGCCACACGTGCTGATAGATCAGCTCCTTCTTGATCGTCGCATTAAACGATTCCGCTGCCGCGTTGTCGTAGCATATGCCGGTGTGCCCGACCGACGGGATAATACCCTCGGCGAAAAGGCGATCGCGGTACCTTCCCGAGGTATACTGAGAACCGCGGTCATGGTGCACCACCAGCTCGCCTATGCCTATTCCCGGCCCGCGGGCGGCCAGCGCATTATCCACGGCCTCGAGCACCAGGCCCGTGCGCATGTGGTCATCCACGGCCCAGCCGACGACCTTATTCGAGCACATGTCAATAAGCGTCGCCAGGTACGCGAAACCAGAATACGTCCAGATATAGGTGTTATGTGCAGCTGCGCATATCACCTATTAGGCCCAGTCTGTGGTTATGCGCAGTCGCGACGGGGAGGTCCCCGCTGTGCGGGGTGGTCTGGGGCTGCAGGACTGGACATAATCAGAGGCCTTCGAGAAATGCCAGGAGCTGGTCGCCGGGCTGGAACTGGGCGGGCGCCGGGCTGGGGTTGGTCAGCCGCTGGAGTACTGCCTGCTTGGCGGGGATGTCGGCTTCGAGATACTGATGTGTTGTGGCGGGGCTTTCGTGCCCTTTTCAGGGGTCAGGACTGCGCGCCGTGGGCGGTGAGCTGGGCGAATATGTGGCGCACAGCTGTGCACAAGGAAATCGGCAGCGAAGGAGAGGGAGCTGACCAGGCCAGTTCACAGTTCCCCCGTTGTGCACGGTAGGCAGAAAGGCTTCCGCCGGGGTCCTGCTGACCGGTTCAGACGCGCACTTCCGCACGGGTTGGGGACTCCTGAAAAGTGGCCGAGCCACAAGGCGATGCCGGCCAGGTCGGTCCCTGACTGGAGCAGGTGCATGGCCGTGGAGTGCCGCAGCGTGTGCGGGGTGACGTGCTGGCCGCGCAGTGACGGGCAGGTCTGCGTGGCGGCTGTGACGGCTCGGTCGAGCCGGTCGCGTATGCCGGAGCGGGTCATTGGCATGCCGGCCCGGTTCGGGAACACCGGCGTGCCGGGTTCGGAGCTGATCTGGGCGAGCCAGGTCCGCAGCTCAGCGGCAGTGGTTTTCCAGAGCGGGATGACACGCTGCTTGCGGCCCTTTCCGTGCAGGTGCACCGCGGCCTGCCGGTCCAGGAGCACGTCAGGCACGCGCAGCGCGGTGAGCTCGGAGACGCGGGCGCCGGTGTTGCAGGCGGTGGCCAGCAGCACGGCGTCACGACGCCCGCTCCAGGTGCGGCGGTCGGGTGCGGCCAGGATCGCGGCGATCTGCTCGCGGGACAGGTATCCCAGCACGGGCCGGTCGAACCGTTTGGCTGGTATCGCCAGCACCCGTGCGGTGACCGGCAGCGATGCGGGGTCGCGGCTGGCGGCGTAGCGCATGAACGAGTGGATCGCCGCCAGGCGTGCGTTGCGGGTCCGGGCAGTGTTGCCCCGCCCGGTCTCCAGGTGGTCAAGGAAATCCAGGACGAGCGGGGCGTCGAGGTCGGCCAGGCTGAGCGCGGAGGGCGGCTTGCCGGTGCGCTGCTCCGCGAATCCGAGCAGCAGCTCGAAAGCGTCGCGGTAGGCCTCGACGGTGCGGGCGCTGGCGCCGCGCTGAGCGATCAGGCGGCGCAGGAAGAAGTCCTGCACCAGCTGCGGGAACCCGATCTGCGGTGATCTCATGGCTCACCTGCCGGGTCGTGCCAGGCGAAATCCTCGAGCCGGCCCGCGATGATGCTCATCAGCTCCGGGACGGCGGACAGGTACCAGTAGAGGTTGCGCACCTCGGTGTGGCCGAGGTAGGTGGCCAGCACCGCGATCTTGGCGTCGACGTCGGCGCCCCGGGCATGCCAGGCCTGGATGCGCCGCACCACCATGCGGTGCCGCAGGTCGTGCACGCGGGGGGCGCGGGCGCGGCCGGCTGCTGTCCAGCCCAGCTGGCGGCGCAGCACAGTGAAGGTGCCGTTCGCTGCGTTGTAGCTGATCCGTTCGCTGTAGTCGGTGCGGAAGAACGCCTCACCCGCGCCGGGCCAGCCGAACCGGCCGATGCGGTCGCTGACGTAGGCGCGCAGCGGCCCCAGCGCGGTGGGGTGCAGCGGCACCAGCCTGGTCCGGCCGCCCTTGCCGGCACGCACGGTCAGCACGCCGCGGTGGAGGTCGACGTCGCCGCAGGTCAGGGACAGCGCCTCGCTGATCCGCAGCCCGGTGCAGGCGATCAGCCCGAACAGCGTGGCATAGCTGTGCGGCCGCAGCCCTCCGGCCGGGCCCAGGCCGGCGGCGGCGCGCATCAGGTCGCTGATCTCGCGGTCGGAATACACGTGCGGCGGCTTGCGGTGCCCCGCTGGGCCGAGCAGTCCCGGCGGCGGCACCTCGGTGCCGCCGTCCCTGGCGGACAGGTGGATCAGGAAGCCCCGCACCGCGATCAGCCGCCGTGCAGGGTTGCACGGATCGGGTGAGCCGGTCGATGACGCCCAGTCCAGGCTGGCCTCCAGCGGCACCGGCCCCTGGTGCCCGGCCTGATCCAGGTGACGGGCGAAGGCCCGCACCGCACGCTCCTGGCTGGGCGACCGGTAGCCCAGGCGCCGGCGCAGCGCGATGTAGTCCGCGGCCAGCGCGGTGACCACGCCGGTCATGACGCCGCCTCCGGCCACGGCAGCGCGACCTCGCGCAAGGCAGCGACATCGACCGCGGCGTAGATCTGAGTGGTGGCCAGCGAGGCGTGACCGAGCAGGCTGCCGATTTCCTGCAGGCTGGCGCCGCTGGCGAGCAGATCGGTCGCCAGCGAATGCCGCAGCAGGTTCGCCCCGCGCACCGGCGCATCCATGCCGGCGCGCCTCAGCGCGTTATCCACCGCGCGATTCACGATGCTGGCGCTGACCGGCGCGCCTTCCCGCAGCCAGTGCAGCACGAACACCTGACGCGACGGCGTGCCCGGCCGTCCATCCCGCAGGTAGGCCGCCAGCGCGGTCCCCACCTCGGCGGTCAAAGGCAGCAGCGCCCCGTGACCGGTCTTGCGGGCACGCACCCGCACGGTGGCGTTGCGCCAGTCCAGGTCCTCCAGCCGCAGCCGCACGATCTCGCTGGCCCGCATCCCCAGCCGGGCCATGCACAAGATGATCGCCCGGTCCCGCAGCCCCCGCGGCGAGGACGAATCCAGCGACGCGATCAGCTGCTCCAAGCGCCCCGGCTCCAGATGCCGGACCAGGCCGCCCCGGCGACGCGGCACCATCGGGACCGCGTCCTCCAGCCGGTCCCCCCGCAGCCCCTCCGCGCGCACGAACCGCAGGAACGACCGCAGGCCCGACGCGGCCAGCGCCACCGTCCCGGGCCGGTAACGGCTGGCCAGGTCACCGACGAAGCCCGCCACGTCCCCGGCGCGGATCGCCGCGACGTCTGCCGCGCTGTCGGCGGACACCGCCTCCAGGAACGCTCGCGCGTACCGCCCGTAGTTAAGGCGCGTCCCCTCACACACGCCGCGGGCGCGGCGCAGATGCACATCGAAAGCGGCCAGCACGTCCTCAACCGCCCGCCGATCGTGAGTCCCTGCCATCAGCTGCTCCTTGTCTCCCGAACTGACCGGATACAAGGAAGACGCCGGTTATGTGCGGCTATGACGCCAGCCAGGCAGCAGCCAGGCCAGCACCGGCACCCGCGCCCCCGCCCGGACTGCGCATAACCACAAACTGGGCCTAATAGGTGTTATGTGCAGCTGCGCATAACACCTATATCTGGACGTATTCTGGTTTCGCGTACCTGGCGACGCTTATCGACATGTGCTCGAATAAGGTCGTCGGCTGGGCCGTGGATGACCACATGCGCACGGGCCTGGTGCTCGAGGCCGTGGATAATGCGCTGGCCGCCCGCGGGCCGGGAATAGGCATAGGCGAGCTGGTGGTGCACCATGACCGCGGTTCCCAGTATACCTCGGGAAGGTACCGCGATCGCCTTTTCGCCGAGGGTATCATCCCGTCGGTCGGGCACACCGGCATATGCTACGACAACGCGGCAGCGGAATCGTTTAATGCGACGATCAAGAAGGAGCTGATCTATCAGCACGTGTGGCGCGACGCGGGCGAGGTCAGGACCGCCGTGTTCGACTACATCGAGCGATATTACAATCACGTCCGGAAACAACGCCGGCTCGGCAAGATAAGCCCAGCGGATTACGAGCGCCAATTTGACAATTGGACACCAAAAGCAGCATAATGGAAATGTCCACGAAATTGCCGGGACTCCAGCCACCTGCGTCTTACCGACCCCCCGGATGCCCGTCACCGCGAACACCACCCGGACCCGGCCACCCTGCTGGCGCTCCAACGCGTCCATCAGCCCCGCACGCGGCTGGAACGCCGCAGGCTCCTGCGGTACATCCCCCACCACCAGGACACTGTCCGCAGCGCTGGCCGTATTCCTTAACGGCTCCGTGCCATCATCACTTTTCCGGCCGCCCAAGTTAAAGACTGCATTCGGCAGCGACGCGCCGGGAGCGATCACCACGTTGCCGTCCCGCATCTGGCCGATCGCCTGTCCTTGGGGAGAGTCCTCAACCATAGCGCTCACAGGTTCATCCGGTTCGACTGCTTCCGGTTTCTTCTCCCGTGCCCGCTCAGCCCACGCCCCCAGTACCGCCAGAACTATCGGCACCGGTACAGCCGCAACGCCCACCTGCGTACCTGAATCCGACACTCGCGCCAACGCCAGCCCTAGCCAGCACCCCGCGAAACTCGCCAGTGCCGCAAGCACCGTCACCAGCCACCGTGAGCGCACCCCCACGGCTTCCTCCCCTCTGGTAGCCCGGCCAGCTATCGGCCAAAAGGGCACAGATTCTCAGCTTGCCCTATCGCGCTTGTAACTCGGAGATCGATGGCAAATTTGATGCCTCCGGCGGGGACCTCGGGCTCCAGGATGGACGCCGCCGAATTGTCGAGGTTGCGGGGGGCTGAGGCGGAAGCCCGGTCACCCCATCACCATCGGCCCAGGACAAGCCGAGATCCGCGCGGTGGCGCGCACGGCCCTTATATAGAGCGTGGCGCTGTGGCCCTAGGGCTGGCCCTAGAGTGGCCCTAGGACGGGCAGGACAGCGCGGGTAAATGCGGGGGAATCGCTAGGGCCACAGTCCGTCGATCCGCAGGTCACAAGCCGAATAGCGCTACCAAAACTGTCAGATCGGCACTCTGACACGGAAGAGGTCACTGGTTCAAATCCAGTACGGCCCACCAGGTGTTTCTCGTTTCTGGCCCTACCAGGTAGTGCTCGCTGGCCCTCGGTGTGTACGGGCTCATGATCATGCCGTAGACGTCAGCCGCAGCTAGCATGGACTCGTGACCTACGAACGCATCACGACGGACCCCGATGTCATGGCTGGCCTGCCGTGCATCAGGGGGCTGCGCTTCCCTGTCGCAACGGTGGTGGCGATGGTCGCTGACGGGATGACGGCCGACGAGATCCTCGCTGAGCATCCGGACCTGACCACCGAGGACATCCACGAATCGCTTCTCTTTGCCGCCGAGGCCGTACGCGAGCGGGAGTTGCCGCTGCGGCACACAGCGTGAAATTCCTCATCGACAACAACCTGTCCCCGCTCCTTGCCGAAGGCCTGAAGGCGGCGGGACACGATGCTGTCCACCTGCGGGACCTTGGTATGCAGGCGGCACCGGATCCGGCTGTCCTGCAGCGTGCTCAGGTCGATGAGCGGGTCTTGGTATCGGCTGACACGGACTTCGGCGGCCTGCTCTCCCGTTCCCGGGCGACCGGCCCGTCAGTCCTCCTGATCCGGCGACTGGCCGGACGGCGCGCAGCTGAGCAGTCAGCCATAATCCTGGCCAACCTTGACCAGGTCGCCGACGACCTGACAGCCGGAGCTGTCGTGGTCATCGGCGACGACTGGATCCGGATACGCCGCCTCCCAATGCCTGGCTAATCCGCTTCGCAGCGCAATTGGCCGCCATTGCCGAATAATCCTTAGAGGTATTAATTATGGCGGCTCCGCTGCGCTCCGCCACGGCCCGGCGCCGCACCGGGCTCTGCCTTGGGAGGCTCGCCCGCGGCGCGCCGGGCCAGCACGCGCAGACACCCCCGATCAAGCAGCTCATCGCCAGCGCACCACAGGATACGACGCTTCCGCATTGCCTCAGGACCCCCCAGGCCGCCAGCAGGGCGGCGCGCCCGTGGGCCGATGGTAAGGGCAGGATCGAGCTACTGACCTTCCGGATTGTGCCTAGCGCTGCCGCTCATCAAGACGAGGAAAATGGAAATGAGGTACTTAGCGACTTTTCCCCGCCGAACGATGCCCAGGTCGATCAAGGCCTTAATGACCTTGCGATGGTCGGGACCGTAAGCCTCTTCGCTGATGGCCAGGGCACGTTCGATGCTGGCGCGGGCGTCCTTCAGCTTTCTCAGCCGCAACTGGACGATGGCCAAGTTGACCAGGGCCAAGACGAGCTCGGGATGGTCAGGGCCATAGACCTCTTCGCTGATGGTCAGGGCCCGCTCAAGGTTGGCGCGGGCGTCCTTCAGCTTTCTCATCCGCAACTGGACGGCGCCCAGGTTGACCAGTGCCGAGGCGACCTCGGGATGGCCAGGGCCATAGACCTCTTCGCTGATGGCCAGGCCACGCTCAAGGTTGGCGCGGGCGTCCTCCAGCTTCCCAAGCCGCAACTGGACGATGCCCAAGTTGATCAGCGCCGAGGCGACATCGGGATGGTCGGGACCGTAAGCCTCTTCGCTGATTGCCAGGGCACGTTCAATAGGGGCGCAGGCGTCCTTCAGCTCCCCCAGCCACATCTGGACGGCGCCCAGGTTGATCAGCGCCGACACGAGCTCGGGATGGTCAGGGCCGTAAGCCTCTTCGCTGGTGGTCAGGGCCCGCTCAAGGTTGGCGCGGGCGTCCTTCAGCTTTCTCATCCGCAACTGGACGGCGCCCAGGTTGACCAGTGCCGAGGCGACCTCGGGATGGCCAGGGCCATAGACCTCTTCGCTGATGGCCAGGCCACGCTCAAGGTTGGCGCGGGCGTCCTCCAGCTTCCCCAGCCGCAACTGGACGATGCCCAAGTTGATCAGCGCCGAGGCGACATCGGGATGGTCGGGACCGTAAGCCTCTTCGCTGATTGCCAGGGCACGTTCAATAGGGGCGCAGGCGTCCTTCAGCTCCCCCAGCCACATCTGGACGGCGCCCAGGTTGATCAGCGCCGACACGAGCTCGGGATGGTCAGGGCCGTAAGCCTCTTCGCTGGTGGTCAGGGCCCGCTCAAGGTTGGCGCGGGCGTCCTTCAGCTTTCTCATCCGCAACTGGACGGCGCCCAGGTTGATCAGCGCCGAGGCGACCTCGGGATGGCCAGGGCCATAGACCTCTTCGCTGATGGCCAGGCCACGCTCAAGGTTGGCGCGGGCGTCCTCCAGCTTCCCCAGCCGCAACTGGACGGCGCCCAAGTTGATCAGCGCCTTGGCGACCTCGGGATGGTCAGGGCTACCGGCCGTCTTGCTGATGGTCAGGGCACGCTCGATGCTTGCGCGGGCGTCCTCCAGCTTCCCCAGCCGCATCTGGACGATGCCCAGATTAACAAAAGTCTTGGCGACCTCAGGATGGTGGGAGCCATAAAAAGCCTGGAAGATGGCCAGGGCACGCTCGATGCTGGCGCGGGCGTCCCTCAGCTTCCCCAGCCGCATCTCGATGATGCCCAGATGGGCAAGCGCCCTGGCGACCTCAGGTCGGTCAGGGCCAAAGGTTCCTTGGAGGGCGGACAGGGCACGTTCGGTGCTGGCGCGGGCATCCTTCAACTCCCACAGGCGCAGCTGGGCTTCGCCCAGATTACCGAGGGCCTTGGCGATCTCGCTATGCCCTGGGCCGTAAGCCTCTTCGCTGATGGCCAGGACGCGTTCGAAGGTACTTCGGGCTGCCCTCAGCTGCCCCGACGCCGAAAGGTAAATCCCGAGGTCCCTGAGAACGCTGATCCTTTTCGGCAGAATCGGATAGCTGCTTGCATGCCCGGTGACGGCTTCAATATGCGACGCCAACTTAGCGTACATAGGCCAGGACCGATAATCAGCCGGTGCGGAGGGCAGGATGGCCGCGACAAGGCTCAGCGCCCGCTTGGCCCACTCGGCGGCCTGGTCATCATCGAGCTGGTCACGGGTCACTGCCTGCACCAGCCGGTGCACCCGCAGGTGGTCTTCGGCGGGGACGGTGGCCAGGCTCGTTGCTGCTAGGGACCCTGCCGCCTCAGTGCGCTCCAGCTGATTACAGAACACTCTGGCAAGAACTTCGCCGGATTCCTCCCTGCCCGCACTCAGAAGATCCAGGTCGATGTCGTCCGGATCGAGGAACGCGCACAGCCGAAGCAGCTCCACGGCGGCCGGGTGCTCAGCAGACAGCTGCGTAAAACTCAACAGCCATGTCCGGGCCACGCTCGCAGGGTATTCCGCCGAATCCAGGCCAGCATCACGCAACCGCCGCGCCAGCACCGGGTCACGGTACAACTCCAGGTACCTGCCGATCGTCATCGACCGCGTATCGATGTAGGCGGCAGCCTGTGCCAGCGCCAGCGGAAGATTACCCAGCTCGTCCGCCAACTCCCCGGCAGCCTTGGGCTCATCAGACCCAGTCCGCTGACAGAGGAACTTCACCGCCTCGGCCCGGCTGAATTCGCCTAGATCTACGTGCGTGGCGACGCCGCTCCACGTTCGGTTCCGGCTCGTAATCAGCACATGACCGCCCCCGCCGGGCAACCTCCCCATAAGATCACCCGGCCTCTGGGCATTGTCGTACACCACCAGCCAATCCTTTCGCGACCGAAGGGCACCGACTACCTTCGCAGCGATCTCGCCCACCGCCGCCTCCTCGGGCAGTCCTAGCAGGGGCGCCAGTGCCGCCAGATCCTCAGCGACAGTCACGGACGAATCCGCTCGCACCCAACCCGCCAGCTGGTACCGTCCGGCCTGGCGCATCCGGTGTGCATACTCCAGCGCGAGCTGCGACTTGCCCACACCTCCCAACCCGCGCACCGCCACCGGACCGGCAGCCAACCGCTCCCACAGGGCCTCCAGCACCTCAGTACGCCCTGTGAAGTTCCGATTGCGCAACGGCAAAGTGTCTCCCGGATGGCCAGGGCAGCCCGGCTCAAGCGCACCAGATGACTCCTCAGCCTGGGTGCCAGAAGCAACCGGTCCCAGGTTCACCGTGCCCGTCTGAATAACCGTCCCGAGATTCGTTCCGATCGCCTGACCAGAACGCTCTGCCCGTACACGGATCAGCTCAGCCGGAGCCAGCCCCTCACCATGATCAGGTCGCTGCCTCGCCTGCACCTCCTCACCGTTATCGCTCCTCGTCAACCGGGCCACGCTGGCAGTGATCTTGTCCCAAAACATCAGGATGAGGGCACCCGCGGTGAGTGGCACAGCTGCAACAGTGGCCAACCCAACCCACCGATTAAATTCCTCCGTACCATGTGCCCGCAGCGCACCCACTGTCACTATTACCGCTACAGCCAGTACTGCCAGGGCAAGGAGGCTCCACGCTGCGGCCCTGAGCCCTCGTCTCACCATTAACCTCCCTGGTGATCCGCGTGCGACCAACGGGCGGCGCCCAAGGTCAGAAACGGGCAGTGCTGGTGGCTACTCACGCCCACCTCCTGCGGAAGGTCATGCATCACGTTTGAGCAGGTCAGCGAAAACGAAGAATTGTGGTCTGGAGCGGGTCGAACCCGACCTTCTGCGTTCCAGGCTCGCCCCCTACTATCGAGCGACGTCAGCATATCACCGCATAGTAGCTGGAAGGTCACACTATGCCAGGACCTGGACTGGATGAACCCTCTTAGTACCTGACATTGCCGCGTCGCTTCTGGTTCTCGGTCGCTGACGCTCCCTGTAGTCCGGGTCGACTTGCCAACGGATCACCGGGCACGCGGCCCACGGCCCGACGGACGGTAGCTATCGAGGAAGATGGGAAGGAGCAGAGCACGGCGATCAGGGCAGCTCGGACGAGGAGCGCCGTGCCGTTAGCGTGCCATTAACCCCGCTAACGAAGGGTCTCTCACGGCCCGCCCGCCCCACAGGTCAGATAACATGACAACCCGTACCGCCCAGATTCCCAAGCTGATAGTCCAGAACATCACCGAGCGGCCACAGGTCCGCTCGTTCACTAGCTCAAACGCATGTTCTAGTACCCCCTAGGGCTGGCCCTACATTGGCCCTAGGACGGCCAGGACAAGTGGGGTAAATACAGGGAAATTACCAGGGCCGAACCAGGTTAACCAGCAGGTCAGAGGCTCAGTAGCACTATCGGATGCGCTGGATCGACACCCTGACACGGTAGAGGCCTGCGGATCGCAATCGGCCGCAAAGCTGCCGCGCCGCTTCCAGTCCTCGGTCGCTGTCGCTCCCTGCGGTCCGGGTCGGCTTGCCATCGGATAACTCGTGACGCACTCCGCAGGACCATGACGACGTGCCCGCTGCGTGCCCGATCGGACGGTGAACCAGGGTGATCCACGGTCACTCACGGACAGACGGGCACGCCGTCTGACCTGCGTCCACGCTGATCAGCGGTCCCGGACCCGAAGCCTTCCAAGCTGGTCATGCGGGTTCGATTCCCGTCGCCCGCTCCACATTCTTCCAGTTTATCTATTTATTTTCGATCTTTTATTCGTCTGATTGCCGTATGGTGGCGTCTACTGGTCTGTAGTGGTGTCTATTCCGGTGTTTTCCCTGCTCAGCAAATGTCTCTAGCCCAAGTCATGCTGGTGTGAAGGATCGGGTGGAGGCCCGTCGTTCTACCCAAATTTCTACCCAAACCTTGGGGCTGACCATGGCATATACGGAACGCCGGGAGCGCCAGAAGGGTGTCCGCTACCGCGGCATCTACAAGGCGGCGGACGGCCGCTAGCGGTCTGCTGGCACCTTCATCACGGAGGAGCGCGCGCTTGAAGTCGCTAAGGAGGCGGAGCGGCGCGCCGCCGAGGTCATTAGGGGTGCGGCAGGCGGGCTTGATCCGCGTATCCGCGCGACCCGGACGATCAAGGAGTACGCGCCGCTGCCGACCGCCTACCAGGTCCGGCACACGCACGCCTCGTGGCTGATCGACGCCGGGGAGAACCCGAAGGCGGTGATGCACCGGCTCGGCCAGGCCGACCTGCGTGCCACCGCGTGATACGTGCTCGACGAGACCGGGAATCAGCCGCCAGGCGATTCGAAGGGCTACTTGCCGCCGCTGTGACCATCGGGCGGCGAGTGACCCGAAGGCGGCCATGAGGAAGTGTCCGGAGACGGCCAGCCTGGTCACGGAATGTGACTGCAAGCATTGCTCCAACGGCTCCTGATCAGCCTAATGGCCGCCAAGCTGTTCGCCAGCGCGGCCGTCCATACTCGCCAGAGTGGGGTGATCTCTGCGGCCATGCGCATGGCCAGTACGGCCGACCGGCGTCCGATTCTGCCGATGTGAGTGCGCAGGTCACAGTGCAGCGTGCGTGCTACAGGCTTGGTTAAATTTAGCTTGTGGCCTGGTAAACGCGCATGCTGGGGCATCGCCGCTACCACTGCCGCCCCGGCGGGCTCCGCCACGTGTATGGCCCGTTCCAGCAGAGTAGTCCATGGGAGGCAAAATGGCGGGAACCAAGCAGCAGGGTCTCGCGGTGCTTGCGCCCGTCCGCGGGAATGGAGAAAGCTGGAGCGGGGGCGCGGCGCGGAACTGGAACCGCCCGAGGCCGCACCCGCTGCGTGCTTTACGATCGACCGGTTCGGTGAAATGAGGACCCAGCATGCCCACGGACACTATGGACCCGGCCACAGCGGTCACCTACGGGCCCTTCATTCAGGCCGCCGAGGCTCAGTACAGCAGCGATCCCAGCGTGGTGAATCCGGCCGCGATCACGAACATGCCCGCCGGCTACACGCTGGTGCGGACGATCCAGATGACCGACTTCTTCGGTCCGGAGCAGTCCCGGGTCTTCTACGGGTACGTGGCAGTGGGCGGTGATCCCATCACCGCTGTGGTCGCGCTGCGCGGCACGGAATCGACCATGGAATGGTGGGATGACTTCCACTGGGATCTGGTGCCGTTCACGCAGATTCCTGACGGCGGGAACGTCGCTAAGGGCTTTTATGACATCTACACCACCATCGGCACGATGGCCCCGGGCCAGGAGGCCACGTCGGCGCCGGGCGCCTTCGCCGCCGAGGTGGCCCAGGCGGCCGCCAGCGGCCTGGCGGCCGGTCTTGATCCAGCCTCGCTGCCGCTGGTGGTGACCGGCCACAGCCTCGGGGGCGCGCTGGCGACACTGCTGGTCACGGAGCTGAATGCGACCACGGCGCTGAAGCCGCAGGCGTGGACGTTTGCCTCGCCGCAGGTGGGCGACGCGAAGTTCGCCGCACGCTACGGCGGGCTGAGCACCGTGTCCTGGCGGATCTACAACCAAGTCAACGTCGTCCCGCACTTCCCCGTTGATGTCCTGGATAGCTACCAGCCCGTCACCACCGGGTACGCGATCAATTCCCTGGGGAAGGCGAAGTGGAGCCTGAGCTGCGCCCACTCGCTGAATACCTACATGCACGTGCTGTCGCCCGCCACCGTGCCGCTGGATCAGGCCTGTGCTGGATCAGGCCTGTAGCTGACGGCCCGCCGGCCAGCCAAGGCGCTCTGCAGTCCGGGACAAGCGCAGGCGGGACGCCAGCCCGGCGGTGACCGTGACCACCTCAACCATCCGTTTCTGGATGCGGCAGCGGGGCGGTTGCCATCAAGCCCATCGTGACACCTGCCGGTAGCGCCGCATTGCATCCGGCCGTCTGCCGACTCGCCGAGCTGTTTACTCGGTCATGCCGAAATGAGTGTGGATTAATTGGCGGCGACGCACTGAGTAATGAGAGCCATCATGGCCCACAACACTGTCGCTTCGTAGCTAGGTGCGGAACGTTCGTGGTCGCGGGTGTATCAGTGATACATGTCTCCTCACACGACCTCACACGTCCGTCACGACAAGCCCGGTTGACGATTTTCCGTCTCTAAATCTATCGTCGCCGACGGCCAGCCGCCGGTCGAGCAAGTACTCGCAGGCGTTGAACGACTCGCTCATTGACGCGTGACCCGGTTCAGGGGAAGCATCCCGGGTGGGCAGCGTGGGCCGCATCGTCTGCCACCAGTTCAGGGAGTTCGGCTGCCAGGATTCCAGCGCCCGCCGCAGCCGGCAATCCTCTCGCAGATCACATTGTCCGGGATCTTCTGGGTGTAGTCGGCGGTCGTGGTCATGGTCAGGCTCGCTTCCTGTTTGTCAATCTGTCACACGGAGCACGACCGCCGCCCCGGAGTCTCCGGCGGCGCAGCCGGTGAACAGGCCAAGCCCGCCGCCGCGCTGACGTAGTTCCTCGATCAGTTCGGCGATCGAGCGCAGCCCGGTCGGGCCCTGCGGGTGGCCGAAGATCAGGCTGCAGCCGTAGGAGTTCATCCGGTCCAGTGGGAAGCCGGTCTGCCGGGAGAAGTAGATGTCGTTCACGGCGAACGGATTGTGCGTGGTCACCGCGTCGACCTGGCCGATCGTCAGGCCGGCATCGGCTAGCGCGGCGTTGGCTGCCGGGACCGGGGCCTGGGGCATATGACTCGGGGCCACCCGCGCGAAACCGGTCGCGAGGATCTGCGCCACGCCGGCGCCGCCGGCTAGCTCACGGGCCTCGTCGAGCGTGGCGACCAGGGCACCGGCCGTACCGTCGGCTGGGTGGGTCTGGGTGGCGAAGGTGTGCCGTCCGTCGGGGGAGGCCGGGGGCAGCGCGCTGATCTCCTCGAGCAGGATGGGCCGCATGCCCTCGTCGGCGTCGATCACCCGCGGCGGCTTGCGGCGCTGCGGGATCTGCACCTCGACCATGTACCGGCGCTGGAAGGCCCGGTCGTCGGCCAGCGCCTTGGAGTACTGGCTGGACCGCAAGGCCGCCAGCTCATCGAGGTCGCCGCGCGAGATCCAGGCTTCGGCGGCCACGTTCTCCCCCGCGGCCAGCATCGACGTGCCAGCCCACGGGTCACGGGCGAAGCTATCCAGTACCCAGTGAGAACAAATCGGCGCGCCGCCCATCGCCGACGGCGCCGGATACAGCAGCTGCGGCCCGTTGCTGGTGCGGTCGGTGGCGACCACCAGCTGCAAGCCCGCCCCGGTGGTGACCGCGCCGGCCGCCGCGGCCAGGCACGCGACCGACGTGGCGCAGGCCTGGCTGATCATCGGGCCGCTCACCGCCCCGGCGCCCAGCCGCGCCGCCAGCGTGGGGGCGCCGTAGAAGATGTCCGGCTGCGGGATCGTCCAGCCCAGCACCAGGCCGGCAATCCGGGCGGGGTCGACCCGCCGCTCGGCCAGCGCCCGGGCGGCGACGTCCGCGGCTAGGTCGAGGCTGGATACCTCGGCCAGGGAGCCCTGCCACTTGGTGAAGGGCGAGCTCCACGCGAACCCGGCTGGGATCGCAACGTTCTCGTACCGCATCACGCAGTCCTTCCTGCCGTTCTGGCGACGATGACATCGGCGGGCGTCGGCTGGGTGTACAGCAACTCGACCAGCGTCGACCGGTTGATGAGCACCTGCCGCTGGTTGACGTAACCCTTGTCGGTGATCTCGCCGCCGTCCAGGTCGGCAGGGCGGGCCATCACGACGAGCCGCTCGATGCGGGCTGCCGAGCCGGCCGCGGCGTTGTGGTCGGCCAGGGCCTGCGCCAGCGTCCGGTGCACGATCTCATGCACGATCAGCTCGCCCCGCGACTGCGGTTCCTCGCCCAGCAGCCTGCGGGCCTCGGCCGCGTTGAGCCAGGCCAGCGCGCACGCGTACTCGCGGTCCTCACCGGCGATCACCGCGTCGGACAGCATGGGGGTGGCCGACAGCAACGCCAGGCGCACGGTTCCGACCCGCACGTACGTGCCGGTGGTGAGCTTGAAGTCCTCCGCGAGGCGTCCCCGGAACACCAGCCCGGCGTTCGGATCTTGCGGGTCAGCGAAGACCACCGCGTCGCCGGAACGATAGAAGTCCTGCTCGTCGAAGGCTGCCGCGGTGAGATCCGGCCGCGCGAAGTAGCCGGGAGTCACGATCGGGCCCTTCACCCGGATCTCGTATGCGCCTTCGGCCGGGGCGAGCTTGACCTGTGTGCCCGGCAGCGGTACGCCGATGCAACGGGCGTCATCGTAGGCGAAATGCGCCGTCGTCACCGCCGGAGCGGTCTCGGTCGCGCCCCAGGATCCGGTGACCGGGACCGCCCGGCCGGTGCTGCGCGCCGCCAGTTCTTCGAGTCGGCTTCGCAGGGCCGCGGGCAGCGCCGCCGCGGCGTTGAATATTAGCCACAGCCGGGAGAAGAACCGCGCCGCGAAGGCCGGATCTGACTCCAGCGCCAGCACGAGCTGCGCATAGCCGGCCGGGACGTTGAAGTAAATGGTCGGCGGCACATCGGCGAGGTTCGCGATCGTCTGTGCGAACATCCCCGGCGCCGGACGGCCCGCGTCCACGTAGATCGTGCCGCCGCAGGTGAGCATCATGTTCATGTTGTGGTTGCCGCCGAAAGTGTGGCTCCAGGGCAGCCAGTCGACGATCACCGGCCGCTCGCCGGTGAGGAACGGCCACACCTGCCGCATCATCTGCTGGTTGGCGGACAGCATCCGGTGGGTATTGAGCACGCCCTTCGGGGTCCCGGTCGAGCCCGAGGTGAACAGGATCTTCACCACCGCGTCCGGGTCCAGGGCATCGAACGCCGCGGTAACGGCCTGGCCGGGCACGGTCGTGGCGAGCTCGTCGAATCGCTCCGCTCCGGGCCGCTCGCCCGCGCTCACGATCGCCGGCACGGTACGGAGCGCGTCGAGGGCCGCGGCGAAGCGATCGGCATCCTCGGCGAACACCGCGCCCGGACGGATCAGTTCGGCGATGGCCCGGAGATGAGCATGGTCGCGGCTTTGCAGGGAGTACGCCACGCTGGCGGGCGCGACCGGAACGCCAGCGGTCATCGCCCCCAGCGTCATGAGCATGTGGTCGACGCCGTTGCCGGACAGCACCAGCAGCGGCCGGTCCGGGCCCAGCCCGCGATCGAGCAGAGCCTGGCCGATCCCGTTGGCCGCTGCCACCGCCGCACCGTAACTGCAGCCGCGCCAGGCCCCGCCGGGCTCGCGTTCGGCCACCAGCAGGTGGTCCGGGTCCAGGTCCGCCCAGGCCCGCACGCTGTGCATCACCGTACTGGGATAGGCGCCCAGCGTGTCGGCCGAGCAGAGGATCACACTGCCGTCATCGGCATCCTCGGATACCACGTTCGGCGAAGTGAACAGCGGCTCTGCATCGCCCGTATCCATGCCCACCTCCAGGCCCTCGGTCGCGAGCCAGCCAGTCGGTGATTGTTCAACTAATACGTTGAGACCTGACAATCTTTTGTAGCCCTTTTGCTGGCGTAGCACAACCCTGGGCACTAGTCGGCCGGCGGTGTCGTTGAGCTAGCGGCACGCCGCGACTCGATGGCCGCCACCTTGGCATGAAGTGGCCGACCGGCCGGGTTGTCACTGATTGATGTAGCTGCCAGGGGCGGGCTCGATCGGAGGGTAGCGCCCGCTGCCGAGCGATTGGGGCGCTGCAACCTGGTCGCCGGAGCGTTCGGCCAGCCAGGCTGCATAGTGCCCCCACCAGGAGCCCTCATGCCGCTCCGCGCCCGCCAGCCACTGCTCAGGGTCGGGCGGCGTCTTCGGGTTGAGGAAGTACCCGAGCCCCCGGTGCTTCGGGTCGGCCACCACGGTCTGGATGTGGCCGCTCGAGCACATGACGAACTGCGCAGGACCGGAGACCATCTGGGTGGTCCGGTAGGCGGTCTTCCACGGCGTGATGTGGTCGGAGAACCCGGCGGCCACGTACGTGTCGCAGTTAATACGCGATATGTCGATCGGCGTGCCAAGGACCGTCAGGGCCGCCGGATGCACCAGTTGATTGCCCGCCACCATGTCGAGCAGCTGGTGGTGAAAGGCGGACGTCAGCCGGGTCGTGTCCGCGTTCCAGGCCAGGATGTCGAAGGCCGGAGGGTCCTGGCCGAGCAGGTAGTTGTTCACCCAGTAGTTCCATACCAGGTCGTTCGGGCGCAGCCAGGAGAACATCGACGCCATCTGCCAGCCGTCGATCACCCCCCTGGGCTCCGACACCTTCCTGGCCAGCGCGATCGTTTGCGGCGTCGCGAACAGGAACATCCGCCCCTCGGACTCGGTGTCCAGGAGGGTGACCATGAACGTCGCAGAATGGATCCGGTCATCGTCATGGGCGGTGAGGTGCGCCTGCGCGAGAGCGGCGGTCATCCCGCCCAGGCAGGCGCCGATGATGTTCACCTCCGGCGAACCCGAGATCTCGCGGGCCACGTCGACCGCCTCGATCGTCGCCTGCACGTAAGTGTCGAAATTCCAGTCGCGCTGCGCCCCCGTCGGGTTGCGCCAGCTGATCCCGAACACCTGGATGCCGCGCTGGAGCAGGTACTCGTACATGCTGCGGCCAGGTGACATGTCCAGGGCATAGTACTTGTTCACCTGCGGCGGCACCACGAGCAGCGGGCGCTGGCAGACGGTCTCGCTCTGCGGTGTGTACTGGATCAGCTCGAAAACCTCGGACCGGTGAACAACCGCGCCGGGCGAGGCCGCGATGTTCTCGCCCTTCTTGAACGGCTTGGGGTCGACCATCGACGGCATGCCGTGGTTGTGCAGCATGTCGCCGGCCCAGTGGGCGATTCCCCTGCGGACGCTGCCGCCGCCGGTGTCGAACAAGCGCTTCAGTGCCGTGGGATTGGTCACCAAGAAGTTGGTCGGCGCCATGGCCTCCCGGAACAAGGTGGCTGCGAAGCGCATCCGCTCGGCCTCCACGCCCTCCAGGCCGAGATTGTCGACGAAGACGTCGAGCTCTGACCCGAGGGCAAGATACGCCTGCATCGCCGTCCGGAACAGGGGGTTGTCTCGCCAGGCCGGATCGGCGAAGCGCTTGTCCCCCTTCTGCGGCGCTACCTCGGATTTGCCCAGCCCGATCTGCAGAAACTGCAGGCCGACCTTGGGCCCGCTCCGCAGCAGAGCCCGCGGCTGCCGCACGGCGACCTGGCCGAGAGACCGCAGTGCACCCGCGACCGGGCCGAGGCCGGAACCAGCGAGCAGGCCAGACCCGAGAACCGCCTCTGCGCCCTCCGCGCCGCCCGCGAGCTGCGCCGCATCCTCGGCCAGGTTCTCGCGCGGCTCCGCCGCCTGCGCGCGGCGCGGCTGCTCCTCCACCGCCTGCACCTCCGCCGCCTTCGGCCGACGTCCCCTGGCGGCTGGTTTTGCTTGTTTCCGGCCGTTGGGCCCGGTCTTGGTCAACGGCGCCTCGCCGTGCGGGGTTGTCATGATAGTTTCTCCACGGTCATCGCCATGCCCTCTCCACCTACGTGGCGGAGGCCGCCGCAGGCGGCTCATCGCTGACCACGACATCCAGGCTGCCTCCGCCGTGGCCGCCACGCAAGAGCTTCTTGTCGTACATCCATCTCCTGCCCTCCAGATCGGGTCAACGAACCGACGAACGGCGCGGTAATCCGGGACCTTCGCCTGTGTGCCGCTGCGGTGCGACTGCGGGAGGTTCCCGGGACGAGGTGCGGGAAGACCTTACGAGGAAGCGCATGAGAAGTCAGGTAACCGCCTATCGAACATAGGGGAGACCGTGAGCGCGGATCAGGCAGAACGTGGCCGGCAGGTCGGCGAGCGCGAGGCACGCAAGGTGGCGGAGGAAGCCCGGGAGACCGGGTGGGATCAGCCGGATCGTGGACATCGGGGCGGAGCTGTTCGCCATGAGCGCCGCCTGCGTCCGGGCGCAGCTAGATGCGACCGCTGACAGCGGGACCGAGCGGGGCGCAGCGGCACCCGAGCTGGCCGGCCTGTTCTGCGCCCAGGCGCGGCTGCGGACCGAAGAGCTGTTCAGCCAGCTGTGGAGCAACACCGACACCGCCGACTCGGCGTTGGCGCGGCGCGTGCTGACCGGCCGCTATTCATGGCTGGAGGACGGCATCATCGACCCGTCGATACCCGGGCCCTGGATCGCCCCCGCCGAGCCAGGGCCATCCAAGGCGGAAAATGTCCACCGCCACATCAGCTGAAGCCGCGAACCGCCCGCTGCCACCTCCTGGCGGAGACCACCAGCTCGGCATCCTCGACGCTGCCGAACGCGCCGCAGGCGAACCAGCAGGTCAGCCACCCATGCCCGTTTTGAAAGCCCGTCAGCAAAAGTTGTCACCGTTTCCTGGCACAAGAGGCCGAATGTCCTGGCTGACAAGGCCATTCGACTCTAGGGGGCCGGCTTGTTACCTGATTCCCTCACAAATGATGGCTGGATCCTCATTAATGACGGCTGGTTCCGGCCGGTGGCCGGCTCGCCAGATGGGGGTAGCTCCGCACCGCGGACCGGCTGAGGGAGTGATCACCCGTGGCAATCCCAACGAGTACAGACGCAACCACCACCACGCTCACGCCCGGTGAGTCGGCAGAGCCGGGCGCCACCGATGCGGCAGGCATGCTCGATTTCTACGAGCCCGGCGCCCTCGGTATGGTGCGCCGGTTCTGGCCGGAAAGCAGCATGGTGCGGTACGCGGCCCGGCTGGCAGGCCGCCCGCGGACGGTGACACGGCGGGCCGGCCAGCTGGCCGCCGAACTCGCCGGCATCGCCAAGGGCAGCTCGCAGATTACCCCGCAGCGGTCTGACCGCCGGTTCTCAGACCCCGCGTGGAGTACGAATCCGCTGCTCAGGCGCACTTTCCAGACCTACCTGACCCTCGGCCGGAGCGCCCAGGACCTGCTCGCCGACGCCGAACTGGGCTGGCGCGACAACACGCGGCTGAAGTTCGTGCTGACCAACCTGATCGCCGCATCCGCGCCGAGCAACAACCCTTACCTCAACCCGGCGGCACGGAAGGCGTACATCGACACCGGCGGCCTGAGCCTCGTCCGCGGTGCCCGTGCCTTCGCCGCCGACATGGCCCGCGCCCCGCACATCCCCACCATGGTGGAGCGCGACGCGTTCGGTGTCGGCAAGGACCTCGCGGTGACCCCGGGGTCGGTGGTGGCCCGTACCGAGGTCTGCGAGCTCCTCCAGTACAAGCCGGCCACGCCCACCGTGTACCGGTTCCCGCTGCTCATGGTCCCGCCGATGATCAACAAGTACTACGTCACCGATATCGCGCCCGGCCGCAGCATGATCGAGTACTTCGTCTCCCAGGGATACCAGGTCTTCGTGATCTCCTGGCGCAACCCCGGACGGCAGGCCAGGGGCTGGGACCTGAACACCTACGGCGAGGCGGTGGTCGCCTCGATCGGCGCGGCCCGCGAGATCACCGGAGCGCCCAAGGTCAACATCATTGGCCTGTGCGCCGGCGGCATCCTGTCCTCCATGGTCAGCGCGCACCTGAGCGCGACCGGGCGGCTCGATCAGGTCGCCACCCTGTGCCTGGGGGTGACGCTGCTGGACATGACGGAGGCGGGCACGACGGTTTCGTTCATGGACGACGCCGCCGCCAAGGCGTCCATCCTGGCCTCCCGCGCCCGCGGCTACATGGACGGGCGCACCCTCGCCGAGGTGTTCGCCTGGCTCCGGCCCGACGACCTGATCTGGAACTACTGGGTCAACAACTACCTGCAGGGCAAGACCCCTCCCCCGTTCGACATCCTGTACTGGAACGCCGACACCACCCGGATGCCCGCCGGGCTGCACCGCAACTTCATCGAGATCGCCATGGCCAACGCGCTGACCAAGCCCGGCGCGGTCAGCATGCTCGGCTCCCCCGTCGACCTGTCCACGATCGACGTCGACAGCTACCTCGTGGCAGGCGCCGAGGACCACATCTCGCCCTGGCCGTCGGCCTACCGCGCCACCCAGCTACTCGGCAGCAGCAACATCCGGTTCGTGCTGTCCAACAGCGGACACATCGCAGCCATGGTCAACCCGCCATCCAACCCGAAGGCCACCTTCAGGCTCGCACCCGCCAACCCGCCCGATCACCATGACTGGCTGGCCCAGGCCGAGACGGTGCAAGGCAGCTGGTGGACTGACTACACCACGTGGCTAGCGGACCGCAGCGGCGACATGAAGCAAGCCCCGCGCACGCTGGGCAGCGCGGAATTCCCGCCGCTGGATCCCGCACCAGGCACATACGTCCTTCAAAAGTAAGTGATACAGCCCGGCACCGGACGCACCATTCGCGGAACTGGACACCGAACCCGCCGCTAGGGGTGACCCGGTTCCACCCCCGGACCAGCCTGGGCTAGCCGACTACCTGCTGCAACACCGTCAGGAAGGAGGAGCGCCCCGGCCCCGGCCCTGCCGGGGCCGGGGCCGGGGCGAGTTGGAACCGCACGCCCACCGCGACGTTACATGGTCTTTGCCACGCTGTGGGTGCCGAGAATCGTGTCACAGTGGCGAGCACGCCGAACCTGGCGGCGTCGATCCCCAGGATGGTCGGCGCCCCGATCACAGCGATCAACACCCGCCCAGCCCGAGCCGAACGACCGGACCATAAGCAGCCAGACGAGGCGGAAGAGCACGAACGCCGAGGGTAGAGGCCCAGGTCAGATGCTCTGTACGAGTTCTGGCCTGCCGGTAATGGGGTCCGGCGCTGGCAGCTGGCACGGTCGTGGAACGCGAGCTCAGCGCCAAGTGTGACCGGGTGTCGTGCAACCACGCCTTGAGGTTCGGACGGCGCGTGCGCGCGGGCGTTAGCGTGTTCCGCCGGTGAGCTCGATGATGTCGCCGTGGAAGGTGACGGCATAGAGGTTGCCCTCGCGGAAACCGTCGGGGCCGTGCCCGACGGCCACGGCGCTGGGAAACTTGAGACCGCGCGCGAGGGCTTCGATGGTGCCGTCGGGTTCGACGCGCCAGATCTGGCCGGCGCCGTTGGCGGCCGCATACAGGCAGCGCCCGGTGGGATCGATCGCGAGGCCGTCGAGGGTGGCGGCGCGGGCGAGCGGACCTGGGCGGGCGTGGGTGGTGACATTGGCGGGGTTGGCGATCTCGACGCGTTTGATCGCCGCTGGCACGAATGTTTGTGCCGCGTACAGGTACCGGCCGCCCGGGTCGATCGCAAGGCCGTTCGCGGACGGGACCCTGGCCCAGCGGCGTTGCACGTTGCCATGAGGGTCGACGCGGTCGATGTGGGTGCCGAAGTCGTTAGAGGCGAACATGGTCCCGTCAGCGGCGCGTGCGACCCCGTTGGCCATCTGCAGGCCGGTGATCCACGTCTCGCGCTCGCCGCTGTCGGGGTCGACCAGCAGCAAGCCGGCGAGCCCGGCGACGTTGCCGATCAGGCCCTGCGGCGTACCGTCACCAAAGCCGGCGATCAGCATCCCGCGATCGTCGAACGCGAGCCCTCCCGGGCTGATGATTCCGCCCGTGAGCTTGACCGGCTCCGCATCCGGGTGGTCCATGCGCAGCACCGCACCCAGCAGCCCGTCCCAGGTCTGGCTGGTGAAAAACAACCGGCCCCGCGGATCGACGATCACGGACTCCAGCATCCCAAGCCCGCAGCGCACCACGCGCACACGCGGTGGCCGCTCGCACAACGGCACGTCAAGCGCAGCCAGCGCCCCGAGCACCGGCGAGACCAGGGCGCCGGCGAAACCGACGGTCCCAGCGAGCGCCCGGCCGGCCATTCGCGCCAGCCCGCCCGCAGCCACCGCGCTCACTGGCCACCCGCGAGACGGTCGCGGCCCGGCAGCACCAGCCCGACCCGCCCGCCCGAGCGCCCGGCCTGCCACGGCGTCAGATTGCCGGTCACTTCTGGCTCCTCACGAAAGACCCCGGCCGGACCTCGCCGCCGACCCGTCATCTTGTGTCTGGACATGCCCTGTCAGGCCATGAGGGGCGTTTCTTGCAGGGCGGCCCTGGTCTGGTCATAACCGGCGCGTATCCGGCGCGCGATCGTCTCCGGTGACCAGTCTGATGCGCTTTCCTCGGCCGGCTTGTTCATGTCGATCATGCGGATCCGGCGGACCAGGGCGTAGTTCATGACCTCATCCCAGTCCTCGTCCTTGCGGACCGGGGCGTCGGCCGGGAGCTGCTCGTCGACCTGCTTCAGGATGCTGATGAACCGTGTGTAGCTGCGGGAGGTGTCGCTGTCGGCTTTCAGCTTGTTCTGCATCAGTATCTCGAACATCCGCGATACCACCTGCTGCATGTTGGCCGGCTGCGGCGCCGCGCTGGAGAAGACATCGATCATGATGATCGGCATGGTTTCGGGCTCGTCCCCGTGCAGGTTGTCGATGACCGGCTTGAGCGGGGTGTTGTCGGTCAGGCCGCCGTCCCAGTAGGCCCGGTCCCCGACCAGGGTCCAGGGGAATCCGCCGGGGAAGCTCCCGCTGGCCAGCACGTGCTCGGGCCGGAGGGGCTGGTCCGGGTCGAGGTTGCTGAAGTACGTGGTCCCGCCGTCTTCGACGCCGCTGGCCGAGACGATCAGCCGCATGTGGTCCGGATCGCGGATCTGGTCCCAGTCCAGCAGATCCTCGAGCGTGTTCTTCATCGGCGTGGTGTCGGAAAAATAGGTCCAGTTCGGCATGTTCCAGTAGTCCAGCCGCGGCCGGTACATGTGCGGGACCCCGAACATCGACCAGGATTGCCTGATCAGGGGCGGCAGGAACGGGACCGGCGGCTTGACCGTGAGCATGTCCCACAGCTCCCGCAGGAGTTGCGGCGGGTAGCCTCTCGCTCCGGCCAGCGTGGCCGCGTTCATCGCCCCGGAGGACGCGCCCGAGACGATCGCGCATTCCATGCCGGTTTCGTAGAGGTATTCGATCGCGCCGACCTCGTAGGCGCCGAGCGCGGCGGCGCCCTGGAGTACCAGCCCGAACTTCTTTCTCGCGGGCTTTCCCCCGCTCTTCGGCTCAGGCGGACTATTGGTGCGGTACGTGGCCTGTGCGTTCACCGTTACTCCTGTGGGTTGAGTCCGCCCGATCCCGATTCCGTCGGCGTGGCCAATATCGGGCGTCATTTAGTCATGGTCACGTGGCCGCACAGGCCGTGTCGCCAGGGCCGGCCCCTAGCTACGACCCTAGGTTTCCTGCCGGGTGAGGCGGCGCGGCACCGATGCGGGCGATGAGGTCCTTGCGGGACCGGATGCCGAGCTTGCCGAAGATGTGCGCGAGGTGGAACTCGACGGTCTTGACGCTGACGTACAGCTCGGCGGCGGTTTCCCGGTTGGACCGGCCGACGGCGACCAGCCGGGCCACGCTGCCCCCGAGCGCCTGGAGACCCATGGCCCTCGGCAGAGCCGGGAACAAGACCCGCCGCATCCGGGTGCACGACGACCATGCCGCCGTGCTGTCGGCCTACCCCCGCCCGATCCGCCGGCTCGCCATCACCGGCCTCGGGGATCCCGGTAGGCGGCACCCGGCCGACGGGATCTGCGGCGATTCGCGCCGCAGCCATTGCGTGGATGGCCCGAGTTAGCGCGAGTATCTGGTCAGAAAGGCCAAGTAGCTGCTCGTTCTGCGCTCCTCGGCTTGGGCCTTCCGCCAGCCAGAGCCGTCAGATCTGCGATGAGGCGTGGGCCAGGCGGCAGGAGCCATCGGCGCGGTCACAGAGCCTGAAGGCGCCCGTCCCTCCGCTCAAGTTGAGCGCGGTTCAAAAGTTGTCAGAGATGACTACAGCGAAGGACGCGTACGGATTACCTTCCGCCCCGCCGATGCAATGTTCGCCGTTGCGGACGCGGCCACCGACAAGGACCCGGAATTCATCCCGGATATCTCCGCCTTGTGGGTGCCCGGCGAGCGCAAGAATGTGGTCTGCGCCTTCCTGCAGCGGCTGGAGGCCAAGCGGGAACTCAGCGAGGCTGAGACCGATCGGCTTGATGAAACTATCGACCGTGTCCACGACCGGCGGGATTACCCGTTTAAGGCGGTCGAGCTCGCATCGGCAGTGCAAGAGGAGCGGGTCGCGGAGGTCTTCGTCCGGATCAACTCCGAAGGCGCTACGATCAATCAGGCCGATTTCATCCTCACCTTGATGAGCGTCTTCTGGGAGAAGGGGCTTCGTCAGCTGGAGGACTTCTCCCGCGGCTGCAAGGTCCCGACGCTGTCTTCCGCGTCCCCGTTCAACTGGCACATCCAAGCCGTCACCGGCCCAGATGCTGAGAGTATCGGTGGCGCTGGCCTTCCGGCGGCCGGTGCTTAAACGGGTACCTGCGGCCCGGGGCTGCCCGGCTCTGGATCACGCCGGGTATGCGCAGCGAGCCCGGTCATGACCAGCCGACCGTCGGCCCGGCAGCGCCGGGGCTGTCCCGGGCCGGGCAGGTCGCCGTGGTCACCGGCGGCTCGGCCGGGCTCGGCCTGGCCATCGCCACCGCGCTGGCCCAGGCCGGCTCCGGCGTCGTGCTCCGGGCTGCGCGCATGGTTTCGTGAGCGCGGGATCATCCAGAATGAATGACGGCGGGTTGCCTTGTAGCGCTTGGATGTCGAGCTGGCTGAACACCTCCGCCTGGACCGTTTGCGGCGGATTGCCGAGGCCATCCGGGTACAGCTGGACCGTGCACTGCTGCGGATTCGAGGCGGTAAGTTGGACGGGGAAGGTCTCGTACGTACCTCCGGCGCAAATAGGGTTACAGTCGTCATAGTGGAGCGTGCCGGTCCCGACCAGATCACCTTGGCTGCCCGCGGCCCATTGGAGACCATCAATCCAGTTGTGATTATCAATGCCGATCTTCGGCGGCCCGGACGGGTACTTATAGAGTGCGCCAGGTGTAAACACGGTGTTTACATAGAGTTCGGCTTGCGTGGTTGTCGTACGGAGTCCTGTTTTTTGCAGGAGCAGTTGCAGGAGCGCGGGCGGCGGCAGCGCATACCCCGGGCAGAGACCGGCATGCAGGCAGGTGCCATCGTTGAGGCCTTCGCTGCTCCAGACCGAACTGCCCTGCTGGAGGATGGCGAACCCGGTGTCCTGAACGACGCTGCCGTCGTTCAGCGTGAGCGGCTGGTGGACCTCTGCCAGCGCCCAGCCGCTGTTGCAGGCGGACGTGACGAGCGTCCGCTGCGCACCGTTGGTCGGATCTTTGGCGGCGAGCGCGGCGCTCAGGGCGGCGGGCGTGCATGCGCGCAGACTCAAGGCCTGGGAAGCGGGCCGGATGGCCGTGATGATATCGGCCTGCCAACGGGAATCAGTGGTCTCACTCAGGTGCCAGCATGTCACTGGCGGCGCCGGAGCTTTCAGCGCGGCGCTCGCCGCGGACCATTCGTCCAGGAGTTCAAGGGGCACGGAGCCGCAATCTACGGTTGTGCTATTCGCGCCAGGTCCGGCGTGCAATTCGCCTTGCCGCGCGTCAGCGAGGGCTGACGTGACCGGCACGACCAAATCACCATCGTCTTTGACGACAGTAGGAACGCCTCCCAGTACGCTGCCGAACAGATTCGTCGTGAAGGTGACCTGCCCGGCGATCGCGTCCACGGGTATTGAGGCCGCCGGCCTTCGCTTCTTGGGCATCCTGTCCCGCCTAGGGATTCCGCCCCTCTTACGATCGGCCTACCGCACCGCCAGCAGGCGGCGCGGACCCGAGCGGGGTTTCCATGTTCCGCACGCGTGAGACGCGGCTGGGGCCGGGCGCCCTCTTTACCCCGGGGACTGCGGTGCCTTCCACGGCCAGGTGATCTCCCTGACCGCCGCATGCCGCCTTCCAGCGGCCGGTCCCTATTCACCCCGGTACAGCACTCCGCCCCGGGATGTATCAGTGACGAGGCATCATCAAGGGTTCACTGGCGTTCACCCCTCCCAGCCTTTCCCTCACCTGTAGTCCCCGGACGGTACGGGGACCCTCGGGCTTTTCCCTGAGCTCCGCACCCGGCTGAGCAGGACCCAGCCACGCACGTCAGGGCGGGAACGAGCCTCAGGCACTACCCGGAGTCACGTCATCAGCATCGCTGACCTCCTTCGACGTACTCACTCAACGCGTGCGACCTCATGTCGCACGATCAACCTGATCTGCGCGGCGGCCGACCCACGGTCGAGATGCCGTCCCGGCGAGCAGAACGGCGGTTCTGTCGGGCGCCGGCCCGGCCTGGTGGTGCCATTCGGCGGCCGGGTGGCAGCCAGCAGCAGCCACCCGGCGGCCTTGACTGCCTAGCGCGGCAGCCGCCTGCAGGTGGCCGATCCCGGCCGGACGTCACGGTTATCAGGCCGGGTCCGGGGTGAAGGCGAACGGCGGCAGGTCCCGGATCACCACCGGGGCAGCGTGGGCGGGAAGGGCGTCCGCGGCCATGGCCGCCACCAGCCGGGCGACCGGGGTAGTCAGGTATATGACTTGCGCGTACCGCGCAGGTCCCTGCAGCGCGCTGATGATCCTTGCGGTGCGGGCCAGCGGTTTGGGTGTCAGCTCGACCTCGACGGCCCACACCTCCCCGGCGTAAGGGCTGGCGGGGAGGCTAGGCCAGTGGATCTCCGCGGCGGGCAGATGCCGGGCGCTGGCTCCGGGGCGGACGGCGCGGATGTGCCGCCCGGAGTGCCACCAGGCGTGGCCCTGGTGCCAGGCCGGAGAGGCCTGGAGCCACAGCCGGGCGGCCAGCACGGCGCGGATCTGTGCCAGCCGCGCCAGCGCAGGGCGGCGGGCGGGGTAGCCCAGCCCGGCGGCGCCCATGCCTGCCGGGGTCAGCCAGCACCAGGCCGGGCCGGGGCACAGCCGCCCGGTGGCGGCGTAGCCAGCCCGCCGCCACCGCGCCACGATCCCGCGCAGCCGCGCGGGCTGCACGCCGAGCGCGGCGGCGAGCAGATCATACGGTGCGCCGTAGTGCTCGGCGCACAGCGAAAGGCCGTCGATGTCGCGTTGGCCGAGCCGGGCCGAGCCGTGATAAGCGCGGCGCGCGGTCATGGTGTCGTGCAGCTGTACCGCCATCAGCTTCCCAGCCCTATCTGTCGTCCCGCTAGTCACAGACGCATCATGTGCATGCCTGCGGACGGTTCGTGACTGATTCTCCCGCGCGGCGCGCCGTGCGGCCGGCCCGCGCGGCCCGGCGTAAGCAGACCGTCAGGATTACCGTGGCCGGCCAGGGGGCCGGTATCGACGCCACGGCGGCGCGGGCCACGACATGCAGCCGCCCGGGCCGCGGTGTCCAGCTCCTGTGACCGGCCCGGCTGCTGAGCCAGGGATCAGGCAGCGCAGCACAACCGGCAACCCGAACCGGCGCCTACAACGAAGCGTAACCAGGCATGCGCTCCATCCCAACGACGGATCGCCGATTCGGCACGTCGGACAGCGTGTATGGGCCGGACGGAGAAGAGGGCGCAGATCTTTAGTTACTGAGCATTGTCCTGCGTGCCGCGCTACCTAGAGATGGTCGGCCGCCATCTTGGGAGTGGCCTGACCGGCTGCGGCGGCGGCCAGGCTCCTGGGGCGCACCGGCCGGGCGTTTGGTGCTGCGGCCAGGAGGGTCGCTTCGATGCTGGGCCAGGGCATGCCTGGTGGCAGCAGGATGGTGACGATGTCGGCGGCGCGGTCCCAGCGCTGGAGTTGCTCGCGGACCTGATCGCCGGTTCCGTAGGCGGCGAGCTGGTCGAGGATGACCTGGGCGCTGGGTGGGATGGTCCCGCCTCGTGGGCTGGGACGCGGGTTCGCGGCGATGATCGCCTGGACCTCGGCGGCATAGCCCTGGCCGGACACGGACCGGGCGTAGACCTCGCCCATGGCGCCCAGGTACCAGGCGGTGCAGGCGGCGGCGATGTCGCGGGCCGCGCCGGCGTTCTCGTCAGCGGCGGTGATAGGCCCAGCCGCCACCGTGAGGGGTCGCGCGTGCGAGGCGGCGGCGTCGCGCAGCTGCTTGAGCTGGGCCGTCCAGCCGGGGAGGCGGTCCCGGGCCACCAGCGCGGGGATCCAGCCGTCGCCGAGCTCGGCGGCGACCCGGGTGGTGTGATGGCCCAGCGCGGCGACCCAGATGGGCAGGTCGGGGGCGGGCGGCTGGCCCAGGCGCAGCGGGCGCGCGGCCGGGGCCAGGCCGAGCTGGGCGGGCTGGCCGGCCAGCAGCGCACGGACCTTGGTCACGGCGTCGCGCAGCTTGGCGGCGGGGTGCTCGAATGCGGTGTCGTGGAACCCCTCCGCCAGCGCTTTGGTGCTGGCGCCCAGGCCCAGCAGGTAACGCCCGCCGCAGACCTGGTACAAAGTGGCGGCGGTCATCGCTAGCGTGGCCGGGGTGCGTCCCCAGACCGACAGGACGCCAGAGGCGAGGTGGATCCTGGCAGTGCGCAGCGCGATCTCAGTCAGCACCGGGGTCGAGTCCAGTCCCCAGCCTTCGGGCACCGCGAAGATCTCATACCCCAGCTCGTCGGCGAGCACCGCGGTCCGGACGATGACATCGCGCCGGGTCTCCATCGGCGTGAGCCCGACGCCGCGGCGGGAGGTCACGACGCTCCCTCGGCGGCCAGCGCCGGAACCGGGCGGGGCACGGTCAGCCACACGGTCCTGGCCGCGGCGAGCACCTGGCCGCCGGGCCCGAGCAGCGCCGACCCGGCGGTGAGCTTGCGGCCGTCACGCTCGCCCGGCCAGGCGATCACCCGGTACTGGTCGCCGGCCGCGGGCAGCACCGCCAGGCTGGCCGTCATCCGGCCGAGCAGGATCGCAGTGTCCTGGGCCAGGCCGGCGGCCTCAGCTGCGGCGATCCCGCTGGGACAATCCAGCGCCGCCCAGACCACCTCCGGCCGGACCCTTCCGCTGGCGTCGGTGACCGAGGGATCCGGTGTCCACGGCGCCGCCCACAACGGCCTGCCAGCCACAGGTCCGGGGAAGATCCGCAGGCCGTCCCCTAGCTGGCGCCCCGTCCCGCAGACAAAGCAGGCAGGGAAGAACGGATCGGAGTAGTAGCGCGCGCGGCCGGCCGCCGTGCGAGCTTCCGCCGTTGAGACCGGGCCCGGTATCTCCAGCGCCGGGCTGCCCGGCGAAGAGGCTGCCTCGGCTATCAGGGTGCGGCCGTGGTGGATGCGGACCGAGCTTTCGCCGCCCCGTTCCACGGCCAGGGGCGTGGCCAGCGGAGGTGGCCGGCGCAGCGTGACTGTCACCGGGCCATCGAGGTACGCGGCAATGCGTCCGCAGACGTAGCCGCCGTTGCCGCTGCCCGGGGGGCCGCAGAAGCGGGACGGGATAGTCAGCGCGGGCATCGTGGCCGGCTGCGGGCGCCCGGCGGCCGCCAGAGGGCGCGGCCTGGTGGCGTGTGTCATACCTCGACGCTAAGACCGCCCGGCCTGGGGCGGCTATCGGGTGAACTGCCGGCAATTTCCCCGTTTCCCCCCGGCCGGGGGCAACGTCCCCGTAAATGCGTCGGGTGAACTACCGAGGCGCTCAGGTGCGGAGCCGGTGCTCGGTCACCCACGCCGCGATCTGGGCACGCGAGTGCACCTGCAGCTTGCGCCGGATGTTCTCCACGTGCGCCTCGGCGGTCCGCGGCGCGACAGACAGCCGACGGGCGATGGCCTGATTGGTCAGCCCCTCGGCGACCAGCCCGGCCACCTCGAGCTCACGGCCGGTCAGCCGCGGCCCCGTGCTCGCGGGCTCGCACAAGAAGCCGAGCAAGGCATCCAGGACCATCGGCCAGTCGCCGTGGTAGAACAGGTGGCTCGAACCCGGCAGCGGGATCAGCGTCGCCCCCGGGATCAGCGCAGCGACCTCCCGCCCGAGCTCGAACCTGGTGCCCTTGTCCGCCTCGCGGTGCAGCACCGCCGTGCGCGCCCGGATCGCCGGCAGCAGCGCCCTGATGTCGGTGCGGTAGTAGACCTCCAGCATCTCAGCCGCCACGGCGGCCGAGGCGCTGGCCCGCTGGAACCGGGTGAATCCCTCCAACTCCTCGGCGGTGGGATCGGTGACAAAGGCCCCGGCCAGCGCCTTCAGCCCCAGGCCCCAATGGGCACGCACCAACGCCACGACCGAGTCCCGGACCTCGGCAGGCGCCAGATCGCTGCCACTGGCGCACATCCCGTAGAGCACCAGCGCGTCGACCCGGCCCGGGTACCGCGCCGCGATCGCGGCGGCCAGCTGACCGCCTTGCGAGGCCCCGAACAGGCCGAAACGGTCGGCGCCCACCGCGCCGGCCACCGCCAGCGCCGCGGCCACCTGCCCATCGAACGACAGATCTATCCCGTCCCCGTCGGACAGGCCGCACCCAGGCTTGTCGTAGCGGATCACGGTGAACCGCTCCGCCAGCCGCTCGACGAAGGTGCCGAAGGCAAACAGCTCCAGCTGCCCGCGCAGATGGGAAACCCAGCCCGAGTCGAACAACAGCGGCGGCCCAGCGCCCGACGTCGAGTACGCGACGCGCCCCGCAGGCGTGCTGCAGTACATGATCCTCGGCCTCACCGGTCCAGGGTGACACCCCCAGCCGGCGCAGTAAAGGAGCAGCAAAGCACACGCACCACGCAGACGATCCCGGCGCTGCAGCAGCCGATCGTCCTCACGCACCGGCCAGCAACCGCCCAAACGTCCAGTTCGGTGCGGCACCGCCCGGCATAGCCGGCGAGCGAAGCGCCGTACCTAACGGCGGGAGTGTGCGCGTTCTCAGTGGCTTTTCGTGGTCACTCAGCGTGCCGTCGACCGCCGACCCCGATGCCTGTCGATCCGGCCTAACTGCTCTGTGGCCGCAAGATAGAAGCCCTGGACTGCACGGTCCTGCACTGCTCGACATGGGTTTCCGCAACAGAGCCAGTTCTAACTTTTCGTCTAACATCGTGTCGGAATCCGGGAGCACGAACTTCGTAGAAGACCTGGTCAGGCTACAGTCCGAGACTGCGGCCGATGATCTCCTTCATGATCTCGGTGGTACCGCCGAAGATCGACTGGACGCGGCTAAGCCGCCGGGGCTCACAATCGCGCTGGAGCAACGGGCTAGGGCCCGTATCAAACTCGGCCGCCCGCGCGGCCTCGGCCGCCTCCCGCCGCGCCAGGTCCGCAGCATGGGCCGCGACGGCCCGGTTACGCCGCGTCGCCCACTCCCGGTCCGCATCCACCCTCCGAGGGTACGGGCGAGCCGTCCCGGGCATGATGAGCGGTGACTCAGGAGGGAGTGTCCGATGATCGGCACGTTGCGCACGGTGGTGCTCGACGCACCCGACGCCCGGCGGCTCGCCGCGTTCTACACCGCCCTCGGCGGGTGGACCGAGCAGTACGCCGACGACGACTGGATCACGTTGGAGACCGGGGACGGGTGGCGCATCGCCGCCCAGCGCAGCCCCGGCCACGTACCGCCGCGGTGGCCCGATCCGGAGTACCCGCAGCAGGCGCACCTCGACCTGCGCGTGCCGGACCTCGACGCCGGCTCGGCGAAGGCGGCCGGGCTGGGCGCCGGGCTGCTGCGCAAGAACGAGAACTGGTACACGCTGGCCGACCCGGCCGGGCACCCGTTCGACCTGTGCCTGTTCCCGGCGAAGCAGGAGACCACGCTCATGGGCGTGATGCTCGACTGCCCGGACGCCAAAGAGCTGAGCACGTTCTACGCGAAACTCCTCGGCAAGCCCGTCACGTACGAGGGCGAGTGCGTGGCGATGATCGGCGAGGACGGGGCGCAGCCGGTGATGTTCCAGCAGATCACCGAGTACCACGCGCCGCGGTGGCCCGACCCCGCGTATCCGCAGCAGTTCCATCTCGACGTCACGGTCGACGACGTCGACGCGGCCGAGGCGGCGGTGCTGAAGCTCGGCGCCACCTCACTGTCCTCCGGCGGGGTGAACTGGCGAGTCTACGCAGACCTGGCCGGCAAGCCGTTCTGCCTCTGCTGGGACTAGTGCTCCCGCCGGTCAGAGCCCGGCTCCATCTGGTCAGCGCAAGCCGCGGCGTTCGCGCGGTGCGATCTGAGCGGCGATCACGCGCCAGGGGATTGTCTCGCCGCGCCGCAGCTCCCCGAGCCGGGGCGTGGCCCCGACGACGACGCCGAACCAGCGGCCGCGGATATCCCAGCCATCGATGCGGACGTCGGCTCCGGTGAGCTCATCGCGGCACAACTGCCACAGGTCCTCGTGGTGCACGATGCCAGCGACGGCAGCCAGGTGGGGTCGTGCTCCCGCGAGCCGCCGCGCGGCGATCAGTATCTCGGCCGGGGTCAGGACGCTCACCACGACAGCATGGGCACGTGCGGCGCTCGATGACCACCGCGGCGGCTAAGGCCGTCGTCCACAGGGTGGCGCGGCCCTCCAGATGCGGCCCCTTCGGCGAGCTGCACCCTCCCCTTCCGTCGCGTCCGGCAGCACGAGGCTCCTGACTAGACCGAAGTTACGTCCGCCGGAATCCCTGTCTTGCAGGGGGCTCAAGCAGCGCCGACCCGGCACGTTGTCGTGGCCGGGTTCCTGGCGTGGCTGATCCTCAACGAGAACCCAGCCGGGGCCGGGGGCGGCGGTCATTGCAGCCCCCGGCCCCGGCTGCGGCGGCCAGTTGACCGGCCAGCCGGCGCACCTGGGCCAGCGTCCGTGCGGTGACCTTCACTTCATGAGCTCCGCCGCGACTCGCCGCGCCTCGCGCAGGCCGCTTTCGATCGCGCCGTCGACGAAGCCGCCCCACAGGCTCGCGTTGTCGCTCCAGGCGAAGTGCACCACGCCCGCAGACCGCTGCAGCCCGGCTAGGTCGCGGGTCAGCTGCCCGGGCAGGCGGCTCATCCAGGTGGTCCGTGACGCCCGTCAACACTGTGAACGCGGCGTGCGCGTATCAGACACCCTCGGCGCAGTGCCGGAGACCGGCTGTGCATACTGCTCATGATCATCCGTGCCCACGGGCCCGGTCCCGGCCCGGGGAAGGGGATGGGGTCTTGGGCTGGGTACCTTGCTCCCGTAGCGTTGTCTCACTGGACCCCTACCGCAGTGACACCGGGAGCAGGCATGACGCAGACCCCGCCTTATCAGGTAACCGACCCGGCGACCGGCGAGGTGACCGAGACTTTCCCCTTCGCCACGGACGCGGAGGTAGCGGAGGCGCTCGCCGCCGCGACCGAGGCGTTCGCGGCATGGAGGCTGCGCCCGGTCGCCGAGCGCGCCGCGGTCGTGAAGCGGATCGCCGAGCTGTTCACCGAGCGCGCCGCCGACCTGGCCGCGCTGATCGCCAAGGAGATGGGCAAGCGGCCCGCGCAGGCCGTCGGCGAGGCCGAGTTCTGCACCGACATCTTCAACTACTACGCCGACAACGGCCCCGGGCTCATCGCCGACAAGCCGCTGCCCGGCCATGACACCGCGCACGTCGAGTACCGGCCCGTCGGCCCGGTACTCGGCGTGATGCCGTGGAACTACCCGTATTACCAGGTGGCCAGGTTCGCCGCGCCCAACCTGATCGTCGGCAACACCGTCATACTCAAGCACGCAGAAAACTGCCCTACCTCGGCCCTGGCGATCGCGCGGATCATGAAGGACGCGGACGTGCCGGACGGCGTGTACGTCAACCTCTTCGCGACCCACGAGCAGGTCGCCGCGATGATTGCCGACCCGCGGCTGCACGGCGTGTCGCTGACCGGCTCCGAGCGGGCCGGCACCGTAGTCGCCGAGACGGCCGGCCGCAACCTGAAGAAGGTCGTCCTTGAGCTTGGCGGCTCCGACCCGTACATCATCCTCGACACCGACGACGTCGAGGACGCAGCTAAGACCGCCTGGGTCACCCGGATGGAGAACGTCGGCCAGGCCTGCAACTCCAACAAGCGGATGATCGTCATGGACGACATCTACGACGACTTCGTGGCCGCCCTGGTCAAGCGGGCCACCGCGATGTCACCGCGTCAGCCGGGCGATGACTCCCCGCGCTCCTACAGCCCGATGGTCTCCCGTAAGGCAGCGGAGAACCTCCTCGCCCAGGTGCAGGACGCGGTATCGAAGGGCGCCACACTGCACGTCGGCGGCACGCTCGACGACGGTAAGGGCGCGTACTTCGTCCCGGCCGTGCTCACCGGCGTGACCCCGGCAATGCGGGCCTACCGCGAGGAGCTGTTCGGCCCGGTCGCCGTCGTCTACAAGGTCAGCACCGACGACGAGGCGGTCCAGCTCGCCAACGTGGTGGACTTCGGCCTTGGCGGCGCGGTCTGGTCGACCGACGAGGAGCGGGCAATCAAGGTCGCCGAGCAGTTGGAGGTCGGCATGGCCAACGTAAACACCCCGGCAGGCGAGGGCGCGGACCTGCCGTTCGGCGGCACCAAGCGCTCCGGCTTCGGCCGCGAGCTAGGCCCCCTCGGCATCGACGAATTCGTCAACAAGCGCCTCTTTTACGTCGAGAAGTAGCGCTTGACGAGTAACGCCCCAGTGTCGCCCCCGCAGGCCACTCCCGGTGGCCCGCGGTGCGGCACCCGCTCGGCTCGCGTCTACGGCGCGCACACGGGACCCGGCTGGTCGTGCTGGCGCGGTTCGCCATCTTCCCGACCGGCCTGCTGGCCGCAACGGCCGGGGCATCCGGCATGAAGCCCGTGCGGTACTTCCCGGCCGACGGGCTGGCATTCGCTGCCGCCTCGGTACCTCGGGCACTTTAGGCCGATCCTGGCCGCGGGACGGCTGCCCGCGCTCCGTGACCGTGTGTGCCGGGCTCGCAGAAGCGGCATGCACCCGGTCCCCTGGTGCTTCAGGCTGTGCGGTGTTGCCTGGCGTCATGCCCTGGGCGATGCCACTCGTCGCTGGTCTTGTCTGGCCGCCCAACGTTCACAACCTGGACGGGCAGGTCGCCGGCCGCGCGGAGCACCTGGTCCGCCACCGTGGACCCGGTTAGCAGACGCGACAAGCGCGAGCGACGGCGCGACCCGATCACGAGCTGGCAGGCTCCGGCCTTGCGCGCGGCCCGGATCAGCCCGGAAGCACGGTCACCGGCCCTGACCTCGCGCAAGGTCCCGCCCAGTTCGCCTAGCAGCCGGCGGTCGGCCTCCAGCCGGGCCTTCGGTGGCCGGTCGAGGTTGTCGATCGCCCGGACGTGCACCCCTTGGAGGCTGGCATCGGACAGCCCGGCGAGGTGGGCGGCGTAGCGGATGAGCCATTCGTCGGCGGGTGACCCCGGCAAGCCGACCACGATGACCGAGGGGTTCACCGGCCCGCTGATGCCGCGAGCGGCGGCGAACGCCGTGACGGGATCGGGAACTGAGTCATCGAGCCAGAGCTGCGCGAGTTCCCGCAGGGCGGCGAGGTTCGCGAAGCGGAAATAGCTCGACAATGCCGCATCGACCCGCTGGGCCGGGACGACGAGGCCCTGGGCCAGCCGGCGCCGCAGCGCCGACGGCGCGAGGTCGACCAGCCTGATCTCGCCGGTCCGCACGAAAGCGTCCGGCACCGGCTCGGCCCGGTGCACGCCGGTGATCCGGGAGACGATCTCGCCGAGCGATTCGATATTGGCGACGTTGAGGGTCGTGTAGACGTCGATGCCGTTGGCCAGCAGCTCGCCGACGTCCTGCCAGCGTCTTACGTGGCGTTCACCGGGCAGGTTCGCATGAGCCAGCTCGTCGACCACAGCCAGCTCCGCGTGACGGTCCAGAGCCGCGGTGACGTCCAGCTCCGCAAAGCTGGCGCTCCGGTAGGTGACCGTACGGGCAGGGAGCACTTCGAGGTCGGCGAGCTGAGCAGCGGTCGCAGGGCGCCCGTGCTGCTCCCAGTGGGCAACAACGGTGTCTGTGCCGGAGCGTCGCTGGGCGCGTGCGTCTCGCAGCATCGCGTAGGTCTTCCCCACTCCGGGGGCAATCCCGAGGTAGGTGCGCAGCTTGCCCGGGCCCGCGGGCGACTGCACCGCGTCATGTGTATGAGCCTGAGCGATCAGATGCGTGCGATCCCCGAAGTCAGGCCGGGCGCCACTCGTCATCGCTGGATCCATTCGGACAGGGTTGTCAACGCGCGGCCGACGCGGCCCCAGGCCACCGGGGCGGCCGCCAAGGCCCCGGGGGAAACCTGAACCAGGTCGTGCCCCTGTTCGAGCAGGCCTGCCTGGCTACGGTGCTAATCCAGACGCCTTCCGCTAGAAACTACAAACGCCGGCGGTCCCCCGGCGAACCACCCGCCAGAGCCCGAGCACAAAGCTCCCGTTCTGCGCGCCCAAGACGCGGGCGATGCTGAGTTCGCAGAACCTCGCCGTAAAGAGGCTCGGTCCGCGCTTGCGTAGCCTAAACCCACCGGCAGACGCAGTGTACAGACATATTCCTGGCGGTCTCAGCCACGTCCACGACAGGAGCAGCTCCGGGGATAGCAGCGTTTCGATCGCTACCGTCGCGACCACGAGCGGAACTCGCGTGCGAGTCGGATGAAGAATTCCTCGAGCACCTCCGGCGGCACGAGCCTGAGATCCTGTGGGAGACCAGCGAGCGCATCATGACCGCCGTCACCGCCGAACCGGAGAGCGACGTGCTGCTGCTGCGGCGCGCGGCGCGCATCGCCTCCAGGGTCAAGGCAGAACTCGACGTAGTCCACGTCATCGTCGGCGACACCACCCTGTCCAGGGACGGCCGGTCGATCGACGGGCTGCAACAGCTGGCGGCCGACCTCGGCGCCGGGCGTTTCCTGTCCTTTCCACGAGGCTGCGCGCTCCGCAAGCGCGGCAACGGCCGACCGTCTGCGGGCCTGCCGCCCGAAGGCCGGAGATTGTGCGCCCCACGGCCCGCACAAGGAACTGTCGGCACAGGGAATAGCCCGGACGTGTGTCGTGCTGTCCGGAAGGCTGGCTTGTTGCCAAAGCGAGGCCGCAAAGCACCACATATCGGGTCTTTACGGCGCTGTCTGCCCGTAATCCGGGGCAGGCAACCCGCCTAAGGACGAACAGCGCCTCCTTCTGGCAGCCCGAGTCGACGTGGCCCTGGAGGCGCCATGACTCAGCTTGCGCGTCTAGACCTCGCGCGCAACCGATCAGGACGAGATCACGTACGCCCTGCTTCGGCCACCACTGAACCATTGCCAGCCGATCGCTCAGGGCTTCTACGGGCTGGCCGACCAGTCCCTGGCTGGGCGGTAGGCACAGCCTTGCTGGCGCCTGTTGTCCTGGTCAGGGGCTGGCTGGTTGCCGGCGCGCTTCAGCCGGCCTCTTATAGCCCGATGCGGCAGACGATGAGCGTGCTGGCTGGTCACTCGGGAACCGACCGGTGGGTAATGACCGCGGCCCTGCTGCTGGTAGGCAGCTGTCAGATCGCGACCGGCGCGGGTCTAACTGCCGTCCGCATGCCTGCGCGCATCCTGCTGATCCTGACTGGCCTTTCTACTCTCGGCATCGCCGCCACTCCGGAACCGGCCACGGGGCCGACGTCGCGCCACCTCGCCTTCGCGGTGAGCTGCGTCGTCACGACAGCGGTCTGGCCCGTACTTGTCGCCAGGCGCGCGCCAGCGCAATCGTGGATCCTCAGTGCCTACGGCTGCGCGACGGTGACCGTGATCTTCGCCGGGTTGTCTTGCTGGCTCCTGATCGCAGCACGAGACGGCGGCGGTGACCTGGGCATGGTCGAGCGGCTGACGTCGGCGGTTCAGTGCCTGTTCCCGCTTGTCATCGCGCTCGCCTTGCGGCAGACCGCACGGGACGCGGGCAACCAGGGACAACGCGGCCAAGAGCGTTCCATGCAGTGGCAAGCAGTTACGCAGATTGGCCGAAAGGACAGTTCCTAGCGGTCGGACGGGATTGCGTAAATAGGCAAGCCCGGCGAGGCTGCCAGCGAAGCTCGTCGCGGAGAGTAACCTGCGTCATTGCACACCCCGCGCAAGGAGCCGCCTGATCAGCCGTGCCGGCGGGAGCCTGCCGTCGCCTGCGGGAGGCGGTGCGGTACCCGGTGCCGGGCATCCTGCGGGCACCGCAGGTCAGCGGTTACCGGGGCTGGGCGGCAAGCCGGTATAGAGGCGCCGGGCGATCAGGGTCATCGCCGCCGAGATGAGCAGGCACAGGCCTGCCCCCGCGCCCGTGATCGTGCCGGGCGCCACGGCCGATGCCAGGCCGGTGATGAGGGCGGCCAGGGCCACGGCACCGATCAGCGCGCCGAGGATCACCAGGGACCGGTCACCCAGTACCCGGGAAAGCGGGATGAAGTGGACGCCCACGCCGGCGCATATCCACACCGGTATCCACTGGGTAAGCCCGCTGATCGCCAGCACGGCTGCACCGGCCCCGAGCAGCGCGAACTCAAGGCCAACCACGGTTCCGTACTGTCGCCGGACGGCCCGGTCCCTCATCGGGGTGCTCTGCGCCGGGCTGCGCACGGCCAGCACGATGCCCGCGATTACGACCAGGATTCCCAGCCCGATGCCGATCTGGAGCAGCAGCATGAGGAGCCCGGGCTCCGGCCGGGTCATCCTGCGTAGAGGGAGTCGATGATGTCGGCGTACTTGGCGTGCACGACGCGGCGCTTGAGCTTGAGGGTGGGGGTGAGTTCCTCGGTCTCGGCGGTCCATTCGACGGGCAGCAGGCGCCACCGCTTGACCTGCTGTACCCGGGCCAGCCGCTGGTTGGCGGCGGCGACTCCGGCGGCCACCTCGGCGAGCACCTGCGGGTCTGAGGCCAGCTCTGCGAGTGAACCGGCGGTGATGCCGCGGGCCCAGGCCCAGGCGGGTGCGGCTTCGCCGTCCAGGGTGAGCAGGGCGACCACGTACGGCCGGCGGTCGCCGTAGGCCAGGGCCTGGCCGATCAGCGGGTGGGCCACCAGCACGTTCTCGACGGCGGCGGGGGCGATGTTCTCGCCGCCCGCGGTGATGATCAGTTCCTTCTTCCGGTCGGTCACCGACACGAATCCGTCGGAGTCGATGGTGCCGATGTCGCCGGTGTGCAGCCACCCGTCTGGGTCGATGAGGGCCTCGGTCAGGTCGGGCCGGTTCAGGTAGCCCGGGGTGGTCAGCGGCCCGCGGGCCAGGATCTCGCCGTCGTCGGCGCTCGCGACCTCCATGCCAGCGTAAGGGCGGCCGACCGTGCCGAGCTTGAATTCGGCGGGGGTGTTGGCAGTGAACGCCCCGGTGGTCTCGGTCATCCCGTAGACGTCGAGGATCTTCATGCCCAGCCCGGCGAAGAACGCGGCCACGTCCGGGGGCAGCGGGGCCGCAGCGCTGAACACCGAGACGGCCTCGCCCAGGCCGAGCAGGCCGCGGATCGGCCCGAGCACCTGCTCATCCGCCGCCCGGAACTGCGCCTCGAGCTCCGGTGCCGTGGCCTGCCCGTACTGGCAGCTCTGCACGTAACGCCGGCCGATGTCCATAGCCTGGGCCACGGCACCCCGCTTGCCCTCGTCCTGCTCGGCAGCCAACAGGGCCTGGATGCCGGCCCGGATTTTCTCCCACACCCGCGGCACGCCGAAGAACGCGGTCGGGCGCACCTGCCCGATCACCCGCACCAGCTGCGCCGGATCAGGGCAGAAATGCACGTGACTGACGGCGCCGATAGCCAGGTAGATGCTGAACATCCGCTCGGCGATGTGCGCCAGCGGCAGGTAGGAGACCCAGCGGACCCGCGGCACGACGATACCCGTCCGCTCGGCCGCCGCCATCTCGTACAAGATGTTCCGGTGGGTGAGTACGACGCCCTTGGGATTGCCGGTGGTGCCCGAGGTGTACAGCAGGGCCAGCGGGTCACCAGGCTTGATCGCTGCCACCCGGGCCGTGATCTCATCCGGGTCGGCGGCGAGCCGTTCCCGGCCCAGCGCCACCAGGCCGTCCCAGGTCATGTACCGGTCACCGGCCGGGCAGGCCACCCGGTCCCGGACGATGATCGTGGTGAGCCCCGGCAGCTGGTCCAGGACCAGCTGCCAGCGGGCCAGCTCGGCCGCCCCGTCCAGCACCGCGATCCGGGCATCACAGTCCCCGGCCACGTACCCGATCTGCTCCGGCGCCAGCGTGGCATACAACGTCACCCCCAGGCCGCCCGCATGGACCGCGCCGAGGTCGGCCACTTGGCAAGCCATACGAGGTAGGTGTTACGCGCGTTCCAGTCTGGGTCGAGCAGACAGCCTTGAAGGGCTTAGGAGCACCGTGGCGTGAATTTGCGACATCTTGGCACCGGCTATACTGAGTAATCACCACAGCCGCGATGGCTGTCCTCCAACTTTACGCAGAGAACATCAGCTGGGAAATTATCGCCTCTAGTATCATTTCATGATCGGCATAGACATGCTATTTTTGACCGCACCGAGACGCTCTTTTGTTATGACAGTGCTACTTGCAGCTTTCAGCCTGCTGGCTGTCTCATGTGGTCACGCATCTGTAAATGCCGGCCTGGGTTATCAGCCGCCCGTGCTGCCGATTAGATTCGCCGTTTCGTTTTCTATTGGACCGGACGGAGGCATATCGGTTGCCGGCGATGTGGGGCTCGTGACCGATATCGGAACGTTCTCAGCCGCGGTAGATTTTAACTATCACGCCAACCCGGCGCCCGACGAGCTAATACTTGTCGTACGGCATTCACAAGGCGGTAGGCTAGTCGACACTGCGTTCCGCATCGCAGCCCGAGAGGATGTAGCTATAGAGACCAACGGTCACATACGCCTGGACGTGTTCGATGGAAAGGTGTTTGTGGACGTCTCTAAAGGGCGGATAACAAGCCTGGTAATCAAAAACTCTCCTAATCCTGCAAGGCCATATAGTTCGGCTACGCCTGCGTCAACGGCTCCGCCTCAGATCAGTGGTGATGTACCGCCGGTCACCGACCCAGGACAGACCCCAGTTCCATCCAGTGCAACAATTTTGGGCTCTGTAAACCTTGAGACGTACTGCAGGCAAGATTTCGGCATGCACGCTGTTCTGCGCTTTCCCAATACATGGGGGTGGCGATGCTCGCCAAGTCAGACAAAGGCTAGCGGTGAGCGGCTCGGCGATGAAGATATCAGCGTGAATCAGGCCTGCGCCCAGCAATACGGTAGCGGCGCCATATCTCACTATCGTAGCTACGACGTCTCTACTTCCTGGTCCTGCTATCGTAGCTAACGATTAAGCTAGGCTTCTTACTATTCCTATTCATATTGCCTGTTGACAATGGACGGATTCTGCGGTAAGCCTTTCCGTCTCCTTCTCCGGAGAGTCTGTCGAGACTCCCCACGGGGGAAGCATTTCAAGGACTTGCCAGCCAGATAGCAACTATGAACTCCATCCATCATGACGAACCAACGCGCTCTCCTGCCGCAATGACGGCGCCTGCCGTCTGCTCTTCGCCTCCCCGGCGTTAGGTGGTTTGACGGTCGCGACATGGCCCGCTGGCGGCCCCGTCGCTTCTGCCGGTGATCCCGGTAAGTAGGCTGGCGGCATGCGCGTAGTGATCGCGGGCGGGCACGGGAAGGTCGCGCTGCTGCTGGAGCGTCTCCTGGCCGAGCGCGGCGACCAGGCTGTCGGGCTGATCAGGAACCCGGCGCATGTCGCTGATGTGCGCAAGGCCGGCACCGAAGCTGTCATCTGCGATCTGGAGGCGGTCTCAGCCGATGATGCCACGGCGCTGCTGTCCGGGGCTGACGCAGTGGTATTCGCGGCCGGCGCTGGTGCGGGCAGTGGCGCCCCGCGCAAGGACTCCGTCGACCGGGCTGGCTCGGTGCTGATGGCCGACGCCGCCGAGCGGGCCGGGGTCCGCAGGTTCGTGCAGGTCTCCTCGATGGGAGCCGGCCAGCCGCCGCGGCCTGGCAGTGATGAGGTCTGGGCCGCCTACATCTCGGCGAAGACCGCCGCCGAGGCCGACCTGCGCGCCCGGGACCTGGACTGGACCATCCTGCGCCCGGGCGGCCTTACTGACACTCCTGCCACCGGCAGGATCCGGCTCGCACCCCCGCCGGTCCCCGGCGGCACGGTCCCTCGCGCCGACGTCGCCGCGGTCATCGCGGCCCTGCTCGACGCACCCGGTACCCGGCACCAGACCCTCGAGTTGACCGGCGGAGACAGCCCGGTCGCCGCGGCCGTGCGCAGCATTTCCTGATCACGGTGCCGGGACCGCGCTGCTCCTGTGCGCCATCAGCACGTGCCGCTGACTAGGCGTTCGGGATGGGTTCCCGGACCCGGAACAGTTAAGTCAGTTCTCACCACATGCCGCCTCACCTACCCGTACGTAGGATGCTGCGGCCAGCCAGGCGGGGAATCTTCCCAGTCCTCCTGCCGTCCATACGGGGTGAGGTCGAGGATGTTGTTGACGAACAAGACTCGGTCCACGCCGCGAGCGGTGGTGCAGTAGGTCCGGTAGACGTCCTGGCCGTCGCGCAGGAACACGCTGAGCATGAAGCCGCGGCCTGCGCCGCAGTCGTCGGCGAACGTCGTGCCGTACGACGACACGAACGGCATGGTCCAGCCCATCCGCGCCTTGTAGGCCTCGATCTGGGCGCGAGGCATGCTGGACACGGTCGCCCAGCTGACTCCGCCGTCGGCCAGCGCGGCTAGGTCCACGACGTTGCTGGTGAAGTGGGTGCAGCCCGGGCAGTAGTCGTCGGGCCCGTTGTCCATGAACTGGTAGACGACGAGCTGTCGCTGTCCGGCGAACAAGTCGAGCAGCGTTCTCGGGCCGGCTGAAGTGTCGAACACGTACCTGTTGTTGTCGAACTTGACCATCGGGAGGCGGCGGCGACGCGCGGCGAGCGCGTCAAGCGCGCGAGTCGCCTGCTTCTCGGCCTTGAGCAACTCGTCGCGATCCTGCTGCCACTTCTCGGCTGAAACGATCTCCGGCATATTGGTCATCTTTCACTCCTTCACGGTCGTCGACGATCCTGCGGTTGAAAGGACTTCGGACCAGCAGCGCTGCCCCGTGGGCGGGAGTTGCTCACACTCCGTCAGACGCTTCGGCGCAACAGAACTCATCGGTGCGACCCCAGTCGTCCCCGGCCATGCTTGCCGCCACTGACTGCGCACGGCATGAGGATGGAGGCCAGCAGGTCCGGGGAGAGGACCGGCGTCTTCCGCGCGTACTAGGTCAGCGCGGGGCCGGGGTGTAGATCAGCTTCTTGTTCACGAACTCGTCGATGCCGTACGGGCCAAGTTCCCGGCCGGTGCCGGAGCGCTTGGTCCCGCCGAACGGCAGGTCGGCCATAGAGCCCTGAGGGCTATTGATCCATACCATGCCGGTCTCGAGCAGGTCGGCGACCTCCTGGGCCCGGCCGGGGTCCGCGCTGTAGACGACGCCGCCGAGCCCGAACGGCGAGGAATTGGCCAGCTCCACCGCCTCCGAGGCGTCCGCGACCCGGTAGATGACCGCCGCGGGTCGTCGGTGATCTCTACGACGAGTTCGCCGGCCAGTTCACCGCCGCGATGGCCGCCCTGCGTCCGGGCGATCCCGCTGCCACCTCGGCAACGGCGGCGCCGGCCCGCTCGCTGCCCGTCACTGACACGCCGGCCACCCGCGGGTCGGCGATCATATCCGCGATCTGGCTGTTGGCAGCGAATATGTCACGATAATCCCAGAGCAGCCGGCGGCTCAGGCCAGGCCATGACGGCCGTGCAGCGGATGAGTAAGCCTCCTCACACATGGGGCCCGCGCCGAGCCCCTGAGCAGCACGACACACCGTCATCACCGGCCCAGCGGCCCACGCCGCGATTTATCAGGCGCTCACTTACTGGCCGCCGCCGATCCGCAGCATGTTCCAGGACAGCGGAGGCAGGACTATCTCCAGTATGCCGCCGTGCGCAGGAACGTCGGCTCCGGCGCGCGGCACGATCCGGTCCGGCGCGCCTTGGGTGTTGGCCGCCGTCGGCTCGTCATCGCCGACGTATGTGTGGTGCGCGACGCGCAACGCTGGCAGCGAGCGCACATCGACCGTGACGGGCAGCGGCTCGTGCTGGTCGCGATTCACCGCGAACACCGTCAGCTCGTCGCCGGAATCCGATAGCACGGCGACGGCGTCGGCTTTCGCGACCATGCCGAAGGCCGACGTGCTGTATGGCGGCGAGACGATCGGCGTCCGCAGTACCGTTCCCCTTCCGTACCTGCTGGTCAGCGCGAATGGGTGGAATATCGTCTGGCGCCAGGACGGGCCGCCCGGCTCGGATCGGATCGCCCCGATCGCGTTCACCAACTGGGCCTGGCACGCCATGTGTACCCGGTCGGCGTGCCGGAGCAGGCTGATCAGCAGGTTGCCGACCACGACCGCGTCGGTCAGGCTGTATTCGTCCTCGATCAGCCGCGGTGCCCGCTCCCAGTCGCCTTCGGCTTTCCGGCCGAGGGTGTGCCACACGTTCCACTCGTCGAACGACAGATTGATCCGCTTGGAGTGCCGGCCCTTGGCCCGCACGTGATCGACCGTCGCGACGACGGCGTCGATGAAATCGTCCATGCCGGCGGCACACGCCAGGAAGCTGGCCCTGTCCTGGTCATGCACGGTGTAATACGAATGCAGCGACACGTAGTCGACGTACTCGTAGCAGTGCCCGAGCACGGTCGCCTCCCAGGCGCCGAAGGTCGGCATGCTCGCGCCCGACGATCCGCACGCGACCAGCTCGATGGCCGGATCGACCAGTCGCATCGCCTTGGCGGTCTCCGCCGCAACCCTGCCGTACTCCGCGGCTGTCTTGTGGCCAATCTGCCAGTAGCCGTCCATCTCGTTGCCCAGGCACCACACGCGCACGTCGTGCGGCTCGGCCGCGCCGTTCTTTACCCGCTGGTCGGACCAGTACGTGCCGCCGGGGTGGTTGCAGTACTCCACCAGCTCCGCCGCGGCGTCCGGGCCTCTGGTGCCCAGGTTCACCGCCAGCATCGGCGCCGAGCCCACCCGTCGTGTCCAGGCGCAGAATTCGTCCGTGCCCACCTCGTTCGGTTCGATCGAGCGCCAGGCCAGGTCGAGCCGGACGGGCCGTTGCTCGACCGGGCCGATGCCGTCCTCCCAGCGGTAACCGGACACGAAGTTCCCGCCGGGATAGCGGATGATCGGCACGCCGAGTTCCCGGGTCAGATCCGCGACGTCCTCCCGGAATCCGTGCCTATCGGCCGTCGGATGCTCCGGCTCGTAGATGCCGGTGTAGACGCAGCGGCCGAGATGCTCGACGAACGACCCGTACACCCTGGGGTCGACGGGGCCGACCCGGAATGCGGGGTCAACGGTGATGCGTGCTTCGGACATGAGCCTCCCCTACTTGATACCGGTGGTGGCAATGCCTTCGGCGATCTGCCGCTGGAACAGCAGGAACGCCACGATCAGCGGCAGCGCACCTAACAACTCCTGGATCCGATATGCAATTTCGCACCGAGGCCGCCGCATTCTGCGATTTTGTAAGTTCCTCGATGTGGGCGGCGTACGCGTCCGAGACGACCGTATACAAGAACTGACCCATCGGGCCCGATTACCGTAGGTCAATGGACTTGCTGGTCACCTTGACGAGGAACAGCCACGCATTGACCACGCCGCCCACGAGACCCGCCACGATCGCGGGGATCAGCCAGTACAAGCCACCACCGGCCTTCAGGAGGAAGGTGAGCCCGGCAACGCCGACGAGCACGGCGGTGATCGTGTTAGGGGAGAACTTCTCGATGTAGCGGGCCACGCCCTGATCGGTACCGTGACCGGCTCGCCGGTCCAAGATGAGCAGGGCTATACCCGAGGCCACGGCCAAGGCGAGCAGCTCCCAGCCCAGGGGCGCCGGTGGTTGAGGAGCCACAAGCAAGAGCGCGATGAGAACTGAGGTCATGAACAGCACGAGAGTTTGAGCGGCGCGGGAGCTGAGGCTGCGTGACGTGGACAGCACGTCACCCTTGACGGATAGCGCAACGAAGAGCAGGCCCGTCAGTGCACCGGCAACGGCAGCGAGCGCCTCACCGAAGCCGAGCCACATTGAAGTCGTGTATCCCATCCGGCAACCTCTCAGATCTTCCGCTTTACGGACGAACTGATTCAATCAACTACTCGTGTGGGTTGGCCGGGTGACGCCCGCGTCGCGTTCTACTTGGGCCTGAACGTCGAGCACTATCTCCTCGATCGTCCCTCGACGAGCATCTTCGAGGGAACCGCGTCGCTAGTCCCGGATTCGCAGCAGCGCGGAAAAGCTGGCGCTGCTCGCTTCCCTGGCTTGCCCGACCGCGAGGACACAGCTGCGACCAGATGAGCACGACAACGCTCGCCGGTAAGTCCAAGAATCTGACCAGTCCGCGACGTCATGGTGGGGGAACTAGTGAATGAAAATGCAACAACATCAGTAAAATCCGCCCCTGCAGTATCACGCAGTCACATTTCAATTACGTCACCCGGTGCATAAACCGCAAGCCGCCGACGGCCAATCGAGGTTACCGGCGTGGCTATGAATAGCCAGCTCAGTGACCTCGCGGCGGCCCGTTATGCCGCCCTGGCGGCTGACCAAGCGAGTTCGTTTCCGGCCGCCGTCTGCATGGCAAAGCCCCAGCTCAGGATGGCGATTGAGGCTGTTTGCTATCGTGTTTATTACCCTTTTCAACAATGTTGAGGCTTGAGGAATGCAGCCCCGGCCGTTAGAGTCTGAATGTTTAATTAGCGTGGGATGCCTGGCTGGGGGGACCCGCTTTCCTGCTCACGAGGCATTTCCTCGACGCAGCAGGGGGTAAGTGTGCGCAGATTCGCAATAGCCGCATGCGCGGCCGGGCTCGCTATCGCGCTCAGCTCGGGCACGGCGGCCTCGGCCTGGGCATCAAGAACGATCGTGGTACACCCGGGTCAGTCCATTCAGGCCGCAGTCAACGCGGCTAAACCGGGCGACACCGTGCTGATCAGGCCCGGGGTCTACCACCAGAGCGTCCAGATCCGCACGGACGGGATCACCCTACGCGGGTCAGGCGCATTCGGCAGGGGGACGGTTCTCGTCCCCCCGAAGTCCTTCCCGAAGACGTTGTGCAACAGTGCGTTCGGCCCGACGGGCGTATGCATCCTGGCGAAGAAGGTCGACACCAAGACCGGCGCGGTGATTACGCGAGTTAACGACGACACGGTGACCGGCATGCTCGTCACCGGTTTCCCGGCCAACGGCGTGTTCGGCTACGGGACCAATGGCCTGACCGTGACCAGGGTCACGGCGACCAACGACGGCGACTACGGTATCTCCCGCTTCGTCTCCTCAAGGACCCTGTTCGCGCACGACATCGCGATCGGCAACGACGAGGCCGGGTTCTACGTCGGAGACTCGCCCCAAGCCGACACGGTGGTGCGCGACGACCAGGCCTACGGCAACCAGTTCGGGATCTTCGTGCGGCATGCCCGGCACGTCCTGGTCACGGACAACTTCGTCAGCGGGAACTGCCAGGGCATCATGATCCTGGATGACGGGCAGTCAGGAGGCGCGGGTAATGTCACCGTCTTCGACAACCGCGTCTTCAGCAACAACAAGTTCTGCGCGAAGCACGGGGACACGCCGGTGAACCTCCAGGGCGGCGGCATCCTGCTGCTCGGCGCGACCCGCACGCTGGTGACGCACAACAGCGTGGTAGGTAACCGCGGCAAGCAGATCAACTCCGGCGGAATCGTCGTCGCGAGCGCGCATGCGCTCACCCACGGGAGCAATCCCAACTTCGACGTGATCGTCGGCAATACGGCCTTCCGTAACCGCCCCGCGGACCTTATCTGGGACGGCACCGGAATCGGCGTCCGGTTCCGCGCCAACCACTGCCAGACGTCAATCCCAGCGGGATTCTGTCACTGACGTCACTCCGCCCCGTCGGCGCCCGCGGCTCGTACCGTCGGGCGCCGGCGTGGCGGTCATCCCGGGAGCCGGAAGTGTCACGCTGGCTTTGCGCCCTCTTCGCTGGGGGAACCGCGGCTTCGATACCGGAGCCGGAACAGGCCGTAAGCGATGGGTCCGGCACACAGCGGCACCCAGTACGAGGCGAGCCGGTAGGTGAGCGTGGCCAGGACGGCCTGGCTGGAGTCAACCTGGGCCAGCACCAGGAGCCCGGTCAGGCTCGCCTCCACCAGCCCCAGGCCGCCGGGGGTGGCCGGGATCATCCCGACGATGCCGGCGACCGCGTAGGCCACCAGGATCAGCGAGGGGCGCGGGCGGCTCCCGGTGGCCCGCAGCGCCGCCAGTAGGCAAAGGTAGTCGAACGCCAGGCGGCCGGCGGAGAGCAGCAGCGCCTGCCACCACTGCTGACCCAGCGCCGTCCGGATCTGGTTGCGCTGCTCCAGGAGGGTTGCGTCCAGCCCTTCCAGTGGCCGTTTCCGCATGACCAAGTTCCAGAGCCGCTGCGCCCCCCGGCCAGCCCAGCGGAGCGGCGCGTCATAGGCCAGGACGACCGCGCCGAACGCGGCGAAGATCACGAACCCCACCGCCCCAAGGACAGCCGCGTTGACCAGGCCCCGGTTGGTGGGCGCGCCCAGCAGGATGACCGGGAGAGCGAAGACCGGCAGGGCCAGCAGGCCCCCCACGCCGAGGAGGGAGAACGACGCCAGGCCGCCCACGGTCGAGTCCGTGTCGCTCCCACTGATCGCGAGCATCCGGAACTGCAAGGCCGCGCCCACTGCCGCGCCGCCCGGCATGATCAGGGTGATCGCATTGCCGGCCAGCTGGGACGTGATGACGGGGAACCATGCCCTGGTCCGCAGCGCCAGCCGCTGTAGCGCGAAGGTGCAGGTGAAATGGGCGATTTCGGCCGCCACAGCCAGGGCGAACCACCAGGGGTCCAGGGTCGACAGGCGCGGCCAGGACGCGAGCACCTCGGTGATCGCCGGGAACACCAGGTAGAGGGAGACCCCGGCGACGAGGACTACCGCGGCGCGCTTGGCCACCGCCTTCCACGGCAGCAGATGCGACTTCTCTGTCTCGATCCTGGCGGCGAGGGGCGGCTTGCCCGAGGTCACGGATCGGTCACTCATAGTCTCGGCCCAGCGCCTCGGTCCACCGCAGTGGTAAGCGCGGCCATGACACTCCCCAGCGACGTTCGGCGACAATGGCTCAACTCGCAGGAGGACAGCACATGGCACCTCCCCCGCAACATGGTGATACACCGACGGCCCCGCCGGGCCACCCGTAATGAGTGATACCGGAACGGTGCGGCTTGGCTAGAGTCACCTCGCGGCTTGTTTGGCGGAGCCCCGATGGGAGTGAGGTCCAAGAGAAGAGGCGGCATAGGGCGAGGCCGCAGAGGTGCGGGCCTGTCAGGCGTGAACCGTGACACAGAAGAAGAACAAGGATCGTTCGGCATCCGGATCGCGGCCCTGCAGCCGGATGACGCTCCGCGGCCTGGCGGCGGGGGTCGCGGGGATGGTTCGGCCGCCAGCCCGTGCTCGAGTTCACCGACTGGGCGGAGTTCGAGCGGCGGGTCGGTGCCGGGCACGCCGAGACCACCCGCCAGCACACCGTCCGCAGCATCGCGGCGAGCGTCGACCGGGCCAGGGAGGTGCTCGGGTACGTGCCGCGGTACAGCTCGCTGGACGCCCTGCACGAGGCGCTGGCCTGGCTGGTAGCCAACGGCCAGGCCGACGTCGGCGGCCAGGACTTCTAGGCTGCCCGGGGCGCACGGCCACGAGTCGGCCTTCCCCCCGGTCAGAACGCGTTGACGGCGGCGGCGTGACTGACCGCCACGGAATGAGTCACGCAGCGGGGCCCGTCGAGTACGTGCAGCAGGAAGCTGGTCGGCTCGGCCACGTAGCCGGGGGGCTGGGCATCGGTCAGGCGCAGCGCGCTCTGCCGGTAGGTGCTGGGCGCGACGGTCATCATGGTGCCGGCCCACAGGGCGGAGACGTCGCGGTGCGCGTGCCCGGACAGCACGCGGGCGACGTGCGGGTGCCGCCGGATGACGTCGGCGAGTTCGGCGGCGTCGGTCAGGATCATGCCGTCGAGAAACGGGATGCCGATCGGCAGCGGCGGGTGATGGACGCAGACGAAGGCGGGCACCTCCGGCCGGGCGGCCAGGGTCCGATCGATCCAGGCGAGCTGGTCCGGGCCAAGGTATCCGGCCGGGCTGCCGTGGATCCAGGAGTTGGTGATCACCAGGGTGGCCTGCGGATACTCCACCGTGTAGGACGCGGAGACGCCGTTGCCCAGGAACGGCGTGTCACCGAACTTGGCGACGAGCGCGGCGGGGTCGTCATGGTTGCCCGCCGCGAGGTGCACGGGTACCGGGCATTGCCGCAGGATGGTCCGCAGCGCGCCGTACTCGTCCGGGTGCCCGGTGTCCGCGAGGTCACCGCTGATGATGATGCAGTCCGGCCTGGGCTCGATCGCCAGCGCGCGGCCGATCGCGTTGGCGAGGTTCGCGGCGGGCAGGGCCGCCAGGGGCCCCCTCATCAGGTGAGGGTCACTGAGGTGGGCGATCCGCATGTGCCTGACGGTAGCAACCGGCGGCGGCCAGGCCTCCCCCGGCCGTTTCCTCCCGTGAGCCACCACGGCTACGTGCGGCTGTCCTGACCCGGCACCCGGGCTGTTGGGCCTGCCCGTTCGGGCCGTTCGCCTCTATCGCCCCCGGACTATCGTCTCTACCATTTGCCTAACGGGCTCGAAGCCGTCACGAAGGAGTGCGAATGAGCGTGTACAGGGTAACCGAGGTCATCGGGACGAGCACGACGTCATGGGAGGACGCGGCCGCGCAGGCGATCAAGACCGCAAGCGAGACTCTCCATGACCTCCGGGTGGCTGAGGTGGTCAGGCAGGACATCCACCTGGACGAGGGCGGGACGGTCACCTTCCGGACCAAGCTCGAGCTTTCGTTCAAGTACGAGCGCGAGCGCTGATCCGGGCCGGGTGAGCAGCGGAGCGGCCAGCGGATCTGGGCCGCCCCGCCGCGGCGGTCAGCGGCGGAGTTCGGCGGCTGCCGCCGCGGCCGCCTCGGCGGCAGCCGCTGGGATGCGGGCGACGGCGACCCACCCGGCGCGTTCGAGCCGGTCGACCAGCATGGTGATCGCCCCGGAGGTCAGGGCGGGCCGGGTGCCGAGTTCCCGGGTCCTGATGCTGTCATTTGCCCCGAGCATGGCGCGGCTAAGTTACTTAGTTACTCTAAGTTACTTAGTTGCTAAGGGATAACACCCGCGAGATCATTCTCCTGTCGAGCCGTCCAGTCGTTCCCTGAGCAGGTCGGCGTGGCCGTTGTGGCGGGCGTACTCCTCGATCATGTGGGTGAGCACCCACCGCAGCGAGATCCAGCCGCGCCGCCGGAACCCCCGGACGTCCAGGGACGGCGCGGCGGCCACCAGCATCCGGGCGTGATCGCACTCGGCCCGCCAGATGCGGAACGCCTCGGTCACCTCGGCCGCGGCCACGTCGCGGAACGCCGCCTCGAAGTCCATGTCCGGGGCGAAGATCGTGGCCATCGGCTCGCCGCCGAGCACGGGGCGGAACCAGTTACGCTCCACCTCGGCCATGTGCCTGACGATGCCGAGCAGGGACAGGCTGGACGGCGGGATGGCTCGCTCCCTCAGCTGGCGATCGGTCAGGCCGTCGCATTTGAGGGCCAGGGTGGCTCGCTGGAAGTCAAGGAACGCGGTGAGCGTGGCCCGCTCGTTCGCCTCGAACGGCGGGGCGACGCGGGCTGGATTGCCGCCAGAGGTCATAATGGCATCATGGCACCTGGGTAAGGCCAGATCAGGGCGACTCCGCCGCGGGTGTCCATGTGGCTGATCCCTCTACTATCCGACGGGCAGCGTGTCCCCCGTTTCGAGCAGCGTCTTGAGGTCGGACAGGATCCGCGGCCAGCCTTGCGAGATGCCCGGGAGCACGGCGCTGCCCGCCTCGAAGGCGTCGTGGATGACGGTCAGCTTGACCATCTCCCCCACCGGCTCGATGTCGAAGGTCACCTTGGAGCGGCACTCGCTGGCCACCTTGGCCAGGTGCTCGTCGCTGACCCCGTAGGCGGCCGCCCACTCCGGCGTGAAGCTGTGCCAGGTGTAGGACAGCCGCCGGTACGGGTCCGACTCCAGCACGACCTGGGCCGGATCGGCGATCTTCACCCCGCTGTCCTGGATCTCAAGCGTCACCGGCGACCCGGCCCGCCAGTCGGACTCCCAGGCGATCCCCCAGTAACGCCTGGTGAAGGCGGGGTCGGTCAGCCCCTGCCAGAGGCGCTCCGGGGTGGTGTTGATGTAGGTCGTGTAGACGAATTCCGGCTTGCTCATCGCGGTGCCCTCCAGGGCCTTCTTCAGATCCGACAAGGCGGTGACGCGCGGCTGGTCGTAGTGGTTGATCCAGCGTTCGGCGATCTCGTTGATCGGCGCGGCGTTCAGGTAGTGCAGCTTTTCCCGGCCGCGCCAGACCGTGGTGACGAGGTTGGCGCCGGTAAGGATCGCCAGGTGCTTGCTCACGGACTGCCTGGCCATGTCGAGCCCGGCGCACAACTCGCGCAGGCTCTGCCCGTTCTGGCGGTTCAGGCTGTCGAGCAGCCTCCGCCGGCTCGGGTCGGCCAGCGCCCGGAATACCTCGTCCAAGCTAACCCCAGTTGCTGATCTTCATGTCCTCCGGATAGGGCGTGGCGGCGCCGCCCTCGAGGCCGGCTTTGAGGCCGAGCAGGAAATACCCCCACTTGGTGCTGCAGTGGTACATGAACTCGATGGGATCCCGCCAGTCGCCGTGCCGGAACAGCACCGCAGTCTGCTCTCCCGCGGAGGAAAGGTCAAAGGTGACCGTGGTGCCGACCCACTCGTCGGGTCCCTGCACGCAGCGCCAGGCCACGCGCTGCCCGGGCACCAGTTCGGTCACCTCCATCACCGCGGCCGGCTCGGGGAAGCCGAAATAGAACTCGAGCTTCCCGCCCTGCTCCGCCTCTCCCCTGACGTCCCGCGTCCACCACCCGGCCAGTCCCTCCCGCGTGGCCAGAGCCTGGTAGACGCGCTCCCGCGGGGCGTCGATACCGACGCGGTGCCTGATGTCTGCCATCTGAAGCTCCTTCGGTCCGCCGGCCGCCCGACTGGCGGCCCGGTGTGAAATATGCAGCCGTTCGGCTGCATGAATAATAGGCATCCATTTAGCTGCATGTCAACCGCCGGGACCGGACCGCCGGGACCGGACCGCCGGGACCGGACCGCCGGGACCGGACCGCCGACGCGATCGACTGGGCGATAGGCCGGGCGACCAGCGCAGCCGAGCTCAGCGACCGGATCGAGCGGCTGTGCGCGCTCGACCCTGACCTGGATGCCGACCGGCTCGGGCGATGGTGCCAGGCCACCGCCGTGATCATCGCCGTCCAGCACCTCTACCGGCGGCCGCCCGACGCCACCACGAAGTTCCTGCTCGAACTGGCCGCGAGCGTTCCGGCCTAGCCGACGCAGGCGACGCGGAAGCGCATGAAAGCGGCACCGTACCCAATAGAGTCAGTACGGTGCCACATTCATTGAATCCGTCGCGCTCTCGCAGGGGTGCCCTGGAGGGTGAACAGGCCCCAGCGGCGGATATGAATGATACTTAAGTGTTATTCGGGAGCCATTGTTATATTTTTAATTTTGTGTTATTATGAATACAGATTAATTGTAATCTAGCGTGCGTGATAGCTAACGGACAACCCAGCCTTACCGCGTTCACCGCGGCGGCCGCGCGGGCCGCCCACCTGATTGTCGACGGCGACCCGCCCATTTTCGCCGACACGCTGGCCGAGGTCATGCTCGGCGAGCGGGCCGATGAGCTCCTCGGATTCCACCGGGCGCACGGCACCCACCCGATCCTGTCCGGCGCGCGGGCCCAGGTCACTTGCCGTAGCCGCTACACCGAGGACCGCCTGGCCGACGGCATCGGGCGCGGCATCGGCCAGTACGTCCTGCTCGGCGCCGGCCTGGACTCCTTCGCCAGCCGGTCCCGGCGGACGGGCCAGATCCGGGTCTTCGAAGTCGACCACCCGGCGACGCAGGACTGGAAGCGCCACGTCGTGCCAGTGCCAGAAAGCGTCACCTTCGTCCCGGTGGATTTCGCCCGGGACTCACTGCGCGACCGCCTGGCCCGGGCCGGGTTCGACTTCGCCGCGCCCGCGTTCGTCAGCTGGCTGGGTACCACCATGTACCTGGAAGAAAGCGCCATCGAGGAGACCCTGTCGGTCACCGGCGGCTTCGCGCACGGGTCGGAGATCGTCGTCGACTACATCCTGCCCGCCGGGCTGCGCGACGCCGCGGGCGACAGCTACGCCGAGCAGGTCGGGCAGGCGTCCGCCGAACAAGGCGAACCCTGGCTGTCGCTATTCGCCCCGGATCACGTAGCCGCGCTGCTGCGCCGGCACGGCTTCGGGCCGGTCCGCGACGTCCGCCAGCACGACATGATCCCCGCCGCGGCCTGGGACAGGACCGACTCGCTGCGCCCGGCCGACCTGTCCCGGATCGCGCACGCGGCGCTGCCCAGCCGGTGACACCACGGACGCGCGGCTGGCCCGTTTGCGGAACCGCATGGGGGTAAGCAGAGAGGTAGCGGAGATCGCCGCGCGGCACCTGGCACCGCGGCCCCGCCCCGAGTAAGTGCATCGGAGCCGGAGGTAACCGGGATGTGGGACAGGCTGGAGAGCCGCGAGATCAGGCGCCGCCGGGCGTCTTCGGCGCGGACCGCGGCGCGGCGCGGGTTCAGCGCACTCCAGGCGGGCGACCGGCCGCGGCCAGACCTGGCCGAGGGGACCGACCTGCTGCCGCAGATACGCCACATCGTCATCTTGATGATGGAGAACCACTCCTACGACAATTACCTCGGCATGCTCACCGACCGGGGCGAGGGACTGCCGCTCGGTCCCGACGGCACCCCCGACGTCGTCAACTACACCCCGAACGGCCAGGCGTTTCGCGCCCACCATCTGACCTCCACCAGCCAGCGGAAGAACGATCCCAGCCAGAACTGGCACGCCACCCACATCCAGTACGCCGACGGGCGCAACGACGGGTTCGCCGCCGCGGTGGCCCAGGCCCTGCCCGGCGCCGATCCCGCCGTGCCGATGGGCTACTGGACCGAGGACGACCTGCCGTTCTACTACGGGCTGGCCCGAACGTTCCCGCTGGCCGATCACTGGTTCAGCTCGTGCCTGGGACCGACGTTCCCGAACCGCAGGTTCCTCATCTCCGGGACCGCCCACGGCCTCATCGACGACCTGCCCTGGGACATCATCGACTACCCGCCGACCGGGACGATCTTCGACGTGCTGACCAAGCACGGCATCTCCTGGGCGAACTACCACAACGTGCGGCACTCCAACGTGCTGGCGCGGCGGCTGCTCGGCGGCCGCGGGCTGACCGCGGCCCGGCGGCTGGCGCAGGTCGGCCGGTGGCTGCCTGGCGTGGCCGACCGGGCCGTCGGCAACAAGTCGTTCACCGCCGACCTGTACCCGATCGGGCTGGGCGGGTGCGTCCGGCACCTGCGCAAGACCCCGCAGTTCTTCGCCGACGCCGACACGGGCACGCTGCCCGCGGTCAGCATCGTCGACCCCGACTTCGAGACGTACTCCGAAGAGAACCCGCAGGACATCACCAAGGGCGAGTCCTTCGCGGCCGAGGTCATCAACCGGGTCATGAACGGCCCGGCCTGGCCGGACACCCTGCTGATCTGGCTGTACGACGAGCACGGCGGCTACTACGACCATGTACCGCCGCCCGAGGCGGTGGCGCCGGACGACGTGCCGGCCCACAACTACATCCTCGACCTGCCCGGGTGGCTGCGCTCGCTGCTCCGCCCGGTGTTCGGCGGGGGCTTCGCCCGGCTGAAGGCTATCGACGAAGGCCCCCGCGACTACACCCGCTACGGTTTCCGGGTCCCGGCCGTCATCGTCTCCCCCTACGCCCGCCCGGACTACGTGTGCAGCAAGACGCTGGACCACACCTCGGTGCTCAAGCTCATCGAGGAGAAGTGGAACCTGCCCCCGCTGACGCGGCGCGACGCCGCCGCCGAGTCCCCGCTGGACGCGGTCGACCTGGACGCCGAGCCCGCCTTCGCCGAGCCCCCGAAGCTGCCCGAGCCCGCGGTGCGCTGGGGCTCTTGGGGCCGCCAGCCGCGGCGGCGACGGCTGCGGGACCTGAAGTGGAGATCGGTGCGGCGGACGGAGCACCGGACGAGAAAGGCCTGAACGCGGAGACCCCGGAGAAACCCGAAGACCCCGACGGGCCGTGGTAGCTCGCACCTGACCAGGGCGGTCACCACGGCCCGTTCGGCATGAAGGTCTTGTTCCTAGTGCATCAGCGGCTTGCCGAGCGGTAGGCCCTTACCCCCGGTGCCCGCCGCGGCGGCGCCGGCGAAGAGGTACATGCCCAGCGCGGCGAAGACCAGCACGACGTAGCCACCGGTCTTCAGCAGGCCGGTAGACGGCACGCCGAGCGGCGACGCCTCGGCGAAGGCGAGCAGCAGGAGCAGCAGCGCGAGGGAGACCAGCGCGAAGAGCACGGTGAACGCAGCCGGCAGCCGCAGCGTGGTCAGGGTCAGCATCAGGACGACGACCAGCCAGGCGACCAGGAACAGCTTGACGGTGGCGAGCACCGCGGTGACGGTGATGGCGAACCAGTTGTGGTCCAGGCCGAGCACGAGCACGGCGTAGCTCAGCCAGAAGGTGCCGAAGATGCCGAAGATGGCGGCCACCGCGCTCTGGCCGACCGCTGCGGCCCAGATCGCGGCCAGGAGCAGGCCCAGGGCGGTGGCGGCCAGGATGATCGCCAGGGGGGCGCCGAGAACGCCGACCGGTACCACGCCGACCAGGCCCAGGCCGAGCGCGATGGAGCCGACGATGAAGCTCCCCAGACCCAGCATGCCCGGGTCGCCCGCCATCGGGCCGACCACGGGCGGCGCGGGCGCCTCCTGGGCGGTATTGTCCGGGTTTGCGTCGAGAGCGGTCATGGATTCGCTCCTTCACAGGTGCGGCGCCCCGCGTTTGCGGGCTTAATGCATCCGTACGCCCCGAACTGGGCACATGCCTTCTCACTTTGAACCACGGAGCCGCGGGGCGGGCTCAGCTACCGGATGCGACGATGCCGTACTCGTGAATTTTGCGGTAGATCGTGGCCCGGGACATGCCCAGCGCCTCGGCCGCCCGGACCTTGTTGCCGTCGTGGTCCTGCAGGCTCTGCACGATCGCGTCCCGCTCGATCGACTCCAGCGGGGACAGCAGCCGCCGACTCACCGTCCAGCATTCGGGCGGCAGGTCCTTCGGCATGATCACGCCGGCCCGGCGGCGCTGGACGACCTGCTTGAGCACCTGCCAGAGCTGTTCGGCGTTGCCCGGCCAGTTGTGCCGCAGCAGCAGCTGCATCGCCTCCGGGGAGCAGGTCAGACGGCCCTGCTGGCTGAGCCGGGCCAGGAAGAAGGGCACCAGCTCGTGCAGGTCCTCGCTGTGGTGGCGCAGCGGCGGCAGCTCCACCGTGCCCTGGAAGAACCGAAGCAGCCTGGTCAGATCGGCGCTGGCCCGCTTGCGGTTCAGCGTCACCGCCACCCGCAGCTCCTCGTGCCGCATGGCCGTCCTGGCCTCCTGCAGCGCGCTGGACAGCGCGTGCATCTGCCGGGCGTTGACCGCGTCCACGTGCCTGATCACCAGCATGCCCGCGCCGTCGAGCAGCTCGCGGCGGGTCTTGGTGAGCCAGTCCTGGCCGGACCCGGAAACCTCCTCGGCGTCGAGGACGTGGAACGGCGCGGCCGGGTTGCGCCGCTGGTGCACCGCGCGGACCAGGGCGAGCTTGCCGACGCCGGGTTCGCCCTCGATCGTCATCCAGTCCGCGGCGTCGTAGAGGGTCTCCGCCTCCCGGCAGGCGCGCAGCCACAGCACGCCGCTGCCCACCAGGCCCGGCAGGTACATGGCCGTCCTCGGCACGGGCACCTCGGGCGCGGCCAGGGCCGCGGCCGCCAGCTTCACGTGGACCACGCCGTCGGCGAACGGGCCGTCGCCCGAGATCCGCCGGCAGAACATCCGGGCCACCACGCCGCTGGGCAGGTCCACCGTCACCGCGCCCGGGTTCTGCCGGGCCAGCGCCTCAGTCGCGTGGCCGATCAGGGCGGACTGGTCACCGGGGTCGAGCACCTGGCGGGCGTGATCGTTGAGCATGACGACGTCGTTGCCGAGGGCCAGCACGATGCCGCCGGTGCGGCGGCAGGCCCGCACGTATTCCTGGAGCAGGTGCATATCCCGGCGGCTGCCCGCAGCCAGCAGGGCCTGGGTGATCTGGTCGGCCGTCGCCTTGACCAGCGAGATCAGCAGCGGATCGGCGTTCTTGCGCCAGCAGGTCAGGTCGATCACGCCGATGGTCTTGCCCGAGACCGGGTCGTGGATCGGCACTCCAGCGCAGCCAAATTGCTCTAGGTGCTCGGCGTAGTGCTCGTGCCCGAAGACATGGGCCGGGCCGCCGGATTCCAGCGCGGTACCGATGCCGTTAGTGCCGACGCGGGCCTCGGCGTAGCTGAAGCCGGGGGCCAGTTTGACACCGTCCAGGTGCCGCTCGAGGTCGCGGTCCGCGGTCAGCCGGGTCAGCACCACGCCCGCGGAGTCGGTCAGGATGATGCTGATCGGCTGGCCGTCCAGCTGCTCGTGCAGGTGCCGCAGCACCGGATCGGCCGTCCGGGCCAGGTTGGATTCCAGGTCGGGGTCGTGCAGGTAGTCCAGCTCGATGTGGTCCGCGGCGACGTTCCACTGCCTGGACCGCCACCAGGACGCCAGGATGGGCTTGCGGACGGCACTGGCGTCCACTGGCTCGGCTGCGAGAAACCGCTCCCTGGCCTCAGCTAGGTGATCTCTTGCGGTGTGCATCGGCGTCGAAGCTCTCGCGGTGTGCATCGGCGTTGAAGCACGTGCCATATTGCCTTCCCCACCCACATTTCACGGCTGGAGGCTCAGCCTGCGCGGGAATCGGATTCGGGTTACCGGCCCATTACAAGGTAAACCCCAGGTTGCGGGGCACTGTCTCAAGTTGAGACTCCCGGCTCGGGCCAGCCGGCGTTGTGTCGGTTCATGGACGCTCACGACGAGACGAGCCCTTCCCAGCCAACCGAGACTTTTAACCCCTGGAGCATCGTCAACCTGGTTTTTCACCACCTCGCGGAGGAAGGGCTGCATCCGGTCCTGGGTGAGACGGGCGATCCGGGCGTGCCCGCGGCTGAACTGCTGCGGGCACTAGGCATCACTCCGGCCGCAGAAGGAAACCGGCAGGCGGCCGAGGAACGCAAGCAGCGGCTAGCCGAGATCCGCGCCGCGTTCGAGATGTCTCATGTTGAGAGCTCATGACCTTGGCATTCGGGATGTGATGCAGCACACAAGGACTTTCGGGGCCGTGGCAGCCCGCCCTGGCCCAAGGCCTCCCCGGGGGGATGAACCCGGACCCCGGAACCCGCCGAGAAAGGGGTGACGATGAGTCGCCAGAGTGTGGCCAAGGCTCACCAGAAAATCCAGGAGCTTGCCTGGGAGCCTCAGTACCACGAGCCTGTGTCGCAGTACGGGACGGACTACACGTTCCAGAAGGCACAGAAGAAGGACCCGCTGAAGCAGGTTCTCCGGTCCTACTTCCCGATGCAGGAAGAGAAGGACAACCGCGTGTACGGCGCCCAGGACGGCGCCATCCGCGGCAACATGTTCCGCCAGGTGCAGGAGCGGTGGCTGGAATGGCAGAAGCTGTTCCTTTCCATCATCCCGTTGCCGGAGATCTCAGCGGCGCGCGCCATGCCGCTGCTGTTCCGCACGGTCCCCAATCCGGAGCTGCACAACGGCCAGGCGATCCAGATGATCGACGAGGTACGTCACTCGACGATCCAGCAGAACCTCAAGCGCCTGTACATGAACAACTACATCGACCCGGCCGGCTTCAACAACAGCCTCCGCAACTTCCAGAACGACTACTGCGGGACGATCGGCCGGCAGTTCGCCGAGGGCTTCATCACCGGTGACGCCATCACCGCCGCATCGATCTACCTCACGATCGTCGCCGAGACGGCGTTCACGAACACGCTGTTCGTGGCCATGCCGGCCGAGGCCGCGGCCAACGGCGACTTCCTGCTGCCCACCGTGTTCCACTCGGTGCAGTCGGACGAGTCGCGGCACATCTCCAACGGCTACGCCACGCTGCTGATGGCGCTGTCGGACGAGAGCAACCACCAGCTGCTCGAGCGCGACCTGCGCTACGCGTGGTGGAACAACCACCGCGTGGTGGACGCCGCCATCGGCACGTTCATCGAGTACGGCACCAAGGACCGGCGCAAGGACCGCGAGTCCTACGCCGAGATGTGGCGCCGGTGGATCTACGACGACTACTACCGCAGCTACCTTGTGCCGCTGGAGAAGTACGGCCTGGTCATTCCGCACGACCTCATCGAGGAAGCGTGGAACCAGATCTGGAACAAGGGCTACGTGCACGAAGTCGCCCAGTTCTTCGCCACCGGCTGGCTCGCCAACTACTGGCGGATCGACCCGATGACGGACGCCGACTTCGAGTGGTTCGAGTACAAGTACCCGGGCTGGTACGACAAGTACGGCAAGTGGTGGGAGAACTACAACCGCCTGTCCATGCCGAACGGGCACCACCCGATCGTGGCCGAGAACGTCGACTACGTGTACCCGCACCGGTGCTGGACCTGCATGGTCCCGTGCCTGGTCCGCGAGGACATGGTGATGGCCGAGGTCGACGGCCAGTGGCGGACCTACTGTCACGAGGAGTGCCGCTGGACCGACGCCGTGGCGTTCCGGCCGACCTACCAGGGCCGGGAGACCCCGAACATGGGCCAGCTCATCGGCAAGCGCGAATGGGAGACCCTGTACCACGGCTGGAACTGGGCCGACGCCGTGTCCGACATGGGCTACGTGCGCGACGACGGCAAGACGATGGTCGCCCAGCCGCACCTGAACCTGGATCCCAAGAAGATGTGGACCCTGGATCACCTGCGCAGGATGCCCGAGATCCTCAGCCCGAACGTGCTGCTCAACGAGATGACGCCCGAGCAGCGTGAAGCGTTCCACGCCGACTACATCCGGCAAGGCCCAGCCGGCCGCCCGGCCCCGGCCGCTAGCTGAGGCCATGCAGCGGAGGGGGCAGCCCGGTTGCGGTTTCCGGGCCGCCCCCTCCCACGAGCCTGCCCTAACCCGCCTGCACTAGCCCGCTCTTCCCTAACCCGCCTTCCTAGCCCGCTCTTCCCTAGCCCGCTCTTCCCTAGCCCGCTCTTCCCTAGCCCGCTCTTCCCTAGCCCGCTCTTCCCTAGCCCGCCGCCGAGGGGGTCATGACCGAGAAACACATCGTCCGCTTCGAGCCGGTCGGCATCGAGATCGAGGTAGCGGAGGATCAGAACATCCTGCGGGCCGCGGCCGAGCAGGGGATCATGCTCATGCACGGCTGCAAGGAGGGGCAGTGCGCGTCCTGCAAGTCGTTCATCCTCGACGGCGACGAAGTCGAGCTCGACAAGTACTCCACGTTCGCGCTGCCCGACTTTGAGCTCGAGGAAGGCTACACGCTGCTGTGCCGGGCGCACGCCTACGAGGACCTGACCATCGAGCTGCTCAACTACGACGAGGAAATGATCCGTTCCGGCCTGCCGATCCAGCAGGGCGTCACGGAGGTGGTGTCCAAGGACGCGGTCACCCACGACATGCGCCACCTGGTACTGCGGCTGATCGAGCCGGCCGAGATCAAGTTCTTCCCCGGCCAGTACATGGACATCGCCATTCCAGGTACCGGCGCGGTGCGTTCCTTTTCCATGGCTAACACCTCAAGCCGCGAGAGCGGGCTGCTTGAGTTCGTCATCAAGGTCTACCCGGACGGGCAGTTTTCCCGGTTCCTCGCGGAGAAACTGGCCGAGGGTGACCGCCTTGATATAACCGGGCCGTTCGGCGTCTTCACCCTCCGCGAGGGCGACAACGACCTGGTGTTCGTCGGCGGCGGCGCGGGCATGGCGCCCATCTTGTCGCTGCTGCGGGCCATGGCCGAGCGCGGTCTGCAGCGCAAGGCCACCTTCTTCTACGGCGCCCGTACCTCCAAGGATCTCTGCTTCGAGGCCGAGCTGCGTTCGCTGGAGGAGAAGCTGCCGGACTTCCGGTACATACCGGCTCTGTCCGAACCGGCCGAGGATGAGGAATGGGACGGCGAGACCGGCCTGATCACCGACGTGGTCAAGCGGCACGCCAGCGACCAGCGCGGGGCACACGCCTACGTCTGCGGGCCGCCGCCCATGGTGGAGGCGGCGCTGCCGCTGCTGGCCACGCTGGGCGTGGAAGAAAAGCGCATCTACTACGACAAGTTCACGACCACTGGTAACCCGCAGGAGTGAGATCATGACAGAGACGACCCAGGAGCGTAGTGTCCCTAAGCCGGTCTTCACCGACGCGGAGGCAGGCGCCAAGACCTTCCCGGACTCGACCAAGCGGGACTTCAACTACTTCACGCCGGCTAAGCGCAAGCAGACCCGGTACGAGGACGTCACCGTCGAGGTCCAGCCTGATCCCCGCCACTACCTCGCCCAGGGCTGGCTGTACGGCTTCTCCGACGGGCGCGGCGGCTACCCGCTGGACTGGACGGCCCTGAAGGCCTGGGGTTCGGACCGCCCCGAGCCCGAGCGCTACCCCGGCTCGGGCGGCAAGGGTTACGACTGGCCCGCGACCGGCTGGCACGAGTTCCGCGACCCCAACGAGGAGTGGGAGCTCACCTTCTACCGGTACAACTCCAACGTCGTCCGGCAGCTCAACCAGAACGTCGACGTGGCCAGGCAGTCCAAGGCCTTCGAGCAGTGGAACCGGGCCTGGGTACGGTTCGTGGAGTCGAACGTCGGCGCGTGGATGCACGTGGACCACGGGCTTGGCCTGTACCTGTACGCCAACGCCAACCGGCGCGCCCCCACCAACATGCACAACAATGCGATCTCGGTGAACAGCATGCACCGGATCCGTTCGGCCCAGGACCTGGCGCTGTACAACCTTACCCTGACCGAGGAGATCGACGGCTTCGACGGCGCCGCTCACCTGACCGCGTGGAACGAGGACCCGGCCTGGCAGGGCGTGCGTGAGGTCGCCGAGCAGCTCACCGCGATCGACGACTGGTGCGAGGCCATCTTCGCCGCCAACGTCGTGTTCGAGCCCCTGGTCGGCGAGCTGTTCCGCAGCCAGCTGGTGATGCACGCGGCGCCGCGCAACGGCGACTTCGTGACGCCCACGATCATCGGCGCCGAGGAGTACGACTTCGCCGAGCGGGACCTGCGCTACACGATCCCGATGTTCCACCTGCTCACCAACGACCGCGAGTTCGCCGACCACAACAAGGCATTGCTGAGCGGCTGGCTGTCCACCTGGACCGGTCGCGCGATCGCCGCCGCCCGGCTGCTGCAGCCGTTGTGGTCGCAGCCCGAATTCAAGCCGCCGCGCTTCGAGGACGGCCTGGACCTCGCCAAGAGCCGTTTCGCCGGAATTCTCTCCGACCTGAACCTGGACACCCCGAAGGAGCTGGCCCAGTGACCGAGTTCAAGCACCCCGAGAGCCCCTACAAGTCCGACCACACGGCCTCGAACATGGCCGGGTACACCCTGATGAACAACCAGATCGGGGCGGTCGTGGCCCAGGTCCTGGCCAAGAAGCCGAACGTGAAGGTCACGTACCTGCCGTCCATGATCCGCGTCGACGGCGTGGGCCGGTTCGACTTGGACTACGACGAGGTCTCCGAGGCGCTCGGCGAGGAGCCCGGCTACTTCGACGCCGCCCAGTTCGAGGAGAACATGTCCACGCACTACGGCCGGATGATCCACACCGACACCGAGACGATCATGTTCGCCAACCCCGAGGACGCGGCCGACTACCTCGGCTTCGACCTGACCGCAAAGTCGTAGCCGGCTAACCCCGCGGCGCGGGCTGGACAGTCCCGCGCCACGCGGGTACGAACGGAATGTGGTGTTTACTCCCGTGGCACTGAGCCGGTGATCGCCGGCTCAGTGCCATGACCAGCTCACTGAAGGAGGCGCCTTGTACGAGCACAACGGCGAGAAATACTTCATCGTCGATTCGCACATGCATTATTGGAATGCTGCCCCGGACAACTGGGTCCCCGGCGCCGAGCAGTACGCCAAGGGCTGGATCGAGTGCTTCCACGCGTACCAGGGACTCGGCCCGCCCGAGACGCACTGGTCGATCGAGCACTTCCAGAAGTACTCAGAAGACGACCTGATGAAGGACGTCTTCGAGGACGGGCACGTGGACGTGGCCATCTTCCAGCCGACGGACCTGAAGGAGTGGTACGTCGAGGGCTTCAACACCACCGAGCGCAACGCGCTGATGGGCGAGAAGCACCCGGGCAAGTTCATCTACAACACCAACTTCGACCCCCGCGACAGCGACGCGGGCCTGGAAGAGCTCAAGCGCAACGTGGCCCGGTACGGCTCCAAGGGTGTCAAGCTCTACACCGCCGAGTGGAACAACGGCTCCCGCGGGTACAAGCTGAGCGACCCCGGCGCGTACCGGTACCTGGAAGCCGCACAGAACCTTGGCATCAAGAACATTCACGTGCACAAGGGCCCGACGATCTGGCCGCTGGACAAGGACGCCTTCGACGTCGCCGACGTGGACCACGCCGCGACCGACTTCCCCCAGCTCAACTTCATCGTCGAGCACGTGGGCCTGCCGCGGATCGACGACTTCTGCTACATGGCCACCCAGGAGCCGAACGTGTACGCCGGCCTTTCCGTGGCCATCGGCGCCCTTATGTACGCGCGGCCGCAGTTCTTCGCCCGGGTCATAGGCGAGCTGCTGTTCTGGGTCGGCGAGGACAAGATGACGTTCGGCAGCGACTACGGCATCTGGGAGCCGAAGTGGCAGGTCGAGGGTTTCGTCGACTGGGAGATGCCGGACCGCGAGGAGTTCGCCGACTACCCGAAACTCGGCACCGCGGGCAAGAAGAAGATCCTCGGCCTGAACGCGGCCAGGCTCTACGACATCGAAGTGCCCAAGGAGTTCCAGCTGCCCGCGGACGCGGGCACCCCGGCCGCCCAGGACGACGCGCAGCTGGTCGCGGGGGCATGACGGTGCTGGTCCGGGGGGGCGACCCCCCGGAACCCCCTGCTCCCGGGGGGACCCATCCCCCCGGACCCCCCTTGCTCCGGGCGCTGGAGACGGTGCGCGACCCCGAACTCGACGAGCCGATCACCTCGCTCGGCTTCGTCGCGTCGTGCGCCGTCTCCGCGGCTGGGGACGCGCAGGTCCGGCTGCGGCTGCCCACCTATTTCTGTGCTCCCAACTTCGCCTACCTGATGGTCGCCGACGCCTACGACGCGGTGTCGGCGCTGCCGGGCGTGCGTCACGCCGAGGTGGTCTTGGAGGACCACTTCGCCTCGGACGTGATCAACGGCGGCGTGGCCGCCCAGGCCGGTTTCGTCCAGTCTTTCGACGGGGAGGCGGTCAGCGAGCTGCACCAGCTGCGCGCCGACTTCCTCCGCAAGGCGGTGATGGCAGGCACCGATCAGGTGTGCCGGCCGCTGCTGGCGGCAGGCACGGACCCGGCGGCATTGCTCGCGCTGACTCTTGGCGAGCTGCCGCCTTCTCGCGCGCTTGACCGGTTGCGCTCACGGCGGGCCGAACTCGGCCTGCCGGCCAGCGACGACGCCCCGCTGCTCGTGGACCCGGTCACCGGCGAGCCGGTCCGGGCCGAGGCGGTGCCGCTGCACCTGCGGAAGGCCAAGATCACCCGGGTGAGCATCGAGGCGAACTCCGGCATCTGCCGCGGCATGCTCCAGCACAGGTACCACAACACCAAAGGACAGGGAGAAACGGTTCCGGCGCAGGACGCGGACTCGCCGTGACCAGGTAGCAGACCCGCCGTGACCGACAAGCAGCGTGAGTAACGAGCAGGTCGAGGAGGACCCATGAAGGCCGTCCGGTTGCATAAATTCCATACCCAGCCGGTGATCGACGACGTGCCCGAGCCGACGATCAGCGGGCCGTTCGACGTCATCGTGAAGATCGGCGGCGCCGGCGTCTGCCGGACCGACCTGCACATCATCGAGGGCCAGTGGGACGCGGCGATGGGCACCCCGCTGCCCTACATCCTCGGCCACGAGAACGCGGGCTGGGTGCACGAGGTCGGCCCGGCGGTCACCAACGTCGCCGTCGGCGACACGGTCATCCTGCACCCCACGCCGACCGACGGCCTGTGCCACGCCTGCCGGGCCGGCGACGACATGCACTGCGAGAACAGCGAGTTCCCCGGGCTGTCCAGGGACGGCGGCATGGCCGAGTACATGCTGACCTCGGCGCGGGCCTGCATCAAGCTCAACCCGGAGACCAGGCCGCAGGACGTGGCCGCGCTCGCCGACGCCGGCATCACCGCCTACCACGCGGTCCGCAAGGCCATCCCGCTCCTCTACCCCGGCACCACCTGCGTGATCATCGGCGCCGGCGGCCTCGGCCACATCGGCATCCAGTGCCTGGCCACGCTGACCGCGACGATCATCATCGTGGTGGACCGTAACCCGGACGCGCTCAAGCTGGCGTCGGAGCTCGGGGCGCAGCATACCGTGGTGGCCGACGGCACGCACGTCGACGCGGTGAAGGACCTGACCGGCGGCCAGGGCGCCCATGTGGTGCTCGACTTCGTGGCCGAGCAGGGCGCCGAGATGGACGGCTGGAACATGACCCGCCGGGCCGGCTCCTACTACGTCATCGGCTACGGCGGCACCCTGAACATCCCGACCCTGGACATCATCTCCACCGAACGCAACATCATCGGCAACATCGTCGGCACCTACAACGACCTGGTCGAGCTGATGGCGCTGGCCCAGGGCGGCAAGGTCACGCTGCACACCAAGACCTACCCGCTCGACGCCGCGCCCGACGCCTTCGCCGACCTCGACGCCGGCCGGGTCCGCGGCCGCGCCATCCTCGTCCCGTAGAACTGGAGCTGTCATGGCCAAAGAACTGCGCTTCGGCGCTGAAGCTCGCGGCCTGCTGCTGGCTGGCGTGGACCAGCTGGCCGAAGCCGTCAAGTCGACTCTCGGCCCCAAGGGGCGCAACGTCATCCTGGAGAAGATCACCGGCTCGCCAGTGATCACCAACGATGGCGTCACCATCGCGCGGGAAATCCACCTGAAGAACCAGTTCGAGAACATGGGCGCGCAACTGGTCAAGGAAGCCGCCATCAAGACCAACGACATCGTCGGCGACGGCACCACCACCGCCACCGTGATCGCCCAGGCGATCGTCCGGGCCGGCATGGAGGCCATCGGCAAGGGCGGCAACCCGGTACTGGTCAAGCGGGGCATCGACCTGGCCGTCGGCCACCTGGTCGAGTACCTGCACGGCGTCGCGCACCCGGTGAAGACCGAAGAGGACTACGCCCGGGTCGCCGCGATCTCCGCCAACGACGACGACGCGGTGGGCAGCGTGATCGCCAAGGCGCTGTTCACCGTGGGCGACGGCGGCATCGTCACGGTGGAGGAGAAGCCGACCCCCGGGATGAGGGTCGATTTCGTCGAGGGCTTCGAGTTCGACAACGGCTACCTCTCGCCGTACATGGTGACCAACCCGGCCGCCCTGGAGGCCGTCGTCGACGATCCCTACATCCTGCTGTGCAGCGAGAAGATCACCAAGGTCCAGGACCTGATGCCGCTGCTCGACAAGATCATGCGCGCGCCCCGCCCGCTGATCATCATCGCGGAGAACGTCGAGGGCACCGCGCTGAGCATGCTCGTGCACAACCACGTGAACCGGATCTTCCAGTGCGTCGCGGTGCGCGCGCCTGGGTTCGGTGACCGGAGGCTGCACAAGCTTGAGGACATCGCGGCGCTGACCGGCGGCGCCGTGTACAGCAAGCACTCGGGATTCACCCTGGAGACGATGACCGTGGCCCAGCTCGGCCGGGCCGCGCAGGTCCGGGTCACCGCCGACAACACCACGATCATCGGCGGCGGCGGCTCCAGAGACGCCGTGGAGTTCCGGCTCACCCAGATGCGGTCGGAGCTGGAACGGGCCACCTTCGGGATCGACGAGGACGTGCTGAACGAGCGGATCGGCGCCCTGTCCGGCAAGGTGGCCGTGATCAGCGTGGGCGCGCCGACCAGCGCCGAGCTCAAGGAACTGCAGCACCGGGTCGAGGACGCGCTGTCCGCCACCCGAGCCGCCATGGCCGAGGGCATCGTCGCGGGCGGCGGCGCGGCGCTGCTGCACTCCGAAGGCGTACTGGACGACCTGAACGTCAGCGGCGACTACGCCATCGGCGTCGACATCGTGCGGCAGGCGCTCGACGAGCCCGCCTACCTGATCGCGGCCAACGCCGGCTACGACGCGGCCGACGTCGTGGCCAAGAGCCGGCAGCTGGGACCCGACGAAGGCTTTGACGCCCTCGAGGGCCGGCACGGCAACATGGTCGAGATGGGCATCATCGACCCGCTCCGGGTGGTCCGCTCGGCGCTGCAGAACGGGGCGTCCGTGGCCGGCCTGCTGCTCACGACCAACACGCTGGTCGCCGAGGAGCAGACGCCGTGGGGCGGCAGCGCGGCGCTGATGACCGAGTACGGATCGCTGGACGAGGGCCTGCACCAGCCCTCGCCTGACTCGAGCACCCCGCAGTCGCTCGGGCTGGGGCCATCCGTTGGCTGATCTGGGTGGCTGACACGGTTCCGCTCGACCGGCAGGTGGTGATCGGCGACGACGCCCTTCCGGGCGAAGCGCGCCTCATCGCCGCGGCCGAGCGGGTCCTTTCCGGTGAAAGACGCGGGGTCCGGGCCGTACTTCCGTTCCTGGGCCCCGCGTTCATCGCGGCCGTCGCCTACATCGATCCGGGCAACTTCGCCACCAACATGGCGGGCGGCTCGCAGTTCGGGTACAGCCTGCTCTGGGTGGTCGTCGCGGCGAACCTGATGGCGATGCTGATCCAGTCGATGAGCGCCAAGCTGGGCATCGCCACCGGCCGCAGCCTGCCCGAGGTTTGCCGCGACCGGCTGCCGTTCCGGCTTGTGGTGCTGCTATGGCTGCAAGCCGAAGCGGTCGCGATGGCCACCGACCTGGCCGAATTCGTCGGCGCGGCGCTCGGCCTGCACCTGGTGTTTGGGCTTTCCCTGTGGATCTCCGCGCTGCTGACCGGCCTTGCGGCCTTCGCGATCCTCGGCATGCAGGTGGGAGGTTTCCGCCGGCTCGAGGCGACGATCACCGGGCTGGTCGGCGTGGTCGTCCTGGCCTTCGGCCTGGAGGTGCTGAAGAGCAGCCCGTCGGCCGCCGGGGTTGCGCATGGCGCGTTCGTGCCCCAGTTCGCCGGCAGCGGCTCGGCCCTGCTCGCTGTCGGCATCATCGGCGCCACCGTGATGCCGCACGTAATCTACCTTCACTCCTCGCTCACCCAGAAACGCATCGTCGGCGCCAACCCCGCCGCGCGCCGCAAGATCTTCCGCTTCGAAATCGTCGATGTCAGCATCGCGATGGGGATAGCCGGCCTCATCAACGTCGCGATGCTCGCCATGGCCGCCGCGGTCTTCCACGCGCGCGGGATGTTCGGCGTCGGCAGCGACCTGAGCCAGGTCTTCGGCGGCCTGAACCAGCACCTGGGCACGCACAGCGGGCTGATCTTCGGTGTTGCCCTGCTCGCCTCCGGGATCGCTTCCTCCTGCGTAGGCACCATGTCCGGCCAGGTAGTGATGCAGGGCTTCATCCACCGCCAGATCCCGATCTTCGCCCGCCGGGCCATCACCATGATCCCGGCCCTGGTCCTGATCGGGGTGGGGTTCAACCCGAGCCGCGCGCTGGTCCTGAGCCAGGTCTTCCTCTCCTTCGGCATCCCCTTCGCGCTGATTCCGCTGGTGGCCTTCACCGGCAACCGGGACCTGATGGGGACGCTGGTGAACCGGCGGCTGACGATGCTGACGGCCTGCCTGGTCACCGCCGTAATCGTCGGGTTGAACGTATACCTGCTCACTAGCGCATGAGCGGCGGGTCGAGGCGTAACCTGCTGCCGTGAGCCCAATTTCCCGCGGCTTCCACCGCAAGCGCCAGGAGGGCCCGGCCGGCCGGGTCCCGCCCGGGCAGTACGTCACCACCGACTTCCCCGTCCTGTCGGCCGGCCCGACGCCGCACACGCCGCTGGCCAACTGGACGTTCTCGATCGACGGCGCCCGCGAGCCGAAAAGCTGGACGTGGGAGGAGTTCCGCGCGCTGCCCACCGAGACGCTGACCACCGATATCCACTGCGTGACCCGCTGGTCCAAGCTGGACACGACCTGGCAGGGCGTCTCGCTCGACGTGCTGCTCGCGGCGGTCGAGTACGACGCCGGGTACGTGCTGGCGTTCTGCGACGGCGGTTACACGACCAACCTGCCGGTAGCCGACCTGACCGGCGGGCGGGCCTGGGTGGCGTTCGGCTACGACGGCAGCCCCCTCGACCCGGAGCACGGCGGGCCGGCCCGGCTGCTGGTCCCGCACCTGTACTTCTGGAAGAGCGCCAAGTGGGTGCGCGGGCTGCGGCTCCAAGCCACCGACGAGCCCGGTTTCTGGGAGAACTACGGCTACCACATGTACGGAGATCCATGGCGCGAACAGCGGTACGCGGGCGACTGACCTGGCAGACCGCCACGGTCGGTCCGGTCACCGACGAGACGCCGCGGGTGCGGACGTTGCTGCTCGAGGTGCCGGACTGGCCCGGCCACCGAGCCGGCCAGCATGTCGACATCAGGCTCACCGCCGACGACGGTTATCAGGCCGAACGGGCCTACTCGATCGCCTCGGCGCCGGGTGAGCCACTGGCGATAACGGTGGAACGGCTGGAGGATGGGGAAGTCTCCCCTTACCTGACTGAGGACCTGCAGCCCGGGGATGTCCTGGAAGTACGCGGCCCGATCGGCGGCTACTTCGTCTGGGAGCCCGCCTTCGGCGGGCCGCTGCTGCTGCTGGCCGGCGGCTCGGGCGTCGTCCCGCTGCGGGCCATGCTGCGGTGCCGGGCTTCGGCGGGTAGTCCGGTCCCGACAAGGTTGCTGTATTCCTCGCGCAGCTGGGAAGACGTGATCTACCAGGCCGAGCTCGACGCCCTCTCCGACGGCGTGACGGTAATCCACGCGCTGACCAGGTCGCAGCCGCCGGGGTGGACGGGCTACGCCCGGCGGGTCGATCAGCAGATGCTCGCCGACGTGGCCTGGCCGGCGGCGGAGCAGCCGCTGGCCTACGTCTGCGGGCCAACGAGCTTCGTGGAGGCGGTCGCCTCGGGCCTGGTCGAGCTCGGGTATCCGGCGGGGCGGGTCAAGACCGAACGATTCGGCGCCACGGGCCAGTGAGGATCCTCGGGAAGGGAGACCGGTAGTGGAAGCGCTCGATGACCACGCCCTCGACGATTACGCTCTTGACGGCAATGCGATCGGCGGGTTGCTGATCGAGGTCTTCGGCACCGAGATGACCACGGCCACCGGTACCTGCGGCGGCTGCGGGGCGGTCTGGCAGGTGGCCGAACTCGCCGTCTACCGGCCGGCCCTCGGCACCGTGGTGCGCTGCCGCTCGTGCGATACCGTGCTGATGACCTTCGTCCAGATCCACGGCGTCACCTGCGTCGACCTGATGGGCCTGGCCAGCCTGACGTAGCCGGAGCGGTCCTCCCCGCCGCAGGTCCGCCGCGCTGGCCCCGATGCCTAACTGATCTCGCTACCCCCATCAGGACCGCTAATTCGCTTACCAGTGCGAGGAGAGCGGGGAGGATTCGGGCTTGTGGGAGAGTTTTGTGCATCCCAGTGCACAAAACTCTCCCCGAAGCCTCGATCCTCCCAGATCTTTTGGCGTGTAATCGCACCATGGCGCACTTCTGCACCACGGCGCACGCTGGTGCCATCGTGTCCCGGGATCACCATGCCCAGGGATCATCTCGTGGCCCAGCCGAGCCCAGCACCCGGGTGGAGGGCCAGGCTCCGCTGATCGCAGATGGTCAGAGCTGGGCAGGCGGTTCGCTTGCCGCGGCTGGCCCCGGCGCCCCGGCCGGGGTGCCGGGCCCTGCTGATGGGAGCCGGGGCTGATGGGAGCCGGGGCTGATGGGAGCCGGGCTGATGGGAGCCGGGGCAGGCGGGTTCGCCTGCTGGAGGGCTAGCCCTGCTTGGCGCGGACGCCGGACTCGATCTTGTCGCCGAGGTTCTTGTCCACGTTGCGCCAGTACTGGAAGGCGCGCTGCAGGACCGGCTCGGTCACGCCGTCGAGCAGGTGGCCGACGACGTTGCTGACCAGGCGCTCACGGGCGGCGTCGTCGAGGACCTCGCGGACCATCGCGCCGGCCTGGCCCCAGTCGTCGTCTTCGGTGTGCAGGCGGTAGGCGGCACGCACCATGTCCCCGTCGGCGTGCCAGCCGACCGGCTTGTAGTGCTCGCTGTCGGCCTGCGGCCCGCCCTTGGAGTTGGGGCGTAGACCGGGTTGGAGACGTTGACGACGCGCATGGCGCCGTCCTTGCTGTAGCTGTGCACCGGGACCTTCGGGGTGTTCACCGGGATCTGCTTGTAGTTCACGCCGAGACGGGCGCGGTGCGCGTCCGCGTAGGAGAACCCGCGGGCCAGGAGCATCTTGTCCGGGCTCAGCGTGATGCCGGGCACCAGGTTGTTCGGCTCGAAGGCGGCCTGCTCCATCTCAGTGTGGTAGTCGGTCAGGTTGCGGTCCAGGACCAGCTTGCCGGCCTCGATCAGCGGGTAGTCGCCGTGCGGCCATACCTGCCGCGGGCGTGGAACTCGAACTGGCTGAGGGGAGCCAGCCTGAAACGCCACTGATCTGGTTACCCTTACCGCGTCGCGAAGGGCCAAACACGTGCTTGGATCCTAGGTGTCGGCCAACCACGAACCCGGAGGGGTGCACGATGCCACAGGTGCAGGCGAATGGGATCGATATCTACTACGAGGTCCAGGGCGAGGGCGAGCCGATGGTACTCATCCCCTACCTCGCGGCCGACCAGGCGTGCTACGCCTTCCAGGTCGCCGAGTACGCCAAGCACTACACCTGCCTGAGCGTGGACCTGCGCGGCGCGGGCCTGTCCGGCAAGCCGGAGGGCGTCTACACCACCGAACTGCTCGCCGAGGATATCGCCGGGTTCATGCAGGCAGCCGGCATCGAGCAGGCGCACATCTTCGGGCTTTCCCTCGGCGCGGCCGCCGGCATGTGGCTGGCGGCCCGGCACCCGGAGAAGGTCAGGACGCTGTCGCTGCACAGCGGCTGGACCGCCAGCGACCCGTTCCTGCGCACCGTGGTGCAGAGCTGGCAGATCATCGCCCAGGCCCTGGCCAGCGTGCCGGAAATGATCATCCAGGGCATCTTCCCCTGGTGCTTCACCCCGGAGATGTACGCGGCCCGCCCCGAGTATGTCGATGCGCTGGCCGAGTTCGTCCGCGGCCGCCCGATGCCGCCGGTGGACGCCTTCGTCCGCCAGTCCGGGGCGGTGCTGGCGCACGACGCGACGGCCGCGCTCGGATCCATCCAGGCACCTACCTTGATCACGTTCGGGCGGCATGACCAGGTGACCTCTACCCGGTTCGCCGCGCCGCTCAGCGAGGGCATCGCGAACTCCGAGGTCCTGGTGTTCGAGGATTGCGCGCACGCGCCGATCTACGAGAACGTCGACGGATTCAACGCCCAGACGCTGGCCTTCCTGCAGCGTCACTCATGAGCGTGGACGGTTGACCTGGTTGCGGATGCCGGGCGTTCGGGGTCACGGTGGCTCCGCGGCGTCTCGTTCACCCCGGGGACTAGGGGCTGACCGCTGCTGGCACGATGGACGGCATGGGACAAGGACACGGGAGCCAGGAGCGTCACGACCCGGACCGGAAGCTGAGCCGGGCGGAGGCCTCGGCGGCGGTCACCGGCCTGGGCTGGCGGTACGTGCTCGGCGATTTCCGGACCGAGCTGCTGACCGGTTCGCTGCCCCTGGCGGCCGACGTGGCCGCCAGGGCGGCAGCCCTGCCGCACGCCGAGGGGCACCTGCAGCTGGACATCCGCCAGGACCGGCTGGTACTGAGGCTGCAGACCGCGGCGGTGGACTGGGTCACGCCGCGCGACGTGGAGCTGGCGCGCCGGATCTCGGCCGTGGCGGAGGAGTTCCGGCTGACCACCCAGGCCGGGACCGACGAGGCCGGGACCGACGAGGCCGGGACCGACGAGGCCGGGACCGACGAGGCCGGGACCGACGAGGCCGGGACCGACGAGGCCGGGACCGGCCAGGCCGGGACCGGCCGGGCTGGGCGGTCGGTCCAGGCGCTCGAGATCGCGATCGACGTGCTCGACATGGCCAGGGTTCGGCCGTTCTGGCAGGCGGTACTCGGCTACGCCGACGAGCCTGGCCACGACGGAGCGCCGAACGGGCTAATCGATCCGCTGGGCCAGGGACCGGCGTTCTGGTTCCAGCAGATGGACGTCCCGCGCCCGCAGCGTAACCGCATCCATGTGGACGTTTCCGTGCCGCACGACGAGGCGCACCAGCGCATCCAGGACACCATCGCGGCCGGAGGCACGCTGCTGTCCGACGCCGAAGCCCCGGCGTTCTGGGTGCTGGCCGACCCCGAGGGCAACGAGGCGTGCGTCTGCACCTGGCAGGGCCGCGACGGCTAGGGCATCCTAGGTGTCTTTGCTGATCTCGGACCAGAGGGTGCGGTAGGCGCGGGCGGCCACGCTGTTAGGGGCGAAGGCGGCAACCGGGGCTCGCTCCACGGACATGCGCTCGATCAGTGAAAGAGCTGGGATGGGTGTCGCTGCCACCCCGGATCGTTCGGCGATGAGATCTTTGATTGTCTCCTGGTGCAGCTTCTTGCGGCGGTCGACCATGGAGAAGAACGCGCGGATCTCGGGGCGGTGGCCGTTGAAATCGGCCACGAACTCGGTGAGCTGGTCCAGCGTACGCACCGACAGCGTGGTGGGGATCAGCGGGACGAGCAGCACGTCGGCGGCGTGCATGACGTTTTCCGAGACCAGCGAGATGCTCGGCGGGCAGTCGAGGAACACATGGTCGTATTCGGCCGCCAGCGGGCGGAGCAGCTGGGCGAGCTTGCGGGTGGGCTTCCCGTTGGTTCCGCCCAGGAGGAGGTCCATGTTGCGGTAGGTGAAATCGGCGGGAAGCAGGTCCAGGCGGTCGAAGTCGGTGCCCTTGATCGCGTCGTCGAGGGCCTTGGTGCCGCGGATGAGCGCCTTGCCGCCGCCCTTGACCCGCGGCTTGATCCGGAACAGGAAGCTGGCCGCGCCCTGTGGGTCCAGGTCCCACAGCAGCGTGCGGTAGCCGTCGGCGGCGGACAAGTAGGCCAGGTTGACCGCGGCGGTCGTCTTGCCGACGCCGCCCTTGATGTTGTAGGTGGCGAAGATCTTCACGGGCTGCCCTCGAGCAGGACACCGATGCGCTCCTGGCCGGCCGGGCCCGCGAACCTGGCGAACCGCCGGACGAAGTCGGCGCGGGCCTCGGCCTGGCTGAGCGTCAGCTTCGCGGCGATTTCACCCATGGCCAGCAGCGTAGCGGCAGGCGCCGCGCGCTCGGCCAGCATCTCGTCGGCCAGTGCGTGAATCTCCTCGCGCTGGACCTGACTGTCCTGGAAATCGCCGAGGCAGTCCTGCAGCGACTTGAGGTCACCGACCACCTTCCGGTATGCGACCGGGTCGTGCAGGGGCGCGAAGAACTCCAGCAGGTAGCGCAGCTCCTTGGCGCGTTTACGCAGGTCGTGCAGGGATTCGGGGGGCGAGTCCGGGGTGATCGCGGCGCCGTGCGCCACGATCCGGCGGAACGCGCGCCCGGTCGTGCTCAGGGCCAGCTCCGCCGCGGTGGGCGGCCGGCGGCGCTTGCCGGGCGCGCCGGCGTCGCGGATCTCGAGCAGTACCTTGCGCCAGTCCTCGGTGATGGCACGGAACCGCGTCCCGCGCAGCGCCGCGGCCAACCGCCGGACCTCGCGGGTCCGGCGCCGGACCAGGAAGGCGCGGAGCGGCTCGAGGTCGGCCGGCGACGCGGCGACCAGCTGCGCGGTCATCGCGTCGAAGCCGAGCAGGTGGACGTCGAGGTCCCTGGTGGGGGTGGTCAGATCGCCGAGCCATTTGAACTCGGTCTTGTAGTGCTCGGTCAGCTCGGCGGGCAGCACCGCGCCGAGCAACTTGATCGCCGAACGGCTGCGGCGGACGGCGACGCGCAGGTCGTGCAGGAACTCGGTGTCTATGTCGCGGAGCACGCCGTCGACGTTCTGCTCCAGGGTGTCGAGCAGGCGCAGCAGCAGCCGGGCCACCGCGACGGACGCGGGCATCGAGGCGGTGATCTCCGCGTCCACCCCGCTGGTGTAGTCGTCGGGGTGCCGGCCGAGCGCGGTCAGCGCCGCGACGAACACGCTCTGGCTGGCGGAGGACACGCCAGGCACGCCAGCCAGCAAGGCAGACGCCCGGCGCGCCTGACCGGGGTAGCCGCGGACTTCGGCGATGGCCAGGCGCAGCGGCAGTTCGGCGGTGATGCCAGCCGCGGCGGCGCTGACCGCGGTGGTTCCCGCCGTGCTGGTGCCGACCGCGGCCGAGGTCACGGTGATGTGGTCCGCGACCAGGCGGGCCACCGTCTTGCCGTCGGCGTTGAGCAGCCTGGCCAGGCTGATCGCGCTGGTGGCTTTCACGATGGGCAGCAGTGCCCTCGGGCGGATCAGCACCATGATCCGGTCCCGCACCGGCCCGGGCGGCAGGTCCAGGGCAGGGCGCCGCGGCGGCCAGCCGGTTACCGGCTGTTCGGCCTGCGGGGTGCCGTCGGCCCGGCTGAGCAGCAGCCGGCCGCCCGGCCTGGCCTGCTCGAACTCGAGCATCAGCCCGGCCCGGTACAGGCGCCAGTCGAAGGTGTCCAGCCAGGTGCGCCGACGGGCGCCAGGTGCGCCAGCTTCGGCGGTCACGGTGAAGGCCTGCGACAACGCGGCCAGCGCGGCTGCCCGCAGGTCCTCCGCGGCTTCATCCCCGGCGGGCGCTTCGAGGATGAAATCCCGCGGGCCAGGCGTCGTCACGTCACGCTCCTATTGGGCAAGCTAACGCCCGCCCCCATAAACACTTTGTATACCTTCCCTATCGTCGGAAAGCGAATCAGTGAATGCACGGTGAATGTTCAGTGAACACCTAGCGTACCGGCCAGGTCAGGCCGGTCACCGCGTGGATGTCCGCCGGACGTGGCATGCCGGCCTGGGCGCCGTGCCGGGTGGCGGCCGTGGCGCCGGCGGCGGCGGCGGCGCGGACCGCTTCGGCCGGCCGGACGCCCGCAGCCAGGGCGACGGCGAGCGCGCCGACGAAGGTGTCGCCGGCCCCGACGGTGTCGACCGCCTCGACCCGGAACGCCTCGACGGTCAGCGGGGCCCCCTGCGGACCGGTACCTGGGGCCAGGGCGGCGCCGTGCGCGCCCGCGGTGACCACGGCGTGCCGGGCCCCCGCGGCCAGCAGGCCGGCGGCGGCCTCGGCGGCGTCCCGCAGCCCTTCGACCTTGCGGCCGAGGACGACGGCCGCTTCGGTCTCGTTGACTACCAGCCAGTCCACGCCTTCGGCGACGATGGCGGCGGCCTGCCGCGGGGCTGGGGCGAGGTTGAGGATGCACCGGGCGCCGCGGGTGAGCGCCGACCTGATCGCGGGCACCGGGATCTCGGCGCAGATGACCAGGATGTCGTGTGGGCTGCTCGCGGCCGCGGTGACCTCGCCGGCGCCGACCTCGTGGTTGGCGCCGGGCGCGACCGTGATGAGGTTCTCCCCCGCGGGGTCGACCGAGATCATGGCCAGGCCGGTGGGGACTCCTTTTACCGTCCTTACGGTGTCGGCGGCTATGTCGTCTTCCCGCAGGGCGGCCAGCAACTGCCTGCCGAAGGCGTCGTCGCCGACGCAGCCCGCCATGCGCACGTCGGCGCCGAGCCTGGCCGCCGCCACTGCCTGGTTGGCGCCCTTCCCGCCCGGCGTGAAGCGCGCCGCCGAGCCGAGCACGGTCGCGCCGGGTTCGGGCAGCCGGGGCACGGTGACGGAGATGTCCATGTTCAGGCTGCCCAGGATGGTGACCTGCGGCCGGTTTCCCATTCCCGCACCGTAGCGGGCCCGGCCGGGCCCGGCCAGTGGCCCGGAAATTGGCTCTGCCGTTCCAGCCTCGGGGCGCCTAGGCTCGGCCTGTGACACATGAGTTTCGTCAGGTGGATGTCTTCACCGACACCCCGTACCTTGGCAACCCGGTCGCGGTCGTCCTCGGCGCCGACGACCTGAGCACCGAGCAGATGCAGCTGTTCGCGCGCTGGACCAACCTGTCCGAGACGACGTTCGTGCTGGCCCCGCGGGCGAGCGGGGCCGACTACCTGGTCCGGATCTTCACGCCGGCCGGGGAACTGCCGTTCGCCGGGCATCCCACCCTGGGCACCTGCCACGCCTGGCTGGAGGCCGGCGGCCGCCCGGCCAGCCCGGGCGCCGTCGTGCAGGAATGCCGGGCCGGGCTGATCACGGTCCGGCAGACTCTCCGGGGCGAGGCGGGCCTGGCGTTCGCGGCCCCGCCGCTGCTGCGCAGCGGGCCGGTCGAGGAGCCGGTGGCCGAACGGGTGGCGCAGGCGCTGAACATCAAGCGGGACGACATCGTGGACATCGCCTGGGCCGATAACGGCCCCGGCTGGGTGGCCGTCCTGCTGGCCAGCGCCGAGGCGGTGCTGGCCATCCAGCCGGCCGCCGTGGACATGGACATCGGCGTGGCCGGCCCCTACCCGGAAGGCTCGCCGGCGGCGCTGGAGGTGCGCGCGTTCAGCCCGCAGGTCACGTCGGTGGAGGACCCGGTCACGGGCAGCCTGAACGCCTCGCTCGGGCAGTGGCTGCTGGCCGACGGACGGGTCAGCGCCCCGTACGTAGCCAGCCAGGGCACCGTCATGGGCCGCCGCGGCCGGGTGCACGTCTCCCGCGACGGTGACGGTCAGGTCTGGGTCGGCGGCGGCACGGTCACCTGCGTGAGCGGAACCGTCGAGCTCTAGCGGGCGACGAGTTCGACCTCGAAGCCGACAACTCGACGTGGTGCAGGCTTCCGGTGGCCGGCTGGTTTACGCCGGTGCGCATCGAGTCTTACCTGCTTGACGGGTGGCCGGGGCGTGGCACTCGGACTCGTTCGGCCTACTGGTCTGTCTTAGGGCGACGGCGCCGAACGGGGCGGTCGGACGCCAGCCCGAGCGGGGCCAGTGGCAGCCGGGTCGACGGCTTGACCTCGGCCAGCCGCAGATAGGTGACCAGCCGCTGGCCGCCGCGGGTGGCCAGGCTGGCCAGCACGGTCTGGAGGTCGGCGACGTCTCGGGCGACGACGGTGAGGAGATAGTCGGTCTCGCCGGCCACGTTGTCCGCCGCGATGATCTGCGGCAGGGCACGGATCTGGTCGTCGAACACGCGGCTCGAGCGCGGGTCGTGACGGGCCAGGGTGGCCGTGACGTACACCTGCAGCGGGAAGCCCGCCGCGGCCGGGTCGAGCTGGGCGCGGATGACCCGGATGACGCCCGTCTCCTTCAGCCGCCGGATCCGGTGCAGGGTGGCCGCGGGCGACAGGCCGACCAGCCGGGCGAGCTCGACGTTGGTGCGGTCCGCGTCCTCCTGCAGCGCATTGAGCAGCTGTATGTCAACTTCGTCAAGGTCAACGGCCATAGCGCAAAATATTATATTGTCAACTGGCTCTAGCGACGAACACTGCGTAGCTACCGGCGAGTATGGATACATGAACACCAACCGCCGTCACGCCGTCGCAGCCCTCATCGCGGCCGGGCTGCTTTGGGGCACCTCCGTGCCGCTGTCCAAGCTGGCCCTGGCCTGGCTGTCGCCGGGCTGGCTGACCGTCACGCGGTTCGGCCTAGCGGCCGCGGTCCTGCTGGCCGTGGCGGGCCGGCCCACCCACCGGGCGATGCTGCGCGCCGCGTTCACGCCCAAGGTGCTGGTTTCCGGGGCGCTCGGGTACGGGGGTTCGGTCATGGTGCAGAACGCCGGCATCTCCCGGACCAGCGTCACCCACGCGGCCCTGCTAATCGGGGCGGTGCCGGTGCTGGTGGCCATCATCGCCGCGGTGTGGTACCGGACCGTGGCCAGGCCGGTGGCCTGGGTCGGCTTCGTGGTGTCGCTGCTCGGCGTCGGCCTGATCACCGCGGGCGGCGGAGGTGGCGGCGCGACCATGGCCGGCGACGGCCTGGTGCTGGCGTCGCTGCTGCTGTCCGCCGCGGTCACGGTGGCGCAGGGCCGGCTGCTGGCCGGCCGCGACCCGGTCGCGGTCACCGCCGTGCAGTTCCTGGGCGCGGCGCTGGGCGCGCTGCTGGTCACGGTGTTCATTTCGGGCGCGCCTGCGGTGCCGGGCCACCCGGGTCCGGTGCTGGCGGTCATCGCGCTGACGGCGGGCGGCACGCTGGCGCCGTTCACCCTGTTCGCGTTCGGGCAGAGCCGGGTCTCCGCCGAGGTCGCGGGGGCGTTCCTCAACCTCGAGCCGCTGGTCGGGGCCATCGCGGGCGCGGCGGCGTTCGGGGACCCGGTCGGGCTCGTCCAGGTCGCGGGTGGCGCGGCCATCGTAGCGGGCATCGGTCTGAGCAGCCTGCCGCTGCTCGCGGGCCGCCGCCGGGCGCTGGCTACCGCCGGCACCGAGGCGCTGGCTCCGGTCGGCGCGGGGTTGCCGACCCTGGCCGACGCCCGCTCGGGGCTGTCCGCCGCTGGGCCTGTAGCACATGAAAGTGGCACTCTGCCCAATAGAAGCATTAGAACGCCACGTTCACGGAATTCCGAGATGCGGGGGAACGGGGTATTTGTGGTGGTTTACGGAGGGAAGTTTGGTGCAGGCCCGGCGGGAGACGGAAGGCCGAGCAGTCCGGGGCCGGGGCGTGCTGGGGGTAAGCCGCGCGGGGATGGCCGAAGACCGCGGTCACTGGGGGCACGGCCGGGCGGGCGGCCAGCGGGGCGGCCGCCCGCCCCCGGGCGCGGGCTGGGCGACCGCAGGCCGGGGGCCGAGCGACTGCGGGCCGGGGGCCGAGCGACTGCGGGCCGGGGGCCGAGCGACTGCGGGCGGAGCGACCGCGGGCGGCGGGGCGGTGCTGGCCGGCTAGACCTGCGGCTGGGAGATGTTGACCAGCCAGGAGACGCCGAACTGGTCGACGCACATGCCGAACTCGTCGCCCCACACCTGCTTCTGCAGCGGCATGGTGGTGGTTCCGCTGGCGGACAGCTGCTCCCAGTAGCCGCGCAGCGGGTCGCCGTCGTCGCCGCTGAGGCTGATCGAGAAGCCGGCCGGCGCGTGGTATTCCATGTCGCTGGTGACGTCGGCGGCCATGATCGTGTAGCCGACGGGGGTCTCCAGCTGCCCGTGCATGATCCGGTCGGCGTCGGGTGAGTTAGGGGCGCCGAAGTCGGCGAACGTGCTCAGCGTGAGCTCGCCGCCGAACACGCCGCGGTAGAACTCCAGCGCCTGCCGGGCACTGCCGTTGAAGTTGAGGTACGGGTTGAGTTTAGAGGCCATGGTCTTCTCCTGAAAGTTTTGTTCGAATGAACGTATTTCCCCTGGGGCCGACGCTACCAGCCGGGGCGCCGCGGCGGCCGCAGCGCCACGGGAAATCGGGTGCCCGGCCGGGGTCTTCTGCGCTACCGTCCGGCAAATGGAGGATGAGGACGGCTACTTCGGCGAGGGTGTCGCGGCCAGCTACGACGACTCCTCGGACGGCATGTTCGATCCGGCGTTCGTCGAGGTGGTGGCCGGCTTTCTGGCTGAGCTGGCCGACCGCGGCCGGGCGCTGGAGCTGGGCATCGGGACCGGCCGGATCGCGCTGCCGCTCGCCCGTCGCGGCGTGCCGGTGCACGGCATCGACCTGTCCCGGGCCATGGTCGCCCGGCTGCGCGCCAAGCCAGGCGGAGACACAATCGGCGTCACCATCGGGGACTTCGCCACCACCCGGGTGGACGGCACCTTCTCCCTCGCCTACCTGGTCTTCAACACGATCAACAACCTGACGACGCAGGAGGCTCAGGTCGCTTGCTTTCGCAACGCCGTCGCGCACCTGGCACCCGGCGGCTGCTTCGTCGTCGAGGTCGGGGTGCCGGAGCTGCGCAGGCTGCCGCCGGGACAGAACGTGGTGCCGTTCCACGTGAGCCCGACGCGTTGGGCGTTCGATATCTACGACACCGCCACCCAGGCGATGAGCTCGAACTACGTCACCATCACCGGCGACCGCAGCGAGTACCGCTCGATCCCGTTCCGGTACGTGTGGCCGGCCGAGCTTGACCTGATGGCCCAGCTGGCCGGGATGCGGCTGCGCGACCGGTGGGAGGGGTGGGCGCGGCAGCCGTTCACCAGCGAGAGCCGCCAGCACGTCTCGGTGTGGGAGAAGACCTGACTTTCTCCCCCAAGCCCACCCTAGGACCGGCCGCGGCCCCAGTCCGGCTTGCGCTTTTCCAGGAACGCCTGGGTCCATTCGCGTGCGTCGGGAAGCTGGCTGGTCGCGGCCATGACCTCGACGGCGTAGGCGTAGGCCTTGGCCTGGTCCAGGTCGATCTGGGTGTACAGCGCCTGCTTGCCGATGCCCTTGCTTTGCGCCGATCCCCTGGTGACCCGGTCCAGCAGGTCCTGCACCGCCGAGTCGAGCTGCGCCGCGGGGACCACCCGGTTGACCAGGCCCCAGTCCAGTGCCGTGCGCGCGTCGATGACGTCCCCCGACATGGCCAGCTCGGCGGCCCGCTTGCGGCCAACGTTCCTGGCGACCGCCACCATGGGGGTGTGGCAGAACCACCCGCCCTTGCCGCCGGGCGTGGCGAAGCCGGCGTCCTCGCTGGCCACGGCCAGGTCGGCGGTGGCCACCAGCTGGCAGCCCGCCGCGGTAGCCAGCCCGTGCACCCGCGCCACCACCGGCTGGGGCACCTGCTGGATCAACGTCATCAGTTCCGTGCAGGTCATCAGCAGCGAGCGGACTGCGGGCAGGTCACCGCCGGCGACCTCGGCGAGGTCGTGCCCGGAACTGAACACCGGGCCGTTACCGGCCAGCACGATGCCCAGGACGTCGCTGTGACCGAGATCGGTGAACGCGCTGATCAGCTCGCGCATGTGCTCCAGGGACAGGGCGTTGCGGCGCTGCGGCCGGTTCATGGTGACCGTGGCGAAGTCGCCGGAGCGCTCGATGCGGATGTGCTCAAAACCCATGAAGATCCTCCTTTCCCGCAGCCTACGCGCCGCTTACGGTAGGGGTAAGAGGTCACGCCGCGAAGGAGGAGCGCGATGACGCCCACGCCCGAGGTGCAGCGCACGAACTGAGGCCGGGCGAGTTACCGGGATCGTTCGGGATAATATCGTTCGGGATAATACGGCGGCACGGGCCGGGATCGCGCGAGCGGCGCGCCAGGCCACGACGGTGGCGGCCAGCGCGGCCAGCGCGGCGGTGAACATCGCGGCGCGGTCGCCGGAGACCCCGATCCCGCCGCCGACGCCCATGGCGACGGCCGGCAGCAGGGCGGCGCCTACCGCGGCGCCGATCTGGCGGCTGGTGTTGATCATTCCGCCGACCACGCCCTGGTCGGAGTCGGCCATGCCGCGGCTGGCGATCACGGTGGACCCCATCGCGGTGCCCGCCGTGCCGAAGCCGATCAGCGTCACCACGAACAGGATCGGGCTGTAGCCGGTCGCGGGCAGGTGGGTCAGGACGAGAAAGCCGATCGCGGCCGCGGCGGCGGTCACCACCAGCAGCCGCCTGATCCCTATCCGTCCCGCCAGCCGCGGGCCGAGCATGCCCATGATGAACCCGACCACGCCTTGCGGGGCGATGACAAGGCCGGTGAACAGCGGCGATTCATGCAAGACCTGCTGCAGGTACAGCGAAAGGACCAGCATCTCGCCGCCGTTCCACAGGCCGAGCAGGAAGGTCAGCGTGGTCCCCTCCTGTAGCCCCTTACGATGCAGCAGCGATAGGCGGATGAGCGGTTCCGGGTGCCTGGTCTCGGCCTTGGCGAAGGCCGCCGTCGCCGCGGCTGCGATCACGACGGCCGCGATGACCAGCGGTGAGGTCCAGCCCAGGACGACTCCTTGGGACACGGCGAACACGATGAGGGTGACCGCGCTGGTGATCAGCAGCGCGCCGCGCAGGTCGAGCCGGCGCACCCGGCTGCCGGCGGCGGCGGTCTTGGCCGTGACCGTCTTAGCGGCTGCCTTGGCTGCGGTCTTGGCCGGCCCGAGCACAGCCGGGGCCAAGGCGGCGGTGACCAGGCCGACAGGGACGTTGACCAGGAACACCGCGCGCCAACTGGTGAATTGCACCAGCACGCCGCCGAGAACCTGGCCGGAAACGAAGCCGACGGAGGAGACCGCACCGTACAGGCCGATGGCGCGAGTACGCTCGGGTCCTTCGGGGAAGCCGGTGGTGATGAGAGACAGCGCGGCCGGGGCGACGATGGCGGCGCCCGCGCCTTGCACGACGCGCGCGGCGATCAGCAGCACGGGGTCCTGGGCCAGGCCGCCGGCCAGGCTGGCCAGCGAGAACGCGATCAGGCCCGCGACGAACATACGCCGCCGGCCGAGCAGGTCAGCGGCCCGGCCGCCGAGGATAAGAAGGCCGCCGAACGAGATGGCGTATCCCGTCACCACCCACTGCACCGAGTCGGCGGGCATGCGCAGTTCCCGCTCAATCGAAGGCAGCGCCACGTTCACGATGCTGAAATCGAGGACGACCATGAACGCGGCGACAAGTATCAGGGCTAGCTGCAGCGGCTGGCGGCGGGGAGGGCAGGCTGTGGGCCGAGCGGCGGGCGGTGCCGAGGGCCGGCTGGCGGACGTGGGCTGCCGCGTGGCGGACGTGGGCTGCCGCGTGGCGGACGTGGGCTGCCGCGTGGCGGACGTGGGCTCAGGATGGTTGAAGGGCGCGGTGACGGGCATGATACCAATCAGATACGTTACGGATCGTTTCGGATTTCTACAGACTACAGCCGAGCGATGAACGGTGATATTCCGGCCCCGGCGGATCCGGTGAGCACGGATCCGGGCAGCGCGGGGCCAGCTGGGAGCGGGGCGGCCGGCGGGGCGCAGCGGGGGCGGCCGCGGAGCCAGGAGGCGGACCGCGCCATCTTGACCGCGACCGTGGAACTGCTGGCCGAACGGGGGCTGGCCGCGATGTCGATCGAGGAAGTGGCCGCGCGCGCCGGGGTCGGCAAGACAACGATCTACCGGCGCTGGCCGTCCAAGGGCCTGCTCGCGCTGGACGCCTTCGTCGCGTCGTTCCGCGAGGAGCAGCCGCTGCCGGACACCGGGACGCTGCGCGGCGACCTGCTCGCGGCGCTGTACGCGTGGGTACGGGCGGTCACCCAGACGCCGATGGGATCGATGCTGACCGGCCTGATCGCCGAGGCCCAGCACGACGCCGAGCTGCGCGGGGCGTGGCGGGACCGCGTGCTCGAGCCGCTGCGCTCCCAGCACCGGATCATGCTGGACCGGGCCATCGCCCGTGGCGAGATCCCGCCCGGGGTGGACCGGGACGTGGTACTCGACCTGTTCTTCGGGGCCGCCGAGCACCGGCTGCTGCTCGGCCACCTGCCGATGAGCACCGAGTTTATCGCCGAGGTCGTGGACGTGATCCTGGCCGGCATCCAGCGGTCAGGTTAGGCTCGCGCCTCGTCTCACCCGGATGTTGTCTCACCCGGGCCGGGGTTTACCGGCGACTGACCGGGTAGGCATTTGGCGGTACTCAGAATTACGTTATATCTTGTTAATTGGCGTGAGCGACAGGTGTGAAGGAGTTTCCGCGATGACCGAAATCGAGCAGCAGGTTCGGGGCTGGTGGTCCAGGTTGATCGCGTGGCTGCGCGGCGCCCAGGACGGCGACGCGGCCCGCAAGGCGCGGGCAGCGCTGCAGGACGTTCGCACCAGCGACGCGGGCCGCAAGGCTGAGGCCGCGCTCCGCGACCTGCGGGACGGCGAGGCCGGGCGCAAGGCTGAGGCCGCGCTGCGCGACCTGCGGGACGGCGAGACCGGGCGCAAGGCCAAGGAGGCCCTGCGTGACCTGCGGGATAGCGAGGCGGTCGGCAAGGCGCGCGACGCCGCGCGGGACGTGCTGCGCGACCTGCGCGAGGGCGAGGCTGGCCGCAAGGCCAAGGCCGCGATCCGCGACCTGCGGGACAGCACCGCGAGCCGCGACAAGCCCTGACCTCGTCCGGCGTCTGCGCCTGAAGCGCCGGCGCGAGTGACGGCGGTGCCGTGGGCTACCGTCGTGGCCGCGTGATGGCTACGCTGAGGTAAGGAATCCGAGCGGCCGCGAAGAAGCGCATGCTGCTATCGAGGGCTTCGGTGTGATAATGCCGCTGTTTGACCTGCCCGGATGTTAGCGCTAACGTCGGTGCCGGCTGACCGCATGGCGCCGAAGCGCGCGCGGCAGAGGGAGGCACGACGTGACGTCGTCACCGGGTGAACGGGCCAGGAGCCGGGTGAGACCGTCCGTCGTACGCGCCACGGACAATCTGTCCAGGCCGCCGGTCATGGCCGACGTGGCCCGGCTGGCCGGGGTGTCACACCAGACCGTTTCGCGGGTCCTTAACGAGCACCCGAACGTTCGCCCACTGACCCGGGACAAGGTGCTCGCCGCCATCCGCGAGCTCGCCTACCGGCCGAACGCCGCGGCCAGGACGCTGGTCACCCGGCGCACCCACACGCTCGGCGTGATCACCGCCGACACCATGCTCTACGGCCCCACGTCCATGCTCTACGGGTTCGAACGGGCCGCGCATGACACCTACTTCGTGTCCGTGGCCAGCCTGCCCGCCCTGGACCGCAGGTCGATGCTGGACGCGGTGGACCGGTTCCTCGGCCAGGGCATCGAGGGCATCATCGTCATCGCGACACAAGACACCGCGGTAGCCGCGCTCGGGCACGTGCCGCCTGAGGTACCGCTGGTGGCGGTGGGCTGCGGCACCCGCGCGTCGGTCACCTCGGTGGCCATCGACAACACGGCCGGCGCCGTCACGGCGACCCGGTACCTGCTCGGCCTGGGCCACCAGACCGTCTACCACGTCGCGGGGCCATCATCCTGCCTGGACGCCACGGAACGCGTCGTGGGCTGGCGGCAGGTGATGCAGGAGGCCGGCGTGCCCGAGCCGCCCGTGCTGGCCGGCGACTGGTCCGCTGCCTCCGGCTACGAGGTAGGCGGCCAACTGGCCTCCGAACCAGAGCTTACGGCTATCTTCTGCGGCAACGATACGATGGCGCTCGGCGTCATCCGGGCGCTGACCGAACGCGGGCTCCGGGTACCCGGCGACGTCAGCGTCGTCGGCTTCGACGACGTGCCCGAGGCGGGGTTCTTCCTGCCGCCGCTCACCACCGTGCGGCAGGACTTCGGTGAGGTCGGCCGGCAGGCGCTGAGTACGCTAGTCGACCGGATGGCCGGCGTGATCCCGGCCGGTCCCAGGGTCCGGGTGGCGCCCGAGCTGATCGTGCGGGCCAGCGCCGACGGGCCGCACTGACCGGCCCGGCCGTGGTTCACCTGGCCTTGCTCGCCCGGCCCCGGCCTGGTTGAGCCGACGGGATTGAGCGCCGGCGGACGGCAAGAATGCACTGAAGGAACGTAGGATAAGGCGGACAGATGGATGTTAGCGCTAACAAGGACGTCAGCGGTGACGCCTTCGCCGTCGGCGTGGACTTCGGCACGCTGTCGGCCCGGGCCCTGGTGGTGCGCGTGAGCGACGGCGCCGAGGCGGGCACCGCCGTCAGCGAGTACCCGCACGGCGTGATCGACCGTTCGCTAGCCGGGGTGGAGCTGCCGCCGGACTGGGCGCTGCAGGACCCGGCCGACTACACCGGCGCGCTGGCCGCCGCCGTCCCGGCCGCGATCAGGGCAGCGGGCATCGACCCGGGCCAGGTGATCGGCATCGCCACCGACTTCACCGCGTCCACGTGCATGCCTGTGCTCGCGGACGGCACGCCGCTGTGCCAGCTGCCCGGCCTGGCCGCCCGGCCGCACGCCTACCCCAAGCTGTGGAAGCACCACGCCGCCCAGCCGCACGCGGACCGGATCAACGCCCTCGCCCACCAGCGGCAGGAAAAATGGATCAACCGTTACGGCGGCAAGATCTCCTCGGAGTGGCAGTTCGCCAAGGCGCTGCAGCTGCTTGAGGAGGACTTCGAGCTGTACCAGCGCGCCGACCGGTGGATCGAGGCCGCCGACTGGATCATCTGGCAGCTGTGCGGGACCGAGACCAGGAACGCGTGCACCGCCGGGTACAAGGGCATCTTCCAGGACGGCAGCTACCCGTCCCGGGAGTACCTGGCCGCGCTGGACCCGCGCTTCGCTGGTTTCGCCGCCGGCAAGCTCGCCCATCCCATCTCCCCGCTCGGCGGGTGCGCCGGCCGGCTGACCCCGCGGGCCGCCGCGCTGACCGGGCTGCCCGAGGGCATTGCGGTGGCCGTCGGCAACGTCGACGCGCACGTCACAGTGCCCGCGGCCGGGCCAGTCGCGGCGGGCAAGATGGTGGCCATCATGGGCACCTCGACCTGCCACGTGATGAACGGCGCCGAGCTGGCCGAGGTGCCCGGCATGTGCGGGGCCGTCGACGGCGGCATTGTGGCCGGGCTGTGGGGATACGAGGCGGGGCAGAGCGGGGTCGGCGACATCTTCGCCTGGTTCACCGCCAACGGGGTGCCGGGCGAGTTCGCCGAGGAGGCCCGGCGGCGCGGCGTGTCACTGCCGCAGTTGCTGGACGAGCAGGCCGCGGCGGCGCCCCCCGGCGCGCACGGGCTGATCGCGCTGGACTGGGCGGGCGGGAATCGCTCGGTGCTGGTGGATGGCCGCTTGTCCGGCGCCATTGTGGGGCTGACGCTGGCCACCACGGCGCCGGAGATCTACCGCGCGCTGCTTGAGTCGACCGCGTTCGGTACCAGGATGATCGTCGAGGAGTTCGGCGCCTCGGGCGTGCCGGTGACCGAATTCGTGGTGGCCGGCGGCCTGATCAAGAGCGCCCCGCTCATGCAGATCTACGCGGACATCCTGCGGCGCCCGCTCAGCGTGATCGGGTCCGGGCAGGGGCCGGCCCTGGGTTCGGCCATCCACGCGGCCGTCGCCGCCGGCGCCTACCCGGACGTACCGGCCGCGGCGGCCGCCATGGGCCGGATCGACAGCGACGTCTACCGGCCGGACCCGGCCCGGGCGGATGTGTACGACGAGCTGTACGCCGAGTACGTGCGGCTGCACGACTATTTCGGGCGCGGGGCGAATGAGGTCATGCACCGGCTGCGGGACATCCGCGACCGGGTCAGGAAGGCGGCCGCGCCTCATGAAGCGCCCGCGAGGGAGGCAGGAGCATGAACACGGCGGAAAGCCCGGAGGTCACCGCGCTGCGCGAGACGGTCTGCGCGCTGCACGCCGAGCTCGTGCGCAACAGCCTGGTCACCTGGACCTCGGGCAACGTGTCCGCACGGCTGGGCGACCTGATGGTGATCAAGCCGAGCGGCGTCTCCTACGACGACCTGACGCCGGAGTCGATGGTGGTCTGCGACCTGGACGGCAAGCCCGTCTCGCCGGGTGCCCTGGCCCCGTCGAGCGACACCGCCACGCACGCCTACATCTACCGGCACATGCCCGAGGTCGGCGGCGTGGTGCACACCCACTCCACCTACGCGACCGCGTGGGCCGCGCGCGGCGAGGCCATTCCCTGCGTGATCACCGCGATGGCCGACGAGTTCGGCGGCGAGGTTCCGCTCGGGCCGTTCGCGCTGATCGGCGGCGACCAGATCGGCCGGGGCGTGGTGGCCACCCTGACCGGGCACCGCTCCCCCGCCGTGCTGATGCGCAGCCACGGCGTCTTCACCATCGGCAGCACCGGCCGCGACGCGGTGAAGGCCGCCGTGATGTGCGAAGACGTGGCGCGCACCGTCCATCTGGCCCGCGCCTTCGGCGAGCTGGCGCCGCTGCCCGCGGAGCAGGTGGATGCGCTGCACGCCCGCTACAAGAACTACTACGGCCAGCGTTGACGCTGAGAAGGAGATTGAGCCATGACCGCTCTGAACGGGCGTAAGCCGCGCATCGGAATTCTCGGGATCATGCAGGACCTGTACGACGACATGATCCCCGGGATCGCGCAGCGGCAGGAGGGGTACGCCGCCGAACTCGCCGTCCAGCTATCCGACGTCGCGGACTTCACGCCGAGCAAGGCCATCAAGTACCGCGAGGACGCCGAGCGCGCGATGCACGAGTTCGAAGACGCGGACCTGGACGGCGTGCTCGTCGTCATGCTGACCTACGGCCCGGCCATGCGGGTGGCCCGGCTGCTCTCGGAATCGCGGCTGCCCGTCTGCCTGGCCAACATCCAGCCGGAACCCAGCGTGACCCCCGCCTGGGACATGGCCGACATGACCTACAACCAGGGCGTGCACGGCGCCCAGGACACGGCGAACGCCATGGTCCGGGCCAGGAAGCGGTTCGCCGTGCTGACCGATGACTGGAAGAGTGCCTCGTTCCGGGCCGACGTCGGGCGCTGGGCCCGCGCGGCGGCCACGGCCACCGCGTGGAAGCAGCTCAAGGTGGCCATCTTCGGCTACGCGATGAACGAGATGGGCGACATCCGCGTCGACGAGAACGCGCTGGTCCGGACCCTCGGCCCGGCGATCATCTCGGTCGCGCAGGGCGACCTGTGGCGCGGCATGCAAGACGCCAGCGCCGACGCCGTTGCCTCGGTGATCTCCTTCGAGGACGAGAACTTCGAGATCGACCCGCGGCTTTCCGCCGAGGAGCGGACGGACCACGCCCGGATGCAGGTCGCGATCGAGCAGATCCTCAGCGACCGGGGGTTCGGCGCCTACACCGCGCACTTCGACGCGATCGGCGAAGACGGCCGGTTCGCCCGGCTGCCGCTGGCCGCGGCGTCGTCGCTGATGGCCAAGGGTTACGGCTACGCCGCCGAAGGCGACGTGCTCACCGCCTGCCTGGTCGCCGCCGGGCACGTGCTGATCGGCGACGCACACTTCACCGAGATGTACGCGATGGACTTCCCCTCGGACTCGATCCTGCAGAGCCACATGGGCGAGGGCAACTGGAAGATCGCCCGCTCCGATCGGCCGGTGAAGCTGATCAAGCGGCCGCTGGGCATCGGGCGGCTGGCCGACCCGCCCACGTTCTTGTTCCAGTACCAGCCGGGTCCGGCCACGCTGGCCGCGCTGGTCTCACTGGAGGGCGACCGCTTCCGGCTGGTGGTCGCGGAGGGCGAGAACCTGGACAGCCAGGAACTGCCTGCCCTGGAGATGCCATACGGGCAGTTCCGGCCCGCGTCCGGGCTCCGCAAGTGCCTGAACGGCTGGCTGTCCCACGGCGGCCCGCACCACGAGGTGATGAACCTGGGCTACCACGCCGCCGACTGGAAGGCGTTCTGTCAGCTCGCCGGCATCGAGTTCGTCCAGGTCTAGCCGCGCCCCGGCGCGGCTGGAACGCACGGAACCCGGCTTTCACGTCGCGCCGGAGTTCCTCAGATCGTGACCAGCGAAAAGCGGGCAATGCGCGGCGCCCATTCACGGTAGGGGCCGAGTTCGTCGGCAGCGTGGATGCTGTCGTCGCCAGGCCCAGATAACGATAGACGGTGCTGGCGGGAAGCCCGGCGTCGCCGCCTACCGCGGTCGCCACCAGAAGCTGGCCGGACCTGGCGGCCAGGAGCCGGATCAGTGCCCGCATCTCTGCCGTGCGCTCGATCTCAGACACCTGGCTGACGTCACGGGCGACGAGGTCGGCGAGGTAGGAGTCGAAGAAACGCTCCCGGCGGCGCGGATTCGTGCGGGCCAGCGCCTCAGGAAAGCCGCCGCGGACGATCCGCTCCGCATACTCCTGCCTGCTTATGGCCGATTCATGGGACAGTGTCACCCCCTGCTCGAAGATGGCGTCCACGAACCGGTCCGCGGTGCCGTCGATCTCCCCCTGGGAAAACGGCCATAGCTCGATCGCCTCGATGCGACCCGGCAGCGTGTCCGGCAGGCCGCGCAGCGCCAGCACGCGCGCCGACCCCGAGAGCAGGTACCGGCCGGGCCTAGGATCGCTGTCGACCTGTTCCTTGATGGCGAGCAGCAGTTCAGGCACGCGCTGGATCTCGTCGATCACCATCAGCTCGGCAGAGTCCACGAATCCCGCCGGATCCGTGATAGCCGCCCGGCGGGCCGCCGCGGCATCCAGGTTGCGCCACTCGGCGTCCCTGCCCTTGGCGACCAGACCGAGCAGCGTGCTCTTCCCGCACTGACGGGCCCCGGTGACAAGGACGACCCTGGTGTCCGTCAGCGCCTCGGCAACGGACGTTTCAGAGTGCCGGGCGAGCAGCTTACCCAGCGGGGTTGGATTGACGCGCACCACCTGATCAGAGTTTCATATGGCTTCCCGTCGCGCTATCTTAACCGCGACTGTCGTGGTGATCTGGTCGCTAGGTGCGTGGTGATCTGGTCGCTGGGTGCGTGGTGATCTGGTCGCTAGGTGCGTGGTGATCTGGTCGCAAGTTTGTGTAAGTATGGCGTGGCCGGGCGGAAAACCAGTTGCCTTGGCCGAGAACGGTGTGGCAACCTGCAGCAGGTTCGGGCCGGCGCTGGCCGGCTGAGCGAAGGGAGGCGCGACATGTCTAGGCCCGTCGCGGGCGCAATCTCGCCTGCCCTATTCACCGCTCAGCTGAGGAGCACCACCCGTGCACGACTTTCCCTCCGCACGTCGCGGAGAGTTCCCCCGGGCGAGCGCCGCCCGCCGGGGTAAGCAGCGTTTCGACGACGACGAGCCGACCACGGCCAAAAGGGTCCGGGGGCACCGCTCGCTGCCATCCATCGAGGTATTCGATGCGACCGACGGCCTGCAGGAAGGCGACCGCTGGTCGACCTGGGACCAGTCGATCCCGACCCAGCGTGGCCCCAAGCCGCATCCGGGCTGGCTGGTCACCGAACTGGCCGCCGTCGACACCGAACTCGGGATCTTGAAGACCGGCAAGGAAGCCGACGTCTTCCTGATCAGGCGTGCCGTACCGCAGGGCCGGTCCTGCCTGCTCGCCGCCAAGCGCTACCGCGACGCCGGGCACCGGATGTTCCACCGCGACAGTGGCTACCTGGAGGGGCGGCGCACCAGGGAATCCCGGGTCAACCGGGCGGTGGCGGGCCGGACCGCGTTCGGGCGGCAGGCCATCGCCGGCCAGTGGGCTCAGGCCGAGTTCACCGCGCTGACCCGGCTGTACGCGGCCGGGATTCCTGTCCCTTACCCGGCGCAGATCCTCGACACCGAGCTGCTGCTTGAGTTCATCGGATCGGCGGACGGGGTAGCCGCCCCGCGGCTGGCCGAGACCAGGCCCGGCCCGGCCGAGCTGGCCGGGCTGTGGGAGCAGCTGGTGCAGGCACTGATCGCCCTGGCCAGAGACGGCCTGGCCCACGGCGACCTGTCCGCGTACAACCTGCTGATCCACGACGGGCGGCTGGTCATGATCGACCTTCCCCAGGTGGTCGACGTGATCGCCAACCCGCGCGGCGGCTTCTTCCTCACCCGCGACGCGGAGAACGTCGGCCGCTGGTTCGCGGCACACGGTCTGGCCGGCGTGCGCCCGGAACCCGCGGACCTGCCCGCCCTTCTCCGTCGCGAGGCCCTGCTCGACCCCTAATCGGCCCGCCAGCCGGATCCAAGGAACTGCTGAGGGGCTGCACCAGGTCACGCTGATACCAGGTGCCTTGCTTACCGCCGAGGTCGGCCGGGTCTGCCGGGCCGACCGGGATGAACCCAGCCCTGGCCAGCACCTTCTGTGACGCGGCGTTCTCGCGGGAGGTGGCCGCCTTGAGCGTGCGCAGCCCGTATTGCGCCGCCGCCAGACCGCACAGCTCCCAGACGGCCGCGGTCGCCACGCCGCGGCCTGCGACGTGCTGCGCGACCCGGTAGCCGAGTACTGCGGTGCCATCCTTGAGGTCGTACAGGTTGAACCGGCCCAGGACCGAGCCGTCCTCGGCGACGAGTACGTAGAAGGCGCCGATGCCGGCCTCCTGCTCGGCCAGCAAGGCACTGTGCCGCTCGGTGAACCGATCGTAGAACTCATCACCGCGGTCGGAGACCGAGGCGGCGAAGTAGACGCGGTTGGCCAGCTCGAAGGCGAGGACCGCCGGGGCATGGTCGGCTCGCAGGCGCTGCAACTCTGGCACAGCACGACTTTATCCAGATGACGCGCAGAGGTCGCCTGAGTTTCCGCCGGGTCAGGTCGGCCCTGGTGCGGCGTCGTTCAGGGCGGCGTAGGTCCCGTCGTCCCCGTCGTTGGTGGTCAGCTCCCCGATACCGGTGATCGGCGTGCTCTCGGCGTCCGTCACGGCTCAAGTCTCCCCACCCACCGCTCACCCCGATCCCGCCCTCCGACGTATTTGCACCCCAGCCGGGTGACCGGAGGATCGTGGATAGAGGCCGCAGGCAACCGATCACGGGAGCGTGGAGTGTAGTGGGCATGAGACCAAGCGCCGACCGGCACACCCCGGACGATACGGCAGATCGCCCGACGTCATCGGCGGAATCTGGCTTCGCCGAGGCGTACCGGGTGCACCGTCCCGGACTAGTCAAGCTGGCCGCGTTCATCGTCGGTGACCAGGCCACCGGGGAAGATGTCGTCCAGGACATCTTCACCCGGCTGCACCAGCGCTGGGACATGCTCGCCGATCCGGGTGACCCGCTCCCTTATCTGCGGACGGCGGTGGTCAACGGCTGCCGCTCGGCGATCAGGCGGCGCGGCCGAGCCCAGCGGCACGCCGGCCATAACTCACCGAGCCCGCCGCTGTCCACCGAGGAGTCGGTGCTGCTGTCCGAGGACCGGCAGCAGGTGCTGGCCGCGCTGGCCGGGCTCTCCGCCGGCGGCGGGAGGTGCTGGTGCTCCGGTTCTACCTCGGGCTGTCGGAGGCGGAGATAGCTGCCACGCTCGGCATCAGCACCGGGACCGTCAAGTCCACCGCGGCCCGCGGGCTCGCGGCCCTCGCTCGCGCACTGAGGGAGACCCGATGATTCCGCAGGAAGAGATGACCGCGACCGCGGACCGGCTGACCGACGCGCTCACCGCCGCGGCCGCGATCATGCCCCCGGAGGAGGCCCACGCGCTCAGCAGCCCGATACCCGGCCGGGACGCGTCGCCGGCTTCGAGACCGGGCCGGCGCCGGACGGGCCGCCTGCGCGCCTGGCTGGTTCCCGTCGGCGCCGCGGCCAGCGTCACCGCGATCATCCTGACCGCCGTGACCCTAGCCGGTCACCCGGGGACGGTCCCGACTCCGGGAACGGGCCCGGCTCCGGCCCCGGCCAGCGCCGGGCCCGGCATCACCTCCCTAGCCGGGGTGCCGTCCGATCCGGGGACGCGGACGCCGCCACCGCCGTTCTACGTGACCATCGTGACCATGGGGATCACTCGAGACGGTCGCGAGCTGCAGACAGTGCAGGTCCGCCGGACGAGCGACGGCCAGGTCACCGGGACCGTGCCCGCGCTGCCCGCTGGCTGGACGCTGGAGGGTAGCGTCTCGGTCACTGCTGATGACCGCACCTTCACCGTCGCGGCCGCGAAGATCGCGTATTGCTCACCTTCGGCTTCGTCCCGGACGCGCTTCTACCAGTTCAGCGTGACGAGTACCGGGCACGTCACCGGCCTGCGGGCGGTGGGCCAACCCGTCACCGGCGAGGCGGTCAGCGAGTTCGCCGCGTCACCGGATGGCACCGAGGTCGCGTACGCGCAGCAGGGCTGCCCCGCGCCGGCCTCGGCGGCCTCGTACGCGGGCGTCATCCACGTCATGAACTTGACCAGCGGTGCCGTCCGCAGCTGGCACAACACCACCTCCGCCGCCACCCCGGCTCGGGTCACGACCCAGATCGGGGCGTTGTCCTGGACGGCCAACGGCCGCACCCTGGTCGCCGACTATCAGTGGAAACTGGCGGAAGGACCTGCCGACCTGGCTGTCCTTGGCCTGGACGCGACCAGCTCTGGCGGTTCACTGCAAGCTCACAGCCACCTGCTGTTCAGCCAGGGCGACCACTGCACCGTCTGCGTGTACACCGCGCTCACCAGCGCGGACGGATCCACCCTGACCGCAGTAGCGGCAAGTTCTGCGCCGCCGCAGAACCACCGCACCGGGGTGCCCTGGCACCGCCTGTATGTGCTGCGGCTCTCCTTGGCCACCGGGCAGCCCAGCGGCATCTTGTACCGCTCGGCCGCCTCGGTCGGCTCACACGACGACGCGGGACTTGTACCAGTGCTTTCCGCCGACGGCCAGGCACAGCACTGGTTCCTCGTGCTGGATCCAGAGCAGTTCGGCTGGATGTCCGGCGGCAAGCTGGTCCCGCTCCCGATAAAGGCCTCGGCGGGGCTGCTGGCGATTGGCTGGTAGCCCGCGAGCTGGAACGCTGAGGCGAGGTGGATCGCCTCATGCCGAGACACGTTGACGATCACAACCGGGCCATCCGCGGCGGCCGCCGCGAGATCGCGCGCCGGGAGCGGGCGCAGGAAGCCCGCGAATCCCGGCTGAGCCCGTACTAGCGCAGGCAAACCAGCGGCCTGGCCTGCGCGTGGCCAGCCGGGATACCATGGGCAGCAGGCGCGGGAGGGCGCCGCTGGGTCCGCGGGCAGGACAGAGTCCACCTCCAGCTTTCGTAGCTGAGCAGGCCGAACCGGTGACGTTCTCTTCCGGCCCCGCCGCGGATCACGGGGTGACGAGGGAGACGTCGTGCCTGACCTGCCTGCCCGTCCCGACCTGGGCCAGCTCCGCCACCAGGCCAAGGATCTGCTGCACGCCGCCCAGCGCGGCGACTCCACCGCAGTGGCGCGGATCCGTGCGGTCTCTGACCAGATCACGCTGGCTGCCGCCCAGCTCGGGGTACCCGGGGGAGAAGGAGACACCGCTGATCACCGCCGCTAGCTACGGCGACGCCGAGGTCGCCAAGGTGCTGATCGAGGCCGGTGCCGACATCGAGGCCGTCTCCGCGCCGGACTCCGGCGGAATTCCCAGTAGCACCGCCCTGACGCACGCCGCGATCTTCGGCATGACCGAGGTCGTCGACGTCCTGGTAGCCGCCGGCGCTCGCATCACCAGCTTCGGGAATGCGGTCGCCGCCAGGGATATCACCGGCTGGCCGCTGGGCAGGTTCACCCCGCAAAGCAAAATCCGCGCGCTGATTTCCTCCGCAACCCACCAGCGGCTGAACGTCATCGACCAGCTCATCGCGGCCGGGACCCCGGTCAACGAGCCTGATGCCGAACGGGGAGAGTTGCCGCTGCACGCTGCCGCGCAGAACGGCCGGCCCGCCAGCGTCCGGCGACTGCTCGCCCGTGGTGCCGACCCCGACCTGCGTGACCCCGTCCACCAGCGCACCCCGCTGGAATGGTGCCAGCCCGAATATCGGGACCCGGAGAGCCCGGCCCACGACGAAGCCGACGCCATCCTCCGGCCCGTCACCGGGCGCGGGCGGCCGGTCAGCCCCGGGGCGGGCCAGGAGCCATCCGGCATCCAGGTCCGCATCGAGGCATCGGGCCTGCCGGACCGCAGCTGGCGTCCCGAAAGCGGCTCCCGCCCCCGCAACCTCCACGTCGGCGTACAGCACAGGAAAAACCACGGCGAACTGCTGTGCCCGTGCCTCGCCGACGCGGCCACCGCAGCCTGGACCTTCCCCGCCATGACCATCCCCACCCCGGCGGGGATGGACCTCAACGGGCCGTAAATCCAGGGTCGCCCAGGAGCCCGGTTCATCTACCTGTCCTGGGGGACCGTGGACGACAACGGCGCCTTCACTGTGGTCATGCGGGCCAAGCTGATGCTCAACGCGGTCGATCCCGCCACCCTGGAAGCAGCCCGCAAGTACGGGCGCCTCATCGCCCGTCTCAAGCTCACTGATGACAAGGGAAACCCGCTGTGCGCCGCGATCCGGCCGCCTCTCATCGAGTGGAACGCAAGCTCCGCTGGCTGACCAGCAGCCACGCCCGGCAATCGTCGTGCTGCCCGCTATAGGCGGCCCCGACGGCGTGGGGTGATGGGTCAGGCGCGGGGGTGGTGGGGCAGGTAGGGCGTTCGAGGTTCGGGGGTGGCTAGTCGGGGAAGGAGACGGAGTCGGCCGGGTCGGCGGCGAGGATGGAATCGGCGGGCGGGAGGTCGGGGGGCTGGAAACTGGGGATCCTGGTGTCCAGGGGCTCTTCGCCGAGGGGGGCGGAGGCGGCCGGCTGGGAGCGGCTGGCCTTGGGGCGAGCCGACTGCTTGAAGGTGAGGCGGCCGTTCTTCATCACGCCGATGCGCTGGGCGCGGCGGGCCACGGTGCTGTCGTGGGTGACGAGCACCATGGTCAGGCCACGCTCCCCCCAGGTGGTCTCGAGCAGGCCGATGATCTCGTCCCTGGTGTCCTCGTCGAGGTTGCCGGTCGGCTCGTCGGCCAGCAGGACCTTGGGCTCCTTGACCAGGGCGCGGGCGATGGCCACCCGCTGCTGCTGGCCTCCGGACAGCTCGCCGGGTACGTGGCGCAGCCGGTCGCCGAGGCCGACGGCGTCGAGGGCGGCCGCGGCCCGCTGGCGGCGCGTGGCCGCGGCGACGTGCAGCGGGACCAGCGCGGCCTCCACGTTCTCCTGCGCGGATAGCGTGGGCACCAGGTTGAAGGTCTGGAACACGAAGCCCATCGCAACAGCCCGCATCCGGGTCACTTCGGCCTCGCGAAGCTGGGCGAGGTCGCGGCCGTCGAAGTCGACGATCCCGGCCGACGGGCGGTCCAGGCCGCCGAGGATCTGCAGCAGCGTCGACTTGCCGTGCCCGGTCGGGCCCTGGATGGCCAGCCATTCGCCGTCCTCGACCACCAGGTCGACCCCGCGCAGCGCGGCCACGGTGTCGCGGCCCTTGACGTACTTCTTGGTCACTCCGGAGAGCTTGTACATGTCGCTTTCCTCCTGGAAATTAAGCCACCTTGGCCAGGGCCGCGGCTGGGCGCAGGCGCGCAGCCCGCCAGCCGCCGAAGATCCCGGCGATGATGCCGCCCGCCACGGCCAGTATCACCGCGAGCAGGATGACGCTGGCGCTGACCGAAGGGCTCAGGTGAACGGCGACCGTATGGTTGGCCGCGCTGGCCGCGCGGTTGAACCCGCCGCCGCCGGGGAAGCCGCCTCCGGTCCCCCCGGTACCGGTACCGGTACCGCCGGTGCCGGTGCCCCCGGCGCCGCCCCCGCCGAAGCCGCCGGTGCCGGGGCCGAACTGCCTGGCGCCGCCCGGCGTGGCCGAGCCGGTGGTCTGGCCGACCACGGCGGTCAGCTTGGGTGACATCTTCGACACCAGTTCCGCGCCGGCCAGGCCGAGCCCGACGCCGATCGCGCCGCCGATGATGCCCAGGGCGACCGCCTCGCCCATGACCTGGCCGATGATCCGGCGGCTCTTCCAGCCGAGCGCCTTGAGCGTGCCGAACTCACGCACCCGGCGCGAGACCGCCGCCATCGTCAGCAGGCTGGCCAGCAGGAACGCCGCGACAAGGACCGCGATCGCGAGCCACTTGCCGAGGTTGTTGGCCAGGCTCGAGGCGCTGGACAGCGAGCCGGTGACCTCACTGGCCAGATCGCTAGAGGTGGTCACGGTGGTCGAGGGCAGCGCCGTTTTGATCTCGCTGGAGACGGTGTTGATGGCCGCGGCGCTGCTGGCCGCGATGTAGATGGCGTTCACGTCGTTCTTCATGTTGGCCAGGTTCTGCGCCACGGCGAGCGGGATGTAGACGTCCGAGGGGTTGTCACCCGCGGGCTCGCTGACGATGCCGACGACCTTGAAGTTCGTCGTGGTGCCCTTGCTGTTGCCGATGGCGATGGTGGATCCGACCGACAGCTTGTTCTGCGTCGCGTAGGAGGAGTCCAGCATGGCCACGTCGGAGGAGGAGTCCGCGGTGGTGAAGGTGCGGCCCGCGCTGAGCTTGCCCGCGCTGAGCGGGCCGAGTTCGCCTGCGCCGATGTCCACGCCGTCGACGCCGAAGCTGTTGGTGGTGAAGTTGGCACGGAAGCTCTGCCCGCCACCGGCGCCGCCACCACCGCCCCCGCCGCCGAAGCCGCCGCCACCGCCCGAGGTATTGATAGCCGGGACGGTGCCGCTGATCGTCCGGTCGTTCAGGGTCAGCCCGCCCGCGGCCGCCGCGACGTCGTGCAGGCTGCCCACGGTGGAGACCGAGGACGAGCTGATCGAGGCGAGCGTGGCGCTGCCGGCCAGGATGCTGTTGTTGATCTTGGTGCCGGCCGCGGGGCGCTTTTGGGTCCCGGTACGGAAACCGAAGCCGAACGACCCTGGGGTAAACGAGCCCGCCGTCGGGGTCTTGGTCACGGTGACGTCCGTGCCCACGCCGTATAGCGCGTGCAGGACCGTGCCCTGGGCGTTCTTGACGCCGGCCGACGCCGCCGTGACGGTGATGACCAGGCCCACGCCGAGCGCCAGGCCGAGCGCGATGAAAGTGGCCTGGCGCATGCGACGGCGAAGCTCACGCCGCAAATAGGTAAGGAACATTCAGCACTCCTCAGGGGACCGCCGCCTGTGCTGGATAGATGGCGGCGCGGCCGCCCCGGGAGCGAACGCCGCGCCGATTCAGAGCTTGGCGGTGTTACCTGAGCGAGTGCTGAATGGAACCTGCCGGATTACCCCAAAACGAATCAGCTAGCCGCGCGCGGCCCTGATCGTCTCGCGCAGCGAGCTCATCGTGGCGAGCACGGCGGAGGGCTCATAGCCGCAGTGCGCCATGCAGTTGGCGCACCTGGGGTCCTTGCCCCGCCCGTAGGAGTCCCAGTCCGTCGTCTCGATGAGCTCTTTATACGTCTTGGTGTACCCGTCCGACATCAGGTAACAGGGCTTCTGCCAGCCGAGCAGCGAATAGGAGGGAATCCCCCACGCGGTGCAGCCGAAGTCGGTCTTGCCCTCGAGGAAGTCCAGGAACAGCGGCGTGTGGTTCAGCCGCCACTTCTTGCGCCGGCCGTCCGCGAACGCCTTGCGGAACAGTTCCCTGGTCTCCTCCACGCCGAGGAAATGCTCCTGGTCAGGCGCCTTCTCATACGCGTAGGCCGGCGAGATCTGCATCTCGTCGATGCCAAGGTCGTCGTTGAGGTAGTTCAGCACCTCGATGATCGTCTGCGGGGTGTCGGTGTTGAAGAACGTGGTGTTCGTGTTCACCTTGAACCCGCGCGACTTGGCCAGCTTGATCGCGGCGACCGCGTCGTCGAACACGCCTTCCTTGCAGACCGACTCGTCGTGCCGCTCGCGCAGCCCGTCGATGTGCACCACCCAGGAGAAGTAGGGCGACGGCTTGAACTTGTCCAGCTTCTTAGGCAGCAGCAGCGCGTTGGTGCACAGGAAGACGAACTTCTTCCGCTTGATCAGCTCGGCGACGATCACGTCGATCTGCGGGTGCATCAGCGGCTCGCCGCCGGCGATGGACACCATCGGCGCACCGGACTCCTCGATCGCGGCCAGCGCCTGCTCGACCGGCATCCGCTGCTTGAGGATCTCGTGCGGCTGCTGGATCTTGCCGCAGCCGGCGCACTTCAGGTTGCAGGCGAACAGCGGCTCGAGCTCGACGAGCAACGGGAACCTTTTATTTCGAGCCAGCTTCTGGCGCATCAGGTAGGACCCGACGCGCAGGGACTGACGTAGTGGCATGGGCATCAGTGCCGTACCTCCTTGGGCAGGCCGAACCGGATTGATTCCGTGGTCGTCACACGCTCGGAGACGGACAGGGGGCCTAGCCCTGAAAGCGCCGAAATGATCTCCTCCACCACGGCAGGAGGGGCGGAGGCTCCGGCGGTCAGGCCGATCGTCGATACCCCCGTGAGCCAGGAAAGCTGGATGTCGGCCGCGCTGTCGATCAGGTGGGCCGGCGTGCCGATGCGCTCGCAGGTCTCCACCAGCCGCACCGAGTTGGACGAGTTAGCCGAGCCGGCCACGAGCACCAGGTCGGATTCGGCGGCGACCGCCCGCACCGCCGCCTGGCGGTTGGTCGTGGCGTAGCAGATGTCGTCGCTGCCGGGCGCGCGGACCGCGGGGAACCGTTCGCGCAGCGCGCCGGACACCTCCTCGGCCTCGTCGACGGACAGGGTGGTCTGCATCAGGTAGGCGACGCGCTCCCCATCACGCGGCCGCAGCGCGGCCACGTCTTCCGCCGTCTGCACCAGCACGGTCGAGTCCGGCGCCTCACCCAGGGTGCCCTCGACCTCCTCGTGGCCGGCGTGGCCGATCAGCGCGACCGTGTACCCGTCGGCGGCGAACCGCCGGGCCTCCGCGTGCACCTTGGACACCAGCGGGCAGGTCGCGTCGATCACCGCCAGCCCACGCCGCGACGCCTCCTGCCGGACCATGGGCGACACTCCGTGCGCGGAGAACACCACGGTGGCGCCGTCGGGCACTTCGTCGAGTTCGTCCACGAACACCGCACCGCGTCCTTCGAGGTCGCCGACCACGCGGGTGTTGTGCACGATCTGCTTGCGCACGTAGACCGGCGCCCCCTGGAGCTCGAGCGCCCGCTCGACGATCTCGATGGCCCGTTCCACGCCAGCGCAGAACGACCGCGGCCCGGCCAGCAGCACCTGGCGCGGCCCGCAGGCCGCGGCCCACCGTTCGATCACGGGCGCGGCGGCGCGCAGCGACCGCAGCGCGGCCAGTCCGCCGGAGATGATGCCTGCGACCGGGTGGTCCGGCGTGTCGGACACCGCGCGGACCACGGCCACAGGGCGTCCGGACGCGGAGGCCGCCAGCGGCGCCGACTCCATGTCGGCCAGCAGCGTGCCGTCGGCGGCCAGCGCCGCCCGTTCGGACCGCCGGACCAGGTGGTCCACGGTGGTGATCCGGCCGGGGCGGGCGCGCAGCCCGGCCCGCCGCAGCTCACCGGCCAGCAGCGGCGCCGACGGGCAGCTCACCAGGCCCGCCTCGGTGCCGACGACCAGGTTACCCGGGCTGAGGTCGGTGGTCAGGCCCGCCCCGACGCCCATGACCGCAATCTGGCCGAACGAGGCGGCTTTCAGCTCCTCGGCACGGTCAGCCGCCCTGCTGGTGCCGTAGCCGGTGCGGATGACCTCGGGCGGGCTGGCGCTACCGCGCAGTCCCTGCCGGATGGCGCGGGCCTCGATGCGCATCGGGGCACAGATGATCGTCTCGGTCATGTGCTACCTCCGGATACGTACCTGCCTAGGGCGCTGATCGGGAAGGCCAGCCGGTACAGGTGATAGTTGATGTAGAAGTCGCCGGGGAAGCCGGTGCCGGTGTACTGGGGCTCGTCCCAGGACCCGTCGCCCCGCTGCGTTTCGGCGAGCCAGCGGATGCCGCGCTCGGTCGCCGTGCTGCCGCGCTCGCCGGCGGCGAGCAGGGCGAGCAGCGCCCAGGCGGTCTGCGACGCGGTAGATTGGCCCCGGCCGGCCAGCGCCGGGTCGTCGTAGGAGCGCAGGTCCTCGCCCCAGCCGCCGTCCGGGTTCTGGTGCCCCTCCAGCCAGGCCACGGCGCGGCGGATGGCCGGCTTGGACGGCTTCACCCCGGCCGCGATCAGCGCGGGCACCACGGCACCGGTGCCGTAGACGTAGTTGGCGCCCCACCGGCCGAACCAGGACCCGTCCGGCTCCTGGGCCCGCAGCAGCCAGACGACGCCGCGGCGCACCACCGGTTCGGTCGCGCGCCCCTCGGCGGCGAACGCCTCCACGATGTGCGCGGTCACGTCGGCCGAGGGCGGGTCGATGACCGCGCCGAAGTCGCAGAACGGCAGCTTGTTGACGAGCTGGCGGGTGTTGTCCGCGTCGAAGGCGCCCCAGCCGCCGTCCTTGGACTGCATCCCGGCCAGCCAGGTCAGCCCCCGGTCGATGGCGGCCTGCTTCTGCGGGCTCCTAGGTCCAGCCCGGCGCAGCGCCAAGACGACCTCGGCGGTGTCGTCGGTGTCGGGATAGACGTCGTTGTCGAACTCGAACGCCCAGCCGCCAGGGGCCAGGTCCGGCCGCCGCACCTGCCAGTCGCCCGGGCCGCGGATCTCCTCATCCAGCACCCACCGCGCCGCGCCGGCCAGCGCGGGGTGATCGGCGGGCAGGCCCGCGTCGGCGAGCGCGATCATCGTCAGCACGGTGTCCCACACCGGCGACTGGCACGCCTCCAGGCGGCGTACCGGGCCGTCGGCCCCATCTTCGGTGATCGTGAACCGGTCAAGGCCGGCCAGCCCGCGGGCCAGGACCGGGTGGTCCAGGTCGTAGCCGAGCAGGTTCAGCGCCATCAGCGAGTACACCCAGGGCGGCTGGATACCGCCCCAGCAGCCGTCCCGCTCCTGCCGGGCGATGATCCACTCCGCACAGCGGCGCAGCGCCGCGCGCCTTACCGACTTTACCGGTCGGTAAAGGTGTAGGGACTTGTCCAGGGCGGTGAAGACGCGCGCCCAGGGGTCCGGGGCAGACCGGGGGGACCTGTCCCCCCCAAGGGGGGTCCGGGGGAAAGGGTTCCCCCCGGTGGGGGGCCTGGGGGGGATGGAATCCCCCCCAGAGCGGGGGGTTCCGGGGGGTCGTCCCCCCGATGGGACGGGTCGCGCATCGGCGGAGCGGCGCGGGCCGGGGGCGCGGCCGTGCGCGCCGCCGGTCTTCAACTCGTCGATGGTGAACCACAGGGGGCGGGACGGGCGGAACGACTGGACAACGGCCAGCGCCACCATCGTCTGCCGCGCCCAGCAGCCCCAGTCGTAGATGTTGAGCGGGAACCAGGCTGGCAGGTAGATCAGTTCGGGCGGGATGACCGGCAGGTCGTCCCACGACCACAGGCCGGACAGGGCCAGCCAGATCCGGGTGAACACGCGGGTCGCCTCGACACCGCCCTCATCCAGGATCCAGGCGCAGGCCTGTTTCATGTGCGGCGTGTCCGGCTCGTCGCCGGCCAGCCGCAGCGCCAGGTAGGCCTCCACGGTGGTGGACAGGTCGCCCGGCCCGCCGTAGAAGTTGGCCCAGGTGCCGTCGTCCCGCTGCTGGGAGCGGATCCAGCGCGCCGCGGCCGCGATCGCGGCGTCGTCGTGGAGGCCGAGGAACTCGCGCAGCAGCAGGTCCTCGGCGTCCATGGTCACGTTGGTCTCGAGCTCGCCCTGCCACCACCCGTCGGCGTGCTGCAGCCCGAGCGCGTGATCGCGCGCTCGCTCGAGGGCGTTCCGTGCGAGGTCCTCGGTTACCACTGTGCTAGCTACCACTGGCGCGCCGTGATGAACTCAGCGATCGCGGTCAGCTCGGCCTGGACGTCGACGGCCAGGTCGATGTCGGCCAGGCTCGCGTTGGCCGCGGCGAGCTGCGCGTCGGCCTCGGCCTCGGCCCAGTCCTTGCCGCCCGCCGCGACCACCAGGCCGGCCGCGCGGACCAGGTCGTCCTCGCTCAGCGGCTCCGGGGCGGTGAGCAGGGCGCGCAGCTCGGCCGCCTCTTGTGTACCGCTGTTCAGCGCGGCCACCACCGGCAGCGACTTCTTGCGGGCACGCAGGTCGGCGCGGACCGGCTTGCCGGTGACCTCGGGCGCGCCCCAGATGCCGAGCAGGTCGTCGGTGAGCTGGAAGGCCAGCCCGACGTGCGCGCCGAACCCGGCCAGCGCCATCGCCAGCGTCGGCGGCGCGCCCAGGTGCACCGCCCCGATGCTGCAGGCGCAGGCCATCAGCGCGGCGGTCTTGTCGCCCGCCATGTCCAGGCACTCGGCCAGCGTCACGTCGTCACGCTTCTCGAAGGCCAGGTCCGAGCCCTGCCCGCCGATCAGCCGCTGGACCGCGGCGGACAGGCACCGGGCCGCCCAGGCGCCCCGCGGGTTGCCGTCCTCGAGCAGCAGGTCCTGAGCCAGCGCGAGCAGCGCGTCCCCGGCCAGGATGGCCGCGCCCACGCCGAACACGGTCCAGGCCGTCGGCCGGTGCCTGCGTTCGGTGTCGTTGTCCATGATGTCGTCGTGCAGCAGGGAGAAGTTGTGCACCAGCTCGACCGCCACCGCGGCGGTCACGCCGCGCTCCGGCGGCGCGCCCGCGGCGCGCGCCGACAGCAGGGCGAGCGCGGGCCGCAGCGCCTTGCCGCTGCCGCTTCTTATCGGGTTGCCCGCAGCGTCCGCGAAGCCGAGGTGATAGGCCGCGACGACGCGCACGTCCGGGGTCAGCCGGGCGATCGCGGACTCCATCGCGGGGCCCACTAGGTCCCGGGCCAAGGCCACTCCCTCAGGCATTACAGCTGTCACTGACGTACCCCCATCGTTGAGGTAAGGACGGTTTTACGTAGCTCGACGGCCGCGGCCAGGCCGCTGCGCACCGCGCCTTCCATGGTGTCGGGCCAGCCGGTGTCGGTCCACGCGCCGGCCAGCACCAGGCCAGGCTGCCGGGTCGCGGCCTGGGGTCGCAGCGCGCCGCTGCCCGGTGCCTGGCGGAACGTCGCCCGCCGCTCACGGGTGACGAAGAACTCGGTGACCTGGGCGTCGCGGGCGGCCGGGAACAGTTCGGCCAGCGCGGGCACGAACTGCTCGCGCAGCCGGGCCGCCGGCACGTCCGCGTACTCGTCGGCGGCCGACAGCGAGATGGCCAGGTACTGCCCGGGCCTCCCGTGGTTAGCACCGTCCATGCCCGAGATGCGGGTGCGGTCGAACACCCACTGCACCGGGGAGTCGATGGCGGCGGCGAACGGAAGGTCGGTCACCGGCCGGTCGTAGATGACATGCACGTTGACGATCGGCGACGCGCCAAGCCCGGCCCAGGCCCGCACCGTCGCGTCCGGCAGCGCACCGCGCGGGACCAGGGGCGCGGCCTTCTCGTGCGGGACGGCCAGGACCACCGCGTCGGCGGCCAGGTCGGCGTCCCGGGCCAGGCGGACGCGAAACCTGGCATCGGTGTCCTCGGTCATCTCGATACCGGTGACCTTGGCGCCCAGCGTGACCTGCGCGCCCAGCTTGGCCAGCAAGGTCGCGGCGGCGTCGCCGTGCAGTTCGCCCAGCGGGAGGGCGGCGACGCCGATGTCCGCCGCGTTGTTCTTGCCGAGCAAGCCGGTCTTGACCACGGTGGCGGCCAGGGCCAGCGAGGCGTCGTCACCCGCGATGTTCAGGGCCGAGACCGAGAACAGGTCCCACAGTGCGCGGCGGGCCCGCTCGCTTTGCCCCCGGGCCGCCAGCCAGTCACCGAACCGCTGCGTGTCAGCCGCCGGGTCGGCCGGGTCAACAAAGCGCATGGCCAGCGCGGGGCGGGAAACCCTGGCTCGTTCGGCCCAAGAAAGAAACGGATACCGGCCCAGGGCCGGCAGCATATGCAGGGGGCCGGGGAGGGCGGTCCGGCGGAGCCTCGCCCGCCTGGGCGGGCCAGCCCCGTGTCGGCTAGCAGAGCCTCCCGGGGCCAGGACGGTCACGTCGAACCGGTCCTGCAGCGGGGCGTGCTCGGTCATGCCGAGCTTGGCCAGCAGCCCGCGGTAGGCCGAGCAGCAGCCGAGGAAGACGTGCTGGCCTGTGTCGACGATCAGGCCGTCCCGGCGAAAGGAGCAGGTCGCACCGCCGAGCCTGGGCCTGGCCTCGAGCAGCGTGACGTCCGCTCCCGACTCCGCGAGCGCGATCGCGGCGGTGATCCCGGCCAGCCCGCCGCCGACCACGACGACCCTCGGGGGGGTCTGGGGCCATCGGGGTCTGGGCCACGGGGGTCCGGGGGTGTCCCCCGGGACAGCAGAGCCCCAGGGGGCAGAGTGTCCCCCCGAGGCAAGCGGGCCCGCACTCATCGGATCCTCCGGGCCAGCGCCTTGACCGCGACCACGGCCTTTTCCCCAGGTGACAGCGACATCCGGCCGTGCAGTACCGCGGCGGGCTGCGCCGCGATCCGTTCGAGCAGCTGCCGGTAGATGCCCGCCATGGCGCCGGTGCAGGCCGCGCTGCGGTGGTCGAGCATCGGCAGCAGCCTCAGGCCGGTGGTGTACCAGTCCCTGGCCCGTTCGGCCTCGAACTCGACCAGACGTGTGAACTGGGCGGTGTCTGGGTCGTCCAGGTTGCAGTCGAACTTGGCCAGGTCTTCGGCCGGCAGGTAAACCCGCCCGTTCTGATGGTCCTCGCGGATGTCACGCAGGATGTTGGTCAGCTGCAGGGCCACGCCGAGCGAGTCGGCCAGCCGCGAGGCCTCCTCGGCGTCGCCGCTGGTGCCGAAGATGCCCAGGGACAGCCGGCCGATCGAGCCGGCCACGCAGCGGCAGTAGTAGTGCAGGTCATCGAACGTCTGGTAGCTGGTGCCGCGCACGTCGGCCACGCACCCGTCGATGAGCTCGCCGAACGCTGCGATGGGGACAGGAAAGTTGCGCTCGACGTCGGCCAGCGCGAGCAGTACCGGGTCGTCCGAGCTGGCCTGGCTGAGGTCGAGGACCTGACGGCGTGCCTGTTCGAGCGCGGCGATCTTCTCCTGGGGCGGCATCGTGCCGTCGCCGATGTCGTCGATCCGCCGGGCGAACGCGTAGATGGCGGCGAGCCCGCGCCGCTTGTCGGCCGGCAGCAGCCTGATGCCGTACGCGAAGTTCCTCGCCTGCGTCCAGGTGATCCGCTCGCATTCGCGGTACGCCTCGGTGAGTTCCACTAGCGCCTGCTCACCTCCCTCTCACGTAAGCCTTGACCAGCTCGCCCGCCAGCCGCCGTTTGCGCGGCCGCGGGGTCGCCAGGAGCACGTCATAATGCTGCGCCCGGATCGCCGCCAGGGCCGCCCGGCCGCCCGCCAGGTAGCCCGCCACCGCCAGCCTGGCCGCACCCCGTAGCGTGCCGACCAGCGGCGCGCCCTCGTCAAGCAGGCGCGAGGCGCGGTCCGTCTCGAAGATCATCAGCTCCCGTACGGCGGCGCCCGCCGTCGGCGCGGCCAGGTCTGCTTCGGTGCAGCCGTACCGCTCCATGTCCTCGCCCGGCAGGTAAATCCGCCCGTTGCCTAGGTCCTCGGCCACATCCTGCCAATGTTCGGCCAGCTGCAGGGCAGTGCAGATGCTATCGGAGGCGGCGATGCGCTCCGGCGTGGCGACACCGAAGATGTAGAGCACGATTTGGCCAACGGGGTTGGCGGACAGCTCGCAGTACCGCTGCAGGTCGGTGAACGTGCGATAGCGGGCGACCTGCTGGTCCTGCCGGTTGGCCTGGATCAGGTCGAGCAGCGGCTTGGCCGGGACACCGCACTCGCGTACGGTCTCCGCCATCGCGCGCATGACCGGCGATTCCGGCGTCTGGCCTTGGTAGATGCGGTCGACGTCGGCCGCGAGTTCGTCGAGCAGGCCCAGCCGGAGTTGGCTTACGTCGGCCTGCGGGTCGCGGGCCTCGTCGCCGAGGTCGTCGGTCAGCCTGGCGAAGAAGTACAGGTTCGTCAGGTGCCGCCGGTGCCGGGCGGGCAGCATGCGGAGCGCGACGGGAAAGTTCTCCCCCGACGCGTTGGCCACCACCTCCTCGGCACGCGTCACCGACGGGCGGACATGCTCCCGCACGCCCGCCTGTTCGGCGCTTGCCGTACTTCGACTTCCCCGAGCCACGCAGTCATTTTCGAGGGAATGCACAAATAATTGCAAACAATGACGCGTGCGTCACATGACGGAGGCGTCGGCTAACTAGGGATCGCTAGCCGTTGCGCGACCCGCTCACTACCGTTCGCACAGGTTACTCCAGTGTTGACGCAGGTTACAGGGAAGAAAATAGTTTGCGTCAGCGAACAACGTTATGATATCGAAAATTTCTGACGGAGATGTCAGTTTCGGTGCCGGCATAGGCCGGGTATAGGCCTAGTTCGGCCAGAGTGACCGGTAATGGACGGGCCGCAAGCTCATCGCCGCGGCGCACCTGGGATTCCGGAGGTCGTCTCCTCGGGCAAGCGCCGCTAGTACCGCCAGAGCAAGACCAGGGCGCAGTCGTCTGAGCCGCCGATCTCCCGCTGCATGGCCGCGACCAGCGCGGGGGCGCCGGTTTTGAACCCGCTGGCCAGCATGCGCTCGGCCTCGCCGAGCAGCCGGTCGGTGCCCACGTCGATGTCCCGCCCGGGCGCTTCGACCAGCCCGTCGGTGTAGAGCATGAGCGCGTCGCCGCGCTGCAGCACGCCGCGCTCGGATTCGGTGGCGGCTCCGTGCAGGTCCGCCACCACGCCGAGGACGATCCCGTGGGCACGGGTGACCCGCCAGCGGCCCGCGGCCCCGTCGTAGTGGACGGCCGGCGGATGCCCGGCCGAGGAGATCACGTACTCGCCCGTGGCCAGGTCGAGCGACAGGTGCACGGCGGTGACGAAGCCCTCGTTGGCCCCACCGCGGCGCATGTACGCGTTGCAGGCGGGGAGGAACTCCTCCCTGGGCACCGAACCGAGCAGGCCGCCGAAGGCGCCGGAGAGCAGCAGTGCCCTAGTTCCCGCGTCGATGCCCTTGCCGGAGACGTCGACGAGCGCCACCTCGAGCATCTTGCCTTCGCAGAACGACACCACGAAGTCGCCGCCGAACGACGAGCCGCCGGCCGGCTTGAGCACCAGCGACGACCCCCACCCCTCGCCCAGCTCGGGCAGCTTGCCCTGGGCCCGGATGCGGTCGCGCAGCTCGAGCAGCATCCGGTCGCCGCGCAGGCCCTGGACGCCGAGCTTCTCCCTGGTCCGGGCCAGGACGTCGGCGAAGGCGGCGGTCAGCACGATGGTGGCGACGATGCCAGCCCCGGCCTTGTCCTCGATCACGTCGTAGGTGAGGGCCGCCGCGGCGAAAGCGAAGAAGATGCGCAGCGCCCGCGGCCACAGCAGCAAGCCGCCGGCCAGGATTGGCAAGATCATCACGCCGGGCGAGAACCACCACTCGGACAGGTGCACAGAGGCCACGCCGATGGCGATCGTCAGCACCGAAAGGGCGAAGGCCAGCCGACGGTTCCTGGTGATGAATTGCCTGGTCAGCTGGGTGCGCAGGGTCCGCAGGAACCGCAGCGCGCGGCGCCGCCCCGGGCGGGGTCCCTTGGGCTGCGACGCGGTAACCATGATGCGGGCACTGTATTCGATACGGGCCGGGCAGGCTAAACCAGTCGCGCCAGCCGGGCAGGCAGAGGTACAAGGCTTACATGACAGAGTCTGCTCCTAGCCGCCCCGACGGCCCGTACCCGATCCGGCCCATTACGGAAGACGAATTCGACAGCTTCGAGACGGTCGCCCAGCACGCCTTTCACGGCTCGCCGCTTTCCGAGAGCGACCGGCGCATGGTCATGGACCGGTTCGAGTTCGACCGCACCCTGGCGGCCTGGGACGGCGCCGAGCCCGTCGGCGTCACCTCGATCTACAGCTTCCAGCTGAGCGTGCCCGGGCAGGCGGTACTGCCCGCGGCCGGGGTGACCTTCGTGGCGGTGCTGCCCACGCACCGGCGGCGGGGCGTGCTGAGCAGCCTGATGCGCCGCCAGCTGGCCGACATCCGGGACCGGGGCGAGCCGCTCGCCATACTGTGGGCCTCGGAGTCGGTGATCTACTCCAGGTACGGATACGGCACCGCCAGCTCGATTCTCACCTTCAGGTTCGGCCGCGGCGAGGGCACGCTGACGAGGCCGGTGCCGGCCGACGGCCTGCGGCTGCGGATCGCCGACCCGTCGGCCGCCCTGCCCGAGCTGGCCAAGGTCTACGACGCGGTGCTGCCGTCACGGCCCGGGCTCTTCGGGCGCAACGACGCATGGTGGCGGCGCGCGACTCACGACCCGGCGGAGGAGCGGAAGGGCGCCAGCCCGCTGCGCTGCCTGCTGGCCGAGGACGGCAGCGGGCCGCGCGGCTATGCACTGTACTCCGGCGTCGACCACTGGGCGGATTTCCTGCCGGAGAACGTGCTGACCGTGCGCGAGCTTATGGCGGTCGATCCCGCCGCCAGCGCGGCGCTCTGGGCCGACCTGCTCGGCCGCGACCTGACCAGTGAGTTCCATGTGGAGCGGCGCCCGGTCGACGATCCGCTGCTCTACCAGCTGGCCGACCCGAGGCGAGCCCGGCCGCAGCTTAACGACGGCCTGTGGGTCCGGATCATCGACGTGCCGGCCGCGCTGGCCGGGCGCAGGTATTCCTCTCCCTTCGACCTGGTCATCGAGGTGCGCGACGAGATCCTGCCGTCCAACGCCGGCCGGTGGCGGCTGGCCACCACCGGTGACGGTCCCGGCGGCGGGGGCGGCTCCGGCCTGGCGGCGTCGTGCGTTCCCGCCACCTCGGCGGCCGACCTGGCACTGGACGTGACCGAGCTCGGCGCGGCCTACCTGGGCGGGACCCGGCTGGGCGCGCTCGCCGGAGCAGGCCTAGTCGCCGAGCTGCGGCCCGGCGCCGTCCGCCAGCTCTCGGCCGCCATGTCCTGGGACCCCGCTCCCTGGTGCCCGCTCATCTTCTAGGGCGCGCATCCCGCGGAGCGGGGAGAAGAACACCCACCAGCCGGCTGCCCAGCTGCCCACGAAGGCGATCCACAGCGTGGCGCGGACGCCGATGAGGGTGCCGAACACGCCGCCGAGCAGGGCGGCTACCGAGACGGCGTAGGAGATCGCGTCCACTGCCATGGCGCCGGCCGCGCCGACCAGGCCGACCAGCCCGCCACCGAGGCCCGGCCCCGTCACCTGGGCGAAGGACTGTGTCGCGCCCAGCTTGCCGTTCCCGTCCACCAGGTGTTCTTTGGCCACCACCACGGGCAGGTAACTCTGATAGGCCACGTCGAAGAACACCGTGCACACGCCGGCGGTGACCGCGACCGCGTACAGCTGCCCCAATGTGAGCACCCCGAAGGCGGCCGCCAGCGGCACCGAGCCGATGATCAGCATCCGCGCCGCGTCGCACCAGATCATGAGCCGCCGCTTGGGCCTGCGGTCCACCAAGGCTCCGGCCGGCAGCGCGATGAGCGCGAACGCGGCGGTAGCCGCCGAGGTCAGCAAGCCGACCTGGAACGTGGACGCCCGGAGCACCACGACGGCGGTCAGTGGCAAGGCGAGCTGGGTGACCGCGGAGCCCATCTCGCTGACCGTCTGCCCGCTCCACAGCAGCAGGAAGTTCCGCTGCCGCCACAGGGTAACGGCCGAGCCCGGCTCCCCCTGCAGCTCTGGCCGGCTCCGCTCTTGGCGACTCCGCACCGCCCCACTGTGCCCCGGCCCCGCCGGGGTTGTCCAACCCCGGCGGGGCCGCTCTCCCGGGTGCCTGGTGGGTAGCCTTGGTTTCTTTGCGGCGTTGCCGACGGGAAGGGCGGGTAGTGTCCGAGGTCCCGGCTGGAGGGGTCCAGGCTGGAAGGGTCCAGGCTGGGGTGTTGCGTTATCCGCCTTTTGCATGACACTGGGGGTCTGAGGAGGATGACGCCGTGCCGGCCATGAAGCTGACGCCCAACGCCGCGATGCGCGCCAGGGATGTGTCCCGGCCGAGCGCTGTGCATCTCGCCGAAGCCGAGGCGGCCGAGGCAAGAGGCAGTAACGGACGGGAAGGCACGGGGCCGGCGGAGCGGAGAGTCACGGAACGGGGAGGCCCGGAACTGGGACGCACCGAACGGGGAGACACGGAACGGGGAGACACGGAACGGGGAGACACGGAACGGGGAGACACGACTCTGGACGGCGCGGCCACGGACACGGGCCGGGCGGGACGGCCCGGGTACCCGCGGCGGCGCCGGGGACTGCGGGACGGCGGGCGGCGAGGCCACTCTTCCCGCTAGGAGCATGGGTGCCGGGCTCAGGAAGCGGGCAGGGCCGGCAGTTCCCCGGTCTTCTCGTAGTCGGTGATCATGGCCAGGCGCCTGGCGTGACGCGGCTCGCCCGAGAACGGGGCGGAGACGAAGACCCGGGCGAAGCCGACCGCTTCCTCGATGGCGTACATCCGCGCGCCGAGGCTGAGCACGTTGGCGTCGTTATGCTGCCTGGCCAGCTGGGCGGTCTCATCCGTCCAGGCCAGCGCGGCGCGGATGCCGGGGATCTTGTTCGCCGCGATCTGCTCGCCGTTGCCTGAGCCGCCGACCACGATGCCGAGGCTGCCCGGATCACCGGCCACCCCGTGCGCCGCGCGCATGACGTACGGCGGGTAGTCGTCGTCCGGGACATACGCCTCGGGACCACAGTCGACCGGCTCATGACCGGCTTCGGTCAGCCACTGGATGAGGCGGGTCTTCAGCTCGAAACCCGCGTGATCAGATCCCAGGTATACGCGCACGAGGCAAGTCTGCCAGATGCGGCATCAATCGAAGATGGGGTCGCGGGTGCGAGACCGCTTCAGCTCGAAGAAGCCGTCGGTTCCGGCGATCAGCAGGACGCCGTCCCAGAGCCTGGCCGCCGCCTCGCCGCGCGGGATCGGCGACATCACCGGCCCGAACACCGACATCCCGTTCACCGAGATGACCGGGGTGCCGACGTCGTAGCCACCGGGCGGACTTTCTGCACCTCAAGCATCCAGCGAGAAGTGATCCAGGCCCACGGGCAGATAGGGTCGAACCAGAAGTCGACGCGCGTCGGTTCCTGCTCAGTTAGTTCATGAGAGGTCATGCACTCTTGCAGCGACCGGCAGCCCGCGCCCATTCCGCAGAAGGGACGATCACCGGTGACATCCGACAACCTGACCCGCGACGAGGCGGCGACACGCTCGGCGCTCATCACGGTCGCCTCCTACCAGGTTGACCTGGACCTTACCGGCGGCGACACCACGTTCAGCTCGGTCAGCGTGGTCCGGTTCGGCTGCGCCGCACCGGGCTCGTCCACCTTCGTCAACCTGACCGCCCCCGCCGTGCGCGAGATCACGCTGAACGACACGCCGGTCAGCCTGGACGCGTTCGACGGCAACCGGATAACGCTGACCGGGCTAGCCGCCGATAACGTGCTCCGGGTGGCGGCCGACTGCGCCTACTCGCGCAGCGGCGAAGGACTGCACCGGTTCACCGACCCGGCCGACGGCCACGTCTACCTGTATTCGGACCTGGAGACGTTCGACGCGCACCGGATCTACGCCTGCTTCGACCAGCCGGACATGAAGGCCAGCTACGAACTCGCCGTCACCGCACCCGCCGATTGGCAGGTGGTGTCGAACATGGCGCCGGAATCGACCATCCCGGACCATGCTGTCCCCGGCGGCGGGGCGCTCCGCTGGCACTTCCCGCCGACGCCGGTCATGTCCACCTACATCACGGCGGTCGCGGCCGGCCCCTACCACGTGGTCCGCGATGAGCACGACGGCATCCCGCTCGGCGTGTACTGCCGGCAGTCGCTGGCCTCCTACCTCGACGCCGACGAGATCTTCGAGGTGACGCGGCAGGGCTTTGATTTTTACCACAATTCGTTCGGTATAAAGTATCCGTTCGGAAAGTACGACCAGCTTTTCGTGCCGGAGTTCAAAGAGGGCGCGATGGAGAACGCGGGCTGTGTCACGTTCGTGGAAGCCTACATTTTCCGGTCACGGGTCACTGATTTCGCCCGCGAGGCACGCGGGGAGACGATCCTGCACGAGATGGCGCACATGTGGTTCGGCGACCTGGTCACGATGCGCTGGTGGGATGACCTGTGGCTGAACGAGTCCTTTGCCACCTGGGCCGGCACGCTCGCGCAGGCCGAGGCGACGAGGTGGACGTCCGCCTGGACCACGTTCGCGCAGCTGTACAAGGCCTGGGCTTACCGGCAGGATCAGCTGCCTTCTACCCATCCGATCGCCGCCGATATCCCCGATATTGCCGCGGTGGAAGTGAATTTCGACGGGATCACGTACGCCAAGGGCGCGTCCGTGCTCAAGCAACTCGTGGCCTACGTCGGGCGGGAGAATTTCCTGGACGGCGTGCGTAAGTATTTCGCTTCGCACGCGTGGGGCAACGCGACGCTGGCGGACCTGCTGGCCGCGCTGGAAGAGACCTCGGGTCGCGACCTGGCCGCCTGGTCGGCCGAATGGCTGCAGACGGCGGGGGTGAACACGCTGCGGCCGTCCTACTCGGTGGACGCCGACGGGCGGTTCACCGAGTTCGCGGTGGAGCAGGAGGCGCCCGCCACCCATCCGGTGCTGCGTTCGCACCGCATCGCCATCGGCCTGTACGACCGAATCGAGGCGGGGCTCGTCCGCCGGCAGCGGGTCGAAACCGACGTGGCGGGCCCGCGCACGGTGATACCGGAGCTCGCCGGCCAGGCGCGACCGGACCTGGTCCTGGTCAACGACGAGGACCTTACCTACGCCAAGATCCGCCTCGATGATCACTCGCTGCGCACGCTGGTCGGCCCGGGCAAGGGCCGAGGGGGTCTGGCGGGAAACGTTTCCTCCCAGGATCGGGGGGATCCCGGGGGGTCGCCCCCCGGGACGGCACAGTCCCCCCGGGTCAGCAGCAGCATCGGGGAGTTCACCGATTCGCTGCCCGCGGCGCTGTGCTGGTCGGCTGCCTGGGACATGGTCCGCGACGGCGAGATGGCGGCGCGCGACTACGTCCGGCTGGTCCTGGCGGGCGTCTCCTCGGTGGCCGACATCAGCGTGGTGCAGACCCTGCTACGGCAGGCCGGTCAGGCGGTGCGCCGGTTCGCCGACCCGGCCTGGCGCCCGGCCGGGCTGACGCTGATGGCCAGGGCCCTGCGCGACCTGCTGCTCGACGCGCCGGCCGGCTCGGACACCCAACTCGCCTACGTCCGGGCCTTCACCGGGGCGGCCGTCGCCGCAGACGACCTGGCCATGCTGGCCGGGCTGCTGGACGGTTCGGTGATTCTCGACGGCCTCACCGTCGACACCGACCTGCGCTGGTCGCTGCTATGGCGGCTGGTGAGCCGCGGCGTCCGCGGCCAGGAGGCGATCGACGCCGAACTGGCGCGGGACGCAACCGACGCGGGCGAGCGGCACGCCGCGGCGTGCCACGCCGCGATCCCGACCGCCGGGGCCAAGCAGGAGGCCTGGGAGACAATGATCGCAGGCGATCTGACGATCGCGATGTTCCGCGCCGTGCTGACTGGGTTCGCCGACCCGGACCAGCCCGAGCTGCTGGCACCCTACCGGGAGAAGTATTCCGAGGTGGTCGGGGACGTGTGGCAGAACTGGTCCTCGGCGATGGCCCAGGACTTCGTTACCGGCGTCTACGCCGTATGCCCGATCTCGCCGGAGACGGTGGAGATGACCGACGCCTACATCCGGGCGGCGGATCCGCCCGCCCCTTTGCGCCGCTTGCTCATCGAGGGCCGCGACGACGTGCTCCGGGCGTTGCGCTGCCAGGACCGCGACCGCCAGGCCTCCTAGTAAGGCAGGGATCAATGGAGCCGGTCCTGACGGTGTACGGGGCCCCGTGGTGCCCGCATTGCAAGCGAGTCAAGCGGTTTCTCGCCGCGCACCGGGTCCGCTACAAGTTTGTCGACATCGACACTGACCCGGGTGCCGTCGCGCGGCTGAAGGAACTGCAGGACGGCGGGCAGATCATCCCCACGGTGATCTACGCCGACGGGACCCATGAGGTGAACCCGAGCGACGAAACCCTGGCCCGCCGCATCGGCCTTTCCCTGGTGGCTGATCGGACCGCGTACGACCTGGTCATCATCGGCGGCGGCCCGGCCGGGCTGGCGGCGGCCATCTACGCTGCCCGGGAAGGCATCGACGCCATCGTCGTGGACGGCAGTGCGCTCGGCGGCCAGGCTGGCGTCAGCGACCGGATCGAGAACTACCCAGGCTTCCCCGACGGGATCTCGGGGGCGGAACTGGCCGACCGGTTCGTCACCCAGGCCCGCCGCTACGGGGTGGAACTCCTCCCGGCCATGTCAGTCACCGCCGTGGAGCACGACGGCGATGACCTGCAGAGCTCCCTTGCCTCCGGGCAGCAGCTCATCTCGCACGCGGTGATCGTGGCCACCGGGACGACCTACCGCCGCCTGGACGTGCCCGGCGAGGACGATCTCATCGGCGCCGGCGTCCATTTCTGCGCTACCTGCGACGGGCCCTTCTACCGCGGGGCCGAGGAGGTTGTGGTGATCGGGGGCGGCAACTCGGCGCTTGAGGAGGGACTGCACCTGTCGGAATTCGCCCAGCGGGTCCGGATTCTCGCCCGCTCTGGCCTGTCAGCCTCGCCCGTCCTGCAGGAGCGGGTGCGGTCCGATTCGCAGTTCGTGATCCACACCGGCGTGGATCTCGTCGAGCTCGAGGGCGAGAAGGGCCGGTTCAGTGCCGTCGTGGCCCGCGACCGCGAAAGCGGCGAGACCCTTCGGTTCCCGGCCGCCGCGGCCTTCGTGTTCATTGGCCTCAAACCGAACAACGGCTTCCTGGGGAGCGCCGTGGAACGCGACCCAGGCGGGTTCCTTAGCACCGGGCCGACGATGGAGACGTCCGTGGCGGGCGTGTTCGCCGCCGGCGACGTGCGCTCGGGATCGACTAAGCAGCTCGGCTCCGCGGTAGGTGACGGGATAGCTGCCCTCCTGATGACGCGCCGGTACCTCGAAGCCCATCATCACAAGGCGGTCGCGCTCGCCGACGCCTGACGAGGTCCCAGGGGAGAGTGGGGATGATTCAGGCGCCGCGGGGCGAGCGGGGATGGTGTTCAGACCAGGATGCCCTACACCAGAACGCAGGGGATGTCGGTGTTCTCGTCGACCCAGTAGCTGGCGCAGACCCGGTGGTAGCCGTCGGCGACGATGAGCGGGTGAGTGTCGTCGCCGCGCAGCAGCAGGATCGGTGACAGGGCCGTGCCGGACGCGGCCTTGCGCAGGTCGGACGCGACATGCTTGTTGTCCTCGCCGAGCAGGGCGAGCTGGGCGGCCCGCAGGATGTCCTTGGCCTTGCGGTGGTTGATGTCGTTCCGCGCCGCGGCCAGCTTCCGCCGGTACTCGGCGGCCCGCCTGACCGGCATGATCAGCGATAGGTAGTCCTCCGCCGCCTGGAAGTCGTGTTTTTCCGGCTTGGGCAGCCATTTCACTGTCTGCGGCATGTGGTCCCCTCCTCAGCTGGCTTTGGCTCACTTGGCCTTGGAAATGGCCTCCCGGACGTGCTCGGCCAGTTCGTCCAGCGGGATCTGCACGGTCGAGCCGGAGGCGCGGTCAGTCAGCTCCGCGGTCCCGGTGACCAGGCCGCGCTTGCCCACGGTGACCCGGAACGGGATGCCGACCAGTTCGGCGTCGCTGAACTTGACGCCGGCCCGGACCGGGCGGTCGTCCACGATGACGTCGACGCCGGCCGCGAGCAGGCCCTGGTAGACCCGCTCCCCCGCGGCGGCCACGGTCTCGTCGTCCTGCTGGGCGACCACCACGACGACCTCGAACGGCGCGATCGCGACCGGCCACACGATGCCCTTGGCGTCGTGATGGACCTCGATGACCGCGGCCATCGCCCGCTCCACGCCGATGCCGTAGGAACCCATGATCGGCCGGACCGGCTTGCCGTCCGGGCCGGATACGCTGATCCCGATGGTGTCGGTGAACTTGTAGCCGAGCTTGAAGATGTGGCCGACCTCGATGCCGCGCTCCACCTCGAGCCCGTGGCCGCAGTTTACGCAGGCCTCGTCCGCGGCGACCTCGCGCAGGTCGGCCCACCGGCCGACGGCGATGTCCCGCTCGACGTCAACGCCGCGCAGGTGTGTGTCGTCGATGTTGGCACCGGTGTACATGCCGCGCCGCCCGCGCAGCGCCTCGTCGGCGATGATCGGGTGATTCGTGACGCCGACCGCGCCGAGGCTGCCGGGCAGCGCGCCGAGCGCCTCGCGGATCTCCTCCGGCTGGGCCGGGCGGATCGCCACCGCGCCGGTGGCGTCGACGAGCTTCTGTTCGTTCAGCGCCTGGTCGCCGCGCATCAGGACCAGGGTGAGCGTGCCGTCCAGGAAGTACACCAGGGTCTTGATCTGCCGGTCGGCCGGAGCCTGGTACTGCTCGGCGAGATCGGTGATAGTGCGCACCCCCGGGGTGGCGAAGCGCTCAGGCGCGGCACGCAGTACGGTCCGTTCGGCCGAATCGTCTATCTCCGCCAGCCGGGACGTGGCCTTTTCTATGTTGGCCGCGTAGTGGCAGTTCGGGCAGTAGATGATGAGGTCCTCGCCGGTCGGCGAGGGGCAGACGAACTCGATGGAGTCCGAGCCGCCCATGGTGCCGTTGGACGCCTCGGCCTGGATGGCCGGGATGCCGAGCCGCTCGAACGCGCGGGCGTAGGCGTCGCGGTGGGCGGTGAAGGACACGTCGAGCCCGGCCTCACCGAGGTCGAAGCTGTAGGAGTCCTTCATGGTGAACTCGCGGGTGCGCATCAGGCCCGCCTTGGGCCGCGGCTCGTCGCGCAGCTTGGTCTGGAACTGGTACCACAGCTGCGGCAGCTGGCGGTAGGACTCAAGCTCGGTGGCGAGGGTGGCGACGATCTCCTCGTGGGTCATGCCGAGGGCCAGCTCGGCGCCCCTGCGGTCCTTGAGCCGGAACATCTCCTCGCCCATCAGCTCCCAGCGGCCGCTCTTGATCCACACCTCGGCCGGGTGCATGACCGGCATCAGGATCTCCTGCGCGCCGATCGCGTTCATCTCCTCGCGGATGATCCCGATGACCTTCAGCCGGACCCGCTGGCCGAGCGGCAGCAGCGAGTAGTGGCCGGCCATCAGCTGGCGAATGTAGCCCGCGCGCAGCAGCAGGCGGTGGCTGGGCGCGCCGGCATCGGCCGGATCGTCGCGCAGCGTGGGGATGTGCATCTTGGACCAGCGCATGAGCCCGTAGTCTAGCGTCGGCGGAAGGTTAGCGCTGATTCGATATCGCCGGACCCGGCTAGCTCAGCCAGGCCCGAGCAGATGTTCAGCCCTTTAAGAACCGCGCTCATCCCGTCAGCGCCACCCGTACTATATTCGCTCACTTGTACCAGAAACTCGGCTCTTTCTGGGAAGATTCGGGCTTATGGGAGACTTTTGTGCACTATAGTGCACCCGGGCTCCCCGAAGCCCCTATCCTCCCCGATCTTTCGGGACGGGGCGCACCACGGCGCGCTCCTACATCACAGCGCGCATAGGTGTGACCGCACGGAGAAATCCGGGTGGTCGGGGAGTGCCGGGTGGTCGGGGAGTGCCGGGTGGTCGGGGAGTGCCGGGTGGTCGGGGAGTGCCGGGTGGTCGGGGAGTGCCGGGTAAAGACGCCGTGCTTACCGATGCGATGGGTGAATACGGTTCAGCCGACCAGTTCGGCCAGCTCGGCCAGACTGCTGACGTGCGGGTGGCCATCGGGCGCCGGGCAGAACCCGTACGGGTCCATGTGCACCGGCTGCAGGCCAGCCGCGAGGGCGCCGGCCACGTCGTAGCGCAGGCTGTCTCCGACGTGCAGGACCGAACGGTCCGCGGGCACGCCAAGCGCATCGAGCGCGAGGCGGAAGATGGCCGGGTCGGGTTTGGCCACGCCGACCACGGCGGAGTCGAGGATGACGCCCATTTCCACCCCGGCCGGCGGTCTCGGCTCGTCGGTGGCGGCCGGGACGTAGCAGACGCCGAGGCGGCGCAGGTCGCCCTCCACGCTGCCGTCGGAGTTGGAGACCACGCCCATCGGCAGGCCGAGCGCGGCCACCGCCCGTAGGCCGTCCAGGGCCCCGAGGCCGACGTGCGCCCAGCCGTGTCCCCTGGTCCCCTGGGCCAGTTCGGCGGCGACCAGTTCGGCCCGGTCCGGTTCTACACCGCAGGCCGCGACGTAGCCGAGCAGGTAGTTGCGCCACCACGAGGCCGAAACCGGCGGCGAGGCCTCAGCGTCCTGGAGCGCCATCGCGTGGTAGTGCGCCCGCTCCAGCGCGCCCAGGTCGGGGTCCACCCCGGCGACGCGCAGCTGCGGCAGCAGGCGATCGGGTTCTGGAAAGACCAGTACCCCGCCGGCATCGAACAAGATGGCGCTGACCTGCGGCGCTAGGACGGCGTCGCGGACAGGATGAGCGCTGCCTAGTGAAGCCACATCCGCACTATATGCCGCCTGCGACGCCGGGCGGCCTGGTGAATGCCGGGCCCTGTCACAAGCCAAGCGGGATGTGCGCACCAGCCATCCGAACGTCTACCGGCACCCTTACACCTGGGCCGGCTTTGTCGTCACAGGTCCGTAGAGCGGGGTGAAGCCGTCTCCCACGATCGTGAGGCCCGCCCAGCTACCCGGTATGGTCCGCGACCGGAGAAGGCCGACCTGAGCGCGCTGCAGCGCCGCGGCCGGAGTGAGTCCCCCGCTCAGCCCCTGGTAGAACGCGCCCATCAGCGTGGCGGTCGGCGAGTCGCCGATGTCAACCGTGCCGGCCAGCACCCAGCGCGCGCCGGCCACGAGGGCGGCGGTCGGCAGGCCGAGCGGCTCGATCGCGGTGCGGACCATGAGGCGCCCGGACCAGCATGACGGAGTGATAAGCGCTTCTGGCAGGCGGCAGGTGAGCAACTCGGCCGCGGTAAGGCGGTCATCACCGCCAAGAGCCAGGCTCTGCCCCAGAACGGTCGCCGATCCGGAGGGCGGCCACCGGCACCGGGCCCAGCAGGCTGCCGGTCGAGACGATCAGCGGCGGGTTCCCGCCGGCCTGCAGAGCCGCTATCAGGCCCGGCGGCAGGACGGCGGCGCCGAGTTCGGCGAGTTCTGGCTGCTGCGGTCGCCACGCGGCCCCTTCCCGCGCGGCGTGATAGGCGGGTCCAGGCGCGCGCCGGCCCGCACGAAGGCCGCGAGCGCCTCAGAGCGGGTTCCTGCCGGGCGATCAGCTCCGAGCGCCCGAGCAGCCCGTCAGCCGTCCCGAAGTCGCCTTCGTAGCGTTCGACCAGGGCGGACTCGCGCAGGACCTCGCACAGCAGGTTCCGTGGCCGCAGCGGCTCAGCGGCCGCCAGCGCGATGCCGAACGCCTCCCGGGCCGTCGGGTATCGCTGGGTGGCGCCGTGTATCCATCCCCACTCGAGGTAGATGCGGCACTTCTGCTCGGGCGTGGCCGCGGCCAGCGCGCCGCCGGCGAGCAGGCCGGCCAGGAGACGCTCGGCAGCGGCGAGGGCGTGGCCGTCCACCAGCTCCGCCGCCCGCGCGAGCAGGCCGTCCAGATCCCCGGAGTCGGCTGTCATCGCAGGGTGACACTAACCCCTGAAGGCATTCCTGCACTTTACGCTTCGATGCCGAAGCAGTCCGGATCTTCGGTCGCGTGACCGCCGGTGCCGCACGAAAGGCCGCGCTAAGGGGCCGAGCCGGGCGAGACGAGGCCGTTTTCGTAGGCGTAGATGACGGCCTGGACGCGGTCGCGCAGGCCGAGCTTCTGCAGGATCTTGGCCACGTGGGTCTTGGCGGTCGCCTCGCTGATCACCAGCTCGCGGCAGATCTCCGGGTTGGACAGGCCCCGGATGAGCAGGTCGAGCACCTCACGCTCGCGCGGCGTCAGCTCGCCGACCGCGCGGGGGACGGCGGGCTGAGGCCTGGCCGGGACACGGGTGAACTCCTCGATGACCGCGCGGGTGATAGCCGGGGCCAGCAGCGCGTCCCCGTTGGCCACGATCCGGACCGCCGCGGCGATCTCCTCCGGCGGCGCGTCCTTGAGCATGAACCCGCTCGCGCCGGCCCGCAGCGCGTCATAGACGTAGTCGTCGAGGCCGAACGTGGTCAGGATCAGCACCCGCGTGGCGGGCTGAGCCCGCACGATCCGCCTGGTGGCCTCGATGCCGTCAAGCACCGGCATCCGGATGTCCATCAGCACGACGTCCGGCCGCAGCCGCCGGGCGGCGGCCACGGCGTCCTGCCCGTTGCCGGCCTCCCCCGCCACGGTGGTCTGCGGCTCGCTCTCCAGGATCTTACGCAGGCCGACCCGGACCAGCGCCTGGTCGTCGGCGATCAGCACGGTAGTCATAGGGGCAGCAGGACGCGGACCGCGAAGCCGCCGTCCCGGCGGGCGGAGGCGTCGAACTTGCCGCCGTACAGGGTGACCCGCTCGCGGATGCCGGCCAGGCCGTGCCCGCCGCTGGGGACGTCGGCCGCGGTCCCGGCGCCGTCGTCGGCGATCTCGAGCTCGAGCGAGTCGGGCGCATAACGCACGCTGACCGTGGCGTGCGCCCGGCCCGCGTGCTTGAGCGCGTTGGTCAGGGCTTCCTGCACGATCCGGTACGCGGAGAGCTCGATGCCGACGGGCAGCTCGCGGCGCTCGCCGTCGATTTCGAACTCCACCGGCAAGCCCGCCTCGCAGACCTGTGTGATAAGCGTCGGCAGATCGGCCAGCGTCGGCTGCGGCGCGAGCCGGTCCGCGGCATCGGTCCGCAGCATGCCCACCAGCCGCCGCATCTCGGTCAGCGCGCCGCGGCCGATCTGCTCGATGGTCTGCAGCACCTCGCGGGTCGAGCTGTCGCTGGCGCTGCCGCCGAGCACGCGCCGTTCGGCGCCGGCCTGGATGACGATCATCGAGACGCTGTGCGCCACCGCGTCGTGCAGTTCCCGAGCGATCCTGGCGCGCTCCTCCACGACCGCCTCGCGGGCGGCGACGTCCCGCTCACGTTCGGCCAGCCGGGCGCGGGTGTCGCGGTCGCCGACGATGCGGCGGAGGAGCAGCATCACGACGACGGTGCCGAGGGCGAACCCGACCGCCGTGTTGTCCCAGTTAACCGGGTTGGCGTCCCGGCCGAGCGGCAGCAGGTCGGTCAGCCCGACGAAGGCTGTGCCGGCCACGAACCGCCAGCGCGATGCCCAGACCGCCAGGCCGTAAAGCGAACAGAACCAGGCGATCGTCCAGCCGCCGGCCTGCAGGTTGTGCCAGGTGTAGAGGTCTAGCGCGCTGATGCCTTGCGCGGCGACTCCCGCCGTAGCCGGATAGCGCTGCCGGAACGCGACGGTGGCGCAGATGGCGGTGGCGAACAGCGAGCCGAGCACCTGCTGACGGACCGACTCGGATCCGAGGGAGAGCTCGAGCAGCGAGGCGGCGGCGAGAACGGCGGCGACGATCCAGTCGCGTTGCCGTTTGTCGCTCAGTCGCAGCCGCATGCCGTCACGGTAATCCCGGCTGACCTGCTTGTCATCGGCCAACCGGATGAGGCGGCGGCGGAGGATCGGCCGACTGCCCGATCAGAAGATCGCCCGCTTCGTCGATGACCTCGAGGCCTGCCCGCGCCTAGCGTCGACCGCGATGTCCGCATCACTACGGGAGAAAGAAGTCCACCATGCGTAAGCACCACAAGTTGCTGCTCGCCGCCACGGCCGCAGCCGCCATCGCCGCCACCGGCGTCACCGCCGCCAGCGCGTCCCCGGCCACCCCGCGGGCCGCCTCCGGCACCGAGTATGTCCAGATCATGTCGACGGCATCGGGATCGGGGGCAGCTAGCGCCATCGCCCGCGGCGTATTCACCGCAGCTGGTCAGGCCTACGTGGGCGACGCCAGGATCGGCACGATCAAGTTCGGAGGCGGCACGATCGTGCTGAGCCACCACGCCGGGCACGGTAGCGCGCACTTCGACCCGAAGGGCTGCCTATCCGTCATCGGCCAGGCGGGCACCTATCAGATCGTGCGCGGCACGGGCCGGTACGCCGGGATCAGCGGTCACGGCACATACCAGCTGAGCCTGGAGATCGTCGCCGCCCGCGCCCATGGCGTTTGCTCCTCGGCTAAGCCGCCGCTGGCCCAGCAGGAACTGCTCCGCCTGTCCGGCCCGGTCCGGATGTAGCGCCCGGATGGGCTCGGTGGCCCCTGGCTACCTAAGAAGGTAGCCAGGGGCCACCGGCGGCGGGGACGGGAGGCGTCAGCGCAGCGAGTAGGTGACGGCGCGGGCCAGCCAGACGGCGACGACGGCCTGCAGGACGCCGATGAGCAGGGTGGCGGCCACGCCGACGGCGGCGTGCGGGGGCAGGCCGGCCAGGGCCGCGATGACCCGCGCGGTCGCCCCGGCCGGGGCGCCGGACAGGGCGGGCCACCACAGCGCCGCGCCCCAGCCCGCGACGACCGCCAGCACGATCAGGCCCACGGCCGGAAGCGTCCGCCAGTGCCCGGCCCCGGCCACGATCCCGGCGGCGAACGGCAGGAACCACCAGCCGAGCCCGGCGCCCAGGCCGAGCAGCGCCGCGGTCACGGCCCACGCCAGCAGAGCGGCCAGCAGCGGGCCGCGCGATCGCCGCGGCCGGAACGACGGCTCGCGTGGTGCCGGGATTTTGGGTCCACGCCCGGGCCACGGCCCGGAGGTGCGCAGCTCGCCGAGCCGGTAGGCGCCGCGCTTGCCCAGCCGCCGCGGGTCAGCCATGGCCGGCCGCCGCGGTCAGCGTCCAGGTCAGCGAGCCGGCCGCCTGCCCGGCGGCGGGGACGGCCAGGTACCGGCCGTCCCACCACAACGGGACCTGGTCCTGGTACCAGGGCGAGGCGGGGTCCTCGCTCTGGCCGCCCGGGTATACGCCCTCCGCGCTCACCCCGGCCGGTGACAGCGTGACGATCATCCGCCAGCTCGGCCCGCTGGTCGCGGTCAGGCCGCCGTCGGCCGCGTCCGGCGTGAACGGGTCGCCGCCCGCCGCCCGTGGCCCGTACCCCAGGCCGTTCGTCCCGCTCAGGGCGGGGAACGCGCGCGCGTGCAGCCGCCCCCAGGACCACTGCGAGGGCGCGCCGCCGAGCACGGACGACAGGTGCGCCACGGCGGTGGCGAAGGCCCGGCGCATGACCTGCGGCGCGGTCCGCCGCTGCCCCGACGGGAGGGCGAACGCCGGGTTGGCCGGGTCGCCGAGCGTCCACGCCTCGAGGTCCTCGTCCAGGCTGACCTGATCGACCGAGACCGCCAGGCCCGCGTGGTCCTTGCCGGTGGGCACCTTGGCCTGGTTCCACCACGGCTGGAAGACTGCCGACAGGTAGTCGCCCCAGAAGGTCCACCAGATCGATGCGGCCGGCGAGCGGCCCCCATCGTGGCGGGCCAGGTGGACAGGAGCGAGACCGCAGCTCGTTCGGTGGAAGAAAGAGCGGTACCCCGCAGGGCGGTCAGCAGTTCCGGGACCACGCGCACGGCGAGCTGGTCCGTCAGGCTGGCCTGGACGGCGGCGAAGCGGGCCGCCGTGAGCGGCGCCGGCCGGCTGTGCAGGGCACCGTAGATGGTGGCCGCGCGGTAGCCGGGGTCGAAGAAGTCGGCCGTGGTGCCGATGTAATACGGGTAGGCGGCGGTGACGGGGCGCTGGTTGGCGGTGGCCAGCACGTGCGACGGCGGGTCGTAGGCCTGCGGCTCGGCCGGGTACGGGATCACGCCGGTGATGTCGCAGCCGCCGGCACCGCTCATCGGCAGCCACGGCTGGCAGCCCTGCTCATTTCCGGGGCCCACCTGGGGGTAGTAGCCCGCCGAGATCGCGCCGATGTTCCCCGCGGCGTCGGCGTAGACGAAGTTCTGGGTCGGCGCGTGCCAGCCGGCCAGGGCCGCCTTGAACTGGCTGAAGCTACCGGCCTGGTCGACGGCGAGCACCGCCGCCAGGTCAGGCGAGGGCACGTTGCCCATCCAGTCGACCGAGGTGGTCTGCCCGGCCTGGGTCATGATCGGCCCGTGCACGGTGATATCCACGGTCAGCGGCCTGGCCGCGGCACCGCGGACCGGAATGGTGTAGTGCACCACCCGCATCGGACGCCACGCGCCGCGCCAGTAGTACTGGCCCGGCCGGGCCCCGGAAATTTTCTCGTCGTAGAACAGGGTGGCCTGGTTCTGCGTGTCAGTGAGCGACCAGGCGATGCGCGCGTTGTGCCCGATGAGGATGCCGGGCAGGCCGGGCACGCTGACCCCGGCGGCGTCGAAGCCCGGCGCGGCCAGGGCGACCTCGTACCAGACCGAGGGGATCGTCTGCGGCAGGTGCGGGTCGCCGGCCAGCAGCGCCCCTCCCCCGGCCACCGCGGGCCCGTTGGCCGCCCACGCGTTGCTGTCCGGGTACCGGTGCAGGTGCCCGGACCCTTGATCCGGGAGCTGGCTGAGCTGGGTGAGCAGGGCGGCCGCCGCGGTCGCTTCCGCCGCGGTGGGGACCGAACGAGCCGGGCTGGCTGCCCTGGTGCCGGCGCCTGCCTGGCCGGGGCCGAACGGTGTCAGCGGGAGCTTGGCGTACGGGCCGGGGTCGTACGGGGTCTGGGCGTTCTTCGCGATCACACCGAACCAGTCCATGGTGCGGGCGGCGCCGAGGGAGCGCTCGAGCAGCGCGTAGTCGAGCGGGGTGGAGGTGAAATCCAGCTCCTGGGTGAGCTCGCCCTGGACGACGAGGCTGTCGACCGGGGTCCACGCGCCCGGGTACACCCCGGCCAGGGAAAAGGTGGCCGGCCACTGACCGCTGGCGCGGACCTGGACGAGGTCGTCATTGACCCCCTGGGCGTAGCCGGTCAGCGCCTGGGCGGCCAGGCTGGCCTTCGGCATCTGCTCCCACTCCTGCTGCGCGGTGCGGAGCAGGCCCAGGCGCAGCTCGAACTCGTCCGACGACAGGTCGGCCGGGCCGCCGAGCTGGGCCAGCCGCCCCTCCCCGAGCCGACGTTCCTCGTCCATCTCGGTCAACCGGAAACGCGCGTGCAGGTAGCCGAGGGCAAGGAACATGTCGTGGTCGCTGGCCGCCTGGACCGAGGCGACGCCGTGCGAGGTGAACGAGACGGTGACGGCGTGCTGCAGCCCGGCCAGGTGCAGGATCTGCGAGCGCACTGGCTCGCCGCCCGCCGCCGAGGTCCATGCGCCACGGCCGGGATCGAGCGCCGGGCCCAGCGCGGGGATCGTCCCGTAGCCGAACCCGAGCACGCCGAGCAGCACCACGGACACCACGAGCGCTGCGGCGATGTTGGCCGCCCGCCGGAGATGGGCCCAGCGCCGGCGTCCCCGGCGCCTGCCCCGACGCCTGCCTCCTCGTCTGCCGGCGAACCGGATCACCAGATCGGCGGGCGCCTGTCCTTCCACGGGCTGGCCTGTTCGAGCTGGGCGGACAGAGAGATCAGCGTGCCCTCCTCGCCCATCCGGCCGGCCAGCATCACGCCGATCGGCAGGCCGTCGGCGTTCCAGTGCAGCGGGACGTTCACGGCCGGCTGACCGGACACGTTATAGGTCGCGGTGAACGGCGTGAACCGCTTCTGCCGCTCGAAGTTCTCGGCCGGCTCGACCTCCTCGAAGTAGCCGACCGGGACCGGGGGCATGGCCAGCGTCGGGGACAAGATGGCGTCGTAGGCGTTCAGCGTGGTGACCGCGGCGCGGGTTATCGCCTGCAGGTAGGCCTGGGCGAAGATGAGATCGGGAGCGCTGGTGGCCAGCCCGCGGCCGCGCAGGTAACGGGTCAGCGGGCGGAGCACGTCCTCCTGCCCGGGGGCGAGCGGGGCCAGCGTGGCGTAGGCGTACCACAGGACCTCGAAGAACGGCACCACGTCGGGGCCGAGCGGCATGGTGACGTCCTCGACCTCGTGGCCCAGGCTGGCCAGCAGGGCGCTGGCCTCGTCGTAGGCCGCGACGCAGTCCGGGTGCACCTCGGCGTCCTCGACCGGGTTCTGCAGCGTCCGGCCGATCCGCAGCCGGCCAGGCTCCCGGCTGGCGTGGCCGAGGAATGACTCGCCGGGGGGGAGCGGCGGCTGGGTGTACATGTCGCCGGGGAAGTTCCCGGCCATCACGTCGAGCAGTAGCGCGGCGTCCGCGACCGTGCGCGCGATGGGGCCGTTGACGCCCAGGCCGGCCAGGTCGGGCATGAGCGGGCCCTCGGAGATCCGGCCCCGGGACGGCTTGATCCCGAACAGTCCGCACACGCTGGACGGGATGCGGATGGACCCGCCGCCGTCGCTGCCCTGGGCGGCCGGAGCCAGGCCCGCCGCCACCGCGGCGGCCGCGCCGCCGCTCGACCCGCCCGCGGACCGCGACAGGTCCCACGGGGTCCGGGCCGGCGGCCCGACCTCGGTCTCGGTGTAGCACGGCAGCCCGAACTCCGGGGTGGCGGTCTTGCCGGTGATGACCGCGCCGGCCCGCTTGATCGCGACCACCACGTAGTCGTCCGTGTCGGGTACATTGTCCGCGAAGGCGGCTGAGCCGAGCGTCTGCCGCACCCCGGCGACCATGTTCAGGTCCTTGATGGGGATCGGGACGCCGGTCAGCGGCGGCAACGCCGCCTTGTCCTCCGCCGAGGCGACGGCTTTCTCCGCCGCCAGGGCCTGGTCGGCGGCGAGTTCGGCGGTGACGGTGAAGAACGCGCCGACCTGGTCGTTGAGCTCCTGCGTCCGGCGCAGATAATGATCGGTGACGGTGACCGGCGAGAGCTCGCCCGCGCGAATCGCCGCGGCCAGCTCGATCATGGTTAGCTCGTGAATCTGGGGCATGTTAGGGATCGTAGACTACGCCAAGCCCAGGCGTTTAGCGTGTTATCAGACCGAATGTCCAGCTATAAAACCAGCCGGAGTAGGGCACAATCGTCGTAGTGACGGTGCTTTGCGCTGAGTCCTAAGGCAGTTACGCTGAGGTGGTGGGTGATACCGGATGGCGTGGCCGAAGCTGAGAAATAAGTCATCGGGGCCGCTGATGACAGAAGGCAATCACAGCGGGGCAGCACATGACGGGGCACAGTCGCACGGCGGGGCATCGCAAGGTGCGCCGATCGGGGACGAGGTAGCGGGGGCCGAGGCTGTACCCGCCGAGGTTGGGGGGCCAGAGGTTACCGGGCCGGAGGTCGCGGCGGAGGAGGGTGCGGCGGCCGAGGGTGCGGCGGCCGAGGGTGCGGCGGCCGAGGGTGCGGCCGCGGAGGCTGAGTCGGCCGACCTGCCGCTGTGGGACTGGTCCCCGCCCGGGGAGTCCGCGGCGGACGACGACGCGGCGGACGACGACGCGGCGGACGCTCAGGCCGACCCGCCCAAGGTCGAGTGGAAGCTCGTGGTCACGCCGGTCGAAGAGGTCAAGGGAGCCGCGGGGACGCAGCCGCCCGGCATCGGCCAGAGCCGGGGCAACCTGGCCCACCTCGCCAGGCACCCGAGGATGCGCGTCTGGCAGCTGCGGATCGTCGTCGCGGTCCTCATCCTGGTGGCGTTCGCGATCCTGGTCTCCTGGCAGTTCGGGCTCACGCTCGCGGTGATCGCCATCATCGCCGACACCATCTACCGGTCCCGGCGGGCCTATTCCGGCGGGAAGGGCCGGATGACCGGCGCCCAGCGCCGGACCCGCAGGCAGCTGGCCAAGCTCGGGCGGGCAGGCTACCACGCCATGAATGGCAACCTCATCCCGGACAGCGAGGAGCAGATCGACCACCTGGTGGTCGGGCCCGCGGGCGTCTTCGCCATCGACTCCGAAGCCTGGGACAAGCACCTGATAGTCCGGACGCGAAACGGCAGGCAGCTGTGGCACGGGCCGTTCAGCATGAAGGACCGGCTCGAGCACGCCCGCTGGGAATCGCAGCAGGCCGCCGACCTGCTCTCCGGCCAGATGGGCGAGTCGATCCCGGTCCGCCCGGCGATGGCGGTCTACGGGCCGAAGATCCCCTGGGACGTGGCCACCATCAGGGAGGTCGACGTCTTCAGCGGACCGCGGCTGCGTAAGTACCTGCGGCGCCGGGCCCGGAACCCCGACGTGCGGCCGTTGACCGGTGCCGAGATCGAGCGCATCTACGCGGCCGCCCACAAGGCGTTCCCGCATCTCAGCTCGGCTTCCCAGGCGAGCTGATCGGGCCCCTCACCCCCGGTAGGCTGGTGCCCTGCTCCAAACCAGCTTGCCCACCCTGAGGGGAGATCGATAGGTATGCCGCCGCTTCGGTCCCGTACGGTCACGCACGGCAGGAACATGGCGGGCGCCCGCGCCCTGCTGCGCGCGACCGGAGTAGCCAGGGAAGACATCGGCAAGCCAATCATCGCGGTGGCGAACAGCTTCACCGAGTTCGTCCCCGGCCACGTGCACCTGCGCGAGGTCGGCCAGGTGGTCGCGGACGCGGTCCGGGCCGCCGGGGCGATCCCGCGCGAGTTCAACACGATAGCGGTGGACGACGGCATCGCGATGGGCCACGGCGGCATGCTGTACTCGCTGCCGAGCCGGGAGCTGATCGCCGACTCGGTGGAGTACATGGTGAACGCGCACTGCGCCGACGCCATGATCTGCATCTCGAACTGCGACAAGATCACGCCGGGCATGCTGATCGCCACCATGCGGCTGAACGTCCCGACCGTGTTCGTGTCCGGCGGCCCGATGGAGGCCGGTGCGCCCGCGGGATTGGCTGCGGGTTCCGGCCGCAAGCTGGACCTGATCGACTCGATGGTGGCCTCGGCCGACCCCTCGGTGTCCGACGAGCAGCTGCTCGCGATGGAGGAGTCCGCCTGCCCCACGTGCGGGTCCTGCTCGGGCATGTTCACCGCGAACTCGATGAACTGCCTGACCGAGGCGATCGGCCTGGCCCTGCCGGGCAACGGGAGCACGCTGGCCACCCACTCGGCCCGGCGCGGCCTGTTCGAGCGGGCCGGGCTGATCGCGGAGATCACCAGGCAGTACTACGCCGACGGGGACGCCTCGGTGCTGCCAAGGTCGATCGCCAGCCGGGACGCGTTCGAGAACGCGATGGCGCTCGACGTGGCCATGGGCGGGTCGACCAACACGATCCTGCACCTGCTGGCCGCCGCGCACGAGGCCGGCGTCGGTTTCGGCCTGAAGGAGATCGACGAGCTCTCGCGCCGGGTGCCCTGCCTGTGCAAGGTCGCGCCGAGCAGCTCCTACCACCTGGAGGACGTGCACCGGGCCGGCGGCATCCCGTCGATCCTCGGCGAGCTTGACCGCGCCGGGCTGCTCAACCGCGGCGTGCGCACCGTGCACAGTGCTTCGCTGGCTGAGTTCCTGGCCGAGTGGGACCTGGGTTCTCCCTCGGTCAGCGACGAGGCCGTCGAGCTGTACCACGGCGCACCCGGCGGCGTCCGCACCACCCGGCCCTACTCGCAGTCGGCGCGCTGGGACACACTCGACCAGGACCGCACGAACGGCTGTATTCGTGATGCCGAGCACGCCTACACCGCGGACGGCGGGCTGGCCGTGCTGTACGGGAACCTGGCTCCGGACGGCGCCATCGTCAAGACCGCGGGCGTGCCCGAAGAGCTCTGGCAGTTCTCCGGCCCGGCCGTGGTGTTCGAGAGCCAGGAGGACGCGGTCGCGGGCATCCTGGGCGGCGCGGTGAAGGCCGGTGACGTGGTGGTCATCCGCTACGAGGGCCCGCGGGGCGGCCCCGGCATGCAGGAGATGCTGTACCCGACCAGCTTCCTCAAGGGCAAGGGGCTCGGCCGGGCCTGCGCCCTGATCACCGACGGGCGCTTCTCCGGCGGGACCTCGGGCCTGTCGATCTGCCACGTCGCGCCGGAGGCGGCCGGGGGCGGCCCGATCGCGCTGGCCGCTAGCGGCGACACCGTGGTGATCGACATCCCGCGCCGCGAGCTCCGGCTGGACGTGCCCGATGCGGAGCTTGCCGCGCGGCGGGACCGGGTACTGGCCTCGCTGGGCTCCTACCGGCCCGCGGACCGGCAGCGGCCGGTCAGCGCCGCCTTGCAGGTTTACGCCGCGATGGCCACGTCCGCCTCGACCGGCGCGGCGCGCGACATCTCCCTCATCGCCCGCTCGGACAAGTGAGCTCGCGCTGACTCAGCCGTCGCCGTCGCCGTCGCCCGGGACCGGGGGTTTCGTCCGCCCGGCCCGCCCGGGCGACGCCGCCAGCCTGGCCCGCGTCCAGGTCGCAAGCTGGCGCCGCGATCTCGCGAGGATCGTGCCCGCGGCCTTGCTGGCCGAGCTGACCAGCGAACAAGCCGAGGGCGTGTGGCGGGACCGCTGGCGGGAGGCGATCTCCAACCCGCCGACGAGCCGGCACCACGTGCTGACGGCCGTCGCCGACGACCCGGCGCGCGAGGTGATCGGCTTCGTCTCGGCCGGGCCCGCCACCGACGCGGACCGCTGGCCGGGCACCGACGGGGAGGTCTACGAGCTGAGGATCATGCCCGAACGGACCGGGTGCGGGCACGGCAGCAGGTTGCTCCACGCGGCGGCGGACACGCTCACCCAGGACGGCTTCCACACCGTGTACGCCTGGGCGCTCGAGGCGGACACGGCCCTGCGCCGGTTCCTGGAGTCCTCCGGGTGGGCCGCCGACGGCGCCCGGGGCGAGCTTGACGTAGGCAAGAGCGTTCCGGTCGTGCGCCTGCACACGGCCATCAGCGAATAAACCCAGGTGCCCTAGGATCGGTGCGTGGCTAAAGCTCGGGAATGGCTGGCGGGGACGCGGCCCAGGACGCTGCCCGCGGCCGTCGTGCCGGTGCTGATCGGCTCGGGCGTGGCCTTCGGCTACGGCAAGTTCTCCTGGTGGCGGGCCCTGCTCGCGCTGGTGGTCGCGCTGGCGCTGCAGGTCGGCGTCAACTTCGCCAACGACTACAGCGACGGCGTGCGCGGCTCGGACGAGAGGCGGGTCGGCCCGGTCCGGCTGGTCGCCGCGGGGCTGGCACCGCCGCGACAGGTGCTGGCGGCGGCGTTCGGCTGCTTCTTCGTGGCTGGCGCGGCCGGGCTGGCGCTGGCCGCGGTGACGTCCTGGTGGCTGCTGGCTGTGGGCGCCGCCTGCATCGCCGCCGCCTGGTTCTATACCGGCGGCCCGCGGCCCTACGGGTACAACGGGCTCGGCGAGGTCTTCGTGTTCGCCTTCTTCGGCGTGGTCGCGGTGGCAGGCACCGCGTACGTGCAGATGTCGGCGCTCAGCTGGCTCGGCCTGGCCGCCTCGGTGCCCGCCGGGCTGCTGGCCTGCGCTCTGCTCATGGTCAACAACCTGCGCGACATCCGCACCGACTCGGTGGCGGGCAAGCGCACGCTCGCGGTCATGCTCGGTGACGCGCGCAGCCGCACCGCGTACGTGCTGACCCTGCTGCTGCCGTTCGGCATCGCGGCGCTGCTCGCCTTCTTCCGGCCGCTCGCGCTGGTCACCGCGGCGGCGCTGCCGCTGGCGCGGCTGCCCGTCCGGTCGGTGCGGGCCGGCGCGTCGGGTCCCGCCCTGATCAAGGCGCTGGGCCAGACGGGGCGGCTGCAGTTGGCGTTCGGCATCGCGTTCGCCATCGGCCTGGCCATCCGCCTGTAAATCTGACGTTCCTCGCCTAACTGGCGTAACCGAAGCCCCTGGCATCTTCGGTCAGCGTGGAAAGAACTGGGAGCATTCGGGCTTCCGGGAGAGTTTTGTGCACCCGGGTCCCCCAAATCCTCCCACGAGCCCGAATCCTCCCCGGAACTTTCTCCTGAGGCGGCCCATAAGTGGGAAGATGGCTGGCGCAGGAACGGTGGGGCCGACGGAAGCCGGCGCCACCCGGGCGGGGCGCGGAACGGCCGGATGGCCAGGGCCAGGATAGGTCCGGATGCGCGATTCTCGCCCGCTTGCGGGCCTGCTGAGAGACACTTAATAGCAAATGCGCGGTATCAGCGACACAGCGGCTGCTGGCGCGGTACCCTGCCCGATAATCCCAGGTGATGAGGTACGGGCATGGGGTGGTGCCTAAGCCCTATGCGTATCCAACGGGAAGGTGCCCAGTTGCAAATCCGGGGAACGTGGTCGGCCGGATCCGGCGACGATCAGGCACGCTTCCTTGCTGACCTGCGTGCGCTGCGCGACGTGGCCGCGATCGGGTACGACGAGCTGGCTGCCCGGGCCCACTACCCGAGCGACGTGCTGAAGGAAGCCGAGAACGGTCCCTACCTGCCCGGCCTGCCCATCCTCACGGCTTACGTCCGCGCCTGCGAGGGAGACGTCCTCGACTGGGAAGAACGATGGCGGCGCCTTAACCCGGAGGTGGCCGAGGACCCGGATCTTCCGGTCAGGCCCGCCGGAGCGAGCCCGGCCGCCGTAGCCGGCGCCCGCGCAGGCGTGGGTGTCGCTCCCCCCGACGTCTACGACCCGGAGCGGATCAAGGCCGCGCTCCGCGGGGACCACGGGCGTACGGGCCAGGACTCCGGAAGAGCCAATGACCAGAGCATCTCGGCACTGGCCCACGGCGCCGCCCGCTCGGGGAGCTCCGATCAGGACCTGCTCGTGGATTCCGGCGCGAGCCGGAATGGCTGGGATGGCGGCTCGAACTGGGGGGCCGGCTCGAGCTGGGATACGCCCGCCGACCCGGGCATCACCTCGGCCAACGGAAACCACGCGGCCAAGTACGCCAGCCGCGGGCCGTTCGACGCTGCGTTCACCTCCCTGCCTGATCCCGCCGAGCCCGCGGCGGACAACGACTTCTCCTGGGTTGACCACAGCGAACCGGAATCCCGGCCCGCAGAGCCTGCCGACCGCGGTTTCGAGTGGCGCGAGGGGGAGGACAGCGGCCTGGCGGCACCGCGGGAGACGGCCGCGGAGCCCGGCGTCACCGAGCTGATACCGCAGCCTGCGGCCGACGAACGGACAGACTTCTGGGCCAAGCCGACGGTACGGGACCGGACGGACTTCTGGGCCAAGCCAGCCGTCCCAGCCTCGGCCGACGTGCCGCTGACCGCTTCGGCGCCGCGCGCCGAAGAGCCCGCGATTACGCGAGCGTCCTGGACCTCGCCCGGCGACGCCGCCATGACGTCGACGGCAGAACCCGCTCAGCGGGCCGCGACCGATGCCGCCCCGGCGTCGGCTGGGGCACAGTCGCTCGGCTCAGCTGCAGGACAGTCGCTCGGCCCGGCGGCGGGACAGTCGCTCGGCGCGGCGGCGGGACAGTCGCTCGGGTCGGCCGGGTCCGCCGCGCAGGTGACCGGTAGCCAGCGCGCTGACCGCCAGGACCGGTTCTTCCCGGCACGGCTGCTGGTGGTCATCGTCCTCGCCGCGCTCATCGGCAGCGCGCTGGTACTCCTGCTGAAGTAACCTCCTAGCCCGGCGCTTCGCTGCCGTTGGTGGCGGACGGATCGCTGTCCTGGGTTACCGCGGACACGTCCGGTTCGGGGGTGACGGGATCGATGGACCCCAGCGGATCGACGAAGCTGGTCCCGGGCATAGCCGAGGCGAGCACGGCGCTCAGGGCGTCGGCCGTCGCCGGATCGACGCCGACCGCGGGACCGGACTCCGCGGCGTCGGAGCCTGCCGCGCCGTTAGGGGCTTGGGCACCGTCGGGGATGGGGTCCAGGGCCGGAGCGTCGCCGAGGACCGCGCGGGCGGCCGGGACGGCGGACGGCTCGCGCCGTCTCCTGTTCGTGGGCGGCTCGGCGCTGCCGGCGGGCGCCGCGTCACCGCCGCCGAAGGCGCTCGCCACCGACCGCAGCGCGGTCGTGACCTCGCTCGGGATGACCCAGAACGTGTTGCCCGCGCCCTGCGCGAGTTGCGGCAGCGTCTGCAGGTACTGGTAGGCCAACAGCTTGGGATCGGGGTCGTTGTCGTGCACCGCCTGGAAGACGGCGGCGATGGCCTGCGCCTCGCCTTGCGCGGTCAGGATCTTGGCCTGCCTGACGCCCTCGGCGGTCAGGATGGCACTCTGCTTCTCGCCTTCCGCGGTGAGGATCTTGGCCTGCCTGACGCCTTCGGCGGTCAGGACCGCGGCCCGCTTCTCCCGCTCGGCACGCATCTGCTTCTCCATCGCGTCCTTGACCGACTTCGGCGGGTCGATGGCCTTGAGCTCCACCCGGGTGACCCGGATGCCCCACTTCCCCGACGCATCGTCCAGCACGCCGCGCAGCAAAGCGTTGATCTTGTCGCGCGAGGTAAGCGTCTGCTCCAGGTCCATCGACCCGATCACGCTGCGTAGCATCGTCGCTGTGATCTGCTCGATCGCCTGGATGTAGTCGACGATCTCGTAATCCGCCGCCCGTGGGTCAGTGACCTGGAAGAACAGCACCGTGTCGATGAGCACGACCAAGTTGTCCTCGGTGATCACCGGCGCGCCTACGAACGAGACCACCTGCTCGCGCAGGTCGATCATCGGCTTCACCCGGTCGATCATCGGGATGACGAAATTTATCCCGGGTTCCAGCGTCTTGCGGTAACGGCCGAGCCGCTCGACGTTGCGGGCGCGTGCCTGCGGCACGATCCGCACCGAACGCAACACGATGATAAGGACAAGGATCACGACGACCGCCGCGATAAGACCGTCCGCTAGCAACATGACTACTCCCGAGGGTAAACGAGGGCGGTGGCACCGTCGATCTGCATGACATCGACCTTGGCGCCGACCGGAATCACCAGAGACTCGTCGTAAGGACGCGAGGACCACTCCTCGCCGCCGATGCGGATCCGGCCACTGTGCTCGGTGACCTCCTCCAAGACGATCGCCGAGCGTCCGACGAGCGCCGCGGTTCCCGTACGCAGCAACGGCGGCTGCTTGATATGCCGCATCGCGATCGGGCGGGCGAAGCCCAGCCCGGCACCGGCCGCGACGACGAACGCGGCGAGTTGCAGAGGCAAGCCGAGATGAAACGTACCGACCACGGCCGCGACCACCGCTGCGACCGCGATGAGGCCAAAGGCCAGCGTCGTGGTGAGCAGTTCGGCAACCCCGAGTACCGCTGCCACGATCAGCCATACGATCCAAGACAACATGGCCGCTCCGCGGATGGTCCTGCTTCGACTGTAAACCCTCCAGAGCACCATTCGCAGCACGCGCCCTGGCTAACTCTCCGTCTCATTTGATACACGGCGTTATCGGGAGAACACTGCCATGAACTACCTGATTGTGTGCAATTAGTGACAATTAGCCGTCTAGGTCATACAGGGGATTTCTGTCGACCTACACTCAAGAGGTAAGGACAAATGTCCCGCGGCGCGGCTGGACACCAACGTCCAGGAGGTTACTGGTGGAACGTGGCGACACCGGCCTCGGCCGTGACGCGTACGGTCTGCCTAGGCGCGAGCGGGACCGCCGTGGTAACGGCCCCGGACCCGATGAAGGTTACCCGGCCTCCGCCGAGGAGGACGATGCGGCCGGGTCGGCCCGACCGGTAGACGCCGAGGAAGACGACTACGGCCAACTGCTGCGCCGCCCCGGCGAGATGCCACCCCGCCAGCAGCGACTCCGCCAGCCGGGACGCCCGCACCCGGGCCAGCCAGGCTGGTTCCCCCCAGACGCCGTCCCCCGGGTGCCGTCCCTCCGGGCGGCGTCCCTGGCCACGGCGGCATACCCGGTAACGGCGGCATACCCGGTAACGGCGGGCCCTACGGGCCGGCGCCGGGAGGACCTCCGGGACCCGGCGTGCCGCACGGCGGATACCCAGACGGCATGCCCCACGTGCCGATGCCGCACGCCGCTCCCCCGCACGCAGGCGTACCGCACGCCGCTCCCCCGCACGCAGGCGCTCCGCACGGCTGCCCCTCCGCACGGTGCCCCCCGCACGGGCCTCCGCACGGTGCCCCTCCGCACGGTGCCCCTCCGCACGGCGCCCCTCCCAACGGCGGCGTGCCGCACGGCGGGATCCCAAGCGGCGGTCCCATGCCTAATGGCGCACCGCCCACCGGCGGGCCGGTACCCGGCCGGCAGCACCGACTGCCGAACGGGCGCCGGGTGCCGCCGAACGCGGACCGCCTCTACCGGCCGCCTGGGCCTAGCGCACCGGGCGGGACATCCGGCCGGCACCACGGGCCGGGTCAGGCCGCCCATGACCCGTACGCCGACAACTGGAGCCGCCCGCAGCCGACGCCGGGTGCACCGCCGCCTGGCGGCGCCGTCCCCGGCGGATCGCCCTCGGGTCCGCCTCACGCGGGTCCGCCGCCCTACAGCGCTCCCGGGCCATCGGGGGTTCCCGGGCCATCCGGGGTGCCCGGGCCATCCGGGGTGCCCGGGGCTCCGCCGCTGCGCGAGCACCCGCCTACCGGGCCGCGCTTCGGCGCTCCTGACGGTCGCGAGCGGCTGGGCCCGACACCGGGCCCGACACCGGGCCCGACACCGGGCCCAACGCTGGGCCCGACGCTGGGCCCGACACTGGGCCCGCCGCCGGAACCGCCGCCGGAACCGCCGGGGCCCGTGATCCGCCAGCGGGAGACGGCGGTGCCCGAGGATCGGCCGGGCGGGCCGACGCAGCCGGTGGCCAGCATCGCTCCAGACGGCCTGGAGGCGTTCGCCAGGGACCTGCGCGCGCTGCGGGCCAAGGCCGATCTCGACTACCCGGAGATGGCCGAAGTCTCGCACTACGAGATGAAGACGCTCGCGGCGGCGGCCGGCGGCCTGCGGCTGCCCACGCTGCCCGTAGCCGTCGCCTTCGTGCGCGCCTGCGACGGGAACGTCGCGGAGTGGGAAGATCGCTGGCAGAAGCTCGCCGAGAAGATCACCGCCGACGCGGCCAGGAAGCGCAGGAACGACGGTGAGGAAACCGCCGAGCCGCTGGAACCCGCGGACGCGCCGCCCGCCCTGGAGGCGCCGGCCCTCAAGCCCGACGCGGCGCAGCCACCCGACCCCGACGGCGGCGAGGTCTACGTCATCACCTCGGCCAAGCCACGCCAGCCCGGCTGGTAACCGCGGCCGGGGCTCCGTTGTTCGTCCCGGGCCTCGATAGGCTCAATGAGGACGCAGCAACAGCCCCGATATGAGTAGGACCGAACCGGCCGTGCCCCCTGTGCAGCAATCCGCCCCGGCCAGCCAAGGCTGGTCTCCTCCCGTGGACAACCACGTGCACACCGAGTGGTCGTGGGACGCGCCCAGCGAGGCGTCGATGGTGCGCAGTTGCGAGCAGGCGCTGGCGGCCGGCCTGCCCGGTGTGGCGTTCACCGACCACCTGGACTTCACTACGTGGACCGACGGCGACCAGATCGGCGCCGAGAACCTCGATCCGCACCGGTACACCCGGATGCACCTGCTCGACCTCTCCGGCTACCTCGCGACGCTGGACAAGTGCCGTCAGCGCTACCCCGAGCTGCGAATATTCTCAGGAGTCGAGATTGGCGAGGCTCACCTGTGGGGCGCCAGCGCGGCCAGGGCGGTGGCCGGGGCGGGCGCCGAACGGATCCTCGGCTCGCTGCACGCGATCCCGTGCGACGGGCGGCTGACGGCCGCCGACGTGCTGTTCCAGCAGATGCCGGCCGCCGAGGTGATGCGCCAGTATTTCGCGGAACTGGTGCGACTGGTCGAGGGCAGCGACATCTTCCAGGTACTGGCGCACCTCGATTTCCCCCGCCGGATGTGGCCGCAGACGGCCGGGCCATACGAGGAGTGCGCCTTTGAGGCGGACTACCGGGCCGTGCTTCGGGCTCTGGCCGCCAGCGACCGGGTCCTCGAGGTGAACACCAAGAGCCCGCTGGCCTCGGCCGAACTGCTGCGGTGGTGGCGGGAGGCCGGGGGCCGTGCGGTGTCGTTCGGCAGCGACGCCCACCAGCCCTGGCGAGTCGGTGACAAGTTCAAGCTGGCCGTGGACGTGGTCGAGGCGGCCGGTTTCCGCGCCGGGCGGGACCGGTTCGACTTCTGGCGGCTCTGACCCCGTACCCAGCGACCCCGTGTGACCAGCGGCGGACCGGACGCCCGAGCGCCGGAGGAAGGCTCCGGGCCGCCGCTGGTGGCTCTTAGGTCCAGGTGTCGTCGAAGCGCGCGATCATGTCATCCCAGCTTTCGCCCTCGGGGCCCCCAGTCTCAGTGGCATGAGCCTCGGGGGCACTGTTCTCTTGGGCGCTCCTTGCGGCGGAAGCACCGTGCGTCCAGGCGTCGGACCCCTCGTTGTGGAGGGCGGTTCGCGGGGCGGGAATGGACCGGCTCTCGCAGTGGACGGCGAAGCGCAACTCTGCGTAGTAGGTCTCCCGGTCGCGGACTTCGGCACGGGCTTCGGTGTGCGCCGGGTGGCCGGAACCGCCCGTGCGGGATGGGAGGTCGGCGCGGAAGTCCCCACCCTCGTCCTCTGGCAGGCTCTCATCTGGATATTCGCTGGCCACAGCACACACCTCGGATGCGGATCTAACACGGTGCGAAGTTGTTTCGCTACCATTTGTAATGTAACTATACGTACTGAGCCAAATGCAATGGGTAACAAGGTAATAGTTACCTATCTTTCAGGTCAGGTCTCACCGAAGGTGACGAACAGCGCTCTGGGGAGACACCAGAGTGCGCTTGGTGCCGAAGTGAACACTGAAACGTTGCGATCTAGGCACGCGGTACGGTCGTTCGGTCCAGACAGTAGTGGTGCCTTGATTACTGTCCGCGCATGATGTTGCCGATAATGCCACCGACCGCGCCCGCCTCGGCACGAGGGTACTAATCAGGGTCGATGTCCGATTCCCGCCAGTTATGGTCCGCGCGGGCTGGCATTGTGGAAGACGTGACTCAGACCATCACGGCCTCGGCCAGCGGCGTGCCCGCGCTCGACGACGAGCGGCGCTACCAGGCGGCGGTCAGCAAGGACCCTCGCTTCGATGGCGTGTTCTTCATCGCGGTGACCTCCACCGGCATCTACTGCCGCCCGTCCTGCCCGGCGATCACGCCGAAACGCCGGAACATGCGGTTCTACCGGAGCGCCGCGGCGGCTCAGGAAGCCGGTTTCCGGGCCTGCAAGCGGTGCCGTCCGGACGCCTCCCCCGGCTCGCCGGAGTGGAACATCCGGGCCGACGTGGTGGGCCGCGCGATGCGGCTGATCGCCGACGGGGTCGTCGACCGGGACGGCGTGGAAGGCCTGGCCAGCAGGCTCGGCTACGAGCAGCGCCAGGTGCGCCGCCTGGTCACCGCCGAACTCGGCGCCGGTCCGCTCGCCATCGTCCGCGCACAGCGGGCGCAGACGGCCCGCATCCTGGTCGAGACGACCGCGCTGCCGCTGGCCGAGATCGCCTTCGCGGCCGGCTTCGCCAGCGTCAGGCAGTTCAACGCGACCATCCGCGAGGTCTTCGCGGTGACGCCGACCCACCTACGTGGTGCTAGCCCGGGGGGACGATCCCCTCAGACCCCCCCGCGAACGCGTGGCCGACGGGCTGCGCCGACCCGGCGGCTGCTGCCGCCTCCGGGTGACCCGGCGGCGCCTGGACTGATCCGGATAAGGCTGGCGTACCGGGCGCCGATCGACGCGGAGCGAATGCTGGGCTTCCTGGCCGCCCGGGCCATCCCCGGGATGGAATCGGTGCAGGACGGCTGTTACCGGCGGACGATCCAACTGCCGAACGGGGCCGGGATCTTGTCCCTGGGCCCGCTCGTGCCTTCGCCGACACAGCGCGGGCCCGGCTACATCGAGTGCGAGCTGCAGCTCGAGGACCTGCGCGACCTGACCGCCGCGGTACAGCGCTGCCGCCGCCTGCTCGACCTGGACGCGGACCCCGAGGCTGTCGCCGGATACCTTTCGGCCGACCCGGTGCTCGGGCCGCTGGCCCTGGCACATCCGGGCCGACGCTCCCCCGGGCACGTCGACGGCAGCGAGCTCGCGCTGCGGGCCGTGCTCGGCCAGCAGGTGTCGGTGGCCGCAGCCCGGCGGCTCGGGGCGCGGCTGGTGGCCGCGTACGGTAAGCCGCTCTCACGGCCGGACGGCTCGCTGACGCACTGCTTCCCGGCGGCGGAGACGCTGGCCGTCGCCGATCCGGCCGCGCTGCCGATGCCGAGGGCCCGCGCGCTGGCCCTGACCGGGCTGGCCGCCGCGCTCGCCTCCGGTGAGCTGTCGCTCGACCCGGGCGCCGAACGGGACCGGGCCGAGGCGGTGCTGCTGGCGCTGCCCGGCATCGGGCCGTGGACCGCCTCCTACATCCGGATGCGCGCGCTGTCCGACCCGGACGCGTTCCTCCCGGCGGACGTGGGCGTGCTCGACGCGCTGGTTCGCCTGGGTGCGGTACCGGCCGGGACCGGGCCTTCGGCGCGAGCTCGTACGGCCAAGGCAGCCCACGCGCTAGCGGAGAGCTGGCGGCCATGGCGGTCCTACGCCGTGCACCACCTGTGGGCTTACCTAGAAGAAAGGATGAGCCATGACCAGCCCGTTCGTGGCGCCGGACGCTGATGCGCCGCGCCTTTCCCACATCGTCGGCTCGCCCATCGGCAGGCTGCTGCTGCTCGGTGATGGGCACGCGCTGACCGGCCTGTGGATGATCGACGCCGACCGGCACACGACGCGCTTGGCCGACGCTGGCCTGACGCCGCGCCCGGTTGCCTTCCGCGAGGTCGCGGCGCAGCTCGAGGCGTACTTCGCCGGCGATCTGAAGGAGTTCAGCGTGCCCCTGGCGCCGAGCGGCACCCCGTTCCAGCTCGCCGTCTGGACCGAGCTCACCAAGATCCCGTACGGGAGCACGGTCAGCTACGGCGACATCGCCCGGGCGCTGGGTAAGAGGCTGGTCGCGTCGCGCGCGGTGGGCCTGGCCAACGGAGCCAACCCGATCTCGGTCATCGTGCCGTGCCACCGGGTGATCGGCAGTGACGGCAGCCTCACCGGTTACGGCGGCGGCCTGGAGCGCAAGCAACTGCTGCTCCGGCTGGAGGGCTCGGGTCCGGTCACCTTGTGGTGAGGCCGCAGGTAACGTGAGCCGGCGCTCGCCCTGCTGCTCGCCGCCGCCCTCGGCCTGGCGGCGGGCTGGCTGGGCGGCGCAGTCATCGCGGCGGGCGCCCTGTGATGAAGCACCGTGAGACGCCTCTGACGCGATGGAACTGATGGCGCGCGGGATGCGTCAAAGCGACATGATGCCTCCACGCCAGGTTCGCGGAACTGTACTTGCGGTGCTGCTGTGCTCGGCCGTGGCAGGCTGCGCCTCGGCGGCCTCCTCGGCTGCGACCTCGGCGGGGGCCGGGGGCACCGCCACGTCATCGGCCGCCGCGTCATCGGCCGCCACGTCATCGGCCGCCACGTCATCGGCCGCCACGTCATCGGCTGCCTCACCGGCCTCCGACGCGGTCGGCTGCGCCAGCGTGGACCAGGCGACGTCGGTCACCGTCCACCGCACCATGCACCTGGTCGAGCCGACCCGGATGGGCGCGCTCAGCATGACCCAGCACAACACGGCCCTGGTACGTGCGCTGTTCGGCCAGTTCTGCAGCGCCGTCAGCCACGCGGCCACGGCGAACGGAATAGTCCACTGCCCGGCCGACTTCGGGATCTCCTACTCGGGGACGTTCTACGACGGCAGCCGGCCGCTGGCCAAGTTCGTCTACGGCGCGAGCGGGTGCCAGACCGTGAGCATCACGGCCGACGGCAAGACCCAATCCGCGATGGTGTTCGGCACGGCGTCCACGGCCGCGCCGAAGCTGAGGGCCGACATGGCCGCGGTCCTCGGGGTGCCAGCGTCAATGCTTGCCCCACCGCAGTCTCAGGTCAGCGCGGGCGGGCCGAACAAGTAGTTACGGTAGGTTGCCCGACTCGTCGAGGTCGAACTCGCCGTCCTTGACCCCGAGCACGAACGCTTCCCACTCCGCCTCGGTGAAGTAGAGCTTGTCGCCGTCGGGGTGAGCCGCGTCGTACATTACGTACAGCTTGGCCTCATCGGCCTTGTGCGGGGCAACCGAGGTGTCGGTGGTGATGTACACCTCGACCCGGCTTTCTTCGGTATCGACCGCCAGCGCCTCAGCTGGCGCTATGTCGTCACCCGGTGTGTGCATGCGCTCAGATTACTACCGGATAGGGTCGTATCCGTGCCCGATCCCGCTTCCGCCGGCTTCTCTGCGGCCGAGGAGGCCGCCTGGTACGCGCAACTGCCGGTCATGTTCGGCGCGGCGGCGGCGCTGTTCACCGACTCGACTGGCCAGGTCCTGCTGGTCAAGCCCAACTACCGGGATCACTGGTCGCTGCCGGGCGGGATCCTCGAGCACGGCGAGCCGCCGCATGAGGGGTGCCGGCGCGAGGTCAAGGAGGAACTCGGCCTCGATGTCACTCCCGGCCGGCTGCTGGTCATCGGCTGGGCGGGACCGGACGGGGCGCGGCCCAGGCCGATCGTCCACTTCGTCTTCGACGGCGGCGAACTGGCCGCCGACGTGGCGATCGAGCTGCAGGAAGAGGAACTCGACGACTACCGGTTCGTGGCACCGGCCGACGTCGCCGGATACCTGCCGCCGATCATCAGCGCACGGGTCGCCGCCGCGGTACGCGGCCGCGACACCGGGATGACCACGTACCTGCCGTGGCGCGAGCCTTGAGCCTGCCGTGGCGCGGACGCCGGGCACCTCACGCTCGCCGCCGGCGCTTGCCAGCTCATCGGGCGAGCGGCGGATCGGGCGCGGTTGCGGGCATAAGCCGGCCCGGGCCTTGCTGGCGCTGGTCGGCCTGACCTCGAGCTGGCCGAGCAAGGTGGCCGTGGCGGCGGCTACGGCGTCGACCGCGTGGCTGAACGCCTCGGCGTTGTGGCCTGCGGGCGTGCGGAAACCGCTGATCTTCCTGACGTACTGCAGCGCGGCGGCACGGATTTCGGTGTCGGTCACCTGCTCGGCGTACGGCGGGCGGAGAGTCTTGATGCTTCGGCACATAATTCGACCGTACGCCAACTAAAGTCCGAGCAGGCCCTCCAGGCCCACGGTGAGACCGACGGGGAGAGAGCCGATGCCGCGGACGGCGAGCAGCATCCCGGGCATGAATGAGGCGCGGTCCAGTGAGTCGTGCCTGATCGTCAGCGTCTCCCCGGTCCCGCCGAACAGCACCTCCTGGTGCGCCACCAGGCCGGCCAGCCGCACCGAGTGGACGTGCACGTCGTCGACGGTGGCACCGCGCGCACCCGGCAGGGCCGACGCGGTGGCATCCGGCGGCGGGCCGAGGCCCGTCCCGGCCCGGGCCGCCGCGATCATCGACGCGGTGCGCAGCGCCGTGCCCGACGGGGCGTCGGCCTTGCCGGCGTGATGCAGCTCGATCACCTCGGCGGAGACGAAGAACCGGGCGGCCTGCTCGGCGAACCGCATCATCAAGATGGCGCCGATGGAGAAGTTCGGCACGACCAGGACGCGCACGTCCGGGTGGCCGGCCAGCCAGCCGCGCACCTCGTCCAGCCGCTCCTCGGCGAACCCCGAGGTGCCGACCACCACGTCTAGGTCGTGCTCGACACACCAGCGCAGGTTGGCCATGACCACGCCCGGGTGGGTGAAGTCGATCACCACGTCGCACCCGGCCAGCGCGTCCAGCGAGTCCCCCTGGTCGACCTCGGCGGCAACCTCGAGATCCGGGGCGTCGTGGACCGTATGGACCACCTCGCGCCCCATCCGTCCCCGCGCCCCCAGCACCCCGACCTTAGTCACGCTCGCCTCCGCGTCGCTTTACTTATCGTGCGCGGTTACTGCCACTATCAGGGCAGTAACCGCGCACGATCCTGCTGATTGCTCGCCAGGACCCTAGACCTGGAAGGCGCTGGAGTCGTCGAAGGGACCGACGACGGCCAGGGTCTTGGGGCGGGTGAGGATCTCGGCGGCGATGGCCCGGATGTCGTCGTGGCTGACCGAGTCGATCGCGGCGAGCACCTCCTCGACCGGCTCCAGCCGCGGGTACACCAGCTCGGACTTGCCGAGGCGGCTCATCCGCGAGGACGGGTCCTCCAGGCTGAGCACGATCGAGCCCCGCACCTGGCCCTTGCCGCGGGCGAGTTCGGCGTCGCTCAGGCCGCCCTCGACCACCCGGGTGATCTCCTCGGTGCAGATGGCCAGCACCTCGTCGGCCTTGGAGGGCAGGCAGCCGACGTAGATGCCCCACATGCCCGTGTCGGCGTGCTGCCCGTTGAAGCTGTACACCGAGTACGCCAGCCCGTGCTTCTCCCGCACCTCCTGGAACAGCCGGGACGACATGCCGCCGCCGAACGCCGCGTTCAGCACGCCGAGCGCGAACCTGCGCTCGTCGGTCCTGGCCAGCGCCTCACAGCCGAGCACCAGGTTGGCCTGCTCAATGCCGCGGGAGATCAGTGTGGTGCCCACGCCGGCCGCGTGGCCGTTCGAGTCTCCGGTCAGCCGGGGCGAGGCGGGCTCGGCCACCCGGTCCAGGGCCGGTCCGAAGGCCTCCCGGACCAGCTCGACCACCGTTTCGTGGTCGAGGTTGCCCGCCGCGGCCACCACCAGGTGCTCCGCCGTGTACCTGGCCTGGTAGTGCTCGAAGATATGCTCCCTGGTGATCGCGTTGATCGAGTCCGTGGTGCCCAGGATCGGCCGGCCCAGCGGGGTGTCGCCGAACAGCTTCGCGGTGAACGCCTCGTGCACGGTGTCCGTGGGGTCATCGTCGTTCATCGCGATCTCTTCGAGCACCACGTTGCGCTCGGCGTCCACGTCCTTCGGCGTGATCAGCGAGCTGGTCACCATGTCGGACAGGACGTCCACGGCCAGCGGCAGATCCGCGTCGAGCACCCGCGCGTAGTAGCACGTGTACTCCTTAGCGGTGAACGCGTTCATCTCGCCGCCGACCGTGTCCATCTCCGAGGAGATCTCCAGCGCGGTGCGCCGCGTGGTGCCCTTGAACAGCAGGTGCTCCAGGTAGTGGGTCGCACCCGCGTGCGCCTCGTCCTCGTCGCGGGAGCCGACGCCCACCCAGATGCCGAGCGCGACGGAACGTACCGCGGGCAGGAACTCGGTGACTACCCGCAGACCGCCGGGAAGGACCGTGCGACTGACACCGTGGACTCGTTCGGTACCCATCTACTCGTGATGCCCACGGGTGCGGTGCCGGGTCCGGCGATGCCCGTCCTGGTCGCCGCCGCGGTCGCCGCCGCGGTCACGCTCGCCGCCGCGGTCACCGCGGTCCCGGGGAGGGCCGGAACGCTCGCCGCCGCGCGAGTCGCCGCCGGACAGGTCCTCCCCGGCCGCCTCGCGCTCGACCACCTCGACCGGGACCAGCGACAGCTTGCCGCGGTCGTCGACCTCGCGGATCTCGACCTGGATCTTGTCGCCGATGTGGACGACCTCGTCGATGTTCTCGATCCGCTTGCCGCCGTGCAGCTTGCGGATCTGGGTGATGTGCAGCAGGCCGTCCTTGCCGGGCAGCAGCGAGACGAACGCGCCGAACGTGGTCGTCTTCACCACCGTGCCGAGGAACCGCTCGCCGACCTCGGGCATGTGCGGATTGGCGATCGCGTTGATCGCGGCCCGCGCCGCCTCAGCCGACGGGCCGTCGGTGGCCCCGACGTAGATGGTGCCGTCGTCCTCGATCGTGATCTCGGCGCCGGTGTCGTCCTGGATCGAGTTGATCATCTTGCCCTTCGGGCCGATGACCTCGCCGATCTTGTCCACCGGGACCTTGATCGTGATGATCCGCGGAGCGTAGGCGGACATCTCGCCGGGCTCGGTGATCGCCCCGCGCATGACGTCAAGGATGGTCATCCGGGCCCCGCGGGCCTGCTTCAGCGCGGCCGCGAGCACCGAGGCGGGAATACCGTCGAGCTTGGTGTCCAGCTGCAGCGCGGTGATCACCTGCTCGGTGCCCGCCACCTTGAAGTCCATGTCGCCGAACGCGTCCTCGGCACCGAGGATGTCGGTCAGCGTCACATACTGGCCACCCTCGTGGATCAGGCCCATGGCCACGCCGGACACCATGTCCTTCAGCGGCACGCCGGCGTCGAGCAGCGACATCGTCGAGGCACAGACCGACCCCATCGACGTCGACCCGTTGGAGCCGAGCGCCTCGGACACCTGCCGGATCGCGTAGGGGAACTCCTCCCGCGTCGGCAGCACCGGGAGCAGGGCCCGCTCGGCGAGCGCGCCGTGACCGATCTCGCGCCGCTTCGGCGAGCCGACCCGGCCGGTCTCACCGGTCGAGTACGGCGGGAAGTTGTAGTTGTGCATGTAGCGCTTGGTGCGGTCGGGGTTGAGCGTGTCGATCATCTGCTCCATCCGGAGCATGTTCAGCGTGGTCACGCCCAGGATCTGGGTCTCGCCGCGCTCGAACAGGGCCGACCCGTGCACCCGGGGCAGCACGTGCGTCTGGGCGGACAGCGGCCGGATGTCAGTCAGGCCGCGGCCGTCGATGCGGACCCCATCGGCGATGATCCGCTCCCGGACCAGCTTCTTGGTCAGCGAGCGGAACGCGGCGCTGATCTCCTTCTCCCGGCCTTCGAACTGCTCGGCGAGCTTCTCCTTGGCCAGCGCCTTGACCCGGTCGGTCTCGGCCTCGCGCTCGTGCTTGCCGGCGATCGTGAGCGCATGCGCGAGCTCGTCCGAGACCTCGTGCGCGACGGCCTCGTACACGTCCTCGCCGTAGTCGACGAAGACCGGGTACTCAGCCACCGGGCGGCCGTCGCCCGCTGCCTCGGCGGCGAGCCGCTGCTGCGCCTCGACCAATTCGCGGATGAACGGCTTAGCGGCCTCGAGGCCCTTGGCCACCGTGTCCTCGGTCGGCGCCACGGCGCCGTTGTCGGTGTCGGCGATCAGCTTGAGCGTCTCCGGGGTGGACTCGGCCTCGACCATCATGATGGCCACTTCGCCGTCGCCGCCCTCGTCAGCAGCGAGCATTCGGCCCGCGACCACCATGTCGAAGGTTGCCTGCGACAGCTGCTCATGAGTCGGGAATCCCACCCACTGACCCTTGATCAGCGCGACCCGCACCCCGGCGATGGGGCCGGAGAACGGCAGGCCCGCCAGCTGGGTGGACATGGACGCGGCGTTGATGGCCACCACGTCGTACAGGTGCTGCGGGTCGAGCGAGAGAATGGTCGCGACGATCTGGATCTCGTTACGCAGGCCCTTGACGAACGACGGGCGCAGCGGCCGGTCGATGAGCCGGCAGGTGAGGATCGCGTCCTCGGACGGACGGCCCTCCCGACGGAAAAAAGAGCCGGGAATCCGGCCCACCGCGTACATGCGCTCTTCCACGTCCACAGTGAGCGGGAAGAAGTCCAGGTTCTCCTTCGGCTGCTTGGACGCCGTGGTCGCGGAAAGCACCACAGTCTCGCCGTCCAGGGTTACCAGGGCGGAACCGGCGGCCTGACGGGCCAGGCGGCCCGTCTCGAACCTGATTGTATGTACGCCAAATTCGCCGTTGTCGATGACGGCTTCGGCGCTGTGGACACCCTCCACGGGTGAGACCTCCTTGCGGTAGATCCCGCACCCACCCGCCGCCGTGCCGCATGTGGCCTGGCTCGCCTAGGGAGGGAGCCGGCCGGTCTTCGATCGAAGTCCTCGGGCCTGCTGTCTTAGGGACAGCTGACCAGGGGACCACTACCGAGGACCGGCCATGGCGCTCGGGGCCGGGGGCTACGGGATGTCAGTTTGTCGATGTTCAGTTGTTCCTGGCCGGGCTGGCAGGCCCGGACCGGGGGCTCAGCGGCGGATGCCGAGGCGCTCCCGGATCGCGCGATAGCGATTGATGTCCTTCTTGGCCAGGTACTTCAGCAGCCTGCGGCGGCGGCCGACCAGCAGCAGCAGCCCGCGGCGGCTGTGGTGGTCATGCTTGTGCACCTTGAGGTGCTCGGTCAGGTGGTTGATCCGCCTGGTCAGCAGCGCGACCTGGACTTCCGGCGAACCGGTGTCACCCTCACTGGTCGCGTACTCCGCCAGGATCTCCTTCTTGGCGGCGGTGTCGAGCGGCACGTGACTCCTTAGAATTGGCACGAAACGGGTTCAGCGGGCTGATTCCCGATTAAGAGGATGAGGCGGCCGCATGAGGGTGCAGCACATCTCGCGCTCACCTAGCTAGTCGCCAGGCAGCGCTCCACGTTACCACGGGCCGCGAGGCGGTCGTGCGCCTCACCGGGTCTCCGGGTCCTGGGGACCTTGCCCCCCGGCCTCCTGCGGCGCCTGGGCCCGGGGCACCTGGCCGCACACCGGGCTGTCTTCCGCGCGCGGGAGGGAGTCCGCGGGCGGCAGGTACCCGGGAGCGTCGGTGTCGATCATGTGCGCGCCGATGTCGCGGCCCTGGTTCACGGCGAAGAATACGATGAGCCCGGCCACGGCGACGACCACCATCACCAGCAGGGTGATCCAGTCGTAGTTGAAGTAGGCGCGCGCGCTGCTCAGCCCGGTCGGCAGCACCACGTTGACCAGCATCAGGCCCAGGTACACGGCGGCGACCACCGACACCGGCCAGGCCCAGCGGCCGAGCGTGAACTTGCCAGCAGGCACCCAGCCCCGGGCCCGGGCGATCATCGACCCGATCACCGTCAGCAGGAACGACAGGTAGATCCCGCTGACCCCGAACGACACCAGCGAGACCAGCACGTTGGTGTTGGCCGGGTAGGTGATGAACCAGATCTTGACGTCGTGGGCAGGCGAGGCGAACTCCAGGCCGATGAACACCACCGTGATCAGGGCGCCGCCGAACAGGGCGTTGGCCGGGGTCTTGAACCTCTCGCTGACCGCCGAGATCCACTTGGACGCGGGCAGCGCGCCGTCCCTGGCGTAGGAGAACGCGAGCCTGCTGCCGGCACCCTGCACCGCGGAGCCGCAGGAGAAGAAGGCGAAGATGATCAGGGCCAGAAGTACGTCCTGCATGCTGTGCGGCAACTGGCTGAGGATGTAAGGTATCCCGCCGTTGCTGACCGTCCTGATCGCCGAGCCGGCCCCGCCCGGCATGGCGAGCAGCAGCGCGCCGGTCAGCACGAACGAGGCGATCCCGCCCCAGATCAGCGCCAGCCGCATGGCCCGCGGCACCTGCCGGCCCGCGTTCTTGGTCTCCTCGGAGATATCCCCGGCCGATTCGAAGCCGTAGAAGATGTAGACCGGCGCGAGCACCGCGATCAGGGCGGCGCCGATCCAGCTGCCGCCGAAGTTCAGGCCGAGCGGGTTGGCCGCGACGTGCTGGACGTTCTGCGTGCTGGTCAGGAAGCCCAGGCCGTGGTGGAAGCCATGGATGCCGAGGACGACGGCGATGCCGAACGTGCCGAGGATCTCGACGTACACGCCGAACTGCGCTACCCGGCCCATGACCCGGGCCCCGATGGTGTTCAGGGCGGTCTGCAGCGCGACCAGGACCAGGGTGACGACGAGAATGGTCATGTGGCTGTTCGGGTTGAAGTTCCAGCCGAGCCACAGATGAGCGAGCGCGGTCACGTAGCTGACCACGCCGGTGTCCACCGACGCCACCGTGACGAGCAGCGCGATCCCGTAGAACCAGCCGACGAACCAGCCGAACCTCGGGCCGACGGTGTACTTGCTGTACTGGTAGAGCGCGCCGGCCACCGGGTAGTGGCTGGCCAGTTCGCCGAAGACCAGGGCGACCAGGAGCATCCCGGCGACCGGGATCCAGGTCAGCCAGATGTAGGCGGGCCCGCCGGTGCCCAGGCCGAGCACGAACAGGGAGAAGATGCCGACCATCGGCGACAGGTAGGTGAACGCGACCGAGAAGTTCGCGAAGAGCCCGAGCACGCGGTTGAGCTGCGGCCGGTACCCGAGGTGCTCAAGCCGGGCGTCGTCGGAATCCAGGGTGGCCGGCACCTGCGCCCCCGTGTCCTGCATGAAACCCTCCTCCAGTTCGCCGGGCCAGCGTGGCCAGCAGAGTGCCACGCCTGGCCCGCGGAATGTAGCAATGTAGCGCATCGAGCTGGGGGTTTAACCTCAATCTCGCGGGTTCGGTGGCGGCCGGCCTGCTGACGTCTTCGGTTGAGGTGCTCTGGCCGCGCTTCTTAGACTGGGCAAATGCCGGATCTGAGCCTCGCGCGCCGCCTGCCCCTGGGCCGCCTCCCGCAGTCCCTGCCAGGGAGTCAACGGTCCCGGCCCGGGTGGTGGCCGGCCTGGTCGGTGCCGGCCGCGCTGCGCACGCTGCGCGCGGTCTTGGTGATTCCCACCCTGTTCGCGCTGACCTTCGAGGGCTTCGGCAACCTGCAGATGGCCCTGTACGCCGCGTTCGGCGGGTTCGCGAGCCTGATCTTCGCCTCGTTCGGCGGCAGCAAGCGGGACAAGATCACCGCGCACTTCGGGCTGGCCGTGATCGGCAGCATCGGGCTGATCATCGGCACGGCGGTCAACGGGATCACCGCTCTGGCCGTCCTGGTCACGATCCCGGTGGCGTTCGGGATCTTCTTCGCCGGGGTGGCCGGGCCCAACGCGGCCTCCGGCGTCACCGCCGCGCTGCTCCCCTTCGTGCTGTCGGTGGCCACACCGGGCACGGTCAGCATGATCGGTGACCGGCTGGCGGGCTGGTGGCTGGCCTCGATCGCCTCGACCGTGGCCGTGCTGCTGCTCTCGCCGCCGTCGCCGGGAGACCGGTTGCGCGCCGCGGCGGCCGGGTCGGCCCGGGCGCTGGCCGCCCACCTGGAAGCGTCGGTGAACGGCACCGCCACCGAGGCCGACACCCAGGTCTGCCTGGCCGCCAAGCACCAGCTGATGAGCGCGTTCGCCAGCACGCCGTACCGGCCGGTCGGCCTGGCCACCGCGGACCAGGGCCTGGCCAGCGTCGTTCAGCTGCTCGAGTGGTGCACCGCGCTGATCGCCGACGCCACCGACGGGCACCCGAACCTGGACCGGGCTGCGCAGTCCGACCGCGACCTGCTCGGCCTGGCTGCCGTGGTGCTCAGGCAGACCGGCGACCTGCTGGCCGGGCCCGATTCCGGCCTGCTGCCCGACCCCACCGCGATGGACCGGCAGCGTGAGGCCAGCGCCGCCTACCACCGGTCGGCGGCCCCGGACGGAGACATTGACTCGGTGGAGGTCATCGCCAGGCACGCCTTTCACGCGCAGGCGATCGCCCTGGCGGTGCGGGCCGTCGTGGCCGACGCCCTGATCGCCACCCGGCGGGCCGACCCGGAGACCATCGCCGCCCGGCGCCGTAGCTGGTACGGGGCCCAGCCCGAGGGGACGATGGCCGAGCGGCGGGTGGCCGCGATCTCCGGAGCCATGGGCGTGCTGGTCAGGCACGCCAGCTTCCGTTCGGTCTGGTTCCTGAACAGCCTGCGCGGCTCGCTAGCCCTGGCCGCGGCGGTCCTGGTGGCCGATCTGTCCGGAGTCCAGCACGGATTCTGGGTGGTGCTCGGTACCCTGTCGGTGCTGCGCACCAACGCGTCGTCCACCGAGTCCACCGCGCTGCGCGCGCTGGGCGGTACCGTGGTCGGCTTCGTGGCAGGCGCGCTGCTGCTGCTCGGCATCGGCACCAGCACCCCGGCGCTGTGGGCCGCGTTCCCGATCGCCCTGGCCGTGGCCGCCTACGCGCCTGGCACGCTGCCGTTCGCCTTCGGCCAGGCGGCGTTCACCATTGTCGTGGTGGTCCTGTTCAACCTGCTCGTGCCGGCTGGCTGGAGGGTCGGCCTGCTGCGCATCGAGGACGTGGCCATCGGCTGCCTGGTGAGCCTGGTGGTCGGCCTCCTGTTCTGGCCGCGGGGCGCGGGCTCCGTGGTCGGCGACGACCTCGCCGACGCGTTCCGGCGCGGCGCCGCCTACCTGACCCAGGCGGTGGACTGGGTGCTGGGCACCCGGTCCGACCCGCCGGACGCGGGCGCGGCCGCGGTCACCGCCGGCATCCGGCTCGACGAGGCGCTGCGCGGCTTCCTGGCCGAGCAGGGCACCAAGCGGGTGTCCAAGGAGGAGCTGTGGATGCTGGTGATGGCGTCCATGCGGCTCCGGCTGACCGCCTACTCACTAGCCGGGCTGCAGGAACCCGAGCACATCCGGCAGCACAAGCACCGCGGCTTGGCTTACGCGCGCACCGCGCTGGCGCACGCCACCGCGGACCTGACGGGCTTCTACGAGGGAATTGCGGCGCTGGTGGGGCGGCCGGTCGCCGGCCAGGTGCTGCTGCCGGTCACCCTCCCGGCGTTCACCGGCCTGAACGGGAACGGCAGCGCCGCGCGGGCCGAGGACACCGGCGTGGAGGTGCTGACCAGCGCCGGCGATGCGGACGGGCTGGAGGAAGGCGACGGCACCGACCTGGTCCGCGTTATCACCGCCCCGCATCATCCGCACCTGCTGTGGGTGGCCGAGCACCTGCAGCACCTCAGCTCGCACGCGGGTGTCATCACCGATCCGGCCTCCCACGTGGCTGAGCAGCGCCGCGTGCCCTGGTGGCGCTAGCCCCGCACCATCGCCGTGTTACGGACCGCGGGAAGGCCCAGCGCGCCGAGCGCGCCGGCGAGGGCGATCGCGGCCAGGACCAGGCCGGCGGAGTGCAGGGCGGTCACCGGGCCCAGGGTGCGGGCCTGCGTCGCGTACAGGTCGGCGATCAGGCCGATACCGAACGACCCGGCGATCCGCTGCCAGGTGTTGAACAAGGTATTGGCGTCGGCGAGCTGGTCCGGCCGCAGTGGCTGGGTCAGTGCCTGCAGCAGCGGGTTGATGACCAGGCCGACGGAGACCGAGCGGCAGGCCAGGATGAGCGCGATCAGCCACAGCGGCGTGGCCGCCACGATGAGCAGCAGCCCGAGGCTGGCCGCCGCGAGTACGGCGAACCCGGCCAGCACGGTGACCCGCACGGTGAGCTGGGTCAGCCAGCGCGGCGCGAGCGCGGTGGACAGCCCGGTGATCAGCCCTTGCGGCGCCATGGCCAGGCCCGCCGCCAGCGCGCTGCGGCCTTGCACCGACTGGACGAAGACCGGCAGCAGGAATACCGCAGCCCAGGTGACCACCGAGGCCAGCGAGCACAGCCCCATGGACAACGTGGGTCCGCGCCGCCGGGCCAGCGACAGGTCCAGGGCCGGCTGCTCGCGCCGTGCCGCCCAGCTGATGTAACACGTGAGCAGCACCGCGCCGGCGGCCAGCGGCCCCCAGGTGGAGGCGGTACCCCAGCCCGAGCCAGCGCCCTGGCTGGCCCCGAGCAGCAGCCCGGTCAGGGCCGCCGCGAGCAGGATCAGCCCGGGCAGGTCGAACCGGGCCCCGGGCTTCCGTCCCGGCGCCAGCGCGGCCGGGACGTACCTGACCGCCACCGCCGCCAGCGCGCCGAACGGCACGTTGATCAGGAAGATGGCGCGCCAGCCGCCCGCACCGATCAGCGCGCCGCCCACCGTCGGGCCGAGGGCCGGGC
>CAWJGE010000018.1:0-188873 GCA_963842265.1 uncultured Actinomycetota bacterium
CATCGGTGGCCACGAGGAGATCGAGGCTGCCCCCGCGCAGGCGGCCCATGACCCGGTCGCGCTGCTGCTGGTCCATTCCGCCGTGCAGCGCCTCGGCCCAGTAACCCCGGCCGTTCAGGGCCTCGGTGACCTGGTCCACCTCGTCCCTGGTCCGGCAGAAGACGACCGCGGCCGCCGGCGTCTCCAGGTCGAGCACGCGCATGAGGGCGGCGGGCTTGTACCCGCGTGGTGCAATGTAGGCGGTCTGCCGCACCAGTAGACTCTCGGGCGACGCCGATGCCCTACGGCCGAGTTCGACCCGCACCGGGTCGCTCAGGTGGCGGCGCACCATGCCGTCGATCCGCGGCGGCATGGTCGCCGAGAACAGCGCGGCCTGCCGGTTCTCCGGAGTTTCGCCCAGTATCAGCTCTATGTCCTCGGCGAAGCCCATGTCAAACATCTCGTCGGCCTCGTCGAGGACGACGATCTCAAGGCCGCTCAAGTCCAGCGTTCCCCTGGTGATGTGGTCGAGCGCGCGCCCGGGCGTCGCCACGACGATGTCCACGCCACGGTCAAGCGCACGCAGCTGCCTGCCGATCGGCTGCCCGCCGTAGACCGGCAGCACCGGCACGCTCATGTCGCGCCCGTAGCTGTGCATCGCCTCGGAGACCTGTATCGCGAGCTCGCGCGTGGGCACGAGGATCAGGGCGAGCACCCCCGCCGGTCCGTTCCTGCCGAGGATCCGCTGGAGTACGGGAAGCGCGAAGGCAGCCGTCTTGCCCGTCCCTGTCGCGGCCTGCCCGACCAGGTCACGGCCCGCGATCAGAGGCGGGACGGCAGCTCGCTGTATTGGCGTCGGCTCCTCGTAGCCGAGGCCAGACAGCGCTCGGCACAGTCCGGGGGCCAGCCCCAGCTCGGCGAAGCCGCTGGCATCCGCGTCATCGTCGTCCCCGGCCAATGAACAACCGCCTTGCTCGTTAAGCACCTATACACTCCCGCACTGGTTACATCCCTGGCCGCGCTGTGGAGCGCTGCCCCCGGCCGGGTACCGATCCAGCGCGGCGTTGACCCTCGCGTCACCTGCCATGTCCCGGCCACGGCACTGACACCGAGCTCGGCCTCCGTTACAGCGGGAATCGTCGTAACGGACCGGCCGCGAGCTGGCGTTCCAGCCCACGGCTTACGCCTCGCTCATGCGGACCCCGCGCGCTGGTTTCCCAAGGTTAAGGGAGCCGTAGCTGTCGATCTCCGGTAAGCGCACTAATACGTCCCCAGGCCATCAGCGCGCGGGCCGGTTCCTAGCGCTGCTTCTCCAGGTCCTGAGGGGAAGCACATAACGTCGTTCTCCGCGCGCCCGCAACCGACGCGAACACAAGACAACCACAACCGCGGGCTACAGCCGATCCGGCGCCCGATTCATTCCCAGCCCGGGATCAGCAGAACCATGACCGCCCGGCAGCATCCACTCCGCTAGGACAGCCCCGCGCACGCCCCTCGGCCACAGGTCCGGGGGACGCCGTTGGTGCTATCCCGGCCGGAGCCGACATCTTCAGCCTGTAACCAGCTTCATGTGAACCACCTTGAGAATCGGGCCGCGCTCACCGGGGAGTTGCGGGCATGCCAGAGAGACCATCGGCGCGCCGCCCCCGAGGGCCGTCATTCACCTGGGCCGCATCATCGAGTCCGGCGCGACCGACGCGATCCTGCGCGCGCCCGCAGCACGGTCTGGGCGGCTAGCGCGCGGACAGACTCGATCCGGACGCCGGGCTGGCCGCTGCGGGACAGCGGAGTCGAGCACATGACGCTGGCTTATTTCGAATGTAGGTACGAACTCCATGAGCCGGCCGCAGGCACAGCCGAGGAAACCGAAGCCGGTCTCCCGGCAACGGAGACGGCCAGTGGCCGAAGCCGCCTTACCAGGCGTGTCCCCGCTTGGCGTCATCGCAGTGTTTCTGATTACCGCAGGTCAGAGGCGTCAGTATCTTCGATGCGTCGCGCCGTGCCAGCCGTCGGCTGCCGCTAGAAGGATGCCGTTGTCGCTTGGCTAGTCACTTGATCTTGAAATCAAAGATCGAAATTGAAACCTAAAAAGTTCAGCTGAGCTGGAGCCCCGTTACGGAATCGAACCGTAGACCTTCTCCTTACCATGCATTGCGATTTCCTCTGATGGCGTCGCGTTGGGTCGGATTACCGCAGGTCGAAGCAGTGGCAGTGTCTGGTTGCGTCGCACTTCGTCTGCCGTTGCCTGGGGACGTTGTCACTTGGTTTGTCACTGGCGTCGAGGCCTCCCGTCAGAGTGTGAAGGCTCTTGTCCGGGTTCCGGTCAGCGATGAATTCGGCCCGGAACGCGATCATAATTGGAGTGTGAGCCGACCGAATCGCGGCTGGAGTGATAGTTGCGCCAGCGCTGGCGGTGAGCAGTGCTGCCCTGGGTCCTCGCAGTCATGCGCATGAGCGGGATGGACCTGGGGCCAGGGAGCGCCCTCGGATCGCGGTTCGGCCAGGCTCTGGTCATGCCGGTTGGCGCTGGGAATGATCGGACTCGGACTGTGGGTGGCGCTGGGCTTGCTGTAGGGAGCCCACTTCGCTCGCCAACGTGGTCCAAGCTGACCGAGGGGACGACAACGACGGACTCGCCCTCCTCGTTGCGTCGCATGATCTCCCAGACGCCGCGCATTCTCTCTTGGATGCGGTCGAAGCGTTCGTAGCGTTCATCGTCGCTGAGTTCCGCCAGCGTTAGCCTCGCGCCATCCCGGTAGTCATGAAGTGACCTTTGCGGAGTCGAGCCCGGAAACCTCGAAGGTGCGGATCGGCCGGGAGAAGCCACGCAACGATAGCTCGCCGACCAGCCGACTCACGACGAACTCCTCGGCTGCCGCGTTCACGCGCTGGGTGACGAGGATCTGCCAGGGCGCCGCCTCGGCACAGAGGCGTGCAGCCAGGTTGGTGACGCTCCCGACTGAGGCGTACTCGAAGCGGTCGGCATAGCCGACCCGCCCGAGGGTGGCATAGCCCTGAGCGATGCCTACCCCGAGGGCCAGCTCATGACCGCGACGCTGCCATCCGTCTGCCAGTTCCTGCACTCGCTGGCGCATCGTCAGCGCCATCCGGACAGACCGCAACGGCGCGTCGTCGCACGGAATGGGATCGTTGAAAAAGACCACGAGTCCATCACCGGTGAACCGCTCCAAAGTCCCCTCGAACCGGCCTATGAGGTCGCCCAGGGCACCGTTATACTCCCCGAGGATTTCCCAGACATCCTCGGGTTCAGCCGATTCGGCGAAGGCGGTGAAGCCACGCAAGTCACAGCACACCACGGTGATCTCGCGGCGGTGCGCGTTGAGGAAAGACTCATCGCCTGAGCTGATGATGAGGTCAGCCAGCTGCGCCGGAAGGAAGCGGCGCAGCCGACCCACGCGTTCCAGTTGCTCAATCTGGTCCTGGACGCGGTGCTCGAGCTCACGATTCCAGCCAGCCAACTCGGCGGCCTGACGTTCGATCGTGTCGTGGTACCGCTTGACTCGGACCAGGGAGCGTACCCGGGCCAGCAACTCGGCCTGGTCGAAAGGCTTGTTGACGAAGTTATCGGCGCCGGACTCGATGGCGCAGATCTTCTCCTGTTCTCCACTCGCGGTCATCATGATCACCGGCAGGAAAGCCGTCCCCGGATCTTCGCGGATTCGGCGGCAGACCTCGTACCCATCCATTCCGGGCATCAAGATGTCCAGCAGAACGAGATCTGGGTGCTCCTTGCTCAGCGCGTCCAGAGCTTCCTCTCCGGAGGACGCCGTGGCCACCCGGAATCCCTTTGGCGACAACACCGCCTCAAGCAGGCGAACGTTTTGCACCACATCATCGACGACGAGTACAAGCGGATCCGGTATCACTCAGTCCCCACCTGACCACCCGAGAGGAAGCTGCGAACCTGATCGGGAAATGCACGAACACTGATCGGTTTTTCTATATACCCGTTGAAGCCGGCCTCTAGGACCCGTTCCCGATCGTGCTTCATCGCCTGGGCCGTTACCGCGACCACGGGTATGCCCGCTGTCCGCGGGCTCTGGCGTAGCCGGCGAAGAGCCTCCATGCCATCGATACCTGGCAGCTGGAGATCCATGAGAACGAGATCGGGAGGCTCGCCGGCCGCCAAGGTGATGCCGTCCTCGGCCGTCCGAGCCACCCGCACGTCGAAGCCTGCGTAGTCAAGCACGTCCCGCAGCAGCTTGAGATTCCGCTCGTTGTCCTCCACGAGCAGGATCACGTAGGTCATCCCGACTCCGAAGCCGGGGACTGGCGACTCGTGCTCGCCCAGCGAAGCAGTCCCGCGAGGCCCGACAGATCGAACTCCGTCTTGCGCGCCACGTAGGTAATTCGTCCCTGCAGTCGCTCCTTGTCCTGCTGGGTCATTGACTTGGACGTCAGGATGACCACGGGGACGGATTTCGTGTCGGGGTCTGCTCGCAGGGCCTCCACGACTTCGAAGCCATCCATACCGGGCATGAGAAGGTCAAGCAGAACGGCGGAGGGTTGCCGTTCCCGGATCAGTGCCAGCCCCTCCTGGCCGGTGGCCGCGCCCAGCACCGTCCATCCCTCGGGCTCGAGACTTGCCCGGACCAGCTCGATGGCAAGAGGATCGTCGTCAATTGCCACCACCGTGTGCTTCCGCTCAGGCATTGCCGCCGCGCGGTAGAGGGCGGCCAGCAGCTGATCCTTGCTCACCGGCTTGACGAGGTATTCGGCGGCGCCCAGCGTAAAACCGCGGCCACGCTCATCAAGCATCGACACTACGATCACCGGTATCGCTGCCGTCCACGGATCTGCCTTGAGCTGGGCGAGAACCTCCCAGCCGTCGATTCCCGGCAGAAGGATGTCGAGGATAACGCCTGCGGGACTCAGCCGGCGCACCGTATCCAGGCCTTCCTCGCCGTCTCGGGCGCTGACGACGCGGGCGCCCGTCGCCTCGAGATAGACCCGCAGCAGATCGAAGGACCGCCGGTCGTCTTCCACGACAACGACGGTGGGCCCAGGGCCTGGGGCCAACTCTGCGGGGAGACCTGAATCCAGGCCGACCTGCGGGACTGACGTCAACGCCGGTTCCACCGATCCGGTTGGCAGCGCGAAACCGAACGTGCTGCCCTTGCCAGCTTCACTTTCGACCCAGATCCTGCCTCCGTGCAGCTCAAGGATCCGCTTGGACAGGGTGAGCCCCAACCCGGTGCCCTCGGTCTGCTCAGGATGCTGGGCGCCTTGCTGGAAAGCGTCGAAGATGCGCTGACGGTCCTCAGCCGCCACACCCGGTCCCGTGTCGGCCACCTCCACGACGAGGTCCTGATCACGTATGGAGGCGCGGACATCCACGCGCCCACCGTCGGGGGTGAACTTCACCGCGTTGGACAGCAGATTCAGCACAACTTGCCTGAACCGCAGGCGATCGGCGTCGAGCAGGGCAACCTCGGGATTGACCTCAAGGCTGAGGAGGATTCTTTGCTTGAGCGCTCGCTCACGTACCATCGAGAGGCAATACTCCAGGCATTCGCGGACGGCGAATTCCGAGCGGTTCAGGACCATCTGGCCGGCCTCGATCTTCGACAGGTCGAGAATGTCGTTCAGCAGTTCAAGCAAATGCTTGCCAGAGCTCCAGATGTCGCGCAAGTAGTCGTCCTGACGCTCGTTGAGCTCACCAAACATGCGCTCCAGGAGCACTTCAGAAAAGCCAATGATGGCGTTCAGCGGTGTACGCAGCTCGTGCGACATACTGGCCAGGAATTCTGATTTGTGCCGGCTCGCGACTTCGAGTGCGGCGCTCTGCCGCTCCAGTTGCCGGTACAGCTGCGCGTTGATCAAAGCCAGCGCGGACTGGCCGGCGAACGTCTCAAGCAGGTCGCAGATCTCTTGCGGGACGTGTCCGGGTGCATGGCGGCCAACAACCATGGCACCGACGATGCGGCCTTCGCGAAGCATGGGGACGGCAACCAGAGAACGCCAGCCGCCCTGGGCCAGGACGCTCAGGTAGAGATCGAGTGGCACGTCGCGAAGGTCCGGGAGTTCCATGGGGCGACCCAGCGCCGCTGCTTTGCCGAGGAAGGTGTCATCCAGTCCGATCCGGGTGCGCCGGAGAGCGTCGAACGTTCCCGGACTGGTACCGCAGGCGGTAGAGATGCGGAACTCCCTGGCGTCCTCGTCGAACTCGTAGATAGAGGCGCCATCTGTCCCGGACAGTTGCACCGCCTGCGTGATGATCGTGTTGAGCACCTCAGTGAGGTTCAGGCTGAAGCTCTCCGCTTGACCCACTGCGCCAAGGGCCTCAAGCTGATCCACCTTGCGCCCGAGTTCGTCGGTGCGGATCTCCAGCGCCCTGACGAGATCAACGGTGCGAACGGCGAGAGCCGCCTGCGCCGCGAAGGTCGTGAGGACCTGCACCGCGCGATCGCTGAACGGGTGGACCCGGGTTCGCCACACCGAGAGCACCCCGACAACTTCGCCGTCCAGCAGCATCGGGACACCCATGACTGTCCGGAAGCCGGCCACCCGCTGCGCATCCGTTCGGCCGTAGTCAGGGTCGGCGAGCACGTCCGTGATCTGGGTAGCCTGCCGGTCAAGCCCGATCCGGCCGATGTTCGTTTCCCGGTCCAGAAGCACGGGATTACTGGCGAGGAATTCCCGGTACTCCGCCGTCACCCCGGAGCCGTATGCCAACCGGTACCTGTCTCCATCCACCAGGTACACCTGCCCGGCATCGGCACCGCAGAGCTTCCGCGCGGATTCGACGACCGTTTCAAGTACTCCCTCAAGATCAGATGCGGATCGTCCGATAACGGCAAGAACCTCGCTCGTCGCACCGAGCTGCTCGCGCACCTCAGCCAGCTCATCAGCCAGTCGTTCGATCTCGGTCGTTATCTCCGCATTAATGGCCGGGTCCTGATCGGCCGGCTTTCGCTTGTCCCGCTCGACCATTCGGACACCCCCTACGCGGTGTGCCTGAGAGCACCACCTTCGCACCAGTGTCCTCTCATGCCGACCGGCATACAACAAGCGAACGCTGCAGGTCACGGGCAGCGCGAGGAGCGTGTCTTGTCCTGCTTGCGCCAGACAGCACTCTTACCGCGACGAACTCACCGCCGTTTCGCATCCGTTCGGGCCGGGGTAGGTAGATATACCGTGGCTAACCGCGCTGAGCACCTTGATGAAGCGATAGTCGGCGATGCCCGCGCGCAGCGGCCTCGTCCATATCAACGCTGCCCAATGAGTCTGCTCGTATCCAGGCCCTTGACCCACGGGTCCAGGTCGTAACTGGCCTCCCGGGGTGCCCGCCAGGACTGTCAGGTGAGCATCGCCGCTGCTGTCGGCGGCTGCGGCCAGAACAATTGCCCCGGCGGGCGGCGGACCGTCGCTCGCAGCGATGCCGTCCCTGGTGAGCTCGGCGGCTAGACCCGCGCGCGGACCACCAGCCGGACTGATCACCAGCTTCAGCCGGGTCCGCGACAGCCAGTTGCGCGGCGACTAGGACAGCGGCGGCCCCGCCCTCCCCCCGCGTCCACAGGGCCGCAGGATGAGGCAGAGTTCTACGAGTCCGGACAGGCCGACCGACGACAGGTTGACGCTCAGTCCCGACACCACGAAGAACACGGGCAGCAGTAACAGGACGCTGACCTGTTCTAGGCGATTGAGGATCTCCTCCGCCGCTGGTAAACATCCGTCAGCCTGCGCAGCAGCGGGCGGACCAGACCAAACATCACGCCCGCGTACACCGGGCCAGGACCAGCCGGAGCGGCTGGCCGCCAACGCCTGCGATCGCGGCCACCACAGCCAGCAGCGACCAGGCCAGCACGTCGTCGATCGCGGCGCTGGCGAGCGCGATGCCGCCGATCCGGGTGCGATGCATGCCGCGGTCGGTGAGGATGCGGGCCAGCACCGGAAATGCGATGACCGACATGGCCGTGCCCACGAACAGCGCGAACGGGAGGACCTGATGCACGTGATGACGGCTGACTAGCTATACCCGAGCCCAACCCCAAGTGACAGCGGAAGAATGATCGAACTGACCGACACGCTCGCGGCGACGCGCTCGCGGCCGCGGATCAGGCGCAGATCGAGCAGGTACCCGATGGCGAACATGAACATCACAACGCCGAGGTTGGCCAGTGCGCTCAGCGGCTGCCTCAGCGTGATCGGGAACAGCGTCGCCGCGATCTTGCCGTGAAACAAGGTCGGCCCTAGCAGGATGCCGGCGATGATCTCGCCGAGTACCGGCGGCTGGCCGAGCCGCTTGGCCGCCATGCCGAGCAGCCGGGCGAACAGGATGATGATGGCCAGGTCGGCCAGGAACAGCTGCACTTCTTGATCTGTCATCGGGCGCCGCTCCCAAAGCACAGGTTCGCGATGCCCGCTAGGGCACGTGCCCTCCAGTACCCGCCGGTCATCCCGGCTCCGGCCGTGATAGTGCTTGCGACCTGCTCGGCTCGGGCAGGGTCGGTGGAGGCCACTACCACGACGATCTCAGCCACGTGGGCGGGATCATGGCCAGCAGCCTCTACCGCCTGTTCTAGCAGCGGCCCGGCATTGGCCGGGTCGGTGCGAACCGCTACTACAGCCCTGACCAGCGCCTGCAGGTATCTGTCGGCGCTGCTGGCGGCGATTCGCTCAGCACAGGCAGGGTCGGTGAGCGCCGCTACCATGGCCACCTCAGCCCGCTTGGGCGCGTTGGGGGGCAGGCTACCGATGACCTGCTCTGCCTGGACAGGGTTGGAGCGAGCCGCAGCCAGGGCTACCTCTCCCAGGGTCTCGAGCCGGGCCGGCGCGCTGCTGATAGCGCGGGCGTACTGCTCGGCCTCTGTCAGCAGTTGCCCAGCGTGGTCAAGGTCGATCTGGGCCGCTGCCGCCTTTACGCTGGTCAGAGCCATGCTCTGCAAATCACTCTTGCTGATGGCGAGAGCCCACTGTTCAGCCTCTGTCAGCAGTTGCCCTGCCTGGACGGGGTCAGTCTGGTCTGCTGCCGCCTCTGCACTCGCCCTCGCCGCGTCCTGCAACGTGCCTTGATCGGCGATGGTGCGGGCGAACGGCTCGGCGTCATCCGACAGCCGTGCCGAACGGTCAGGGTCGGCTCTGGCCACAACGACGGCGACCTCGGTCAGTGCCTTGACCTTCCAGTAGATTGCCTGGTTCGGGTCGTGCAGCATCGAGGGCGGGGGAGGTGCCTCCCGCTTCCACCTACCCTGGCCTGGAGTCTGCCTGGGCCGGCCAGCGACGGTGAAGGCGATCTGCCCGGCCCGGGTGGAGTCGGTGCGGCCCGCCACCATGGCGACCTTGGCTAGCGCCATGTCACGCGCAGGCGTGCCCATAGGCCAAATGAGCTGCTCCGCGCTGGTGATGTCGACGTCAGCTACTACTTCGGCAACCTTGGTGATGAACGGTGCGACATCGTCTAGGAATTCTCGGTGGTGCAGCGCCCGGATGACGGGAGGGATCTTCTCAATGTCAGCCACCAGCCGCTTTGCGGGCGCTGGGTCGATGCGGGACAGGAGCATGCCGAACTCTGATGCGGAGTGCCAGACCAAGGCCTCCAGGATGTGATGGTAGCCCGCAGTCCCCGCGATGCGCTCATTCCAGCTTGGGTGCAGGGCGTCGTCCAACAGTTGTGCGGCGCGAGCAGGGTCGGAGCGGGCAGCCACCGTTGCCACATGTACCAGTGCCCTGGCCCGCTGAACCGCCAACGGGAGGGCACGGTCGTACTCATCATCCAGTCCCCGGGCGTGGGCGCTGCTGCTTGCTGGAGGCGGCGGCGGGCCGGGAATCGCTGCCGCGCGGTCCTCCGGTGCCATGGCCTGCTCATCCAGAGGAAGGGCGCGGGCGATCTGTTCTGCCTCCTCCAGCAGACGGGCGGCGCGGGCCAGATCGGTGGCGGCTACCGCTACGGGGTTACGCGGTGGCTTATAGGTCGTGATCACGCTTTGGAGTGGCGGAGCAAGCCGGTGGCTGGGTAGGTCAGGGTCGGCGAGGATTTCCAGGATCTTGGCCGGGGTGGGCCGTTCGGAAGGCTCTTTGGCCAGGCACGCTGCTACCACATCGCGGATCTGAGGGTCCAAGCCGCTAAGGTCCGGTTCTCCGTGGACGACTCGGTAGGCAATCGCCTCAGGCAGCCCCACACCGAACGGCCGGATGCCGACGGCGTAGGCCAGCACCATCCCCAGCGCGAAGACGTCGCAGGCTGGGGTTAGCGGCCGTCCCAAGAGAACCTCAGGTGCCATGAAACCCGCCGTGCCAGACCGCGCGGTAACGCCGAAGGCGTCGACGGCACGCGCGACGCCAAAGTCGATCACGTGAGGCCCGTCATCAGCCAGCAATATGTTCGACGGCTTCAGATCCCGGTGGATCAGCCCGGCGGCGTGAATGGCTCCCAGCGCTTCGGCCACGCCCGCGCCCAACACCCTCACGCTGTCAAGGGGGAGGACCTGGCCCTCGCTGAGAACCTGCTCAAGAGACGGTCCGGCGATAAAGGCGGTCACCATCCACGGCCGTTCGGCGTCCGGGTCAGCATCGACCACCTGTGCGGCGTGGAATCCGCCGACCTTTCGGCCAGCCTCTATCTCCAGACGAAACCGCCGCCGGAACTTGACGTCATTAGCGAAAGCGGGATAGATCAGCTTGACCGCGACCGGGCGCCCGGCCTGCGACCTGCCGAAGAACACCTCGCCCATCCCGCCCGACCCAAGACGACCGAGCAGAACATAGTGCCCGACTCGCCGAGGGTCTCCTGGCCTAAGGGAATCCATGCCACCCCGTCACCGCAAGGGAGTAGCGGACGCAGTGAACCCGCCTAAACCGATGATTCCAGGAAACAGGTCGCTGAGAAAGACTTGCTCCATCGCGCCGGCTGACCAGGCGAGCGCTCGCCGACACCTGGCCGGGCTGGTCACGTCAGGCCAGCTCTGTCCAGACCTGCCGGGCGGCTATGTCATCGCCGGGCTCATCTAGCCGTCGCCGGACTGCTGCGACAACACCGGCAAGCCGCTGACAGGGAGGCTGCGCCGTGGCGGCCCCGGATCCAAGTGCTTGACGCCGGTGCGGTGGAGCCGGACGTTGTGCGCGGCCCACCAGGTGCGGAAAGTCTCGCTGCGGGTGGCTAGCTCCCCGATCAGGCCGGACAGCGCCCGGTCGTGCGGGATGCGCCCGGCCTCGGCCGGCAGCGCTTCCAGCGCGTTCCGCCGGTCGGCAACCGCGGCTTCCGCGGTCGGACCGCCGCCTACCGCCCCGACCCCGGGCGCAGTTGGGCATTGGCGCACCAAACGCCGTCCTCGTCCTGTTCTACGACGTAAGGCATATGGACTATGCGGATCCCTGCCGACTCTCCGATACCAGGAGCGCGGCGCGGATCGGTGCGCTGGTCACTCTCGGCCAGCGCCGAACAATCGCCGACCCGCAGTCGCGAGCTGGTCCGCTTCCAGAAAGCATGGCCAACCGGACCGGCTCGGCGAGCACGAGATGCCGAGGCCGTTCTCCACGACACGGAGACGCGCAGCGGACGAATCCGGGGCATATTCGGCTGCTCCAAGGCATCGAGTCGGATAATCAAAGGTCAGAGCGACACAAGCATCTGAATACGTCGCGATATTCCAGCCGCCAACGCGACGTTGGCGGGACCCGTACCGCTTGGTTAGTCACTTGATCTTGAAATCAGCCGACAAAGAAAAGTTCGAAAAACCTAACTGACCTGGAGCCCCGTTACGGAATCGAACCGTAGACCTTCTCCTTACCATGGAGACGCTCTGCCGACTGAGCTAACGGGGCCTGTTTTCAGTTCTCTGACCTGCGGTTTTGCTCCTGCTGGCCGCTTCCTCAGGTCGTGTACACCGCTGGCACAGCGTCTAATCTGACCCTACGACTGAGACAGATTCCCGTACCGGCGTAGGAGAGCTTACCGTACTTCTGCCGTCGTGGAGACTGCACCTGGAGGCGTCAAACCTGTCGCCCCGGACCATCCACGCCTACACCGATGGCGGCGCGCTCCTGGCCGCGTTCCTCGCCCACCAGGGCATGCCCACTGCGGCCGCCAGCATCCGCCGCGAGCACGTCGAGGCGTTCATCGCGGCCAAGCTAGCGCGCACCGCTCCGTCGTCGGCCGCGACCCGCTATCGGTCACTCCAGCAACTCTTCAAGTGGCTTGACGACGTGGGTGAGATCGACGCTTCGCCGATGGCCAAGATGCGGTCCCGATCATCCCTGAGCAGCCGGTATCTGTCCTGTCCGATGATCAGGTCCGAGGCCTGCTCGCTGTCTGGGCCGGTAGGGACTTCCGCGACCGCCGCGATACCGCGATTGTCTGTCTTCCTCGATACCGGCATGCGGCTTGAGGGCATGGGCGGACTGAGGTACAGCGCCGACGATGTCGACTCGTCTGACGTGGACCTGCGCTCGCGAGTCGTGCGCATCACGGCGAAGGGCCGGCGCGAGATGGTCCTGCCCAACGGGGCCAAGACGGCGCGTGACCTTGACCGGTACATCCGCGCACGTGCTGCGCACTCACGCGCGGCCGATCCGTGGCTGTGGTTCGGCAAGAAGGGCCGGCTTAGGATCAGTACCCGCCGAACAGCCGTATCCCGACCGAGAGCGAACTAGTCGAGACCTACGAGGTTGCACGAACGACTGCCAGACGCGTCGTGATGCCCTGCGTAACGAGGGACTCGTCTACACCGTTCCGCAAAGGGGTACCTACGTTGCGCAGCCATCAGGTGACGGCTCCGGGCAGGTCTCTAGCGCTACGTAACATCCGACTCGAGCTGGCGCACGAATGATCGAGGCCAGCGATCCCGCTGCGCCGCCTCCGCTCTATAGGCCTCATCACGTCAAAACATTGGATCTGGGAAATGCCAGACGAGTTCGATCTACACGAATGGGGGGTGGAACTAACGCCCTACGGGAAGGAGTATGTCAGGCGATGGAAAGGGGTCGATCCATCCGCCAGTTCCTCTTGATCCGTAGCTACATAAAGAGCTACTCGCAAGACTAATAGCGATTAAGGGATGACGTCAAGGTTCCGAGAGGGACAAGGACATGACCGAATACATGCAGGTACTCACGACCGTTGACAGGACCGAGGAAGCGGAAAGGCTAGGCGCAGCATTACCGGCGCGCGCCTCGCCGCGTGCGTTCAAATTGTCGGGCCCATCCGTTCCTTGTACTCGTGGCAGGACAAGCTAACCGGTTCTGATCAAGGAAGCGCGTCCATACGCGATCCTCGTCAGGATCAGAAATACTGAATGCTTCCTCGGCGCGTACCCATGATGCCAGCGCTTGGGCTTTGCCACCAAGGCGCGCGCTTCTTCCGCGTGCTGGGCCGCGATCCACGCTACCGTGGCCGGAGATATTGCCACGGAAATATTCTCCAGCGCTTCGGTCAGGAGCACTCGCGCACGTCCGTTAGCGCCTTTCGTGCTGGGAATGCAACTGCGGTACGCGAGTGCGCAGGAACCAATAGCCGGATCACATACCTCTTTCGCTGCCTTGACCGCGGTCATAGAAGTACCGCGCGGTTGCCGAGTCCCCCATGTCACCGGCTGCCCAGCCGTCAAGAACGCTACTTTCGCCGGCCATCACGATGAGGCCTCTGTGGATGTCATTGTCTGAGTATCCGCAGAGCTACTCAGGAGAGCACTTACCTCCCTGAGATGCACCGTGAGCCCTTTGAGCAGGACCGGCGCGGAAACAATCTCTTCGAGGTGATGGAATCCGGCCGACCGGGCTTCCATCTCTCTGACCGTAACCTCATTCGTCGCACTCGGGTTGGTGAGCGAATTAGCGAGGCGTTCCCATACTCCGCTCTGCGCGAGAGCTGCGGTGGCGCTGAGTTGCGCGGCCAGCGCGAGCATATCGCGGCGCTTCACGGTCGTTCCGTTCCTTCCTATGGCACCCGAAGGCGGCCTCCACGCTCGGCCACTCCGAGCGCATCGTGTAGATACGGGCCAGAGAGTTCGGCTCGCTGCTGAGCTTCTGGAGGGCCCAGCTTGCGACACAGAGGGGGCGGGCGTCTCGACGTCGAGGGCCGGGGCCGCGGGGTGCTCGGCGGCGCTTTACCCGGGGCGCGCCCGCCGAGAGCGATGCACCTTGACAAGCGGCAGCGATGTGCGGATGTGACGCAGGTCAGGGCGACGCTTTGCTCGGTAGCAACCATCACACGCCTGGGTGCTAACAGCTGCTGAGCGAACCTCGGAAACCGGACATCAAGTGCCAGAAATACCCAAATCAAGCTATGAAATCGGTCACGCTGCCGTATCGGCGAGGCGCACGGGCAATGAGGTAAGGATGGGGCAGGATAAAAACGAGCCTGAACCCGTGCCCGGCTGCCGGCCGGGATGTATCCCCGGATTCAGGGCATTTGCCGCCAATGCGCTGAAAAGCCCCATCGCCTGACTCGTTATGCGGCACGATGCAGGTGAACCTATCCGGAAGCGCAATCGCCTGCGCGGTGGCCTGGCTGAGGTCAGACGACCGCGCATCAGTTTCTGAGAGCGCGCATGACATTCTGAGAGGCTGCGATGGCCCAGCCTGCTCCCTCGGGCAAGAGCCCGGCCACGTGGGGCACTGTCACGGTCTTGCTCATCGTGGCAATCGCCGGCACGCTATGGGTTCCCCTCTACGCGCGGTCCATGCCGGAGCTAGGTCCCTTTCCTTTCTTTTACTGGTATCAGCTCATCTGGGTCCCCCTGACCGCGGTCATTCTCTGGATCTGCTACCTGCTGCTCAGGGCCAAGCCCGCCCGGCGCGCCGGATCAGGAGACAGTAGGGGTGCGCGGCGGTGAACCACCTGAATGCGGTCACGCTCGTCATAGTCTTGGGCTCGTTCCTGATCGTCACCCTCGTCGGCTTCGCCTCAGCCAGGTGGCGCCCAGCCGAGGACCCGATGCAGCTGAACGAGTGGGGCCTGGCCGGACGGGGATTCGGCACCTTCGTCAGCTGGTTCCTGCTCGGCGGGGACATCTACACGGCCTACACCTTCATCGCCGTGCCCGCGCTGGTCTATGCCACCGGCGCCGCGGGGTTCTACGCGCTGGCGTACACGATCATGGTCTTCCCGATCGTGTTCATCTTCGCGCCACGGCTGTGGTCGGTCGCCCGCGCGCGCGGCTACGTGACCCCCGGGGAGTTCGTCCGGGGCAGGCACGGCTCGCAGGGTCTCGGGCTCGCGGTAGCGGCGACCGGGATCCTGGCCACCATGCCCTACATCGCGCTGCAGCTCGTCGGCATCGAGTCGGTGCTGACGGTGATGGGAATCGGCAGCACCTCGGGCAACGCCTTCATCAGGGACTTGCCGCTGATCATCGCTTTCGGTGTCGTGGCCGCCTATACCTATCTGGCCGGGCTGCGCGCTCCGGCCCTGATCGCGTTCGTCAAGGACATCCTCATCTACGTGACGGTCATCGTCGCGATGCTCTACATCCCGAGCAAGCTCGGCGGCTGGGGGCATATCTTCGGCACCGCCTCGGCGCACCTGAAAACGGTCAATCCAGCGACCGGCAAGCCGTTCGGCAGCATCGTCGTGATGCCGGCCGGAGAGTGGGCCTACGCCACCCTGGCGCTCGGCTCCGCGCTGGCCCTGTTCGTGTACCCGCACGCGACTACTGGGGTGTTCGCCGCTAAGCGGCGCGACGTGATCAGGCGCAACGCGGCCATGCTGCCCGCCTACTCGCTAGTACTCGGCCTGATCGCGCTGTTCGGCTACATGGCGCGGGCGGTGCCGGCCGTGAACCGCGACGTCAAGGCGAGTGGCGGCAACGCCCAGCTGTCGGTGCCGCTACTGTTCGCGCACCTGTTCCCCAGCTGGTTCGCGGGAGTCGCCGACTCGGCGATCGTCATCGGGGCGCTCGTCCCCGCGGCCGTCATGTCGATCGCCGCGGCGAACCTGTTTACCCGCACCATCTACAAGGAGCTCTTCCGCCCCTACGCCAGCCCGGCCGAGGAGACGCGGGTGGCACGGCTGGCTTCGCTGCTGATGAAGGTCGGCGCACTGGGCTTCGCGCTCGAGCTGAACAAGACGTTCTCGATCAACTTGCAGCTGCTCGGCGGCATCTGGATCCTGCAGACCTTCCCGGCCATCGTGATCGGCTTGTACACGCGCTGGTTCCACCGTATTGCCCTGATCATCGGCTGGGCCGCGGGAATGGCCTACGGCACGGTCGAGGCGTACCAGACGCCCGGCGGCGGCCAGGCGCACTTCGGTGCCTCCGTGGCCCCGGTGTTCGGGCACACCACTTATATCGCGATCACGGCTCTGATCATCAACCTGGTCGTGGCGGCCCTGCTCACCTTGCTCTTCCGCAAGATCGGGATACAGGACGGATATGACGAGACCCGGCCTGCCGACTACCTGGCTGACCCGGTGGGCGTGCCCGCAGCACCTGCATCCAGACGCGAGGCCCCGGGCTTTGTCGGGAGCCGCTAGCCGGCACCACAGTCAGGGTGCCTCGACAGGCACAGTGCCCGTCCTCGTGCTGCTCACGGCACGCTTTCGAGACGCCTAGTCCGCGCCTGCTCAGGCGCGGACTAGGCGTCTCGGCCGTATGGCCCAGATTTCTCGGCGGTACACGGAACCGATCGGGGGCGGGAACCGTCACATCCGATGGCTGGGCCGCCGACCCGCCAAGGCGGCCCGGCCGCGATCGAGAGTACGGCTCTACGCATAACTAGCCGCACACCGGATATGACTATTGATACCCATCCGTCACCTAGTCGCCTCCGAACCCACGAAGAGCAGGCAGTAATCCTGATGAGTAGCGGAGACAGGGCGATTCTCATGCGTCTCGCGCAGGTACGAGTAACGGCACTCAGCGTGGTGGGTGGGGGCTTCCTCACCCTGGGCGTGCTCTCGGGCTTGCCGGGGACGGCACAGGCAGCGCCGCTGCGGCTGGCGGCCTCACTGAGCCCTAGCACCTCCACGAGCGCAAGCGCGAACACTGCCGCCGACTGCCAGGCCCTGCCGGCGGCCAGTACCCCCACCCCCAGCCCTACGCCGACCCCGACACCGAAACCGTCCAAGTCGTCAACGCCCAGCCCGACGCCCACACCGTCTACTTCTCCCTCTGGCTCTACGACTTCCCCGGCGGCCACCACGAGCCCAAGTCACCCCCCGACCAGTGGCCCGATATCACCCGCACCGTCAGGCTCAGCCGCCACGTCGGACTCACCCTCAGCGTCGCCCTCAGGGTCGAGCTCACCAGCAACGTCACCGTCGAGATCCCCGTCAGCGTCGTCGGGCTCATCCTCGGCCGCTCCGTCGTCCCAGATCTCCGCTTCGCTCGATGCCCACCTCGCCGCGAGTCCGAGCACCGGCTCCAGCGCCAGCCCGGGCTCGACCAGCACGTCGGCCCAGCCCGAACTGTGCGTAAGCGTCCAGCGTTCGCAGTCCAGCGTCGAGCGCGGCCAGAAGGCCACCTATACCGTGCGGGTCTCGACCGAGAACAACGGTTCGGCGGCGAACGTGTCGGTCGCCCTCGTCGCCCAGCCTTCCAGCCAGAAGCCGACGTTTACCAGCGGCTGCGCCAAGGGCAACGGAGCCGCTGGCTGCACGGTGAGCTCCGTGTCGGACAAGCAGCCCGCGGAGCTCCAGGCGCAGATACCGGTCGCGTCCGGCGCCACCTCGGTCACCTCGGTAAAGCTGACCGCCACGGCCAGCATCGTCACCTCGGTGAAGTGGACACCGCCGTCGGCCGCCGAGACGGTAGCCGTCACCGCCGCAGCCTCGGCCTCGCCGACCGGGTCGTCGGCCGGGTCGTCGGCCAGCGGCTCCTCACCGGAGACGACGCTCCCGCTCGGCCCCATCCCGAACCTCAACGGCGTCTCGAGCTCGCTGATCGGCGCCGGCAACGCGTCAGGCTTGTTCCCCGCGATCAGCCCGTCCGCCACGCCCAACTCGTCCCCCGGTTTCCAGCCGCAGGGGGCCAAGCGGAATGCCGAGCCGGTCTCCGACTCAACGGCTCTCGGGTTCGCCAAGCCGGGACTCACCGGCCAGGTGGCGGGGCTCATCGCGCTGGCGCTCGCCATCATGCTCACGGTGACCAGGCTGTCCCTGCGCAGGCGTTTCCGGAAAGCCAGGAAACAAGGCAGCTGAAGCGCATTCCAGCTGACGCGCGGGGAGCAGGCAGCACACTAAAGGTTTCCCGGCCGTCAAGCGACTACATAGTCATGATGCGCTCGATGAACTCCGGGCCCGGCAGCCGCGGGCCCGGGCGACGGGGGCCGACTGAGGTGCGGCATAGGGCTGAGGTGCGGCATAGGGCTGAGGTGCGGCGTGGACGGTAGCGGCGAGACTGCGATCCCGCAGGGTCACGTCGCCGAATTGAGCCGGTTCTTCGCGGCCGAGCAAGAGGCCGAGCTGGCCAGGCGGATCGAAGCCGGGCGGCGGGCCGAGGAGAAGCTAGCCGAGGGCGGCGGCCGGAACCTGGGCGCCGACGCGCGGATCGACCTGGAGTGGATCGCCGAGGACGGCACCCGGGCCAAGAACCACCTGCTGGAGGCGAACCTGCGGCTGGTGGTGTCGCTGGCCAAGCGGTACACCGGGCGGGGGATGCTGTTCCTGGACCTGATCCAGGAGGGCAACCTGGGCCTGATCCGGGCGGTGGAGAAGTTCGACTACACCAAGGGCTACAAGTTCTCCACGTACGCCACCTGGTGGATCCGGCAGGCGATCACCCGGGCGATGGCCGACCAGGCCCGGACCATCCGGATCCCGGTGCACATGGTCGAGGTGATCAACAAGCTGGCCCGGGTGCAGCGGCAGATGCTGCAGGACCTGGGGCGCGAGCTGACTCCGGAGGAACTGGCCGTCGAGCTCGACATGACCCCGGAGAAGGTCATCGAGGTGCAGAAGTACGGCCGCGCGCCGGAGCCGCCGCAGACTCCGGGCGAAGAGCCGCAGGCTCCGGGCGAGAACCCGCCGCGGGCTCAGGGCGAGAACCCGCTGCAGGCTCAGGGCGAGAACCCGCTGCAGGCTCAGGGCGAGAACCCGCTGCAGGCTCAGGGCGGGGATACGCAGGCGGGCTCAGGCCGGTGACCGGCCTGCGGGTGGCGGTGGCCGGCGGCGGGCTCGGCGGGCTCTGCCTGGCCCAGGGCCTGCTGAAAGCCGGGGTCGACGTCATCGTCTACGAACGGGACGCGCACCTGGCCGACCGGCGGCAGGGCTACCGGCTGCACGTCGACGCGCGGGCCGGGCGGGCGCTCGAGCACTGCTTGCCGCCGGAATCCTTCGCGGCGTTCCAGGCCACCTGCGGCGACGCGAGCACGCGGCTGACGGTGCTGAGCGAGCGGCTGCGCGTCCTGAACCAGCAGCGCAGGGACAGCTCCGCGGCCGACCCGTACGCGCCCGCCACCTTGTCCACCTCGGTCAACCGCCAGACCTTGCGGGAAGTGCTGGCCGCCGGGCTGCACGACAGGCTGGTCTTCGGCGCCGAACTGGTCCGGTACGACACCGGCCAGGACGGCGTTCGGCTGGCCGGGCAGGACGGCGTGCGGCTGCATTTCGCCGACGGGCGCCAAGCCGAGGCGGACCTGCTGGTCGGCGCGGACGGGGTCAACTCGGCGGTGCGCAGGCAGTACCTGCCCGCCGCCGAGGCGGTCGATACCGGCAAGCGGTGCATCTACGGCAAGACCCTGCTCCGGGCCGATGTCGCGGACCGGCTGCCGTCCGCGCTGCAGGCGGGCTTCACCGCCGTGATCGGCGGCCAGGTTGGCCTGGCCACCGGGCTGGTCCGCTTCCGCCAGCGGCCTGAACAAGCGGGATTCGGGCTCTCCCCCGCCGAGGACTACCTGATGTGGGCGCTGGCCGCCGACCGCAGGCGCTTCGGGGTCCCGGACGAACGTCTGACCGCGATGACGCCGGCCGAACTGCACGCGCTGTCCGCCAAGCTGACCAGGACCTGGCACCCGGACCTGCGGGCGCTGCTCGCGGCGGCCGTCGTCGACGATACGTTCCTGGTCAGGATCCGTACCTCGCGGCCGGTGCCGCCGTGGCCGCCGAGCCGGATCACCGTACTCGGCGATGCCATTCACGCGATGAGCCCGGCCCGGGGTTCGGGAGCCAACACGGCGCTGCAAGACGCCGCCCTGCTGTGCCGCACGCTGACCGAGGGCGGCGGCGACCTGTTCACCGCCGTCGGGGACTACGAGAAGCAGATGCGTGAGTACGGCTACGCGGCCGTCGCCGCCTCCAGCCGGGCCGAAGCCGAGACCGGCGCGCGGCACAACCGGCTCGTGTTCTGGCTGTACCGCCGGAAGGCCGGCACGTCCGCCCGAGTTACTTCTTAGCCAGGATCTCCACGGACGGGCGGACCGTGCGCATCTGGTTGCCCAGAGCGGTCGCGCTCATCGTGGGGGAGACGATCTCGCCGAAGCTGTCGTTGTCGAACCAGACGCACAGCGACCTGCTGGTCGACGAGGTGGTCCCTTCCTGGACGCACGCCGCCTTCCCGCCCATGGGACCCGCACTGACCAGGTGGGCGCCCGGGAACTTCTGGGTGAAGCCGGCGATCGAGGCGGCCGGGTCGGCGTTCGCCAGGTGACCTTCGATGAGCATGATGATCTGCGCGGTGTTGCCGGCCGCGGAATTTCCGGACTCGTAGACCGCCGACACCACGCCGCTGGCCTGGCCCGAACTCATCTTGATGACGTCGTCGCGCAGTTGCGCCAAGCCGACCTGCTTCTCCAGGTCCACGGTGCGCGCGTAGGTCCCGATCTTGGCCGGGATGGCCATGGTGTGCGCGGGACCACCGCCGTGGGACGGGAACTCGAACTTGACGATCCCGGTGATCGCGGCCGCGGCCACGATGACCACCACGCCGAGGCCGAGCCACAGCCGGTGGTCGTTGCTGCGCCCGCGACGGCGGCCGATGCCCCGTTTGGCCGCCGCCTGCCGACTGGCCGCGGCCTGCCGGGCGTCCGCGCGGTCGAACTCGGCGTGCCGGTCCCCGAACAGGCCCGTGTACTCCTCGTCCGCGTCATCCCGCCAGAAGTCCTGGTACGACTCGAGGTCGTCGATCTCGGGCTGGGCTGGCCAGGAGGACGTGATCTCCGGGCCGTCCAGGCCATGGCCCGGCCGGACCGCGGTGGTGGTTCCGGGGCGGCTGGCTCTCGGGGCCGGGAGGACCTGGGTGGTGGCGGACGCCGCTGGCGGGCTGGCCGCGGGCGCCGCCGGGGCCATCGGGGCCATGCCGTCATGCAGGGCGTCCACCCGGGTGCCGTCGGGCGGGGTGAGCAGCCCGACGGGCGCGGCCGGGGCGACGGGGGCGGCCGGGGCGACGGGGGCGGCCGGAGCACTGAGGAAGCCAGTTCCCGGCGCGGCCGGAGCCGACGGGAACGGCGAACCCGGCTGGGTTCCTGGCCGCTGCCCGGAGCCGGCCGCCCGCCCGGCGCTCAGCTGGGGCCCCTGGGGCGCCTGCGGGGAGGAGTCACCCCAGTCGCCGCGGGGCTTGCCGTACCCGGCGGACCGGTCCGGCGCCTGCGGGAAGCCGGGCTGCTGGCCGTAGCCGGGAGCCTGGGGCTCGATCCGGCGGTGCGGGCCGCTCGGATGCTGCGGCCCGAAGCCCTGGGGGTATGCCGGAGCGCTGCGCCGCAGCTCCTCGTACCACGACTCGTCGTCCAGCGGCTCGTCGTAGCCCGGGTCGCCCGGCGAAACGGGCTCGGGGTCGTCGTAGCGAAGCTCGCCGTAGTTCATGCCCTCCAGCCGCGGATCGGCGGGGCGGGAGTCGGCGGGGCGGGAGTCGGCGGGCGGACCGTCGAGCCGAGGCCCCGCGGGGCGCGGCTGGTCACGGCGCACGTCATCGACAATCCGCTCGTCCAGGCGCGGCTTGTCGTACCACTGATCCGGGTAAGCCGGGCTACCGGCCTGCGGGAAGCCGCCGGAGCCGCGGGCGCCGCGGGCGCTCCAGGCATCCGCGGCCGGCTGGCTGGCGGCGGCGGGCTTGGCTGGGCGGCCGGCGGCGGGCTTGGCTGGGCGGCCGGCGGCGCGCTGGGCTGGGCGATGGGCTGGGGGCCGGTGTCGCGGAGTGCTTCCTGGGCGCCGGTCACCGGCCAGATCTCCTGGCTGCCGGGGGAAGGCGTGAAGCTCGGCGGCCGGTGGCCGGGGCTCGCGTAGCCGGACCGGCCGGAATCGCGAACGGCGGGGACGTGGTACCCGGGGACGCCGGCGTCGGTTGAGCGGTAGCCGGATCCCCCGGAAGCCCGCGGCGCCGCGGTGTTCGCGGGACCGCCGTACGCGGGGCCGCGGGAAGCCGATCCGCCATGAGGAGTCCGCGGACCTTCGTAGGACGGGTCCGCGTAACCCGGGTCCCCGTAGCCGTAGTCGTCCACGGCCGGCTGGGAGTAGCCGGGACCTGTGCCGTAGGCGGACTCCAGTACCTCGCGGGACTCGGAGTCCAGCTGCCGGAAACCGTAAGGCCAGGAGATCTCGGGTCCGAACGGCACCTCTCGCCGCCCGCCCGAGCCGTCGTGCGGGTCGCTCCCCGGTCCTGATCCGTACCGGACCGGACTGCTCGTGGCCTCGTCCGCGTGGGGACGCTGCGCTGATGGCCATCCGTTGCCATCTTGAGCCGGCGAACCGCTCCTCATATACCGGGTCACTCCCCTGTCTGTCGTACAGCAGGTCAATGATCTTTAGCATCATCGCGGATCTTTAGCATCATCGCGACAAACGAGACACTCTGCTACCTACTTGAACAATTTGCGAGGCATCGGGCCGCGATACGAAGACACACGCTACTGCGCGGGTGCCCTCGGCATGACGCATTCCGGGCTTTACGGCAAGTCGCGGCCCCGCTCGTCCGCCGACGGCGGGAGCTATATCACGCTAAGTAACACCGGTTCGTACCTACAGAAAACGGACACCGGGACGCGCGTATTAAGCAGCACGCGGGACGCCGCCCGGGCCGCGGCGGGAGCAGGCCGAACCCGGGCCTTTCGGCCCTTGACGGCGCGTAACGTCGGCGTACGATGAGGTATCTTGCCGACGGTATACAAAATGTTCTATGGGTTTCGCGTTATGCAAGGACCCGCTGTGGTTGATCGTCGTACTACGCGCACCGGCTGCCCGCGCAGGCCAAACGGCCTGCACTCGCAACCGGTTTTTGCATAACGCTCAGGCCCGGAAGCGAGCGCGACCGTGCATCACGAGCTCACCGTCTGGTCCCGCGGGATCATCATGGACAAGGAGGCGCGTGACGTCTCCACCTGCATCGCTACCGCTGCCCGCAAGCTCGGCTACTACGCCGAGAACGTCAGCGACTACGTGGACGACCCGGACCGCACCAACTGCCTGGTACGCAGGTACGCCCGGTTCGCCGACGAGCCGATCCTCGACCGGTTCGTCTACGAGAACCCGAACCCCGACTGGGTGGTGCTGGTCGAGGAAACGATCATCAAGGCGGTCAACTTCTTCCACCGGACGCACCCGGCAAAGGGCGTGCTGGTCATCAACTCCGCCAGGGACCCCCAGTACCTGCTGAAGTTCCTGCCCGAGAACATGCTGGCCAAGCTGGACAAGCTCGTCGTGGTCGACGGATGCGGGCTCGCCGAGCAGCGCGGCAGCAGCCCCTGGATGTTCGTCCGCGACCTGTCCGAGCTGGCCTTTGACCGGATGTCCACCGAAGGGGCGGTGGAGCGGCTGGCCATCGGCCGGGGCATCGCCGCGCCCCTGATCGGCGCCCTGGTGGCGGCGACCGGCGAGCTACCGATCGAGGCGGTGGCGGAGGTGGTAGCCGACCGCGAGGCCATGCTCCGCGGCGCCGAGAAGCACACGGTCGTCCAGTACGCGGAGGTGATCTTATGTCCGTGCGCGGGACACACGTTCCCGAACACCTGAGGCTGCCCATCGCGGGCGTCACGCCGCCGCCCACGGAGAAGGACGGCCAGCGGCTGTTCCCGACCGGCAACTTCCGCTTCTACCGGCCGGTGTACCGGGACAAGATGCCGCCGTGCAACCACGCCTGCCCCACCGGGGAGCAGATCCAGAAGTACCTGGATCACGTCAAGCACGACCGCTACCTGGACGGCTACCTCACCATCTGTGAGGACAACCCGATGCCGTCGGTCACCGGGCGGGTCTGCTATCACCCGTGCGAGACGGCCTGCAACCGCGCCGCGCACGACGAGCCCATCGGCATCCGCGGGGTGGAGCGGTTCCTCGGCGACTTCGGCCTGAAGCTCGCGGAAAACCCGGTCAAGGGCGCCCTGCCGCCGCTGAACGGCAAGACGGTGGCGATCGTGGGCTCGGGTCCTGGCGGCCTCGGCTGTGCCTATCACCTGCGGCGCAGGGGCTACGCCAGCGTCATCTTCGAGGCGCTGGACAAGCCGGGCGGCATGCTGCGGGCCGGCATCCCGGCCTGGCACCTGCCCGAGGAGATCCTCGACGCGGAGGTCGCCAAGCTGGTCGACCTGGGCGGTATCGAGATCAACTGCGGCGTCCGCGTCGGCGCGGACGGCGACCTGAGGCTGGACGAGCTCGCCCGCCGCTACGACGCGGTCTTCCTGGCCCTCGGCCAGGATGTCGGCCGGCGCCTGGACGCCGAGGGCGGGCAGGCCCGGGGGGTGATCGGCGCGCTTGAGTTCCTGCGCGAGACCGGCCTGGGCCGGCCGGTGAAGACCGGGCAGAACGTGCTCGTCATCGGCGGCGGCAACACGGCCTCCGACGCGGCCCGGTCGGCGCTCAGGCTGGGCGGGGAAACGGCCGAGGCGACCATCGTGTCCCTCGAAGCCGAGGACGAACTGCTGATCGTGGCCGAGGACCTCGCCCAGGCCCGAGATGAAGGAGTGGCCTTCCGCCCGCAGACCGCCCTGGTCCGGGTCCTGGCCGACGACGAAGGCAACGTCCGCGGTGCGGTCCTGTGCCAGGCGTCCCTGCAGCGGGACGAGCACGGCGCCGTCACCCCGCAATTCACCGAGGGCACCGAGGTCGAGGTGGCCTGCGACACCATCCTGGTCGCCATCGGCCAGGTACAGGTCCTCGACTGGCTGCCCGCGGACTGCGCAGAACGCGGCTTGATCAGAGCCGACGAGTTCGGCCGCCTCCCGCACCCCAGCGGCACCGTCTTCACCGGCGGCGACGTGATGCGCGGCCCGTCCATGGTCGTGGACGCGCTCGGCGACGGCAAGCGCGCGGCCCGCGACATCGACCGCGTGCTGTCCGCCGAGCCGCTGCGCCCCGACGACCCGCCCGAGATCATGCCGTACGAGAAGCTCAACACCGCCTATTTCCGGCACGCACCGCGCACCGAGGCCCCGCTGGCCCCGGCCACGGAGCGGCGCACCAGCCAGGTCACCGAGGTCACCCTGGCCTACAGCCGGGAGCAGGCGCTCGCCGAGGCGGACCGCTGCATGTCCTGCGGTGTCTGCAACGGCTGCGACAACTGCTACATCGTGTGCCCCGACGTCAGCGTGATGCGCGATACGCGGGAGAACGGGCACTATTCCATCCGCACCCACTACTGCAAGGGCTGCCTAGTCTGCGTGCAGGAGTGCCCCACCGGCTGCCTGGAGCGGGTACCGGAGCTTGACTTCGACGAGCCTGACGCCGTGGTGCGGATGGAGACCGCGTTCGCACCTTACGACGGCGCGCACGCCGAGCAGGCGCCGTTCACCCGCCAGCTCATCGAGGACGCGATCGCCGAATACGACGCCGCACGAACACAACAACCATCAATTCAACCGAACGGGCGGGGTGTTACGCATGAGTGAGCCGAAGGGGCGCGGCGTTGCCTGGACCGAGAAGCGAGGTACGAGCGACGAGGGAAGGCGACGCCTAAGAGCGCCCCGAAGGCGAACGGGAGATAGAGCATGACCAGCGTGCCTGTCGGGATCTCCTCGCCGCCCCGGCTGCAGCGAGCCATCCGGACACCCGAGGGAGAGCGGTTCCTGGCCGGCCTGGCCGGCACGCGAGTCCGCCAGAACGGGTGCGCGGCGGCCGCGTACGCGGCGCTGTACGCGAACGTGGACGTGATCACCGCCTACCCGATCCGGCCCTACACGGCGATCATGATGAACCTCGCGCAGTTCGTCGCCGACGGGATCCTGGACGCGGAGTACCTCCACGCCGACGGCGAGCACTCGCAGTTCTCCGCCGCCTTCGGCGCGGCCTCGTGCGGGGCGCGGGCCTACACCGGGTCGTCCGGGGTCGGCGTCACCTACGGCTACGAGATGTACTCCATCATCTCCGGGGCGCGCATCCCGGTCCAGATGGCGATCGCCGACCGGACCCTGGACCCGCCAGGCGACTTCGGCTCCGAGCACACCGACGCGCTGTGCACCAGGGACATGGGGTGGCTGATGGGCTGGGCCGCGACTCCCCAGGAGGTATTCGACAAGTCGCTGCTCGCCTTCGCGATCGGCGAGGACCCGCGGGTGCTGCTGCCGCAGATGGTGGTGCAGGACGGCTACTTCGTGTCGCACATCGCGGGCGAGGTGGACATGCCCGCGGCCGAGACGGTGGACGAATTCCTCCCCCCGTACCAGCTGCCGTTCCCGCTGGACCCGCGGCGGCCGCTGTCGCACGGCCCGCAGATTCATCCCGAGCAGGGGCCGCCGCTGCAGCTCGAGCGAGCCCGGGCGATGGAGGACGCGATACCCGTCATCCGGGAGAAGACCGACGAGTTCGCCCGGTTCTTCGGCCGGCAGTACCCGCACTTCGTCGAGTCGTACCTGCTGGAGGACGCCGAGCTCGCGATCGTCATCTCCGGCGGCCACGCCGTCACCTGCCGGGCCGCGATCAACCGGCTGCGCGCGCAGGGAATCAAGATCGGCATGGCCCGCCTGCTGTGGGTCCGGCCGTTCCCCAGCGACGACCTGCGGGAGGCGCTGCGCGGGGTCAAGGCGGTCGGGGTGGTGGAGACCAACCTCGGCCTCGGCGGCGCCAGCTACGGCGGCATCCTCTCCCTGGACGTGACCACCGCGCTGTACCACCTGCCCGGTTCGCGCCCCCTGGTGACATCGTTCATGGCCGGCCTGGGCGGCGAGACCGTGCCGATGGCCGAGTTCGACTGGATGGCCGGCAAGCTCGGCCAGGCGGTCGAACGCGGCCACGTCGAGAAGGCCGCCCACTGGGTCGGCTTCGAGGACTGAGCTGTGTTGGCCCGGGGGGACGACCCCCCGGAACCCCCCGATCACGGGGGGGCTCCCCGCCCCCCGTACCCCCCTGGCCCTGGCCCTGAGGAGTGATGAGCGATGACCTTCGAAGTAGTCCGGCAGCAGCTTCCGCTATTCGACGAAGAGGGCCGTTCGGCCGCTGTCGACGACGAGCACGGCCGCGACCTGTACTACCTGCCGGACCTGCCGGAGGAGGACCCGTACGCGGCCGGGCACAGGACCTGCGCGGGCTGCGGCCCGGCCATCCAGTACCGGTGGGTGCTCAAGGCGGCCGGCCAGGACACCGTGGTGGCCGGGCCGACCGGGTGCATGTACGTGGCGAACTCCACCTACCTGTGCACGCCGTACACGGTGCCCTGGGCGCATACCCCGATCGCGAGCGGCGGCTCGTTCACCTCCGGGATGGCGGCCGGCTACGAGGCGATGATCAGGAAGGGCCGCTATCCGGGCCCGTATCCCAACATCTTGGTGATGGCGGGTGACGGGTCGGCATCCGACATCGGCATCGGGTCGATCTCCGGCGCGCTGTACCGGAACCACGACGCGCTGTTCATCTGTTACGACAACGAGTGCTACGCCAACACCGGCATCCAGACGTCGCCGACCACGCCCTACGCGGGCATGACCACCTTCACGCCGTTCGGCAAGGCGATACCGGAGGGTAAGAAGCTGCCGCCGAAGAACCTGGCCAAGATGATGGCCGAGGGGCACCCGCACTGCTACGTGGCCACGACGACCGTCGGTTACCCGGTCGACCTGATGAACAAGACCCGCAAGGGCCTGAACCACGTGGGCGCCGCCTTCCTGCACTGCTACACGCCGTGCCAGAAGGGCTGGGTCTACCAGACCTCGATGACGGTCGAACTCGGCCGCCGGGTCGTCGAGTCCGGGCTCTTCCCGGTGTGGGAGTACGACCCGCAGGAGCGGACGTACCACTACTTCCACCCGCCGGTCCAGCGGCCGGTGACCGACTACCTGGCCATGCAGGGCCGGTTCGGGCACATGCTGCCCGAGCACGTCGCGACCACGCAGGTCGGTGCCAACCGTAACTGGGAAGCCATCGGCATGGACGTGCCGAAGACCCTGCGCGACCTGGAGGATCCCGCCCGCCACCAGCGCCTGCACGACGAGGAGTACTCGATGCCCCTCAACCGCGGCATCGGCGCCTGACCGATGGCATCCTTTGGTTCCACGCGAACCGGGCGTGCGCGCAGTGATTCCGACATTCCCGAGGAGGTGAAGCGGCGTTCCTCCCGGCCTGAGGGCCAGGGTCCGCACGCCGCGGTATCAATGACGTCCCCGTATCCGTACCAGCTCAGGCTGCCGCTCGCGCCTTACCGGTTCGTCTGGCGAGACGACGCGGCGGTCGAGGCGGCCAAGGACGCCACGGACTCCTACACCCAGGAGCGCTATACCCACGCCGACGGGACCTCCACGATCATCCGCGAGTACCGGGCCGACGGGTCCTACCACATCATGTCCGACCGCGGTGAGATCGAGCTCATCGACAACGCGAACAACCCGTACGCGCCGGACCCGGTGAGCGTGGTCAGGCTCCCCTAGGCCGGTGAGCGTTATTCAGGACCGACTAGCGAGCACGGGCCGTTTGAGCCCGTGCGAGCGGTCGGTACACGTAGGGTCGGCGAGGTCCCTGATGTAGATCTGAATAACGCGAACCATTGAATTAGGCCCGGTGAGCGTTATTCAGGACCGACTAGCGAGCACGGGCCGTTTGAGCCCGTGCGAGCGGTCGGTACACGTAGGGTCGGCGAGGTCCCTGATGTCGAACTGAATAACGCGAACCATTGAATTAGGCACGGTGATAAGCGAGCCGGGTCCGCTCGGTGTGCTTGCGGGCGAGCGACTGGGCCTGCTCGGCATCACCGGACTCGATGGTCTCGATCAGCTCCGCGTGCTCGGCCCACGAGCCGTGACCGCGCTCCGGGGCCACCATCCGGTAGTACCACTGCACCCGGCGGCCGACGATATCGGCCAGCTCGGCCAGCACCGCGTTGCCGCCCACCGCCGCGATCTCGGCGTGGAAGGCGTTGTTGGCCGCCACGGCGGTACCGAAGTCGCCGGCCTCGGCGGCCGCTTGCCCGTCACGGCGGATCTCCCGCAGCCGGGCCAGCTGAGCCGGGCTGACCCCGCGGGCCGCCGCGAGCCTGGCCGTCTCGGCCTCGAGCAGCGCGCGCACGTCGAGCAGCTCGTCCACTTCGGAATCGGTCGGCACGTGCACGAAAGCACCCTGGCTGGGCCGCAGGTCCACCCAGCCCTCAGCCTCCATGCGGTGCAGCGCCTCCCGGATCGGCTGCCTGCTCACGCCGAGCTGGCGGGCGAGCTCGGTCTCCACCATGTGCTGCCCCGGCGACAGCTCCCCGCCCACGATCAGGTCTATCAGCGCGTCATACACCGACTGACGCAGCGGCACCGGCCGCTGCAGAGGCCGGATCATCGCCGCTGCCATCGCCACCCCCTGTGACATCTCGCCACACCTCCACTCCACCTGGCATATACAGAGTTTATCGGCGACTGTATGCAAAGTGCGATCCCCGAAGTCGGGGGTTCGCCCGGCGGACCGGGATCAGGCCCGGCAGCGGGAACGCGTCGGCGAGGTCCAGCGCGGTGCAGCCGACGTGATCTCCGCGCGCCCGCCGGTAAGTCGAACCGAAGGCTTTTACCCGCACGCGCACGCCGGGAATCAAGCTCGGGGTGATCCCAGCGCACGCCCCCTCAGGATCAAAGCCGGGAGTCAAAGCGGGGGTGACCCCGGCGGGGCGCCCGGCGATCAGAAGCCGTACTTGGCTCCGTCGAGGATTTCGCTGGCCGCCGGCGGGGATAGCCGGAGCGGCAGGTTGTACCCGGTGAAGTCGAACCGCCCGTTGCTGCCCCCGTCGAGGCGCAGGAACTCGGGGTGGGCGGACAGCGTGACGTAGGCGATGTCCGGATCGCCGGTGTCCTTGATCCGCAGCACGGTCTGGCCGTTGATCGTGGTGGTCCCGTCCTTGACCAGGCCGCTGGTCGAGCCGGAGAAGAAGCCGGCGAACTCGCTCACGCTGCAGAAGGCGCCCAGCGCACCGAGGCTGGAGCCCTTGGCGGCCGGCTTGATGTACTTTCCGACCAGGAGCTGCATCACCGCGGGGGTGATGCTGCTGCCCGCGGTGGACTTCCAGAACTGGTTGTCCGGCTTGATCCACACCGTCTTGCCGATCCTCAGTAGCGAGAACGAGCCCTCTCCCTTGATCCCCATCACACCCCGGCAGCCCTTCGTGCCCATGGTCAGGTTGAAGGAGATGGCCTGGCCGGAGTCCTTGACCTGCCCGATGACATGGACGGACAACACGGTCCTCAGGTCAGTGGTGGCCTGGGTGGCGATCTGGTCGGCGGTCAATCCGGACAGCGGGTTGCCGGATGCCGACGCCGACGCGCTGGTCGTGGCGTTGGACGTGGCCGAGGTGCTCGAGGCGCCGGCCCCGCAGGCGGTGGCGGTCCCGAGGATCGCGGCACCGAGGAAGGTGGCCGCGACCGCGCGCCGGCTGACGTGGACCGATGTCCGCATTGTGCTACTCCCGGGCCAATCTGGAGCAAAGGATCAGGTAAGCCCGTCAATCTACAGAAGTCGCGTTCAGCAAGCCGGCCGCATCAGGCCCTTGTTACCGAAACGTCAGCCGATGTCGCGGCGGCGCAGCCCGGCCAGGCCGACGGCCGAGAACGCCAGGGCCGCGAGGCACAGCCAGAGCAGCGGCGCGGCGGACACGGTCCCGCCGGGAAGCTTCGGAGCGTGCGTGAACGGTGAGATGTCCAGCAGCCACTGGGGGAACTGGAAGGCCGCGCCGAACAAGTCGATGACGACCACCGCGCCGAGCACGGCCCAGGCCGCGCCGACCGAGGCACCGGGCAGCAGCCCGACCAGCGCGACGGCGACCCCGGCCAGCACCAGGGAGGCGGGCAGCTGGGCCATGGCCGCGCCGAGCATCCGCGCCGCCTGCGGGCCGGCCGACCCAGTGCGCAGCCCGTAGCCCAGGCCGGCCGCCAGGCCGGCCACGGCCAGCAGGACGGCGGTGCCGACGACCGCTATGGCCACGTGGCTGAGCCCCCACCTGATCCGGCCGACCGCCGTGGCGAGCAGCGGCTCGGCCAGGCCGCCGGTCTCCTCGGTGCGCAGCCGGAGCACCGCCGACGTGGCGTAGCCCGCGGCGCCCAGGCCGGCCAGCAGCATGAGCGCGGCCAGGTAGGCGTTGGTGATGGCGGCCTGAACCCCAAGGCCGCCGAGCCGAGTGAACTCGTTCCTGAGCTGGGTGCTGCTGCCGAGCAGCGAGCCGATGCCCTTGGCGGCCGCGCCGGAGATGGCGAAGATGAACGCCACTCCGGCCGCCCAGCCGGCGAACGCGCCTCGCTGCAACCGCCAGGCCAGGCTCAGCGGCCCGCGCAGCAGGGCCGGGGCGCTGGCCGGGCCGGGCCGGTCCGGCAGCAGCCCGGCGCCGAGATCGCGCCGCGCGGCCAGGGCGTAGGCCGCGCCGACGCCCGCCGCCAGCACCGCGCACGGCAGCGCCAGCACCCACCACCGCTGGCCGTCGAGGGTGCCACCGAATGGGCGGGTGAGTTCCACCCAGCCCAGCGGCGACGTCCACGTCAGCCAGGACGGGCCGCTCGGGCAGGCCGAGTCGCCGATCGCGCGGAGCACGAAGGCGGCCCCCAGCACGCCGAAGCAGATCCCCCGCGCGCCGCGCGCTCCCGCGGCCAGCTGGGCGGCGACGGCGGCGATCCCGGTGAACGCGAGCCCGCTCGCGCCGATGGCCAGCGCGAACGCGACCGAGCCAGAGGCCGGCAGTCCGATGGCCGATAGCACCACGCACAGCAGCGCCGATACCGCCACGTTGGCCGTCACCGCGGTCAGCAGGCCCGCGGTGAGCGCCGCCTGCCGGCCCACCGCGGCGGAGCCGACCAGCTCGAGGCGCCCCGATTCCTCGTCGCCCCGGGTGTGCCTGATCACGATGAAGGTCGTCATCAGCGCGCCGAACAGCGCCGCCCACACCCCGATCCGCCAGGCGGTGAGGGCGCCGACCGAGGACCCGTTCAGCTGCCCGTACAGGAACCGCAGCGCCGGATTACCGCCGCCGCTCGCTACCAGCTGGGCTCGGGCCGCCGGGGTGGAGTACAGCTTCTTGAAGGTATAGGCGTTGGTGGCGACCGTCACCGTGATCAGGTAGGCCCAGGCCGGCAGCATGATCCGGTCCCGGCGGAAGGCGAACTTGGTCAGCGCCCCGGTACCGGCCAGTCCCGAGCCGGCGCGTCCGGGGTGAGCCAGCCCGGCGGGCGCCGCGGGTTGGGCTTGGACGGTCATCTAGGCCCCCGGCCCAGACCGTTCGGCTGAATAATGTCGTAGGAACAGCTCCTCCAGCGTGGGCGGGCGGCAGACCAGATCGCGGAGGCCGACCGCGGTCAGCCGGGCGAGCAGGTCGTTCAGCGCGGCGTGGTCCACCTCGGCGTGCAGCCGCGGGCCCTCGATCTCCACCGCGTGCACGCCGGGCAGGCCGTCCAGGCTGACCGGCCCGGCCAGCTCGGCTTCGACCGTCGTGCGGGTCAGGTGCCGCATCTCGGCCAGCGTGCCGGTCTCGGCCGCCCGGCCGTCGCGGATGATCGTCACCCGGTCCGACAGCGCCTCCGCCTCGGCCAGGATGTGGCTGGACAGCAGCACGGTGCGGCCGTCGTGCCTCTCGGAGTTGACGCACTCGCGGAAGGTCGCCTCCATCAGCGGGTCGAGCCCGGACGTCGGCTCGTCCAGCAGCAGCAGCTCGGCGTCGCTGGCCAGCGCCGCGATCAGCGCCACCTTCTGCCGGTTGCCCTTGGAGTAGGCCCGCGCCTTCTTGGCCGGATCCAGGGCGAACCGCTCGATCAGCGCGTCCTTGCGCTTGGCGTCGATGACCGACTCCGAGCCGCGCAGCCGGGCGAGCAGGTCGATGATCTCCCCGCCGGTCAGGTTCGGCCACAGGGTCACGTCACCGGGCACGTAGGCCAGCCGGGCGTGCAGCCGGACCGCCTCCCGCCACGGGTCGCCGCCGAGCAGGCTGGCCTCGCCGCCGTCCTTGCGCAGCAGGCCGAGCAGGATGCGGATGGTGGTGGTCTTGCCCGCGCCGTTCGGCCCGAGGAAGGCGTGCACCTCGCCGGTGCGGACGGTGAGGTCCAGGCCGTCGAGTGCCTGGGTCCGGCCGAACGATTTGCGCAGGCCGCGCACCTCGATCGCGTTCGTCATGAACCCAGCCTACACAGCTTTCAGGGATTTATGAATTTTCGAAATACGGTACGCTTTCCCTCGGGAGGTGACATCACCATGCCTGACGGTTCCGGGCCGCCGACAGGGGCAAAGGACCCTTTGTTCGGCTACATCGAGCGGTTCGCCTCCGTCATGGTCGCCGCGGGCATGCCGGCCATGCCGTCCCGCGTCTTCGTGGCCCTCATGGTCACCGACTCCGGCCGCCTCACCGCCGCCGAGCTGGCCGAGATGCTGCGGATCAGCCCGGCGGCCGTGTCCGGCGCGGTGCGCTACCTGGTGCAGCTCGGCCTGGTGCACAAGGAGCGGGTGCCGGGATCGCGCCGGGACTACTACCGGCTGCCGGACAATGTTTGGCACGACATGCTCAGGCTGCGCGACCAGGTGATGACCCGCTGGACGGCGCTGGTCCGCGAGGGCATCGACTTGGTCGGCGAGGACACCCCGGCCGGCGCCCGGCTGGCCGAGCACGCCGCGTTCTTCGACTTCGTGGCCAAGGAACTCCCCGAGGTCCTGACCCGCTGGGACGAGTACCGCGCCCGCGGCGCCGCCGACTGACCCGCGCTTTTTCTGCGGTTCCGGGCGTTATAGCGGCAACTTGCAAGTCGGCAAACCAGGATGGTCGATCCCTCGGCCGCTTGCACGTCAATGGGTCATCGGCAGCGAATATCACTATGCCGCGCCCGTAGTTCCTTTTCCCGTTTCAGCGCGTCGAATGTGTCCCGGCCGGACCGTTCGATGTTCTCGCAGATGACAACGGCAAACGGTGATAGCCCGTCAAGAGTGTCAGCCCCAAGCCGGTCACGGGCTATAACGGCGCCTTGATTTTCCAGTAGCAGGATCATCTTCGCGATAGGGCCATCCTCCTGGGCCAGTATCGGCGAGCCTCTTCGGATGCCTGCTCTATCTCGTTGTCTGACAGCAGCATCGGATCATTGGGTGGGTCAAGTTCAGGGAAGTTAGCATCTGGCAGCGCCACGAACTCAGCTGGGTTACGAACCGGAATGGCTGAAAGGCGCCCAGCGGCTCGGAGAGGCTCTGTAGATGGCGCGGAGCCGGCGAATCCCATCGTGAAGAGCGGCTGCTGCGTTGCTGGCAGCACCGATGCTCACGTCTCCGGCTGGGGTGAGGCTGTGGTAGAAGTACTCGGTCAGCCACGCGGTGTCAGTCATGCCGATCGGCCACAAGCTTGCTATGACATGGCGGTAGCCGGCCAGTTGGCAGGCCGCCGCAAGATGGATCGGCTCATCGGGCAGCCTGGAACCGGTGCGGGCCGTCGTGCACGCGGACAGGAATGCCAGCTCCGCGCCTTCCAGGCGGGCGTGAGTAAGGTCCAGCACGGTAAGGGGCCGGGTCTGGTGGTCGGCCAGCAGCAGGTGGCTGGCCGATGGGTCATCGAGGTTGCTTTGCCCGTGGCAGGAGAAGTGCGCCCAGGCGTGGGCCGGTAGCGCGGCCATGACGTTGTCGTAAGTGGCTGGCGGGGTGTCTTCGAGGCCGAGCATGTCAGCCCGTCCGCCGAACAGCTGCTGCAGCGCGCTCGCCTCACGGGCGACGCCGGGCAGGTCTGCCTGCCCGGGCGTAGAGGCCATGGCCACGACGAGAACCCGGCCGCCGCCAGCCGGCGCGCGCCCACGGCGGGCGTGCAGCAGGGCCCGGATCGTGGGGGTGGCCGAAGAGACCACCCGGTCGATCACGGCTTCGTGCCGCGGGCCGGACAGGTCGTGGTACCCCGCGGCGTGCAGTGGAAGCAATGCGAGCAGGCCCGAGGGGCACCACCACACCCGCGGCCAGGCCCCACCCTCGGGCGGCGTCGTGGCGTAGCCGAGGTGGTCCAGGACCGGGCCGGTGACCCTGTCCCACAGCCAGCACAGCACGCCACCGAGCTGCACCTCCGCCGCCGCCCGCGCCGCCGCCGAGTTGCCGGCGTACTGGGCCTCGGCAACGGCGCCAAGGAATCTGGTCACCCTGGTGGCCACCACGTCGGGATTCACGCCCTCCAGGGGGATCACCTCGACCCCGCCGGCGGTGAGGACCAGCGCGTCCGAACGCAGATCCGCGACGTTGATCAGCACCACCGGGCCGTCCGCGGCGGTCGGCAGCAGTTCCGCGGCCAGTCGCGGCGCCAGGAACCGCTCGAAGCCCGGCAGCGCCCGGATCTGGCCTAGCACCCGCGCGAACTCTGATGCGACTCCCCGGCGCCGGTCCGCCGCACCCGCCCCGCGTTCCGGGTCCGCCGCGGCCAGTGCAGGCCCGGCCGAACCCGCATCAAGCTCGTCGCGCAGGCCGACGAACCGCTCGGCGAGGTCCGGGTATGCCTGCCGCAGGTCAGAAAGGTCGGTCCGGCTGTCGAGCGCCCGGGAAAACAACATGCCCCTGCCCTGCTCGAACAGTTCCACGGCCCGTTCCGCCATCCCGGCCTGCACGCAGGCGGCTGCGGCTTCCGAAGCCAGCCCCGCCACGTCACCCAGCCGGAACTCCTGGTCGGCGCGTTCGAGGTCGGGTGGCGCCATCAGCGCCGCGAATCCGATGGCCGCGCCGTACCCCGCGGCCGCCTGATCCCACTTCTCCACGGTCAGCGCGAAATCACCCCACTCGTAGGCGGCGCCCGCGCGGCGCCGCCCACCAGGCCAGCGGCGTGAACGCGACGAAGCCTATTCCCCATACGGCCGCGGCCACCGAGGCGTCCAACGACGCCCGGGCACCGGTGAGCTCCTGGCGGGCAAGATCCGGGAGGACCAGCCAAAGCCGTGGCCATACGACGACCGCCTCCAGCCCGTACCGGCGGAACGGCCTGGTCTCGGCGGCCCGGAGAATGTTGCCGACCCGGGTCGGGAGCAGCTCGCTGTCCAGTACCGGCCGATGGCGGCGGCGATTCTCCAGCTGAGCCAGGGCAGCGCGCTGCCTGCGCGTCGGCTCGCCCTGTTCTGTCTCGCCCTGCAACCGCTGCCAGTCCGCGTCGTCTGCGCTCTTGCGCCGCAACACGCCCCTCAGTCGGCGCTCGGTGCACCAGGCCATCCAGTCAGGCCAATAGCCTTCGAGCAGACGCAGCACCGGCGTGGTCACCCCCTGCACGACGATCGCCGAAGCCGCCACCACGACCAGCGCGGCGAGCGCGGCGGCGATCTGGGCAAGAACGGTCCGCCGGTCGAGCCAGCTGGCTACGTGTGACAGGCCTGACCATCCGGATCCGGCGAACGCCCAGGCCAGGATGCCTCCAGCCCAAAACACCACGGCCGGCGCGGCGACGCCAGCCCACCGGTCGGCCAGCTTCCCCGCGACCGAGTCCCAGAACTGGCTCAACATGACGCCATCGGCTAACCGGGCTGGAGCGGGCAACGGTGCGTCGGGCAGTGCCCGACCGGAACCCCGAGCTCGGGCCTGTACCGAACATAGTCGCCGTACGGGCAGCAGAACCTGTCCGCCGCCACCGGTGGCGGCTGTGGTGTCGGCAACGGGCTGTAGCCCTTCGTCGCCTCGGACACCACTGCGGGCGGCCGCAGCCCGGGATCATCGAGAACTCGTTCCAGGAACACGCTCGTGGCGTCATTAGCCTTAAGAACGGCTAGCAGCGTCGCCTCTACGTCTTCTCCGGCGGCCGCTCGTGCCAGGATTCCAGCCAGCTCGGCGTCGACCACGGCTGCCGCCTGAATTCCCAAAAGCCCCGCAAGATACGGCCGTATAACGCGGGCGGCTTCCGCTATACGTTCGTCCATCAACACCACCCCCCTTTGAACGCCCGGATGAACATCCCATCTCCGGCAGCACCGGCGGCAGGGCCTATAGCACGCTCGTCTGCCGAAGGGCTTGTCCGCCATGAGGATACGCCGGCATGGCCAGCGTAACGGCGCGGCACCACCGAGGTAACCCCGGCGCCGCGATTTCTCACGTGGCTGCTTTGCTGCCTTAAGACGTAAGCGGGAGTCATCAGCAGGTGAGAGGTTGTATGTATCAAAGCAACTAATCGTGGACCGCCAACGCCGTAGTGCGCAGCCTCGGGTATCGCGGAGGAAATGGCTTACCCCGTAACCCGCGCCGTTAAGGACCTTAATAGGGCCGGATCGAGCCCGATCTCACAACTTTTGACACGCCAGAGCGTAATAATCCTTTCAGGTCCGAGGAGCTTGGGCGCCCGCCGTCGTCGCGGCGACCGCGACGCTGGGCACTGTGGCCGACGCCGCGGCGAACTGCAGTCCGGCGGCTGCCGGCCCTAGGCCTGGGGCACCTGGTCGTCGGGGAAGGTGAACTCACCGCCCAGGTAGCGGAGTGCCGGGTCGTCCGGGTCCGGCTCGCCATGTTCGGCGACGATCTCGGCGGCGAAGGCCTCCGCGTCGTCCCGGGGTTCGTAGCCGAGCGCCTTCGCCTCGGCCAGCGAGACCCAGCCGCCGCGCGTGTTGGCGGACACCCCGAAGGCGACCCGGAACCCGGGCCTTTCCGCGGTCAGGCAGGCCTCGAAGAGCCGCCCCGCGTCATCGGGCGACAGCCAGGTGGACAGCATCCGGGTCGTGGTCGGCCGCGGGAAGCAGGACAGGATCCGCAGGCAGATCGCGTCCAGGCCGTGCCGGTGGTGGTACATCGCGGCCAGCGCCTCGACGGCCGCCTTGGAGACGCCGTAGTAGGTGTCCGGCGCGGGGAAGGCGTAGTCGGGCACGGGGAAGGCCGAACGGGGCGTGAATCCCACCGCGTGGTTGGACGAGGCGAAGATCACCCGAGGCGCCCCGGCCCGCCGGGCCGCCTCGAACGTCACGTAGCTGCCGTTGACGTTGAGGTCGAGGATGCGCGGCCAGGCCGCCTCGCCCGGGATCCCGGCCAGGTGGATGACCGCGTCGGCCCCCTGGCAGGCGGCCGTCATGGCATCCAGGTCCGTCACCGACGCCTGGATGGCCTGCTCGCCCGGGCCGGCCGTCAGCGGGGCGATGTCGAGCACCCGCAGCGTGCGTCCGGGCCGCGCCAGCCTCGGCCGCAGCATGGACCCGACCAGGCCCGCGGCCCCGGTAATGACGATGACGGACACCCTGCGCCCCTTCCGGTACCTTGCATCCCGGCCCGGTCACAGACGGGTACCAGGTGATGTACGCACTCTTCTTATCAGTCAGCCCGGATCGTAGGCTCCTGTCCTGATGGGCTTGACACGGGGATCGCTGACACTGCCCCGGATGAACGCTCACCGCATGGTGATCATAGCGGCAGCGCTCACGGTGGTGGTGGCCGCCGCGCTGGCCACCGCGCTCACCGCCTTCGGCGGGCAGGCCCTGCCCCGCGCGGTCCGCGGCGGCCAGACCCTCGCGGTCGACTCGGCCCAGGCGGCGAACGTGACGCTGCTCCGCTCCGACCAGTCGCCGCTGCCCGCGGGCAGACTGTTCGGCAAGATCATCCCGGCCGGGCCGGCGAGCGGGGTCACGCTCCCCGGCCACGCCGGCGATATCCAGCTCACCGCCGTACTCGGCCCCGCCTCGCTGAGACTGGCCCCGGCCACGGTGAGCGTCTCGGTCGAAGACGCCGACAGCGACGTCTATCAGCTCGACGCGGGCACGCTGCCCGCTGACGGCCGGGCGCACACGCTGACCGTGACCCTCGCCAACCAGGCCGTCGCGGCCACTGGGGTTTCTGCGCCCGCTGGGGCCGGTAGGGCCATCTACCCGGTGCGGCTGACCGGGGTGAGCCTGGATTACACGCTGCCCGGTGGCCGTCCCCCGGGGCCGGCCACCTTCACAGTGGACAGCGTGTCCGGCGGACCGGGGACGGCTGCTGTCGCCGGCGTGGCGCTGCGCGGCTGGACCGCTGCCGCCTCGTCCACCGAACTGGCGGGCGTGCGCCAGTCCCTCGGCACCGCCGGCCCGTCCGGCATGCCCGCCGTCTCGGCCACGGGCGAGCCCGGCCACGGCACGCTGGCGGTGACGTTCAATCCGGGCTACGGGGTGGCGGCGAGCGGCTTCGGCGGTGTGCCCCCATCCTCGGTGAGCGGGCAGCTGCAGATGACCTCGGCGCCACCCGCGACGGTCATCTCCGGCCTGGCCACCCAGCGCTATCTGGCCGCGACCAACGCCAGCGTCGGCTCCACCGTGCAGACGAATATCAACGGTGCGATCATCAGCGTGAAGATCGTCGCGGCGGTGACGACGTTCCCCACCGTCTCCGCCGGCGGCGGCGCCCTCATCGTGGACCTCCGCCGCCTGCAGGACGTCCTGACCGGCAGCGGCCTTGAGCCGGCCCAGGTCACCCAGTGGTGGCTGGCCACGTCTTCCGGGGTCCCGCCTGGGCTGGCCGCGGCCCTGCCGCCTGGCTCCGCCGTCACGAGCGCGGCCGGGGTGACGTCCGGGCTGCTGAGCGATCCGCTGTCGACCGTGCCGCAGCAGGCGCTGCTGGCCGTCGCGGTCGCCGCCGCGGCGCTGGCCATCACCGGGTTCTGCGTGAGCATCGCGGCGGGCGTCCGGCAGCGGCGCGCCGAGAGCGCGCTGCTGGCCGCCCTCGGCGTGGCACCGCGCGCGGCGGCGGGCCAGCTCTGCCTGGAAAAGCTCATGCTGAGCCTGCCGTCGGCGCTGGCCGGCCTGGTCCTCGGGGTCGTGCTGGCCGAACTGCTGGTCCCCGCCATCACCCTGACCTCGTCCGCGACCACTCCGGTGCCGCCGGTGCTGATCCAGTTCGGCTGGTCCCAGACGCTGCCGCTGGCCCTGGCGGTCGCCGTGCTGCCGGTGCTGGCCGCGGCCCTGACCATCGCGCGGCGGCCAGACGCCGCCGCCGAACTCCGCGCGTCGGAGTCAGCATGAGCGTCAGAGCGCACCTCAGCCGGACGGTGGGCGCCGCGGCGGGCAGCATGCTCGCGCTGGCCCTGCTGGTCTGCGGCTGCGTGTTCGCCGCGCTGGCCGGGCCCGCGCTCAGCCAGCACACGCGGACTCAGGCGCTGCACCAGACCCTGGCCGGCCTCAGCGCCACCACCAAGACCGTCCAGGCCGGCACGAACTGGTCCGATTTCACCGGCCCACTGGTCCAGAACGGCATCGGGAACAGCCAGAACATGACAGTGGGCGAGTTCGGCCAGGTCACCCGCGAGATCGGCGGCGGCCTCGCGGCGCTCGGGCTCCCGCTCGCAGCCGGCCAGTGGGCCAGCCTGAGCAGCAAGCTGTACGTCGTCTCGGGTGCCGGGCCGCGGACGCAGACCGGCCTGCCACCGAAGCTCGAGGTGCTCTACCGTGACCCGCTCACGAGCAACGCCCAGCTCACGGCGGGCGCATACGCGGGCGCCGCGGTCCCGGCCGGGATGGTAGCGGTGGCGGCCACCACGCAGACGGCCGCGCGGTACGGCTTGCACCCGGGAAGCCGCCTGTCGCTGGCGACTCCGTCCGGCCCGGTCGGGCTCTTCGTCACCGCGATCGTGCGGGAACGCGCCCCTGGCTCGACCTTCTGGACGCAAGATTCGACCGCGGGCACGCCGGCGCTCCAGCAGCTGAAAGCCTCCGACACGCCGTTCTGGGTGGGCGGCGTCTTCGCCGACCCGGGCCAGCTGATCGCGATGCAGGACGCGTTCGACGGGCCGGGTATGGAGCTGAACTGGGAATTCCCGCTTGACCCCGGCGGAGTGACCGCAGACACGGCGCAGGGACTGGACAACGCGCTCAACCGCGCGACCACGACGCCGCCCGCGCTGACCGGAGCGCTTGCCGCCAGCGCGGACACGCTGACGGTCAGCTCGCCGCTGATCTCGGACCTGTCGTTGTTCCTCGGCACTCAGGCGGCGATCGAGACGGTACTGCTGCTGCTGTTCGTCAGCCTGATCGTGGTGGGCGCGGCGGTTATCTTGCTCGCGGCCAGGATGATCGTCGCGCGGCGGGACCTGGAGCTGACCATGCTGCGGGCCAGAGGCGGGTCGCTTCGGCAGGTCGCGGCGTTGCTGGCCCGCGCCGCGGTGCTCGCGGCCGTGCCCGCCGCGGTGATCGGCGCGGGCCTGGCCATCGCCCTGATCCCCGGCGGCGCGGGATCGTCCTCGGCCAGCGGGTCCGGCTGGCCGCTGGCCGGGATCGCGGTCCTGGCGGCGCTGGCCGGCCCGCCGCTGGCCGGCGTGTGGCGGCACCGCAGGCCCGCCCCGGCCAGCAACCCGGCCCGGATCACCGCCGCCGAGACCGGCCGGCCCGCCAGGACGTGGCGCCGCCCGGTCGCCGAGGTCACCGCGATCGCCGCCTCGGTCGCCGGCCTGGTCGTGCTGCGCAACCAGGGCGTGCCGGCCGGCGGCGGGATCGACCTGTACCTCGCCCTCACGCCGGTGCTCGTGGCCATCCCGGTCGTCGTGGTCATGCTGCGGCTGTACCCGCTGGCCGTCCGCGGGCTGCTCGCCGTCTCGGCCCGCGGCGCGGGCGCGACCGGCTTCGTCGCGCTGTCCCGGGCGGCCCGGTCCTCGCTGACCGGGGTGCTGCCCGCGTTCGCGCTCGTGCTCGCGCTCAGCCTGGCCACCTTCGCCGGGATGGTCAGCAGCGGGATCACCCGGGGCGAGATCACCGCCTCCTGGCATACCACCGGGGCGGACGTGCTGATCGGGCCCGGCGCCTACTCCCCCCCGGTCAGTTCCGCCGCGGTGCAGGCGATCGCCGCGGTCCGCGGCGTGCGCCATGCCACCCCGGTCTGGAGCACCAACTGGGTCACGCCGTTCGGCCAGCCCATCACGGTAGTCGCGGTGGACCCGGCCAGCTACGCGGCCGTGGTCGCGGACACGCCGTACCCCGCCTTTCCGGCCGCCAAGATCGGCACCGCGCCGGGCGGAATCATCCCCTTTGGCGCCACGGTGCCGGTGCTGGCCTCGCCGTCCGCCGCCGCCCTCCTCGGCACCGGGGCGACGCAGCTGACTACGCTGACCGCGATGGGACCGTTCAAGGTGCGGGTCGCGGGCACCCTGAGCAGCACTCCGGCCCAGCCAGGCGGCGGCGGCGCCTTCGTGGTCATGCCGCTGCAGACCCTGCCCGGGCCGGCCGGCCAGCCGCTCCCCACCATGGTGCTGGTCACCGGATCGGCGATCGACCACGCCCAGCTTTCTGCCGTGGCTGAGAAGGTGATCCCGGACAGCATCCTCACCTTCCGGACCGCCGTGCTCGCCTCGCTGGCCAGCTCGCCGCTGCAACACGGCGCCGGGCTCATCATCGCGCTCACCATCGTCACCGCCGCCGCGTTCGGCCTGTTCATCATGATCCTCGGGCTGGCGCTCGGATCGGCGGAACGCGAGCTGACCCTGGCCCGGCTGACCGTCATGGGCCACGAGCGAGGCCGGCTCGTCCTGGCCGAAGCCATGCCGGCCGTACTCGCCGCGGTCGTGGCGGGCGCCGTCTGCGCGGTGGCGCTGCCGCACGTCGTCGGCTCCTCGATCGACCTGTCCGCCTTCACCGGCACCAGCGCCCCGGTCCAGTTCCAGCCCGACGTGCTCGCCCTCGGCCTGCCCGCCGCCGTCATCGTGGTGCTCGCCCTGGCCGCGCTGACCGCCGAGGCCAGGACCCTGCGCCGTCGTGGCATCAGCGGCATACTCCGGGCAAACTAGAGGTAAGGGGAGGCAGGAAATGGGCACCATGCCCCTGCGGGGGGGTCTGCCAGGGGGGGCCGGGGGGATGGATTCCCCCCGGGGAAGGACAGCAGAGTCGTCCCCCCGGGTCAGCTTGGCGGACCTGGGCGTATTTGGGTCGGAGTCGGCGCGGCAGCACCGTGACTTCGGCGCGGGCTCGCTGATCGTCTGCGACCGGCTGGTCCGCATCTACCTGGCGGCCGGGATCGAGGTCCAGGCCCTGCAGGGGCTTGACCTGCTGGTGGCCGAGGGCGAGATCGCCGCCCTGGTGGGAGCGTCGGGCAGCGGCAAGTCGACGCTGATGAACATCCTGGCCGGCCTGGACACGCCCACGGCCGGTTCGGTGCGGGTGGCGGGCCACGATCTCGCGGCGATGAGCTCGCGGCAGCGGCTGGCCTACCGGCGCCGGACCGTGGGCTTCATCTGGCAGCAGACATCGCGCAACCTGCTGCCCTACCTGACCGCGCAGCAGAACGTGGAGCTGCCGATGCGGCTGGCGGGCGCTCGGGCCAGGACCCGCCGCGCACGCTCGGCCGAACTGCTCGAGCTGCTCGGCCTCGGCGACTGCCTGCACCGCAGGCCGGACCAGATGTCCGGCGGCGAGCAGCAGCGGGCCGCCGTCGCGGTGGCCCTGGTGAACGAGCCCAAGGTGCTGCTGGCCGACGAGCCCACCGGCGAGCTCGACACGGCCACCGCGGCCGAGGTGTTCGGCGCGCTGCAGCAGGCGAACGCCGAGCTCGGCGTGACCGTGCTGATCGTCACGCACGACCCGGCGGTGTCGTCGGTGGTGCGCCGGGTCATCGCGATCAGGGACGGCCGGACCAGCACGGAGACACACCGGCAGGCGACGACCGGTGATGACGGCGACGTGGCGCAGCACGCGGTGGAGTACGCGGTGCTCGACCGCGCCGGGCGGCTGCAGCTACCGCGGGAGATGACCGACCCGCTCGGCATGCGCGACCTGGTGCGGCTGGAATCCGAGCCCGACCACATCGGCGTCTGGCCGGACCGGCGAGACGCAGAAGGGGAACGCGGATGAGCGCCCCCAGCCCCGTCATCGCCCGGAACATGCTGGAGGTCGAGGGGGTGACGCGGACCTTCGGCAGCGGGCGCACCGCCGCCCAGGCGCTGCGCGGCGTCTCCTTCACCGTGCAGGCCGGCCAGCTGGTGGCGCTGCGCGGCCGGTCGGGGTCCGGGAAGACCACGCTGCTCAACATCGTCGGCGGGCTCGACCTGCCGGACGGAGGCCGCGTGCAGGTCGCGGACCGGGACGTGACCGCGATGTCGGATCACGAGCGGATGCGGCTGCGCCGCACGTCGGTGGCGTTCATCTTCCAGTCGTTCGGTCTCATCCCGATCTTGTCCGCGGCGGAGAACGTCGGGGTGCCGCTGCGGATCGCCGGGGTGGCCCCGAAGGAGCGGGAGGAGCGGGTCCGGCTCATGCTGGACATCGTCGGCCTCGGCGAGCACGCCAGGCAGCGGCCCGGCGAGCTGTCCGGCGGCCAGCAGCAGCGGGTCGCGATCGCCCGGGCCCTGGCCGGCAGCCCGCAGGTGCTGCTCGCGGACGAGCCCACCGGCCAGCTCGACTCCGAGACCGCGAAGCAGATCATGCGCCTGCTCCGCACCGTCGTACAGTCCGAGGGCGTGACCGCCCTGGTTGCCACCCACGACCCGAACCTCATCGGCATCGCCGATTCCGTCCTCGAACTACAGGACGGGAAGATCAAGGGCAATTGAGCCGAACGGCCCGCGGTACCCGCCCCGGCCAACCAGCGTGCCTCAGGTGACAGGGGTGCCGGTGGTGGCGGTGAGGTCGGCGAACAGGGACGTCAGGCGCTTGGTGACGGGGCCGGGGGTGCCGTCGCCGATGGTGCGGCCGTCCACGGCTAGCACCGGCGCCAGGCCGCCCATGGTGCCGGTCACGAACGCCTCCTCGGCGGTGTAGAGCTTGGGCAGCGTGTAGTCCCCGGTCTCGGCGGGGATCCCGGCCGCGGCCGCAAGTTCGAGCACCGCCGCCCGGGTGATGCCCTCCGGGCAGGACACCGTGGTCGGCGTGGCGAGCGTCCCGCCGGTCACCATGAAAAGGTGCGTGGCGTTGGTCTCCGCGATGAAACCGCGGTGGTCGAGCATCACCGCGTCGTCGGCGCCAGCCACGTTCGCCTCGATCTTGGCCATAATCGAGGGCAGCAGGTTGTTGTGGTGGATCTTCGGGTCCAGGCAGTCCGGCGCCGGGCGGCGCACGCTCGCGGTGATCAGCGTGATGCCGCCCGCGTCGTACACCAGGTCCTTGAACTCGGCCAGCACGATCAGCGTCGGGCCGGCCTGGTTGAGCCGGGGATCCATGCCCGAGGTGAGCTTGACCCCGCGGCTGAGGGTGAGCCTGATGTGCACGCCGTCCCGCATGCCGTTCGCGGCGAGCGTGCGCCTGATCTGCTCGGTGATCTCCTCATCCGGCGGGATCTGGCTGAACGCCAGCGCCCGGGCCGAGGCGCGCAGCCGGGCCAGGTGCTCGTCCAGCCGGAAGATCTTCCCGTCGTAGAGCCTGAGCCCCTCCCAGAACCGCGTCACCGCCCTGGACGACCGAGTCGAACGGGCTCACCATCGCCTGGTCGCGGTGCGTGAGCCTGCCGCCCACGTTGACGATCAGGTCGCGGTTCCGCTCATCGAAGACCTGAAGCAATGTCTCTCCTATCCTTTCTGGCTGGAAAGGCGGTATTCGTGCAGGCGGGAGAAGTAGGGCAGGCACTTTTCGGCTAGGGGCCCGAGGCGGGCGGGTAGCGGCTCGGGCGGGGGCCGGTAGTCCGTGAAGCCGGTCGAGGACCGGACGCTGGCGTACCAGTGCGGTGCCCATACTCCGTCGCTGTCGCGGGGGCCGGAGGGCCAGGTCAGCATGCGAGCGTCGAAGGGGACGCCGAGAGCCTGGCAGAGGGAGCGCAGGATGGCCTCGGGGTCGGTGAGCAGGTCGCGGGAATCGACCACCGGGCCGCCGAACGTCTCGAAGATCTCCACCTGCTGGACCAGGCCGAGGTCGGCCAGCGTCGGCTCGGTCCGCACCCGGGCGTAGGAGGCGAGCAGCTCGCGCGGGTCCCTGATCAGGTGCGCGTGCCGGAACGGGGCGAGCGCGGCCCGGTCCACCTCGGGCAGCAAGTGATGCGTCATGTGCTTGGCGTAGCTGATCACCGCTCCGGCGGGCAGCGGGGCACCGGTCAGCTGGGCCAGCACTGCCCGCCAGTCGGTGGGCTGGCTTGCGATCACCTCGTCCCGCGCCGGGTGGTCAAGGCCCGTGCGGTCCAGGTAGAAGGCGTAGAGCGGCTCGTCGGCGACCACGGTGTCCGGCCGGTTCTCCCAGGCCCGCATCAGCGCCGTGGACACGGTGCGCGGACCCGACCACATCGCGATGCGCGTGGCGGGGTCCGCGGCACCAGTGTGGTTCACAGGGGGTGACTCACAGGACGACGACGCTGCGCAGCACCTCACCGCGGCCCATCTTGGCGAAGGCCTCTTCCACGTCGCCCAGGCCGATGGTCTCGGACACGAACTTGTCCAGCGGCAGGCGCCCGGCCAGGTGCAGGTCGACGAGCATCGGGAAATCGCGGCTGGGCAGGCAGTCCCCGTACCAGGACGACTTGAGCGCCCCGCCGCGGCCGAACACGTCGAGCAGCGGCAGTTCCAGCCGCATCTCCGGCGTCGGCACGCCGACCAGGACCACCGTGCCGGCCAGGTCGCGGGCGTAGAACGCCTGCTCGTAGGTCTCCGGCCGGCCGATGGCCTCGATCACCACGTCCGCGCCGAACCCGCCGGTGAGCTCCCTGATGCCGGCCACCGGATCGGTGGTCCGCGAGTTGAGCACGGCGGTGGCGCCGAAACCGCGGGCCCACTCCAGCTTCCTGTCGTCCACGTCCACCGCGATGATGGTCCGCGCGCCGGCCAGCCGGGCGCCCAGGATCGCGCCGTCGCCCACGCCGCCGCAGCCGATCACCGCGACGCTGTCGCCCCTGGTCACACCGCCCGTGTTGAGGGCGGCGCCCAGGCCCGCCATCACGCCGCAACCGAGCAGCCCGGCGGTGGCCGCCGGGATCGCCGGGTCGACCTTGGTGCACTGCCCGGCGGCGACCAGCGTCTTTTCCGCGAACGCGCCGATGCCCAGCGCCGGGGACAGCGGCGTGCCGTCCTCCAGCGTCATCTTCTGGGTCGCGTTGTGGGTGTTGAAGCAATACCACGGCCGGCCACGGCTGCAGGCACGGCACTGGCCGCATACGGCCCGCCAGTTCAGGATGACGAAATCGCCTGGCGCCACCTCGGTCACATCCGGCCCGACCGCGTCGACCACGCCGGCCGCCTCGTGCCCGAGCAGGTAGGGGAAGTCCTCGCCGATGCCGCCCTGCTGGTAGTGCAGGTCGGTATGGCAAACCCCGCAGGCCTGCACGGTGACGAGCGCCTCGCCCGGACCGGGCTCGGGGACCAGGACCGTCGTCACCTCGACCGGCTCGCCCTTACCGCGGGCCACCACACCCTGAACGCTGATCGTCACGTGTCCACCTTCTTTAGCCTCATCGCTTAGCTGGATCATCTGCCACGCCCCATCATCCCCGCTGGCCCGCACGGGCGGAAGATCGCACCACCAGCCGTTCCCAGCTGCGGTGTCACCGTCGGCCGTGCCCCCGGCCGACGCCGGATGGCAGGGCGGAAAATTACCCCGACCGCGCCACGCAATCGCGTACGACGCGGAGACGTCTCGCTGCTTCGCGGGAGGTGTTCAACCACGCGCGGTATCAGTCTTCTGGTTGGTGCGGCCGCGCCATTCCGCGCCGCGGCCGGTGTGGTGACGCCGGGCGGAGTCGGCGGTCATGCCGGCGTACAGCAGGGCAATCAGCGGCAGGGCGGGCGCGCGCAGCGGCGACAGCCGGTACAGCCGCAGCATGGGCAGGTAGCTCAGCGACATGAGCGCCCAGCCCGCCAGCCCCGCGCCGGCTACCAGGGCCGCCTGGCCGGCATCCTGGGGCGCGGTCCCGCCCGAGAGCAGGAGGGCCAGCCCGGTGACCGCCCCGGCCGGGGGCAGGAGGTAGAGGAACAGCAGTCCGATGATCGTCCCGGCCAGCAGGACCGGAGAGTAGTTCAGCTGGACGTAGGCAGACCTGGCCACCATCTGCCACAAGCTGGCGAGCCCGGGGTACGGTCGCACACTGACCACCTGGCGGGACAGCCCGAGCCAGCAGCGGCCGCGCTGGCGCTTGATCATGCGGCCCATGGCCACGTCGTCGATGAGGGCGCCGCTGATCGGCGCCAGGCCGCCGGACCTGTCCAGCGCGCGGCGGCGCACCAGCATGCAGCCGCCGGCCGCCGCGGCGGTCCGCGAGCCGGGCACGTTCACCCGCCGGAACGGATAGAGCTGGGCGAAGAAGTACACGAAGGCCGGGACCACGACGCGCTCCCACCCGGTTGCCGTCCGCAGCAGTGCCATCTGCGAGACCAGGTCCCGGTCGTCTGCCTCCGCCGCGGCCACCAGATCACGCAGCGTGCGGGCCTGCCAGGCGATATCGGCGTCCGTGAACAGCACGTAGCCGTCCGGCGCCGGCCTGGCGTCTACGGCACCGAGTCCCTGGGCCATGGCCCACACCTTGCCCGCCCATCCGGCCGGAGCCGCCGTCGCGGCGATCACCTTCAGCGGCCGGCCCTCCGCGAGCTTCGCGGCGACCTCGGCGGTGCCGTCGGAACTGTGGTCATCGACCACGATGACGGTCAGCTCCCCCGGATATTCCTGCCCGAGCAGCGCGGGCAGCGTGACCGGCAGCATCTCGGCCTCGTTCCTGGCCGGGACGACCGCCACCACGTCTGGCCAGGTTTCCGGGTCACGGCTGACCGGCGGCAGCCGCTGGCTGGTTCTCCAGTACCCGCCGTGCCCGGCAACCAGGTACGCCCACGCGACCGCGGCCAGCACGCACGCGATGCTCAACGCCAGCATCCCGGCAGCCTCTCACACCACAAAGACTACGGGCCGGAAGGCCCGTGAAACCTGACCTCCCGGCCCGCGATCGCCGGTTATCCGGCGGTGCTGCCGATATGTACGGTGCTGCCGATATGTAATTGTCTGCGCCTGCGGATCCGGGGCTGGTGGCCAGCCCGGCTGGCTCGGCCACACGCCGGGCTAGGCGACGCGGCGGTAGGCGGCGTCTTCGTGGCGCACCGCCGGCAGCGTCCGGACGGAGGGGGCCGCGGCGATCGTCGGCTTGGCGTCCGGCCGCCTCAGCACGAGCCACATGGGGATGCCGGCCCACAGCGCGATGAACGGAATCGCCAGCAGCACGTTGATCCACAGCATGGTCATTGTCAGCTCCTCTTAGTTGATCCTTATCTGGCTGCACTGACCACACTGCCCGACGCGGCTATGCGTACCTGCCGAACGACCTCTGCCGTCGTTATGAATCCGAGACCAGCCTATGAATCGCCTCTGAGAGCGCCGCCCAGCCTTGCGCGGCCCACCGGAGCCACCTCCCTGCGACTCCGGTAAGTGTTCACTTCATGACTGAATGTCATTTGGCTGGGATCCGCCAGGCAAGCACATCGCCGACCACGACGGCGGGCGGCCCGAGCAGGCCGGTGAGGTACTGGCCGAGCCGTGAGCCCAGCCTGGCCACCGCCACGACGGCCGACACCCGCCAGGCCTTGATCTGCTCGCGCATCTTCGTGTCGGTCACCACCTTGACGGGCACGTAGCCCGCAGATCCCCGGTAGGCGTTGGGCGGGAGCCCGCCCGCCAGGGCCTTCGGCAGGCCCTCCTGGGAAAAGGTCCAGATGGCGTTCAGGTACAGGGCCGCCGGCGGCGTGCCGTTCCCGTCGATGTAGCTGCGCCCGTTCCAGGCCGGACCGATGAAATACCCGCCGACTAGCGATCCCGGCTGGCCGGTGTCAGCCTGCCAGCGGAGCGGTTCGGTGAAGGTGGACATGGGGACCGGCACCACCAGGACGCTGGCCGAGGCCGGCAGCCGCAGCGCGGCGAAGGCCGCCGACCAGCCAGGCGGCGGCGGGGCAACGTCGGCGGCGGGCAGGGGACTCGGCACGATGGGCAAGACAGCCAGGACTACGCCGGACAGCACCACCGCGGCGGGCCGCCAGCCGACGGCGAGCCGCGGCAGCCGCCGAGCGGCGAAGGCGGCGAAGGCGGGCCGGGCCGCGTCCACGGCGAAGGCCAGCAGGACGGCGCCTGCGCCGTCCGCCATGAGCGAGAACCGGTCGGGCAGGGCCGCGTTGAGCAGCGGCAGGCCTTCCAGCCAGTACCAGGGGAGCTTGATCGCGGGATGCTCGTGCCCGCCGAACAGCAAGGTGCCCCCGAGCGAGAACACGCTGAGTACCGCGCAGGCGACCGCGACGGCCCGGGCCGGCAGCCGCCGCCAGCAGGCGATCGCGGCCAGCAGCAGCACGACGATCAGCGGCCAGCCCAGGTAGCCGAGATATTCGGGCAGGTGCCCCTGGTACCGCAGGGCGGCGGCGGCGCTGCCCGCGGTGTGGAAGAGCAGGTAAGACGAGGGCACCACGAAGGACGACAGGTCGTTCTTGAAGAAGTCGGGCGTGAACGGGCTGCCGTGCTGGCCCAACGGGCCGAAAAACTGCACCCAGAGCGGATAGCCGGCGATCACGCCCGTCACGCAGGCCGCGACGGCCAGGCCGCCGGCCACCCTCGCAACCTTGTCCGCTACCGCCCGGGGGCGGCTGACGGCGAGCACCGCGACGATGATGATCCCGGTCATGGCCGTGCCGAGCAGGGTCTCCTCGGTGATGAAGACCTGCGCGGTCACCAGCAGGCCCAGCCACAGGCCGCCCCGCACCGCCGTCGTCCGGCCGGTCGCCAGCCGTAGGCCGACGTCGATGATCAGCGGCGGCAGCACGGCGAATTGCAGGTCATAGTGGCCGATGGCCGAGTGCAGCACGGCCGGGGAGAACGCGTAGGCCGCTCCGCCCAGCGCCGCGGCCGGCCCGCTGACATCCCAGCGCCGCAGAACGGCGAACATGGCCGTAGCGGACCCGGCGAAGCCGGCCGTCAGGAACACCACCAGGGCACTCTGCGCGCCGAAGAGCAACGTCACCGGGGCCAGCAGCACGCCGGGCAGCAGCATGAACGTGTTCCACATCGCGTTCACGCCCTGCGGGGCGTTCATCGCGGTAGTCACCAGCGCGGGCAGATGACCATGCACGACGGCGGTGGCGTCGTACCTGAAGAACCAGGTGAACTGGTCGCTGTCGTTGGGGTTGCCCGCCACCGTCCGGGACGCGGGATCGCGCCACAGCCAGAGCGTGACCGCCAGCGCGGCCAGCAGATAGTAGACGGCGGCCAGCGCGACCATCCGGTGATCACCGGATGGTCGCACCGACTCCTCTTCTTCCGCCGTGGCCTGGACGGCGGTGGTCGCTGCTGCCACGACAGCGAGCCTAACCGGAGTCGTCCCTGCTAGAGCGGGACTTTTCCGGACGTCAGCAAATCACTAGATTTACCGTGTGCCGTCCAGGCCACCGGCGAGAGCCGCTAGCCGCGGGCCGTACTCGCCGGGCCGTCCGGCACCACCTGCCCGGTCACGACGCGTCCGTTGTCGCTGCTGGCCTGGGGCTGTCCAGGCATCCCCTTGCGGACCGAATCGAGGATCGTCAGGCCCTGGCTGACCAGGCCGGCGGCGATCTCCCCCAGGCCGTCGGCGCCGTTGAGCACGCTTACGTTCGCCCCGGCCAGGCCGGCCGCGGCCTCCTTGACGATCAGCGGCAGCTGGTTGATGAGCAACTGGTCGAGTGCGACGCGGTTGTTGGAAGCGGCTGCCTCGGCCTGAATGCGGGTCCGCTCGGCGTCCGCCTTGGCCAGGATCCTGACCCGTTCGGCCTCGGCCTCGGCGGGCTTGATCACCTCGGAGACCAGCTGCTGCTGCCGGAGCTGGGCCTGCTGCTGAGCCAGCTCGGCCTGGGCGTTGATCACCGCAAGCTGGGCGTTCGCTTGCGCCAGCGGGCCCGCCTGGGCCGCCTCCGCCTGCGCCTTTTCCACCTCGCCCTTGTACTGGGCCTGCACGACGGAGGTTTCCCTGGCGAATTCGGCCTGCTTACGGGCCGACGCCTGCTGCGCCTCGGCCGCGGCCTGGTCGGCCTGCGCCTGCGCGATCTTGGCCTGGCGCTGGATGGCGGCGTTGTTCGGCGCGGCCATCGCGGCGATGTACCCGGCCCCCATGTCGTCGATCGACTGGATCTGCAGCGAGTCCACGATCAGCCCGATCTTGGCCATCTCGCCCTTCGATCCGTCCAGCACCTCGGTGGCCAGCTTCTGCCGTTCGGTGACGATCTCCTCGACCGTCATCGAGCCGATGATCGAGCGCAGGTGGCCGGCGAAGATCCGCCCGGTCAGCACCGACATCTGATCCTGGTCGGATAGGAAGCGCTGGCCCGCGTTGACGATGGATTCCTGGTCGTTGCCGACCTTGAACGCGATCACCGCGCGGACGTTCAGCGCGATGCCCTGATGGGTCACGCACTGCTCCGCGACCTCGGCCTCCTGCATGGACAGGGTGAGGTACCGGACCTTGCGGAACACGGGCGTGACGAAGGCGCCGTGGCCGATCACCACGCGGAACGGCGCGCCATCCGCGCCGCCCCCTCGTCCGGAAATCAGCATGGCCTCGTCGGGGGCCGGAACACGGTAACCGAACATCCTCGTTCATCTCCTAATAGAGGTAACCCCGGAATGCGCGGAATGTCGCCGAGTGCGTCCTCCCACTCGATGACGTCGACCGCCCGCGCTCCGCGCGACTCAATAACAAGGACGGTCGCCCCCCTGGGCAGCGGCTTCTCGGACCAGGCCAGGAAGGCCTCGGAGCCGCCGCGGATTTTGACGAGCACTTCGCCCGGACCGGCGTCACCTCGTGTCGCCACGGAGAGTACGCCGACGCAACCGACGCAGGCCTCGTCCCTCGCCAAATTGACAGCCCCCTTTTTAACCGGAGTGCCACCTCTAGCCTAGTCCTGTTAACGGCGGGCAATTCCCCGTCAAAGGTTAAGCTGGCCGCGGCCAGCTACCTCGACAGCCAGGGCATCAGCCGCCACTGAGGCCTACCATGGGGCCGTGTCGTTGCGCGCGATTGACTTCCATGTGCACCTGCCCACCCCCGACTGGCTGGACGGCAGCATGGCCGGGTACGTCGAGGCGGCCGAGGCCTATTTCCGCTCGCCCGCGCAGCGGCAGTCACTGGACGAGCTGGCCGCCTTGTACCGCCGTCTGGAGATGAAAGCGGTCCTGCTGGCCTGGGACGCTGAGACGGCGACCGGGCGGCCGCGGGTCCCGAACGAGACGGTGGCGGCCGCGTGCCGTGACTACCCGGACGTATTCACCGGCCTGGGCTCGGTCGACCCGCTGAAGGGGGACGTCGCCGTGGCCGAGGTGGCGAACATCGCCTCCCTCGGGCTGCGCGGGGTGAAGTTCCATCCGTCCCTGCAGGCCTTCTCGCCGGATGATCCGCAGTACTGGCCCATTTTCGCGGCCTGCCAGCGGCACGGCCTGCTGGCCCTGTTCCACACCGGAACCAGCGGTATCGGCGCACGTCAGCCCGGCGGCCAGGGCATCAGGATCGACCTGGCGCACCCGGTCAGGCTCGACTCGGTAGCCGCGGCGCATCCTGACCTCACCGTGGTGGCCGCGCATTTCGGCTGGCCGTGGCACATGGACCTGATCGCCATCGCACTCCACAAGACCAACGTGTACATCGACATCTCCGGCTGGTCACCGCGCCGCATCCCGGCCGAGGTGATTCGCGAGCTGCGCGGGCGGCTGTCCGGGCAGTTCCTGTGGGGCAGCGACTACCCCTTCTTCACGCCCGAGCGGTGCCTGTCCGAACTCGAGGGCCTGGACCTGCCGGCGGAGGTCATGAGCGCGGTGCTGCGTGACAACGCGGCGCGCATTCTCAGCTGAGGTCCACCACGACCGGCGCGTGGTCGGACGGCCCCTTGCCCTTGCGGGCCTCGCGGTCCACGTACGCCGCCTGCACCCGGTCGGCCACTGCCTCGGTCGCGTACACCAGGTCGATCCGCATGCCGTTGTTCTTGGCGAACATGCCGGCCCGGTAATCCCAGTAGGTGAACGGGTGCGGTCCCTTCATCGGGGTGGGCACGACGTCCCGCAGGCCGAGCGCCCGCAGGTCGGCCAGCGCCTGCCGTTCGGCCGGGGTGACGTGGGTAGAACCGATGAATACCGCCGGATCCCACACGTCGTCGTCGGTCGGCGCCACGTTGAAGTCACCGCACGCGGCCAGCTGCGGCTGGTGATCGAGTTCGTCGGCGAGCGCGATCCGCAGCGCCGCGTACCAGTCGAGCTTGTAGGCGTAGTGGGGCGAGTCGGGTGTGCGCCCGTTCGGCGCATACAGCGACCAGACCCGGATCCCGCCGCAGGTCGCGCCTACCGCCCGGGCCTCTGGCCGGCGCAGGCCGGGGTCGTCGATCAGGGCCAGCCCGGCTGGCTCACCCTCGTAACCCGGTTCGCCGGGGAAACTCCGGCTGACGTCTTGGAGGCCGACCCGGGAGAGCAGCGCCACGCCGTTCCAGCGGCCATCGCCGTGCGCCGCTACCTCGTAACCCAGCTCGCCCACCTCAGCCGCCGGGAACAAGGCGGCCGCGCACTTGGTCTCCTGCAAGCAGACGATGTCGGGCTCGGCCTCGGCCAGCCACTCCAGCAACCTGGGCAGCCGCGCCTTAACCGAGTTCACGTTCCATGTCGCCATGCGCACCCGTATAGCCTCCCACCGGATGGGTGCCTCGTGCCGACTGCTCGCCCGCGCGGTCTGGCCTGTGGCCTGGTCAGGCAGCCATGTAGTGATGGAAGGAGACATGCCACGGGCCACTGAGGTCGCCGCGGTCGGGTCCCATGACCAGCTGGGTTCCGTTCGTGGTGCCGCCGGGGTCGGTCAGCGCGGTGCCGGTGCCGGTGTTGATGATGGGCCCGAAGTCGTTGGAGGACACCTGGCCGATGCGCCACTTCTGGCTGGCCGCCCCGGTGCACGCCGCGACCTTGGCGTCGGCGCCGGCCTGGGGGCCGGTGACGTCCAGGCACCTGCCGTTGATCCGCAGCGTGCCGTCGCTGTATCCGGTCCACTGCTGGGTGCTGGCGGCGGGGCTGCATTTCCACGCCACCACGGCGGTGCCGTCGGCGGCCAGGGTCATGCACATCCCGTTGAAGGGGCTCGCAACGGTGCCGGTGCCGGCCGGGAACGCCCCCCCTGGTGTCGCGCCCGGCGCCGTCGTGGCTGGTGGCGTCGTGGCCGAGGTGCTGGCTGTGGCTGGCGCCGTCGTGGCCGGGGTGCTGGCCGGCGCTGATGGTGCCGCCGTCGTGCTGGTGCCGGGTGAGCTGGTGGCGCCCGCTCCCGATGCCGTGCCGTGGCTGGCGCAGCCGGCCAGCACGGCCAGGCACGCCGCCGCGGCCAGCGACGCCGCTGAACGCCTAGTAGTCATCGGTGCCTCACCCCGATCGGGCAGCGGGCCATTCCGGCACCTGCAGTCCCTCAGGCTCGCGGGTCAGGACAATGGGGAGCAGGGCCGATGGTCCCGGCGCCGGCCGCCGTTTGCCTCTAAAGACGGGTAAGTCCGAAGCCTGGCCGAGCCAGTCCGCGGGAGGACCTGGCGGGACCCTATTCGGAGTCGTAGCGGAAGCCGTCGATGAAGCGGCGGAACAGCCCGCCCTCGCGGGCCAGCGGCGTGCCTGGCGGCGGGGCCTCGGGGCGTTCCCGGCCGACAGGCTCCTCGTAGTCGGCTCGCGCGATAGCGTCCACGATCTGGGCCTCGTCGAACGTGTCCGAGCCAGGGATCTCCGGCACGAAGCCAACCAGGTCACCGTCGAGCAGGACCTCGGCTTCCAGGCCCGTGGTGCCCTCGGCACCCCAGATAGCCTCACGCCCGCCGCCCGCAGGCACCTGCACCGCGTACGCGTCGATCCCGGACTTCCTCAGGTGCGCGTTGATGCCGCGGTCCCGCAGCGCGTCGGTGATCCGGCGGGCACGATTCTCGTCCATGTCCGCCAGGTTACCTAGGCGGAAAGGACGCCTGCGGCGGTGTCGCGAGCATAACCGCGAGCCGGCGAAGTACCCATTCTGTCCGCAGGCGAATCGTGATGAACCAGGCACGCTTCCCTCGCGTGACAGACGCCCGCGGGAGCTAGATACTTTGCTAGTGGAGGGCGTTTCCGGTTGACGAGCGGGACGGAAGCACAATGTCGCTGACGCCAGGGCAGCTCCCTGTGCGGCTAACCCCGCTGGTGGGTCGCGAGAGCGAACTCGACGACATCGTGCAGGCGTTCCAGCGCAACCGGCTGATCACCCTGATCGGCCCCGGGGGCACGGGAAAGACGAGGCTGGCGCTGGCCGCCGCGAGAACCGCTGAGGCATCTTTTCCCGGCGGGACCTGCTGGGTGGCGCTGGCTCAGATCGACGACCCCGCCATCGCCGCCCAGGCGGTCGCCACCCAGCTCGGCGTGCCCGATACCCCCGGCCAGGACCCGGTCGAGGCCACCGCCAAGTACGTAGCCGACCATCCGGTGCTGGTCGTGCTGGACAACTGCGAGCACCTCGCCGAGGCCGCGGCCGGACTGGCGGAGTACCTGCTCGCCGCCTGCCCGGGCCTGGTCATCCTGGCCACCAGCCGGGAGGCCCTCGGAGTGGAGGGCGAGCTCAGCTGGCAGGTGCCGCCGCTGTCGCTGCCCGATGGCGGACCCATCCCGACCGCGTCGGCGCTGGCCGGCTCCGACGCGGTCAAGCTGTTCGAGCAGCGGGCGCAGCTGGTGCGGCCGTCCTTCCGGATCACCGACCAGAACGCCGCAGCGGTGCTGACCATCTGCCAGCGACTCGATGGCCTGCCGCTGGCTATCGAGCTGGCGGCGGCGAGAATGCGGATACTTTCCGCGACCCAGCTGGCCGAGCGAATGGACGACATCTTCGCCGTCCTGGTCGGCGGCGCGCGCTCCGCGCCACCCCGCCATCAAGCCCTGCGCGCCACCCTGGACTGGAGCTACAACCTGCTCGACGCCGATGAGCGCGCTACCTTCCGGCGACTGGCCACGTTCTTCGGCGGCTTCACGCTGCACGCGGCCGAACGGATCGCCGCGGGCGGCGACATCCGCCCGGACGCGATGCTGGAACTGCTGACCCGCCTGGCGGACAAATCGCTGCTGCGGGTGGAACACAGTCACGGCGAGTCACGCTACTTCCTGCTGGCCACGATCCGGGACTACGCTCGCGAACGGCTCACGGAGGCGGCCGAGTCCGACCAGGCGCGGCACGCTCACCTGCAGTACTTCACCGAGCTCGTGGAGGACGCCACCGCCCGGATCGAGCAGGTCGAGGCGGCCCCCGGCCGCCTCGAAGTCGAGCTGGACCGGCTGGACGCCGAGCTGCCGAACCTGCGGCGAGCCTTCGAATTCGCCCAGGAATCCGGCGACCCGGTGGCGCCGCTGCGGATCGCGGGCCCGCTGGACCGCTACGCCTACCTGCGCGGCCGCTACCACGAGGTCAGGCAGTGGATGGATGCGGCCGTTACCTCGTCCCCGGACGGGCCCGCCGGGCTGCGGGCCAAGGCGCTGCTCGGCGGCGGCAGGCTCGCCCTGCTGCAGTGCGACTACGCACCCGCGGTGCGCAGGCTCGAGGCCGCGCTCCGGCTGTACCGCGAGCTCGGCGACCCCCGGGGCATCGCGGGCAGCCTGCAGGTGCTCGGCAGCGTGGCCCGCGAGCAAGGCAGGTACGCCCGGGCGGTGGAACTGCACGCGGAGAGCCTGGCCATCGCGGAAGCGGCGGGAGACCGCTGGGCGGTGGCGAGCGCGCATGGTTACCTGGCCTTCGCCTCGTGGCTGCAGCGCGACTTCGGCCGGGCCGCCGAGGAGGCCAGCACCGCGCTGGCGAAGTTCCGTGAGCTCGGCGACGTTGAAGGAGCCGCCTGGTCGCTCATCAGCCTGGGTACGGTAGCTCGCTACCAAGGCGACGTCGAGCGGGCGTCCGTGCTGCTGACCGAGAGCCTCGCCCTTTCCGAGGGGATCGGCTTCCGCGAGGGCATCGCCTGGTCGGTGGAGCAACTCGGGCTGCTCGCGGTTCTCGACGGCAACCCGGTCGCGATCTCGCTGCTGCGCCGCAGCCTCGAGCTGCACGGCGAGCTGCGCGACCGGTGGCGGATGTCCAGCGTGCTCGAGGACCTCGCCGCGATCACGCTCGCCCAGGGCAACACGCGGCAGGCGGCGCGGCTGCTCGGCGCGGCCGAGGCCCTGCGCGAGACGATCGGCACGGTGATCGCCCCGTGCGAGCGCCTGCAGCACAACCAGACCACCATGGCGGTGCGGACCGCGCTCGGCGACGAGGCGTTCGATATCGCCCTGCGGCAGGGGCAGCTCGCCTCCATGGACGAGCTGACCGCCGACCTGCCGTCGGCTGAGCCGCCCGAGCCGCCGCCGGCGCCTGCCTCGTCAGGCCCTGACCAGGTCAGCCCAGGTCACACCCGAGCGGATCAGACCAGATCAGACCAGATTGGGTTGACGCAGGGCGGGCCGACCGTCGATGGATCGGCCACCGTCGTTACCGATGCATCGGCTGCTGTCATCCCCGGCGCGCCAGCCGCTGACGCCCGTGACACGCTGGCCGCTGGCGTCCCCGGCGCGCCAGCCGCTGCGGCTCCCGGCGGGTCGGACCAGGCGGCCCCGGCCAGGCCCGCCAGGCCGAAGACGGCGCCGCGGCCACAGGGCAGGCAGTCGGCCGCCGGAAACGGCGGCGTCGCTGGCGAGACGCTGCGCATCCGGGCGCTCGGCGGGGCGGTGGTGGAGATCGGCGATACCGCCCTGACCGCCGCGGACTGGAGCTACGCCAAGCCGCGCGAGCTGATGTTCCTGCTCGCCTCCTCGCCGCCGATGACCAAGGACCAGATCGCGGGCGCGCTGTGGCCCGACCTGTCGCGCCAGCAGCTCGGCAATGCGCTGCACACGGCGCTGCGCGAGCTGCGGCGCGCGCTCGGCGACCCCGGCTGGGTCCGGTATGCCGACGGCCACTACCGGTTCGACCGCTCCCGGGCGCACGAGTGCGACGTCACCGCCTTCGAGGACGCGCTAGTCACCGCCCGCCGGGCCCGCCCGGCCGAAGCGGCGCTGCCCGAACTGCAGCGGGCCATCGCGGTCTACGGCGGGGACTTCCTCGATGGCATGGCGACCGGCGAATGGGCGCTGGTGCGCCGCGACGAGCTCCGCCGGGCCTTCGAGTCGGCGCTGCTCGCCACCGGGCGACTGCAGGCGGCAGCCGGACGCCATCAGGCCGCGGCGGCGGCCTTCCGCCGGGCCGTCGCGCACGAGCCGCTGAATGAGTCGGCGCACCGTGAGCTGATGAACTGCTGGGCCCGCCTCGGCGAGACCGCCCGGGCCGTCCGGCACTACGAAGAGCTGGCCGGGGTGCTGCGCGCGCAGGTCGGCGTGCCCCCCGCGGCCGAAACCGAGGCGCTGTACCGGAGGCTGCTGGCCGCCCAGTAGGCCGCCCAATAGGCCGTACCGTAGCGCGCCCCCCAGCGTTTCCCCCAGTGGTGCTCCATTCCCCCAGTGCTGGCCTGCCACACTCGCCCCTACGACGGGCTCGACCGGCAGGCCAGCCCGCACAGTCCGAATGGAGATGCCCGCAGGTGTCCGATCCGATCCAGCCGCCCGCCGCCCGCCAGCCCGAGGAGGCGCTGGAACTGGCGTCACAGGCGCTCAGCGACGGGGACCTCGAAGCCGCCCTGGCGCAGTACGAGCCGCAGGCACGCCTGGTCACCTGGCGGCGGCCGCAGACCAGCGCCGGCGGCGAGGTGCGCAGCTCCCTGACCTGCTTCATGGCCTTGCGACTGCCGCTGGCGGTGCAGATCGTGACGGTTCTCCGGGCCCCCGGCCTGGCCCTGGTGATCTGCGAGCGGCACACCACGGGAACCGGCCCGGACGGTGCGGAGATCAAGTACCGCGGGAACGGCTGCGCCGTCGTGCGGGCCCAGCCGGACGGGACGTGGCGGATCGCGGCCGACGCGTGGCACCTCGGGACAGCGGATCTGGACGCGGGCCCTCCGGGCACTGAGCTTCCCCTCTAGCCTCCCGAGATTCCCCCGGGGCCGGTCGTGATCCTGGTCGAGGCGAGGGACAGGCAGGCAGCCTCACCACCTAAAGCCTCATCTGCCGGCCGGAAACGGGACATCGACCATGATGAACACTGCAAGCCGTGTGCTGCGGAAGATCTCACTGCGCCGGGCGGGCGCCACCGCGGCGGCGTCGGGTGCGCTCGCCTTGACGGCGGCCCTCGCCCTGGCGGGCCCCGCTGGCGCCAGCCCCCTGCACTCGAGCGGATACCAGTTCCGCACCGTGAACAACGCGCGGGATCTCACGTTCAACCAGCTGCTCGGGGTGAACAACGAGGGCGTGATCGCCGGTTACTTCGGCTCAGGCGCGCAGCATCACCCGAACAAGGGATACGTGCTGCTGCCTTTCGGTCACGCCAACTACCTGAATGAGAACTTCCCCGGCTCGGTGCAGACCCAGGTCACGGGGCTGAACGACCACGGCGTCACGGTGGGCTTCTGGTCCAACTCCAACACCGCCAACATGGTGAACGCCAACTTCGGCTTCTACACCATCGGCACCCATTTCCACACGGTGAACTTCCCGACCGGCAACAACGCCAGCCCGCAGGTCGACCAGCTGCTCGGCGTCAACAACCACGGCGTGGCGGTGGGCTTCTACGCCAACGCGCAAGGCAACAACCGCGGCTATGAGTACAACATCTACAGTCACACCTTCACCCGCGTGCTGGTGCCCGGCGCCCCCGGCGGCCAGGCCGGCCCGAGCCTGACGGCCGCCGCGATCAACAACTACGGCGACGTGGCCGGCTTCTACGCCAAGTCCTCCGCGCAGACCGACGCCTTCCTGCGGCTGCACAACGGGCGGTTCATCACGCTCGCGGTGCCCGGCGCCGCGACGACCCAGGCGTTCGGCGTCAACGACCGCGACGAAGTGGTCGGCGCGTACACGGTCGGCAGCGGCGACAACGCCCAGACGCACGGCTTCACCTGGCGGCCCGGCCACGGTTTCAGCACCGTGGATGACCCGCACGGCATCGGCACCACCACGATCAACGGCGTGAACGACGCCGGCCATCTGGTCGGGTTCTACGTGGACGGGGCAGGCAACACCGACGGGATGATCGCCACTCCGCGCGGCTGACCCGCAGCTACAGCCAGACCGGGGGCCCGCGGCGGGCCCCCGGTTTTGCGTGTCCGCGATGGCCGGGCGGTCACCGCGGACCGTTCGGCTTAATATTTTCTACCTATACTTCCGCTGTGACGGATGAGGAGAGCGGAGCCTTCGAACTAGGCACCGACGGGCCCATGGTGATCCTGGTCGGGATCGACGATTCCGTCACCGCGCTGCGGGCCGGAGCGTACGCGGCCGGGCTGGCGCGGCGGCAGGGGGCCCGCCTGGTCTGCGTCTACGTCGAGCAGCTCTCGGGCTTGTACGGCGCTTCGGCGGCCGCCGGGGCGGGCGCGATCGCCGCCCAGGACCAGGCCCTGGAGGAAGTCGCCGCTGACCTGCGGCGGCGGGCGCAGGAGTACGCCGGGGTCCTGGGCGTGTCGTTCACGTTCATCGCCACGCGTGGCGACCCGTACACCGAACTGCGGCGCGTGGCCGACAAGGTCCGCGCCAACGCCGTCGTCGTGGGCGCCTCGACCAAGGCCGGCCACCGGTGGGTCGGGTCGCTGGCGGTCCGGCTGGTCAAGGCCGGCCGGTGGCCGGTTACCGTCGTCCCCTGAGCACACGAGGACCTGAGCACACGAGGACCTGAGCACACGAGGACCTGAGCACACGAGGACCTGAGCACACGAGGACCTGAGCACACGAGGACCTGAGCACACGAGGAAAGGATGAGCGCCATGGGCGTGGCTGTCGTCACCGGGGCGGGTTCCGGGCTCGGCCGGACCATCGCGACGGCCCTGCTCGGCGCGGGCTGGCAGGTCGCGCTGGCGGGCCGGCGCTCCGAAATGCTGGCCGAGACCGCCAAGGCGGCCGACGACACCGAGGCCGTCGGCGCCGAAGAGACCGCGAGTCCCGGCTGGCCTGCCGACAACGCGCTCGTGGTCCCGGCCGACGTGACCTCGCCGCCGTCGGTGGCCGCGCTCTTCGGTGCCGTCCAGGACCGCTGGGGACGCCTGGACCTGCTGGTCAACAACGCCGGCTTGTTCGGTCCCGCGGCCCCGGCGGACGAGATCGACCTGGCCGACTGGCGGCGCGTGGTCGACACCAACCTCACCGGTGTCTTCCTGTGCGCCCAGCACGCGGTGCGGATGATGAAAGCGCAGGACCCGCGCGGCGGGCGGATCATCAACAACGGCTCGATCTCCGCGCACACGCCGCGGCCGAACAGCATCGCCTACACCGCCACCAAGCACGCGGTCACCGGCCTGACCAAATCGCTGTCGCTGGACGGGCGGGCGTTCGACATCGCCTGCGGCCAGATCGACATCGGCAACGCGGAGACCGAACTTACCCAGCGCTTCAGCCGCGGCGTGCTCCAGGCCAACGGCTCCATGGCCGCCGAGCCCGTCTTCGATTCCCGTCACGTCGCCGACGCCGTGCTCTACATGGCGTCGCTGCCGCTGGACACGAACGTCCTGTTCCTCACCATCACCGCGAACAAGATGCCCTATGTCGGCCGGGGCTGAGCCTATTTGAATCCGCCCAGGGTGGAGTGCATGCTTGCAGGTGGAGCCGGCCCGGCTCCGGCTTGCCGCAGCAGCGCGGACTGGAGGACGCCATGACGAATCTCGGCTCCCTGCTCGACCAGGCGGCCAGCAGCCACCCGGACCACCCGGCGCTCCGCCTGGACGACCTCGTGCTGACCTACGGCCAGCTGCGCGAGGCGGCCGGCCGGATGAGCGCCCTGCTGGCCGCCCACGGCGTGCAGCCCGGCGACCGGGTAGGGATCATGCTGCCTAACGTCCCGGCGTTCCCCATCTCCTTTTACGGCGCGCTGGCCGCCGGGGCGATCGTGGTACCCATGAACCCGCTGCTCAAGAGCCGTGAGGTCGCCTACTACCTGGGCGATTCCGGGGCGCGGGTGATACTGGCCTGGCACGCCGCGGCCGGGGAGGCCGCCAAGGGCGCCGCCGACGCCGGCGCCCAGGCCATCGCGGTCCAGACCGCCGACCTGGCCGACCTGCTCGCCGACTACTCCCCTGCCTGGTCGGCACCGGAGCGCCAGGATGACGACAACGCGGTCATCTTGTACACCTCGGGCACCACCGGCCAGCCGAAGGGCGCCGAGCTCACGCACGCGAGCCTGGTCCGCAACGCGGAGCTCACCGCCAGGACGCTGCTGAAGAACAACCCCGACGACGTGATCATGGGCTGCCTGCCGCTGTTCCACGTCTTCGGCCTGACCTGCGGGCTGAACGCGGCAGTTGCCTCGGCCGCCACGCTGACGCTGCTGCCCAGGTTCGACCCGGCGAAGGCCCTGGAGATCATCAAGCGGGACGCGGTGACGATCTTCGAAGGCGTGCCCACCATGTACGCCGCGATGCTGCACCTCCCGGGGGCTGACCCGGCGATGGCCGCGACGCTGCGGGTCTGCGTCTCCGGCGGCGCCTCGCTGCCGGTGGAGATCCTGCGCGGGTTCGAGGAGAAGTTCGGCTGCATGATCCTCGAGGGCTACGGACTCTCTGAGACCTCCCCGGTCGCGTCGTTCAACCACCCGGACCAGGTCCGCAAGCCGGGCTCGATCGGCACCCCGGTCGAGGGCGTGCAGATGCGGCTCGTCGACGACACGGGCCAGACCGTGCCGGCCGGGGAGATCGGCGAGATCGCCATCAAGGGCCACAACGTGATGAAGGGCTACTGGAACAAGCCCGAGGCCACCGCCGAGGCCATCACCGACGGCTGGTTCCGCACCGGCGACATGGCCAAGGTGGACTCCGACGGCTACTACTACATCGTCGACCGGAAGAAGGACCTGATCATCAGGGGCGGCTACAACGTCTACCCACGGGAGATCGAGGAAGTGCTGCACGAGCACCCGGCCGTCGCCGAGGTGGCCGTGATCGGCGTCCCGCACGCCGAGCTCGGTGAGGAGGTCGCCGCCGCCGTGTCGCTGAAGCCGGACGCGACCGCGACGCCGGAGGAACTGCGCGCGTTCGTCCGGGACAAGGTGGCGGCGTACAAGTACCCGCGGCACATCTGGCTGGTGGACGCGCTGCCCAAGGGCCCGACCGGGAAGATCCTGCGCCGCGAGGTGCAGCCACCCGAGGATGCCGGGTGACCGACCGCGCTCAAGAGCCCTCCTGGGCGCAGGAAGCGGTCAACGCGGCGGGCGGGCTTGACCTGCTGCTGACCGACGCCGCGCTCGGCATGATGCGCCGGCTGCGGCCCGACAGCTCGCTGCTCAGGCTGGCCGCCGGGCTGGCTCGCCGCCCGGACCTGGTGGGTCGCGAGGCCACCCGGCTCGGCACCGAACTGGCCCGGATCGCGGCCGGCCGGTCCGCGGTCACGCCGGAAATGGGCGCAGGCCCGCGCGACCGCCGGTTCGCCGACCCGGCCTGGACCGGTAATCCGCTCCTGCGGCGCAGCGTCCAGGCCTACCTGGCGGCGGCCCAGTCTGCCGAGGCGCTCGTGGCCGGAGCCGAACTGGGCTGGCGGGACGACACGCGGCTGAGGTTCCTGCTCACCAACCTGATCGCCGCGGCCGCACCGAGCAATAATCCCCTGCTCAGCCCCGCCGCCTGGAAGGCCCTCGTCGACACCGGCGGCGGGAGCGCCGTCCGCGGCCTGCGGGCGCTCGCCACCGACCTGGCCGCGCCGCCCCGGGTGCCGTCGATGGTCGCCTCCGACGCCTTCGAGGTGGGCCGGGACCTGGCGATCACCCCCGGCGGCGTGGTGTACGCGTGCGAGCAGTTCGAGCTCATCCAGTACCAGCCGGTGACGGACAGCGTTTACCGCTACCCGCTGCTCATCGTCCCGCCGATGATCAACAAGTACTACATCGTCGACCTGGCGCCCGGGCGCAGCCTGGTCGAGTTCCTGGTCGGCCAGGGCCATCAGGTGTTCGTGGTGTCGTGGCGCAACCCCGACGCCAGGCACCGGGACTGGGGCCTGGACAGCTACGGCGGGGCCATCGTCGCGGCGCTGGACGCGGTGCGGGCCATCAGCGGGGCCGCGAAGGCCAGCGTGTGCGCGCTGTGCTCGGGCGGCATCTCGGCCGCCATGGTGGCCGCGCACCTGAGCGCCACCGGACGGCTCGGCGAACTAGTCAGCCTGTGCCTCGGCGTGGCCGTGCTCGACCATGGCCCGCCGGCGGGGTCTGGGGGGGTCGTCCCCCCGGGCCATGCCCCGCCGGGGGGGTCTGGGGGGGTCGTCCCCCCGGGCCATGCCCCGCCGGGGGGGTCTGGGGGGGTCGTCCCCCCGGGGCAGCAGAGCGCGGGTACCGCCGGGGCGATCATCGACGAGGCCACGGCCGCCGCCGCGACGGCGGTATCGGGCGCGCGCGGCTACCTGGACGGGCGAGCCCTGGCCGAGGTGTTCGCGTGGCTGCGGCCCGACGACCTGATCTGGAACTACTGGGTCAACAACTACCTGCAGGGCCGCCCGCCGCCCGCGTTCGACATCTTGTACTGGAACGCCGACACCACCCGGCTGCCCGCCGCGCTGCACCGCAACTTCGTCGCGCTGGCCCTGGCCAACGCGCTGACGAAGCCGGGCGAGGCGACCATGCTGGGCTCGCCGGTCGACCTGTCCAAGGTCGACGTGGACGCCTACGTCATCGCCGGCACGGCCGACCACATATGCCCGTGGCAGTCGTGCTACCGGACCACGCAGCTACTCGGCGGCCAGGTCACGTTCGCGCTGTCCACCAGCGGGCATATAGCTGCTATGGTCAACCCCCCGGGCAACCAGAAAGCCGCGTTCCAGACCGCCCCGGCCAACCCGGCCGATCCGCGCGAGTTCCTTGCCGCGGCCCGGAAAGTGCCGGGCAGCTGGTGGCCCGATTATTCGTCCTGGCTGGCCGGGCGGAGCGGCGGGCGGAAGAAGAGTCCCGGCCAGCTCGGCCGCAAGGGCTACCCAGTGAGGGGCGCGGCGCCCGGAACCTATGTCCACGACCACTGAGGTCCGCAGCGTCACGGTCGGCGGCCAGCGGCTGAAGGTGGCGATAAGACCCGGCCGGAATGAGGCGGGCAGCCCGCCCAGGCTCCCGTTGCTGCTGATCAACGGCATCGGCGCCAACCTGGAGCTGCTCCAGCCGTTCGTGGACAAGCTCGATCCGGCCGTCGAGGTGATCAGGTTCGACCCGCCCGGCGTCGGCGGCTCGCCTCTGCCACGCGCGCCGTACCGCTTCAGCTGGCTCTGCCGGCTGATCGCGGGCATGCTGACCGAGCTCGGCTACGACCGCGTCGACGTGCTCGGCATCTCCTGGGGCGGCGGCGTCGCCCAGCACTTCGCCGCGTTCCAGCGGGCCAGGTGCCGCCGGCTCGTGCTCGTCGCGACCGCGACGGGCACGCCGATGGTGCCGGCCCGGCCTTCGGTCCTCGTGCGCCTGGTGACACCGCGGCGCTACCTGGATCCTGGCCACCTGGGGCGGGTCGCCGGCGACCTCTACGGCGGACTGGCGAGAATCGATTCCGCGGAGATCGTGGCGGCGATGCACAACGGCCGCCGGATCGGCCCGTCGCGCGGCTATCTTTACCAGCTCACCGCCGCGGCGGGCTGGGCCAGCCTGCCGTTCCTGCCGTGGCTGCGCCAGCCGACGCTCATCCTGGCCGGGGACGACGACCCGATCATCCCGATCACCAACGCCCGGCTGATGCACCGGCTCATCCGGGACTCGCGGCTGCACGTCTACCACGGCGGTCACCTCGCCCTGGTCACCGAGGCTGCAGAGCTCGCGCCAGTCGTAGACGGCTTCCTGGCCGCACCGTAGCTCGCCGCTGAACAGGAGAACTGGCATGCCAAGCGCTGACCGCACCGCCGTCACCGACGCCGACTTCTACCTGCTCGAGCAGTCACTCGAACCCGATGACCGCGAGCTCCTGCACCGGGTCAGGGAGTTAAAAGCGGACCGGAGGCGAGCGGGAGGCAGCGTCTAAGCGAGCCAGAGGGGCGCCTGAGGATGGAGGGACACCTGAGGCGAAGGGGGGCAGCGTCTGGGGCTGGCTATTCACATGAATGTGACGTTCTACCCAAAAGAGCAGGCAGAATGTCACATTCATATGAATGTTCGGGCCGGTCAACGGGCCGACCAGCCGCCGTCCAGGACCCAGGACGAGCCGTTGGCGAAGGAGGCGGGCCCGGAGCAGAGGAAGGCCACGAGCTCGGCCACCTCGTCGGGCTCGATCAGGCGCTTGATGGCCGGCTCGGTCAGCATGATGTCGGTGATCACCCGCTCCTCGGAGATGCCGTGCACCCGCGCCTGGTCGGCGATCTGCTTCTCCACCAGCGGCGTGCGCACGTAGGCCGGGCAGACCGTGTTGGAGGTGACCCCGTGCTCGCCGCCCTCGAGCGCGATCACCTTCGACAGCCCGGCCACCCGCCCGGCCAGATCCTCACCCATCGCTAAGCCCTGCCTTCCGTGATCGTGCCCGAAGAGAACGAAACTCCGCTACCCATGATCAGGGTGTCGAAGCCGCGGCCAGTGATCAGGGCGTCGAAGCCGCGGCCAGGCGGCAGCCCGGTGCGTGACCCTCGGTCACCACGGTCCCGCATTCGGGGCAGACCAGGTGGGCGTAGCAGGCCGGCTCGCCGCCTTCCTCGGCGGGCTCGCTGGCCCGCCGCAGGAGCTGCGCCAGAACCGCGGCCTGGCTGTGGTCGACGTCCCTGGTCGCGGTGAGCAGCGTCACGGGCCGACCCGAGGACGCGAGTGCCCGCAGCCGGCCAAGCGCCGCGCGCGGCGTGCTCCCGGCCAGCTCACGCACGTAACGCTGGCGAAACTCGGAGAACCGGGCCGGGTCATGCCCGTACCAGGTCCGCAGCTCGTTAGACGGCGCGACGTCCCGCGCCCAGTCGTCCAGCCGGACCGCGTCCTTGCGCAGGCCGCGCGGCCAGATCCGGTCGACGAGGACGCGAGCGCCGTCCGCGTCCGAAGGCTCGTCGTAGACGCGGCGGACCCGGATATCGGGCGGCGAAACCGGACTCACCCCCAGGAGGCGTCGTTACCTGCGCAGCTCTACCCACACAGTCTTACCCGCGCGGCCGAGCGATTCCACCCCCCAGCGGCTGGCCAGCGCGTCTACCGCGCCCAGGCCGTGCAGCGGGAGGGGCGGCGGCAGGGCCGGGTCCCGGCCGCCGGGCAGCGCGCGTGCGTCGCGGACCGAAATCCGCACCAGGTCGCCCCGCGCGGACAGCAGGACCGTGAACGCGGAATGGGCGTGGACGACGGCGTTAGCGGCCAGTTCGGTCACCACCAGGGCGGCGTCATCGGCGATCTCCCCGGCGCCCCAGTCGTGCAGCGTGCCGACCGTGAAATGGCGGGCCGCGGCGGGCGCCTCCGGCGAGAACGCGAACGTCCGCACCGCGCCGGGACCGCCGGACCCGGACGTCCCGGCAGGCGAGAGGCCGACGACCTCCTGGTGCAGGCGGCACACGGTGGCGAAGGCGTCGAGGTGGCCGTCGCCGGTTACCGAGCCGGCCGGGTAACCGCAGAACAGCGAGAAGGTATGCGTGCGGCCAAGCTCAGCCCACATCTCCTCGAGCTGGATCGCGGCGTTGACGAGCCCGTCGTCCCAGAGCAGCGCGACCATCTCGCCGTAGGCGCGGACCGGTCGCCCGCCCGTCCCGGCCTGCCTGATCACGGTGCCGATCACGCGGTCGAAGGCCACGCCGTCGAGGCGGCCCTCGACCATGAGCTTGCGCACCGTCTCGCTGGCGTCCAGGGCCAGGTACGTGCCGCTGTCGCCGGCGGCCGCCAGGTCGACGCCAGCTTGGGTCAGCCGGTCCTCGAACTCGCGGCGGTGCTCCGGGGTCGCGATGACGATCGCCACGCCGCCGCCTCCGAGTGCCTCAAGGAGGTAGCCGGCCACCCGCTCGGCTAGTTCGTCGTCGTGACCGTAGAACTGAACGGCGTGGTGACTGGCGTTCAGGTGTTCAGTCCCGACCATCGTTTCTCCATCTGCGCGGCACGTTTTAGAACTCGCCGCATACCTGCCCACCAAATGGCGAGGCATACATCTCCGCTCAGATGGGCCAGGTCCGGGCTAAGCCGATGAGCGTCTCGCGGTGCCGCCAGGCCAGCCGCAGCACCGCGGCGCCGGCCGCCTGCACGGGCTCCCGGGTCACGATGCGGTCGATGACGTGGGCGGCGAACTCCCGCGCCGCGAGCACGCTGCCTTCGGCGTTGTGCCGCGGGCTCAGGCTGAACAGCTCGTCGAACACGCCGCTGTCGATCACGGCCACGGTGAGCAGGTCGGTGGCGTAGGTCAGCGGATCGGTGCCGAGCCCCAGGCACCACACGCTGATCTGGCCGCGGCCAACCGCGTCGGCCAGCTGCCTGGCGAACGGCCAGGAATCGTAGTCGACCGGGCCGGCCTCGCTGCCGTAGTCCTCCGAGCGCCCGCACAGTTCCTCGGCGAACTCCCGGACCATGCACCGCCAGAGGGAGAAGTCCCGGCGCTCGTTCCACTCGGCTTCGCCGGACGGCTGGAAGATGCCCACCGGGAGCACCTGGTACAGCCCGCCCGCGTGGCCCACCTTGGCCGGGTCCCGCCAGTGCAGCAGGAACGACGCCCGCCCGGTCATCCGGTCCAGCCGGAGCGTCAGGGTGCTGATCGCCACGTTCGCGGGGCGGCGGCGCAGGTCACACGGGTCCGCGAGGAGGGCGCGCAGGCCGGCCGGGCGGCCGCCGAGCCGGGTGGCGGCGTATTCGTGCGCGGCTGCCTCGCCGGTGTCGATGCCGTCGAAATAACGGCCGCGGGTGAACGCCAGCCGGGACGCTCCCGGGCTGAGCTGCGCCTCGGTCAGCCGGTAGGTGACGCGGTTCTCGAATACCGCCGGGGCGGCCAGGTCCCGCAGCGCGTCGGAGTAGCGAAGGTAGCGGGTCCCGTCCGGCCGCTCGGGCAGCAGCGGCGCCGCGGCGTCGCCCAGGGCGGCGAAGGGGGACGCGGGTGCGGCGGCTGGTGGCGGGACCTCCGCCGCGGCGAGTTCCAGTTCGAGGTCCGGCAGCGGGACGGGCGCGGCGGGCTGCCACCAGGGGGCGGCGAGCAGCGGGGTCCCCGCGATCGTGTGGTCGGCTGGGTAGTCACCGGCCGCGTCGAGGGCCAGGCCGTGGCGATGTTCGGCGAGGTAAGACCGCACCCGCAGCCACTCACGCTGGCTGTCCGTCAGCGAGCGGGTAGCTGGCATCCGGTACCCGCCGCGCGCGGCGGCGCGATCTGGTCGTCGGCCCAGAAGCTGATCAGCTCGTCCTCGGTGAGGGACTGCGGGGTGACTCCGCCGCGGAGCGTGCGGCCCGTGGCCAGGCTCCAGCTCGTGATGAGCACGCGGGCCAGTAGTTCGTCCTCATTGGGGCGATAAACGGCCCGGATGAAAAATCTGCGTCCTGCTTTTGCGCCTGAATCGCTCGCGTCATGTATGCCCGAGACAGTAGTGTCTTGCATAACGCGCCTCCTTCCGGGAGGTGGACAAAAAAGTCCGATCAGCCAGGCCGCTGCTATCGATCGGCGGGGCATCGCCCGCGTTGCCCCGTTCGGGTGCCGTCAGCCCAGCTAGCGGAGCCGGCACCATCGTGGCCGCGGCGGTCCTGCTGGCAAAGCTTTGCGACGGACATGACTTTACCGGCCGCGCAAAGACCACGGGCCAAAAAAGCCAAGTCTGTCCTGCGACGGGTTTTCCCGACATATCTGCCCGGGCATTAACGCACCTCACGGCCCGGCCAGGGCCGCTTATTCAGCTACTGGCGAGTTGACGCAATTGCGTCGGCAAGCACTCGCGCATCAGCGCATTCCGGCCTTAATAGATATGGTGCCCGGAATAAGCGATTCGCGGGCAGCTGCCGGAAGGCGCGGCGAGGTCACAGGCCGAGCCGCCGGGACAGGTCCGACGCGAGGACCCCGGCTGGGTCCCACTCGGCACGCAGCTTGGCGAACTCCGCGAGCCGCGGGTACATCTCGGCCAGCACGTCGGCCGGCACCCGGGAATCCTTGGCCAGGTAGACTCGGCCGCCCGCCTCGACGACCAGCCGGTCAAGCGATCCGAGCAGCCGGGCCAGTCCCGGCGTCCGGGCGGGCACGTCGAGCGCGAGCGTCCAGCCACGCATCGGGAAGGAGAGCAACCCGGGGTCGCCCTCGCCGAACCGCTTGAGCACGGTCACGAACGAGGCGGCGCGCGCCCGGCTGACCAGTTCGAAGGAGCGGCGCACCGCAGCCTCGGCGCCAACCGGCAGGACGTACTGGTACTGCCGGAAGCCGCCGGGTCCGTAGACCCGGTTCCAGTTCCTGATCCCGTCCAGCGGGTGGAAGAACGCCCCGATGGTCTGCAGTTCGCCCTGCCGGGCGCGGGGCGCCTTGCGGTACCACGCCTCGTTGGCCAGGGCCACCGTGTACCGGTTGATCAGCCCGGGCGGGAACCCGGGCGGGAGCCCGAGGCGGGAGCCCGGCCGGAACGCGAACGGGTCCGCCCGGTCGGCGGGCGGCAGGTCGCCCGGCTCGGCGAAATCGCCGCTGGTAACCACCGAACGGCCCAGCCCCTTGCCCCGGGCCAGGCTGTCCGACCAGGCCACCGTGTAGCCGAACGTGCGGTCGTGCTCGGCCAGTACGGCCATCGTCTCGTCGATGTCGGCGGTGCGCACGGTGTCGACCCGGACCCGCGAGGTGCCCACCCGCTTCAGCTGGATCACGGCCCGGACGACGAACCCGGTCAGCCCCATGCCGCCCGCGGTCGCCCAGAACAGCGCGGGATCGGACGCCTCGGTCACCGTGCGCGGCTCGCCGCCGGGCAGCAGGATGTCGAAGGACCGCACGTGCCGGGCAAAGCTGCCGGCCACGTGGTGATTCTTGCCGTGCACGTCGGCCGCGATCGCGCCGCCGACGGTAACCTGCCTGGTCCCGGGGGAAACTGGCACGAACCAGCCGGCCGGCAGCCCGGCGACCATGAGCTGTTCCAGGCTGACGCCGGCTTCGCAGGTCACCAGGCCGGTCGCCGGGTCCAGGTCGACGATCCGGTTCAGCTGGGCGGTCGAGATCACCACGCCGCCCTCGCATTGCGCGGCGTTGTTGTAGCTGCGGCCGAGCCCGCGGGCGATCGCGCCGCGAGCGGGCACGGCGGCCGCCAGCAGCCTGGCGGCGTCGGCGACGGTGGCGGGCTCGGCGAGTTCGGCCCGGGATGGCGCTATCCGGCCCCAGCCGGTGAGCCTGACGGTGCGGCTTGACATAGTGACCGAATAGTAGCCGGACCGCCGGCCCGACGCACGAAGGAGCGGACCATGCGCAGGGGATGCCGCGCCGCCTCGCTGGCCGGCCTGTGCGTGCTGGCCGCCTGCGGCTCACCGTCCGCCACGCACTCGTCCGGCCCGTCCGGCCGCGCCACCGCCCGCACCCCGGCGGCCTCGTCCGCCCCGGCCCGGCCGCGCGCCAGCCAGGCGGCCGAGGCGATCCCGGCCAGGCCGGTCCCGCCGCGGGTGACGGTGACCCGGATGCGGACCCCGGACGGATCGGTGCTGACCGTCGCGACCTTCGGCGGCCCGGTGACATTCGTCCTGCACGACGGCAGCGAGGACCCCGGAGCGGCGGCGGGCCGGGTCCAGGCCGGCCCGGCCGTGACCGGCGCCGAGCGCAAGCGGCTGCTGGCCGCGTTCAACGGGGGGTTCAAGCTGTCCGCGGGCGTGGGCGGGTACGAGCAGGAAGGCCACGTGGCCAGCCCGCTGCGCCGGGGCCTGGCCAGCCTGGTGATCGACCGCTCGGGCCAGGCCAGGATCGGGGTCTGGGGCAGCGACGTGCCCGCGCCCGGCGAGGCGGTGTACAGCGTCAGGCAGAACCTGATGCCGCTGGTGCGCGGCGGCAAGGCCACCGCGGCCGCGGCGGCGGCGGGCCGGTGGGGTGCCACCCTCGGCGGCGGCGTGTACGTCGCCCGCAGCGCGCTCGGCCAGGACGCCTCCGGCGACCTCATCTACGCCGCGAGCATGTCCACCACCCCGGCCGACCTGGCGTTCGTGCTGGCCTACGCCGGCGCCCGGATGGCGATGGAGCTCGACATCAACCCCGAGTGGGTCCAGCTGGACGTGGCCGGCCACCCGGGCGGCCCGCTGCGCGCCTCGGTTCCCGGGCAGTACCGTCCGGCCGACCAGTTCCTGGTCGGGTGGGCCAGGGACTTCATCGCCGTGCTCGGGCCGGCCGCGGCGCCGCGGCCGGCGCTGCCCAGCAAGCGCCTGCAGCCCTGACCGGGCTAGCCGGGACGGCGCCCCGCCGGCCGCCGCTGGCACCGGGCCGGGGCAGCCACCCGGTCCGTTCGGGGTGAAAGGTCTTTGGGCCGAACGGACCTGGTGCACCGGTCCGGCCCGCATCGAGCCCGGCGGGGATCAGACCGCGGCGACCGTGGTGTCGGCGGTCTCGAGGTCCTTGAAGAACCGACGGTGCACCCGGAGGTTCTCATTGCCGACACCGATCCGGTGCCACAACCCCGTCCCCGGGCCCAGCCGGGTCGAGTGGGGCAGCCGAGACCGAAACCGCCCGCCCAGGCGGTAACGGACGGGCCCGGGGAGCCATCCGGACGCTGATCCGCCGCGTGACCCGGGCCGGGTGCGAGCGTGACGCCCGGGTGCGAGCGTGACCCGGCCCGGTGCGAGCGTGACGCCCGGGTGCGAGCGTGACCCGGCCCGGTGCGAACGTGGGCCAGCCCGGCCCCCGCGCGGGCGGCCGCGGGTCAGATGCCCGAACGGCCGATATCAGTCGGGAATCCGCGGAACTTCTCGAAGCGCAGCAGCTCGACGATCTTGAACATCGCATAGAACTTGACCAGCCGGATTCTCTCGGCCGGGTCGACATGATCGGACGCCATGGTGAGCAGGGCCGCGTCGAGCCGGTCCAGCTCACCGGCGGGCGACGAGTCGACCTGCGTCCTGATCGCGCTGATCGCGTCGATCTCGTCCATGGCCAGCCATTCGCTTATGATCGCCGACTCGCTGACCTCATGCAGTACGCCGCCCGCCGCGGTAAGAAATATGGAGAGATCCATATTGCGCCTTTCTCAATTGATGGTCACGTCCGCTGTCCGCAGAGCCGGCTGTCGATGCTTACCCAGGGCGACGGTGCGTCTGCCTGCTTCGCCTGCGGCCGGCCGGTCGTTCGCCGACCCGCCGTCGCAGGCAGAGCAGGTGATGAGGGTTGTCGTTATCAGCCTCATGCGCCGGTCTACCGAATCTCTACCGGGCGAAAAGGGGAACTTGCCGCAGGCCACCCGGCCGGCCGGAAGGCCAGGGGCCGGGCGGCAGGCCGGCGGGCCCGTGGTACGGGCCCCGCCGGCACCCCCGCCGCGGCTAGCACGGCCACCGGTATCAGCCTGGTGTGGCCTTCTACCGAATCTCTACCGGGACGTTAGACACACGTGTGGGTCACGTTGTCCCAGTTCGTGCCGGCCGGGCAAGCCCGGGGCACGATCTTGACGGTGGGGTGTACCGTCGCGGCCGCGGCGAAGTTCGCCGGGACGACAGCGGAGAAGACGGCAGCCGCCACGACCAGCGGTGCCAGGGAATGACGCCAAAGTGCGCGCATGATCTGTCCTTTCGGAGGATACGTAGAGGAATCTCGGATGACGAGGCGCTCGCGTCTCCACCGCCCGGCCGAGCGGTGAAGCGGGGGTGGCCGACCCCTCGCGAGCGCCCGAGCGCGCGCGATCGGATACCCGGCACGCCGACATCTGCGTCAGCAGCCGGTGACGTAAGGCACTCCCCGCTGGCCGGTCGTACGCCACGGCTTCACGCGGCTTGCCTTACTGTCAAAATGACACTAACTGGTCCGCCGACTTAATGTCAATAGGACATTAAGTCGGACCTGGGATGCATGTCTCACCGCGAGCGCCGGCTCTTGCGCCGGGCCATCGGGACCGTCGGGCCGGCCAGCTCGCGGCCTAGGCGGACGGGCTAAGCCCGGTTCGAGCCGATGCTGTCGAGGAGTTCCACGGCGAACGCCGCGGCGTGGCGGCTGGCGACTGGCTGCCAGTAATCGTCGCTGGCCTTGTCCTTGCCGCTCAGCAGATCGGAGATGCCGCGGATCACCAGCGCGTCCACCTCCGGGTTCACGTACGCGCCGACCAGGAAGCCGTGCCCTTCGGTTTCCACGGCCAGGGCGTCGCCGGCGTACCTGTCGATCAGCCGCGCGACCGTGGACCGGTCGTGCGAGATCACCTTGCCGCCGGTCACGATGGGCTTGACGAAGGACGCCGGCGGCGGCTCGGGACAGCTCGGCCGGATCCGCTGCTGCCACTGGTTCTCGCGCGCGACCAGCTGCGCCCGCTGCACCAGGCGGTGGGCCGGGTGGTGGGTTCGCATCCGGGGCTCGTATCCCGTCCGGGTGGACTTGCCCCATTCATAGTCGTAGATCGTCTCCGCCGCGACCACGTCGCCGCGGGCGACGTCTTTGCGTCCGCCCGCGACACCCAGGAACAGGGCGATCTCGGGTGCGAATACGCGAACGGCCCGCTCGAGCTGCACGGCGGCGGTCGTGCTGCCCGGCCCCGTCTGGGCGAGCGCGATACGCCAGGATCCGCGGGCCGCGGGCAGCGCACCCACCTCGTACAAGGTGCCGTGTTCCTCGTGCTGCCAGACCGGGCCAGCCAGGTAGTCCCTGATCGCCTCGTACTCGACGCCGAGGGCGGTGAAGACGATCACCCAGGGCTCCCGCGAGCTCGTGCGGCGTTGCGGCCGGAAAGCCTCCAGCCGGCCGGCGCCGGGCTGACCGCCATAGCCCCGGCCAGCCCGGCTCGGGCCGGCTGGCGCGACGGCATCGGCGGCTCCCCGGCGAGGAAGTCCCGGGCAGACTGGGCCTGCCCGACCGCCGCATCCAGCCGGCTGGTCTCATTGTCGAGTCGCTGACCGAACCACCTGGCCAGGTCCCGGTCCTCGCTCAGCGGGCCGACCGCGGCGTCGCCGCCCGGCAGGTTCAGCGCCAGCTGCATGTTCTCGCCGATGACCGCGACGGCGTGGCGCATCGCGTCCAGCCTCGCCTTCAGGGTGATCGCCGCGCCGTGCGCACGCCTCAGCCGGGCCGAGAGCTGGTCCCGTTCGGCGAGTTCCCGCGCCGGATCCAGCTCGGCCGCGGGTTCACCCAAGAGGCGGCCGGCCACCTGGCCGAGTTCGTCCCGCAGGTGACGCGAACGCTGGCCGTCGTCAAAGACCCCGATCTGGTAACGGAGCCTGGCCGCGTGCATGAGGTACCGGGCCAGCGGGGTGAGCGTGCCGTCGCCGGCCGTCCAGAGGAACCGGTCCACCTGGCGTTCGGATTCCACCGGGGCGACGGCGGCCAGCCGGCGCATAGTCCGCGCCGCGCGCGACCCCGGTCCGATCTCCCACACCAGGACCTCATCCGGCCCGCCGCCCGGTGAGCCGAGCGGGACCGTGTCCCAGTGCTGCCACCAGCCGGCGTTCGACGGTCCCGGCGCGGCGGCGCGGACCAGGCCGTGAGCTGGCTCTGATGCCGCGTCGTCCCGGGCCGGCCTGTCCGGGGACGGGCTGGCGAGCAGGGCAAGGAAGATCCGCACCTCCCCCAGTGCGCCGTCGGGGGCAAGGCCCGCCACGGCCTCTCCCCAGGCCTGCTCCAGGTCGGTCCACGCGCCGGAACAGTCCCGGTCACGGGACGGGGCCATCATGACGGTGAGGCCGAGGATGCCATGGTCGGTCCAGGCGGACGCCTGCCAGACGGACGCTTCGTCGCGTTCGGCCGCCGCGAGGAGCCCGAACTCCTCAGCGGGGGCGGCAGGTTCGCGCGGAAGGTGCGAGGCGACGGCGAGGAGCGGGACGGGACGGTCGAATCCGAGCCGACCGGTGACGTCGTACCACAGGAACCGCAGGCGCTGCCATTCCGCCCGCGCGTCCTGGCCGCCTGCCCGCAGGAAGACATGGGCCAGCAGTCCTGGTGCGGTGAGGTATTCGCCGGTCACATCGTGGCTCGGTCATGACCCGAACGGCGAGCGCCGGCCAGCCTCGGGGGCGGTCGCCGTCGTGCTCGGGGAGCCAGGTCCGGATTCAGCGGCGCCTGTCCTGCCGCCGTCTTCGGTCAGGGCGTCGATCAGCTCCGTGATCTGCTCCCGGACCGGCTTAGGCGCGGGCAGGGCAGGCGTGTCCCCCAACCTTGTCGATACCCGCAGCGGACCGCAAAGCTCCAGCCGGCCGGTCGACTGCCAGAGGGCATCCAGGCGGCCGGCCGACAGGGCCGCGGACAGGTCGCCGACGGCGTCCCGTACCTGCTCCCAGCGTGACGGCGACAAGTTCCACACGAGCGCGTCGCTGAGCGCGGCCAGGGCCTCATCGCGTGCCGCCCGCCATTCGATGTCGCCGGACCCGGCGTTGTCGTTGATCACCGCCGCCACCAATCCCTCTATCCGGAAAGATCCTAGCCCGGCCCGCTCGACTGAGGCGGCGGTGCCGGGCGACCGGGGTAACCTAGCCGGCCAGCCACGGGAAAAGGGCACGTTCGGGCGTCACTGCAGCCGACGGGCCCGTAGTGCGGGCCCGCCAGCACCCCCCGCCGCAGATAGCGCGGCCGCCGGTACCAGCCTCGTGGAGCCTTCTACCGAATCTCTACCGGCCGCCCGTTCACGTCGTCCCGGATCTGCCCGCCGGGCGAGCCCGGGGGGAACCTCGACGGCGGGAGCGCGTTGTCACCCCTTTCTTGTCGAGTTGACAACAAAGAGCGGAAATTGGTTCATGTCAATAAGACACTAAGATATGCTCGGGCGCATGTCCCGCCGTGAGCGCCAGCAGCTGTACCTGACCGTCGACCTGGCCATCCTGACCGTCCGCGAGAACCTGCTGCACGTCCTGGTCGTCGAGCGGGCCAACCAGCCCTACCAGGGCCACGCCGCTCTGCCCGGCGGATTCCTGCGCCCTGGCGAGGACGTGCCTCAGGCCGCCGAGCGCGAGCTCGGCGAGGAAACCGGCCTCGACGGCACCGCCCTGCACCTGGAACAGCTCGCCGTCTACGGAGCTCCCGATCGTGACCCGCGAGGCCGCGTCGTCAGCGTCGCCTACCTCGCCATCGCCCCCGACCTGCCCATCCCCACCGCAGGCTCCGACGCCCGCAGCGCCCGCTGGGCGCCGGCCGCCACCGTCTGCGGCACCCTGGCCTTCGACCACGCCCAGATCCTGGACGACGCGGTCGAGCGGGCCAGGACGCGGCTGGAGTTCACCACCCTGGCCACCGCCTTCTGCGGCCCCACGTTCACCATCGGCGACCTGCGCAACGTCTACGAAGTCGTCTGGAATACTCCACTGGACCCCCGCAACTTCAGCCGCAAGGTCACCAACACCTACGGATTCATCCAGCCCACCGGGACCAAGCGCACTCCCGACACCGGCCGGCCGGCCGCCTTGTACCAACGCGGCCCCGCCCAGACCCTCAACCCCCCGCTCCTGCGCACCACCACTCCCTAAGGCCCGGCCCGGCCGATCCCTAAGGCCCGGCCCGGCCGATCCCTAAGGCCCGGCCCGGCCGAAAAGCCGGTCCGCCGCCGGCACCCCCCCGGCTTGGTACAAGTTCTCAACCCGGCCCCACGCCGCCTCGGCCGCCGCCGCGTCCCCCCGCTGCGCCATGACCCGGGCCAGCCTGGCCTGCGCCCGCACCTCGAGATAAGCCGCACCGCACCCGGCAAAGGCCGCGACGGCTCGCTGCAGCGCCGCGGCCTGCTCATCGGCCCGCTCCTGGGCCTGGTCCAGGGCAGCGGTGGACAGCCACACACGTCCCTCGAGAACCGCATCCGCCCCGTGGCGCGCCAAGCTGGCCGCCTCCCCCAGATACTCCTCCGCCACGACGTACGCACCCCGGCGCCAGGCCACCTCACCCATCCCGTGCACGGCGTACGCCCGCCCGACCCCGGCGTCGTCGCCGTACACGGCGAAGACCGCGTCGAAGGCGGCCTGGGCACCCTCGGTATTTCCCATCGCCAGGCACGTCTGGCCGATCCAGTAGCGGGTCTGCGCGATAAGCCGCCCGCCACCGAGTTCATCAGCGACGGTTTTCGCCTCGGTGAGCACGAGGAGGGCAGCCTCGTTATCGCCGCGGTCCAGATGGGCCTGCCCGATGAAGCGCAGGGTCTGCCACCGCCCGACGGTGTCCCCGCTCTCGGTGTAGCAGGCCAGCGCGTCATGGAACAGCGCGAGCGGCCGGGCCAGATGCCCCTGCCGGCGCAGCGCGTTGGCGAGCGTGCGCAGCGCGATGGCCTGGCCGTGCCGGTCCCCGCACTCAGCCAGCAGCTCGACCGCCCGCTCCAGTTCAGCCAGGCCCGACGCGCCGCCAGCCCGCTTGCTGGCGACCAGGGCCGGCTGGTTCCGGCAGGCGAGCACGATCCCCTCACCCCGCCGGTCACCCGCCTTACGGCAGGCATCGAGCGCCGCCGCGTGCGTCGCGTACCAGTCGTCGAAATATCCGCGGATGGTGTAGAACTCGTGGGCCGACACGGCGAGGTCCCAGCAAAGCTCGATGAGGCCGAGTCCGGCGCAGTGCTCAACCGCCGCCCGGATGTTCTGACGTTCCCGCTCGAACCAGTCCAGGGGCGACGCGTCGACCTCGGCGAGCACCTCGGCCGGCGCGTCCCAGTCCTCGACGCTGCTGTGCACGACTTCGAAGTCACCCCCGTACAGGCGCGCATGGGCGCGCCGGGCGAGGGTCAGCAAGGCCCGGTAAACCTGGGCGGGTACGGCACCGCGGTCACCTGGGTACTCGGCCAGCGCCCGGCGGCGGGCGTACTCGCGGGTCAGGTCGTGGAAACGGTAGCGCATCTCGCGCCGTACCGACTCGATCATGAAGCTCGCGGCCAGCTGCGACAGCGGCGCGGCGGCGTCGGCGTCATCGCCGCCGAGCAGGGCGGCCGCCGTCCAGAGCCCGAAGCCGGTCAGCGGCAGCAGCCCCAGGCCGAGGAACAGCCGGCGCGCGCCGGCGTCGAGGCGCTCGAACCCCGCGCCGATGGTGCGGGCCACGTTGAACTCTCCGTACGCGAACGCCTCGGGCCCCTGCCGGGCCAGGCGGTCCGCCAGCTCCGCGGTCGGCCGGGGATGGCCGTGCACGCGCAGCGCTCCGGCGATGCGCAAGGCGAGCGGCAGGCCGCCGCACAGGGCCACCACCCGGTCCACCGCGGCTAGGTCGTCGTTCTCCAGATCCAGGCCGGCGCCCTGCACCACGCGGAGGAACAGCTCCGTCGCGTCGGCGCGATCCAGCGGCTCCATCGGAGCCACGTGATGGGCGCCGTGGATATCCGGCAGCCGCTGGCGGGCCGTCACCAGGACGGCGCAGCCTGGGTTAGCCGGCACCAGGTCGCCCACCTGCGCCCCGTCGGCGGCGTCGTCCAGCACGATGAGGACCCGGCGGTCGGCGAGCAGGGTCCGGTATATCCCGAGCCGCTCGGCCTTGGTCTCGGGCACCTGCGGCACGCCGAACGCGCGCAGGAACTGCGCGAGAACCTCGGCGACCTCAAGGCGGGTGTCCACCGCGCCGCCGCTGGTGCCGCGCAGCTCCAGGAACAGCTGGCCATCGGGGTAACTGTTCCTCGACTCATGCGCGGCCCGCAGCGCCAGCGCCGTCTTGCCGATGCCGCCGGGTCCGGAGATCACCACCACCGGCACCGCCGGACGGGTTTTCTGCTGCAGCAGCCAGGACACCTCGGCGGCCAGGTCGGCGCGGCCGACGAGATTCACGGGAGGCGGCAGCTGGCGGGGAACGGCCAGCACCGGACGCGCCGGAGCCTGTGTCACCGCCGAGCGGGCCGGCGTCCCGGTCCGTTTCACGAGGGCGGATTCCGCCTCGGTGATGGCCGTGGCGTCCCCGCGGGCGATCGCGAAGTGGAAGTTCCGCAGCAGCGTGTCCGGCTCGGCGCCGGTCTCCTCGGCGAGCGTCACGCGGTAGCGCTCGTACGCGCTGGCCACGTCGTCCGGATGCCCGGACCGGTAGGCGGCCAGCATGAGCTGTTCCCGCAGCCGCCGGTCCGACGGGTAGTACCCGGCGGTCAAGATCAGCTCGTCCAGGACGCGCTCGTGCCGGCCGCGCGCGAGTTCGGTGTCGAACAGCCGCACCGCCGCGCGCTTATGCCGCTGCTCCAGGGCGACGGTTTCCTGGCGGAACGCGTCGCTGGGCACGTTGGACAGTGGATGCGGGCCTCGCCACAGCCGCAGCGCCCGCCGCAGGCAGCCGATCTCATCCTCGGTGCGGCGCTCCGCCCCGGCTTCGTCGGCTTCCCGCACCAGGCGCTGGAAGAGCAGGGCATCGACGTCGTCCTCGGCGACGTGCAGCTCGTACCCGAACCGGGTATGCGTCTTGAGATCGTCATTCCTGCCGATCGTCGCGAGCAGGTCACGCACGGCCTTAACCCGCTTGTAGAGCTGCGCCTCGTCCACGTCATCGCTGCCCCACGCCGCGCGGATCAGCTCGGTCTTGGACATCCGCCGGTTGGCGTTGACCAGGAGGGCGGCCAGCATGATCAGGGTGGGACCGCCCGGCAGGTCGAGTAACCGGCCGTCCGGGCCGATCTCAAGCTCACCCAGCAGTCTGTAGATCATCCGGCCCCTCCCCTCAGGATCCATATGCCCAGTATGCCGGGCGATGCGTCGATCGCCATGCGAGCCGCGGCGGCAGCAGAACCCGTTCTCGGAAGCGCAGCGGAAGTGTATCGGTAGTTTCCCGTGCTGTACTTGCTTCAAGTGATCAAATAATTTCTGGAAGTTGTGGTGATGACGATGACGAGGTCCGCGGATCGCCGACTCGCCGACCCGGTCATGCCCGCCGCACTGGCGCCTGGCCGCTACCACGGGAGCCTCGATACGATCACCGACAGCGAGCGCCGCGCGTTACGTCCTATCGGAACATCCGCGCATGAGGTAGCGGTCCGGACCGGAGCCCTGCTCACCGACCTGCTCGCGCTGCCGGGCGTCCGCATCTTCCAGGGCGTGCGCCCGGCAGCGGCCGAGGACATGCCGCGTATCCCGCATGCGATCAGCGCCGGACGCCAGCTCCTGCTCGTCGAGTCGGTGGCCTGGCCGCCGGGCCGCTATGCCGCCGGGGCGGCTGGCCGGATCCATTGCGACGGCACGTACATCGGGCAATCGGTGCGGCCGCTGATCAACGCCGTCCGGCATTGGCGGGAGAGCCTGCCGCGCGGCCACCGGGTCAGCGCCCTGGTCGTGGTCCACCCGACCACGGAAGGCGACCTGGCGCTGCCGACCTCGACCATCCGGGACCTCGCCTGGACCCGCGCCGACGATGCCGTCCGCGACATCCTGGCCCGCCTTCCGCGCGGCCGGCAGGCGGTCAGCACGAGAGCGGTCGCGACGCTCTTCGCGGCGACCGCCAGGGCAGAAAACCGGTAGAAGCTCGTGGCACGCTAGAGCCAGCGACCGAGCCGCGGCGGCGATCCAGGCGGCCGGCCGCCGCCGAGCTGCCTCGCCTAAGGAGCATGCCGTGGAAACAGATCCTGCCGGAGAAGACGCCAGAACCTGCGCTCAGCTCGGTTTCGAAGCCCAGCGGCGCTACTTCACCGGGTACGCCAGGGATGCGGCACGGGAGGCCGATTTCAAGGCCGCCGAGTACTACCTGGAGATGGCGCTGCGGGACCTGGCGGCCGGCGATCCGCTGCGCACCGACGTGTCGTTTGCCTTAGGCGCGGTCCGCATCGCCGACCACGAGACGCGATGCGCACAACCATGTCCGGCGCCGGCTGAGCTCGCGCCGATCGCCGCGTTGCTCGCCGCGGGCGGCGCCCGCGACGGGGCCCCGCTGGAACAGCTCTACCCATACGCGATGACCGTGGACAAGCTGTATGACCACACTGGTGATCCGGCCGACATCGACCTCGCGATCACCTGGCTGCGCCGGGCGGCGGGACATCCCGGCCTGTCTCCCGCAGACCGCAGGCGCGCGCTGATCTCCCTGGCCAGCCAGCACGCCAGCCAGGGCGCCGCGCTGCTTGCGGCGCAGCGGCGATCCGGCCCGGGCAGCGAAAGCCGGGCCGCCTTCGGTGCCGCGATCAAGCAGTTCGAGGAGGTGCTGGCCGAGCTGGCCGGACGGGACCGGCGGTCGGACCGGACCAGGGCGCACGACCGGGTGGACGCCTGGCTTGGCCTGCTCGAGACCTACTATCAGCGCGGCGGCGGACAGGCAGCCGACGAAGACCTCGACGTCATGGCCGAGCTCGCCCGCAAGCTGGCGGCCGCGCCGATGGCCGGCTACCGGCTGCGTCCGTATGCGCTGGGACGCAGCGGGGTACTGCTCATCGACCGGATCATGCGCCGCGCAGGAGATCCGTGGGACGTCGCGTTGAACAAGGCATTGCTACTCGGCCAGCCCAGCGCCATCAGCGAAGCCGTCACCAAGATGCCCGGCTTCGACGCCGATCTCGATCTGGCCACCGGTGCGCTGTCCCAGGCTGTCGGGCTGGAGGACCATGCCGGGGACCGGCAGCCATTGTTCGCGGCCGCCCTGTGCTCGGCCCGGGGGATAAGGTTCCTGGCCTACCGCGGCGAGGAGGACCTGCGCGAGTTCGGCCGGGGATGCCGGATCGTCCTGGGGCATCCGCGGCTGGCTCCGTCCTACCGCCGCTCGTGCGGCGAGTTCCTTCTCGTGGTCCTGGCGCACCAGGTGCAGGCGTCCGGCGCCGGCCCGGCGGCCGCGGCGCGCGACACCGTGAAACTATCCCCGTCGGCCGACGCTGACCTCGACACCATGATCGGATTGCTGCTGCGGTTCGCGGAAGCCGACGGCGCAGGGCTCGACCCCACCCTGTCGTCGGCGCTCGCGGGCACCGTGTACACGCGGGCCGACGGCGAGTTGTCCGACGCGGAACTCGCCGCCACCTACGCTCGCCAGCGCGCCGCGGCCGCGGCTTTCACCGCGGCACCCGCCGCCCGGGCCCTGCTGCTTTTCCAGGCCGCCCGCACTGGGACGGAGTGGGTACGTCGCGGCACCGGACCGGCTGGGCTGGCCGGCGAGGTAGCCGCGGCTTTCGCAGCGGCCCGGCAGGGCTTCCCGGCCACCCACCCGATCGCGCGGGACATCGCCGCGAGAGCCGCGGCCTTCGCGCAGGAACGAAGCGGCCTGCCCCAGCCCGCGACCACCCCGGTAGCCGCGGTACAAGTCCCGGCGGCGGCTCATGTCCCGGCGGTCCTGAACGTCTTCAACCTCCGGGTCCTGGCGCTGGCCGGAGCGGCCGTCCACGGACGGCTGGCCAGGCCGGCCGGACAGGTAGCCGAGATTGCCGCCTCCCTCCTGGTACCGGCGCGCAGGGACGCCGGCCGCCAGGCCAGTATCCGGTCGGTCCTGGGCCTCGCCCTCTACACCCGCTGGCTGCGCGAGCGCGCGAGCGCCGACCTGGGCCGCTCGATCGGGCACGTCCGGGCGGCCATGGACCTGCTGCGGGACGGTCCCATGCCGCTGCGCGCCCGGCTGACGGAGCTCCTGGCCGGGATGCTGCTGGACCGGGCCCAGGCCCGCGGTGATCACGCCGACGCCGACGCCGCGCTCACGCTTCTGGAGGGACTGCTGCCCTGGGCCGGGACGGAGCCGGAACCTGGCGACCTGAACGACATGCTGGCATCGGCCGGGCCGCCCGCCCTGGCCGAACTGCTGACCCCGACTCCGCACCATGGTCCGCCGGACCTGGGCGGCACCGTCTACCGACTCGAACTCCAGGCTGCCATCGGCTCGGCGCTCCTGCTGCGTGCCCTGCTGTCCGGTGGCGCGGACGGGCAGCCGGCGGCCGGGCCGTCCGGCGGCACCGATGACCTCTCCCGCGCCGTCCAGATCCTGCGCTGGGTAGCCGGCCACCTGCCCGCCGGCCACGCACGCCGATCCGACGCGCTCAGTGATCTCGGCGTGGCCCTGCTGGCCGCGCCGGGGGACGCTGCCGCGCTCCGGGCTGGGCTGGAGGCGACACGGGACGCGGCCGTCGGATGCCCGCCGGGGCATCCGCGCCGGGCAGCGATCCTGCTGCGCACGGCGGCCGCGCTCGCCGTGAACGCTCAGGCCGCCTACGCTCCTGAGGCGGTCGATCAGGGGATCGACGTGCTGGCTGAGGCGCTGCGGTCGGCCGGGCTTGACACCTTCGCCGAGCGGTCACGCTGCCTGTACGGCCTGGGTTACACGCTGCTCATCCGGTATGAGCACACCGGCCAGAGCGCTGACCTCGGTCTCGCCATCGCCACCCTCGAGGAGGCCCGGGCCGGCCTGGAACCAGTCCCGGGCGACCCGTTCGTGGTGCCGTTGCTGCGCGTGCTCGCCTGGGCATATCGCCAGGCGGGAGCCGGCGGCCCGGGGCTACCGCGACGCCAGGCCCGCAGCGCGGGCCGGTCGGTCCTGCACGCACACGCCCGGGCCGTGCTGCTGCAGAGCGGCTCGCGGCACGGGGTCGAGGCGGCGCGCCTGATCGGGGAGGACGCCCTGCGCCTGGCCGGGTGGTGCCTGGCGGACGGGAAACCCGAGTCCGCCATCGAAGCACTTGAGCTGGGCCGGGCGCTCGTGCTGCACGCGGCGACGGTCGCCGCCGATATTCCCGCCCTGCTGCGTGCGGCGAACCGGCCTGATCTGGCCGCCGAATGGGACATCGAGACGCTAGCGGCGGAGCGCAGCGAGGATTGCCGTCTCGAAGATGTCCCGAGCGACCTGCGGCACCGGGTGCTGACCGCGCTGCGAAACGGCGCTGCCGAGCAGCGGATGCTGTCGGCGCCGACGGTCACCCAGATAGCGGCCGCCCTGCGGGGCGCGCGGATGGACGGGCTGGTCTACCTCATTCCCTCGCCCGGCGAAACCGGCGGCCACGCGCTGATCGTGCGCGCGGACGGCATGATCGAGGAGTGCGGGCTGCCGAGCCTATCCGCGGGGGCCGGCAGTGCCGTCGCCCGCTTCGCCGAGGCCCACCATAACCTGCGGCACGCCGAGGACACGGCCGGCCTTCTCGCCATGGTGCAGTGGCGAGACCAGCTCGACGACCTGTGCGACTGGGCCTGGACGGCGGCCATCGGCCCGGTCCTTGACCGGCTCAGGCCCGCGGTGACGCCGGCGCCCCCGCCGCGCTTGGTCATCGCCCCGATGGGCGTCCTGGGTATCGTGCCATGGCACGCCGCCCGGCGGGGTGCGCCCGGCCCGGTCAGGTACGCCTGTGCGGAAGCGGTCTTCGCCACCTGCGCGAGCGCCAGGCAATTCATCGAGGCGGCCGCGCGTCAGGGTCTTCCGCTGAGCGATCGAACAGCTGTCTTCGTGGCCAACCCCGGCGGGGACCTCCCATGGTCGACACAGGAAGCCGACGCCATCTGCTCGGCCCTGTACCCCGGAGCCGTCCGCCTGGGCGGGTCGGAGCAGGCAGCGACCCGCGGCGCCGGCACCTCCGGCGAGGTCCTCGCGTGCCTGTCGGCTGACGGCCTGGATGGTATCTGCCCGGCGGTGCTGCATGTCGGCAGTCACGCCAGAGCCGGGGATACGCCCGAGGAGAGCCGGCTCCTGCTCGCCGGAGGCGACCTGCTGATCAGCCGCATCCTGGCCCAGGCCCGGACCCGGCTGCCCGGCTCGCCCGGCGGGCTCATCGTCCTCGCCGCCTGCACGAGCGACCTCACCCTGGCCGATCACGACGAGGCGCTGACTCTCGCGTCCGCGTTTCTCGCCGCCGGCGCCACCGGTGTCATCGGCTCCCGATGGGAAGTCGCCGATCTGCACGCCGCCCTGCTGATGTTCATGCTGCACCGCCACCTGATCCTGAATCCGGACGACGGCCCGGCCGACGCGCTCCGCGCCGCGCAGTTGTGGATGCTCGATCCGCGACGGCCAGTGCCGGCGGAAATGCCCGCCGCACTGGCCGCGCAGGCACGCCGGGCTGATGCCTGCCATCCCCGCGCGTGGGCAGCCTTCACTTATCACGGGCAATAGGAGCGGAATTGAGGAGTCAAATAACGCATAGCCGGACGACGGTCGGCTACCCAGCAGCAAGTACCGCCGGGCCGGAAAATAAACCGAAAATAGTACCGGACCGCGCGACGAACACATTGTTTCGTCCGCTGACCCTTTCCAGGATCTCGCTACCTACTGGACCGATAGCCAGGCGCCCCGGCCGTGCTCCACCGTTACCCAACGGCCCGCCGAGGAAGCTTGCATAATGAGTTGCCAGACTTCAGACTATTAATGCCGTTCAGGTTCCTACCAGTCCTGGGGAGAGGATCGGGTGGGGGGTCAGTTTTGCTTGCTCATTTTCATGTCGCCTATTTAAGAGCGGATGCTGGGCACCTCCGCGATCCCGTCCGGGCGAGAGAGACGAGGAGCGGACGCCGCTTTGCGTCGTGCCCCCGGCCAGCCAGCGCCTTCTGGAGTGCCCGGGAATGGGAATGCAAAGCGCGTCCCTAACGTCACCTCGTGACATTTCGAATGCTGGCTGGCGGCTGATTCGCCTGCCGGTCCTCGGCGGCACGGGGACCATGCCGATGCGGATGCCGGCCGGCCTCGGCCAGGTCACGCCCGGGCCGCTTTCACCTACCAAGGGACCTGGGAGACAACGATGAACGACGAAGAGCTGCCCCGAGCGGGCACGGTCACGGCGGCCGACGTGGAGGAAGCGGAGCTCAGCCTGCGGCTCGGCGCGGTAGAGAAGCAACTCGCCGAGTTCCACCGGCGAGCCGCGCACCGGGAAGCGGTCATCGACCGGCTGCACGAAGAGAACCAGCGGCTCAAGCAGAGCGGTCACCGGGCCGTGCTCGAACCGATGGTAGCCGACCTCATCCGGCTGCACGATCAGCTGTCCCGCGAGGCCCGCAGGGCTGGCCCGGAAGGCGGCCTGATCGGTTCGTTCTCCGAGGAGGTCGCCGAGATCCTCGACCGGTGCGGGATCGAGGTCTTCACGGCCCAGCCCGGCGAGACGTTCCAGGGCGACCGGCACCGGCCGCTCGCCGTCGTGCCGACTTCGGATCCCGCGCTGCACAACACCGTCGCGGAGGCCGTCGCGGCGGGCTTCTACGATCGTGAGAACGACCGGGTCCGCCGCCCGGCGCAGGCACGTTTTCACCAGTACCTCGCAGAGAGGGAGAGCTGACATGACCTCCTACGGCATTGACCTTGGTACCACCTACTCCTGCGTCGCCATGATCGATGACGCCGGCCGGGCCGTGGTGCTGAAGAACGCGGTGGGCGAGGACACCACGCCATCGGTGGTGTATTTCGAGTCACCGGACAACGTCCTGGTCGGCCGGGTCGCCAAGGACTCTGCGCTGATCGCACCGGACCTGGTGGCGCAGCTGGTCAAGCGCGAGATGGGCAAGAGCGACGTCCACTGGGAGTACCACGGTGAGCGGCACACCCCGGAGTCGGTCTCGGCACTCATCCTGCGGGAGCTGGCCCGGGCCGCCACCGAGCAGGCGGGCGAGCAGGTCCGCGATGTGGTGATCACCGTGCCCGCCTATTTCGGGCTCGCCGAGCGGGAGGCGACCCGGCGAGCCGGGCAGATGGCCGGGCTCGAGGTGCTCGACGTGCTCGCGGAACCGGTCGCGGCGGCGCTGCACTACCAGGCGATGAACGACACGGGCGCAACGCGCCACCTGCTGGTGTACGACCTGGGCGGCGGCACCTTCGACACCACCGTCATCCGGCTGTCAGGCGATGACGTCGAGGTCGTCTGCACCGACGGCGACCACCGGCTGGGCGGCGCGGACTGGGATACCCAGGTCATGGACTTCCTGCTGGAGACGTTCACGGCCACCCATCCCGGTATCGACCCGGGTACCGACGATCAGGGCATGCAGGACCTGGCCGGAATGGTGGAGAAACTGAAGAAGGATCTCAGCCAGGCCCAGTCCCGCCGGGTCGTGCTGCGTTTCGGCGGCCAGGCCCTGCCCGTCGAGGTGACCAGGGCGAAGCTGGAGGAACTCACCCAGGTGCTGCTCGAGCGCACGCTGGAGATCACCAAGCGGACCATCGAAGTGGCCAAGGAGAAGGGCGTCGAGCGGTTCGACGAGGTGCTGCTGGTCGGCGGCATGACCCGGATGCCGGCCATCACGCAGGCTCTCAGCGAGCGGTTCGGCCTGACGCCGAAGCAGCACGAGCCAGACCTGGCCGTGGCCAAGGGCGCGGCCCTGTTCGCGGTGGTCAAGCAGGTCAAGGTGAGCATGCCCGCCGACGCGACACCGGCAGAGGCACGCCAGGCCGCACGGCAGGTCGCCGACAAGCTCGGACTGAGCGTCGAGCAGGTCGAGGAACTCGCGGCCAAGAAGGTGGCCACCGTGGTACCCCGCGCGTTCGGCATTAAGGCCATCGACGGCGCCGACCCGCGGGCTCATACCGACCCGGACAACGCGCCGTCCAAGATCTACCACCTGCTGCAGGCCAACACCCCGCTGCCGGCCGAGATCGAACCTGAGACCTTCTACACGGTGCAGGACAATCAGCGTGACGTCCTCGTCGAGGTCTGGGAGCAGGCCGGGTCGGTCGCCTCCGATGAACTCGCCAACAACACCCACATCGGCGAGGGGCTGCTCACCGACCTGCCGCCGCGACCTCGCGGGACGCCGTTCGACGTCACCTTCTGGATGTCGGAGACCGGCCTGCTGAAGGTACACGCCAGGGAAAAGCGGTCGGGCCGGGAGGTCAGGTTCGAGATCCAGATCGGCGGGCTCACCGACGAGCAAGTCCGCGAGGCCGGCCGGGCGGTAGCTCGCTATGCGGTCAGCGGCTGACCCACGTGGCCTGGGATCGTGAGAGGTACCGGCGGGAGGTCCTTGACCCGGCCCGCCGGTCCGGTCCGCCGGCCGATCTGTTCGCCCGGTACGCCTTCACCGGCCACCCGCCCGCCGGGAAGGCGTTCAGTGACCAAGTCGGCGAGGTCGTCGCCGAGTGGAACAAGTACAAGTCCAAGCCCGGCTGGAGCAAGCTGATCGAAAGCCTGATCAGTCAGCATGAGGCACTGGAACATGCCGGGAAGCTGACCCCGGAGGCCTTCCAGGCGCGCCGCCGTGAGGAACTGGCGGCGGCGGCCAGGAAGCTGGACGCACTGGTCAGCGCGGAGAACGCCACGCACGTCGGCCCGGCGGCGATCGCCCGGCTGCGGGAGGCGGCCGGCGCCGGGCTGAGCGACGAGCAGGTGCGAAGTGCGCTGGCCAAGGCCCGCATCACGGTGATCGACCGGCTGCCGGCCCTCCCGCTCACCCCGCCGCCCAACTACGCCAGGCTCGGGCCCGAGCTAAGGACCATCGGGCTCTGGCTGTCCGCCGAGGTCATCTTCGGAGCTGCCGCGGTGCGAGCCGGGTTCCGGGTGCTGCACGGTTTCCGGCTCGCCGACGGCCAGCGGATCGACACGCAGACGCTGGCGGAGGCCTCCAGGCGGACCGCCGTGATGCCCCACGACGATCCCGGCAAGACCCCCACAGAGACGGTACTCACCGTGGTCAGGAGCGCGTACGAGGACGGCACCCTGGATGAGCTCCTGCGCTGGGAGGTCATGGCGCCGCTCCGGCAGCGGCTGCCGGGCTTCAACCAGAAACAGCTGGCCGTGGAAGCGGCGGCGACTGGCCTGGATAAGAACGAGGCGGGCATCCTCGCCGCCGCGATGCTCGCCGAGGGTACCGCCGCCGGGTCACGCCGCCAGATTTCCGAAGACCTCGCCGCGGGCCGGCTCCGCTCCGCCCAGCTGAACGCCGCCAGCCTGGACGCCGGCGATGAGCTGCGCGTCCGGGTGACCGCGGCGGTCGCCGAGGTGGCGCGCCTCGTCGCGGCAGCCGACAGCGAGTTGCAGGCCGGGCGCACGGAGGCGGCGGCCCGGCTGCTCAGCCAGGCCCTAGCCCACAGCTCCGACGACCCGGGCCTGGCGGAACGACTCGCCGGGCTGGCGCCACCGGCGCCGCGCACGGTGAACGCCGTGGTGGACGGTGACCGGGTGCTGGTCAGCTGGCAGGCCAGCGCGGCTCAGGGCGGCCAGGTCAGGTACCGGGTCAGGCGCGGCACCGGCCGGCCCCCCGGATCTCCCGCAGAAGGGACCGAGATCGCCGACCAGACCACCGAGCTGCACACCGCCGACGAGAACATCCCGCCCGGGGTGGACCTGCACTACGCCGTGTTCGCCGGGCGCGGCGGGCCCGAGTGGTCCCGGCCGGCCAGGGCCCCCACGGTGCTTTTCACCCCCGATGTCAGCGAGGTGAACCTGAACGTGGCCGCCGACGCGGTCGGCGCCGCCTGGCGCGTGCCGCGAGGCGCCGCGGAGGTCGAGGTCACCCGGACCGCCGACCGCGACCAGGCCAGGATCACGGCCGACCCGACCGGGTTCACCGACACCGGCCTGACTCCGGGCACGCAGTACACGTACCGGATCAGCGTGGTCTACCGGGCCGCCGACGGCTCGGCTCGTACCTCGCCGGGCGTAACCGTCCAGGCGACTCCGACGCCGGCGCCGCAGCCGGTCGAGGACCTGCAGGTCCAGGCCAGGCCGCCGGCTATCGAGCTGAGCTGGGCGCCCCCGCCGCTCGGCCGGGTGGAGTTGCGGATCAGCAGGCAAGCCCCGCCCTGGGCGCCAGGCGCTGAACTCGGCCAGGCCGAGCTGGCCGCGTTCGGCCACCCGGTACCCGGCAGCCCGCGGCCGGCCGGGTCAGGCCTGGTGTCGGTGACGCTGACCCCGCCACCGGGCCGGCATTACATCCTCGCGGTGACCAGGGTCGGCGGGCGCGCCATAGCCGGGGCCCGGACCCAGCTCGGCCTGGCCGCACCCGTCGACGGGCTGCGGGCGGAACGGCTGCTGGACCAGGCGCAGCTCAGCTGGATCTGGCCGGCCGACGCCGTCGACTCGATCATTGCCTGGCCGGGCGGGGAACGCCGCTGCTCGCGCCGCGTGTACGACGACGAGGGCGGGATGAGCATCCCGATCGGGTCAGGCGAGGCGGTCGTCACGGTCAGCGCGGTCCATCCGGACACCACCGCCGAACTCGTCTCCCCGCCGGTCTCGGTCACCATCCCCGCGCGCCAGGCGAAGGTGAGCTACCGCTGGCTGAGGGCGGGTCCGCTGCGGCCAGGGCGCCGGCTGCTCGAGCTGACCACCGACCGGCCCTGCCAGCTGCCCGAGCTCGTGGTCGTCCGGTCCACCGCCGCGTTCCCGCCGGACGAGCCCGCCGATGGCGTCGAGGTGGTCCGGCTGCCCCCCACCTCGGTCGAACCCGGCGCTCCGCTGAAGATCCCGGTGGAGTTGCCCAGGCGCGCCACCGGATACCTGGCCTGCTTCATCGCCGCCAGCCACGACGCCGGGCCGCTGCTGTTCCCGCCGCCGCCGCGGGAGATGAGGATCCGGTGAAGGCTCGGCTCAACTGCCCGTACTGTTACTCGCCGTTCGTCCTTCGCGAGATCCAGTTCCGGTGTACGGGCCAGATGAGCAAGACCGGGCGGCGCTGTGACCCGGAGATCGACGAGACGCTGCGCAACCGGACCGGGTTCGGCGGGGCGCTGCCGCCCGTGTTCGGCGCCGACGGCAAGTCGAGCGTGGCCGAGTGCCCCAGGTGCGGGAAAGAGAGCACCACCCGGATCTGCCCGGTCTGCCACGCCACGCTGCCTGTGCACTTCGGCAAGGTGAACAGCCGCCTGATTGCGCTGGTGGGTGCGAAAGAGACCGGCAAGACGGTGTTCATGACCGTCTTGGTGCATGAGCTGATGAACCGGATCGGGAGCCGGTTCGACGCGGCGATGAGCGGCGCGGACGACAGCACCAGGGAGCGCTTCAGCTCGAGCTACGAGGGGCCGCTGTACCGGGAGCGAAGGCTGCTCGGCGCGACCACCACGGCGGCCAGCTCCGGACGCGACCCGCTGGTCTTCCGGTTCACCACCGAGGAACGCCGGCTGATCGGCGCGGCGGGACCCCGGCACACGCTGCTGTCGTTCTTCGACACCGCCGGCGAGGACCTGACCAGCACCCGCAGCGTGGAGGAGAACGTCCGTTACCTGTCCGCCGCCGACGGGATCGTACTGCTGCTCGACCCGCTGCAGATGCGCGGCGCCCGCGGCCTGGCCAAGCCGGGCACCCGGATGCCGACCGCGGGCGCCGCGGCCGACGAGCCCGCCAACGTGCTCGAGCGCATCACCGACCTGGTCATGGCCGTGGACGGCGGACCGAAAAAGAAGATAAGCAAACCGCTCGCGATCGCCTTCACCAAGCTGGACACGCTGAACCACGACCTCAAGGAGACCAGTCCGCTGCGCCGCCCCGCGCCGCAGTCGCCGTTCTTCGACGAGACCGACAGCGAGGAGGTCCACGCCGAGATCCTGCGCCTGCTCACCCGGTGGGACGGCGCCCGGATCGACCAGATCGCCGGCAAGCACTACCAGCGATACCGCTATTTCGGCTTGTCCGCGCTGGGCGACACCCCGACGCAGGACAACAAGGTGTCTCAGCGCGGCATCCAGCCGTACCGGGTGGCGGACCCGTTCCTGTGGGAACTCGGCGGCTTCGGCGCGATCAAGGTGAAGAAGGGGGCATGACCATGGCGTTCCACCAGCTCTACTACACCTCGTGTGAGCACGGCCTGCTCGGTTACGGAGGCTTCCAGTTCAACGCCGTGACCCCCGGGGTACCGCCGACGGTGATGCGCGAGGTCGAAGACCAGACCTCCTACGAGCCGCCCCGCTCGATGCCTGGCGACCCGCGCCCGGACCAGCTGGCCAGCTATCCAGTGGCCCTTTCCCATGCGCCGGGCGGCGCCAGGACCTCGATCACGGCCCGGGTGGTGTTCACCGGAGCCGACTACTCGGGACGGCCGGGCAACTATTTCGCGCACGCTCTCGTGACCGACTCGGTGCAGGATTTCGGCCCGGTGCTGCCGGTGGAACTGTGGGACGCGCCGTTGTGGCGGACAGAGCCGGTCAGAGAGCGGGACCTGGCGCCGCTGCCGGGCCCGCCGCCGCGCGGCCGCCTGGACCGGGACGCGGTCGGGGAGTTCGTGGACGGCGCCGACCATCGTGTCCTGGAGGTCCTGCTCAGCGCGGTGAGCCAGGCGATGGCGGGCGGACGGCCGGTGCTGCTGGCCGGCCCGGACACCGCGACCAACGCCCGCTGGATCGCGGCCATCTGCTACCTGCTCGGCGATCAGCTGGCGCGTCGGCTGTCGTTCACGACTTACAGCCACCGCCCGGCATATTCGCGGCACCACCTCATCGGGGTGCTGTCCGGCGGCGAGACGGTGCCCGCCGACGAGACCTTCTACGTGTACGACACAGTGACGGGGCGGCTGCCGGCCGTCCCTGTCCATCCGTTGGCCGCCCTGCTGGCCAGGGCTGGAATCGACCAGGCGGGCCCGCTCTGGCGGCAGGCGGCGACGGGCGCCTCCGGCCCGGCCGAGGGATTCGAAGACTGGCATCCGGCGGTGGCCGCAGCCGCGGTACTGGCCAGGATACCCCTGGATCCGGCGGACACCGAAGCCGTCATGGCCTGGCTCGGCACGGTTGCCCCGGCGACCGGCGTGCCGGTGCTCGAGGCCCTGGTCGACCAGCAGGCACAGCCGGTCTCCGCCGAGCGGGGCGCGGCGTTGCACGCGCTGGCCACGCGGCTGCGGGCCACAGCCGTCACCGAGCGGCTGGAACTCGACATGGTGGCGGCGACCTACGTCCGCCTCGGCCACGGTGAGCCGCCCGGCCCCCCGATCCGGCTGACCAGCCGGGCGGCCAAGGACGAGGCGGCACGTCAGTGCGTGGCCGCGCTCGACCGGCTGCCGGTCGAATGGGCTCCGGAACTGCTCACGTGGACGGCTGAGGCCGGCGCCGTCCTAGATCCCGGCGAGTTCCGGGAGTTCGGGCTCTTCCTCGACCCGACCATCGACGCCGGCCTGCTCAGCACGATCCTGGCCGGGCGGCCGCACATCGTCGAGGGCCTGCTGACCAGGCTTTCCGGGCATCCCGAGGAGGCACGTGACCTGTTCGCCAGGACCGCCGTGGTGGGCTACGACGAGGTAGCCGGCCAGCCGAGGCTGGCCGAGCTATGGGTGCTCGGGGCGCGAGCGCGCGGCCAGGGCACGGCGATCGACGCTTTCCGCGAGATCAGAACCCTGCGGCGCAACAGCGGGGGCGTTCCCGACGTCGACCTCCTCGACGAGCTCTGGCCAGGCGAATGCCCGCCCGGCGACCTGCATGAACTGCTTCCCGCGGCGGCCGAAGCGGGCGCCGAGGACTGGCTGGCCAAACGTATCGGCAAGGTACTGGCCGACGATTCCAGGCACGACCGGACCAGCCTGGCCAAGGCGCTTGACGGCTATCCCAGCCTGCGCGACCGGCTGCCCGGCGACCTCCGCAAGACGGCCGACAGCCTAGCCAGGACCGGCACGCTCGTGGCCAGCGCGTCAATCAAGGTCGCACGCGGCGACACGCGGGTTTTCCGTGAGCTCTACCGGTCCTACGTCAACGGCGACAAGCAGGCCAGGAGGCTACTGGAAAAGCAGATACCGAAGCTTCTCTGCCAGACCAGCCGGCTCGACCTGGCCATGCACGAGTGCCCGGAACCGGTGCGCAACGCATTCTGCCGTGAGCTTCAGACTCAACTGCATCCGCTCTACGCGGACGCGTCGGCCCTGGGCGCACGCGTTTTTTTCACGGTGCTCTACCTGGACGGACGGGGGGCGGCCGCCACCAGGGAAGCTCTCAACCACGCGCTACTGCAGCAGGTCCGGAACTGGCCGGGCAACCGGCGGCGGGCCCTGCGCAAGGCCCTGAGCAAGACCGATGCCGAGGAGTTCGACCGCTGGTGGGAGGACAACCACGGCGGGGCGCTGGTCAAGATGCGCGGCTTGCTCCGCATGCGTAAGGACGGCGGCCAGCCATGATCCTGGTCTACCTGATCCTGCTCGGGCCTTACCTCTTCTGCCTGGCCGTGGTCATGCCGCCGCTCGCGGCCGCCGTCGCCATCGGGGTCGCGGCCGCCATCGCGGGCTGCTACCTCATCGGCCTGGTCCGCGTGCTGATCACCCGGCCGGCGAACCTGCCGGCGCCGCGCTGGTTCCCCACGAGCCCGGCGGACGGCGAACCGGCCGAGCTCAGCTACTTCTATGGGCCGGCCTTCGCCGACGTCGAGCACGTCGCGACGGTCGCGTTCCGGCTCGCCCGGGATCTGGTGACCAAGATCTTCGGCATGGTGCGGAACCTGCTCAAGGGCTGGCTCACCCCGTCGCGGCCCGCCAGCCAGTGGCTTACCGTCCCGCTGGCCATCGCCGTGGCCGCCGGGACGGCGGGCGGGATCGTCCTGGGCGCGATTGCCTTCGCCGAAATCGCGGTGGTCCACGTCGTGATCGCCGCGCTCCTGTTTGCCGCGATGCGCGTCGTCGCGCTCCTGTTGCGGATCATCGACACCGGGCTGCTGCGGATCAAGCACATCCGGATGACCTGCCCGCATTGCTACGAGCGGGTGACCTACCCGGAGTACGAGTGCTCCGGTGACGGCTGCACCCGGCGGCACAAGGACGTCAGGCCGGGCCGCTACGGGATCTTCAGGCGCCGCTGCCGGTGCGGCACCAAGCTGCCTACCTTGCTCATGCTCGGCTCCACCAAGCTGGATGCCTACTGCCCGCACGCGGGCTGCCAGCGCTCGATGGAGCACCGGCCCGGCGAGGCCAGGGAAATCGTGCTGCCGTTCTTCGGCGCCGCGGGCGCCGGGAAGACCCGGCTGATGTACGGGATCGTGACGCTGCTGCGTTCGGCGGACGGCCTCGAGGCCGAGTTCGCCGATTCGGCCACCATGACCGAACTGTCGGAAATCAGGCTGCTTCTGGCCTCGGGCCGGGCGCCGGCCAAGACCACCGTGGCCCTGCCGCGCGGCCAGGTTCTCCGGGTCAAGTCCAAGGGCGGAACCCGGGTACTCCAGCTCTTCGACGGGGCCGGGGAGCGCTTCTACCGGTCAGAAAGCACCGCCGAACTCGGCTTCCTGACCAAGGCACACACCTTCGTCCTGGTCATCGACCCGCTCTCCGTCGACCATCTGTGGGCCACCTTGCCGGCCGAGCGCCAGCAGGAACTGGCCGCGGTCAGGTCCCAGGCGCCGTCGCCCGAACTGGCCTACCAGCAGACGCATCAGCAGATGGAGGCGATGGGGATACGGCTGAAAAAAGCCCGGCTGGCCGTGGTGTTCAGCCGCGCGGACCTGCTGGAACCGCTCAACGGCCAGCGGGTCGGGGACTGGGCCCAGGAAAGCCTGGGGCTCGGCAACCTCGTCCGCTCGGTCCGGCACCAGTTCGGCGAGATCGAGTTCTTCCGGACCGCGAGCGTGCTCGAGGACGGCGGGCAACTGCACGCATCGATACTGGACCTCGCCCGGTGGCTGGTCACTGGTGACGGGATCACGCTGCCGGGACGGCTGAACGGGAAGATCTCATGACCGACTTCTATCGCTGGCCGCGCCGCTGGGTGCTGGCCCTCACGCTGCTGGCCGTAATCATCGGCGTGATCATTTTCGCGCAGCAGTGAGCGGGCTCGCGGCACCGGCCCTTCGGCCCTGGCGGCGCCCGCCCTTTCGCGCTCATTGTGCCGGTGCGCGCTCAGCCGCCCTAGCTGGCCCGCCGGACCGACCTCGCGATCGGGTTCAGGCAACTGGTCTCGGTGCGCCGGCCAGCGGCCGGGGTGACGCCGTGGCGGGACCATGCCGCCGCACCGCACATCGGGACACACGAAAGCCCCGGCGGGGCGTTCCAGCCGGGCCTGATGGGCATGATGGCGGCCGGGGTCGCCTCCGGCGGCCCGGTAGGGCCGGGTGGGCCGTTCGGATTCGGCGAGGGGTACGGCGCGTTCGGCGCCTACTGGGCGTTCCGCGCGCTCGGCGCCGGGATGAACGCCCGCCGGCAACGCCCGATGGCGGTCCGGCCTGACGTTACGCGGGGGAGCCTGCCCCCCGCCACCGAGGACCTTTCGGCCCTGGTCGCGACCGGTGAGAGCCCCACCGTGCTCGCGTTCGCGCTCGGCCGCCGTCCCGGGCGCGTGGTCTACGAGGTGCTCAACCAGCCCGAGCCGATGACGTTCGTGTACCGGGCGGACGGCGCCGACGGGCTCGCCGCGATCAACCGGGCGCTCGACGACGCCGGCTTCCGGGCGGCGGCCGTCCAGGCCGGCGGCCCGGCCGCCCAGGTGCCCCACGACGCGCAGTGGCCGGACCAGATCGCCCGGCTGCTGGCGGACTAGCGGCCGGTCGTGGCGGACCGGCCGAGGTAGCCCGACCCGGGCCAGGTAAGCGCCGTAAGCTGCAAGCATTGGCGCGATGACACCTGGAGCCCAGATCATGCCCTCGTCAGTTCCCGTGATCGACCTGGATCCCTGGTTCGGCAGAGACGAGGCGGCCCGTGCGGCCGTCGCCGCGCAGGTTGACGCCGCGCTCCGCAGCGTCGGCTTCTTCCTGATCACCGGCCATGGCGTGCCAGAGGAGCTGCGCGCGCGGGTCCGGGCGCAAGCGCGGGCGTTCTTCGCGCTGCCGCCCGGGGTCAAGCGGCGCTACGCCGTCACCGTCGGCGGCCGGGGCTGGCTACCGCCGGGCGCCGAGGCGAACGGCTACGCCGAGGGCACCCAGACTCCGCCGGACCTGAAGGAGTCATTCGCGGTCGGCGCCGACCAGGCGACCGGCGACCCCGACGTCGACGGGTACTGGTTCCAGCCCAACATCTACCCGGCCGAGGTGCCCGCGCTCGAGCCCGCGGTGGTGGCCTACCTGGCCCGCATGCGCGCCCTCGCGGACGAGTTGCTCGTGCTGTGCGCCGCCGCGCTTGGCCTGGAACGCGACTTCTTCACCCGGCACACCGGCCACGCCACGCACACGATGAACATCAACTGGTACCCGCCGATGGCGGTGGCCGGGGCGCCGGAGCCCGGCCAGTTCCGCATCGGCCCGCACACCGACTTCGGCACCGTCACCATCTTGGACCGCGAGCCCGGGCGCGGCGGCCTGCAGGTGTGGACCGTCGAAGACGGCTGGCAGGACGCGCCCTACGTGCCCGGCAGCTTCACGATCAACACCGGCGACCTGCTCGCCCGCTGGAGCGGCGGCCGGTGGAGGTCCAACCGGCACCGCGTGCTGCCGCCGCAGGCCGAGGCGCCCGATGAGGATCTGGTCTCGTTGGTCTACTTCTACGAGGCGGACCACAACGCGGTCATCGAGTCGCTGCGGCCGCCGATCGGCCAGCCCAACGACTACGCGCCGGTCGTCTCGGCGGCGTTCATCAAGAAACGCCTGGACGCGATCACGATCGGCTAGCTCCATAGCCCGGGACGGGGCGCCGCCTCACCACCTGATCACCTCTGCCTGCTCCAGTCACCTCCGCCCCACGCCCGCTCCTCGGATAACCGCCCCGATGTGACATTGAGGCGGTTACTACCGCACCAATGTCACATCGGGGCGGTCATGCGCTGGGTCCAGGCGCGGGATGGGCGGGACTGGCGGGGCTACCGGGCTGGTGGGCTAGGACGGGACTGGCGGGGCTTGGTGGGCTAGGACGGGACTGGCGGGGCTTGGTGGGCTAGGACGGGACTGGCGGGGCTTGGTGGGCTAGGACGGGACTGGCGGGGCTTAGTGGGCTGACGGGACTGACGGGGCTGGTGGGCTGGACGGGGTAGCGGGGTACGCGGGGCTGGCAGGGCTTGAACGGGCTAGTAGTAGTAGGGGAAGCGGGTCCAGTCCGGGTCGCGTTTCTCGAGGAACGCGTCCCGGCCTTCGACGGCCTCGTCGGTCATGTAGGCGAGCCGGGTCGCCTCGGTCGAGAACACCTGCTGACCGACCAGCCCGTCGTCGATGAGGTTGAAGGCGAACTTCAGCATGCGCTGGGAGGTCGGGCTCTTCGCGTTGATCTTGGCGGCCCAGTCGAGCGCGGTATGCTCCAGGTCCGCGTGCGGCACGACCGCGTTGACCATGCCCATCCGGTGCGCGTCCGCGGCGTCGTAGGTCTCGCCGAGGAAGAAGACCTCCCGGGCGAACTTCTGCCCCACCTGGCGAGCCAGGTAGGCCGAGCCGAAACCGCCGTCGAAGCTCCCCACGTCGGCGTCGGTCTGCTTGAAACGGGCGTGCTCGCGGCTGGCGAGGGTGAGGTCGCAGACCACGTGCAGGCTGTGCCCGCCGCCCGCGGCCCAGCCCGGCACCACGCAGATGACGACCTTGGGCATGAACCGGATCAGCCGGTGCACCTCCATAATGTGCAGTCGCCCGGCACGGGCCGGGTCGACGGTCTCGGCCGTCTCGCCGTCGGCGTACTGGTATCCGCTGCGGCCCCGGATGCGCTGGTCACCGCCGGAGCAGAAGGCCCATCCGCCGTCCTTCGGCGACGGCCCGTTGCCGGTGAGCAGCACGCACCCCACGTCACCGGACATCCGGGCGTGATCAAGCGCCACGTAAAGCTCGTCGACGGTGCGCGGACGGAACGCGTTCCTGACCTCGGGCCGGTTGAAGGCGACACGGACCGTGCCCGAGTCGACGGCACGGTGGTAGGTGATGTCGGTGAAAGAAAACCCTTCGACGCGACGCCACCGCTCGGGTTCGAAGATCTCAGAGACCATGGCCCCCATTGTGGCCGACACCGGGCATTCGCCACGGACGTTCGGCTCCTCGGCGCTACCTGATCAGCTATGTAATCAGTTCGTAACATGCCTGACATAAACGGGCGTGAGGATATGGGTCATTTATCTCACGCTGAGGAGCGCGCCCGATGACCGACACCCTGGACACGGTGACCGCTGCCGCTGTCGTCGAACGCCAGAAGCTGCAGCGCCACTTCGGGCGCTTCGACATCTTGTTCTTCCTCATCTGCACCATCGTCGGCGTGGACACCATCGCCACGGTGGCGCAGGGCGGCGGCGAGGCCTTCACCTGGATGATGATCTTCGCGGTCGTCTTCTTCGTCCCGCAGGCGCTGCTGTTCGCCGAGCTCGGGGCGGCCTTTCCGCAGGAAGGCGGGCCCTACTTCTGGACCCGGCTGGCCTTCGGGCACCTGGCCGGCGCGGTCAACAACTTCCTGTACTGGATCACCAACCCGGTCTGGATCGGCGGCACGCTCGCCATCTCCTGCATCGGCGCCGTAGAGGTGTTCTTCAACCAGGGCAACGCCGTGCCCACGGTGGTGTTCTACGTCATCGCGCTGGCGTTCGTCTGGCTGTCGATCGTCGCCGCCATCACGTCCTTCAGCGTGGGCAAGTGGCTGCCGACGGCCGGGGCCTTCGCCCGGTTCGTCCTGCTCGGCCTGTTCACCATCACGGTCATCATCTACGCGGCCAAGCACGGCGCCCACGGCCTGGGCGCGAGCAGCTACTCGCCGTCGGCCGGCGGCTTCGTGCTCCTGGTCGGCGTGCTGCTGTTCAACTTCGTCGGCTTCGAGCTGCCGAACAGCGCGGGCGAGGAGATGACCAACCCGCAGCGCGACGTGCCGTTCGCCATCGCCCGCTCCGGCGTGGCCAGCGTCGTGCTCTACGCCCTGCCCGTGGTCGGCATCCTGATCGTCCTGCCGACCAGCGCCATCACCAACTTCAGCGGGTTCATCAGCGCCATCCAGACGGTCTTCACCGTGTACGGCGGTCACGTGGCCGCCAGCGGCACGGCCACCCTCAGCGGGGCCGGGCTGGTCCTGGGTGACGCCTGCGCGATCTTGTTCATCCTGTGCCTGCTGACCTCCGGCGCGACCTGGATCATGGGCGCGGACCGGGCCCTCGCCGTGTCCTGCTACGACGGGGCGGGACCCCGGGTGCTCGGCGTGATCAACGCCAGGTTCGGCACGCCGGTGCGCGTCAACGTGTTCAGCGGCGTCATGGCCACGATCGTGGTCGTCCTGGCCCAGCAGATCACCAGCGGCAACGCGGCCAAGTACTTCGACGCCGTGCTCGGCGTGACGATCTCGACCACGCTGATCAGCTACCTGCTCATCTACCCGGCCCTGTGGAAGCTGCGCCGCAGCCACCCGGACACGCCCCGCCCGTTCCGGATGCCCGCCTACCGGCCGCTGACCGTGCTCCTGATGATCCTGGTGGCCATCGCCAGCGTCCAGCTCATCGCCCCGGGACTGGGCAAGTCCTGGTTCGGCAGCGACTTCATCCCGTCGAACTGGACCTACGCCGAGCGGTACACCTACCTGTGGACCGAACTCCTCCCGGTGCTGTCCTTCATCGCCATCGGCGTGCTGTTCTGGTGGCTGGGCCGGCGGACCAGGGCGCAGGTTGCCGACACCGTTCTGGAGGTGCCCGGCCCGGCCAGCTGACCGGGTCGGCCGTGCTGAGCCAGGTGGTCAGCTGGACGCGCCGGGTACGCTCCGGTGGTGAAGCCCGCGGCCCCCCGGCCCGCCCAGCGCCCGCCGCTGACCGGACTCGCCGACGCCCTGGACCGTTTCCTGCTGCCCCTGGTCCTGATCACGGCCGCTGCGGGGGTAGGCTTCCCCGGCCCCGGGCGCCGCGCCGACGCCGGCGACGCCGGCGACGCCATCCTGGTCACGCTGGCGGTCCTGGTGTTCTGCACCGGCGCGGCCATGACCTTCGGCCAGATGGGCGCGATCCGGACCGCGGCCCGCCGCCTGGCCGTGGTGCTGCCGGTCACCACGGCCGGCCTGCCCGTGCTCGCCTGGCTGGCCAGCCGACTGGTCAGCGGCGCGGCCCTGCGCGGCGGCATCCTGGCGGCGGGCGTCGCGCCCGCCGAGGTGGCGTCGGTCGCCCTGACCGGGCTGGCCGGCGGGGATGCCGCCCTGGCCGCCGCGCTCCTGGGCACGTCCACGATCTTGACGGTCCTGCTGGCCGGGCCCATCCTCAGCATCGCCGGCGCGCATCCGGCGGCCTCACCGCTCGGGCTGCTGGCTACCCTGGCCCTGGTCGTCGCGCTCCCGCTGATCAGCGGGTCCGCGCTGCGCACGCTTGATCCTTTCCGCGGACGTGAGCAGCCGGCCATCCGGGTGCTCGGTACGACCAGCCTGCTCGTGCTGCTGTGGGAGGTGGCCAGCCAGCTTCACCTGCGGGCCAGCGACGCCCGCGTCCTGCTGGCCCTGCTCGCCTACCTGGCCGGCGGCGTGATCCTGGGCGCTCTGCTGGCCATCGGCGCGCCGCCGGCCCAGCGCACCGCCATCGTGCTGCCGACCGCGATGCGGGACTTCGCCGTGGCGGCAGGCATCGCCGCCAGCGCGTTCGGGGCGGCGGCCTCGGCGCCGCTGGGCATCTACGGGCTCCTCGTGCTGATCTTCGGCAGCGTCGCGGTTAACGCGGCACGGCCGCGTCAGCCGAGGCCCGGCGACCCGGGAAGGGACTTTTCTCCGCTATCGTAGACAATGCGCCCGCTACGCGGAGGCCGCGGCGGACGCTCAGCCACTGTTCGGGACGTCAGCGAGCACGCGAGGCCCTCTCAGCCAGCCTCGGTCCTGACACGAAGATCTCGCCAGACGATTCTGTTCCCGGATTGCGCCGCCCCGTGAACCGGTGATCGCCGTCATGCTGTTTGCGTCGTCTGCGCCTATTGCCGCCGTGTGACGCAAAGATCCGCTGACGCCGCAGCTTGCGCCGCGGCCAGCGACGACAAGGAGCCTTATGCCGACGACCTACGCACTGCTCAGCACCTATCCGCCCACGCAGTGCGGGCTAGCCACCTTCACTGCGGCGCTGCTCGCCCATCTGCGCCAGCCGGGCGATCAGGTGGCCGTGGTGCGTGTGCTCGACGAGCCGGCCCCAGAGGTGGCCGGCGAGATCGTCCATGACCTGGTGGCCGGCTCCGCCGCGAGCGCGTCAGCGGCCGCCGAAGTACTCAACGGTTTCGATGTCGTGATCGTCCAGCACGAGTACGGCATTTACGGCGGCCCGGACGGCCGGGACGTCATTTCGCTGCTCGAAGCCCTGCACGTGCCGAGCATCGTGGTGCTGCACACGGTCCTGGCTCACCCCACGCCCCGGCAGCGCAGCATCCTCGATGAGGTCGTCGCCGCCGCTAGCGTGGTGGTAACGATGACGCACACAGCCCGGTCCCGGCTGCTCGACATCTACGGCACCGCCCCGGAGAAGGTCTCCGTGATACCGCACGGCGCGGTCGACAACCGGGTTGCCGCGTCATCGGCCGGGACTGGCCGGCCCATGGTCCTGACCTGGGGACTGCTGGGGCCGGGCAAGGGGATTGAGCATGCGATCGAGTCGATGGCCCTGCTCCGCGAGCGCGGGCTGCATGTCGACTACCAGGTGGCCGGGCAGACCCATCCGCGCGTGCTGGCGCGCGACGGCGAGGCCTACCGGCGGGCGCTCAAGGCCCGGGTGCAAGCGCGGAACGTGGAAGATCGCGTGCACTTCGATGGCCGGTTCCTGCCCACGGCGGCACTGGGCCAGCTGATCAGCGCCGCCGATGTCGTGCTGCTGCCGTACGACTCGCTGGAGCAGGTCACCTCCGGGGTCTTGATTGAGGCGGTCACCGCAGGTAAGCCGGTGGTGTCGACGTGTTTCCCGCATGCCGTCGAGCTGCTCGGCGCGGGACTCCTGGTCGACCGGCAGGATCCGGCCGGCATCGCCACCGCGCTGCAGCGCGCGCTGACCGAACCCGGCCTGTCGGCGAGGATGAGCAGTTACTCGGCGGACCTGGCGCCGCAGATGCTGTGGCCGGCGGTGGCGGATGCGTACCGGGAACTCGCATCGGTGCTCACCGGAGCCAGGGCGGGAACCCCGGTATGAGCGACCCGGCTGTGCCGTTCCGGCACCTGCAGCGCCTGACCGACCACGTCGGCTTGCTCGAGCACGCCGAGGGAATCGTGCCCAGGTACGAGCACGGCTACTGCGTCGACGACGTGGCCCGCGGCCTGGTCGTGGTGTGCCGGGAACCGTCGCCATCCCAGGAGCTGATAACCCTGGGGCGCCGCTACCTCTACTTCCTGGCCAAGGCCCAGGCGCCGGACGGGAGGTTCCGTAACCGCCTTGGTTACGACCGCCGCTGGCAGGACCAGCCCGGCATCGGTGACTGCTGGGGCCGCGCCCTATGGGGCCTTGGCACCGCCGCCGCCCGGGGACCCGCCCCGAGCATCCGCGAGGAGGCCGTCGACCGGTTCGGCCGCAGCGCGAAGGTCTCCTCGCACTGGCCGCACGCCATGGCGTTCGCGGCGCTCGGGGCCGCCGAGGTCCTCGAGGCATGGCCGGAGCATTCTGGCGCGCGCACGGTTCTCGACCGGGCCATCTTGGCCATCGGGGAACCGCCGGCGGACGCCCGGTGGCCGTGGCCGGCACCCAGGCTCAGCTACGCGAACGCGGCCGTCGCCGAGGCGGTCATCGTGGCCGGCGCCAAACTCGGCCGCGGCCGGGTGCTGCGCAACGGCCTGCGCATGCTCGACTGGCTGCTGACTGTCGAGACCCGGGACGGCCACCTGTCGGTCGTGCCGGCCGGAGGCTGGAGTCTCGGCGAGCCCCGCCCGGCCTTCGACCAGCAGCCGATCGAGGTGGCGGCCCTGGCCGACGCGTGCATGCGCGCGGCTGCGGTGACCGGTGACCGCAGCTGGCTGGCCGGCGCCCAGATGGCCGTGGCCTGGTTCCACGGTGACAACGACGCCAAGATAGCGCTCCTGGACGAACGCACCGGCGGGGGCTGTGACGGCCTGAGCCGCACCAGCCGCAGCCGTAACCAGGGAGCCGAGTCGACCCTGGCGATGATCTCCGTGATGCAGCAGAGCCTGCGGCTGGCCGCCGCTCCGCTATGAAGACTTCCCGAGCAGCACGCGGACTGCTGGCCCGGACCGAGCACCGGATAAGGCCAGACGCCTCTCGCACGCTGTGCCGGCTATTCGTGCCCGGCCAGGAGATCTTGATCCGGGGCCGGTCGCGCGCCAGGGCCGTCATCGATCGCATCCTTGACCTGAACGAAGCCGAGGTGGAACACACCCTGGCCCGGACGCTGGCCCGATACTCTGCGGGGTATCGCGACCTAGCCGGAACCCTGGAGCGCAACTTCCAGCTCGTCGCGCCCCGGGTCGGTGCCGAGATAGCGGTGGGGAGCGCACGACGGCAGCTGATCGGAGCGTATTTCACCCAGGAGTACGCACTCGAGGCGGCGGCCCTGTTCAATCCGTCGATCGTGGTCCACCCTGACCAGGCGGGATGCCAGCCCGGGGAGGTCCGGTTCGTCATGAGCCTGCGGGCGGTCGGGGAAGGTCACCTATCGAGCATCGAGTTCAGGACCGGCACGATCGGCGCCGATTCTGCGATCAGCTTCGACTCACCTGGCCGGTTCCTGGACACCGGACGCACCCGGTCCGTCCCCTACGATCGCAACCTGTTCGCCAAGAAACTGACCGAACTCGACCACGACGATGAGAACGCGCAGCTCCTGTGGCGCATCCTGCCGCCCCGCTTCACCGCGGCCGAGCTGACCGCCGCGCTGGCCGAGCTCTCCAGGCAGCACGTGACCCGCGCGGACTCGACCGCGCTCGTCGACCAGATCGAGTGGATGGCGGCGTCCAACTACGCCGTGGAGTTCGATGCGCACCACTGCGTTTCCGAACGGGTTCTGTGGCCCGCCAGCCCGGCCGAGAGCCACGGCATGGAAGACGCGAGGTTCGTGCGCTTCACCGACGGCACGGACACGACGTACTACGCGACCTACACGGCGTTCGACGGCTCGCAGGTCGCGCCGCACCTGCTGGATACCACGGACTTCCGGACCTTCACCATCTCCCAGCTCTCCGGTCCCGCGGCCGCCAATAAGGGCATGGCGCTGTTTCCCCGCCGGATCGCCGGCCGCTTCGCCGCGCTCTCGCGCTGGGACAGGGAAAGCAACGCGATCGCCTACTCCCGCGACGCTCATCACTGGTCACAGGCCCAGACGGTCCAGTCGCCGGCCCGTCCGTGGGAATTGATCCAGCTCGGCAACTGCGGCTCGCCAATCGAGACCCCGCAGGGATGGCTGGTCTTCACGCACGGCGTCGGGCCCATGCGGGAGTACGCCATCGGCGCAGTCCTGCTCGACCTGGATCGGCCCGAGCGCCTGATTGCCGCGCTGCCCGAGCCCCTGCTGGTGGCCGACGCCTCGGAGCGCGAGGGCTACGTCCCGAACGTCGTGTACTCCTGTGGCTCGATGATTCACGGCGGGACCGTCGTGCTGCCGTACGGCTGCAGCGATTCGTCCGTGCGGATCGCGCTGGTCGACCTCAGCCTGCTCCTCGAACGGCTCATGTCCAGCCGCGCTCCCGGCGGGACCGCACGCACGTGAGCGGGGCAGCCACCAACGCCGTTCGGCCCCCGTAAGTTTTTCCTGGCTACGGTCCGCAGCCGGCTGAGGGCCTTTTTGGCACCGAACGGGCGGCGGTTCCCGCCTCATGTCGCCGCGTGCGGACGGCGGCGGGCGGCGGGGTTACCGAGACCGAGGTCGAACATCTGCTGGCCAAGATCGTCGTGGCTGCCGAACGCGGATGCCTGCACGCCGAGTCCGCACTGGCCCGCGTGCCCAAACGGCGATCTCCGCGCTCCCTGGGTCAGGTTTCCCGATGGGCGGGTGCACAACCTGGCCCGGCGATTTGTGTCACCGCGAACAGTGCACTCTGCGCCGCGCGGTGTGCATACTCCACCCACTGCCTAGCAGCGCCACGTGACCGCGGTAGTCACCGCGAGGAGTAAATGCGAACATGAAAACCAGCAATCCGGCCGGTTCCAGCGACTCCCGCCACAGCGGTGCGCCACGGCGCCCCGGCCTGCCGCGGCGACGGTTCCTCTCGGGGGCGGGAGCGGCCGGCGCGGGCGCCTTCGCGGCCAGCGCCGTCGGCCTGGGCACGCCGAAAGCGCTGGCGGCTACCCTGACCGGTGCGTCCGGGCGCCGTGGTGCGGCCCCGGGCATGCCCAGCATGGGCGAAGTGTGGCAGTGGGAAGAGCAGCTTGTCCGATTCGGAACCCGCTACACGGGCAGCAGCGGTCACGTGGCCTACGTGGACTGGCTCGCCGAGCAGCTCTCCGCGGTACCTGGCTTCAGCGTGCGGACCGACCGGCTCACCTTCAACCGCTGGCTGGCCCGCGACTTCGCCCTCCGGGTGAGGGTCCCCGCGACCGTCGGCCGGTCGGGTCCGATTCCGCTGACCTACTACTACCCCTACTCCGGCCAGACGCCGCCGGGCGGAGTGACCGGCAACCTGGTTGACCTCGGCACCTACCCGCCAGCCAGCGGAGACGCCACGGCCTTCTGGGCACGTGCCCAAGGCGCGATCGCGCTGGTGCGGACCGCGCCGTCGGTATTCGACCTGGACCTAGGCCAGACGGCGATCGGCGGCTACCAGCCGGGCAAGACCTCCGCTCAGGCCGCCGCCGACTACACGGCCTACGCTGCCGCGCTGACCCATCCTGCCTGGCAGGGCATATTCGAGCCGGTTCCGCTGCTCGACGCGAGGAATGCCGGGGTGCTCGGCGTGATCTGCGCATGGACCGGGATGCCGGACGACGAGGTCGTCAACCAGTACAACCCGTTCGTCACTCCCTATCCGGCGGCATCCGGCCTGCCGACCCCTTCCGATCCCGGCTGCCCCGCAGTGTGGGTCGGTGACTCGACCGGCACAGAGCTGTCCGGGCTCGCCGCTACCGGCCAGGCCAGCGCGACGCTGGTGCTCACCGCCGACATCACTCCGGGCGCCGCGACCGAGACGGTCTGGGGCTCGCTGAAAGGCTCGGGGAACACCGGTCAGAACATCATTATCAACACCCATACGGACGGGCCGAACGCCACAGAAGAGAACGGCGGACTCGGGCTCGTCGCTCTGGCCAGGCACCTGGCAAGCCTTCCCGCGCGCAACCACGACATGTACTTCGCGCTGGTCACGGGGCACTTCCAGCTTCCGCAGTTCACCCGGACCATCCCGAACCCCAAGAACGCCGAGATCGGCAACGATGCCACCAGCGTCTGGATGCTCGATCACCCGGACATCTACCAGGCCGCCACGCTCGGCGTGACCGTCGAGCACCTCGGCGCCACCATGTGGACGAACGACCCCGTGACCGGGCAGTACGTGCCCACGGGCGGTTCCGAGTGGGGCACCACCTATACCATGCAGCGGGACATCACCAGCCCGGCCAACGCTGAGCAGGCCGCATACCTCGCCGCAGTCGCTGCGGTCAACGGGAGCGGCTGGCCAGACTATCCCGTAGCCAGCGTCCGGCCCGCCGTCGCCCCCCTCCCGCTCTACCTTGGCGAGGGTGCGCCGCTCTACGCGGCAGGGCTCGGCACTGTCTCGCTGTGTCCCCTGCCCACGTACCTGCTGCAGGCAGGGGATAGGCAGCGGCCGCAACTGCTCGACCTCGACAAGCTCGACAAGCGCCTCATGTACGGCGAGATTCTCGCTCTCGCCAAGACCATCGAGGCTCTCGACGCAGCACCGGCATCCGCCCTTTAGGCGTGGCGGTGACACACCGCGTCTTCCGCCACGCCGCGCTGGCCGCCGCGGCCGGGCTCGCTACCCTCTGCCTCACTACCCTCTGCCTCGCCGCCCCGGCCGATGCCAGCTCCCCGGCGCTGCCAAGGCTCGACATTACCGGCGTCTACGTCACCGGTGTCTCGTCCGGCGGCTTCATGGCCACCCAACTGCAGGTCGCCTATTCGGCCACCTTCGACGGGGCCGCCATCATCGCCGCCGGCCCATACGATTGCGGCCAGGGCAATGTGATCGACTTCGCCACCTGCGACATAGGCGCCAGCCTGCCGGCCCTTGAGCAGCAGGCGGTCACCTGGTCGCACGAGAGGCTCACCGACCCGCTCTCTGACCTGGCGGGCAAGCCGATCTACGTCTACCACGGCACTCTCGACCCGATAGTAAACGCTCTGGTGTCAGATTCCGGAGTTGACTTCTACCAGCATTTCAGCGCCAACGTCGAGTACCACAACACCGACCCAGCAGGCCATGACTGGCCAACCCCGGAGGGCGTGTTGCCCTGCTCCCTGACCAGCCCGCCGTTCCTGATCAACTGCGGCGACGATCCCGAGGGTGAGATGCTCGCGCACTGGCTGGGCAGCGTGAACCCGCCGAACACCGGCACCCCCGAGGGGACGCTCTCGTCATTTGACCAGGATCTCTACGCGCGGGGAGGCAACGCGCCCGCGCTGAGCATGGACAATAACGGCCTCCTCTATACGCCGCCGACCTGCGCCGGCGGAGCATCCTGCAAGCTGGTCGTTGCCTTGCACGGCTGCCTGAGTGGCAAGTACCTGCTCGGCGACGAGTTCCCCGAGCATGCCAATCTCGACACCTACGCCGATACCAACAACCTGGTGATCCTGTACCCACAGGCGATCGCCAGCGTCATCCCGTTCAACCCGGAGGGCTGCTGGGACTGGTGGGGCTATGACGGGTCCAACTTCGCGGTGAAGAGCGCACCGCAGATGGTCACCCTCACGAACATGGTCCACGCACTCGGCGGCTGACCGGGCCGGGGCCGGCCGTACCGGCAAGCCCGCGTCCGAACAGGATGCGGGCTTGCGGGCAAACGTAGGCGGGACAATTGTGCACTGTGGTTCCCCGCCGGATGAGCGATCTAGCGGCAATCGCCGCACCGTGAGAGATATCGTTCAGGCCATGGTCCAGGTAGCGGTTGCGCCGCCCGGCGGATCGGTGGTAGCCAGGCTCGCGGCGGATCTGATCTGTGAACTCGACAGGCTGACTGAGCACCTTGTTACCAGGCTGCGGGAGACCGACGAGTCTTACCTTCCGGTCGACATCGCTGACCTGCGCCGCACAGTCCACGCGAACCTGCACAGCTTCCTCACCGATCTCGCCAGCCAGAGCACCCCGAGTACCGGCTCCTCGCGCGACACCGCCAGGCGACGGGCAGTGCAGGGCGTTCCGCTTGGCTCGGTGCTGCACGCCTACCGGCTCGGGTTCCAGGTGATCTGGGCTGCGCTCGCCGAACGGGCGCTGCAGGAGGGCCAATCGTGCCTGGATGGCCTAGTGCGCGACTCGACCACGGTCTGGGCCTGGGTGGATACCAGCTCTGAGGCCGTCAACATGGAGTACAACGAGGCGCTGATCGATTCCGCCCGGCACGACGAACAGCAGCGGATGCTGCTGCTGGACGCGCTTCTCGAAGGTCGCCTCGGCGAGTGGAAGCTGCTCGGCGGCAGCCTGCATGCCATCGGCCTGCCCGAGCACGGCCCTTACGTAGCTGTCTCAGCGGAGACCGAGGAAGCTGGCATCGAGAAGCTGCGCGCCGTCGGCCAGTTGCTGCGCAGGCACGGCGTGGCGTCCGCCTGGCGCCTTCGGCCCGATCAGCAGGTGGGCCTCATCGCCATAAACCGGGCCCTGCCCTTTCACGCGATCAGGGAATTGCTGGCGAAGGAAGCCACCGGCAGGGTGGGGATTAGCCCTCTGTTCGACGACGCCCTCGACGCAGGGCGGTCGCTGGAGATCGCGGCCATCGCCCGCCGCTGCCTCCCGCCGGGCAGCGCCGACGTTGCCACCATCGACGACGATCCGGTGGCGACGATCGTGGCGAGCGCGCCGGACATCTCGGGTCGCGTTGTCCGCCACCTTCTCGGCCGGGTCGCCGATCTTTCCGCCGCCGAGCAGGAACTCCTGCTGGGCACCTTGCGGACGTGGATGGATTGCGGCGGTAACACCTCAGCCGCGGCGCGAGAGCTGTACTGCCATCGCAATACGGTCCGCAACAGGCTGCAACGGGTTGAGGAGCTGAGTGGCCTGTCCCTGAGCGACCCGCGCGGCGTCGCTGGTCTGTCCATCGCTGCCGAGGGAGCCCGGCTGCTCGGCGGCAAGCTGACGGGCTAGGCGTGCCCTTTGGCCATGTCACGAGTGTCCTAGGACCGATTCGGATGTACGCCCGCCGTGGCGGCCGGGAGGGCGTCATCCGTCGTCTCGCCGGGTGACCTCGGCGGCAAGCTGCGCACGTGAGGCGATGTCCAGCTTGGCGAAGATGTGCGCAAGATGTGTCTGCACGGTCCGGTGTGAGATGTACAGGCGCTCGCCGATCTGGGGATTGGACAGCCCTTCTGTGACCAGATCGGCGACGGTGCGCTCGGTCGGGGTGAGGCTGCGCCAGCCGAACTGCGGCCGACTGCGGGTTCCCCGGCGCCCGCGCCGGATGCCGGCCGCGCGCAAGGTGGCTTCGGCGCGAGCGAGGTCGCGGGCGGCGCCGAGGCGCTCGTAGATGTCGATCGCCTGGTCGAGCAGCGGCCGGGCACGTTCCGCGTGGCCATGCCGCACGAGAGCGCTGCCCGCTTCCTCGCAGGCGAGCGCGAGCCCTAGGGGACGCTTTCCGGCGGTGTGGGCATCAGCGGCGGCCTGCAAGATCTCGGTGTCGTCCTCGACTAGGCCCTGGCAGCGCAGCGCCTCGGCCGTCATCCAGGCCACGTCGTTGCCCGCGGCCACCTCGGCGACCGCAGTTGATGCCTCCCTGGCTCGTCCCAGATCGCCCGCAGCGAGCGCGAGCCGGACGAGGTCGGCTCCGAGGGCCGGGTACTCCAGCGCGAGCCCGGAGCCGACGCACCAGTCCCAGAGTCCGGCCATCGTGGCGAGCGCCCGCGCGGGCTCGCCGCCCGCCTCCAGGATGAGCGCGCGCGGCCACGCGACCCAGGTCATGCTGTGGCCGCTGCCCCAGCCGGCCAGGTTCCGATCGGCCGCGGCGGCGGCTTCCTGGGCGCGGCTGAGGTCATTGCGATGGAGGCTGATCCGGGATAGCAAGCCGTGCGCGTACACGAGGCTATAGATCTCGCCGATCTCCGCTGCGAGCGTGAGGCTGGCCTCGAGCTCGGCGATGGCGTCATCCCACTCCCCGGCCAGGAAGCGCCCGTAGGCGAGGTACACCTGGTGGGTGGCTAGCGCCCAGCGAATGCCCAGCTCCTCGCAGATCCGGATGCCGTCACCAAGCACGGACCTGGCCTGCTGGGGCTGGTCAAGCTCGATGAGGATGCGCCCACGGGTTACGCATACCGGGAAGCGGTGTCCCAGCCGGCCGGGGCTCTCATCGGCTAGGCGGACGGCCTTCTCGGCGATCTCGAGAGCCTCCCGGAGGTGCCCGCGGGACTCCGAGATCCTGGCCACTGTGGACATGGCGATGCTGATGGCCTGATGATCGCCCGCGGATATCGCCGAGCGGGCCTGCTCGGCCAGGGCAGCGGCGCCATCGAGGTCGCCCAGCGATATCCGCGCGAAGCCTGCCCACGCCTGCGCGGCGCCGCGTTCTGCGTGGGACAGGGCGGGTGACTGGCCCGCTCGTTCCAGTTCCTGCCGCGCCTCGCGCACCTGCCCTTGGGCGAGCAGGGCGTGCCCGAGGCTGATCCGGACCAGGCCGTCCACAGCTGGATCGTGATGACGGTCGAGCAGCAGGCGGCAGGCCGCCAGGGCGTCGGGAACCCGGCCGGCGAGCAGCAGGCTGCTGGCCCTTTCGGCGAGCAGCCGGTCGCGGCCAGGATCAGCCGACGTCATCAGCCCGGCTGCTCGGCCCATCAACTCAGCGGCCACATCAGGCGACCTGGCCGCAGCCTCCCGGGCGGCCCTGGCCAGCCAGGAGATGGCCTCGGCGTCGCCCTGTCCGGCCCCGCGGGCCAGATGCTCGGCCACCTGCAGAGACGGTGCTCCCGCTCGCGTCAGCCTCTGCCCGGCCTCACGGTGCAGCCCCCGGCGGATGCTCAGCGGCAGATCTTCATAGAGGGCATCACGGATCAGGTCGTGACGGAACCGAAGACGGGCCCCATCGTCTTCCAGCACCCGTCCCGTTATCGCTTCCGTCAGTACCTCGAAAAGCTCAAGCGCGGGCCGGGCCATCGTCACTGACAGGTCGGTAATCGTGAAGCTGGAACCCAGGATGGAGGCGGCCCGCAGCGCGTACAGGGTGTTGTCGGGCAGGAAGCTCAGGCGGCGCAGGATCGTCAGCCGCAGCGTGGGCGGCAGGATGGCCTGCGCTACGTCGGCGCGACCGCCGGAGGTCTCGATCAGCCCCTCCTGGGCAAGCGCCCCCAGCATCTCGGTGACGAACAGCGGATTGCCCGCTGCCCCCGAGATCCCGGCCAGCAGCCCGTGGCCCGGCACTGCGGCCACTGCGTCGGTCACCAGATCCCTTACCGCCTGCTTGCTAAGACCGCCCAGGCTCAGGTGCCGCCCTCCTGCTGACACTAGGGAAGCGGCCAGCCGGTCCAGTTCCGGGTGGCGCGGCGACGGCCGGAAGCAGGCGATGAGGCCTACCGGGAGATATTCAACGCGGCGGCTTAGCGCGCTGAGCGTCAGCAGGCTGGACGGGTCGGCCCACTGCAGGTCGTCGACGCCGATTACCAGGGGGCCCGGCAGCGCGAGTTCCTCCGCTAGGTCAGCAAGCGCATCGACCACCCGGAACCGCAGCCCTGGGTCGCTGGTCACCGTGATGGGGTCTCGCGCCCAGTCTCCCCCGGCCGCCAGCAGTTCCCCGATGGCCGCCCGCCGCGGATCCGGCGATGATCTGGCACACCCGAACGCGTCGGCCATCACGCCGAAGGGCCTGGTCCGCTCCAGTTCCTCGGCCCGCCCAGCAGCCACCTGAATGCCCCGGTGGCGTGCGTCCTCTAGCGCCGCATCGAGCAGGCGCGTCTTGCCGATGCCGGGTTCGCCCTCAAGCAGCGTGACGGCCCAGCGGCCCGACTCAACCCGGTCCAGGGTCTCAGCCAGGATCGCGGTTTCTGTTTCCCGCCCGCGGATGGCCGGAACCGGCGCCAGCGTCCCCATAGCCAGGATGCTATCCCCGGCAGCACTGGTCAGCTGGCGGCTGCGGTGGGCCGCTCGGCGCCGAGCCATTGCTCGAAAGTGGTCGGCGTAATCACGGCACCTGGCCCCGGCAGCAGCACCTCGCCCGCCATCTCGGCGCCGAAGCGTGCCGCGCTGCTGTGCCGGAGACATCGGCCAGCCGGCCTATGTCGGCGGCCAGGACACTTCCGCCGGGTGGCGGATGTCTCGTGTCCGCCGCGACGGCACGCTGACAACAGGCACTACAAAGTGGGAGGAACCCATGCAGGAAGTCTCAACCGAAGCCAGTCGCGCGGTAGTGGCAAGCTTCTTTCACGCCCTCCGCGCTGGTGACATGGATGCACTGCGGGCCACCTTCGCCCCCAACGCAACCTGGACCTTGCGCGGCGACCTGCCGGCTTCGGGAAAATGGACCGGAACGGACGGGATCATGAACGGGTTCTTCCCCCAGATATTCGGCCGCCTCGACCCGGAGGTGCCCGTAGTCCAAGACGTTCACCGAATCATTGCTGACGGCGAGTATGCCGTCGCGGAGTGGACCACCCATGCCAGGACCCGCGACGGTCGCTGTTACGACAGTGATTATGCCGGCGTCTTCCGTGTCGTCGATGGGCGCCTGGCAGCAGTCACTGAATACCTCGATACCGCCTATGCCAAGCAGCTGCTCTTCAGCAGCTGACACGACCGCCGGCCCCAGACACTGCGCGCACACCCGCTTACCTGCTAGACGAGCTTTGCACGTCAGCGAAGCGCGGCGCCCCGTCCTCGGGCACGACCCGGGCGCCGTTGGCCGTGAAGCTGATGGCGTGATACCAGCCAGCGAGCATCAGCAGGTCAAGCAGCTGCTCCTCGCTGAACATCCCGGCCAGCCGGTGCCACAGGCCATCGCCGAGGTCGGCGGCGTCGTGCAGGGCATCGGCCGCCTCGATGAGCAGCCGGTCTCGTTCGTCGGTCCAGCATGGATCGCACGCGCCGCCATGGGTGAGTGAGGTGATCTGCCCGGCGGAAAGGCCGACCCGCTCGGCGAAGAACGCCACGTGCACTCCCCACTCGTACTCGCACCCACAGCGCACGCAGGTCCGGTCGATGATGATCTCGCGGTCACGCATCGACAGCGAGAGCCGTTTGCTGAGCTCGTAGCTACCCCAGTCGCTCATGGCGGCGGTCATCGGAAGGTTCCGCGCGAAGGTTCGGAACAGCAGGATCGGTGGCACGCCAGGCGGCATCATGGCGTCGAGCCGCTCGGCGATATGGGGTGGATACGGCGGGCGGACGGGATCGATCCGGGTCGTCATGCAGGATCTCCTCTGCTGTTTCTAATTCCGAAACGTCTTGAACACGATAACGTTTCTGATATCGAAACGCAAGAGGTGGCAGGGCAGCGCCGAGCACGCCGGCGGCGATCTCAAGTAGGCACAACCCAGTCCCGGCGACGAGCGGCTGCTGGCCCGGCCTGGGCGGTGGCACTTTGGTGCGTGATGCCGCGCCAAAGATTCCACCACCTTGGGCACCTTCGGGTGACGCCGAGCCATGCCGAGCCTTCGTAGCGTGCAGATCACAGTCCCGACAGTAAAGGAAGCCACCGATGAGGCAGATCCGCATCACCAAGCGCCGCCGGGGGTCCGCCAGCTGGCGGCAGGCGCCACTTCCACTCGACCCACGCGACCCCGACATTGTTCACGCTCATCGGGCCGCCCGGGGTTCCTGCCGTTCAGGTGCCAGCCGAAGGCAGCCGGACGGACATGCGAGCACCGAGCCGACCCCCCGCGACCGGTAGCGCGTCATGTCCGGCAGCTCCCTGGTCTTGCTGGCCAGCCAGGCGCAGGAAATCGATGGCCCGCTGCCGTGCCGGCGCGAGGACCCGCACTTGTGGTTCTCGGAACTGCCGGCCGACCTCGAGCTCGCCAGGGCGCATTGCCGCCCTTGCCCGCTGGGCGCGCTTTGCCTGGCGGGCGCGCTCGAACGCGGCGAGCAGCACGGGGTCTGGGGCGGCGAGATCATCGCGCAGGGCGCGATCATCGCGCGGAAGCGGCCACGCGGCCGCCCCCGTCGGCAGGCACTTCAGCCGAGCGTCACGTCCGCCCGCGAACCGCTGGCCAGGGCCGGGATCGAAGTACCCCGGCCCGTTCAGGATTGATTCTTCCTAACGGCCGTGGTGCGTGCACCGGGCCAGCTCCGAGAGCCTCACGACCGCGGCCGGGCCCGCGGACTCAGCCTCATCCCCTGACTGGGCAGGATCAGCCGAGATCCTCGCCGCGCTGGAGCGGCGGCTGGATCTGGATAGTATTAGCAGGGGTGAGTTCCATTCGGGACCAGGAGGCAGATTCCCTCCGCGGTGTTCCGTTTCCCCGCATACCAGCCCGCCGGGCAAGCCGTGGCACAGGCTCCTGGCTCTTGCCGTGATCTGTGTTGCGGCTCCCTGGGAAGTTCCGTAACGCACGGGCTGCAACCGTGCCGGAGCGGACATCCGCGGCGCGTCGGCCCTTGCCGCCTGATCGCCGGTACCGAGAGAGGAGGAGGGGGCGGGCCGCTTGCGGCGTCGGCCCCGACCACGAATGGCAAAGGCGCTGTTGACTCCGCGGGCAGTAGATTTTCCCCGCTGGTATCAAGATGTGATCGCTAAGGCTGAGCTAGCCGAGAACGGGCCGGCTCGCGGTTCGATGGTGATCAGGCCTACCGGTTACGCGTTGTGGGAGCGGATGCAGCGCGAGCTCGATGACCGGATCAAGGCGGCTGGCGCAGCCAACGCTTACTTCCCGCTCCTTATCCCCGAGTCCTACCTGCGGCGCGAGGCCGAGCACGTCGAGGGGTTCAGTCCCGAACTGGCGGTCGTCACGATCGGCGGGGGCAAGCAACTGGAGGAACCGCTGGTCATCCGGCCCACCAGCGAGACCGTCATCGGTGAGTCGATGGCCAGATGGGTGGAAAGCTACCGCGACCTGCCGCTGCTACTCAACCAATGGTCAAACGTGGTGCGCTGGGAGCTGCGACCCCGCTTGTTCCTGCGGACCACCGAGTTTCTCTGGCAAGAGGGCCACACGGCGCACGTCAGCGAGGCGGACGCCCGCGATTATGCCCGCCGGATCCTGCATGATGTCTACGAGGACGTGCTGGTCAACGTCTTGAGCCTGCCGGTTGTCGTGGGCCGCAAGACCGTGCGGGAGCGCTTTGCCGGCGCCACGTCAACGTACACGCTCGAGGCGATGATGGGGGACGGTAAGGCGCTTCAGATGGGCACCAGCCATGAGCTGGGCCAGAACTTCGCGCGTGCCTTCGGGATCGATTATCTGGCTGCTTCCGGGCAGCGTGAATTGGCGTGGACCACCTCATGGGGCATCACGACCCGCCTTATCGGCGGCGTCGTCATGGCTCACGGTGACGACCTCGGGCTTCGCCTGCCGCCCCGGCTGGCCCCGGTGCAGGTTGCTGTCCTGATGGTGAGGGAGGGCAATGGTGTCGCCGAGGTTGTGCGCAAGCTGACGGCCGCGCTGCATGGTGCCGGCGTCCGGGCGGTGCTCGACGAACGGGTCGACGTGCCTTTCGGCCGCCGTGCGATCGATGCCGAGCTCAAGGGCTACCCGGTCCGTATTGAAGTCGGACCGCGCGATATCGCGGAAAGCCGGGTCAAGGTGGTGCGCCGGGTGACCGGGGAGAGAATCGCGGTCCCGATCGACAGCGTGGTGAGCCTGGTGACGTCGGCTCTTGAGGCTGACCAAAAGACGCTGTACGAGACGGCGCTCGCGGAACAGAAACGGCGCACTGCCGAAGTGACCTCGGTTCCAGAAGCCATCGAAGCGGCCAGCACCGGCTGGGCCAGGCTGCCGTGGTCCGCGGTCGGCAGCGAAGGTGAGGCCGAGTTGAACGCCCAGGGCATCACCGTGCGCTGCCTGGTGCGTGCCGACGGCGGCGTCCCCGGCTCGGAGGACGAGCCTGACCTAGTTGCCGTGGTCGGCCGCGCCTACTGACCGGCCGTGCCGATAAGCCACGCAGCCAGCGGCGGCGCGTCATCGGCATGGGTGGCCCAGGCGATGTAGCCGTCGGGACGGATCAGCATGGCCCGGAGGCCGGCCCATTCGGGGTAGTCGCCGGCGAGTTCCGCGGTCACGACGTCCAGGCGGCCCTCGGATCCGGCGGGGACGACCGTCGCGGACCCCAGCTTGAGCAGGACGAATTTCGCCGGGTGCAGCAGGCCGAAGATGGTGGCGCCCGGGGCCCCGTGCTGGCCGGCACCGTGCTGGCCGGCACCGTGCTGGCCGGCACCGTGCTGGCTGGCACCGTGCTGGCTGGCACCGTGCAGGTCGAGGTCGGGCGCCCGCTGGCCGGCGACCTGGGCAGTGACCTGGCCGGGCGCCGGGTAGCGGATGGCCAGGCCGGAGAGGCGGACGGCTAGCTCCCGGCACAGGGACGGGTGCGCGCCCAGGATCGCGTTGAACCGGTCCCGCAGCGCGATGCCTTCCCGGCTCGGGTTGGCGATCAGCCCGCACTGCGCGAGCGAGTCGTCGATCACGTCGAGGCCGACGGGATACCGTTCGGCGTGGTAGCTGTCCAGCAGGCCGGGCGGCGCCCAGCCGCGGATCTCGGCGGCCAGTTTCCACGCCAGGTTGGTGGCGTCCTGCAGCCCGAGGTTCAGGCCCTGCCCCCCGGCGGGATAATGGATGTGCGCCGCGTCCCCGGCCAGCAGCACACGCCCGGCCCGGTAGGAGGCCGCCTGCCTGGCCGCGTTGCCCACCCGGCTCAGCCACGCATCGGGGGTCTCCCGCATGCCGAAGTCAGTCCCGGCCAGCCGCAGCGCGCTCGCCCGCAATTCCCCGAACGTGGCCGGCTTGTCCAGCGGTTGGTACAGCGTCGCGTGGTCGATGACGGCCAGCCGGTACCGGCCGCCGCCGATCGCCACCATGTACACCGACCCGCCCGGCTGGTTCAGGGTCAGCGCCGGAGCCTGCGGCGGGTCGGTCAGCTCGATATCGCCCAGGATCGTCCGCCAGGTATCCGGGGTCCCCGCGAAATCGATCCCGGCCGCGGCGCGGACCACGCTCGTGGCGCCGTCGCAGCCCGCCGCGTAGGCGGCCCGCACGACCGCAGGCCCCGCGGGCGTGTCCACGTCGAGGTCGACGCCGGTCTCGTCCTGCCGCAGGCCGGTAACGGCGTGCTGCCTCAGGTACGGCACGCCGAGCTCGGCCAGGTGCTCCTCGAGCAGTTCCTCGGTACGCCGCTGCGGCAGGAACAGCGTGTACGGGTAACGGGTGTTGAGGAAGGAGAAGTCCAGCCGGTTCGTCAGCAGCGCGAAGTGCGAGGACGGCACCGGAGTGCCTACCTCCAGCCAGCGGTCGACCAGCCCTCGCATCGCGAACTGCTCCACCGTGCGGGGGTAGATCGTGAGCGCCTTGGAGTATGGCGGCCGCTCCGCGCGCTGTTCCAGGACGACCGGGCGCACTCCGCCGCGGTGCAGTTCGGCCGCTAGCCACATGCCTACCGGGCCGCCGCCGACGACGGCTACGTCGTAGGCGTCCATCACAGGTACGAATAGTCAACGGCGGCGGCGATCGGGTCCGGCCCAGCTCCAGATAGCAGAGTGGCCGGGATCAGGCCGCTCGACCGCAGCGCCCCGACCGCCGCGGCGAGCGCCCCGGGCGCGGACCGCAGATCGCGCGGGATGACGCCGCCGGCGGCCAGCGCCTGGCAGGCCCGCAGCGCGTAGCGTGTCTCGATCGAGGTGCGCGCGGCGGCGATGGCCGCCGACTCCCCAATGTGGCCGCGGAACCATTCCGCCGCCTCGGCAAGAGCCTGCAGGAAGGCTGTCAGCACCGCCCGTTCGGCCGGAAAGCGGGCGCAGACGGCATTCAGGGCAAATTCCTCGGTCACCGGTCCGAGGTTAGTGAAGCCGGCGTCGGCTGCGATATCGTCATAAGGGATCATCTGCAGCGCCGCGTCTATAGTCCCGGCCTGCAGCGCCTTCCACCGCTCGACGTGCGAGCCCTCGAGCGCGAAATCGTAGTCGGCCGGGTAGGTCAGGCCGTGCGCGGCGAGCATTCGCTCGGCGACGTGCCGGGTGCCTTCGGTCAGTGATGACGTCCCGATCTTGCCGCCGCGCAGGTCACTGAACCCGCGGTGCCGGGGTAGCGCGATCATCGACAGCGGCGGGCGGTCGATGAGGCCCGCCACCACCCGGAGCGGGCCGCCCGCCACCGCGTTCGCGATGCTGCCCTCCGGCGCGGTCAGCGCGATGTCCACCGCCCCGTCCCGGAGCGCGTTCGTCACCCCGTGCGTGGTGCCGAGAATCCGCTCGTCGGCACTGAGCCCGCGGCGCTCGAGGAACCCGCGCTCCTGGGCCACCCACAGCGGGACGTTCACATAGGCCGGGGCCACGACACCGACCGTGATCTCCCTCATGGGGCGGATCCTTCCAGTGGCGGGTCCGGCGGAACAAGGTCCGGCCGCCATTTCGGGGCCAGCGCAGCGTCAGCCGAACCGGATGTTGACTGCGGGTTCCACCGGTCGAGGTTAACCTAGCCGCCGACGGTCGGGTAGCCGTCCGGACGGACCCGCACGTCGACCAGCACGCACTGCCCGGCGCGCGCCGCGCCGGCCGCCGCGGTGAGCGCGGCTGGCAACGCAGAGCGGTCGCGCACCTGGTCCGGGGCGTGGAAGCCGAGCGAACGGGCCAAGGCCGGCAGATCCGGATCGGGGTCGGAAATGGCCTGGCCGATCCAGGAGTTCCGGGCTGGCCGCCGGCGCTGCTCCGCGATGCGTTGCTGGTGGACCACGTCGTTGTAGAAGAAGGAGTTGTTGGCCACCACGATCAGCAGCGGCAGCCGGTAATGCGCCGCGGTCCAGACCGCGGTCCCGCCCATCAGGAAGTCACCGTCACCCAGGACCGCGACCGGCAGCCGGCCGCTGTTCTCGAGCGCGAGCGCGGCGCCCACGGCCATGCCCGGGCCGGAGCCGATGCCCGCACCGCCGTCCATCCCCAGGTAGTCGAGCGGATGGCCGGCCTCGAGATCGGCGCCGTCCCAGCCGAGCGGGACCCTGACCAGGCAGGCGGGCGAGCCCGCGAGCGCACCGCGCAGCGCGGCCGCCAGGTCGTGCATATCGATGTCGGAGCCGCCGGGCTCCGCGGGCGGCGCCGGGCGGCCGCCCGGGACCGGCCAGTCACCCGGCTTCACCGGCTCGCCCGATTCGAGCAGCGCCTGCACCAGCCGGTCAGGATCGGCCGGCACGGACAGGTCCACGGGCGCACGTCCGAAGGAATCCTTGGACCAGCCGTTGCGCAGCGCGGAGTCCGTTGTGCAGGAGATGATCCGCGCCGAGGCCGGATGACCGCGGCTGGCCGCCGCGGTGATCGTCCCGGCCAGGTCGACCCAGTCCAGGCTCAGGATGAGGTCCGCCGCCCCGATCAGCTCGGCGGACGCGGCGGGCAGGAAGATGCCGGGCGGATTCGGATGCAGCGGGTGCCCGGCCGGGAAGACCGCGCCGTTCTTGAGATCGGAGATCACCAGCGCCCCGTGCCGTTCCGCCAGCGCGACACGGCGATCCCAGTCCCGCTCATCGCGGCTGAGACGGCCGAGCAGGAACAGCGGGCGGCGCGCCTCGCCGAGAAACTCCAGCGTGGTCCGGACCGCGACGGCATCGGGTCCGTGCGACCGCGGCGAGGCGTCCCGGCGAACATCAGGGATCACCGGCGGCGCGGGCAGGGCCTGCTCCTGCAGGCTCACGTCGAGGCAGACGTAGACCGGGGCGGACGGCGCCTCCCGGCTGATCGAGTACGCGCGGGCGAGCGATTCCAGCGCCGCCTCGACGGAGGCGGGCTGATCGTCCCACTTGACGTACGGCCGGATCAGCGCACCCTGGTCGGCGGAGGTGTGGATCCAGTCGATCCAGGGCCGCCGCCTGGCCGCGTCCACGGGCCCAGTGGCCCCGATGACCAGCATCGGCACGCGGTCGCAGTAGGCGTTGTACATGGCCATGCTCGCATGCATCAGCCCCACGTTGCTGTGTACCGCGACGGCCATCGGGCGCCCGGCCACCTTCGCGTAACCGTGGGCGATCGATACCGCATGCTCCTCGTGCAGGCAGACGAGCAGCTGCGGATCGCGGTTGCCGTTGTAGTTCACCAGGCTGTCGTGGAGCCCGCGGTAACTCGAACCGGGGACGAGCGCGAGGTAGCGCAGGTCGAGACGGCCGAGCAGCTCGGCCAGCGCGTCGCTGCCCCACTCGATCGCGATATCGCCGCGCTCGACGCCTTCAGGGTCTTCCGCCCGCACGTCGCACCTCCCGGCTACGGCATACAGCGAACCCGAGAATATGTGACCGGATGCGAGGTCAGCCGGCTACGGCGCCAGGATTCTGGCTGGCAAAACCAGGCGCGGTTCACCGGCGTGCCGCCGCGGCCGCCTCGCCCGCCGCGGCCGCCTCGCCCGCCGCGGCCGCCTCGCCCGCCGCGGCGACCCCCGCTCGTCCGGGCCCGAAGTCTTTTACTATTCCGGTCAGGGCATCGCGAACCCACGGCAAACCGGCGGTGAGAGATCTCTCCCGAGACGAGCGCACAGGACGGACGGCAGGGCCCCGCGCCAGGTCGCCGGGTTTTCGTGTCTTACGCGCACGAATCAGAATCATTCAAGCGGCAGGTAGGCAAGCTGTGCGCTCTCCTGTGCGAGCACGGCATCGATTCGGACGTGGATCAGCAGGTTATCGGGCGTCACAGTTGGCCCGACTGGTCGAACACGAACATGAAAAAGGCAGACTTCGTGCTCGTGATAGCATCGCCCGCCTACAAGAGAGTGGCTGACGATCCGAGCCTCCCGGATTACCGCCGCGGCGTGCGTGCCGAGGTGGAGTTGCTGCGCGACAAGGTAGCCGGAGACCCTCTCACCTGGCTCCCCAAGATCCTTCCGGTCCTGCTCCCCGGCAACTCGCAGGAGCATATTCCTGATTTCCTGCTGCCGAACAGCTACACCTGGTACGCGGTGACCGAGCTCAGCGATGACGGCATTAAGGAGCTGCTGGACGTCCTGACCGGCGAGCCGCCCGTCGGGCGCCCCCCGCTGGGCCCGCTGCTGGGCCCGCTGCTGGGCCCGCTGCTGGGCCCGCCGCACAGGACAGCCGCGCGCACCCCGCGGCTCGGGCAGGCCCCCGGACTCGCGGCCAGCGTGCCTGAAGGCCTGGCCGGAGAGCTCGCGCTTGACGGCCTGGCCGGGGAGGTGGCGAGGCAGTGGAAAAGGGAGGAGGAACGGCGGGCCGTGCAGGACCCGCGACCGCTGCCGCTGCGATGGGCGGTGACGCCGGCCGCACGGACCGCCATCGGCGCCGGCCCATCGGTGCCGGCGGAATCGCTGGCAGGCCAGTTCGGCGAGATAGGGGCTGTTTTCGGCCGGGTGCCCTCCGGCAGGCTGCTCATCCTGGGCGGGCCGGGGGCCGGCAAGAGCGTGCTGGCGGTCCGGCTTGTCCGCGACCTGCTATCCGCCCGCCAGCCGGGAGACCAGGTGCCGGTGCTGTTCACGCTGAGCTCGTGGGATCCCGGGCGGCAACGGCTTCCCGACTGGATGATCGCGCGGCTGGTCCAGGACTACACGGGCCTGCGGGCCATGATCACGTCCGCGACGGGCCGGAAGGAGAGCGTGGCCGCGGCGCTAGTGGACGGCGGCCGGATACTGCCGGTTCTTGACGGCCTGGACCAGATCGGCCCAGGACTGCGCGCCGAGGCGATCGCCGCGATCAACCGTCTGGGATCGGAGATCCCGCTGGTGGTCACCAGCCGGGAAGCGGAGTACCGGCAAGCAGCGGACGAATCCGGCCGTGGCTTGTCCCGGATGGCCGCCATCGAACTGATGCCGCTCGAGCCGGCCGAGGTGGACGCGTATCTGGCCGAAGGCGCGGTGGCGGCCGACCGATGGCAGCGGGTGCGCGCGGAACTGCGCGGCCGTCCCCGCGGCCCGCTCGCGCAGGCGCTGCGGACGCCCCTGATGGCCTGGCTCATGCGCGTGGCGTACGCGGATCCAGCCACCGATCCGGGTGAGCTGTGTGACCTGGCCCGGTTCCCCGGCCAGGCGGCCATCGAGGATCACCTGCTCGGCCACCTGGCCGCAGCCCTCTATCCCGCCCACCCGGTGGCAGGCCGGAAGACACGCCGGGACGACCGGAACGCCGGACGGTACCTGGCCTTCCTGGCCAGTCAGGTCAAGGCCGCGGGCACGGCGGACATCGCCTGGTGGCAGCTTGAACGATGCACGCCATCGGTGCACCCCGGATGCAGGATCACCACGGGGATCCTGCTCGGGTTCGCGGGCGGCCTCCCGGCGGGGATCATTCCCGCACTGGCCTGCGGGGCGGCCCTGGGCATCGCGTCCTCAAGCAACCGGTTCTTCGCGTTGCTGCGGATCACGGATAACAGCCGGTTGCCGTTGACCTTCCGTTTCACTCCCAGGGAATACGGCAGGTTCGCGCTGACCATGGTAATTCTCATCACCGGCGTACTGGCCTCGTCCACAGCCGTCTTCGAAATCGAGGTCACCAGGCGATATACCGCACGGGTGATGCTCGTGCTGATTATCCTCGGTCTTGCTGGAATCGGCCTGATGACATGGTCAGCGCTGCGGTATAAGCGCTCCAGATTCCAGCTTTTCGTCCCGGTTGACCTGGCCCGCGCCGTGAGCCCGGCCGCCACCCTGCGGGCGGACCGGACGACCGCGCTGGCCGGACCGTGGCCATTCTTGGCGATAAGCCTCCTTGGCGTCGTCCTCTTCCACGAGAGGCCGCTGCTCGTGCTGGCCGTGGCCTTCGCCGCGGGATGGCTCCTGGCCTGCCCGTATACGAGGTTCGCGATCGCCCGTTTGGTGCTCGCCTGGCGCGGCTGCCTCCCGTGGCGGACGATGAGGTTTCTTTCCGATGCCCATGACCGCGGCCTGCTGCGGCAGATAGGCGCGGTGTACCAGTTCCGCCACGAGCGTCTTCAGGAAGCGTTCGGCGGTTACGGGAACTGATCGCGGCGGCGCGCTCCGGGCCATTGCCTGCCCGGCCCGGACCGGTGCATGCTGGTCTTGGCGGCTTATTCCCGGATTGTCACGCGGCGGTCTACGTTGGCGAGTACCGGATCGGCAGTACACAACACCATCCTGGTGGTGGATATTGAACGTTTCGGGAGCCACCGGGCTGATCATCATCGGGTCGCGGCGCGCCGCGGGCTGTACCGGGCGCTACGGGCGTCATTCCGCAAGAGCAGCATTCCGTGGGTCAGCTGCCACCGCGAAGATCGCGGTGACGGCGTCCTGGTGCTTGCGCCGCCCGACGTGGCGAAGGAACTGTTCACCGAGGCGCTCCCGCACTGGCTGGCCGCGGCGCTGCGCGAGCATAACAGCGTGCACAGCGCGCAGGCGGAGATCCGGCTGCGGGTAGCGCTGCATGCCGGTGAGGTGCGCCACGACAGGCAGGGCGTGGCCGGTGCGTGCGTCAATCTGGCGTTCCGGCTGCTGGAGGCGGACCAGCTCAAGTCGGCGCTCTCGGCGTCGCCGGGGGTGCTGGCGCTCATCGCGTCATCCTGGTTCTTCGACGAGGTGGTGCGGAACAGCCCGGCGAGCGATCCGCTCGCCTACCGCCGGGTGGAGGTAGCGGTCAAGGAGACGACCGCCGAGGGCTGGGTGCTGGTCCCGGACCAGGCCAGGGACTGGCGGCCGGATCCCGCCCCGGCGGCCGACCGGCCGCCTGCCGTCCGGCCAGCCGACCGGCCGGATCCCGCTCCGCCAGCCGACCGGCCGCCTGCCGTCCAGGGCCCGCGGCAACTACCCGCCAGCACCTCGTTGTTCGCCGGCCGGACAGCCGAACTCAGCCTGCTCACCACGCTCATGAAGAGCTCATCGGCTACCGTGGTCTCGGCGGTCAGCGGCATGGCCGGCATCGGCAAGACCGCGCTCGCGCTGCGCTGGGCCCAGCGGGCCGCCAGCGCGTACCCTGACGGGCAGCTCTACCTGAACCTGCGCGGCTTTGACCGGCACGCGCCCATGGAGCCGGGCCAGGCCCTGGATGAGATCCTGCGGGCGCTGGATATCCACCCCGAGGCCCTCCCCGTCAGCACCGAAGCCAAGAGCGCGCTGTACCGCAGCCTGCTGGCACAGCGGCGCATGCTGGTCGTGCTGGACAACGCCAAGGATGCCGAGCAGGTCCGGCCGCTGCTGCCCGGGCTGTCGCCTTGTGCCGTCATCATCACCAGCCGCAGCAGCCTGGACAGCCTGACCGTGCGGGAAGGCGTGCAGCGCCTCAGCCTGAGCATGCTGACCGCCGACGACGCCCTTGACCTGCTCACCGGTCACCTGGGCGAAGCGCGGGTCGACGCCGAGCGCGGCGCGGCTGTCGAGCTGACCGAGCTTTGCGGATACCTGCCGCTCGCGCTGGTGATCGTGGCGGCGCGGGCCGCTCACCAGCCGCGCCTCCCGCTGGGCCGGCTGGTCAGCGAACTGCGGACCGAACGGACCCGGCTGGACGCTCTCGACGGTGGTGACGCCGATCTGGACCTGCGAGCCGTGCTGTCATGGTCCTACCAGCAGCTTGCCGGTCCGGCCGCCCGGGCGTTCCGGCTGCTCGGCCTGGCCTGCGGTCAGGACATTACCCTGGCCGCCGCGGGGGCGCTGTTCGGAACCGAGCCGCCCGCCGCAGGACGCCTGGTGGAAACCCTGCTCCGTGCGCACCTGCTGCAGGAGACCTCCCCGGGCCGGTTCGGCCCGCACGACCTGCTCCGCGTGTATGCAGCCGAACGAGCCTGGCTGGAGGACCCGGAGACCGACCGTCAGGACGCGCTGAACCGGTTGTCGGGCTACTACCTCAGCGCCGCGGACGCGGCCGACAGGGTGATCTCGCCGCACCGCTACCGGATACCCCTGGACACCGGTCAGGTCCCCCCGGACTTTGACGGCTACAGCGAGGCACTGGCCTGGCTGACCGCCGAGCAGCAGAACCTGGTGGCCATGTGCGAGACGGCCGGCTCGTGCTCCTGGCGGCTCGCCTACACCTTGCGCGGATTCTTCTTCCTCAGCAAGCGATGGGATTCGTGGATCCGCAGCCACCAGGCCGCCCTGGCCACCGCGCAGAACGACGGTGACCGGTACGCCCAGGCGGTGACGCTCAACAACCTGGGCCTCGCGCTGCTCGAGCGCGGACACACCGGACCAGCCGAAGCGCACTACCGGCAGGCACTAGACCTTTTCCGGGAAGTAAACGACCCGCATGGCGAGCATAATGCCCTCGCCAATATCGCGGCCGTGCTCTATTACCGCGGTGGGTACCCGGACGCCTTGCGGGAGAACCAGCGCGCACTCGCCTTCTATGAAGAGTCAGGCAATACGAGGAACACGGGGATAACACTGCGCAGTATCGCCCTCGTCGAAGTCGAGCTAGGCCGTTTCGGCCAGGCCATTGACCACGCTACCCGGGCGCTTACTATCTTCACCGAGCTTGGCCTGCACCTCGACGCGGCCATGGCGCTCAACTGCCTGGGAGAGGCGCATTCCCGGCTGGGTGACTCGGTTCAGGCCAGCGGGTTCCACCGGCAGGCGATCACCATGAGCAGGCTGTGCGGAAGCAGTTATGAGGAGGCGCGGGCACACCACCGGCTGGGGCAGATCGCGCTGGACCGCGGGCGGCGCCGCCAGGCCCGGTACCATCTGATGGCGGCTCTGGGTTCCTATGCCGGTCTGCACGCGCCCGCTGCCGCGGAGGTACGGTCGCACCTGGAACGCCTGGGCGCTTAACTCCGGGCGTGGCCGAAGATGCGTCTCGCGCGGCCAGCGGCGCGCTTCGCGCCGTCGTCCATGAAAAAGGCCCAGCGTATGACGGCACGCACCGCGGGGGACGGCACATACGTGAACGCCTGGGCAAACCAGGCGCGCCCGAATTCAAAATGCCGCGGCCCGTAGATCTGGCGCAGTTCCCGGGCGGCCCGGCGGACGCTGCCGACCGCGGCGGCGTCGCCCAAGATGTAGCGCATCACGCCGGAATGCAGCAAGGACAAAAGCGTGTCCGGATGCCGCTCGCCGAGCACCAGGCGCTGCCCCTCGAAGGCCCGGCCGGCCAGGTCCGCTCCGGCCTGGAAGTCCCGGCGCCAGCCCGCGGCCAGGCTGAGGCCATACAGCGCGCGGAGCCGGTGCGGGTGGTGCTCGCCGAGCCAGAGGCGGGCAGCTTGTTCCGCCTCGTCCAGAATCCCGCGACCCGCCTCGGCGTCACCCCAGCCGGCGAGCTGGACGCCATAATCGACCGTGACGGCCAGCGTCAGCGGGCTGTGCTCACCGTACCGGCTGCGGTATTCGCCGCACAGCCGCTCGAGCTCAGCCAGCGGCCCGCGTTCCTGGCCCGAGTACGGGAACGGCTTGAGGCTCATGATGCTGCCCAGCTGCAGGTCCACGCCGATGGCCATCGCTTCCAGGCAGGCCGGGTGGTTCTCCAGCCCGGCCTCGCGGAAGGCCGTGACCGCCTGGTCGGCGGCGCGCTTGGCGAGCGCCGACCGGCCTCGCATCTGGTACAGGTAGGCCTCCTCGAGGTGGCGCTGCGGCGGCGCTGAGGTGCCGAGCGCCTCGAGCACGGCCGCGGCATCCTCGGGTCTGCCGCGCAGCCGCAGTGCCCGGGCCCAGTCCACGCGCCATCCGGCGGTGTCGCCGGCCTCCACAGCAGGCAGCGCGCCGACCACCGTGTCCCAGTGGGGGGCAGCCTCAGCGAACCGCCCAAGCCCGTCCAGGGCCTTCGCCAGCGCGTGCCGGACCGGCAGCTCCAGGTCACCGGTTATCTGCCCGGCCAGCCTGATCGCCGCGCCGTATTCCCCCGCGTCGGCATATGCGCGTACCGCGGCCGAGACAGCCCGGATCGTCCGGGCATCAGCTGGTCCGTACCTTACGCCGAGCCGCTCAGAAAGCCGCTCGCCGATCTGCCCGGCGGACAGGTAGTCACCCGCGCGCGTATCGGCCTCGGCCAGCCAGTCCAGCAGCGGGATGGCGTCGTCCCCGGCCAGCCGGGCCGACGACGCGAGATGGCGGGCGTGCACGTCAAGCTCCGCGTCCGGCGCCCGCCGGGCCAGCAGCTCCGCCAGCGCCCCGGCGGCCGCGGGCCGGGCCGCGGCGGCGCCGTCGCGGGAAACCGCGCGGAACGCCAGCGGATGGATCGAGACCGCTTCGCCCTGGAGCGACGCGATGCACCGCTGCTGGAGGAACTCGCGGGCGTCCACCAGGACCTCGCGCGCATGCCCATCCGCCCAGCCGTGCTGCCTGGCCAGCGCCGCGGCCAGGAGTCGCGAGGGGATCGCGGCGGGCGCGAGCACCGAGGCGATCGCGAGCACCGAGGCGGTGACCTCATCAGCGTCGCTGAGGGTATCGGTGACGACGGCGGCGGGGTCCGAGCTGGCGCGTCGCCGGTATTCGGCGACCGACACCAGGCCCCGGCGTTGCCGCAAGGCACTGCCCGCGACCCGCAGCAGCAACGGATGGCCGCCGAAATCCCTGGCGAGCGCGGCCGCCTCCGGCTCCTCCTCGGGCGGATAACCACCCGCAAGCAGTTCGAGCGATTCGTCTGCGGCCAGCCCTTCCAGCGGCAGTGGTACGCCGATGTCGCCGTACCCGCGGTGGCTCGTGGTCAGAATCGTGCGCACCATGGGCGACGGGATGATCAGGCCCCGGATGGTCTCGGCCGGCAGTCCGGGCGGCACGTCCTCGACAATCCACAGGCACGGCTCTCCACGCTCGGTGAACCGCTCGGCCAGCATCGGCCTGAGCCGCTCGGCGGGAAGCCCGCGGATAGAAAGACCCGCCCAGCCGACGATCCCGCGCAGGCTCCGGTTATACGTGGCCAAGACATCGCCGCCGTCCGCAGGCAGCGAAACCCGCACGATTCCGCCGGGGAACGCGCTCCCGAACTCCAGCGCGTACTGTTCGGCCAGGGTGGTCTTGCCGATCCCCGGCAGCCCGGAGACCACCGCCACCCCGACCGGCGCGGCGCGCTCGACGAGCGGGAACCTCCCGGCGTGCAGCGCCGAGTGCAGCCGGCAGAGCAGCGCGTACCGGCCGACGATACCGGGCGGCGGCACCGGCCACGACGGCCACCAGCGGGGCTGGCCGGGGACAGGAACTGACGCGCCCATGCGGCCGGGCAGCCTCGTGACCAGTTCCGCGACGTGCCTGGCGAGGCTCCTGCGCTCCCGCCCGGTCGCCGGGCGGGGCTGGAAACGCAGGTCACGTAGCTCTACCGGCTCGATATGGTCTTCGCCTGGTTCCGGGTTCACAACGAGAATCCGCTGGGCAACCTCGCCCGCGGCCTGCGCGGACAGGAACGCCGCCGTGAGTTCTCGCTGGCAGGCCGATCGCGTCGGATATACCCGCGAGTAATAGACGAGCATGGCGGCGGAGTTGGCCAGCCCCTGGCTAATTCTCTGGCCGATGCTGTCGTGCACCCCCACCGACTGCTCATCAATGAAAACCCGCAGGTGCTGCGATTTCAGGGCGTCGACGATAAGACGCACCTCAGCCGCGTCGTCGCCCGCGTAACTGACAAAAATATGCCATTGAGCAGTGGTGGAATCGTCCGTCAATTCCTGCCTCCCGGCGCCTGAAGGGCGGAGCTTAGCAGAGGCGGATATTTCGGTGCGAGCCTATTCCGTAACATGCGGCAGCAGACCCCCGCGCCCATGACGAGCCCGGGCACGGCAAGCGGCATGGTCGCCACATGGGCCAAGTATCGGGAGGTGCTCCCTGCGGAGTCCGCAATATGGGGAGGTACTCCCTATGGAGTCCGACGCAGGCCGGTCATAGTGTCGAGGACGTCAGTGACCGAGGAGGCCGCATGCCCGACACCGCGCTCTCGCTTGTCAAGTCTCACGCATCGCAACAGCGCACCGGCCGAGTGGCACTGCTCGAGCGGAAGACGGCGCTGGATGCACTGGCCGAGATTGCGGCGCAGGCGCGTAGTGGTGAAGGCCGTCTCCTCCTGCTCGAAGGCGAGGCGGGTGTGGGCAAGTCGGCCCTGCTGGAGCAGTTCACGCACGACTTGCCCGACTCACGCCTTCTGTCGGGTGCCTGCGACGGCATGTGCACGCCCCGGCCGCTCGGGCCGCTTTTCGACATCGCGCAGCAGGTACACGGCCGCCTGCAATCGCTGTGCTGGGCAGACGCGCCCCGGGAGCAACTCTTCGACGCGCTCCTGACCGAGCTGTGCGAGCCGGGGCCGCTACCGGTCGTCGTCATCGAGGACGTGCATTGGGCCGATGAGGCCACCCTCGATCTGCTGGGCTTTCTCGCGCGACGGATCCGCGAGATCGCAGTGCTCCTGATCGTGAGCTACCGCAACGACGAGCTGGCCGACACCCACCCGCTGCGCATTGCTCTCGGCCACCTGGCCGTCCAGCGCTGCGCGAGGCGCCTTCGGCTCGCTCCCCTCAGCGCCCAAGCCGTGCGGATGCTCTCGGCCGGCCGCGGGGTCGACCCAGCGGAGTTGTACAGGGTAACCGGCGGCAACCCGTTCTACGTCCGCGAGGTATTGGAGGCGGGCCTAGGCGAGGTACCGGGCTCGGCCCGCGATGTGGTTCTGGCGCGGGCCGCCCGCCTCGGACCGAAAGCACGGGAGACCCTCGAGGCCGCGGCCCTGATCGGCGGCGCCGTCGACGAGCGGCTGCTGTGCCACGTCGTCGCCGGGCCCGCGCTGGCCGAGGTCATCTCGTCCGGGCTGATGGCCGGCCAGCCGGTGCTGCGCTTCCGGCACGAGATCGCGCGTCAGGCGATCGAGCAGGCGGTCCCGTCGGCCCGGCGTTCCGAACTCCATGCTCGGATACTGCGGGGGCTGCGCAATCTCGGCTGTGACGATGCTGCCCGGCTGGCCTTTCACGCCGAGGAGGCCGGCGACGGCCCGGCTGCCCTGGAGCATGCTGCGTCGGCGGGTCGTCGCGCTCGCTCGCTGGCATCCCATCGCGAAGCTGCCGGGCAGTTCGAACGCGCGCTGCGGTTCGCGGGCGGCGAGGCGCCGGCCAGCATCGCGGCCCGCTGGATCGGGGCGCGACAGGAAGCCGAAATCGCGGACGACGCGTGCGCTAACCTTACCGATCCCTGGCTCAAGGGCGAGATCGCGGTGTGGCTGCTGCGCACCGGATCGCCCCGGGCGAGTCAGCGCGAACTGGCCGAGCCCTACCGGCTGCAGCTCACCGGAAACCATCGCGGCGCAGCCGAACTGTTCGATGCGCTGGGCTGCCCCTACGACGCGGCGCTCGCGCTGCTCGATGCGCCTGACGAGCTAGCGCTGCGACGAGCGCTCGACATCTGCAACGCGCTCGGAGCCGTCGCGACGGCGCGGATCGTTCGCCAGAAGATGCGCTCGCTCGGCATTCGATCCGTTCCGGCCGGGCAGCGAGCCGCGACGCGCGAGAATCCACTCGGCCTGACCCAACGAGAACAGGAAGTGCTCGAACTGCTCTGCGAGGGGCGCACCAACGCTGGCATCGCCACCAAGCTGGTGATCTCACCAAAGACAGTCGACCACCACGTCTCGTCGGTACTGGCCAAGCTCGGCGTGTCGAAGCGAACCGAGGCCGTCGCCGCCGCGAAGCGGGCAGCGGCAATTCCGACGTAGGCGAGCCGCACCGAGCGTACGAGTCACGCACGGCCGCCAGGCACAGAACGGAATCGGGCTGGCAGCCACAACATTCTTTTCCGTGCCAGGAACGCCGGATCGACTTCGCATGCAGGTCGTCGTCCGGCGTACCAGTTCGACCGCGTCGCAATGGCCGACCGGGCTGCAGGCGTGCACGTACCCGGGCGCGAGGACGTCGAGCAGGTCTGGGCCGACAGGACCGCCGTCCAGGCGGACAGTGAGCCACGCGCCAAGGCGTTTGGTGGTCGCGCAGCCGCTGCCCGTGCGGTAAAGTACCGCCGCATCCCGCCGGGCGGTCTGCAGGGCGGCGGGATCGCCGGTACGCAGTGCGATGTCACCGAGGACGTAGCTGGCGATGTGGTTGAGGTAGCCGAAGCTCCCGTCACCCATCTCGTCGGACATGTCCAGGATCGCCTCGGCTTCGGTGTGTGGCCAGCCGCCTGGATAGCGTGACCAGGGCGCTGGCGGTGGCGGCGTCGGCCCATTGCAGGTCATCGACGACAACAAGCAGCGGTGCGCGGCGCGCGGCTTTCTCGAGTGATTCCTGCAGCTCGCGCAGCATCCAGAACCGCTGGTCAGGAGACTGGCTGAGTTCGTGGAGCCGCGCGGGATCGACGGGCGGGTCGTCCGTGGAGACGAGGGCGTCCAGGATCGCCCCGAGCGGCACCGCCCGAGCCGCGGGATCCCCGCCGCCGCAGAACACTCCGATCCCGCCGTCCGCAGCCAGGCTTGCGGCCTCGGCCAGCAGCGTGGTCTTCCCCGAGCCCGCGGGCCCGGTGACGAGCACGACGCTGCCACGCCCGGCGCCGAGCGCGTTCAGCTGCCCCCGCAGCACGTCAACCTGGGGCTGCCGGCTGCGCAATCTGGGGTGCACCGGGCCATCGTAATTGACATCCCGCCTGCCCGGCCTTCGGCAGCGCTGCTCTTCGACGTGCTAATCCCGGCAGGGAAAGGCACCGCGACCGCGGGCCGTCCTTGGCCCCTCCCGGATGTCCCTGGCCGCGAGCACGGCGGCGACCGCCATCGCGAGGAAGGCGGAAACGCGGCGAGGTATCCGAGGGAGAGCGAGCGACATGGCGGCGACCGCCGGGATCCGGGCCACGCGGCTGGCGTTCAGTCAGCAGCGACTGTTCCTGGGCGCCATGCGGGCCATAGGCGCCATGCGGGCCATACATCGCGACGGTTGGGGGCGAAATGCCACCGATCGTTCGGAAAATTCCTTTCTGCCCGAACGGACGGTGGTATCGGCCCGCAGATTGGAGCCTTCGATCATGGGTAGCAGACCGGACCGATCGAGAGGAGTCGTCATGGCCACCAACAAGCAGAAGGAAGCCGCCCGGCGTAACATCGGCAAGGCCCGGCAGGCGCAAAGCGCCCGGGCGCACGGCGAGGACGTTCCCCGCAGTGGCGAGGGCATGAGCACCGCGGACAAGGACAGGCTGGCCGACCAGGAGTTCGCATTCCCCGGGGAACGCAAGGAGCCGCTGACCGACGCCCGGCACGTGCGCAACGCGATCGCGCGTTTCGACCAGGTAGAGGGCGTCAGCGACGCCGAGCGGGACAAGGCGTGGAAGCGGATCCTGGCCGCGGCGAAGCGCTACGACGTCGAGGTCTCCGAATCCGACTGGCGGGAACTGGCCAAGGGCGGCAAGGACCGCAAACGCTAAGCCGAGGTCAGCAGGTCCAGGACGGCCTGTTCTGCCCGGCCCCGGCGGGTCGCCGAAGTCGTAGTCCTTCCCCACGTCACCGGGCGCGGAAGCAATCGTGCGGCCATCCTGGTACAGGTCGATGACGCAGGTCACGGGCCATGTATCGAGTTCTGAAGCGGTATAGGTCCAAGGTCATCGCAAGCCGGGCCGTGCATGACTGTCATCTGACGACGCCCATATGGTGGAGTACGTTGCGCGTAAGCGTCTGGATTCCGGGGTCCACCGCGAGTGCCCCCGCATAGTTTGTCGCACCCCCGTTGAAGACGCGCCCGCCGGCCGGCCGGTCCCAGTAGATCAGGTCAGCGCCGTAGCCGGCGTCAGCGCCCCAGTGCGCCACGAACCGCGGCCCGTGATCGGCGTGCGCGAGCACCGTCAGGCCTTCGGCGTCCAGAGCGGGCATGCCCTGCGCTTGTGGCAGTCCGTCCATCTCGTAGCCGCTGATGGCCGGGCCGTCGTGGGACCGTATCCCGATGAGATTTCCGCTCTCCAGCGGGACAGGCTCAGGATGCCGCATGAGGAAGTGGCCGGGTGCGCGCACCGTGAACGGGGCGAACGCGGTCTTGTCCCCGCTATCGATCCATCCCAGCGTCTCCAGGCCCAAGATCTCACTCGGCGCCTGGCCGAGGTAGGACCACTTACCGCCGGGAAGACCGTCCGTGTGCCACCGTTCGCCCCATTCGTCGGGCGGCAGCCACCCCACGCCGACGCCTTCGCCAGGGTGAGTCGTCTTGCGTGTTTCGATCAGCTTCAGTGACGGGTCGTAGCTGACCCGCCAGAAGGCGGTGTTGCCGCTCAGGCTCAGGACGCCGCCGCCGCCGCGCAGATACACGTCGACCCCGTCACGCATCCGCTGGGTCCAGTATTCGTTGTGCCCCACGATCATCAGCGCCGAGAAGCGCCCGAGCAGCTCAGGATCGGCGTCCAGGTCGGCGTCCGTAATGCATTCGTAGCCGTAGCCCTCGTGTGCCAGCCATGCTTCGGCGAGGCGCTCGGGCCGGACCAGATGCTGGTGCATCGTGGCATCGCGCAGGTGGGTGCGGTGGAGGTACGGCACGGCCCGCGGCAACGGCATCCGCATGCCTAGGTTGAAGTAAAGCCTGCCGCTCGCGTTGCGCGTGTACGCCGACGACATGAGCCCTGGAATGCTGACGCCGTCGGTCGAGCGGCGCGCATACGCCGTCCAGGTGAACGTCGCGTACAGCAAGGCGACCGCGCCCCGGCGACGAGGCACCGGGCGGACCACGACGAACGGGATTTCCAGCGGCTCGGCCTCCGCGCCGGCGAGCGTGACGCGAACGTAGTAGGTTCCGCTCACTGCGTCATGGGGAATCGTGACTTCGGCCGCGGCCGGCCAGCCGCAGTCGATCAGGTCGTCAGAGGCGAACCGGATCGAGCCTCCGCGCGTCGGATCGCCGTCCGGATCGTAGCCGGGCCGACCGATCGCCTGGGAAGCAGAAGGCCCGGGGATGTTGAGCGTGGGAGTGTTCACGAGCGCACAGTCGCGACCGTTTCCGCTGACATCGGCCGCGCGCGATCCGCTCCTCTCGCGCAGCGGCCAGCGGGCGAGGAGTGACGCGCGGGCTACTGGCATGGCAGCGGACATCGCGCGGTCTTCCGTCAGCGCCACGACCTCGTGACGGCTCAGCCGGCGGGAGAACAGCGCCACGTCGCTGACGTCACCGTCGAGGAAGTGGTCGGCTAGGCCGCTCTCCGCGGCCGCGCCGATACGAACGGGGCCCGCCTCTGGTCGCGGCGTCACGGTACCGGCATCCGCCGCGACGCCTTCGCCCGCCATGTCGCCGTCGACCCACAACTGGACCTTGGTGCCGTCCACCGTGGACGCGATGTGGACCCACTCGCCCAGCCGGTTGAGCAGCGATGAACTGGCGAAGCACCACCAGATGCGGTCATGCTGCCCGCCATCGCCCAGGTAGCAGCCTGGGTGTCCGTCCGCGTCGATGCCGAGCGCCCAGTTGCAGCGGTCTGGGTAGTCCATGTCGCTGACGATGCAAGCCCAGCTCGAGGTCTCGACCGTCGCCGGGAGATGCCAGACCCGAACCCAGGCGGAGACCGTGCACGGACGGCCGATGGCGGCATCGTCTACCCAGGCGTACGAGCCTGGGTAGACGTCGTGCCGACAGGCTGCCGCAGACTCCAGCCTGGCCAGCCACTCGGCCTCTGCGCGATCCGCCTCGTCGTCGGGTTCTGGCCGCAGCAGCACGGAACGGCCCAGTCGTGCGACGGCGATCTCGTAGGCCGCCGGCGCAGTGAGATGCACCCGGAGCACCTCGCCGGGCTTGACGCCGACCGGGTCGACGTATCCCATCAGGCCGGCGACCCGGACGGGCCGGTGCGCTGGTTTGCGGCTACCCGCTGCCGCTAGCGGCCGCAGCTCCCAGGCCTGGGCTGGAATCGACTGGCCTTGGGCACCTATCGGCATTGCTTAGCTGTCCAAACTGTGAGTTGGTCACCGTCTCTCCAAGGGTATGGACCCAGGTAATGGCAAGTACGGCTCCGGGCCAGGCCTGGGCCAGCTCACCGACCCAGCCGCCCGCACGGCGCGCTGAGCGGCCCGGACCTTGACGAGTTGGCCGAGTCGCTGCTCAGCGACGAGGTCGTTGCCGTGTTCCCGCTCGCCTGGATATCCGGGTATTGGATAGAGTCCGGCACCGCTGGCGGCACGACGCGGACGGTGGAGGTCAGCGACGAGGCGACGGCGCGCGAGGAGCGCCGCGTGGAGCCTCCGCTGCGCCGGTGGGCCGCGGCCCGGGCACCGCAGAACGATCCTGTGCGGCTTGAGGAACTGCTCGTGCGTGCCGATGGCATGCCGCCCCGCCACCGTGACGCGCTGCTGCATGGCCTGCTCGATGCCGCCGACGCGCTGGAGGTCGACCAGCGGCGTCGGCTGGTGGGCCGGGCGCTGCGCAGCGGCATCGCCTCAGGTTCGGGCAGATGCGGAGCGGGCGATAGTGATGTACCAGCAGCCACCCGCGAGATTCAGCGTCCCAAGAACCAGGAAGAAGGCTGACCATCCGTAGACGCCGTACGAGAGGCACACGACGCCCGCGGCGGCCGCGACACTGCCACCGGCAATACGCGTGGCTCCGGAGACGCGGAGGTGGCGGTACTCCCATGGCACGATCAGGCGTTGCATGCCGGGTCGCGGGGGAGATGCCCACCATCCGCGCAGGCCCTTCGCGGCGGTGTTGTCGTTGGGTGCGTTCATCGGGATGCCTCCTGCCGGCTGTGGCGTCTGCCATCCGGTCACTGATTAAAGTGATATCATATTGATATTAGGATTGTCAACGGCGGCAGTCCTGACGAGGCGGCTGGAGGATGGCGCGCCGGTACGCGTGACCTACCCGGCGGCGACGCGCTCGTCCTCGCAGATCAGGTGCGTGCAAGCGTTGCTCAGCGCCAGGTGTGAGTAGGCCTGGCGGAAGTTCCCCAGGTGCCGCCCGGTGTGCGGGTCTATCTCCTCGGCGTAACAGCACCAGCGGGCAGGCGTACGCCAGCAGCTTCTCGCCCGGAACCCCGGCTCGAAGACCGAGATACTAGGCGCGGCCCCCAGCTCGCCGCTGCGAGCGAACATGTACTCGACGTCGGCGAGCGGGTTGGCGTAGGGGCCGGCGGCGGCGTTCGCGGCGACGGCGCCGACGCTGGACAGCCCGAGGTTCACCGACCCGGGGTCCACCAGGGTCATGCCGCCCATCCCCCGGCGGGCCAGCTCCTCGGCGTGCGCCCACCGCCGTGCCACCGGGATTCCCCGCGCTCCCGCGGCCATCGTCGGGTAGCAGCGCGTCCGGGTGGCGTTCCAGCACCGGTCGCCACGCCGCCAGGTACGGCTCCACGGCGTGCACCCCATCGGCGGTGAACATCGGCTCGTCGTTGTGGTTGTGCACGATCGAGGCGCCCGACTCGATCCCCGCCAGGGCGGCCTCGGTGATCTCGGCGGGCGTGCGGGGCACGTGGCGGTTGCGGTGACGGGGGGTTGCGCCGTTCACCGCCAGTTCCAGTATCACCGGCTCGGCCATCGGTGGCTAGTATGACGGCGGCGTCCCTCCCGGCGCCAGGGGGCCGTTGATTGGCCGGGGCCCCGGCGGCCACCCGGGCCGGTCCTGTCCGCGTCAGGGGGCACCGGGTCCGAGGGGGCGCCGCCGGTCCGGAAACCGCCGATTCCCGAGGAGACACAGGTGAGCAAGTCCCATCCCGAGCAGTGGACGGTCCGCGAAGTCGCGGAACGCCCGGAGAGGTCGCTGGTGACCGCGCTGCGGGAGTTCGCCACGACGCAGATCGCCGACTGCGGTGGTCCTGTCGCGATCATGGGCCCGCCGCTGCGTCACCTGGCCGGCGGCGCGCAGCTGTGCGGCCCGGCGGTGACCGTGTGGACCAAGCCCGGCGACATCTTGTACGTGCTGAAGGCGACGGACCTGATCGCTGCCGGCGACGTCCTGGTCGTCGACGGCGGCAGCCGGCCGGACGCGGCGGTGATCGGCGACATCGCCGGCCAGGCTCTCGCCGACCTCGGCTGCGACGGGCTGGTCGTCGACGGCGCCGTCCGTGACCTCGACGGTCTCGACACGGTGGGGTTGCCGACGTTCGCCGTGGGCGCCCATCCCGCGACGGGATCGAACCAGGGACCGGGTGCGATCAACGTCGTCGTGCAGTGCGGCGGGGTGACCGTCCGTCCCGGGGACGTGGTCCGCGGCGACGCCAGCGGCCTCGTCGTCGTCCCGAAGGAACACCTCGCGCCGGTGCTCGCCATGACCAAGGCGGTCGCCGACCAGGAAAGAGATTGGCGGCAAGCCATCGCCCGCGGTGCGAGCCTGCCCACCGCAACGGGCATCGACGACCTGATCAGCAAGCTCGCCGTGGACCGGGCCACGGCCCGGCGCTGACCGCCGAACGGTCAGGCATCCCGCCCGGTCGGCAGCGCGCGGCGTGCCCGGGCAGGGCACAGCAGCGCGAGGTCCAGCAGCCGGCGGGCGGGTCGACCGTTGACGACGTCTGGGCGTGATGCCGGGGAGAACCTCACCTTCCTTGAGCACCCTGTGGGGCTCGGAAATGCGATTCGTTTGGTGACCTGCTCGTTCTCGAGGAGCGCGGGGCTCGGCTACTCGACCTGGCGTGGCTGATGAAGTCTTCCGGCGTGAGATATTCCCAGAGTGAGATGTGCCGTCCGGTTTCACGTACGGGTTTGAGGTGGGGTGAACCCGTGAGGCCATTTCGTGGTGTTATCGGCGATCACCCCGGCAAGGTGGGTATCCTCCAGTTTTGCGTTGGACAGGTCGGCTCCACGGAGTATGGCTCCGTCAAGGAGAGCCCTGGTGAGGTCGGCTTCCCGAAGGTCGGCGCTGGATAGGTTGGTGCCGCGAAGGGTGGTTTCCAGCAAGGTGGCGTTGGACAGGTTGGCTCGACGGAGTATGGCTCCGTCAAGGTTGGCGTGCGCGAAGCACACCTTGGGGAGGTTCAGATCATTTAGTTCTGCACCGCGCAGGTCGACTCGTTCCAGTTCCGACTCGGCAGCACCGACGATCATTGCCTGCCGGCCGAGGACAGTGATCGCGGCCCCGATGTCGTCGGCGAGGCCGCCTTGGAGCCGTGCCCGGTCTGCCAGTACCTCGGAGTCCGGCTTAGCGGGCGGCCAGGGTGCGTGCTGGCGGACAAAAGCGGTGAGCAGCGCGTGGGCGTGCCCGCGATAGCGTGGGTCGAGTTCGGACAGTTCTTCCAGTGCGTAGACGCCGCCGTGCCGAACCGATACCTGGTCGCTGGCGAGTTGATCAATCGCCTTGGTGAACAGGTCGATGCTGCGCCCCTCCCTGCTGGCCCCCACCTGACGCAATGTCACCACCGCACCGAAAGTCACCCCGCCGAGTGCGAGGAGGCCGCCCAATCCCTGCAGCAGGGTGGAGCGGACATCGTTCTCTGCGCTCAGCCGTTCCGCCGCAGTCAGACCTGGCTCCGGTCCTGCTAGCCAGGCAGGACCGAAGACGACGCATACCGACAGCACGCCACCCAGAACTAGGCAGGCAAGAAGTACCACGGTCTCCGCCGTGGTGCGCCGCCAAGTACGCATGAGACTCCTCGGCCGAATCAATGCCGATTCCTGTCAAACCGCCGGACAGCGGTTCCACCAGCACACGATCGTTCACTAGCAAGCTGACGGATACTGATCTTCCCCCCACAGCACGGACACCGCCACCCTTCCACTTGCGCAGGAGTTATCCGCTGAGGAGAGACCAGTTCGTCTACCTGGGAGACTGTGGCGCGGGACTGGTGCCGATGGTGGTTCTACCGGCGCCGCTGGAAGGCCGCGATGACCCTGGCCGGACTCGCCGCGGACTGCCTGCCAGACCGCCGCCATGATGGAGTTGCTGGAGGCCGTGGTCGCCGAGATGCACGACCGCGCGGAGCAGTTCGGCGGCCCGGACCCGCACCTTCACCCCATCTACGGGGTCCCCGTTCCTGGCGATCCTCGTCGATGTGCTGGCGTTCCTGACCGCCTACCAGCCCGAACACGACCTGCGCAAACGCGCCGAGGCCGCCATCGCCACCCTGACCAGCTAGGGCCGGTCGGTCGGGGTATGCGTGGTCGGGGCCCTGCAGGATCCGCGCAAGGACGTGATCAGCCTGCGGAACCTGTTCTCCCCCGCATCGCCCTCCGGCTGGATGAGTCCGACCAGGTGGACATGGTGCTGGGCGACGGCGCCCGGGACCGCGGCGCGCTCGCCGACCAGATCTCCCCCATCCCCCTTTCTCCGTCGGCAATCAGCAGGTCAGGTCAATAGTGATAGTCAATAATTCTGACCAGAATTATTGACTATCACCAACTGAACTTGTGGGTTCCAGAACTCGGCCACTGGCCCTGACCTGGGTTTCTATGTGGCTCGCTCGTATTCGTTGAGGAGGCCGCCAAGCACGGGCCGGCGCTTTACTCGTTCCTGGGAAAGATCGGCCCTGGGGTGGTCGGCCCGCGGTGGCTGGAACTGGAGGGCCCGGTGCGGTCTTCGCCCGTTGTAGTGCCGGGCATATTCGGCCATCACGGGTGCTGTACGAGGTCGAAGGGGACCTGATCACCATCGTGCGGATAGACCGGGTATAAGCCGCCGCCCACCGATTCGAGCAGCTGACAGACGACCTCGACCCGGCCAGCGTAGCCGCGGAGGATCAGTCCGACCTGCGGCGGTCGCCGAGGCAGCAGAGAACAGGCCCGCCGCGATGAGGCCCTCGTCACGCCCCGCGAACCGACTGTTTCCGCAGCTCATCGGTACCACACGGCCCCGCCTTCGGCGGCCGGGAGCAGCCGGATCCGGCCCACGCATAGCCCACGGATCACAGCCGACGGTCTGATGAACCGCTGCCAGGCTGACCGAGGGTGACCGGAGGCAGCTCTTCGGCCGCGAGATCCTGAACGAGCACGCGGTCCGGGACCGACGCGTGCGCAGGCGGTCAACGCCCCGACGCGGCGGCCAGCCGTTCCAGGCTGGCTGCCGCGTCTTTGCGCGCCTTGGCCTCGCGCCGGAACAGTTCGTCTGTCTTGGTCAGCACCAGTGTGTGCGGGCTGCCGAACTTCCAGATCTCATGCTTGACTGGCAGTTCGGCGGCGCTGATCTGGTCCTTGACGTGCTTGCGGCGGGCCTCGGCGAGCGGCCACTCCAGCGTGTGCTCGCTGCGGTCGGCGAGGAACCCGCCGAGTGTGCCGCACAGTTCGCAGCCGCAGCCGCCGGACCAGGGGACCGACCAGTCGTCATCGGCCCGGGCCGGGCGTTCGGTGATCGCGGTGAGCCGCAGCTCACAGTCCCGTGCCAGCTCCTCAAGGGGCACGCTTGGTCCTGGCCCGGCCGCCCTCAGCATCGGCAGCAAGCAGGCGAGCACGTCGTCGCCGTGCTCCCGCAGGACCGCCACGATCTCGCTGGCCAGCGCTGTCCCGTCGGCGGCTGCCAGCAGCCCGGCGAGCGGCTTGCCCAGCTCCGCAAGCTGCTTACGCCGCGTGGCCGGTGACGGGTACCTGAGCCAGAGCCGGATGTCGTCATCCAGCCAGCCCCACGACGCGGCGAGCAGCCACCCGGCGGCGGCCGTCGCGCCGGCGTCCCGCAGCGCCGCGGTGAACCCGGGCAGCGCACCGGCCCAGCCCTTGCGGTCCACGTCCCCGGTGTACCGCCACGTGTTGCGCGACCCGAACCACGTGTCCAGGAGGTTCCGGTACCAGGACTCGCCGTACCGCGCGGCGAGCGCCGCCAGACCGCCCGCGTGCGCGGGCGTCATCCACTCGACCGCGAACGGCCGCAGCAGCATGAGCGCGATCCCTGGATCCTCCAGCCCTGCGGCCGTGTGCAGCGCCGGTTCCAGCAGCTCAGGACCGGGCGCTTTCCAGAACGGCGCGACGGACTCCGCGGCGGATCGCGCGTTGACCAGGTCCCCGGCGTCCAGCCGGGCTCTCAGCTCGGTCAGCGCCCACGAAGGCGACGCCTCCGCCCGGGCCGCGAAGGCATGCTGCCGGGGCCACACTACGACCGCAGCTCGCCGGTACCAGCGGTCCATCGTGTTGCCGTAGTTCCCCATGTACCCCGTGTACTCGGAGTGATACGGCTTCAGGTCCGCCGACGGGGTCGATGCGCACACCTGCTCATCCGGCACATACAGCGAGATAGGCCCCCCGCCAGGCACCCCGGTCCACCAGCTCAGGGTCAGCTCGGAGGTGATGATGTACGTGAGATCGACGCCGCGGCCCCGCCGCCCCGGCTCGGTGTCCCAGGTCTCCTTAATCTCGGTGAGCGCGAGTACCGCCTCGCACCCCGCATCCTCAGCGGCAGCCCGCAAGAGCGCGGCCCGTTCGGCGTCGGCGCCCTTGAGCCGGTCCCAGCTCAGCCCGCGCTGGGTGTACTCGTGGTCCAGCAGGTAGACGAGCCGGTCCGGCGGCTCCCGGTCGTCACCTTTCCACCGGGAGACCCTGGTGGTGAAGTGCTCGGTGAGGTACCGGGCGGCCTCGGCCGACGGCTCGGCCGGAACGTCACCGGCCGGATCGGAGTCCAGCAGCAGGTTGCAGGTAAACGTGACCCGGTACCCGGTCCTGACCGGTTTGACCTCGTGCCGGCAGTCGGCGTAGAAGGCGGCCACCGACACCTCGGTCGCGGACGCCTGGTACGCGACGGTCTTGCCGTTGTGCTCGATGACGAGTTCCCCGCCGGTGTGCGACGACGGCAGCGACACCACCAGCGTGCCGATCATCGTGTCGCCTTTCTCCGAGTCCTGGTGCGGCAGGAAGAACTGCCCCTTCCCGTACACCAGCAGCGCGTGCGGCTCAGCCCGCAGCCGCGCCCGGGGCGGCAGTCCCAGCCCGTCCCGCACCTCGGCCAGGATCGCGTCCCAGTCCAGCCCGGTCAGCGTCACCTGGTCCGGAGTGATCTCCCAGGTGTCCCGCACGTTCAGGTCCATCAGCGTCTGCTCGCCCCGCCCGAACCGGGCCGGCCGCGCGCTGGCGATCATCCGCTTAGCCTGCGGCGCCTTGACCGGCAAGCTGATCGCCCCCGCGCCCGCCACCGTGAGCCGGACGTCCCTCGCGGGCACGGACAGCTGCGCGCTGAACGCACCGGGCGCCTGCGAGCCGTCGAGCACCCTAGCCAGCCGCTCCCTTGGCGTGATCGGCATCCCTGCACCTCCTGCCAGCCGCGTGCGGTCAGTCAGTCAGTCAGGCTACCGGGGAGGAGGACGGCATTCATCCGAACGGCCAGATGCTACGCCGCGCGCGAACTCACAGCACCCCAGTGAATCGGCCAATGCGCGCCTCCGGTTCGGGGCACTATATCCCTATGCCAACGCAGCAGCTGCTTGACCGTGTTCGTGAACTGCGGGACGCCGGGCGCACGCCGAAGGAGATCGCCCGGGCGCTGAAGATGCCGCCGAGCGCGGTCGCGCCGCTTATCAGATCGGTCGCCGCCGCCGAAGGGCGGACCCGGGAGGACGCGCTGATCGGATGCTGGATCAGTCCGGGCTGGTCATCGAGCGTCCTGGCACCGGAGCGGCCGGACTGGCCGGAGTCGGGCCCGTCGGAACGAACCGGGCACTCGGGACTGGTGACCGTGCTGGTCGCCCGGGACCGGGGCGGGTCCACGGCCGGGGTGTGCTTCTACCTGGTGGACACCTGGTGTCTGGGGCTGAAGGACGCGGCCGGGCCGCGGTCGATGGACCGGCGGCAGCTGGGCGGGTTCATCCAGCAGATCTTCAGCGCCTGGGACGAGCCGGCTGTGCAGGTGCCGCTGGAGCTGGGGCGGCAGATCGTCTACGGCGCGATCGGGTACGCGCGTGAGCTGGGGTTCGAGCCGCACGCGGACTTCGGGCGGGCCGCCGGGTATCTAGGGGCATGGGACGGGGAGTGCGAGCTGACCTTCGGCCGGGACGGCAAACCGATGTACATCTCCGGGCCGTACGACGACGGGGAGAGGATCATCGGCAAGCTGCGCCGCGGCCTCGGCGACGGGAACTACGACTTCGTGCACATGATCTCAGGCTGACCGCAGGGGCAGGGATGGCGCTGCCGTTCGCGGCTCACATCGGACGGCATTTGTACGCACCGGGTTCGCGATTGCGCCCGCTACGGCGAAGGTCGTGAGGTATTCCGACACGGCGGCGACTCGGGCTTCACGGCGGTGCGGGACGAGCCGCGTCTGGGAACGGCGGGCAACCTACACCGATGATGGGAGAGCCTTGGCGAGCTCGCTGCTCAGAGGCGTGACCGGAGGCTGCGGCTCGGCTCCGAAGCACCATGGCTTGTGCTTGCGCAGCAGGGCCTCGCCGTCGCGTTCCCATGAGAAGCTGGGTTTCTTCAGCAGGTGCTGGAAGAGCTGGCTGGCCCGGGCGGTATCCGCCCCGGCTAGCCGCCGGAACGGCAGCGCTGAGATGCTGTCGGCTTTCAGGTACCCGAGTACCGCCTGCCGGTATTCGGAGTCGGCTGCAAGCCCGGGATTCTCAAACGCTTCGCGCACCAGGACGAAGTTGGCCAGGAACATCAGACCTTCCGTTCCGTCATAGGCCAATGCGACGGTCGGCGCGCTGGCAAGGTCGCCCGGCACGCTGAACGCCGGTGTCCGGGCAGCGACGTCGGCGTCGAGGCTGCTTGCCGCCGAGTCGGCTTCCTCAAGCACCCGGCGGGTGTACCAGGTAAGGAAGCCGTTCATCCGGGATGCCACCTCCGGCCCTGGCACGACGATGAGGTCGCTGCCGAAGAACTCGATGAACATCGCCCGCTGCTTACGCGCCAGCTCCCAGCCCTGGGTCACCTTGTCAGGGTTGCGGAACACCAGCCGCGGATACTCGGCCGCCAGCTTCGCTGCCACCTGGAGCAGCGCCGCCCGCTGGGACGCGTCGAACGTCTGCTGCGTCCCGCTGAGCATCCAGCCGACGCCAATGGGCACGATCCTGGCCATCATGAAGCATCCCGGCTCCATCGACGCCAGGGCAACTGGGCCGGCATTGGAGTAAACCCGGTAGGTCAGCTCGTCGATGAGATTGACAGCGATGATCGCCTCGCCATCCCGCTTGCGGATCTCGAAGACTCCCTCCACCACGTCGCGCCAGCCGAGCAGCATCTGGCGATCGGCTTCTGCGAGCTCAGGATGCGCCGAGACGAAGATCTCCACGACAGTACGCTCGCCGGGAAGAGGCCGCTGCAAGATGAAATGATCGATGATGTTGATGAACTCGGATTCATCAACGGCCTTACCACGGGAGCCTGCCCTGAGCGCCTGGTCAAGCTGCCGCGAGAAGCGCCGGGAACGGGCAAACTCGACCAGTTGGCGCTTGAGGTCGCTGCAATGATCCAGCAGGCCTGCTGCCTCGGACGGCGCGGCGGCGTCGGCCACGGCATCTCGGCGGGGGCTGGCCAGCCTTCCACCAGCGTGCGGAAACACCTCAGCGGCGGCGGAAGCAACGGGCGGCCTTCCCATCACCTGGGATCTCGTGCGAGCCGTCGTCTCGGCCGGCCCCAGCGCCGGTATGTAGGGGATGAGCCCCCGCTGGAAGGCCTCCGCCTGGATGCCGGGCGGAAGGTGCCGGGCGTCCACGGCCAGGCCGTTCACCTCAATGATCCAGGCCAGCGGGTTCTGCGCGGCTATGTCGGCACGCTGGAACTCCGGCGAGAAGTGACTGATCCGCAGGAGGTCGCGGACCTGCCTGGCTTTGCTGCTCATGGTGCTCTTGGTCACACCGAACGCCGCACTGAGCTGATCAGCGGTCACGCATGGCTGGCTCGCGGGGTCGGACAGGAAGTTGACATGGCCCAACGCATACACCACCCCAGCCGCCCACGTGGCACGGCGCCCGGCCTGCAGCGGCGAGGGCCGCTTGCGCGCCAGCTTCGCCACCGCCCGCCGGGCGAGATCGGCGTACTCCTCGTCGAGGACAGACAGGCACACCGAGTCGGTGATGCCGACGATCTCCTCAACCACCGGCCGCAGTCCCTTGGGGACCTTCAGCTCATCAAGCGCGATCACGGCAACCCCAGCCCTCCTTGGTCACCGCGGGCGTTCGTGGCGACAGCATTCCGGCCGGTTTCCTCGCAGCCGCCGACTGCTCCCACTTCTCCGCCGAAGTGACGACCCGGGGCTGCTCCCGGCCAAACCGCTTGAGGTAGAGGTGCTCGATGAACTGTGGCAGCGGCGCCTTCCAAGGCTCTTGCCGGTGATTGCTGATCTTGCCGAGCTTCCCCGGGTTCAGCCCGAGTTCGCGGGCCATCTGCACCTGCGCGTGTGAGAGGCGGTGCCGCTTGCGCGCCTCAACCCAGGCCCGGACCTGAGGCGGAAGCGCCTTCTGTGACTTTTCCACACGAAGACTTTTCCATACGAACCAGCCCAGCCGATGACGATAGGCCTAGATCCATTCCGCGCCCTCAGGCGGCACCGGCAGCAGCGGATCCACAGCGCTGCTCACCTGACATACCCTGGCGCAGATTGCAACGATACACGCGGACAGCCACGGACACCGTCCGCAGAAGATCTTGACCTGCGCAGACATATAAGAACACCGATACTACGACCAGCACAACTCCAAATTATGGAAGCAAGAGGCTTCGTCGTGGTGCGGGCTGGATGACGCCACGGCGGCCAGCCATGCTGCTGACCCAGGCAGGATGCCGGAACAACTGGACGTTAGACGGGTTTGGCGGCGCCTTGGAGGATCACCGGGCCGCGCTGGCTGGCATCGCCAGGTTGCTCGATGGTGATCTGCATGATCTTGAACTTCGTGGGATCCGCAGCAGACCACATATGGAGGGTGGCGTTACTGCTGACGAACGTCCCGGCGGTGATCAGCTCCGGATGCCCGGGTCGGTTGCTCGGGCCCACGTACCAGCACTCGTAGAACTGACCGGCCCTGAGCTTCGGCAGGTGCTGGACGGTGAGCTGGATCGCCCAGCCGCCGGCCGTATGGCGGGCAGCGGCGTTGCCTGAGCCGACTTGGCCGGGCAGGGCGTGAAGGCTGATCGTGGCCGCGAGTGCCGGGGCGGTGAGACCGGAGAGCTGCACGCCGACGAATGCCGCCGCGGTCACGGCGGCGGCTGCCACAGCCGACAACAACGGCAAGAACCGGTTGCTCACGTGCAGGTGCCACCAGCGACTTGCCTTGGCGGCTGCCTTCTCCGGCTCTGGCCGAGTGGCCGCCATGGCGGCGTACTGTACGGCGGCAACCGTGCGGGCTTCGAGGTCCTCGGGTGGCTCGATTGCCGGAGCCGCTTTGCCCAGCGCTTTGGCCACCGGCTCGAGCTCGGCTACGGCGGCCTGGCATTGCTCACATGACCGGAGGTGCTCTTCGAAGGTCGGGGCATCGGCGGGGTCGAGCGCCCCAAGTACCCAGCCCGCCACATCGGCATGGGCCAGGGCGTCGTCTAGGTCAAATGCCATTGAAGCCTCGCTCGGCGAGGGCGGACCGCATGGCTCGTATTCCGTGGAACATGCGGGTCTTGACGGTGCCCAGCGGCAGCTTGAGCCGTTCGGCGATCTGCGACTGGGTAAGGCCTTCCTCGTGGGCCAGCTGGAGCACTCGGGCATGGCCCTCTCCCAGAGAGTCGAAGGCCTCCCGGATGATCATGGCATCTAGTACCTGGTCAACGTTGTCGGGCTCGGAAGGCACGTCGATGTCCTCGACGCCGAGCAGCGGGCGAGACGATGGGCGCTTGCGGATGTCGGCGGCGACGCTGCGGGCGATGACATACAGGTAGGTGCCGACGCTGGCTTTCTCTGCGTCGAAGCGCCCCGCCGTGCGCCACAGTCTCACGAAAGTCTCCTGAACCATCTCCTCGGCGAGGCCGTTGTCGCCCAGCATCTGCACTCCGAAGCGGTATAGCCGCCGACCATACCTCCGGTACAGCTCGGCCACCGGGGCTCCGAGGTCCCCGGCAGCGATCTGGGCAACAAGGTCCGCCTCCTCGGCAACGAGCCGATCTGCAGCGTCGGCTACCGACACCGTTAGTTCCCCCCAGCAGGTTCTTACGAGCCCTGTCGGCCGAACGGTTCACACCGATCTCGATTTTTCACACCGATCTCGATTTTTTCTGAATCGATACCGGCTCGGTCAATCAGGCTTCGCCGACTGGGGGTCGGCGTGCCTGACGGCTATGTCTAGTATGCACAGCCTGTCCGACATCCGGGGAGTCCTCGGCCATCGTCTCGGGTTTGCGGTCCGGAGCTGGCCCAGTCCGGACAGAAATTTTCTTACCGCTTGATGAACCGCGGCGCGTAAAGGCCTCGTATACCCCCGTCACAAGCCTGCAAGGGACAGACACCAGGAGTGGCGGCCCCACGCGGCCGTCGCCGCACGATAATAGGGAAAGCGGCGTCCGAGATGCGAGATGAGCGGTTCCCGCTCGATCCCAAGGCGAAGTCCGACGATGAGATTGCCCGTACCGGTGACGAGGACAATGCCGACGCTGTTCTCCGCTTGGTCGAGAGAGAGGACCAGGGTATGGGTTTCCCCCTTCGCATCTCGATCCGACTGATCTGCCCTTCGCGACACTTACCGGTCAGTCTCCGGGTTCGGACGAAAGGTATTCAGAGAAAACCCCTACCTTCATGGGGGATAGCCCTGATGTCTTAAGTACCAGTTAGCCTGGACGATAAATTCAGATGGTCCAAGGCTATTTCCACCCAACCGAGGAGGGTGAGCGCCTTACAGACCATCAGGGGTCGGCTTAGCAGCGGAACGAATCTGGTTGTTTCCGCGAGGGGGCTGGCTAGCGTGCTGTGACGGCCCGCTGCGAGTCGTCCTGGAGGCGTGATGCCGGTCCGCTTAGCCCGGGCCCGAGCGCCGCGGCGCTGGATCGATGCCCGGGGCATGCAGGATCTCCCACATAGCTCGAAGCCGCCGGTGACCAGGCCGCGCGGGTTAGCAGCCAGCCTTTTCAATACCTCAGCCCCGCTGGAGCCGTGACCTAGCGCGGCACCAGCGGGGCTCGACGTTGTTCAGGCCTGGTTACGGTCTTCAGGAGGCATGACGATCCGGTCGTACGCCAGCTTGTTGAACATGACGAACCAGTAGTCGGGCGTGGGGATTTCCAGGGCGGTCCTGGGGCTGCCGCTCATCTGCAGTTCGATCGCTCGACCGTCGCAGCCGGCCATGCGGATGTCCTGGTACCACAGATCGATCCACTGACGCGCCCCCTGAATGGCGAACCGGCGGTTGGTGACGAATAGTTGCCCCTGGTCCAGCGGCCGCCACTGGAAGGCGGCCTCGCGGCCTGCACGCGCCTTGCGGATGCTGTTGCCCATGACGTTAGCGGTCAGTCTGGCCGCGTTGAAGGCCACGCCGAAGCCGCCGCCGCCGAACACGTAGCCGCCGCCCTTCTTCATGTACTGACCCTCGCTGTCCACCCACTCCAGGACTGACCCGGCCGTTACGCCAACGCAGAACTCTCCCGCCGGGAGAACGATGCCGACGGATACTTCCTGCGGCTGGGCGCCCTGGTTAAAGGCGTGGGCGAGTTCGCGTCCTGCCTTGCGAGACTCGGCAAGAGCGGTAGCGGTTGAATGAGCCATTGCTTCTCTCTTTTCGCGAAGGTTAATTCCCTACTGATAGTTAAGGGCTGTTTCCAGGCGCGCCGAACCAGGGTCTCCTTTCAGAGTCGGTTTCCTGATCGCGCCTGAGTCGGATGTCGTCGGCCGTTTCGGGCTTAGCTCCAGTGCCCGGTGAAGCTGTTGCCGGGGCGGCACTTCCTTTGGTTGTTAGTCAATCAAGGTACGACAGTCATCCAGCGAACGGTTCATCGCAACCTGGAAAATTTTCCGCGGATCAGGACACGGTAGTGGCGGCCTGGCGAGCTCGGCCGTGCCGGCCGGTGAAACAGCGCGTAGAGCTGCACCTTCCCGCCGTGGTTAGGCCAGCAGCCACGGTCCGGCGATCGTTCCGCCAGCTGGGCGAGCCACGGCTCATCGCTGCCGGAACGTCAAGAAAGTTTTTCCGTCGCGGATGAACCGTACCGGCCATGGCGGTCGTATTTGCCTTCAAAGCCCGCAAGGGAAGATGTCGATCGAGATCGGGAAGCGTAGTCAATATCGATCTCCATTTCAGGACAGTAAGTCACGCTGTGCCCTAAGGCGCAGCCGGAGTTAAGCGAGCAGCCATGCGGAAAATGTCATTGCTGGCCAGCATGCCCTGCGCCGTGACCGGGCAGCCGCAGGTCGGCCGGTTCGAGTCCCGGGGCGAAGGCTGGATGCTGATCGGCATATCGCGTCAGCGTCCGGGTTCGGTATTCCACGCCGAGGAGGCCGCAGGTATTTCCGGATCATTCGGCGTCGCTCCCGACTACAAGGGATGTCCGAGTTGCGGCGCGATGGAATACGCGCAGTGCGGGTGCTGCTCGACCATGGCCTGCTACGACACATCCCGCCGCATCCTGCGCTGCCCATCCTGCGGACGGCAGTGCCCAGTTGACGGCTACATCGAGCAGGTCTCATCGCTCGGCGACGAATGAGAGTAACCAGCCGGACGTTCGGCTGATCTTTCGAAGACAGGGGAGAAAATCATGCTGATCCGTTTCCTTAGCCAGCCCTTCTGCGGGCCCGGGTCCCGGGACGAGTGGTCGCGATGAGCACGTTCGACGTTCGCGGCCGCTATGACCAGTACACCGTCGAGTCGGTTCCCGTCAGCAAGGGCGGCGTGGGATCGATCCACCGGACCACCGATCCGCGCTGGGTATACAAGCAGTACTTCGAGTCGGCCAAGGCGCCCAGCCTGCAGCATCTGGACCAGCTGATCGGCATCGGCCGGGACGTCCTGATCCGCGACGGGCGCAAGCCGGGGGAGACGCCGGAGTCATCGGTCAACTGGCCAGTCGATGTCAGCGTGGACGCGAACGAAGTGGTGCAGGGAGTGATCCTGCCTGCCATTCCGCCGCCGCTCGTCAACGAGTACAACAGCGTCCGCGGCCTGGAGTTCCTCGTCATGGCCCGCGCGAACCCGCCCGCGGCGAAGGGTCGCGTCGCGCTGTTGCTCCGGATGGCGGAAATTCTCAACTTCATTGATTCACGCGGTCTCGTCCATGGCGATATCAACGGCAAGAACCTGGCCTGGGCTATTACGCCCGCGCCGATCATGTACTTGATCGACTGCGACGGAATGGTCCCCCAGGATCCACCGCCGGATCAGGGCGTTCAGGCTATGGGCTGGACCGATCCGCGGGTCATCGATCACCTGATCCCCGCGCACGACAAGTACAGCGACTGGTACTGCCTCGCGCTGGCCATGTACCGCGGCCTTCTGCTCACCTCCGGCAAGCTCGATTCGAAACGGCCCGACGGAAGCTGGCCGGAGCCCAGGTCGATTCCGGCCGACCTGGACCCGGGAATCGCCACGCTGCTGCGACGCGGGCTCTGTGACCCCCTGGATCCCGCCGTCCGGCCGCGGCCCGCGGAGTGGGTGAAGGGTCTCATCAACGTGTTTCTCGACCACGGCCGGTTCGACGAGGCGGCCACCCAGAAGCTGGATCAACTGAGCGTGGTCGCCCTGGCCAAGCCGGCATTCACTCCGCTGCCGTCGACCGACTGGTCGCAGTTCCTGCCCGTGACGAGCGCATCGCAGCCGCCGCAGCCGGCCCTGCCACAGCAGGCGCCGGTCCGGCCTCAGCCGGTCAGCCCGGTGCGGCCGGCCATCCCGTTGCGTCCGACACCGCCGCCCCCCACACCGCCTGCCTGCCCGCCCCCGCCGACCTACCGACCGGTTCCGCAGGTCGGCGGCGTGGCCGCCCGGGCCATCGAGGGCGGGACGTGGTGGCATCTGCGCGGCCTGCTGTGCTGCCTGTTCTTGCCCGTCATCGCCCTCGGCTATATCGGGGTCGCCCTGTATCAGCTACGGGACCTGTCTGACCGCTTCCCGGTGGCGACCGTCCGGCGCAACACGCTGTACGCCTATGCGGCGATCGCCCTCATCCCTCTCATCGTCATCACCGCAAACCCGCACTGAAGGAGCTCACCATGAATTCCGCCGAAGAACTGTACACAATCTTCCCCGTGTTCATGCTGGTGGACGTCAGCGCGTCCATGTCCGGCGGCCCGATCGAGGCGGTGAACGCCGCCCTGCCGGACCTAAAGCGCGAGATGCTCTCGAACCCCACCGTCGGGGAGATCGCCCGGGTCTGCGTGATCACCTTCTCCGACGAGGGGCGGGTAGTCGTGCCGCTATGCGACCTGGCCTACGCCGACCTGCCCGAGATCATGGTCGAGGGCGGCACCAACTTCGCCGCCGGGTTCCGGGCCGCTCGCCAGGCGATCGAGGACGGCCTGCGCGCGCTGCCCAAGGGCATGCCCTTGTACCGTCCTGTCGTCTTCTTCATGAGCGACGGAGCCCACATGGCGCGCGAAGACTGGCATCCCGCCCTGGCCTCACTGCGGGACAGGTCGTGGAAGTTCGCTCCTGAAGTCGTCGCCTTCGGGTTCGGCGACGCCGAGAACGACAACATCCGTGAGGTCGCGACACGCTTCGCGTTCAAGGTGAAAGACACCGACCCCGTCCTTCAGGTCCGCGAGATCATGAACGCGCTGATAGGGAGCATCCGCACCACGTCGATGAGTTTCCGTGACCCCGGCCAGGCCCAGGGCCTGCACCTGGAGACCCCAGCCGAGTTCTTCACCCCGCTCGAGCCGCTGACCACCGATGCCTGACGGCCAGGTAGCGCAGGACCTGGCGCGGCCGGAGCCTGCGACCGTTCCCGTAGCCGAGGACCTTCAGCCGGATCCCACCGCGGCCGCGCCGTCGGCTCCGGCGGCCACCGAGCCTGCCGGGGCCCCCGCCTGGGATCTGTCCACGGCCGCTCCCACGGTGGGTGCGGTACGCAGGCAACCCGTCCCCCGCCTGGCTCCCGCGGCCCGGTTCCGGGCTCCGGCCGTCACGCTCGACGCCGTACAGGCGGGTGATGTCCACGTAGCGGCCGCCTCGGTCATTGGCGCGAGCCACGCCGCCGCAGGCGGCGTCCGCCAGGATGCCTATGACTTCACCACGACCGGGGACGGCTACCTGGTCATCGCCCTGGCAGACGGTCTCGGCTCCCGGCCGCTGTCACAGCTCGGCGCCGCGTTCTTCTGCACGGGCGTGACGCAGGCCGCCATCGGGCCGGGCTCATCGGCGCCGCGGGCCGCCGACGAGCTTCTGTGCTGCGGCGCCGAGTACGCCGCGGCGGCGCAGGACTTCTGCCAGGTGCCGTCGGCCGAGAGCGCCTTCGTGGCCGCCGTCGCGGTCATTCCGCCGCCGGGTACTGGCGGTGTCCGGACGGCCGACATTGCCCGGGTCGGCGACGTGTCAGCCTTCGCCCTCGATCGGGAAAGTCCGCTGGCCGAGCTGTTCACCAGCGACGACGGGCCGATCAACATTCTCGGCGAATCGCTGCCCGGGCCGGCGGCCTCCCGGCCACAGCGCGCTCATGCCCAGACCCAGGTGCTGATCCTGGCCACCGATGGGCTGGCTAACGATCTGCGCAACTCTCCTGGCGTCCGGTCATGGCTGTCGGAGCAATGGACCCGGCCCATCGGCCCGTTCGCTTTCGGTGACTGTCTCCGCTATCAGCGGCAGGGCTCACACGACGACCGCACGGCCGTCGTCGTCTGGCCGGCCGCTACCGACCCAGGCGAGAAGGAGGCCAGCGATGGATGTGCTTGACACCTTCTGATCACCGTTCTGGCCGGGTTGCCGAGGGCCCTGTTCACGTTCGCCTACGAACGCCAGACCCGGATCGTTCGGGCCGCCGTTTCCGACCGGATCATGCGGCTGACCGCGGTTTTACGTTCCGCTTGTACCGCCCGGACGCAGTCCGCTATATGTCCGTAACCACTGCCGCGCATCCTCAGTTGGCAGCGCGCGCTTTCTCGGCACGGTGCAGCGACGTCCACAGCGCATCCTGCCCGTACTTCCTGGCGGGCGTGTTCGCCAGCAGCTCACGGTACCGGGCGAGCCCGGCCGCACCGAGCATGCGGGCGTACTTGGAGGGGCCGTCGCGGAACACTCCCCACCCGCTTTCCAGCGCGCCCGTCGCCAGGCGCTCGGCAAGCGCCTCCGGGTCGGGCATACCCGCCTCGCAGGCGGCCAGGTGCACGTCCTGCGCCTTCTCCAGCGCTTCGGTGATCCCCTCGCCGTAGCAGTGCTCGTAGTTCAGCAGCCGCTCGGTCCGGGTGATCGCATCATCGGCGAGTTCCCGGACCGCATCGGGGGCGTCGGGCACGAACTCCGCTGCCTCGTCAAGGAGCTCGTCCAGGGCCTCTCCGTCCGGGCACCACTCGTCATAGAGCCCCAGGCTGGAAGCCTCGTCCTCCATCTCGTCGAACACCTCGTCCAGTTCCGCGCGCAGACCCGCCACGTCCTCCAGCGCTTCCCCGTCCTCGGCCTCAGCCAGCAGCCGCTCGGCGAGCGCGGGGTCGGTTGCGGCCAGCTCCGCCAGCCGGGTGGCCAGCCAGTCCGGGTCCTGCATCCGCAGCACCTCGAAGAGGTCCGGCTCATCCGCGTCCGTCCCCGTCCGCACCCAGGCCATCACGGCGGCGACCGCGTGCGCGCACAGCCCGTCCGCCGGGCATACGCACTCCCCAGCGATCCCGTCCAGGAGAATCCGCACGCTGACCGAAACGCCGTCCACCGTCGCCGAGATCACCGGACCGCCGGCCCGCAGCCCGCTCACTTTGCCCACCCACTCCTTGGCCTCCCCGAACACCTGGTCACCGGCGACGCGCCGCACCCCGTCCTCACTGACCTCGATAATCGCCATGGGCCGATCTTCCCGCGCAACCCGTCCCAACCGCGGTCGAATCGGTCGGTCTAACGGGCGCGAAGAGGGCAGCCTTCCGCCTAGGCTTCCTCGTCGGCGGGTCCCGGTCAGAGTGGCCTGGTGGATGTGGCCGCACACGAGCCGGCCGGAATCCGCGGCCGCCGAGGTCGCGTCCGATCTTGGGCGGTGCCCGACCTCAGCCAGCGGCGCGCCGGGCGTGGTCCGGAAGATGTGGGCGCCGTTCGGCGTCGACCGAGCCATCCGCCAGCTCACCGGGGCCGGCGTGGACGCTGCGGGCACCCCGGGGAACGGATCGGCTTCCCTGACCCTGGCGCGCGTGTGCCGTGCCAAAACTCGTTCACCGTCGCTGACCTGGCACTTCGCGCTGGCTAGGCCGCTCGGTGGTATTCGCTGATCAAGCCGCCAATAGCTTGCCTGCGCTCGATCCGGGCGGTGGTGTCGGCGGCGTGGCCAGGTTTGTGTAGTGGAGGTTTCTGCTGGAGTGCCTGGTGAGGTCGGTGGCTGTTGTAACTGCCGCTCGTACTCGGCCAGGACCTTCCGGAGATGATGTTCGCTGAGAATCAGCACGTGATCGAGGCACTCGCGACATAGGGTTCCCGCATACCGTTCCGCGAATGAATTCGCCCGCGGCGACCGGACCGGTGCAGGTAAGTCACACGCCAGGATGCCGGACGCCTGAGTGGCCAGGAACTGCCGCCACGTCGCCCAGGAGCGGCGCGGCGCAGGCCCGAGCCCCGCGGCGGCCAGGATCCGGCGGATCGTCCCCTCACCGATCCGGTACCCCAGGCCAACGAGTTCACCCTGGATGCGGCGGTGACCCCAGCGCGGATTCTGCCGGGCCAGTTGCTCCACGAGCTTGCGTACCTCATCTGGGATGCGCGGCCGACCCGTGGCGTTCGGATAGGTCCATCTCTTCTTGACCAGGCGCCGGTGCCAGGCCAGGAGGGTGCCCGGAGTCACGATCCGGTGTAACCGGAGGTGACCGGGCAGCAGCCGTACCAGAGCGGCGAGTACGGCACGGTCGGCCCATTCCGGCTTCGGACGGGCGACCTGACGGCGCAAGATAGCGACCTCATGCCGGAGCACCAAGATCTCCGCATCCTTGGACGCATCTCTCCATGCAAGCAGCGCGAGCCAGCCGAACACCCGGACCATGAGCAGATAGACAAGACGGATAAGCACGAGCGCTGAGCCTAGAGCCCCAGGTCAGAACCCTGCGCGAGTTCTGGCACGGCACAGCTTCGCAAGCCGGGTGCCGTACATGTCGACCGCCGCGAGCCGTCGGATGTTCACGCCAGCCATGGTGTCATCACCGGGCGGACCGGCGTGGTTTCATGCCCAGCAGGAACCGGGCAGGGCGGAATCGCCGGACTGCTAGCTCGTAGACGGCGAGGGTGGCTGCGAAGGATACGGCTACTAGCGCCATGTATGCGGGGAGGGCGGGGGCGTTCCAGCGGACGATGAAGCACGCGGCGGCCACGATGACTGGCTCATGCAGCAGGTAGAAGGGCAGGACGGCTTCGTTGCCGTACCGGGCGGCATGCCGCCACCGGGGCTCGGCCGCCGCGGCGGCCACGCTATCTGTCCTGGCCTGCAGGGGTCGCCGGCGGGTAGTGATGGAACCGGCGAACCCGATGATGGCCACGATCCACGCCCAGCCTGCCAGTCCCTGCACGGCGCTCCAGCCTGGCGGGACGCCGACGCCAACACCGGCGCTCGATCGGCTCAGGGCGCCCGCCCATGACACCAGCGCCCCGGTTGCCGCGCAGGCAACTGCCAGGGCGGGCCAGCGCGAGTGCCGCAGTGCATTCTCCAACCGCGGGTCGGAGGCGATCAGGAACCCGTAGCAGAACGGGAATACATACACTGCGCGTTCCCAGCCTCCGGTGTTGACATCCGGTCCGAACGCCGCCTCGCCCGCCATCATGGGGATCGCGGCGGCCAGCACCACGACGGCAGCATGGCGCTCGGCGAAACCAGCCAGCGCGCTGGTCAGCGGCCTGCCTCGTGGGCCGCCGAGGTAGGTGAATAGCGGCAGCAGCGCGAGTGTGAACAGCAGCAGGACGTACAGGAACCACAGGTGCGCGGGGTCGAAGCTGGTGCCGTCCGATGTCCACGACCCGCGCGGCAGCAGCTCCCGGGCGATGGCAGGAACGTTTACGAAGCTGAGCCAGAAGCGCCAGTATGGCTGGTGGAAGCCCGGCTGGCCGAGCCGTTCGATGTAGAACATCGGCGGGACCAGCACCACCAGGCCGAACGCGAACGGGACCAGCAGCCGGGCCAGGCGCTCGCGGGCGAATACTGCCGGGGAGCGGGTGCGCATGGCGTGCCGTGCGCTCATCCCTGAGACCGCGAATAGCAGCGGCATCCCCCACAATGATCCCCACAGCAGGAAGACGGTGAACCCGCGGCTGGGCCGCGGATCGTTCACAAACCAGGAGGTGCCCGCGGCGAACACGACGGCGGAGTGGAAGACGACCAGCCCGGCCACCACCAACCCGCGCATCAGGTCGAGTTCTGGCCGCCGGCCGTCGGTAAGGCCGGGCAACGACCGTGCCGCGGCCGCGCGTTCAGCAGCGGGTGCCGTCACAAGCCCGCCTACCTCATCGCCGTGCCGGGCTAGGTGCCGCACCGCCGGTCCGGCGGCACCGGAGCAGGACGAGGACCTGACCATCAAGAGACTGCCGGGCAGGTTGTGGTGCAGCGTCGTGCCGGGCTTCCTGGCCGCCAGGGCAGGATCCGTCAGCTTTCCGGGACGTGCGGGCATGTCTGGACCTTGTCACGGATTGGTAGCCACTTTGGATGCGCCTCGGCGGCTAGGCCGAGCGCGAGAGTGGCGGTCAGGGCGGGGACCAGGTAGACGGGCGGCACGATGGCGCCCATGAAGACCAGTCCCATCGCCGCGAGAGAGCTGGCCAGCCGCGCCGTGCGGGCTTGCCGGGTCAGCTTGTCTGAGGGGAGGACGGCGCTGGCGAGCAGGTACACGCTGACGCCGCCATAGAGGGCGGACCTGGGCCCGACGCCTATCGCGCCGCCGCTGTGGGCGGCCAGGATGGCGATGTGCAGGCCCGCGCTGGCCGCGGCGATGCTGCCTACGATGGGCAGGCTGGCGGCGGTGAACCGGGCCATCGCGTTCGGGGTGCCCAGTACGTCGCGGTCGGCGGTGGTCAGCCAGGCCCACCACAGGGCGGCCAGGGTGAGCAGCGCGGCGGCCAGCACCACGGCCAGCGGCACGCTCCAGGGGCGGATGGCAGCGGCGCTGATCAGCCGGGCCACGGACTCGCCCAAGACGATCAGGACCAGGAGCTGGAACCGGTCGGCCAGGTGCCAGGGGTTGACCGGGACCGGGCGGGACGGCGGGAGCACCTCCAGCGCGCCGGCCGCGTCGGTGAGCAGGGCCGCTCCCCACAAGGCATACCGGGCCATGCTGCCTGCGGTAAGCGAGGCCAGCCACAGGATCCCGGCGGCACCGAAGAAGATCAGGTACCTGGTGTACAGCGCCCTGGTAGCGGGCAGGTGGCGGCGGGCCCGGGCATACAGCAGCAGCTGCAGGCCGCGCAGCAGGATGACCGCGACAATGAACGCGGTCGCGTGGCCGGACAGCGCGCGCGGCCCGCTGGCGGCCAGGCCCACGCACAGCACCATCGCGGACAAGAATGCGGCGCGGTGCGCCGCATCATCGGACTCGTGCCGGTCGGCGTAGAAGGTGAACTGCACCCACAGCCACCAGATCGGGGTGAACAGCATGGCGAAACGGGTTAGGGTGCCCAGCGCCGGGTGGTCCTGGAGCGCCCCGGTGAGCTGGCCGATCGCTCCGGCGAATACCAGGTCGAAGAACAGCTCGAGCCAGCTGGCGGGTCGCTGTTCCCGCTGGTGGCTGCCGGTGGTCCGCAGCGGCGGGGTGCCGAGCCGCGCTGCGGGCAACGCAATGCTGGCGAGCCGGATGAGTCGTGAGCGCCGGCCGGGTACGGAGGTAACCCCCGCCCGGCCGGGCCGGGCCACGGTGGTAGGCATGAGAGGTTCTCTTCCTCCGACATGGCGCCGGCGCGCTCGTCAGGGCGCGCCGGCGCGGGTGTTTATGAGTGGGTGCGGCGGATCAGGGTGGCCGCCGCGGCGGCGGCCAGGGCCAGGGCGCCGGTGAGGATGAACGCGTCGTGGAACCCGCCGGCCAGCGCCGCGGTCTTCGGGTGACCAGCGTGCAGCAGGGCCGCAGTGCGGGTGGCGGCGACGCTGGTGGCGACGGCAAGGCCGATGGCACCGCCGATCTGCTGGCTGGCGTTGATCAGCCCGGAGGCCAGGCCCGCGTCGGCGGGTTTGACGCCGGCGGTTGAGGCGATGACGTCGCCGACGAAGGCAAGCCCGAGTGCGGCAGCCACGACCACGAAGCCGGGCAGCAGGTCGCCGGTGAAGTGGCCGGCCACAGGCAGGCGGGCGAACAGCACCTGGGCGACCGTCAGGCCGAGCAGCCCGGCAGTGAGGACCAGCCTGGTCCCCATCCTGGTGACCAGGCCCTGGGCCAGCCCCGAGGAGGCGATGAGCCCGCCGGCGATGACCAGGAACGCCAGCCCGGCCTTGATCGCCGAGTAGCCCAGCACCTGCTGCATGTACAGCGACAAGAACACGAACATCGGGAACATCAGCCCGCCGAGCAGCAGCCCGGCCAGGTTCGCCGCCGTCACGGTCCGGTTGCGGAAGAACGCCGGCGGCAGCAGCGGCGCCGCGGACCGGACCTCGATCACGAAGAACGCGGCGATCAGCGCGGCCGCGCCGGCCAGCAGGCCGATCGTGGTCGCCGAGGCCCAGCCGTGGCTGGCCGCGGTGACCACCGCGTACACCAGCAGTGACAGGCCGCCGGTGACGGTCACCGCGCCGGCCACATCGAACCGTCGGCGGGCCAGGCTGGCGCGGCTTTCCGGCAGCAGCGGCCGGGCCGCGGCCACGATCAGCGCCCCGACCGGCAGGTTGACGAAGAAGATCGACGGCCAGGACAGCCAGGTGGTCAGCATCCCGCCGGCCAGCACGCCGATGGCGCCGCCGGTCCCGCTGACCGCGCCCAGCGCTCCCAGCGCCCTGTTACGCTCCGCGCCTTCCGGGAAGATCGCCAGGATCAGTGACATCGCCGCTGGGGCCATCATCGCCGCGCCCAGCCCCTCGGCGGCGCGGGCGGCCACCAGCATCCCGGGCGAGCCGGCCAATCCGCAGGCCAGCGAGGCGATCGTGAACAAGCCCGCCCCGGCGATCAGGATCCGCCGGCGGCCCAGCAGGTCGGCCAGCCGCCCGCCGAGCAGCAGGAACCCGCCGAAGGCCAGGGCGTAGGCGCTGAGCACCCACTGCAGCCCGGCCGGGGAGAAGCCCAGCCCGCGCTGGATCGCCGGGAGTGCCAAGGTCACGATCGACACGTCGATGACCACAAGCAGCTGGGCCAGCAGGATCAGGCCCAGCGCCAGCCCCCTGCGCCGTGCCCGGCCGGCACCAGCCAGCCCACTGGCCAACCGGGCCGCCGGCCCGGTCACGGTGTCAACGGTGTTGCTCATCACAGTTCCTTCCAGTTATGCCGCGTCCCCACGCGGCCACGTCCTTGCACCGAGCCGGCGTAAGCCGCCGTCCGGGCACGGGCACGGGCCCGGCGCCTTTGTCGATCCGTTCGGCCCGTGACACCATCGAGATTCGCGCTAAGACGGTTCCCGGCGCATCGGCAGATCTGCCGTATCTGCGGCTGCGGGCACGCCGGTGACGGGTAAGCCGTGCTTACCGGGGCTTAGGGACAACGCCGGGGCGGCAGCCGCCGCCGTGCGGGCAGGCTCAGGCCGGCAGGTGCACCGGCGCGGCCGGGCTGGGACCGCCCGGGACCGGCACTGCCGCCCGTCCAGTCTCACGGGCACCGGTAGTAAGAGCGGCCCGTCCGAGGCGCCATGTCTGCGCTTGATGGATGCCTGTTTGCTGGCATCCTGGGGATATGACCAGCCGCACGGTGAGCCCGGTCTTCGCCGGGCGTGAGGCTGAGCTGACGGCCCTGGCCAGGGCGTTCGATGATGCGGCCGACGGCCGGCCGGGCACGGTGCTGGTCGGCGCGGAAGCCGGCGGCGGCAAATCGCGGCTGGTAGGCGAGTTCGCCGCACGGCTGGACGGCCGGGCGCTGGTGCTGGCCGGGGGGTGCGTGGAGCTGACCGCGGCGGGCTTGCCATATGCGCCGTTCACGGCGGCGCTGCGGCAACTGGTCCGGGAGCGGGGTACCGCCGGGGTGGCCGAGCTGCTGAGCGGCCGGGACATCGGCGAGCTGGCCCGGCTGCTGCCGGAATTCGGCGCCCCCCCGCAAGAGGCTGACCCGGATATGGCCCGCGCCCGGCTATTCGAGTTGGTACTGGCCCTGCTGGAGGCGCTGGCTGACCGGCTGCTGCTGGTGCTAGTGGTGGAGGATGTGCACTGGGCCGATCACCCCACCCGTGACCTGCTGAGCTTCCTGGTCCGCAACCTGCGGCACGCCGCGGTGCTACTGGTGGTCACCTTCCGCTCCGCCGAGCTGCACCGCACCCACCCGCTGCGGCCACTGCTGGCCGAGCTGAGCCGGATGGCCGGGGTCACCCGCCTGGAGCTGCCCAGGCTGTCCCGCGGCCAGGTCGAGGCGCAGCTGGAGGGCGTCTTGGGCCGCCCGCTCGAACCCGCCGTGACGAACGCGGTATATGAGCGCGGCGGCGGGAACCCGCTGTTTACCGAGGCGCTGGTCAGCGCCGACGGCACCGTGAGCCCGGAGGTGCCGTGGTCGCTGCGCGATCAGCTGCTGGCCGCGGTGAAGGAGCTGCCCGAGCAGACCCAGCAGGTGCTGCGCGCCGCCGCCGCGGGCGGCCTCCGCGTCAGCCACCAGCTGCTGGCCGCGGTGATCGGGCTCGATGATACGGCGCTGGCCGCCGCGCTGCGGCCCGCGGTTGACGCCAACGTAGTAGTCATAGACGCCGACGGCTACTCCTTCCGGCATGACCTGATCCGGCAGGCCGTCTGGGAGGACCTGCTGCCCGGCGAGCGCGCCCGGGCCGAACGGGCGTTCGCCGAAGCGCTGGAAGCCGGCCCGGCGCTGGACGTCGACGGCATGGTCCAGGTTCGGCTTGCGCTGCACTGGCGCGGCGCGAACGAGCCTGAGCGGGCGCTGCACGCGGCCTGGGCCGCGGCGGCCAGCGCCGCGGACCGCTTCGCCGTCGCCGAGCAGTTGCAGATGCTGGAGCAGGTCCTGCAGCTGTGGGACCGAGTACCTATAGCCGCGGAGCACACCGGGACCGAGCGCGTCGCAGTGACCGAGCTCGCCGCCGACGCCGCCCGCTGGGCCGGCGAGCCGGAGCGTGGCCTGACGCTGGTGGAGGCGGCCCTTGGCGAGCTCGGCGAAGCAGGCGACCCCGGTCGGCGCGCGTCACTGCTGCTGCGGCGCGCCGTGCTCCGCCAGCAGGCGCTGCTGCCCGGGCCGGTCGACGACCTGCAAACGGCACTGCGCCTGGCCCGCAGCCCGGACCGGGTGCGCGCCGAGATCCTGGGCCAGCTCAGCAGGGCCTCGTGGCTCCGGGGCCGCGACGAGGAAGCGAAACGGGCCGCCGAGGAGCTGACCGTCCTGGGCCGGCGGCTCGACGACCAGGAGTACCAGGCTGAAGCGCTGATGGCGCTCGCCCAGATCGGCGCCCGGGAGGGCCACGACGTCATCGCGGCGCTGCTGGGGGTGCGTGAGACCGCCAGGCGTATCGGCTCCGTCCAGCTTGAGATGCGCGCCTGCGCTGGAATTACCCACGTGCTCGAAGGCCGCGGCGACCACGAGCGCGCGATCCAGGCCGGCCGGGAGGGTCTCGCCCGGGCCAGGCAGCTTGGCCTCGCGCGCTTTGCGGCGACGCCGATCGGACTCAATCTGGCCGGGTCGCTGACATCGGCGGGGCGCTGGGACGAGGCGCTGGAGACCATAGAGGAAGCCCTGGGCCTGGACCCGGCGCCGGAAGGGCGAGCCTACCTGCTGCTGCTGCGCGGCTGGATCGCCGTCGCCCGCGGCGAGCACGACACCGCGGCGGGGATAATGCGGCAGCTGCCCCCACCCCCCGCCGGCGTACAGGGCGGCGCACAGGCCGTTACGCAGCTGGCGCTGCTGATCGCCTGGCTGGCGGCAGAGGCCCGGCTGGCTCACGGCGACCTCGCCGGGGCCCTGGCCGCCGTACGCGCGGCCTCCTCACAGCGCCCGGACGCCGAGCCGCATTACCTGTGGCTGCTGCTGGCCACCGGGATGCGGGCCTGCGCCGAGGCCGGCCCTGCCCGGCTGCCGCCAGAAGCCGGCGACCCGGCCGAGCTGCGGCGAGCGCTGGAGCTGGCCGCGGCGGGCATCCCGCGCCCGGGCCCGGTCGAGCAGGCTCACGCCGCGGTCTTCGACGCCGAGGCCTCCCGCGCCGCGGGTCACCCGGACCGGGCCGCCTGGGATGCCGCCGCCGCGGCCTGGGAATCACTCGGCCAGCCGTACCCGCTGGCCTACGCGCTGCTGCGCGCCGCGGGCGCCGCAGCTACGGCCGGAGACCGGGATGCAGCGGCCTCCCGGCTGCAGCAAGCGGCCGAACTCGCCGGCCAGCTCCGCGCCCGCCCGCTGCTGCAACAGATCAGCAGGCTGGCACGGCGGGCGCACGTCGAGATCACCGGAACCAGCCCAGCTGGCCCGGCCGTGCCGTTCGGGCTGACCGGACGTGAGCTGGAGGTGCTGCGGCTGGTCGCGGCCGGACTTGGCAACCGCGAGATCGCGGCCGAGCTGTTCATCTCGCCCAAGACCGCCAGCGTGCACGTGTCCAACATCCTCGGCAAGCTCGGCGTCGCCTCACGCGGCGAGGCCGCCGCCACCGCCCACCGCCTGCACATCTTCGACCCACCCTGAGCTCATGACCCAGATACGGCCTCCGCCGCCCCGATGCCTTGCAGGTAGCGGTGGACGAGCGGGATGGTGATTGCGCCGTCTCCCACTGCGGAAGCGACCCGTTTGACCGATCCCCGGCGCACGTCACCAGCGGCGAACACCCCGGGCAAGCTCGTCTCATGAGGCAATGGCGGGCGGTCGGATCCAGGCGTAAGGCATCATGATCATCCGTGTCCCTGCGCCTGCTCTATCTCATCTTCGTCCGGGTTTGCGGCTGGCTGGTCCTGCTCGGCCGGTCATCGGCCGCCAAGAACGCGGAGTTGCTCGTGCTGCGGCACGAGGTCGCCGTGCTGCGCCGCGCCAATCCCCGGCCTCGCCTGGACTGGGCCGACCGCGCGGTCCTCACCGCACTGATCCGGCTCCTGCCAGCAAGGCTGCGAGCGCACCGGCTGGTCACCCCTGGCACCGTCCTGCGGTGGCACCGCCGCCTGATCAACTCGAAGTGGACCTACCCGAACCGGACGGGACGGCCGCCGGTCAGCGCCGAGATCGCCACCCTCATCGAGCGGCTCGCCACCGAGAACAACGCCTGGGGATACAAGAGGATCCAAGGCGAGCTGCTCAAGCTCGGCCACCGGATCAGCGCATCCACCATCCGCCGGGTCCTCAAAGCCCTGAAGATCCCCCCGGCACCCGAACGGCACACTGACACGACCTGGCGGAAGTTCCTGCACGCGCAAGCCGCGACGATGCTCGCCACCGACTTCTTCCACGTCGACTGCGCAGTGACCCTGCAGCGGCTCTACTGCCTGTTCGTCATGGAGGTCGGCAGCCGTTACGTACACATCCTCGGGATCACCGCCAACCCGGACGGGGCCTGGACCGTGCAGCAGATCCGCAACCTGCTGATGGACCTGGGTGATCGCGCTGCAGAGTTTCGATTCTTGGTACGCGACCGTGCCGGGCAGTTCACCGCGTCGTTTGACGCAGCCCTGGCCGATGCCGGTATCGAGGCCGTGAAGATCCCGCCCCAGAGCCCGCGCGCGAACGCTTACTCGGAAAGGTTCGTGCTCACCGCCCGGACCGAGGTCACTGACCGGATGCTGATCGTCGGCCAGCGGCATCTGCGGACGATCCTGGCCCAGTACGAGGCCCACTACAACGGGCGGCGACCCCATCGCAGCCGCCAGCTCTACCCGCCCAGGCCCGACCACCCTATCGCCGACCGCTTGTAGCTGCGCGCCTGAGCGCGCAGCGCCGCTACCGTGGCACCGGGATACAGGTCGAGCTGATCGACCAGGAAGTCGTCCGGGTGGACGACGGTGATGTCGTGGACTGACGTGGCGGTGTCCGGGAAGTCACCGGTGTTGAAGGTCACGAGTACCTCGGCGTCACCGCGTACTGCCGCGGCCAGCACGTGCCTGTCTTTCGGATCACAGGTCATGCTCTCGGTCAGGGTCTGGTAACCCCGGACTTCGGCGTCGGGGAAGGAGCGGCGCATCTCCCTGATCCGGTACGTGACCGCTTCCTCCGGCAGCCCGCGTTCCAGCAGGTTCCGCTCCAGCTCCTCCAGGACGCCAGCTGACCACAATGGCCGGTACGCGCCCGCCTCCGCCAGCCGCAGCAGCGTGTCGCACAGATATGCGCCGAACAGCGCGCAGGTGTCCAGGAATGCCGGGAACGTCGCCATCAGCGGCGGTCATCTCGTCCGGGGCGCCGGGCCGGACGTTGCCTCGTACAGGCCAGCCGCCTGCCCCTCCTGCGCCATCCGGTCCAGCGATTCCCGCCGCTCGCGCCGCATCTTCTGCTCATAGGCGAGCAGGTCCGCCAGCAGGATCCGGCGGTGCCTGCCACGCTGCTCATAGGAGATCTCGCCGTCTGCCAGCAGGCGCACCAAGGTGGGGCGCGAGATGCCGAGCAGGTCAGCGGCCTCCTGGGTGGTCAGTAGCGCGTTCAGCGGCATGACCGTGACGCCCTGCCCGCGGGCCATCGCGGTTGCCACCTGGACAAGCGCCTCGAACACTGGGCCGGGCACCTCCAGCCGGGTGCCGTCCGCGTTAACGAGCGCAGGCTTCGGCTCCGGCGCGGCCACCCCGCGCCGTGCCAGCTCAGCCACGAAATCGACGACTTCGGCGAGCTGGCGTCCCTCCAGGAGGTACGTGGTCGCCTCTGTGCCTGCCGCGCGCGTGCTCATGTCAACTGCCCCTTCGCTGCCGCCCTACACCAGGATACCGCTCAACGAAAAAAACGAAAAGGATGCTCAGAAGCTGGATCGGGAAGGCAGCCGTAATCGGCCGCAGATTACTGGATCCCGCCTGGCCTGGTACAGCCGGCGAGGCGGCCTGTGTCTGGAGTGAGCGGCAGCAGGCGCCCTGCAGCCCGGAATTGCTCCTGTGATGGGCCGGGATCGTGAGGTTGCTGTCACTTCCAGGGGGGAGCTTTCCATGAGTTCGTTCGATGTGCGGGTCTTCGCGATCCGCCGCAGGCCCGGCCGTCCCGCGTTCGAGGTGCGGTGGCGGGTCGCGGGCCGCGATAAGTCCCGGTCCTTCATCACCCGGGCGCTGGCCGACAGCTACCGGGCCGAACTGGTCCGCGCGGCCGGCCGGGGCCTGGAGTTCGACCCGGCGACAGGTGAGCCTGCGGCGTGGGCCGTGCCGGAGACGGTGACCGTGACCTGGTATCAGCACGCGGTGGCGTACGCGCAGATGAAATGGCCGCACCTGGCGCCGCATTCGCGGGCCAGCCTGGCCGACGCGCTGGCTACGGTCACCCCGCTGCTGACCCGGGAAACCCGCCGACGGCCATCGGCCGACATGCTGCGCGCCGCCTTGTACGGATATGCCTTCAACCCCCAGCGGCGCTCCCGGATCCCGGATCCGGTCACCGCCGACACGCAGGCCTGGCTGGATCGGGCCTCCCTGCCAGTCAGCCAGCTCAGCGACCCTCGGGTGATCCGGGCTGCCCTGGACGGGCTGTGCACGCGGCTGGACGGTTCGCCCGCCGCGGCGAACACGGTCACCCGCAAGCGGGCGGTGTTCCATGGCGCGCTCGGCTACGCGGTCGAGCTCGGGCTGTTGCCCGCTAACCCCATCAGCCGGGTCCAGTGGCGTGCGTCCAGAGCTACCGTGGCCGTCAACCCGGCCACCGTCGCCAGCCCGGCGCAGGTCCGGGCAATCCTAGCCCAGGTCACCCGCATCCGGCCGGAACTGGCAGCGTTCTTCGGCTGCCTGTACTACGCAGCGCTGCGCCCGGAAGAAGCCGTCGCCCTTCGCCGCGAGGATCTCATCCTCCCGGCACATGGGCGCGGGACGATCATCCTCGCCACCGCCTGTCCCTGCAGCGGCACCGCCTGGACCAGCACCGGCGGGCCCCATGAAGCACGCGGTCTCAAGCACCGCCCCGACGGCACCATCCGCGTCGTCCCCATCCCGCCCGTCCTGGTCCGCATCCTGCACCGTCACCTGCGCGATCACAGGACTACGCCGGACGGGCGGCTATTTCGCGGCACCCGCAGCGGCATGCTCAGCGAATCGGCCTACGGCCGGACCTGGCATGCTGCCCGGCTGGCCGCGCTCGGCCCGGAGCTGGCCGCCACCGCGCTCGCCCGCCGCCCTTATGACCTGAGGCCTGTCGCCTTGTCCCTGTGGCTGAACGCCACCGGCGCGCCCGCCGAGGTCGCCGCTCGCGCCGGGAACAGCGCCCGCGTCCTGCACGACGTCTACCTGCACTGCATCGACAGCCAGCAAGACCACGTCAGCCAGCAGATCGAAGACGCTCTCGATGCTGACGCCAGCAGCCGGCCGACATCACAGTGCGTGAAAGCAAGCGGTTCTGCGCACCGTCGGCTCCACCCCAGACCCTGTCCGCTACGTGTCCGTGAACCGGTCCCTGGTCCCGCGCATAGCCCACGCCCGCCAGGACTAGCAGACCCGCGCCATCAGGTGCAGACACCAGCTCTTATCAGAGTTTCCGCAGCCCAGATGGCATATGAATCGGTCCCAGCCGATATCATCGGCCAGGAGGATCCGGCCCACGCATAGCCCACGGGACACAGCCGACGGTCCGTGTAACCGCTCCCTTCCACGCGAAAAGCCGGTGACGCAATCCTGCGTCACCGGCTCTGACCTGCGGAAACTGGTGGCAGGTGTTGGGTTCGAACCAACGTAGGCTGAGCCGACGGTTTTACAGACCGCTCCTGCCTGCACCTCCACATACCCTCTGACCTGCATAAACACCACTCAATGATGTTTGTCCCGGCGACGCTGTCCGCCATATGTACGTGCGCGTCGGCCCTCCACCGCCGATCCCACGGACAGCCACGTACAGGCCCGTACAGCTCCCCAAAACCCGCAGGCAGAAGCACCTCGGCGCCGGATTCACCGGTACCGGGAACGACAGCACGGGGACCCCCCAGCCATATCTTCCCGCGCACTTGGGATGCTCAGGCACACAACCGGCATAGCAGTCGATGGGTCTTGGCGGCGTGGGGTTCCCGCGAAACTTGGGCGGCGGGGCGGGTGCGGGTGGTCACGGGCCGGCGTTGGTGGCGACAGGTGTGCTGCCCGTGCGCCGGCCGGCGCCGTGACCGGTTCCAGGGTGCCCGATGGCAGCCGGGCTGTCCAGCCGGGGCTTGCGGGGATCCGGGGGTGATCGCGGTGAACGGCGGCGGGCGCGGCCGTCCGGCGTGGATGATGGCCGTGTGCTGCCCGTGACGCCGTATGGTCCTTGGCGCTTCGCGCCCGGATAGCAGTCTGGCGGTGGGGGCGATCTTGCGGGCTGGAGTACTGTCGCTTTCAAGCACGCCGATCAGATTCGGCTTTCCCCGCGCCGTCCCCCGGGCAGCCTCGTCCTGACCGGTTCACGAGGAAAGCGAGGCGGCGATGGCCGCGAGGAAAGACAAGGCGGACGGCGCCGGGGTGCCTGGGCACGGCGGTGACGGCGCGGAGGTGGCCGAGGAGCTCACGCAGGTCGTGGCGTACGCGGCCGCGATCGACGTGGCGAAGGGGTCCGGGATGGTGTGCACCCGGGTGCCGGGGTCCCGGCCGGACCGCCGGCGGCAGAAGGTGTGGCAGGTAGGGGCCACCTGCGGGCAGGTGACCGCGCTGATGGACCACCTGCGCGCCGAGGGCATCCAGCGGCTCGTACTGGAATCCACGTCCGACTACTGGCGCATCTGGCACTACCTGGCCGAGGCGGCCGGGCTGGAGGTGTGGCTGGTCAACGCCCGCGACGTCAAGCACCTGCCGGGGCGGGGCAAGAGCGACACGGCCGACTGCGTGTGGCACTGCAAGCTGAACGAGCGGGGCATGCTGCGGCGGTCGTTCGTCCCGCCGCAGGCGGTCCGGGACCTGCGGGCGCTGACCCGCACCCGGTCCCGGCTGGCCCAGGACCAGGCCCGGCACCAGGCCCGGGTGGAGAAGATCCTCGAAGACGCGCTGCTGAAGATCTCGGTGGTGATCTCGGACCTGTTCGGTGTCAGCGGCCGCCGGTTCCTCGACGCGCTGGTCGCGGGAGAGCGCAGCCCGGCGGCGCTGGCCGCGCTGGGGGACCCGCGGCTGAAGGCCACCCGGAAGGAGCTGGAGGAGGCGCTGACCGGCCGGTTCCGTGACATCCACGCCACCGAGATCGCGCTGCACCTGCGGCTGATCGACGCGATCAACGCCGAGATCACCGCCCTGGACGAGCAGATCGGACAGCAGCTCGCGGCCGTCCCGGGCACCGCCCCGGCCTGCTCCGGCTGCGGCCTGATCGGCGGCGGCCACGCCCCCGACTGCGACGACCTGGGCATCCTCCTGCTCGGGCTCGCTGACCGGCTGGATGAGGTCACCGGGATCGGCGCCGTCAACGGACGGGCCATCATCGCCGAGCTCGGCACCGACCCCTCCCAGTTCCCCACCCCCGGGCACGCCGCCGGGTGGGCCCGGCTGACCCCGCGCAGCAGGCAGTCCGGGGAGACCGCCCGGCCCGGCCGCACCGGCAAGGGCAACCGGTACATCCGCGGCGCGCTCGGCCAGGCCGTCATGACCGCGGCGAAAACCGACACCCGGCTCGGCGCGATGTACCGGCGGATCGCCCGCAAGCGCGGCAAGCAGAAAGCCATCGTCGCGGTCGCCCGCGTCATCTGCGAGATCGCCTGGATCCTGATCTGCGACCCCTCCGCCCGGTACCAAGAACTCGGCCCGGACTACTACACCCCCCGCAGCCCCGCCCGCCAGACCCAGGCCAGGATCCGCGAGATCGAGCGCCTCAACCCCGGCAAGAAAGTCATCCTCGCCGACGACCACGCGGCCTGAACCGGCCAGCGCAGCGTAACCTCCCCGTCACCCGACACGTAGCGAGGTGTCACGCTACCCGCCGTAATCTAGCCAGGTTATCTGCAGCCCCCGCAGTCACGCTGCCGAGGGTGGCTGGTTGCTGCCCTCCAGGTGGGGGAAGTTTCCGGTCAGGCCCCATGCACTCGCCGTCGACCCCTGATGAGCCTTTCATGTACTTCTCGTAGACCCGCGCTGTACTTCTCGTAGACCCGCGCTCCGCCGGCGCGGGCAACGCCGGAACTCCCGGGACCGGCCCAACAGACATCCTCACGCACGGTGACGGCCACCAACGACAGGCCGCGCGCGTACCCGCCGACATCTCATCTCATCCGGGCAGCGCTGAGTGCCACGCCGCCCGCGATCACAGGAGCAATCAGGCGATCGCGCATATCTGGACGTTCGGTAAACCCCGGAGTCCACCGCCTGCCCGACCTTCGGTGCGTACTAAATCGGCAGGGATAAGGTAAGCCGGGCTCCTGAGCCTGCGTCACGTTCGGTGGCCGCAGCCGTTGCGCGCCGGGTCGCCGCTCTGCGCGCGGTTCGCAGAACGGTGCCGCTCGGGTTCGCGAGCTGGTTACTGGTCGTTGTGCGCGGTCTGCTGGTCAGCTTGTTCGTGCGTGAGCCGGCGGGCTTCGGCGATGACTTCCTGGTCGATTTGCTCTCGCGTCATGGTGGCGTATGCGCCGAGGTCGTACTCGTCGTCCAGGGCTGCCAGGCGCTCAGCCAGCGGCATGCTGTGCCCGAAGTGCTGATGGATCGCGGCGGCCAGCTCACGCGGGGTCAGCGACCCGGACACGGCCTGCGCGGCCAGGGCGATGAGGGTATCGCAGGCGCACTGGACCACGGCTTGCGGGCTCACCGCGCCGATGCTCCGCAGCGCGGCGGTGTCCTGCAGCGTGCGGGTGGCCTGATCGAGCGGCATGGGACCATGATCGTGCTGCGGTCACCACGCTGGCGAGCGCCGCGGCATGCCCCGGAGGGAAGGGCCATTAAGGCCCCTCCGACGCCGACTGCTTGCCACCATGCGGTGCGGCCGGGCAGCCTCGACCGGCACGCCACCTATGCTGTCGCCGCCTGCCTCGCCAGCGCCAGTCCGTTAGTCACGCCAGGCTCCGCCTGGCCGGCCACTCCGGCCACGCGGACAGGGGTTTTCAGCTGGTGCCCACCGGTAGTTACCAATCCATGCACGCGAACCACCTTATTCTGCACGGCGGTCCCCCCTTCGGCGCAGGGCAACAGTGGCGCACAGAGCGGGTCAATCTGCGCGGAAGGCCGGTGGCCGGTACCGGCGGCTATCGAGAGCCGGGGAGGCGTGCATAGAATCCGCCGAGCGCGTCGGCGTGGCCTGACGGGTTCTGAAGCCAGTGGACGTGAGAGGAAACCGGCGTCTGACGATCTCGGTGCCGTCGGCGAAGATATCGTCGGCACCGTACAGGACCGGGACGGGCCCGTCGTAGCCCGTGCTTGCAGCCCAGGAAGTGGGAGCGCACGCTGACGGCCATGACGCGGGCCCACTCCCGGGCGTGCGGGTTTCGGTACATGCCGCGGCGTCGAGATCGCCGCCGGCTCTGACCGGGGATCCGCACGCTTACGAGGTGGCCTGCTGCCCTGGCGGTGATGCCGGCGGACCGGAGGATGCCGTCCCGGGTCCTTCCAGTGCCGGCGGGGCGGCGGGTGCAGGCAGCTGCGCCTTCATCCGGCCAGCTCGCCGTCCGCGTCGTGGCCTGCGGTCAGGGCATCCAGCTGAGACTGGACGTCATCGCGTCCGCCGGGCAGGGTAGCGTCCTGCAGGGCGCCGGAGGCCAGCAGCTCATCCAGCGCGCCCGCCCGGGCCTGCATCTGCTCGGTCTTGTCCTGAGCGCGCTGCATGGCCATGCCGATGTCGCCCATCTCCTCGGAGATCCCGCTGACGGCCTCCCCGATGCGGGTCTGTGCCTCGGCGGCGGTGTAGGCGGCCTTGATGGATTCCTTGCGGGTCCGGAACGCAGCCACCTTCGCCTCCAGCCGCTGCGCGGCGAGGGTGAGTTTGTCCTCCTCCGCCTGCAGGGACGCCTGCTGGCCCTGCAGGTCGCTGATCTGGGAGATTACCGCTGCCCGGCGGATCAGCGCCGCACGAGCGAGATCCTCGCGCCCCGCGCCGAGCGCCTTCTGCGCCTGGCCCTGCAGCTTGCCGGCCGACAGCTGCAGCTGGGTGAGCTGCAGCTCGACGCGCTTGCGGCTGGTCGCCACGTCCGCAACCCCGCGGCGCACCTTCACCACCATCTCAAGCTGCTGCTCGTAGGAGTAATCGAGCACCTCGCGGGGATCCTCGGCGCGGTCCAGCGCCTTATCCGCCTTCACCCGGAACAGGGTGGCGATACGGCGGCTGATGCTCATCCCGGCCCACTTCCCTTCACCGGCTGGAGGCCCTGGCCCGATGCTACGTCCGGGGCCAGCAGGCCGGGCAGCACCACGGTCGCTGCCGCCCGTCCCGGCAGCGATTACCGGGGCTGATGCAGGCGAGCAGACCGGTCACGCGGTCGCCGTCGCCGACCTGCCGGTATCCCTCATGGCCGGCCGGGGTCCGGGACGCCATCCCATGTCGCTCCCGCGCAGACACGACCGTCCATCACGCCGGCCCTGTGATGCGCCGGACCGCCCTGACCAAGGGCAGCCTCGCCCGGCACGCCAACCTACTGGGTAGCTGCCGGCCCGCCACCCTGGAAGCAGTCCCCGGCATCACCAGTTCTCCCAGGTCAGAAGCACCCAGGGCCACATCGCCGGCATTCAGCGTCCTCAGGCCAGCAACTGATGAGAGCCCCGGCATGGGCCTGCCTGCGGGGTTTGGTGGCGGGGCTGGCGGGTAGCCGCCGGATGCCCAAACGAACCAGGGGGAGCAGCATGTCATCTGATGCCATCGTGGTGCTGAAGGCCGATCACAAGGAAATCCGCAGCCTGTTCCGCAAGTTCCAAGCCGCCGGTGACAAGGCGGTCAAGAAGAAATCCAAGATCGTCGGGCAGATCATCGAACTGCTCACGGTGCACACCTACATCGAGAATGAGGTGATGTATCCCGAGGTCTGCGCGCTGCTTCCAGAGCTCAAGGAGGACGTACTGGAGTCCTACGAAGAACATCACGTGGCCGACGTCTTGTGCATGGAGCTGGCCGGCATGCCGGCCGGGGCTGAGCGTTTCGATGCCAAGGCCTCGGTGCTGATCGAGAACGTCACGCATCACATCGAGGAGGAAGAGCAGGACTGGTTCCCCAAAGTGCGGGCCGGCCTCGGCCGTAAACAGCTGCAGGAACTCGGGGCCAAGCTCGAGCAGGCCCGGGACAAAGCGCCCAGGTCGCCGGCCCAGCCCAGCGCGCTGAAAAAAACGATCGACGCCGTCATTCCCTGACGGGCATACGCACGTCCCCGGTGCAGACGGCGGACCCGGGCGCGTCGTTCCGGCGCATGCACTGCCCGAGAGGGCATCAAGCTCCCTGGCATCACGCTGCCCGCCCCGTGAGCGTGCCGGGAGCGCCTGAGCGTGGCCCGGATCCCTGCCGCGCACGGCGTGGACTACAGGACCGCCGTGGCCAGTGGGCGCCCCAGCCGGGGTTCTCGCGGGCCAGGTCATCACGCGCGGTGAGCACGGCGGCGGCGTTCTTGTCGCCGCGGCCGGGCCCGGGACCCCGGCTGGGGTGGCCGGCGTGATCGCCGGCGCGGGTTTTCGGTGTGCCCCCCGGTGGGGATGCCCGAGAGGCATGATTTCGTATAGACAGGATGACGGAGCGTGGCTGGATGCGGCAGGGGATCACGTCCCGGTTGTGGCTGCGTCCGGCCCGTTCGCCGGGCTGGACGTTGAGATGAGGCTGTGCATGGCGCTGGAGGATTTGTGGATCTGAAGCTGGGTCACTACAGCAAGGACGGCATCGAGGTCGTCGACGTCGGGGGCGAGATCGATATCTATACGGCGCCGCGGCTGCGTGAGCTGCTCATCGATCTGGCCGGCAAGAACACCTGCCAGCTCATTGTCAACCTGGAGAAGGTGGAGTTCCTTGACTCCACCGGCCTGGGGGTGCTGGTCGGGGGCCTGAAGCGGGTGCGGGCGCACGACGGGTCGCTGGATCTGGTCTGCACGCAGGAGCGGATCCTGAAGATCTTCCGGGTCACCGGGCTGACGAAGGTCTTCGGCATCCACGAGACAGTGGAGCAGGCCATCGCGGCCAAGAAGGGAACGGGCCGGTAAGGAACGTGTCACCGGAGGCGAAGTAGCCGGGGCTTCGGGTGTCCTCAGCGACAGAAAGGACGAGGCAATGGCCCAGGCCCTGCGGCTCCCGGCCGGGCAGCCGCTGGAGGCAACCCGGAAGGCCGCCGGGCAGGTCCTCACGCTGGCCTGCGCCGAGGCGGTGGCCGTGCAGGCGGCAGCCTCCCTCACGGTGGCCGCGCTGCTGTGGCCGCTGATCCCCGCAGCCCACGCAGCCGCCGGCCTGGCCAGCGCGCTGGGCCCATGGCTGCCGCTACGCCCGCTCCCGGAACAGCAGGTCGTGGTGATGCCCGGATCGGGCGGGGCGGGACGGGGCGCGACGGTGCCCGGCGGCGCGCCGGGGGCGGTGCGCGCGGCCGGCGCGATCACGCTGGGGGTCGAGGAGGAATTCGTGCTCCTGGACCCGTCCACCGGCGCCACCGTGCTGGCCGCCCCCGAGCTGCTGCAGATGCTCGGCGGGGAGCCGGGCGTGCAGCAGGAGCTGATGCGGTTCCAGGTGGAGACCGGAACCAGGGTGTGCACCGGCCTGGACGACCTCGGCCGCGAGCTGATCCGGCTGCGGCGGCTGGCCGCGGCCGCCGCGGCGTCGGCTGGGCTGCCGCCTGGTGGCCTCCGGGGTCGCGCCATACCGCACGCCCGGGCTGGCCGCCGTGACAGGCCAGCCCCGCTACCAGGAGCTGGCCCGCCGGTACGGACCGGTGGTGGCCGAGGCCGGCACCTGCGGCTGCCACGTGCACGTCGGGGTCCCCTCCCGGGAGGCGGGCGTCCAGGTGCTGGCGCGGCTGCGGCCCTGGCTCGCGCCGCTGCTCGCCGTCACCGCCAACTCCCCGATCGCCGGCGGGCGCGATACCGGATGGGCCAGCTGGCGGTATGCGATCCAGTCACGCTGGCCGACCGCGACCCCGCCCGCGGCGTGGCCGGACGCCGCCGCCTACGACACGGCGGTGCGCCGCCTCATCGGGCAGGGGCGCGGCGCTGGACGAGCGGAGCGTCTACTTCCTGGCCCGGCTGTCCCCGCGCTACCCCACCGTGGAGGTCCGGGTCGCCGACGTCTGCCTCGACACCGGCACCGCGGTGCTGCTGGCGGGGCTGACCCGCGCCCTGGTCGCCACCGCCCTGGCCGAGGCCCGCCGCGGGACGCCGGCGGCAGCCGCGCCGGCCCGGCAGGTCGCCGCGGCCCTGGCCGCCGCGGCGCGGCACGGGCTCGCCGGGGCAGGAGCCGACCCGGTCACCGGGCAGCCCGCCGACGCGACGGCGCTCCGCTCCCGCCTGCTCGATCATGTCTATCCCGCGCTCAGCGACCACGGCGACACCGAGACGATCACCAGGCTGCTGCGCCGGCTCGACCAGCGGGGGACCGGAGCCGACCGCCAGCGAGCCCTGTTCACCAGCGCCGCATCCACGCCCGCGTTCATCACCGCACTCGCCCGCGCGACCCTGTCCAGCCACGAGCCGGGCCGCTCGCGCGGCCCGATGCCCGGGTCCCCGGCAGCGCAGGCAGGCGCGCAGTAGTTCGGTATCCGCGGTGGCCGCAATATGCTGCCATGGGCAAGCCACCAGGCCAGTTACACGGCGGTGATCCTGCATCCAGGCCCCAACCGCCGCACCGCCGACACCGACCATCTACCGGCACGGCCAGCGCAACGTGCAGCTGTGCTTCGACGGAATCTTGCCCATCGTGTGCCCGCCGGAACCGGCGCGTCCGCACTATGGTTCCGCGCGGTGCTGGGCAAGGCCGGGCTCAGGCTCCGTTTCGCCCCAGCCTGAGCCCAGCCGCCGGCCTCGGCGTGGGAGGTCCATGTGCCCAGCTGGTCGTCCCAGCGAGCGGGATCGTCGGGGTGGCACGTGCCGCAGGCTTCTGGTTAATCCGGACTGGGCTGGGCAGTCGCACCCGAAGACACCTGCACGAGCAGGCGTCACCCCAAGGAAGGAAGACAATGTATATCGGCATTGGAACTGTTGTTCTGATTGTAATCATCGTCCTGGTCATCTTGATGCTGCGCCGCCGCTGACCGCGCCCCGCTGCGCTCAATGAGCCTGGCAGGACGCCGAGGGCGGCCGGCCGGATCGGGTCACCACTGGGCGGCCGGCAGCGGAGGGCAAGGTAGGACGCTGGTTGTGGAAGGTGGCTGACGCGGTCGGGTCGGCGGTCGAGGGCTACCTCAATAGCCCTTCGTTCTGAACCTTCGTGGTTCCAAGACGGTGACAGCAGACCGCACCGCCTCTCGCCGTCCTGTCTCCCGAACGAGACGTGGCGCCCGCCCCCGCTACGGTTAACCCCGTACTTATGGGTACCCGGTCAGTGCAGCGCCGCCTCGCTGAGGGCGGCGAGCAGCGCCAGGCCGGCCGCCAGCCAGGCGACCTGATCACCGACCAGGCCGCTGTGCAGGCGGCGCAGCCATCCGGTGCCGGCGGCCAGCGCCCGGCGGAGCGCTGCGGCCCGCCGGTCCAGGGCGATGGCCGCCACGCAGAGCGCGGCCAGCACCTGACCCAGGTCAGTGAGCACACCGCCCGCGGACGCCGCCGGGGATGCCGGGACGACGACCCTGCCCCCCGTGGGAACAGGCCCGCCGTGGGTACGTAGCACCGCCGCCGCATAGGCTGCCCGGTCTGAGAAGGCCGCCGCGGCCGCCGCGGCATGTTCCTCTATGCCGGACGTCAGCCCGAGCCCGAGCCCGATCGCGAGCAGCGCCAGCGGCGGCAGCACCATGGTCAGCGGCACGCGCCTCAGCCGCCCTGACCGCTCCCGTCCGTCCTGACCCCTATCCGCCCCAGTTGTCCCATCCGCCCCAAGCTTCCCTGCTGCGTCGGCAGTATCGGATCGATCCTCGGCCTCCTCCCCGGGGTCGTCCGCGGTACCAGTGTCCGGTCCCGAGCTCTCTCTATCCCCCCAGCCCAGCCAGATCCGTCCGGCGGCCCGCAGCACGGCTCCGCTGGACAAAATGACGCAGACCGCGATCACGATTTCCAGCCACGGCAGGCCAGCCTGGTCCGCCGCCGTCACCAGCAGCGCGTGCCCGACCGAGGACACATAGGGGGGCAGGTCGGCCAGGACCAGCGCGCCTAGCATGATCGTGACGCCGGTGACTGCCAGCCCGCGGCCGCCGCCGCGCAGCTTGATCTCGCTGACGCTGCCCCGCTGATGCTGCAAGACGCCGACGCCGAGGAACAGCGCGGACTTGGCCAGGCCGTCGCCGATCACCAGCAGCGACGCGCCGGCTAGGCCCAGCGGGGTAAGCAGGCCGACCCCGATCAGGTAGATGCCCAGGTGGCTCATGGTGACAAAGGCCAGCATCCGTTTGAGGTGGATCTGGGCCAGTGCCATGACCGCCCCGACCATCGCGGTGAGGATCCCGAACCCGAGCAGCACCGCCCGCATCCGCGGCCCGGACCCGCCGGACAGGCCGGAGAAGACGGTGTCCCACACCCGGATCACGGCGAACAGCCCGAGCTCGCTCATCACCCCGGCGAACAGCACGCACACCGGGATCGGCGCCGAGCCGTAGGCGTCGGGCAGCCAGAAGTGGAAGGGGACGACCGCGGCCTTGACCAGGAAACCGCCGGTCAGCAGCGCGAACGCCACCACGATCAGCCCGTCGGCGTGCCGTCCGGTCAGGGCCTGGCCGATCTGGGCCAGGTTCAGCGAGCCGGTGCGCGCGTACAGGAACCCCACGCCCATCAGGACGGACATGCCCCCGAGGCTGTTGGTGACCGCGAAGTTGATCGCTCCCTGCAGCGGCGCGGGGTGCCCGGCGTTGTAGCCGGTGAGCGCGAAGGCGGTCACGGCGACCAGTTCGAACGCGACGAACAGGTTGAACAGGTCCCCGGTCAGGCAGAAGTCGACGCTGGCGGCCAGGAAGATCAGGACCAGGGCGTGGTGGCGGCCGCGGGCGCTGTCGAAGTACCGCCAGCAGTAGACCAGGGCGGCGCTGGCCAGCACCCCCGCCAGGGACGCCATGCCCGCCCCGAGCGGACCGACCGCGTAGTCGACCCCGATGGCCATGCCTCCGGCAGGACGCCAGCCGGAGAACCAGTAGATCATCGGGTGGCCTGCGCTGGCGGCCATCAGGATCAGGGTCAAGGTGGTGGTGGCGAGCGCGACCGCGATGGCGATCAGGTCCCTGGCCCACCGGGGCAGCAGCCAGCTGAACCCGGCCAGCAGGGCCGCACCGCCCAGCGGAACCACGACCGACGCGGGAATGACGGCCGAGGTCGACGCGACGAGGTCCACGCCGGTCAGTCCCTGGTCGCCCGGAGCGCGTCGGGATCCAGCGTCCCGGCCCGCTTGTGCACCTGCACGGCCAGCGCGAGCAGCAGGGCGGTGACCGCGGCTCCCACCACCACATCGGTGAGCGCCAGCGCCTGCATGACCGCGTCGACGGCCGGTCCCGGATGGGCGGGCAGGCCGACGAACACCGGGGCGTGGCCGCCGGTGCGGTACCCGATCTCCAGCAGCAAGATATCGGTGGCGGACTGCGCAACCGACAGGCAGACCACCAGGTGAATGAGGTTTCGGCTGGTCACGACGCCGTAGACGCCGACGAGGAAGAGCCAGGCGACGACGCCGTAGGCCAGGACGCTCATCGTCGCCTCGTCCGGATGACCGCCGTCTGATCCAGGAACTCCGACGCCAGGATCGCGAAACCGCCCGCCACCTCCACGCCGACGACCAGGTTCAGCAGCGGGATAGTGCCGCCCGAGATCAGGTTCCCGGTGACGCCCAGGCCGACGACGTTGCTGAGGAAGCCGGCGCCGGCCAGCAGGCCGAGCAGCCCGATGAACACGTACCCGAAGGCGCCCACCCCGTCGTAGGCCTCCAGCAGCGGGGCCGGCTGGAACCGCTCGACCGTCACGTAGTTGGTGCCCAGGTAGACGACGTAGAGCGCGCTGGCCAGGATTACCCCGCCCTGGAACCCGCCGCCCGGCGTGAGCTGGCCGTGCGTGACCGTCTCGATGCCGGTCAGCACGAGCAGCGAGCTGAGGAACACCGCCAGCAGCCATACCGCCGGGCTCGGCGGCGGGATCGTCCGGTCCGGCGCCTTGTCCTCGGGAAGCTGGCGGGTCTCGTCGCTGAGCGGCCGCAGCAGCACCGAGATCCCGGCCACCGCGCCGAGCAGGATGAACTCCTCGAACAGGGTGTCGATGCCGCGGTAGTCGAAGCTGATGGCCGACACCACGTCGGTGACGTGCCGCTGCCGCGGGGCCAGTCCGTTGAGCATCCGGGCGTAGGAGGTGATCTGGCTGCCGAACGACGGCAGGCCGGCCAGGCCGGCGCCCAGGGTCACGGCCAGCGCGGCCGCGGCCGCCGCGAAGAGCGCCAGGCGCGCGCGGCGGCTCATTCCCGGCCCTTCCGCACCTTGGCCAGGCTGAGCAGCACGATCAGCGGCAACGCGATGGCGCCCACCACGATCTGCGACAGCGCCACGTCCCCGGCCTGCAGCGACAGGTACAGGAAGGCCAGCCCCAGCCCGAAGAACCCGGCCACGAAGGCCTGCCGCAGCGGGTCCCTGGTCAGGACCACGGCCGTCCCCGACGCGGCCACCCAGACCAGCGCGACCGCGATCACCGCCTCGCTCACTGCTCCTCCCCGGGAGAGCCCGTGGACTCATCCTGCGGATCCGACCAGGTGGCACCGCGCCGGATCGCGATGGCGCGGGCCACGGCGTGGCCGGCCAGCGGGTTGACACCGATCAGGATCACGGCTACGCCGATGGCGGCCAGCCCCGACGCCGACAGGCCGTCGCGCACCACGACCGAGGCGCAGATCCCGGTCGAGCCGAGCATCGCGGCCGGGGTGGTCAGGTGCAGCCGGTCCAGCGGGTCGTCCAGCACCGCCATCCCGGCGCACGAGCCGACCACGATCACCAGCCCCGCCACCAGCAGGACCACCGAGATGACCCCGGTCACCGTCACCGCGCCCCGCCCGTCACAGCCACCGCTCCAGGAATCGCGCGAAGGCCACCGAGCCTCCGCTGGACAACGCGGCCAGCACCACGGCCAGCGACGCCAGCCCGGGCTCGCTATACCCGACGGCCAGGCACAGCACGGCCAGCGCCTGGACCGTGCCGGCCAGCCCCAGGGCCACCACCCGGTGCTCCGCGTCGAAACGCCAGCACACCCACGCGCAGGGAACCAGCGCCACCTGGAGCACCAGCGCCGCCGCGAGGTACCAGCTCATCCCGGCACCGCCGGGTGCGCATCGGGCTCCAGGGCGCCGGCCAGCTGGTGCACCAGCGCCGTGCCGGCTTCCATGTCGATGTCCACCACGATCGTGTTCGGAGCCGCGGACAGCAGCGCGGTCAGCACCGCCTCCCGTCGCGCGGCCGGCCATCCGCGCACGTCCGTCCCGACATCCACCGGCACGGTGCGTAGCGCGCCCGGCGCGGCCGGACGGCCGGACGCCTTGCGGGCGGCCAGCGCGAAGACCTGCCCGGTTTCGACCACCACCTGCCACGGCACGGCCGCGAGCGTGCGCAGGTCGGCGACCCGGACGCTCGGCACCATCTGTCCCCGCTGGCTGACGAGATACCCGACGCCCACGGCAAGCACCGCCGACGCCGACCCCGCCACCAGATCCTGCACGTCCGGCTGCCCGGCCAGCACGATCCACATCCCGAGCAGCGCTCCCGCGTAGATCAGCCCGCCCGCCACCAGGAACAGCCACCCCGGCCGCTCAGGTCCGGGCGCACCAGCCCCCCGCTGACCCGCTTGGTTCCGCTTTGGCATGGAACCTCCTCCAGGCGAGTGATCAGGCTCGATGCTAACGAACCCCAGATCGCCCCGGCGGGAGCTCGGCCCGGCCTGTCCGATTGAGCCCGAGGCCGCAGCCATAGCGATCTTGAGCCACCCGGCCGTCGGGGCAGGCCATGGAGCACCGGCTCCATCATGGCTGCCCCTTTATTGGCTGAGTCCGGTGCGCTACCCGCGCATCAGGGCGTCTAACGCGAGCACCCAAGAAAAAGGGACCACCATCAACGAGGGCACGCGCCCGCCCCGTTCGGGGAAATGATCTTGTATCTGCCTCGGTCCTGTATGCCGGATGCCGGCCTGCGGGTCATCCGGGGATCCGACGGCGGGTAGGCCATCACGAGCGCTTGAAGAATATGTGGGCCATGCGCGGTATCTGCTCGTACTGGACAGCGATCTGCTCGCACTGCCCGTAGGGTTAAGGTCACGCGGAGGCTGCAGCTCGCCATCCAGAGCGGCGCAGGTGACTGGACGCGAGCCCGGCCGCAGCCGCCGTTATCGACCCGGTTCACGTCGGCATCAGCGGCCTGCCATCGGCGGGGCCGGTCACGGTGCGGGCCTTGACAGCGGGCCAGAGCATGGCTGGCGGCAGAGTGACGGGCGTCATGCTTGTCGGCTCGCTGCTGCCCCGCTAGTTCACCGGCCATGACGTCGAGCTGCTGCAGCTGGCTGCGGACCGGGCCGCGGCGGTGCAGTCCAGGGCGGCGGTGCAGTCCAGGGCGGCGGTGCAGTCCAGGGCGGCCAAGGCCGATCGTGTCGCGGTGGAAGCGCTGCAGCGCAGCCTGGTCCCGCCGGCGCTGCCGACTGCGGCCGAGGCAGAGATGGCCGCGCGTTACATTCCTGGCAGCGGGGTGGCAACATCAGCCACGCCAGGTTCCCTTCCCGAGCCGGTCCGTAATCCCGCTGTGCTAAGACCTTCCGCCAGCGGGCCTCGCACAGCCCGTACACACCGAAGACCACGAGGCCGAGGGCGACGAGCATCATCAGGAACTCGCCGAACGGCTGGTTTCGCAGCGTGAGCAGTGCCTTGTCGATGCCGCCGGACTGGACTGGGCCGCCTTGTGAGTGACCGCCGCGTCGATAACCAGCACGCCCACCAAGGCGAAAACCAGCCCCCGCGCGATCGTCCCGATCATGCCGAACAGTTCTACAAACGCGGCGTGTCCTGGCATTCATCTGCGCCGTCCGCAGATATTTCATGAACTTCCGGCGGGCGCCCTCGACGACTAGGGCGAGACCGCAGATGATGATAAGCGGTCAACACGCCCTGAAACGCGTGCTGGTCAACTCTGTTCGACGCACCCTCCGCAGCGGAGGCGTTGTGCGCCGCGCTTGGGCGAGTGGGCAGGCCGCGCCGGTACCTGGCGCGGGGACACGCGTGGTCATGGTCTCGCCCGACGACCCGGCGCCGGCCGGGCATGTCGTCTGTGACGCCGTCGTCAATGAATGCGCGCTGGCCGCGATGCCGGAGCGCGGTGAAGACGATGCGCGATATCGCCTGGCAGAGTCGGTCTTGCGGCGTTTCCGCCAGTTGGCCGCCGGGCCGGCGCAGCAGGATCGCCGCTCCGGGCAGGGAGCACTCGGACTCGTGCTATCCGGCGGCCTGGGGTACATCCGGGTCAGCGCAGTGCTGGGGATCCATCCGCATGAGATGGCGGCCCTGTTGCGAGCGGTACTGCGCAAGCTGACAACCTCACCGCCCGCCGCCGCCGAGGGCGGCGATCAAGTATGAGGGCCTGTACCGTCGGCAGTAACCGGTGAAGCCGGGGCGGCCGGCAGCGCAAGGGCGCTGCCTGCTCCGGGACCAGGGACATCAACCTCGCGGGCCGCTATCGCGGACCCGTCGAGAGCAGGAGGAAATGATGCAGGCACTCGGATACGCCACGGCAATCACCATGGCAGCCGCCGGAACCGCGCTTGGGGTGCTGATGGTCAAGGCGCTGCCGGACATGCGGCGGCATGTGGCGATGAGGAAGATGTGACTCGCGTCCGCAGATCGCGGGCTACGTCTTCCGCCGTGCGTCTGCCGGAGCATTGGCGCCCCCGGCGGAACGCCAGGTGGTGTCCTGGCTCGCCGGTGGTCGGGCCCCCCGCAGGCCTAGTCGCTTTCAATCGAGCAGCCGCAGCCATCGGAAGCCGTACCGGCCGAGAGTGATCTCCTGGCCTGGGATGTAGGGCGGGCCGGTGTCCCCGAGCACCTGCCGCATCCTTTCTCCCTGGGTCGGCTCGCCCAGGTCATCGGGCAGGTGAACCTTGGCGGGCTCGGCGGACAGGTTGTGCAGGGTGGTCATCTGGTCATCGCGCCAGCGGGTCTCGATGGCCAGCACGCGCGGGTCACCGACGTCGAGTATGCGCCACTCGCCCCAGCCGAGTTCCGGGCTCTCGCGGCGCACCCGGATGGCCTGGGCCACCCAGGAGTACAGCGAACCTGGCTCATGACGCTGGTCGGCCACGTTGACCGCGCGGTAGCCGTAGGGGCCATCCGCGTGGACCGGCCGGTACAGCTTGTCGCCGGCGGAGAAGCCGCCGGCATGCCCAGGCGACCACTGCATCGGGTTGCGCACCGCGAGCCGTCCGGGCAGTGACAGGTCTTCGCCCATTCCGATCTCGTCTCCGTACAGCAGGACCGGCGTGCCGGGCAGCGCCATGGTCAGGGCGAGGGCCAGCCGGATTCGCTGCTGGTCGTTGCCGAGCATCGGGGCCAGCCGGCGCCGGATGCCGCGCCCGTAGACCCGGTGCTCCGGCTCGGGCGCGAACGCGGCGAAGACCTCCTCGCGCTCGCTGTCACTGAGCAAACCGAGGTTCAGCTCGTCATGGTGCCGGCAGAAGTTGGCGAACTGGGCCTGCGGAGGATGGCGGGGGCGGCTGTTCAGCGCGTCGATCAGCGGTTCGGCGCTGCCGCGGGCGTGCGCGAGCCACTGGGCGGCGCAGGTGCGGAAGTCGAACAGCATCTGCACGCCGTCGCCGTCGTCCACGGCGAAGTAGCGCTGCTGTTCCTCCGGGCTGACGTTGGCCTCGCCGAGGAAGATGGCATCGCCGCGGCGCCGCTCGAGGAACTCGACCAGCGAGCGCAGGTAGGTGATCGGCTGGTCCTTGGCGCTGGTGCCGATCGTCTCGATCATGAACGGCAGCGAGTCGACCCGGAAGCCGGAGATGCCCAGTTCCAGCCAGAAGCCGAGGACCTTGTGCATCTCGTCCAGGACGTCCGGGTCGGTGATGTTCAGGTCGGGCATGAAGTCGTAGTACCGGTGCATGTACCACTGCCCGGCGACGTCGTCGTAGGTCCACGTGCTCCTCTGCTCGCCGGGGAACGCCACCTCGCTGGGTTCGGCCTGCTTGGTGTCGCTCCACCGGTAGTAGTCCCGGTACCGGGAGTCGCGGTCGTGGCGGGACCGCTGGAACCAGGGATGCTGGTTGCTGGTGTGGCTCATCACCAGGTCGACTAGCACCCGGATGCCCAGGTTGTCCGCGGTGCGGATCATCTCGACGAAGTCGCCCAGCGTGCCGAAGCGGGAGTCGATAGTGTAGTAGTCGGTGATGTCGTAGCCGTCGTCGCCCAGCGGGGACGGGTAGAACGGCATCATCCACAAGGTGTTGATGCCGAGCCCCCACAGGTAGTCGAGCCGCCTGGTCAGTCCCGCGAGGTCGCCTATCCCATCGCCGTCGGAATCCAGCCAGGTCGCCACGTCGGCGCAGTAGATGACGGCGTTCTTCCACCAGAGGTCACTCGTGGCCTTATCAGTCATACGAGGCCACCTTCCCGCGCGGCGGCCACGTAACGCCCCGCGGCTCAGAACACGATGATCAGCTCACGACCTGTGCGTGCCGAGAATCTCGTCCACGGCTCTGACCAGCAGAGTTGTCCCGCCAGCCGTCCGGCCGTGATGATCACCGATCATGTGCCTGCGGTTCGTCTTCCTCCTGATCACGCGGCTAGCCGCGTGGCTGCGGCTGTCCCGGCGCAAGGAGGCATGGAAGACCGCAGAGATCTTGATCCTGCGCCACCAGCTCGCCGTCCTGCAACGCCATCAGCCGCGCCGCCCGAAGATGAACTGGGCGGACCGGGCACTGCTCACGACCCTGCTCAGCGTGATACCCAAAGCGCGCGCCGCCAGGGGCTACGGCTGCTGGTTACCCCGGACACGATCCTGCGCTGGCACCGCAACATCGTCCGCCGCCGCTGGGCCGCCAGGTCCGTGCCCGGCAAGGCCGGCCGCCCGGCCACCCGCCGGAACATCAAGGCCCTGGTTCTCCGGCTAGCTTGCGAGAACCCCGAATGGGGATACCGTCGTTATGCCGAACTCTGCATAACCAGCGGATCCACGGTGAGCTTGCCGGGCTCGGCATCATCGTGGCGCCGTCGACGGTGTGGCAGATCCTCAGGGACGCCGGGATCGACCCTGCGCCCGGCCGGGACGGCCCTGGGTGGGCGGAGTTCCTGCGGTCCCAGGCGCAGGGGATCCTGGCGCTGGACTTCTTCACCGCTGACCTGCTCAATGGCACGAAGGTATACGTCCTTGCGGTGATCGGGCACGGCAGCCGGCGCGTCCGGGTCCTGGGCGCCACGGAGCACCCGGTCCAGTCCTGGGTCATCCAGCAGGCCCGGAACCTGCTCATGGACCTGGGGGATGCCGGGACACGAGCGAAGTTCGTCCCGCATGACCGGGACGTCTGCTTCACGCAGGCGTTCGATGCCGTGTACCAGGCGGCCGGGAGCCGGGTCATCCGCTCCGCCGTTCAGGCGCCGCGAATGAATTCGATCATGGAGCGGTGGATTGGCAGCTGCCGGCGTGAGCTGCTGGACCGGACCCTGATCTGGAACCAGCGCCACCTGATGATGGTGCTGCGGGAGTACGAGGACTTCTGCAACTCCCACCGGCCACACCGCGCCCTGGACCAGGCCGCGCCACTGCGGCCCCTGCCAGATGGCGTCACCGACTCGGATCATTTCCAGGTCCGGCGGCATGACCGCGCGGGCGGCGTCATCCACGAATATCGCCTGGTGGCATAGGTTTTCGGCACCCACAGGCTGCCGCGCAGCGCGAACGCGTCACCGTTCTCCCGCGAAGGCCTGAGCGACGCTCGTCCTCATCGCAGACTTCTCGCCGTGCGGCCGGTAGAACGTCACGCCGAGATGGCAGGTCCCTTCCCGGAATGCCGACGGTGCCCAGGGAAACCCGCCGGCCTTGAAGGAGGCCGCGGTGAACAGGTTCCAGGCGGCGAGGTCAGCCGGGATGGTACTTCAGCGGTCCGGGTTCATGGTCCGGTCCCGGGTGCGCCGGGCTTGGTCGACCCGGCGTTTCTCCGGGTCGTTGAGTTTGCGGGTGTCGCGTAGTTCGGCGAAGGGCTCGACGTCTTCGGGCAGCCCGGCGCGGATGGCGCGTTCGCGCTGGGTCTCGGCGTTGAACTCGGCCCCGAGCAGGATCGCGATGTTGGAGATCCACAACCAGACCAGGAAAATGATCACGGTGGCGAGCGATCCGTAGGTCTTGTTATAGGAGCCGGAGAAGCTGACGTAGACGGCGAACAGCCCCGAGGCGATCAGCCAGATGATGACGGCCAGGATGCCGCCAGCCGAGACCCACCGGAAGGCGGGCTGCCTGACGTTCGGGCTGGCTTTGTACAGCAGCGAGTACATCACGCTGACGATGATCACCAGCACCGGCCATTTCGCGATGTCCCAGATCAGCACCGCGGCATGGCCGATGCCGAAGGCCGTGCCGACCTGGTTCGCGATGGGCCCGGTCAGCACCACGATCGCGGCGGCGATCACGAGCATGATGACAAGCGCGAGCGTGGTGAGCAGCCGGACCGGGCCGGTCTTCCAGACCGGGCGGCCTTCGTCGACGTCGTAGATGGCGTTCGAGGCGCGGATGAAGGCCGCGACATAGCCCGAAGCGGACCACAGGGCGATCACGATGCCGATGATCCCCGCGACGCCGGCCGCGCCCGCCTTGCCCTGCACCTGGGTGACGACGTTCGTCAGGAAGGTGTGCACCCCGCCGGGGGCGACCTGGCCGAGGTTGCTGAGCACCTGCTGGGTCGTGGACTTGCCGAGCAGCCCGAGGATCGAGACCAGCACCAGCACGGCCGGGAACAGGGCGAGCACGCCGTAGTAGGTCAGCGCGGCGGCGCGGTCGGTGATGTCGTCGTGCTTGAACTCGCGGATCGAGCGCTTCAAGATGGCGAGCCATCCTGCCCTGGGCATGTCAGTGAGCGTCCGCGGCGCGGGGCCTGACCGCGCGGCCGGCGCACCGGCAGTGCCGTCCTTGCCGCTGGAGCCGGCGGGGCGGGCCATCATCGCTTCCGTTCGCAGGCCGGTGACTGTCGCAGAGGCTGCCTGCGGGCCTGCGCGGCTGACTTGGCCGGCGCGCCGTCGGCATTGCCCGGCTCGCCGGGAACCGGCCTCGTGGCCTCGTACTCAGTTGCCACGTACTCGCTCATTACCCTCCCTCTGGCCCTCTGGCCGCTCTTGCCGCCTCCGGGG
>CAWJGE010000019.1:0-186442 GCA_963842265.1 uncultured Actinomycetota bacterium
GTCCTGATCGGGCACTGCCAGGCTGACTGTTTCATAGGTGGCCGCCTGTGAAACACCGCCAGCGCTCGCCGACATGGGCCATCGCGATCGAGATGATCACCGGCCAGGTACGACCAGGGCGCCGCTCGGGGCCTTAGCGCCCCGCCGAGCCTACTTGCTCATAGTATACGCTGATCGTATACTTACCCAGGTGAGCGTTGCGCTGACCCTGCTCGGCCTGCTGGAGCGCCAGCCCAGCTACGGGTATGACCTCAAGCGGGCCTACGACACCCACTTCGCCAGGGGCAAGCCGCTGTCGTTCGGGCAGGTGTACACGACCCTGGCCCGGCTGGCCCGCGACGGCAAGGCGATCGCCGGGCCGCCCGAGCACGGTGACGGCCCGGATCGCAAGCGCTACTCGATCACCGAGGCCGGGATGGCCGATGTCGATAGCTGGCTGGCCACGCCGGACGAGCCCGAGCCGCACCTGCAGCCGGTGCTGTTCGCCAAGGTGACGCTGGCGCTGATGCTCAGCCGCCCTGCTGACAGCTACCTGGACGCCCAGCGCGCCGCGCACATCAGGCGGATGCGCGAACTGACCCGGCTCAAGGACGCCGGGTCCCTGGTCGACACGATGCTCGCCGACTACGGCCTGTTCCATCTGGAGGCGGACCTGCGGTGGATCGACCTGACCGCCGCCCGGCTCAGCGAACTGCGGGAAATGGTGCGAGAGCTATGAATACCTCCGCGGCCGGCCACGGCGTCCTGCTCGAGGCCCGCGACATCGCCAAGTCGTTCGGGCAGACCCCGGCCCTGCGCGGGGCCAGCGTGGCCGTGGCGCAGGGCGAGATCCTGGCCGTCATGGGCCCGAGCGGTTCCGGCAAGTCGACCCTGCTGTACTGCCTGGCCGGGATCTTCCCGCCGGACTCCGGCGAGGTCTGGTACGACGGGCGGCGCCTGGACACCCTGAATGAGGCAGAACGGACCCGGCTTCGCCGGACCGCGTTCGGGTTCGTGTTCCAGTTCGGGAACCTGGTGCCGGAATTGACCGCCGCGGACAACGTGGCGCTGCCGCTGCTGCTGCAGCGCCAGCACCGCAAGGCCGCCTACCGGCAGGCTGCGCAGTGGCTGGACAAGCTGGGCCTGGGCGACAAGGGCGCCCGGCGCACCGGGGAGCTGTCCGGCGGCGAGGCGCAGCGGGTAGCGGTCGCGCGGGCGCTGGCGCTCGGACCGCGGCTGCTGTTCGCCGACGAGCCGACCGGGTCCCTGGACTCGCTGACCGGGGAGAAGGTGATGAAACTGCTCACCGGCCTGGCCCGGGAGCAGGGCGTCACCGTGATGCTGGTCACCCACGACGCCCGGGTCGCCGCCTACGCCGACCGCGAGGTGATGGTCCGCGACGGCGTGGTGACGGCCGACGTGGGAACGGTGCGGTCATGATCCGCCTGGGCCTGCGGCTGGTCTTGGCCGGCGGCCGGGAGGCGCTGACCCGGCTACTGGTCATCACGGTGTCGGTGGCGGCCGGGGTGGCCCTGCTGCTGGCCGTGCTGGCCGAGTTCCACGCGTTCCAGGCCGGCAGCAACCGGCCATGCTGGGAGTGCACGCAGGGCGCGGCGCTGCCGGGCGGCGCGGGCACCCTGCCCTCCCGCGGCGAGGCGTGGAACTACAGCGCGGACTTCTACCAGGGCCGCACCATCGAGCGGCTCGACGTGGCCGCCCTCGGCCCAGGCGCGCCGGTGCCGCCGGGCATCGCCCGGCTTCCCGGACCCGGCCAGTACTACGCCTCGCCGGCGCTGGCGCAGCTGCTGCGCACGGTCCCGGCCGATCAACTCGGCGACCGGTTCCCCGGGACGCTGGCCGGGACCATCGGCGATGCGGCGCTGACCGGCCCGGACGAGCTGGCCGTCTATGTCGGGTACGACCCGGCGGCGCTGGCGGAGGTGCCCGGCACCCGGTGGGTGACCGCGATCGGCGCCAGTCCCGGCCCGGAGGTGTTTACCCCGTTCTTCCGGTACGCGTTCGCCACCGGCGTGCTCGCGATCCTGTTCCCGGTGCTGATCCTGATCAGCACCGCCACCCGGCTGTCCGCGGCCCGCCGCGAGGAACGCTTCGCCGCGCTGCGGCTGACAGGCGCCACACCGGGCGACATCAGCGTGATCGCCTCGGTGGATTCGGTGGCCAGCGCGCTGCTCGGCACGGCCGTGGGCATCGGCGTGTTCCTGGCGGTCCGGCCCGTGCTGGCCGCCGCGACGCTGACCGGGACCCGGTACTTCGCCGCCACGGTCACCCCCACCGCCTGGGGATACCTGGCGTTGCTGGTGGGGGTGCCGGCGGCATCCGCGGCCGCGTCGCTGCTGGCGCTGCGCCGGGTGCGGATCTCCCCGCTCGGCGTGACGAGGCGGGCGGCCCCGCCGGCGCCGTCGCCGTGGCGGCTCGCCCCGCTGGCCGCCGGCATCGCGCTGTTCCTTGCCGGTGCCCTGGCCACCAGCACCAGGGGAATCGGCGTCGCCACCTACCCCGGGCTGCTGGTCACCCTGATCGGCCTGGTCATCGCCGGGCCGTGGCTCACCTGGGCGCTGGCCCGACTGGGCGGGAAAGTGCTGAGCGGCGCGTCGCCGCTGCTGGCCACTCGGCGGCTCGCCGACGACCCCAAGGCAGAGTTCCGTGCCGTCCGCGGCCTGGTGCTCGCGGTGTTCCTCGGCACGATCGTGGGTGCCCTGGTGCCGGCCATCGACTCGGTGCTCGCCACGCCGAGCTCGACCGCGCTGGCTGACGTGCTGCTCGACACGTTCGCCAGCAACGGGCCGTCCACCCTTCCGGCGGCGGGCGTCTCGGGGCTCACGCCAGCGGGACTCACCCCGCAGGCCGGGGCCGCCCTGGTCAGCGGGCTGCGGAACCTCGGCGGGACCACCGTCTACCCGCTGTACTCGCTGCCGCAGGCCGCCAATCCGAACGGCCCCCCGGGCAGCTACATCGGCGTGGTGAGCTGCTCGGTGATGCGCCAGCTCATCGTGTTCGGCCAGTGCGGGCCCGGCCTCGCGGCGGTACAGGTCTTCGACGCAGACCAGATCTACAGCGACAACCCGCACAACAGCACCCAGCCGTTCGTCAGCCACGCCAACCCGGCCTACACCGGCAGCCTGGCCACGCTGCCGCTGCAGGCGGTGCTGGTCCGGGTGAACAACGCCGCCACGCTGGAACGGACCCGCACCTACCTGGCCATCCACGCGCCGCCGCAGGTATCAGCTGGGCCCGGCGTGGCGGCCACCCCGCCGCGGACCTACGGGGAGGCGGTCGCGATCAGGTCCGGGCGGGCGGAGCTGGCGCAGAAGCTGTTCGACCTCGCGGTAATGCTGACCATCGTGGTGGCCGGCTGCAGCCTGGCGGTGGCGGTCGGCGGCGGCCTGGTGGACCGCAAGCGCCCGTTCACCCTGCTGCGCGTCAGCGGGACACCGCTGGGCACGCTGTCCCGGGTGGTGTTGCTGGAGGCGGTGCTCCCGCTGGCCGCCGCCGTGGTGGCCGCCGCGGGCATCGCCTACGGCATGTCGGTGCTCGCGGTGATCCGGCTCGCGCCACCCGGCACGCCGGTACCGGGCCTGAACGGCACGTACTGGGCGACGATGGGCGCCGGCCTGGCCATCGCCCTGGCCGCCATCTGCGTGACGCTGCCGCTGCTCGGCCGCATGACCACCCCCGCCAGCGTCCGGTTCGAGTAACCGGCCGGCCCGCCAACCTAACCCGAAAAATAGGACCTTAGCTGGACGCGCGGCAGCCGGCCCTGGCCATCGGGGCCGGTCAGAGCCCTGTGGAGCGCGGCATGGGTCAGGCGGCGGCGAGGTCGAGGCGGGTATCCATGTCGAGGCGGAACCGCCCGTAGGGGTTGACGTGCGACCAGAACAGCGGGGAAAGTGCCCGCCGGTCTTCCTCGGTGAGCTTCCCGGCCCAGGCCGGGTCACGCAGGACCGCCTGAAGGAGCTGGGTATTAATGAAGACCAGGCTCGACTGCAGGAGGTGGAGCGCGAGCATGGAGACCTCGGCGTGCTCGCGGTCGTCCCCGGTCAGGACGCCCTCGCGGCCGTAGAAGATCTTGTCGTTGGCGGAGTTCCAGTTCTCCACGACCTGCAGGCCGGCGTGGATCTCGCGGCGGAGCTGCTCATCGGCGAGGTAGTCGCAGGCGAAGATGGTCCGCACGGCCCGGCCGAGCTCCTCCAGGGCGAGGTAGACCGGATGCTTGGGGCCGCCGCCCTTGGTGAAGCGGCGCAGCACCTGGCCGGTCTCGGCGGTCCGCAGCCGCAGCGCGGTGGCGTACTTGACCATCTGGTCGTAGTTGCGGGCGATCAGGTCCCAGTCGATGGGCCGCTTCTTGAGGATCTTCTCCAGCCCGGGCCAGGCGGCCTGGGCGGCAGCGGGGGCGTAGAGCTGGATCGCGCCGATGTTCTTCAGCCGGGGCAGGAGCTTGAAGCCGAGCAGCTCGGTGAACGCGAACCCCACGAGGCTGGCGCCGTGGGTGTCGGTGTAGTTGGCCTCGATCTCCGCGTCGGTGCCGTGCCGCAGCAGGCCCTCGATCATCGCGGCGACCTCGGAGGACGAGCAGGACTTGAGCTGGGAGTAGACGCACAGGCGGCCCCGCTCGACATGCCAGTAGATCATCACGCCGTAGCCGCCGTAGCGGGCGTGGAACTCGGTCATCAAGTTGGAGTCCCAGGAGGCGAACCGCTTGGAGTCCGACGCGGTGCTGGTCGCCTCGCCCCACCATGCGGGGTCGCGGGCCTCCAGGGTCGCGTTGACGACGGTGGTGATCGCCGCCCGCAGGTTCTCGCGGGTGACGTAGGTGGCGCGGACGTGCCGGAGCTCGGCCTCGCCCACGCCGTGCTCGCCGGTGATGGCCATCTGCCGGATGCCCATGTTGGTGCCGAGCGCGAACAGCACCAGCAGCAGGCGGCGGTTCAAGGTGGCATGGTCGAGCACCTCGCGGCTGGCGACGGAGGTGAACGAGTCGGTGAAGCCGGTGATGAACGCGGTGTCCTTCAGGATGTCAAGCAGGTCGATGGTGCCCCACCGGCGCTCCACCTCGGCCTTGAGCGCGCCCAGGTTCCGCGGCTCAGGGAGCTTGTCCAGCTTCGGGACGCTCACCCAGGGGCTGCCCTGCCGGGTGACGATCCGCACCCCGCCGCTGGTGCCCCTGGCCAGGGCGGTGTCGAGCCGCGTGAGCCCCTCGTCCAGCCGCTTGCGGAGGCTGCCGGTGAACTCGGCGGCGTCCAAGGGCTTGCCCAGCTCGGCGTAGTGGACGTCGCGGTTGTCCTCGAAGTCGCCCGGCAAGTCCTCGTCCGGGTCCTTCCACCGGCCCGCGCCCTGGACGTAGACCTCACGGCGGCGCAGCGCGTCCCGCAAGGCGATCAGCACGCACAGCTCGTACGGGATCCGCTCCACCCGGCCGTCGTCATCGACGACGCCGTCCAGCCACGCCTTCGGCACAACCCCGTCGACCGGGACCTTCTCCCCGGCCGCGTAGAGCCTCTGGTCGCTGCCGGTGCCCGCGTAGCGGGCGAGCAGGTCGATGGCGTCCATCACCGGCCGGTAGGCGCTGTTGTTGCAGCGGAACTCCAGCGCGGCCAGCAGCGGGGCGAGCATCCGCCGGTAGTGGTGCGAGTAGGAGCCGGGGCTGACGTAGCAACGGAACGGAAAGTCACGCCAGCGCACCCGCCGCGGGCGGCCTTAGCGTGACTGGCCGTTCGAGAACTACCGGGCGGAGTTCACGCGCGCAGGTGCATGTTTGGTTACATTCAGCTAGTTTCCGGCGGGCCGGTCGTAGGTTCCTGGACATGCCGGTGGAATTCCTGACAGATGACGAGGCTGCCGCGTACGGGATCTACACGGGTCCGCCATCCAGGGAAGAGCTTGACCGGATGTTCTTCCTCGACGACGCCGACCGCGCGCTCGTCGCAAAACGCCGGGGCGATCACACGCGCCTGGGCTTTGCCCTGCAACTGACCACAGTTCGTTTCATCGGGACTTTCCTGCCCGACCCGCTCGACGTACCTGCGGTGGTGCTGGACCGGCTGGCGGGACAACTGGATATCGCCGACCCGTCGTGCGTGAAGCGGTACACCGAACGGCGGACCACCCCATTCGAGCACCGTGATGAGATCAAGGCAGGTTACGGGCTACGGGAGTTCACTGAGGCTGAGGAAGAGTTCACGCAATGGGCACGGTCGCGTGCATGGAATACCGGCCAGGGACCGAAGACCATCTTCGCCGGCGGGGTGCAGTGGCTCCGCTCGAACGCGGTGCTGCTGCCCGGGGTAACGACACTGGCCCGGCTCGTGGCACACGTCCGCGATGAGGCCACGGACGAGCTGTACCGGACGCTGGCGGCGCTGCCCGCCCCGCATCAGGCGGCCAGCCTCGAAAGACTGGTGGTCGTGCCGGACGGGACCAGGTACTCGGACCTGGAACGGTGGCGCAGGGGTCCATCTAAGCCGAGCGGCCGGAACCTGGAAAGGGCGCTGAACCGGGCCGGCGAGATCAGCGGCCTCGGGATCGGCCGCCTGGACCTGGACGCACACGTCCCGCACCGCCGGGTAGTCGAACTGGCCAGGTACGGGATGTCGGCCCGCGCCCAGGCGCTGCGCCGGCACGGCAACCAGCGGAAGCTGGCCACGCTGCTGGCGACCGTCGCCTACCTGGAAGCCCGGTCGGTGGACGACTGCCTGGAACTGCTGGACCTGCTCATGGTTACTGAGCTGATCGGCAAGGCCGAGACCGCCGTCGACAAGGATCGGGCACGACGGCATCCGGGCCTTGCCCGGCACTCGGCGAGGCTGGCCGCCGCGGTGGAGGTGCTGTTGGAGGTATCCGAGATCGGCGAGGTACTGACCCTGGAAGATCTGTGGGAGTCGATCGAGGCGATCGTGCCGCGCCGCCAGCTGCGCGAGTCGGTCGACGCGGTCTCGGACATGGTGCCGCCGCCGGATGCCGGCGAGGACGCGGAGCTGCGCGCCCGGCTGACCGAGCGGATCGCCACAGTGACGCCGTTCCTGAAGATCCTCACCGAGGTCATCACGTTCGGCAGTACGCCGGAAGGGGGGGCGGTGCTGGCGGCTACGCGGTCCCTGCCGCGGCTGCTAGACCGGCGGACGAAGATCTCCGTCGCCGACGTTGACCAGTCGCTGCTGACCGGGTCGTGGAAGTCTCTCGTCCTGCCGAAGACGGGCGGGATCGACCGCAACGCCTACGTGTTCTGCGTCCTGACCGCGTTCCACCGGCACCTCAAGCACCGCGAGATCTACGCCGAAGCATCGACCCGCTGGCGGGACCCCCGCGCGCAGCTGCTCGACGGCATGGACTGGAAACGGATGAAAGGCCCGGCGCTGACCGACTTGCAACTGAGCGAGGATCCCGGCGAGCTGCTCGCCGAGCAGGCACGCGCCCTGGACGCGGCACTGCGGGACGTGGCCACGCTGATCTCGCATGGCGCGATCGACACCCTGGTCGACGACGACGGACGGCTGCACCTGCCGAAGCTGGCCGCCATCCCCGAGCCGCTGTCGCTGGCCGACCTGCGCAAGCGAGTCTCGGCGATGCTGCCGCGGGTCGACCTGCCCGAGGTGATCCTGGAAGTGATGGCGTGGGTGCCGGAGTTCACCGCCGCGTTCACGGCCGTGTCGGGTGGCCAGACCCGGCTCGATGACCTGCATGTCTCCGTCGCGGCGTGCCTGACCGCGCAGGCCCTGAACATCGGCTACGCCGCCGTCGCGAAGAGGGGCGTGCCAGCGCTGGAACCGGACCGGCTGGCGCACGTATCCCGCGCTTACCTGTCGGCTGAGACGTTCTCGCTGGCCAACGCGCCGCTGATCGACGCCCAGGCCGGAATCCCGTTCGCCCAGGCACTCGGCGGCGGCATGGTCGCCGCCATCGACGGGATGCGGTTCGTCGTCCCTGTCCCCAGCGTCTACGCCCGCCCGAACCGCAAGTACTTCGGACCAAAACGGGGTGTGACCTGGCTCAACATGATCAACGACCAGGCCGCCGGGACCGGCGCCAGGGTCATCGCCGGCACCGTCCGAGACTCCCTCCACATGATCGACGTCCTGTTCAACCAGGACGGCGGGCAGCGGCCCGAACATCGTCATCACTGATACGGGCTCGTACTCCGACCTGGTGTTCGGCCTCGTCACGCTGCTCGGCGTCCGATACAGGCCCGCGCTCGCCGACATCCCCGACCAGAAAGGCTGGCGGATCGAGAAAAACGCCGACTACGGTCCGCTGAACACCTTCGCCCGCGGCCAGATCGACCTGAAACGCGTGCGCGCGCACTGGCATGACATCCTGCGCGTCGTCGTGTCGATCTACACCGGCGAGGTCCGCGCCTACGACGTCGTCCGGATGCTGCAGCGCGACGGCCACCCCACCGCGCTCGGCGGGGCGATCGCCTCCTACGGCCGCATCCCCAAGACGGTGCACATCTGCACCCTGGCCACCGAGGAGCCCTACCGCCGCGACATCAAGGCCATGCGCAACCTGCAGGAAGGACGGCACGCCCTGGCCGGCAAGATCTTCCACGGCAAGAAGGGCGAGCTGTACCAGCGCTACCACGAGGGCATGGAAGACCAGCTCGGCGCGCTCGGCCTGATCCTCAACTGCGTCGTTCTATGGAACACCCGCTACGTCAATGCCGCTCTGGACGCGCTGCGCGCTCAGGGGTACCCGGTGCTCCAGGAGGACGTCGCCCGGCTATCACCGTTCATCCGCGAGCATCTCAACGTGGTCGGGAAGTACAGCTTCCTGCTCCCGGACCTTGGCGAGGGCGGCATCCGCGAACTGCGTGACCCCGACATGGCAGACGACGAGATCCACGACTGATCCGCCGGTACCCGTACGCACCAGCCGTGGACCGATGGTCGCCCGATCAGCCCGCCGTGTGCGCGAGCAGCTCGTCGGCGACGGCCGGGACGGCGTGGGCCGGGAGCCAGTGCCCGGTGCGATCGAGCCGGACGAGACGAGCGTCCGGGATCTCGGCGGCGAGCGCCTCACCGTTGCCGATCGGAAAGTACGGGTCGTCCTCTCCGTGCAGCACGAGCGTCGGCGCGACGATCTCGCCGAGCCGTTCGCGCCAGCGCGGGCCGTGGTCGGCGAAGCCGATGTTGGTCATCGCGCACTTGACGTCGGTGGTCCGGGCGACCACGGCCTCGGCCTGCGCACGCGCGGAGGCCTCGTCGAACAAGCCCGCCCCGGCGAACGTCCTGGCCTGCAGCACGAGGCGGTCGACCACGGCTCGCTCGTCTGACCAGTCCGGCTCCGGGGTGTTCATGATTACCTCCATGAGCGCCTCGGCATGCCCGGGCAGGTCATCATCGACCGGGCCGGGCGGGTTCGGGCGGCTGGCGACGAGCGTGAGCGTCGCGACCCGTTCGGGGTGGCCGAGGGCCAGCAGCTGGGCGATCCAGCCCCCGGTCGACATCCCGGCGACGTGGGCGCGCCCGGTTGAGGTCGCGTCGAGCACGCCAACTGCGTCGTCAACGAGGTCGGCGAGGGAGTAGCCGGGCTCGCCCGGCGGGTACGACTCCGAGCGGCCGGTGTCACGGACGTCGTAACGGATCACCCGCCGCCCGCCGGCCACGAGCCGCTCGCACAGCTCATCGGGCCAGCTCAACATCGACGACCCGACGAGCAGCACCGTCGGGTTGTCCGCGCCACCCTGCACCTCCACGCAGCTCGACGCTCCGTTGATCATGAACATTCGCTCACCCGCTGGCATGAGCCTCTCCTTCCCGATATGCCACGCATGACGTCCTGAAGGTTCGACGCTCGGGCCGCCCGAACTCATCGGAGGACGAGCGCCCCAGGGACAATCTCCGCTGTGACCGGTGGCGGAACGATCGGGGATGGCTGACGACCCGGGCATGACCCGTACTGGAGAGCGGATCAAGGAGCTGACCGAGAGTAATTTGTTAATACCTGTGGATCAAGATCTTTTGGCAGCAGGGTTCGGGGGGGGGGGGCAGTCGTCGATGGCCTGGTAGGCGGTGGTCCAGAAGTCGTGGCAGATGTTCGGGGGGTTGGGGGATGTCCAGGCAACCTGGGTCATCAAGATCGTGGTCATGTCCTCTCGGGGGTCCGAGCGCCAGATGGTGCCCCAGCCGCCATCCCAGCCGTACGTGCCAACCGGGGCGGCGGGGTCGTCGCGCCTGGTGATGACCGTCACGCCGAATCCCCAGCCGCGGTTGTCGAAGTAGCCGGGCCAGTACCCGGACACTGCTTTCTGGGCGGGGGTGAGCTGGTCGGTGGTCATGGTCTCGACCGAGGGCCGGGACAGGATGCGCTGCCCGCGGTGCTTGCCACCGCCCAGCAGCATCTGGGCGAAGGCCAGGTAGTCATCGGCGGTGCAGATCAGCCCGGCCTGCGGGACCCCGGCTCCGGAGGGGAAGGCCGGCGGGTGGCTCCAGCTGTCCTGGGGGCGGGGATCGGGGGCCAGGGCTCCGGTGGCGGGGTCGGGCCAGTAGCCGACGGCCAGCCGGCTGAGCTTGGCAGCGGGCACGGCGAAGCCGGTGCCGGTCATGCCGAGCGGCTCGAAGATCCGCTCGCGCAGGAAGGTTTCGAAGGGCGTGCCGGAGGCGCGGGCGATCAGCACGCCGAGCACGTCCGCGCCGGTGCTGTACATCCACCTCTCGCCGGGCTGGTGGATCAGCGGCAGCGTGCCCAGGCGGCGGATCCACTCATCAGGGCCGGGAGGGTCCGGCGGGCTCAGCGAGAGCACCTCGAGGGCGTCCTGGATCGGGTAGGTTCCCGGCGGTTCGAAGATGCCGCCGTAGCCGCCCATGGTGAAGGTGAGCAGGTCCCGCACGGTAATCGGCCGGTTCGCCGGCACCGTGTCATCGACGGGCCCGTCCAGCCGCTTCAGCACCCGGCGGCCGGACAGTTCGGGAAGCAGCCGGTCCACCGGCTCATCCAGCCGCAGCTTGCACTCCTCGACCAGGATCATCGCCGCCGCGGCGGTGACGGGCTTGGTCATCGACGTGACCCGGAACAGCGTGTCACGGGCGAGCGGGTCGCCGCCGGCCGCCATCGTCCCGGCCGCATCCACATGCACCTCACCGCGGCGGGCGACCACGATGACGACGCCGGGCACCTCACCACGCTCCACGTAGCCGCCTATCACCTCGCCCATGCGGCCAAGCCGTGCTTTGGACAATCCGCCATCGGTCATCGCATGCTCCTATCTCACCTCTGGCGGCAATACGCCCCCGGCCCTTGCACAGGTATGATTCTGCCCGCCGCCCAGGCTCATCGGCCGCCGTTCCCGCACCCCGGCCAGAACGAGATCAGGCAGCCTGGGGCTGGGCCTCCTGGTCTTCGGGTCGTTCGGCGAGCTTGCCGTCGACGAAGGTCGCTCTGGCGCGGACGAGCGCGACCAGGTGAGTCAAGCATATCCATTGCCCTTCTTTATCGCAGAGAATGACTTATTCTCTGTGATAGATACAGGCAAGGCGATCCCGCGACCGGCGGTCGCGGTCACGAAACCGCTGGCAGGAGAGCCGGGTGTGACCAAGTTGCGCGTCCGGTATAAGGTCCGGGAGAACTGATTCTCTGTGATAAGCGCGGGTAGGAGGTGCCGGTGGCCGGGAATCCGGGCCGCGGCGGCGCGGTGACGGCGATCGCCGGCACCGGACGGACCCTCGGCGCCGCGGTCGACGCGTTCCTGTCCGTGCCGCGCCCCGACACCACCGCCCGCACCTACGCCGGCACCCTGGGACGCCTCGCCGCCCGGCTCGGCCGGGACCGGCCCCTCGCGGACGTCGCGGATGAAGAACTGGCTACCGCGGCGAGCGAGATGTGGGGGCACCTGGCGCCGCGGACCTGGAACCGGCACGTCGCCACCGTCCGGTCGTTCACCTCGTGGTGCCGCGACCACGGGTGGCCCGCAGGAGACCTGTACCTGGCCGCCGACCGGCGCACGGTGGCCGCCGACGACACGAAAGCGATCCCGCTGCCCCAGCTGGAGCGGCTGTGGGGCAACCGCGACATCCCGCTGCGCGAGCGGGCGCTGTGGAGGCTGCTGTACGACTCCGCCGCCCGCGCCGAGGAGGCCCTAGGACTGGACGTGCCCGACCTCGACCTCGCCAACCGGCAGGCACGGGCACGCGTCAAGGGCGGCGACACTCACCTCCTGCACTTCCAGACCGCTGCCGCCCGGCTCCTGGCGAAGCTGACCGCCGGCCGCGAGGCCGGGCCGGTGTTCCTCACCGAGCGCCGCGCCGCCTCCCACCGGGTCACGGCAGCCGCCGACCTCGACCCCGAAAGCGGGCGGGCGAGAATCTCGTACGAGATGGCCGAGCAACTCTTCAAACAGGCGACCAAGGGCAAGACGCTCCACCAGCTCCGGCATTCCAGGCTCACCCACCTCGGTGACCAGAACGTCAGCGCCCCCCTGCTCATGGCTATCAGTGGGCACAAGCAGCTCTCCACCTTGCAGCAGTACGTCAAGCCCAGCCCGGACGCCGTCGCCAAACTGATGGCCGACACCGACCCCGACCGTCGCCGCCCACACTGACCGTCCCGCAGTAGCTCTCGAACGGCCAGTCACGCTAGGGCCGCCTGCGGCAGGGCCCCTGGCGTGACTTTTCGTTCCGCTGCTACATGGGAGGCAGACCAAGTAAGCCGGAAAGGGGCAATGGACTAGTGAGCGGCTAGTAAAAAATAACCCCTGAGTTCCCGGCTGCCCCACCAGCTCACATAGGCCCAGGACCAGCGTCTTCTCAGCCGTGACGATACCAGTTCTGTGATTGATGAGACTTCAGCTTTCCTGAAACCCTATCGTCTTCCCTGTTGATCGTGCGGTTCGGGTGAAGGCGGGGTCTGGATTGACGCTGGCAGTGGTGCGGGACCTGCGGGACGCGCGTGCCCCGGCGGGTCCGGATGAGCTGGACGCGTTCGAGACTGACGTGCTGGCCGGGTTCGTGCTCGCCCGGGCGGCGGCCGGGCTGTCGGACGGGACGATCAGCTCCGACGTGATCCACCTGGAGCAGGTCCGGGCCTGGCTCGGCCGGCCGCTGTGGGACATGGAGCCGCCGGACGCGGATGAGTACTTCGGCAAGGTGCTGCGCTGCACGGCCAAGGGGACGCGGCTGTCGCGGGCGCAGGCGCTGAAGACGTACTTCCTGTTTCTTGAGCTGCGGCACCAGGTCGAGATCCACCAGATGACTGGCCGTGTCGTCGAGTGCCCGATCGACGAGATGAACCGCCCTCGTGGCCAGCAGCAGGCCCGGCTGCGGATCCCGCCGCCAGCCGAGCAGGTCGGCCGGCTGTTCGCCGGGTGGCGTGGGGAGCTCGCGACCTGCCGGAAGTTCGCCCCCGCCGCCCGCAACTACACCGCGTGCAGGCTGATGGCCGACGTCGGGCTGCGGGTCAACGAGGCATGCAAGCTGGACCTCGCCGACGTGAAATGGGACCTGGGCCGGTTCGGCAAGCTCCACGTCCGGCACGGCAAGGGCGCCCGCGGCTCCGGACCCCGCGAGCGGATGGTCCCGCTGATCAGCAACGCCGGCGCCACGCTCCGCTGGTTCGTCGAGGACGTGTGGGCGCAGTTCGGCGACGACCACACCAGCCCCGGCGTCCCGCTGCTGCCGTCAGAGCGCAAGAACGCCGACGGGTCGGCCGCCCGGGTCGGGGACGAGGCGCTGCGCGCCACCCTGAAGGATGCGGCCAGGACGCACCTGCCGGACTGGCCCGACGTCGTCACGCCCCATGTCCTGCGGCACTTCTGCGCATCCCAGCTCTACCTGGCCGGCATGGACCTGATCGCGATCCAGGCGACCCTCGGGCACGCATGGATCGCGACCACGATGAACTACGTCCACGTCCCCGGCACCCACGTCGAGGATGCGTGGATCGCAGGCCAGCAGCGCGCCGCCGAGCGGATGAAGGGGCTGAGGAAATGAGCATGGCGTTGGTGGCCGGGGGCGGCCGGGAGGGGCAGCGATGAAGTGGAACCTGCGACTGGCGGCCGCCAACCGCGGCATCTGGAAGGCCAGCGAGCTGCAGCGGATGCTCGCCGACCGCGACCTGGTCATCAGCGCCGGGAAGATGTCCGGGCTGTGGTCCGGCGACCCGGCCAGCATCAAGCTGTCCGACCTCGACGTCATCTGCGCCGTCCTCGGCTGCGGCGTCGAGGAACTGCTGATCCCCGAGCCCGGCAAGGTCAGCAGCGGCAAGGAGCAGGAGGGCCAGCCCGCCGCCGCGGCCTCGGCGGCGGCACCGCCAGCCGTTACCCCAAGGCGGCGCGACGGGCGATCTCTTCCCCCCGCCTGATGGCGGGCAAGCGTGATCCCAGGCCGGCATCGAGCTGCGCGGGATGCTTCTCGTGGGGCAACCTGCCGCTGAGGTTGTACTGCAAGGCATGCCAGTCCTTCGGCGTGACTCACGAGCCTGGCGAGTGTGCTGCCTGCCACCGCGTCGTCCCGCTGAAGAAGGGCTACTGCCGGCTGTGCTGGATGCAGGCCAGCCTGGAGGCCAAGGGCCAGGTCACCGTGCTGGAGCCGTTCCTGCGCGAGATCGGGCACCATCAGCTCAGCTTCGCCGGCATGCAGCGCTGGGGGACCCGCGTGCCCGGGCACCCGGCCGGCAGGCAAGGACGGCGGGCCGGCAAGCCCCGGCCCCAGCCGCCGCCACCGCCCCGCCCCATCACCGGCTGGATCCAGCTCAAGCTCTTCGACGCCAGGAAGGACTACACCCGGTTCGGCCGGAGCCGCCACGCCGACCTCGCCAGCCCCTGGCTAGCCAGGGCACGCACCGCCGCCCAGGCCATCGGGGAGGCCCGCGGCTGGACCCGCTGGGTCGCCAGCGACGTCGATCGCGGCCTGGTCATCCTGCTGTCTGGCCATGAGGACGGGGACGAGGTCCGCTACTCCGAGATGTTCCCCGCGCTCCGCGCCCACGGGATCAGCGCCGAGCGGACCGCTGAGATCCTCAGCAAGCTCGGCCTGCTCCGCGACGACCGGGTCCCGGCCTTCGAGACCTGGCTGGAACGCCACCTCGCCGGCCTGGCCCCCGGCATCCGGGCCGACGTCGAGCACTGGCTCAGGACCCTGCGGCACGGCGGCCCGCGGTCACGCCCCCGCGATCCCAAGACAGCCTGGACCTACCTGCACGCGATCGCCCCGGTGATGGCGGCCTGGTCCGGGCGCTATGACCACCTGCGCGAGGTGACCAGCGAGGACATCCTCTCAGCCATCGATGGCCTCACCGGCCACGAGCGTCATCACGCCCTCAGCGTCATCCGGTCCCTGTTCCGGCACTGCAAGAAGAACCGCACGATCTTCCGTGACCCCGCGGCAAGGCTACGGGTCGGCGAGCAGCCCCGCAGCGTCATCCTGCTGCTAGACGGCGACGACATCGACCAGGCAGTAGACGCCGCCCGGAGCCCACGGGACCGGCTTGTTCTCGCGCTAGCCGCCATCCATGCCGCCCGGCACAAGGCAATCCGCGAGCTCCACCTCGATGACATCGATCTAGGCAACCGGCGCCTGACCATCGCCTGCCGGACCCGGCCACTGGATGACCTCACCCGCCAGGTGATCCTCGACTGGCTCAGCTACCGGCGCGAACGGTGGCCCAATACCGCCAACCCCCACCTGATCATCACGCGGCAGACCGCCATGGAAACCGGGCCGGTCAGCAAGGCATGGCTGACCGATTCCTTCCGCGGTCAGGCGGCAACCCTGGAACGCCTGCGAGTCCACCGCCAGCTCGACGAGGCCCTCGTCCAGGGACCGGACCCGCTCCACCTGGCCGCGATGTTCGGCCTCGACCCCGCAACGGCGATCCGTTACGCGGAAAGCGCCCGGCAACTGCTCATCACGGCAGCCGAAGCGCAAGATCCCGCCAATGCCGACGCGTCCACGAACGGTGGACACGCGGCCGGGGGAAGGAAGGAGGCCGGAGACGGGCGATGACGGGCTCGCCAGCGTCGCGGAGACGCTGTCCGGCCTCACTGCTGAAGCGCGCGCCGGCAGCCTGGACGACGCGGCCGCGCTCACCGCGCTTGCTGCCGCCCGCCGCATCGCGGCCGAACTCGAGCACTGCGAGCTGGCCCTGATCGACGCGGCCCGGGCCGACGGCGCGACCTGGTCCCGGATTGCCACCGCGATGGGCACTAGCAACCGGCAGACCGCGCAGAAGCGCCACGCCGACCTTGCCCGCCGCTGCACGTGTCCACCATCGGTGGACACGTCGGCGACACAACCCGGGCAGCAGTCCCCGGAGGCCGGGCAGGACCGTGCCCTCGCCGGGGCGAGAGTCCAGCCGCCGCTGGATGCCGGGGACGCAAGCGACTCCGTCCCGGGCGCTCGCCGGGATGCCGGGTTGCCAGCCGCACCCCAAAGGCGGTCGGCCGTCCCGAGAATCACCGACGCCATCATCGCCGAGGGCCGCTACGAACTCGTGCGGGCACCAGACCATGCCGAGACCCACGCCTGGCACGTCCTGGCCGGCGGCAGGCTCGCGGGGCTGGTCCGCCCCACCTGGCGCGGGGAGCGCAGCCGACCTGGCTGGGAGCCCGTCGACACCGCCGGGACCGCGCTGCCCGCCACCGGGATCGGCAGGGTCACCTCTGCCGGGAACGCCCGCACCCGCGACGCAGCCGCGGTCAGCCTGCTGCGCGCCCTGCAGCGCCAGCAAGGACAAGAGCGCAAGAAGGCCGCCCGCTGAACCGCGCAGCCAGCCATCACCTCGAACGGAAGGACCACGATGCCCGGAATCAGCCTGGCCGCCGCGGACGCCGCAGAGCTAGCCGGCTTCCTGCGGTTCCTGGGCGAGTGGCTCGCGACCGACCACGGCCAGCTCAGCGACTCCCTCGCACAGTTCATGGATGGCCATCCCTACGGGGTCGAAACGCTCCGGCACGACCTCGCCCGCTTCACGTCCCTGCCCGGCGGCAACGACGGCGAGCACCTCTTCCCACCCGAGTTCTAGGCAGGCAGCGGGCCACGGCAGCACCGTCCACCATCCGTGGACATTCGGATGCCCGAGCGCGCGAGCGAATCCCCGCGGGCCGAGGGCATCGTCCCTGGCTTCATGCGAACCCAAGGGTCCAGACAGCCCATAAAGGCCGAACAACCTTCAGTTCCTATACAGGATCCGTCAGTTCGGCTGAACTCCTGGGAATCTCGGCCCAGGACTCCTATAGCTACGGCCAAGGGCAAAGTAGTAGCTGCTGACCGCGTTGGCCTGGATCTCGAACTGCGGCACCCGTGCGTGTTAGCCGACGGTGACAGCTGCGGCGGTCTTCTCGTCATGCTCGCGGAGGATGCGCATCACGGTCGCCGGAGACGGGTGCTGGCCTTTCTTCTTGCCGGTGGAGATGACGAGTCGGGCGGCGATGTCACGCAGGCTCATCTCTTGACCCCGGAGGTGAAGCGCCACGGCGAGCATCGCATCGTCGGTGACGGCCGCGCCGCCGATCGACTTGCCCCGGGCGCGGGCCGACTCGTGGCCCTCGAGGGTGCGATCGCGGATGTACTCGCGCTCCATCCCCGACAGCGCGGCCAGGACGGTGAACACCACGCCGGATGGGTCGTGCGAGCCCTGGAGGTCGCCGGTCAGGAACTCGAGCCCGATAGCAGCGGCGCGCAGCTGCTCGGCGAGCGCCGCGAGCTCGATACCGCGGCCGAGCCGCTTGTGCTCGTGCACGACGATCGTGACGGCGGCGCCACCTAAGAAACAGCCCGCCTGCATCCGCTCTGGCCGGCGACGAGCGCGGCGAGCAGGACGCGGGCCTGGTCTTGGTCCAGGGTGGCGGCCCCGGTGGTGTCGCGCAGGGCGCGGCGCTGTGCGTTGGTGAGGGTGTCGAGGCGGGGTGTGTTAAGCGCGGCCCGCCTCGGCGCAGCGGGCATCCCCACCGGCAAGCTGGCGGGCAGCTACTCGCCGACCGGCGAGGGCAAGTTCTTCTTCACGATGATGGCCGCCTTCGCTGAGCTCGAGCGGGACATCATTCACGAGCGGACCATGGCCGGCCTGGTAGCGGCGAAGGCTCAGGGCCGCAGCGGCGGCCGTCCTACCGTGATGGACGAGGACAAGCTGGCGGCGGCCAGGGCGCGCCGGGCCCGTGGTGAGAGCCCTACGGAGATCGCCAGGGCACTCGGCGTCAGCCGGGCATCGGTATACCGGCATCTGGCCGCCGCGAGTCAGGAGGACTAGACCAGGCCGCACCCGCTCACAACCCCGCGGTTCTAGCTGGTCGGCTCTTGCCAGTTCCAGGATTGCGATGGGGCTCCGTCTGGCTCGCGCTCGGGCCGCCAAACCTCTGGGAGGTCAGCGTCACGCTCGGGTCCTGTCTCGCCTACATATAAGTAAAAGGACGCCGCCGACTGACCCAGTGGCATGGCTGGGTCGACTGACACGCCCTGGTTAGATCAGGGTTGGCGGCTCGCCGTAGCTGTAGGAGACCCAGGCCATCAGGTGAAGCCTGTTGTTTAGGATCAAAATACAAGTTTTTCCTGCTCGCTACTCGGACCCCAACCAGTTCCCCCAGGTCAAGCAGATCCGTCCGAACCCCCGGCCCGTGCCGCCGCGGGTGCCCCGCTACGGCGAGAGAGGCCGCTGACACCTGCACATCCGCGCCACCCCCCGAACAGATCGCCGCCGTCAGGGCTCAGACCGAAGCGGAAGGACCCCCACTCTTGATCTTCACCCGAGCAGAGCTCGACTACCTGGCCACGCAGCACATCGGGCGGCTGGCCGCCGTCTCACCCGACGGGCAGGTGCAGAACAACCCGACGAACTTCGTCGTCGACCTTCGTCGTCGACGCCGACGCGATCGTCATCGGCGGGGGCGCGCTCGGCAGGTCAAAGAAGTTCCGGAACATCCAGCGGGGCAGCACGGTCGCGTTCGTCGTGGACGATCTGGCGTGTGAAGTCCCGCGACGGCAGAGCTGTCCAGACGCTCTCTCTGAAGGAGAACATTCATGTATATCCGTGCCGCACCCGAAGAGATCGCCGCCGTCAAGGCCCAGTTCGAGCTGCTGGCGGCCGGCGTACCCGACCTGCCGGCCGGCGCCGCCCGCGCTCCCCCGTGGGAGCGGGGCGTCGGGCCAGTGGGTGAACGCCTCGGGGCGATCGGCCATGGACGCCGGGGTCGTGTTGTACGTCCACGGCGGCGGCTTCGCGCACACCGAACCACGAGCCGAACGGCTGCTGGCCTATCACCTGTCCAAAGCGGCAGGCCGGCCGGTCTTCGCCCTCGACTACCGGCTCGCCCCGGCACATCCCTACCCGGCTGCTCTGGACGATGTTCTGGCCGCCCACGACAGCCTGCTCGCGGGCGGGGCGCCGGAGGTCGTCCTGTTCGGCGAGTCCGCCGGCGGCACCCTGGTCCTGTCGGCGCTGCTCGCGCTCAAGGGCGCGGACAAGCCGCTGCCCATGGCCGTCGCCGTGTCGCCGGTGACCGACCTGACCTTGTCCAGCCCGTCATTGAGTACCAACGACGGGCTGGACAAGGTCAGCCGAGCCGTGCTGGAACAGGCCTGTACCCAGTACCTGGCGGGGGCGCGAGCCGATTGCGCGCCTCAGTCACCCCTGCACGGAGACCTGGCGGGGCTGTCCGGCCTGCTGCTGGTGGCCGGGGCGGCGGAGGTCCTGGTCGACGACGCCCGGCGATTCGCCGCTGCTGCCACCGCGGCGGGAACGGCCGTTGAGCTCGATGTCTACAAGGGCATGCCGCATGTCTTCCACCTGGCGATGCTGACCGGCACGCCGTCCTCCACCACGACCACGTTCCTGCGCCGCCTGGCGGACTGGACTGAAAGGAGATCCGCGTGAACCTGCGCGTTACCCGAGAAGAACCGTTGCGCCTGATGAGCGTGCACGCCCACCCCGACGACGAATCGAGCAAGGGCGCCGCGACACTGGCCAAATACGCCGCCGAGGGCGTGGACGTCCTCGTGGTCACCTGTACCGGCGGCGAGCGCGGCACCGTGCTCAACCCCGCCATGGACCGGCCCGAAGTGCGCGGCGACCTCGCCAGGATCCGCCGCGCGGAGATGACGGCCGCCCGCGACATCCTCGGCGTCGGTCAGCAGTTCCTGGGCTTCGTCGGCTCCGGGCTGCCCGCCGCCGGCGAACCGCTGCCAGACGGCTGCTTCGCCGTCACTGCGCTGGAGGAGCCGGCCGAACGGCTCGTGGCGCTGATCCGCCGGTTCCGTCCGCACGTGATGATCACCTACGACGAGACCGGCGGCTACCCGCATCCCGACCACATCAGAACCCATGAGGTGAGCGTCGCGGCGTTCGAGGCGGCAGGCGACGCCGACCGGTTCCCCGGAACGGGCCAGCCGTGGCAGCCGCTCAAGCTCTACTACCACGGCGCCTTGTCGAAAGCCTGGTTCCAGGCGCTGCACGACGGCATGACCGAACGCGGCATCCCCTCCGGCATGGACGAGGTACTCGCCGAATTCCCCGAGGACGTCCCGGCGCCGGAGTTCACCACCCGCGTCCCGTGCGCGGAGTACTTCCCGGTCCGGGACCGGGCGCTGCTGGCGCACGCCACCCAGATCGACCCGAATGAAGGCTTCATGCTCCATGACCGGGCCGTCGAGCGCGAGGTGTGGCCCACCGAGGATTACCACCTGGCCCGCTCGCACATCCAGGTCACGCTCCCCGAAGACGACCTGTTCGCCGGCTTGCGGCCCAAGCCGCGGACGGTGCTGATCTCGGGGGCGGAGTGGCGGGCTCGACGGTGGCGTACTGGCTCAAACCAGCCACCCCAGCGCTCGACCCGCACAAACCGGATCAGAACGTAGCGGCAGAGATCAACGCCCGTCCCAAGAACGCACGTAGCCACAGGTCGCGGCTATATCCGTTGGAAATTTCGTCGTTGCTACCGGGACCCCGGGGGAGTGCACGATCTGTCGGCGCGGGTGAGCCCGGCGGAGCTGCTGGCACGTGGTCGCGACGAGGTGGGCCGAGCGGTCCCCTTCCACGATGTCGTCGTGCGCGCCACCCGACGCTGGTAATCACACCATCCGACAGTACAGGGCCCGCTGCTCCGGCGCCTATTCCCCTTGCCTTCTCTCAACGAACTACTTACCGGCCGTCCTCGAATAGCGTCCTGGACGTCTCCGCGCCGCGACTCGTCCGCGAACGCCAGCGCTGGCGGGCGATAATGGGCGGCGTGGACAACAGCCACTACAGCCTTGTCGTCGCGGCTGCCCAGGCTGCGGGGCCGTGTCCTGAGGGTGAGGAGGCGGCATGGGGCCGCCGGGTGCACGGCCTGACCGTGGACCTGCACCTGATCGCCCAGCAGGCGAGGCAGGACATCGAGCGGCTGGAGTCGGCACGGACCTTCATCGCGTTCCTGGAGAAGGTCGAGATTGAGGAATCGAGCCGTCGCGGGCTGCTCACTTTGCGCCTGCCGTCCGGCGAAAGCGAGCCCATCCGCACCGAGCAGAAGGACACCGACCGCGGACTCGCGCTGATCGAGCGGGCGCGCTCCCTGGAAGGACGCTGGGTGCTGGTCTACCGGTACAACGAGCGGAAGACGGGGCAGCGGAACCAGTCGGTCCGGATGCTGGCGCACCTGATGGATCTCGGTGTTGACGGGACGGTGCCCAATACGACGGCGAAGAAGATGGTGCTGCAAGAGGCGGGTGGCGACGTGGCGCGTGCGCAGCAGGCGTGGACGGCTGCGGGCCTGCCAGGGGGCGGCCCGGTCAGCATTGATCAGCTGGAGCAGGCCCGCATGAAGGCGCGGGAAGCAGCCGGTTAGTCGGCTGGCGAAATAACGCACTACTCCCTGTCCTGCCAGGCAAGATAGATGATAACAGCAAGAAGCGCCCAACAAACTGAGCCGGGGTGCGCCCCTGCGGCTCGTCCCAGGGTCCGGGTCGAATCGATCCGGACCGAGCCGATCCGATTTGGACCGACCCGGACCAATATCAGCAGGGACAGCTGGGCACGGGTATTGTTGGTCAGGACGCTTCTTGCTGTTATCACCTAGGGGAGCTAACCTTCGGATATGCCAGATCCGGGGGAGGGCACGTCGGCACGCGACGCCATAGACGGCTTCATGCGCCATCTGGCCAGCCACCGGTTCACTGTCACGACCCGGCGGATCCGCAGGCACTTCCTCAACGAGTATCTGCACCATGCGGAGGAAGCCACCGGCGCCGTCGATATCACGGTCGGCGAGCTCATGGACCCCGCACGTGCCGACGCATGGCTCTCCGACGCAGCCGATGGCAAGACCCGAAGCCGGAATACGCTCTACGGTCCCGATGCGGCTGCCTACACCAACTCGATGCGCGTACGCATCGACTCCTACAACGCCTTCGCGGAATACCTCTGCCTGCCAGACCGCCACGACCGCGAGCGGCCCGCACCCGGCTTCTACCTAACCTCCGCCGAGCTCGAGCGTCTACTCCACGACCTGACCGTCCGCAGGCCCGTTCACGCCAACGCCGCAACATCGCTGCGTACGGCCGCCGTCGCCGCGCTGGTCGCCGACACCGGCCGATCCGTCCCTGAGCTCGCCCACCTCAAGGTCAGCGCCCTGCATCTGGACGGCAACGCACACGTCCAGCTCGGCGACGGATCTTGCCCGCTCGGTGACCCGACCGTGCAGATCCTTACCCGGTGGCTCAACGTCCGAGCGGCGATCATCGCCGAGCTCGAGGGCAGCGACCCTGGCCACCTGTGGATCCCGACCAAGCCCGGGCGCCCCCGAGAAGGTCGTGAGCCAGTCAAACCCGGCCTCACCCCAGCGGCCGTCCGCACCCTGCACGCCGCCCACCGCACCCTCGTCAGCCAGTTGCTCGGCACACCGCTCCGCCCTGGGGCCTTCCGTGCGGCAGGCCCGTCGCGTTCTCGCTCCACCCAGGGGTCGTGAAACCGCGCAGAAGAGGGCCATAATCACCTACTTTACATAATGTACATTATCGGCGTATTACTGGGACGGGTTGCTCAGATGCAAGAAACTTTTGTGTCCCGTGCCACGATGGATGTCGTGTGCCAGCGGGCCCGCCATGTCAGGCACCGGCGAAAATCGGTTGCGCCGGAGCGCCGGGCTGGGAGGTAATTGACCGTCTCTGATGACTTTCCAGGAGGTAGCACCGATGCGTGCGGCAACTGCTCTGCCGACAGTCACGACCCGACTCCTGGAGCAGTTGTCCCTTGCGCACACTCAACCTCGGAATCCTGGCGCATGTTGACGCCGACAAGACCAGCCTGACCGAACGACTGCTGTTCGCGGCAGGTGCCATCCCCGAACTCGGCAGCGTCGACGCTGGCACCACGCGCACCGACTCGATGGATATTGAGCGCCGCCGTGGCATCACCGTGCGCACGAACGTGGCGTCCTTCGGCGCCGGTGACGTTCAGGTCAACCTCATCGACACCCCGGGCCACCCCGACTTCATCGCCGAAGTCGAGCGCAGCCTCGGTGTCCTTGACGCGGCCATGCTCGTGGTCTCTGCGGTCGAGGGCGTGCAGCCGTCTGCGAGCCGGTCGAGACCTTCCACTTGGAGATCCCCGTCGGCGCGCTGCCCGCCGTGACGGTGACAATTGCCCGGCTCTCTGGCCTCATCACCGGGTGCAGCCAAGGTAAGCCCAATACCCGCCATCAGTGGGTAGTGAATTGAGGTTCCTGCTGGTCATCCGTTACTCGGCGCCTTCGGGAATGGCGCTTCCTGCCTGGCTCGCAAGGGATAGCGTGCTGCGGGTCAGCGTGGTGTCGCAGGTATTGGCCGGGTGGGTTCATGGCGTCGGTGGAGCGGACGGCCTACCCGCGGTTCCGGCGGTTCATGTCCGCCCGGGAGCTGCACGTGTTCTACACCCCGGCCGCGGAGGAGATCGCCTGGGCGCGGGAGAATGCGAGCTCGGATGAGCATCTGCTGGGCTTGGTCATCCAGTTGAAGACGTTCAGCCGGCTGGGCTACTTCCCGGCGCTGGACGAGGTGCCGGCGGAGGTGGCGGGGCACATCCGCCGCGGCTTGCGGCTGCCGGAGGCTACCCGCCCGGTGTATGCCTCGACGCGTACGGCTGAGCGGCACCGCAACCTGATCCGGGCGCGCAGCGGGGTCGTCTATGACCCGGCGGGTGCCCGCAAGGTCGCTGCCGAGGCGATCGAGGAGGGCGCCCGGCGGAAGAACGACCCGGCCGATCTGATCAACATCGCCCTGGAGCGGCTGGTGGAGGGCAGCTATGAGCTGCCGGCCTTCCGCACGCTCAATGACATGGCCGCGACGATCCGGGCGCGGGTCAATGAGGAGATCTTCGCGGTGGTGGCGGGCCGGCTGGGCGAGGCCGGGGTCGCGCGGCTGCAGCGCCTGCTGGTCACCGGGGCCGGGGGCAAGAGCGAGTTCTACCAGCTCTCCAGGCCTGCGCGGCGCCCGTCGTGGTCGAAGTTCCGCGAGCAACTGGAGCGCCAGCGCCGGATCGAGGGCCTCGGGGACGCGCGGGCGTGGTGGCAGGGGGTGGCCCCGTCGAAGATCGCCGTGGCCCGGCATTTCCGCAAGGACCGGGCGGCGATGCTGGCCATGGCTGGCACGCTGGGCCTGGAGGCCACCAGCGCCGATGCCAGCGTGCTGGACCTGCTGGGGCACGTGCGCACCCGCGCAGGGCTGACCCGCGACTACATCCCCGACCACGTGGTGCTCTGCGACGAGGATGGCACCGTGCTGCTGGATGAGGACGGCAGGCCGCGGGTGAAGGTGTTCGGTACCTCGTTCGCCTCGGGGCACTGGAATGCCGCGATCCGTGACCGCAAGCATCCGGGCATGTTCGTCCGCCGGCACCTGGAGGCCTGCGTGTTCACCTACCTGGCCGAACAGCTGCGCACCGGCGACATCGCCGTCGACGGGGCCGACTCCTATGCCAACTGGGCCGCCCAGCTGATCAGCCCGGCCCGGTGCGCCGAGCTGCTGCCGGGCTTCTGCGCCGAGGTCGGCCTGCCCGCCACCGCGCGCGGGTTCCGGGAGGCCCTGGAGGGCAAGCTGGCCGACTGGTGCGCCGCCGCCGATGCCGGCTACCCGGACAACGTCGGCCTGGTGATCGACGAGGAGGGCCGCCCCCGCTTGAAAAAGCACCGGGCGGCGCGCCCCGCCGAGACCGCGGTGGCCCTGGAGGCCGCGCTGCGCGAGCGGATGCCCGAGCGGACCCTGCTCGGCATCTTGGCCCGCACCGCGCACTGGCTGGAATGGCACCAGCGGTTCGCCCCGGCCTCCGGGTCGGACCCGAAACTGGCCGATCCCCTGTCCCGCTACGTGCTGACCACCTTCTGCTATGGCACCAACATGGGCCCGGCCCAGACCGCCCGGCACATCACCGCCGTCACCGCGCACGAGCTGTCGGTCACCGCCCGCCGGCATGTCACCGTGGAGAAGCTGAACAAGGCCATCGCTGATGTGGTCAACGCCTTCACCGAGCTGGACTTGATCAAGGCCTGGGGCGACGGGTCGGTGGTGGCTGCCGACGGCACCCAGGTCGATACCTTCATCGACAACCTCCTGGCCGAGACCAGCATCCGGTACGGGGGCACCGGCGGGATCGGGTACTACTACATTTCCGATACCTACATCGCCTTGTTCTCCAAGTTCATCCCGGTCGGGGTGTGGGAGGCGGTGTACCTCATCCAGGGCCTGCTCGAGCAGCAGTCCAAGGTGACCCCCTCCAAGGTGCACACCGACACCCAGGGCCAGGCCCTGCCGGTCTACGCGCTCGCGCACTTGTTCGGATTCGACCTGGTGCCGCGGGTGCGGAACTGGAAAGACCTGAACTTCTACCGCGCCGCCGCGCAGGCGTGGTACCGGCACATCGACGCGCTGTTCGGCGAGCCCGGCCGCAACGTCATCGACTGGGACCTGATCGAGGCCCACTACGCCGACGTCATGCGGGTGGTGCTCTCGGTCCAGGAGGGCAAGATCTCCTCGGCCACCTTGCTGCGGCGGCTGTCGACCTACTCCCGGCGCAACAACATCTACCAGGCCTTCCGCGAGATCGGCCGCGCGGTCCGGACCATCCAGCTGCTGCGGTTCCTCTCCGATGCCCAGCTCAGAAGGCGCACCACCGCCGAGACCAACAAGGTCGAGTCCTACAACCGGTTCTCCTCCTGGTGCCGGTTCGGCAACGCCGGCGTGATCGCGGCCAACGACCCCGCCGAGCAGGAGAAGATCCTGAAGTTCTCCACCCTGCTGGCCAACGCGGTCATCTTCCACACCACCGTGGACATGATGACCGTCATCCGCGAGCTGATCGCCGAGGGCTGGCAGATCACCCCCGAGGACCTGGCCGTGCTGTCCCCGTACGTCACCGCCCGCATCCAGCGCTTCGGGGTGTATGCCACCGACGAGATCGCCCTGACGCCCGAGCCGTTCAACGCCCGCCTCGGCATCGACCTCGCGGGCCCATCGTGAAACGAGCCCGCCTGCGCCCGTTCAGGTCGCCGCCTCCATCGCGGTGCCAGCACCGCCGCGACCGCTGTCGCACAAATGACCAGTTACGAGAGTTCTGCGAGACCCCGGAATCATGCCCGGCTTGCCCCGGTCACGTCTCGCAGAAAACCTCTCAGAACTCGCGTGTTCTGCGAGGCAGTTCTGAGAGACTGCGGGCATGGAGCTGACGCCCGGCCAGGCCGCGGACGCGGCGGAACGCCACGACTGCCACAAGTGCCAGGCACCGGCCGGGAGCCCGTGCCGCACCCGCGGCGGCAAGACCGCAGTGAAATACCACACCGCCCGCTTTGTCCTCGTGCCCGCGCTGCGGGAGGAGCTGGAAGTGCCGGTGCCTGGCGACCGCGGTCCCGGCCGGCCGTGGAAGCCCGGCCCCCCGGCCGGGACCGCGCCCCTGACGGAGAACGCCGCCAGGCCGATCCGGATCGGGTACGCGCGCTGCTCGACTGCCCGGCAGGAACTCGCCAGCCAGACCGCGGCCCTGGAGGCCGCGCAATGCAAGCGAGTCTTCTCCGAGAAGATCAGCACCCGGATCAAGGTCCGCCCCGAGCTGGAGAAGGCGCTCACGCTCGCCCGCGACATCAAAGAGGCCGCCCCGGACCAGCCGGTCATCCTCACCGTCCACGAGCTCAAGCGGCTGGCTCGCAACGCGGCCGAGCTGATGACCCTGTCCGCCCAGCTCCAGGCCGCCGGCATCCGGCTTGAGCTCCTCACCGGGCCGCTCACCGGCATCTACGACCCCGACGGCATGGGCGCCATGCTCTTCGCCGTGCTGGCCGTCGCCGCTCAGCTCGACCGTGACTACATCCGCGAGAAAACCCTGGAGGGCCAGGCCGCAGCCGCGGCCAAAGGCAACCACAGCGGGCGGCCCAAGGTCATCGACGACGACATGCTCACCTTCGCCATCGCCCTCAAGAACAAGGGCACCCCTGTCCCCCAGATCGCCGGGAAGCTGGTCATCAAGGCGGGCAAGAACGCCGGCAAGCACCCCTCCGTCGCCTCGCTCTACCGGGCCCTCGCCGAAGCCGACGACACTGCGGCGTAGGAGGTTAGGCACTCGGGTCCGTGTCACCCGTCTGCCTGCTGGCGGCCACTAAGCCTGGTCGGCGGCTGTCACGGCGGGCGACAATTCGCAAGGCGCCATGGCCTCTATCTTCCCTGCCGATTCCGCGCGGCTGATATCTCGCCAGCTCGCCTACTTAGGCGCGCGCCGATCAGCCAGTTCTGTTTGTCCGGATAGCCACATACCGTTGCCGCTGGCGCTGCAAGCCCCTGGCATCACAAAACGGTCTATGACATTGCAGACCCGCTGAACGGCCCTGGAAGGACACGGCCGTGAAATACGACTTCGGCCTGACCTGCATCAAGTCCGGCCAGCAGGAGGCTGGCCGTCCGGGGCTAGCCCGCTGCGCTCTGTGGTGGTGTCATGCCCGGCGATGACTGCTCGCTGGCGGGGGCGGCGGGGTCGGTGGTGAGGGTTTTCTCGGCGGCGTCGACGACGCCGAGGTCGGCGCGGATGTGCAGTTCGGCTGCGGTGATGAGCAGCGACTCGACGGCTGTGGTGCTGGTGGTGGCGCGGGCGTCGGCCAGGGCGTGCAGTTGCCGCAGCAGGTGGGTGCGCTGTCGGCTGAGCACGGCGGGCAGCGTGGCGGGGTCGGCGGAGCGGACGGCGGCCATGATCTTGAGGAAGAAGTCGTCGCGGTAGCCGCGGGCGGGGATGGCGGGCTCGGCGAGCCAGCGGTCGAGCTCGGCGCGGCCGGCCGGGGTGAGGCGGTGGATGACGCGGTCGGGCTTGACCTGCTGCGGCTGGCGCTGGGAGTCGATCAGGCCGTCGCGGGAGAGCCGGTCGAGTATCTGGTACAGGTGGCCGATGTTCAGCCCGCCCCACTGGTCGCCGACGGCCTGCTCGAAGCTGGTCTTGAGCTCGTAGCCGTGGGCTGGCTTGGCCGACAGCAGGGCCAGGACCGCGTGGTGCAGGGGCATGCGCCTTACCTTGCCGCTAGGTAACGATCCGGTGTCATCCTTGCATTGTCACTATGTAAGGGGTGAGCATAGTCCCAGTCCCCGGCCGGCGCCAGCCCGGGGACAGGCACGGCAGCGAGGGGTGCGGTGATGGGCAGGCTCGCCTGGTCGCAGGTGCGGTTCCGCCTGGCCCGGACGCTGGCGCTGATTGCGGGGGTGCTGGTCGCGGCGACCGGGTTCACCGTGCTGACCGCGGCGTCGCAGACCGCGCAGCTGCGCACGGTCGGCACGGTGTCGGCGCACTTCGTGCCCGCCTACGACATCCTGATCCGGCCGAGGGGGGCCAGGACCGCGGTGGAGAACCGGACCGGCACGGTGCAGCCGGATTTCCTGTGGGGCATTTACGGCGGGATCACGATGGCGCAGTACCACCAGATCCAGCAGGTGCCGGGGGTTCAGGTCGCCGCGCCGATAGCGATGGTCGGCTACACGCAGCTCGAGGCCGGCTTGTTCGAGCCGGTGCCCGCCGCCGCGCTGGCCGGGTCCGGCCGCCAGCTCTACCGGATCTCCACCACCTGGGTCAGCGGCAACGGCGCCAGCCGCGTCGCGCAGCCGCCGTCATACCTGTACGTGACGCCGCGTCCGCTCACGGGCGCTCCGAACGGCGGAACCCCGACCGACGGCACCGGCCCGGGATGCATGCTGACGGGGAACGTCATCCTGTCACCGGGAACGAACCCGTTCGGCACGGCCGCGCAGTCCCACACAAGCTGCTGGTCCCGGGTGAACCAGTACGACCTGCCGGGGGTCCCCCACACCGAGGCCGGCTACTACGTCAGCTGGACCATCCCGGTGCTGATCGCGGCCATCGACCCGGCCGCCGAGGCGAAGCTGGACGGGCTGGACAAGGCGGTTGTCTCCGGCAGTTACCTGAAGGAGAACGCCGGCGTTGACGGCGGTGTGCAATTGCCGGTACTGGCCTCCTCCGCCAGCGGCATGAACGAGTACGCGCAGACCACCGTGCAGCAGCTCACGGCACCGTCTGCGATGCCTGAGATGAACGCTGGCTGGGCGAGCGTGCAGGCCTCGGCTCCCGGCCGCACGGTGGCCACCGTGCGCACTACGGCCCAGCAGGCCTACGCCGCCGTGCTCAAGGGGCTTGGGACCAGCACGTTCAAGCCCGCAACAGGGGGCTCCTTCACTGGCACTTCCATCGCCGGCTACTGGTCCGTCGGCCCGGTGGACTACCAGCGCACTAAGGCCGGGGCGCTGACACCGCGTCAGCAGGTCAACCCCCCGTCGGTCTGGAACACCGGCAGCACGTTTCAGGTCGCCGTGGACGACGAGGACAGCCAGTACCGGACGGTGACCGCGCACGCCGTGAAGGCGACCGCGCGGGCCGCGCTGCCCGGCGGTTCCCCGGACGCCCTGATCAAGGTCGCTGGTGTGTTTGATCCAGCCAGGATCAGGTCGTTTGACCCGCTGTCGCGGGTGCCGCTGGGCGGCTACCAGCCGGTGGTCGCGGCGCCGGCTACCGTGGCCAGCCGCCGGGTGCTGCACGGGGGCGACCTGCTGCCCAGCCAGAACGTGGGTGGCCTGGTCAGCCAGCCGGTGAACCTGATCACCACGCTGGCGGCGCTGCCGGCGCTGGAGGACGGCCAGGTCTACACCGGCGTGCCGGCCGCTGATCCGATCAGCGTGATCCGGGTCCGGGTCGCGGGCGTCACCGGGCCGGACGCGCTGTCGCGGGAGCGCGTCAACGCGGTCGCGCAGCAGATCGCCCAGCGCACCGGCCTGGACGTGGACGTGGTGGCCGGCTCCTCGCCGTCACCGGTGACCATCGGCCTGCCCGCGGGCAGGTTCGGGCAGCCGCCGCTGACCCTGTCCGAGAACTGGGTGAAAAAGGGCGTCGCGGTGGCGATCCTGAACGCGGTGGATAAGACCAGCGTGGTGCTGTTCACGCTGATCTTGGTGGTGTGCGTGCTGTTTGTCGGCAACGCCGCGACCGCGGCGGTGCGCGGGCGGCGGCGCGAGCTGGGGGTACTGGCCGCGCTCGGCTGGCGCCGGTCGCGGCTGTTCGCGACCGTGCTGGGCGAGCTGGCCGGGATCGGGCTTGCCGCCGGGCTGCTGGCCGCGGTGATCGCGGTTCCGGCCTCGGCCGCCCTCGGCCTGAGCGCCTCGCCGGGACGGGCGCTGCTGGCGGTGCCCGTCGCGATCGCGGTGGCCGTGGCCGGCGGCCTGGCGCCGGCCTGGCTGGCCGCCCGGGCCGACCCGGTCAGCTCGGTCCGGCCGCCGGTGCTCGCGGTCCGCCGGGCGCACCAGCCCCGCGGGATCACCTCGCTGGCGCTGCTCAACGTGGCGCGTACTCCCGGCCGCACCCTGATCGGGATGGTCAGCCTGGCCGTGGGCATCGCCGCGCTGACGCTGCTGACCGCGGTCACCTTCGCCTTCCGCGGGATGGTCGTCGGATCGCTGCTCGGCGACGCCGTGGCGGTGCAGGTCAGAGGCGTTGACTACATCGCGGCCGGGGCGACGGTCGCACTCGGGGTGCTGGCCGTCGCCGACGTGGTGTTCCTGAACATCACAGAACGCGCAGCCGAGCTGGCCACCATCCGCAGCTTCGGCTGGCGGGACACCGCGCTGGCCCGGCTGGTGATCACCGAGGGCGCGATCATCGGCGTCGCCGGCTCGCTCAGCCGGCGCCGCAGCCGGGCTGGCAGCCGCCGCCTGGTTCGCCGGGCAGCTGCCCGCCCGGCTGCTGGCCATCGCAGCCGCCGCCGCAGCAGCCGGGATCATCATCACCGCCGCGGCCGCGCTGCTGCCCGCCGCGCTGCTGCGCCGCCTGCCCCTCGCCCACCTGCTAGCAGAGGAGTAACCGACATGGCTGCGAGTGCCCCCGGCAGCGGCGTACTTGAGCTGCGCGGCGTCTGCAAACGCTACGGCACCGGCCAGGGCGGGCAGGTGGTCGCCGCCGACAACGTCACCTTCACCATCGAGTCAGGCGCGTTCGTCGCGCTGACCGGCGCCTCAGGCTCGGGCAAGTCAACGATGCTGCACATGATCGGCGCGATCGAACGGCCCGACTCCGGCGTGATCATCAGCAACGGCACCGAAGTCACCGCCCTGCGCGGCGCCGCCCAGGCCGACTACCGGCGCACCGTCGGCTTCGTCTTCCAGCGCTACAACCTCCTGCCCGGACTAACCGCCCTGGACAACGTCATCGCACCGGTCCTGCCCTACCGCACCCGCTGGGACAAGCGCGACCGGGCCAGGCAGCTGCTGGCAGCCGTCGGCCTCGCCGGACGCGAACCCTCCCTGCCAGCACGAATGTCCGGCGGCGAACAGCAGCGCATCGCCATCGCCCGCGCCCTGATCAACACCCCCGCACTGCTGCTCGCCGACGAGCCCACCGGCAACCTCGACACCGCCAACGCCACCGAGATCCTCGACCTGCTCGCTAGGCTCCGCGCCGAACACCCCATGACAATCCTGCTCGCCTCCCACGACCCGATGATCGCCGCCAGATCCGAACGCCTGATCCGGCTCCGCGACGGCGCAGTCATCGACGACATCCAGCTCACCCGGGACCGCCCGGTACAAGACATCATCCGGCACATAAGCCAGCTGGGCTGACTAACGCACCCGGCCCAGACAACCTATTGATCAAACAGGCGGCGACGACCAGGACGCGGATGCGACAGCCCTAGCGAGATAGGCTCCGGGGACCGCAAAAGTCGCCTGGTACGGCACTGGTGCAGCCGCTGGTGGGGGGGCAGACCAAGTAAGCCCAAAAGCGGCAGTGGGCGGTCGCCTTGGCTTTCTGCGGGGTTAGCTTCACTGCCGGGTGCCTGCTGGTTGCAGTTCGGTGAATTTCGGCGTGAGGGGTGATCGCCCGCCGTTACGGTGCTTGCGTCCTGGTTCGGCGTGGTCGGGGGGACCGTCGGGTGACGTCGATCGAGCGCACTGCCTATCCGCAGTTCCGGCGGCTGACCTCAGCGCGGGTGCTGCACGTGTTCTTCACGCCGACCGAGGATGAGGCAGCGTGGGCGCGGGAGCGGACCGAGACGCCGGAGTCTCTGCTGGCGCTGCTGGTTGACCTGAAGTGCTTCCAGCGGATGGCGCGGTTCTGCCCGCGGGAGGAGATCCCCGGCGCCGTCACCGATCACGTGCGGCACTGCCTCGGCCTGGCCCCGGAGGTCGAGGCTGACCACGGGGCGGAGCGGACGATGAGGCTGCACCGCGGCCTGGTGCGCAAGCGGCAGGGCGCGACCCGTGACCCGCGGCGGGCCCGGGCGCTGGCGGCGGCCGCGATCCGCGAGGCGGCGCAGGTGCGCAACCACCCGCCGGACCTGATCAACGTGGCGCTGGAGCGCATCATCGAGGCCTCGCTGGAGCTTCCGGCGTACTCCACGCTGGACGACATGGCGACCACCATCCGTGCTGAGGTCAACGAGGCGATCTGCGCGGGCATCACCGGCCGGATGGGCCCGGAGGGCAGGCAGCGGGCGCAGGGCCTGCTGGACACGGCGGGCTCTGACGGCAGGTCGATGTTCAACCGGCTGAAGAAGCCGGCCCAGCGGGCAACCTGGTCGCGGTTCAAGGCCCAGGCAGAGTACCTGGACGAGGTCGACGCGCTCGGCGACACTGCCTACTGGGTGGAAGGGGTCGCCCCGTCGAAGGTCGCCGACTTCGCCGGGGAGGCCGCGGCCCAGGACATCGACACGCTGTCCCGCTACGGGGACGCCAAGAAGCTGGCGCTGGTGGCGTGCCTGGCCCACACCGCCCGGATGCAGGCCCGCGACGACCTGGCCGAGATGCTGTGTAAGCGGGTCTCGTCGATCGTCAAGAAAGCGAAGACCGAGCTGGAGGAGATCCGGCTCCGCCAGCGCGCGGTGTCGGAGCGGCTGATCGGCACCTACCGCACCGTCCTGGAGCACCTGGACCCGGACGGCGAGGCCGCCGCCCGGGAACCGGGCCAGGGAGCGGCCCGCGCGGTCGCCGCGGTCGAGGAGGCCGGCGGGTTCGCCGCCCAGATGTCGGACATCGAGGAGGTATCGGCCTACCACGGCGACAACTACGAGGTGCTGGTGCACCGGTTCTTCCGCAAGGACCGCGCCGTGATGTTCGAGCTGGCCGCCAAGCTCAACCTGGTCGCCACCTCCAGCGACGACTCGGTGCTGGCCGCCCTGGAGCACGCCCGCGCCTACCACGCCGCCCGGCGCGACCACATCCCGCTGCCGCCGCCGGCGGCCGGCGGCGAGGACGACGGATCGGGCCTGGCGTTCGCGTCGGGGAACTGGCGTCGCGCGGTCACCGACCGGCGCCCCGGCATGGTGGTGCGGAAGCACTTCGAGGCGATGGTGTTCACCTACCTGGCCGAGGAACTGCGCACCGGTGACATCGCGGTCGCCGGGGCCGGGGAGTACGCCGACTGGCGCGCGAACCTGCTGCCCTGGGAGGAGTGCGAGCCGCTGCTGGAGGGGTTCTGCGCCGGGGCCGGGTTGCCCGCCACGGCGGCGGGGTTCACCGAGCGGCTGCGGCACGCCCACCTGGACGCGGCCGCCGCGCTGGACGCCGGGTACGAGGATAACGCCGACCTGGTGGTCGGCGAGGACGGCGTCCCGGCCCTCAAGCGGCACCGCAGTGCGGGCACGCCGGAGGCGGCCGAGCGCCTGGCCGAGGCGGTCGCCCGGCGGATGCCGGAGCGGTCGCTGCTGTCGATCGTGGCCCGCACCGCCTACTGGCTGGGCTGGCACCATCACTTCGGGCCGGCGTCGGGCTCGGACCCGAAGATCGCCGACCCGCTGGGCCGGTACTGCATGGCGGTGTTCACCGGCGGGGTCAACATCGGCCCGTACGAGGCCGCCCGGCACATCGCCGGGGTATCGGCCCGCGAGCTGTCTATGGTCCGCAACCGGCACATCGACCTGAAGAAGCTCAACGCCGCGATTGCGACCGTAGTCAACGCCTTCGCTGAGCTCGACGTGGTGAAGGCGTGGGGCGACGGCACTGCGGTGGCCGCCGACGGCACTCAGGTGGAGACCTACATCGACAACCTGCTGGCGGAGACCTCGATCCGGTACGGAGGGGTCGGGGGGATCGCGTATCACTACATTTCAGACACTTACGTGGCGCTCTTCTCCAGGTTCATCCCCTGCGGGGTATGGGAGGCGGTGCACCTGATCGAGGGACTGCTGGCCAACAAGTCCGACATCCAGCCGTCCACGGTTCATGCCGATACGCAGGGCCAGTCGGCGCCGGTGTTCGCGCTGGCCACCTTGTTCGGGTTCGACCTGATGCCCCGCATCCGCAACTTCAAGGATCTGATCTTCTTCCGGCCGAACGAGCACCTCATCTACCCGCACACCGACGCGCTGTTCGGCGAGCGCGGGCGCAACGTCATCGACTGGAAGCTCATCGAGCGCCACTGGCAGGACCTGATGCAGGTCGCGATCTCCATCAGCGAAGGCCGCCTCAGCTCGGCCACGCTGATGCGCCGGCTGCGGTCCACCTCCCGCAAGAACCGCATCTACAAGGTGTTCCGCGAGGTCGGCCGCAGCGTAAGGACAGTGGCTCTGCTGCGCTACCTTGCCGACCCGCAGCTGCGGGCGCGGATCACCGCCGCGACCAACAAGGTGGAGTCCTACAACGGGTTCTCCCACTGGCTGGCCTTCGGGAACAACGGCGTGCTCGCCGACAACGACCCCGATGAGCAGGAGAAGCTGATCAAGCTCAACACCCTGCTCGCCAACCTGGTCATCTTCCACAACGCCCTCGACATCATGGACGTCGTCCGCAAGCTGGTCGCCGAGGGCTGGCTCATCACCGCCGACCAGCTCGGCGCGATGTCGCCGTACCTGCGCGGCCACATCAGCCGGTTCGGCGCCTACGCCACCGACGACCTCGCCCGGCAGCCGGAGGCATTCAACCCCGTCCTTAAGGAAGTCGACTTCACCGCCCTCGGCCTGGCCGCCTGAGCCTTCGGCCAGGCTGAACTCACGGCCCTGACGCCGGTAAGGTAGCTGCCACCAGCCGCCATCTGGGACGTTCTCGCAGGTCAGGCCAAGGATTGGTTCGCCTCAACACGGGCTCGCGGCTGCGGGTCGGCGGCTCGGCCGGGGCCGTCTTTTCAGCGTGAACAGACGGCACTGCGGCCGGTGGTCAGCGGTGCCCACTCGGTGCCGTCAAACGCGCGGTAGAGGAACTTGCGTTCCACGCAGGGCAGCCAGGCGAGGCTGCTGATCCGCTGCTCGTCTTGCAGGCGGCCCTGCCAGTTCCGCACGGTGTCGCCGAGCGCGGGCCGAGCGACCGTCGCGGGTGTCGGCCGCCGCCCTGCGGAGGAACGCCCGGGCGATGTCGTCGTCGATGTTGCTGTCCGTGTGCACGGGACCATCGCCCATGCCGTCGAGCCTGCTGGCGAGGGGTCGTGCGGGTCGACGCCGGGACCGGGCCTGGGATCGCTAGCCGGCGCTCAGGCTCGTGCGCCGGACCAGCCACCACAGGATGACGGCGGCGACGGCGCCGAGCCCGAGGTAGCCGCCGATCAGGATGAGGTGGAAGTCGGGGATCTTGCTGCCGGGCTGGTAGCGCAGGAGGGTCATGAGGTGGCGCTGCGGCGCCAGGCACGGGTTGAACTGGCCCTTGGAGTCGTTTGCGGACTGGCACAGCGACTGCAGGGCGGGGCTGACGGGGTGGCCGGATGCGTCGTAGATCGTGCCCGAGGGGTTCTCGACGACCAGGCTGTTGGCGTGAAGCCGGGCGGCGGAACCCTGGTCGCCGCCGAGGGGGGCCAGGGCCGTCACTGGTGCCATGAAGGACGGGTACGCCCGCTCAACGAGGAAGTAGGCGGCTCCGTATCCGATGAGCGCGGTGAATATGGCGGGCAGGGTGCGGCGGAACGCGGCGCCCAGGGCCACGCCGACGGCCAGCCACACCACGCTCTGTGCCAGCGGGAGCATGCCGGTGACCAGGAAGGCGTTGCCTGAGAACAGGCTCTGCCTGGTCGCGATGCTCGCGACGGCGGCCAGGTGGTCGGCGGCGGCGGATACCGCCGCGCCCGCCGCCGCTGTCATCGCGCCGAGGACGGCGAGCTTGGTCCACAGCCAGCGCTGCGGCGTGACGTCCTGGCTCCAGGCGAGCAGCAGGGTGCGCTGCTCGTGTTCGCGGGCTAGCAGCGGGACGCCGAGGAACATGCCGGCCAGCAGCGGCAGGAGCATCACGGCGAGGGTGAGGTAGGCCGACAGGCTGGTCAGTCCGAAGGAGCCCCCGAGCAGCGCGGCCTGGGCCGAGCCGTCCGGGCAGGCCGCGTTCCCGCACTCGGTGTTGATCGCCGTGATGTGCGCGGCGACGTAGAGCATGGAACCGGTGACCGCGGCGGCGATTGCCAGGCCGGCGATGACGACCGTGCGGTGCTGGCGCCAGGTGAGCCAGGCCAGGTCGGCCAGCCGCGCGCCGCCGCGTTCCCGGCTGCGGCTGGCCGCGGGGGCGGGCTGGCCGGCGTGCGTCAGTGCGCTCATACGGCGGCCTCCAGGATACGGCGGGGCTTCGCGGACGACTTGAGATAGGCGAGCGCCAGTTCCTCGAAGGTCATCGGCGCGCTGCTCCACCCGGGAGCGGCCATCGGGGGCGCCGGCTGGCCGGGCAGCCGGACGATGAACGTCGACTGGCGCTCGGCGTGCTGGGCCTGGACGATCCCGCCGGGGCACGGCGGAAGGTCCGCGCGCGGGCCGGTGAGCCGCACGTGGCTGGCGACCAGTTCCTCGATGTCTCCGGCCAGCACCGGGCGGCCCGCGGCGAGCAGCAGCAGGTACTCGCCGACCCCGGCGAGCTCGGCCACGATGTGGGTCGAGAGCATCACGGTCATCCCGCTTTCGGCGACCTCGGCTATCAGCTCCCCGGTGACCTCGCTGCGCGCGACAGGGTCCAGGTTCGCCAGGGGCTCATCCAGCAGCAGCACTCCCGGGCAGGCGCCGAGTGCGACCGCGAGGGCGACCTGGGCGCGCTGCCCGCCGGAGAGCCGGCCGCAGCGGCGCCCGAGCGGGACGTCGAAGCGTTCCAGCCACGACAGCGCGCGCCGCCGGTCCCAGACGAGGTTGGTGCGCTGCCCGAATGCGAGCATGTCGGCGACGGTGAACTCGCGGTAGAGCGGCTTGTCCTGGGCGAGGATGGCGACGCGGTGCGCGGTGTCGGCCGGGCGGGTCTTGCGGCGGGCGTCCACGCGCCGTCCGGCGACCAGGATCTCGCCGCTGGTGGCCGGCAGCAGCCCGGCGGCGATGCTCATCAGCGTGGACTTGCCCGCGCCGTTGGCCCCGACCAGCGCGATGATACGGTGCGCGGGCAGCTGGAAACTGCACTCGCTCAGCGCCGCCACGTCGCGGTACCGCTTGGTCAGCCCCCTGGCCTCAAGGGCGACCGGCTCCCCGCTCACGCCGCGCCTCCGATTCCGGCGGCACGCGGCGCCCCATCCGCACCATCGGCCCGCCCCGCGCCCGCCGCCTGCTGGGCGAGCACGGAGGTCACCAGTGCCTGGACGTCCTCGTCTTCGAGCCCTGCCTGGCGCGCCTGGTCCAGCCACCGCGCCAGGCCCGTGCGCAACCGGGCCATGACATGCGGATCGGCCGATCCCAGGGTGCCGGTGACGAACGTCCCCGACCCCTGGCGGGACTCCACGAGCCCGGACATCTCCAGCTCGCGATACGCCTTGAGGACCGTGGCAGCGTTGACCATGCACGAGGTGACGACCTCGCGCACGGTCGGGAGCCGGTCTCCGGGACGCAGCAGGCCCAGCCGCATCGCCTCCCGCACCTGGCGCACCAGTTGCGCGTAAGCGGGCACGCTGCCCCCTTTGTCGATATGGAATCCGATCACACAGCACGTCCCTTCACAGCGTGAACCGCCGAAGAATTGTTATGGTTAAGTAGAACACCATATGACCTTGAGTGCAAGCCGGTCCGCCAAGTTCACGGCGCGGCAGCCGGGCGGGGACGGAGCTCAGATGAGACGGGACGGCGGCGGCCTCGACCCCGTCAACGACGCGCCAGTCCGGTCTCAGCGGATAAGTATTGTTATCCGCTGAGACTGGCTATAATCCCAGTGGATAACGACGCTCACGGCAGCACCGAAGCCGGGGCAGAACCCAGCGGATAAGAAGGCGGTGCTAGTGAAAGTCCGCGCGATCCCGATCTGCTGCTGGTGCGGCCGCAAGACCAAGATCCGGGCGAACGGCACCGCGACCGCGCACAAGGTCCGCGGTGCCGGCTGCCTTGGCAGCGGCCGGGCGGTGAACCTGATCGCATCCTGCGGATGCGGCGACGGCGAGCTGGTCGGCGTCTTCGCCTACCCGCCGGGCCGCCCGCACCGGAAGGCGCAGGTGTCGGCGACGGTGTGCGAACGTGCCGACCACCAGGACGCGATGCGGCAATGGACCGCGGACATGGCTGGCACCCCCGAGATCGGGTTCGCTCCGGACCTCGCGTCTCGCAGGAGCGCGCCATGACCGGCAACGTCGTCCGGTTGCATCCCGACGTCGCCGGTGTCACGGCGGCAGCCCGGGAAGCCCTCGCTGCAGTGCACCGGCACCTTGACCGGTGCAAGCTGGCGGCCCGCACCGTCCGGGCCTACAAGCGGCAGGCTGGCGCGTACGTGACCTGGCTGGCCGCGAGCTCCGACGCACACGGCGACGCGTTCACCAACCTGGTCGGTGCCGAGGGGGCCGTCACCGCCTGGAAGCGGGACATGCTCGCCGCCCGGGCCAGCGCGTCGACGGTCAACCAGGCGCTGGCCGCCGTCACCCTGATGTACGCGCAGGCTGGCCTCCGGATCTCCGTGAAGCGCGTCCGCATTCCCAGGCCCGGCGAGCCCGACGCGCTCACCCGCCAGCAGGAAGCCGCGCTCCGCCGCGCGGCCGCCCGCCGGGGTCCTCGTGACGCCGCTATCATCGCGGTGCTGCTCGATACCGGCGCGCGAGTCGAGGAGTGCGCCCGCCTCGAGGTCGGGGACTTCGCGATCACCGCCCGTACAGGTGAGGTCCGCCTGCATGGCAAGGGCGACGAAGTCCGCTACGCCCCGTTGGCCCGCCGCGCCCGCAACCTGGTCTCAGCGTGGCTAGACGTGCGCGGCCGCCACCCCGGACCGATCTGGACCGGGCAGCGCGGCCCGCTCACCGTCTCCGGCGTAACCCAGGTCGTGCTCGCCGCCGGCGACGACGTCGGCATCCCTGGCCTGCGCCCTCACCGCGCCCGTCACACTTTTGCCACCCGGCTCCGCCAGGGCGGGGCTGACCCTGCCCAGGTCCAGGCGTTGCTCGGACACGCCTCAATCGACACAGCGGCCAGGTACTTCAGAGCCGGGTCAGCCGAGAACGCCGAAGTCGTCGAACGTGTCTTCAGCGACTAAAAGGCCGCTGACTAGCCCACTGCCGCTTTTGGGCTTACTTGGTCTGCCCCCCTGGTGGAGGCCCCCGCTTACTACCGCAGTCGGCGGAGGTTCGGCCTGTCCCTGAAGTCCACGCGAGCTCTGCGAGACAGAACGACCATCTGCTTGCTGCTGATAAGTCAAGCCTACGCCGCAGACGGCGACCAGAACGGCGGATATCGCACGCGGCGCGAACGCCTATTAGTCACTGTCTGTAACTTAACACCGGGCGCCGGCTGACCTACCCTGGCCTGCCGGAATCAGCCCCTACCCAGGATCCCATGGCGGGTTCTGGGCTTACCTTGGCTGCACCCCATCACCGGTGCAAGCCCGGCCGCCGAGGCCCTGGCGCTCACCGGCTCGCTCCCCACCAGAAGCGTCCAGCTCCTGCTGGCACAGCTCCCCGAGCAGACCAGCGGCGAAGGCGTCTTCACGTCGGAGGTAACCCACTACACCCCGGCGACCGGCCCGCCCCCGGCCCGCCCAAGAATCGGCCCCGACCCCCTGGACAGGGAAACCTGGTTCCGCGCCAGACCCCGGTGACCCGTCTCCGTGGGCGGTCAGGCAGGGAGCCAGTGGGCTGCGCGTCACTCCGTACGCGAATCCGGAAACGACATGATGGCTGGCACAAAACCTGGCGCTAGCGTGCCAAGAACATGTCGTTTCCCAGGTTCCGAACGGCAAGATGGCTGGCACGGGACATTTTGTGTCCGGTCTCACGGAACATGTCGAATCTCAGTCATCATGTCGGAACTCAAACGCGTGTACCTGGTCACACGAGTCTTACCGACACCCCTAGGCCCATGGGGAGATCTTCCTGGGCCGACGGTACCGTCGCCGCCGCTTCGCGAGGAGGTTATCTGTCCATAGCGGACGGTCAAGGGAAAGGAGAGTACCCACTCCCCTCCACTTTCAATATATAGCGCACCGGGGGGCTTGCGGCAAGACCCGGGTCGTGCCGCAGAATAGCCAGCCGGGGCCAGAACCTACGGAAACGGGGATCGTGAAATGCGTGTGCTGTTGCCGGCGTACGGGTAGCGCGGGGACGTCGAACCCCTGGTGGGACTCGCGGTGCGGTTGCGGGCACTCGGCGCGGAGGTGCGGGTGTGCGCGCTCCCCGGGCTTCGCGGAGCGGCTGGCCGGTGTCAGCGTGCCGCTGGTGCCATTCGGCCAGCCGGCGCGCGCGATGGTGACCGGGCGGCGGGCCTGCCCCCGGCGTGCAGCCGGGCTGGTCGCCGCGCAGTCCGGCACGGTCGCCGCGGCGGCCGAGGGATGTGACGTGCTCGCGGCGGCCGGCATAACGCAGTTCGCCGCGCGGGCGGTGACCGAGAAACTCAGGCATCCGCTCCGTGTACGCGAGCTACCAGCCGGTCAGCCTGCCGTCGCCGTGCCAGCTGTTCGGCGCGGCGCTCAACATCCACCAGGTTCGTCACGCCTGGCCCAGGCGCCTTGCTGCGCCCAATGGTTGCAAGCGACCTCAGATCGGAGCTGATGACGTGAACCCCCTGACTACCAGCGCGTTTGACCTTCCCAGCCGTCTCTCCCCCAAGGCCGACCCGGTGCTGATCGCTGGCGACGAGCAGCACTTCGCGGCCATCGCGGAGAGCCTCGAGCAGTCGCTCGCCGCCCTGTCCGGCCGCCTCGATGCCGAGCGCAATGCGCCCGGCGGCATAGGCCAGGAGGCGATGGACCGGGACATGGAGATCCACCGGCTGACCGCTCGCCTGCGCGTCCTGCGCCGCTTCGGTTTGGACCTGTGCCTCGGGCGCATGGTCAGCGCAGACAGCCCCGAGCCCGTGTACGTCGGACGACTTGGCCTCACCGACAGCGCGGGTCGTCGGCTGCTGGTCGACTGGCGCTCCCCCGCGGCCGAGCCGTTCTTCGGAGCGACCCACGCCAACCCGATGGGCCTGGCCAGCCGCCGCAGGTATCGCTGGACCCGCGGCCGGATCAGCGACTACTGGGACGAGGTGTTCACCGCGGACGGGTTGGAAGGGCACGCCGCGCTCGACGACCAGTCCGCCTTCATCGCCAGCCTGGGCAGCAGTCGGTCGGCCAAGATGCGAGACGTGCTAGGCACCATCGCGGCCGACCAGGACGCCATCATCCGCGCGGGATCCCGGGGTGCTCTCGTCGTCGACAGCGGTCCGGGTACGGGCAAGACCGTCGTCGCCCTGCATCGCTCCGCCTACCTCCTCTACTCCGACCCTCGCCTGGGTCACCGCCGGGGCGGCGTGCTGTTCGTCGGCCCGCACCAGCCCTACCTGGCCTACGTCGCCGACGTCCTGCCCAGCCTCGGCGAGGAGGGCGTGCAGACCTGCACCCTGCGGGACCTCGTCGCCGAGGGAGCCACGGCAGCGACCGAGACCGACCCGGACGTGGCCCGCCTGAAGTCGTCCGCGGACCTGGTGAAGGCGATCGAGGCGGCCGTCAGGTTCTACGAGAACCCGCCCGCCGAGGGGATGACGGTCGAGACCCACTGGTCCGACATCTGGCTGAGCGCCGACGACTGGGCCGAGGCGTTCGAAGCACCAGAACCCGGTACTCCGCACAACGAGGCGCGCGAGGCGATCTGGGAGGAGCTGCTCGCGATCCTGATGGACTCCCGCGGCGGCGACGTCCCGGCTGACCTGCTCCGCAAGTCGCTGCTGCAGAACAGGGAGCTGCACACGGCCCTCAACCGCGCGTGGCCGCTGATCGAGCCGACTGACCTCGTCGCAGACCTGTGGTCGGTACCTGCCTACCTGCGGCTGTGCGCTCCCTGGCTCAGCCCCGATGACGTTCAGAAGCTGCAGCGCGGTGACGCCCAGGCCTGGACGGTGTCCGACCTGCCGCTCCTGGACGCAGCACGGCAGCGGCTCGGCGACCCGCAGGCGTCACGACGCAAGCGCCGGCATGACGCCTCTGTCGCCGCCGAACGCGAGCACATGGCCAAGGTCATCGACAACCTGATCGAGGCCGCGGACGACGAATACGGCGTAGGTCTGGTGACGATGCTGCGCGGCGAGGACTTCCAGGACGTCCTGGTCAATGAGGCCGCACTGGCCGGTACCGATCCGGACCTGCTCGCCGGCCCGTTCGCGCACATCGTCGTGGACGAGGCTCAGGAACTGACCGACGCAGAGTGGCAGATGCTGCTGCTGCGCTGCCCGTCCCGGAGCTTCACCATCGTCGGGGACCGGGCCCAGGCCCGGCACGGGTTCACGGAGACGTGGCGGGAACGGCTCGGGCGCATCGGGTTCGACCGGATCAACCTGGCCTCCCTGAGCATCAACTACCGGACGCCGGAAGAGGTTATGGCGGAAGCCGAGCCGGTCATCCGTGCCGTGCTCCCGGACGCCAACGTGCCGGTCTCCATCCGCAGCAGCGGCGTCCCCGTCGTTCACGGACCTGCTTCGGAGCTGGGCTCGATCCTGGACACCTGGCTCGCTGGGCATGCCGACGGAATCGCCTGCGTCATCGGTGATCCCGCGTTCCGGGCGACGTCCCGCGTCCGGTCGCTGACCCCGGAGCTGTCCAAGGGGCTCGAGTTCAACCTAGTCGTCCTCATCGACCCGCAGGCGTTCGGCAGGGGTATCGAAGGAGCGGTCGACCGCTATGTCGCGATGACCCGAACGACCCAGCAACTCGTCATCCTCACGAGCTCCTGACGCCGGCCACGACAACGTGATCGCCGCATGACGATCATGAGGACTGCCACCGAGCCCGGCTTCACCGCCACCGATCTCACCGCGGCGGTGGGCGGGGGCCAGTCGGTCGCCGAGGGCGCCGAGACGATTGTCCGCCTGGCCACGATCGGCTCCGACGGCCCGGCCGGCACGTTTTCAGGAGCGCGCAGGCGTGCTGCCCTGGTGACGGCACCGTACGCTGATCCCGTGCCCTCGATCGACCTCGAGCCCTATCGCGCGCCGCGCCCGTACCGTGCCGACGCGGCGCGCAACTTCAACGCGGTCCTTGAGGCGGCACGCGAGGTCTTCACCGATCGCGGGCTCGATGCGCCGCTCGAGGACGTGGCTGAGCAGGCCGGCGTCGGAATCGCCACCCTGTACCGCAGCTACGGGAGATAACGAGATGGAGCACACCCGGCTCGGTGACAGCGGGCTGAGGATCAGCCGGCTTGCGCTGGGCTGCATGAGCTACGGCGACCCCACCACCGAAGGAGCACACCGGTGGGCCCTGGCCGACGACGAGGCGCAGCCGTTCTTCCGCCAGGCTATCGAGCTCGGCATTACCTTCTGGGACACCGCGAACGTCTACCAGGCTGGGACGTCGGAGGAAGTCGTCGGCCGCGCGATCAAGCGCTATTCGCGTCGCGAGGACATCGTGCTGGCCACCAAAGTGTTCGGCAAGATGCACGAAGGTCCCGGCGGGTCCGGCCTGTCCCGGAAAGCAATCATGGAGCAGATAGACGCCTCCCTGACCCGGCTTGGTACCAACTATGTCGACCTGTATCAGATCCACCGTTTCGACCCCGGCACCCCGGTCGCCGAGACGATGGAGGCTCTGCACGACATCGTCAAAGTCGGCAAGGTCCGCTACCAACTTGTCCGCTAGTGCGCCGGCCTTCAGGCCGGTGGTGAAGGCGGACGGACCCGGGCCGGTCTCAGGCGGGCCGGTTCTGCTGTTCGATGTACTGGCGCAGGACGCTGATGGGTGCGCCGCCGACTGATCCGGCGAAATACGACCCGGACCACAGCCGGTTAGCCCGCCAGTAATGCCGGGCCAGGCCGGGGAACTCCTGCCGCATCCTGCGGGAGGAGACACCTTTAAGGCTGTTGACGAGGCGGGACAGCGCGACCTTGGGCGGGAAGTTGACCAGCAGGTGGACGTGGTTCGCCTCGCCGTTGAACTCGGCCAGTCCGGTCTCGAAGTCCGCGCAGACGTCCCGCATGATCTCTTCCAGGCGTTCCAGGTGCTGCGCGGTGAACACCGGATGCCGGTACTTGGTCACGAAAACCAAATGCGCATGCAGGACGAACACGCAGTGCCTGCCAGTGCGTATGTCCCCGTAACCGTCCATGAAACCAACTATACTGAGGGGGTGCGACTCCGGTACAACTACCGCCTGTACCCGGCGCCGGGCCAGCGTTCCGCGCTGGCCCGGGCGTTCGGCTGCGCGAGGGCCGTGTTTAACGACAGCCTCCGCGCCCGGCAGGACGCGTACGCGGCCGGGCTGCCGTACATCACCGACGCGGAGCTGTCGGCCCGGCTGACCGCGGCGAAGGCCACCCCGCAACGGGTCTGGCTCGGCGAGGTCTCCGCCGTGGTCCTCCAGCAGGCTCAGGCGGACCTGAACACGGCGTACCGGAACTTCTTCGCCTCCATTACCGGGAAGCGGAAGGGGCCGAAGATCGCGCCGCCCCGGTTCCGGTCCCGCAAGGACCGCCGTCAGGCAATCCGTTTCACCCGCAACGCCCGGTTCACCATTACCGCAGGCGGGCGGCTGCGACTCCCGAAGATCGGCGACGTGCCGGTCCGCTGGTCCCGCGACCTGCCCTCAGAGCCGTCATCGGTCACCGTGATCATGGACGCAGCCGGCCGGTACTTCGCGAGCTTCGTGGTCGAGGCCGGGGATGAGCCGCTGCCCGAGGCCGGTGCCGAGGCTGGCATCGACCTTGGGCTGACCCATTTCGCGGTCCTGCCGGAAGGTCGCCAACCCGAGGTTCCTGCGCCGCGCGGAGCGCAAGCTCCGCAAGGCGCAGCAGGCCCTGAGCCGGAAGGTGAAGGGCAGCAGCAACCGGGCTAAGGCCCGGATTAAGGTCGCCCGGGTGCACGCCCGGGTGGCTGATACGCGGGGACGACCGAGATACGTGCGAAACCGGCCATGGGTTGATCTTGATGTGCTCAGCAGCGGGGGCAGACCAAGTAAGAATTCATTCGCCACTGCGTGGCGCTGCCGTGGGATGCGACAACTGAGTCCCCTCCCGCCGTCGGCGGGGTGCGGCCAGCGGGCGGCTGGGGTCTTTGCCGGGGTCGGGCAGCGGCGGGCGGGGCGGAAGGTGCACAGTGGTGCTGACGTGCCGCTCCTCGTCACCGGTTTCGCTTGGACCGTTCGAGGCCGTAAGTAAGTTTGGTGCCGGAGCCCCTTGCCGGGTAACCCCCGTTGCCGCTGCGTGCGCGTGTGTCAGTCTCCTGTACTGACCCGGGGCCCTGGCGGGCGGCACGCCTGTCCCATCCGGTGGGGGGTGCCGCTGCAGGAGGTGGCCGCGCGTATGAAGGTGCTGTATGAGCGCGTCGCGGGGATCGACGTGCACAAGGAGATGCTGAAGGTCGCGATCCGGTCCCCGGGGGAGAAACCGTGGACCCGGAAGACCGATGTGCTGGAGTTCCGCACGTTTTACGGGGTGCTCCAGGAGATGGCCCGCGAGCTGCGCCGCCGCGGCGTCACGCACGTGGTGATGGAGGCGTCCGGGGTCTACACCGAGCCGGTGTACTACGCGCTGTGCGAGCAGGACTTCGAGCAGGTCGCGGTGATCAACCCGGCGCACGCCAAGGCGCTGAAGGGCCACAAGACCGACGCCAAAGACTGCGCCCGGCTGGCGGAGCTGTTCGAATGCGGGCTGCTGCGCGGGTCCTGCATCCCGCCGGCGGAGCTGAAGGAGGTGCGGGACCTGACCCGGTACCGGATGAAGACCGTGCAGGCCCGCACCTCGGAGATCCAGCGGCTGGGCAAGGCGCTGGAATCGGCCGGCATCAAGCTCGGCTCGGTGGCCAGCAGCATAACCGGCACGGCGTCTACCGCGATGATCGAGGCGCTGATCGACGGGGAGCGCCGCGGCGGCGTGCTGGCGGACCTGGCGATCGGCCGGATGCGCACCGCGGGGAAGCTGGCCGGCCTGCCGGTGGCGCTGGCCGGCCGGTTCACCGGGCATCACGGGCTGTTGTGCCGCCTGCACCGGGACCGGATCGCCGTGTCCGGTGACGCGGTGGACGGCCTGGATAACCGGGTCACCGGCAAGGCCGCGCGGTGGCAGCGCGAGACGGGCCTGCTCACGTCCGTGCCCGGCTTCGGCGACGTGGTGGCGCAGGCGTGGCTGGGCGAGATCGGCCCCGCCCCGCACCTGCACTTCGCCAGCCACGAGAAGCTGGCCTCCTGGGTGACCTTGTGCCCGGGGAACAACATCAGCGCGCGCAAGCGCAAGCACGGCCGGACCGGGGATGCCGGGACCTGCATCAAGCCGGTGCTGATCCAGGCGGCCTGGGCCGCGATCCGGGTCCGGGGGCGGCTGCAGGCCCGGTACAACCGGCTGGTCCGCCGGTTCGGCGGCGCCAAGAACCCGGGCGCGAAGAAGAAGGCGATCACCGCGATCGCGCACACCCTGCTCAAGATCGCCTACCAGGTGCTCAAGAGCGGGGTGCCGTACCAGGAGCCAGGCGCGGACTTCTACACCCGGCGGGAGTCCCCGGAGCAGAAGCAGGCCTGGCTGGAGCGCCAGCTGCAAAAGCTCCACCCCGGCTGCACCGTCACCGTCACCATCAGCCCGCCGGAGGCCGCCTTACCACCCGGCGTTAACCAGCAGCCCTTATTCCAGCCAGCCCCTTATTCCAGCCAGCCCCGGAGCCGCCGCCGATCCCGGCACCCCCGGCCCGCCCGCCGGACAATCCAGCGTCATCGCCACGCCCTCGCCACCGCACCGGCCAGGGTTCGCTGCCGCGCGCCCACCGGGACCCAGTTGTCGTGTCAGCCCGAGAGGGGCAATGGGCTTGGGTAAGAGGGCCGGTCTGTGAGGAGCAATGGAACCGGATCCCGGCGTTAGCACAGCTGATCATGGTTCGCGAGCGGGCTCACACGGGGCGTTCGATCGTGGTGAGCACCCGTCACGCGGTCATGGTGTTCCTGGTCCGGCGGGGCCGGCAGCGGGGGTTCCGGGTGCCGGGTGCGGCCCGTCGGTGGCCGGGTGCCGGGGTGCGGCTGGCTGGGTGGCCCATCTGGTCTCGACTCTGGCGATTCTCCAGTAGCAGATGGCGATGGCCCAGACGGCGAGGAACAGGCCGGCGATGGCGAAGCCGGCCTTGTTGATGTTGAAGTTGGCCATGAAGTCCCAGAACCCGCCGTGGATGTGCAGTTCGCCGGACAGCAGGCCGAAGATCTCGATGGTGCCGATCAGGAACGCCACCGCGATGGACAGGCCGGTGATGACCAGGTTGTAGTAGACCTTGCGGACGGGGCGGGCGAACGCCCAGCCGTAGGCGAAGTTCATGAAGCACCCGTCGGCGGTGTCGAACAGGGTCATCCCGCCGGCGAACAGCAGCGGCAGGGACAGCACCGCGTACCAGGGCAGGCCCTGGGTGGCGGCGGCGGCGGTGGCGGCGAGCAGGAGGACCTCGGTGGCGGTGTCGAACCCGATGCCGAACACGACCCCGACGAAGAACATGTGCCAGGTCCTGGTGATGGCGCGCATGAACCGGCCGAAGAACCGCCACATCAGCCCGCGGGCCTGCAGCTGGCGTTCGAGTTCGTCCTCGTCGTACAGGCCCTGCCGCATGCCGTGGAACACCTTGAGGATGCCGGCCAGCACGACCAGGTTCAGGGCGGCGATCAGGTACAGGAACGTCGCGGCCAGGGAGGTGCCGATGACCCCGCCGAGGGTCTCGTAGCCGGAGTTCGGGTCGACCATGGCGCCGAAGACCGCGCGGGCGGCGATGGCCAGCCCGGCGGCGACGACCATGATGATGGAGGAGTGGCCCAGGGCGAAGAAGAACCCGGTGCCCAGCGGCCGCTTGCCGTCGGCCATCAGCTTGCGGGTGGTGTTGTCGATCGCGGAGATGTGGTCGGCGTCGAAGGCGTGCCGGGCGCCCAGGGTCCACGCGGTCAGCGCCACGCCCAGGCCCAGGCCCAGGCCCTTGAACTGGAAATGGTGCGGGGCGATCGCGAAGGCGAAGATGCCCCAGCCGCCCAGGTTCAGGGCCAGGACCACCAGGGCCATGGCGCTGAGCCGGCCCCGTTCGCTTCCGGTCAGCTTGCCGCGGTTCGCGTGCGACTGGACGGCCTGGGGTGCCACCGGTGCCTCCTGCGGGCGCGAAGGACAGGCGGCCCCGGGCGGGCCGCCCTTCCTCCGAGGGCTGGTCACGTCGGCGCGCAGCCAGGCGACCGGGCTCATCCCCCAGGAGGGGGCTTGACCGTTGCGGGACAGCGCCGGGCTTTCACCGGACTTCGCTGGGCTGAGCGCCGCCCCGGACGGGTGCCCGGGGCACCAGCGAACGTATAACAGGCCCCCGCTACCGGTCAAGGCTGATCAGCTAATCAGATGTGAAGCGGTTCTTCTGGCAGACTGTCCGCATGCACCTGCTTCCCGCCGAACGCGCCGGGCACCGGATCATCGACCCGGAGAAGGTCTGCGACGCCATCGAAGGCCTCGGCGACCCCGCCGAGATCACCGCCTGGGCACGGCGGTTCGCGCTGCTCGCCGACCCCACCCGGCTGCGCCTGCTGCTCGCCATCAGGGCCGCCGGCCCGGTCAGCGTCTCCGACCTCGCCGCCGCCGCCGGCATCAGCGACGCCACCGTCTCCCAGACCCTGCGCCACCTGCGCGCCAGCGGCACCGTCACCACCGAGCGCGACGGCCGGATCATCCGCTACCAGCTCCGCGACCACGTTATCGGCGAGCTGCTCAGCCAGGTCACCCCGCCCGCCGCCGCCACAGCCCCGGGACAGGGCCTTGCGGCCGGCTAGACGGCCTGGAACTCCTGTAGCGTGAGCAGCAACCGAGTCGGCTCCGCCCTGGCGGAGGCGCGTCCCGAGCAGGGGCCTGACCTGCGGTTGGTTACCTCAGTGGTCGGTGGTGAGGTGGTTAAGCGCGTCGGCTTTGTCCTGTTCGGTGGGCAGGCTGTACTGCCGGGTGGTGTCCAGGCGGGAGTGCCCCATGAGCTCGGCGACTATGACCAGGTCGGTCTTGCCGCGCACCAGGCTGGTCGCGAACGTGTGCCTCAGGACATGGGCGGTCGGGTCGTCGTCGAGTGCGGCCTGCCCGGCGATGGCGGCGATGATGCCGCCAGCTGCGCGGGCCGACAGGCGTCCGCCCTTGGTGTTGAGGAAGAGCGCGGGACTGGTGTCGGCGCCGGGCCAGGCAGCGCGTTCGGTCAGCCACTGCTCCAGCTCGGGCCGGAGTTTGGCGTGGATGGGGACCTCGCGGACCTTGTCGCCCTTGCCGTAGATGCGCAGGACGCCTTTGCGGGCTGAGCGGCGCACGTCGCCGACGTCCAGGCGCACGACTTCGCTGATGCGGGCGCCGGCGTAGTAGGGGATGAGGGCGATGCACCGGTCGCGGGGTGAGGTGACCTGCTCGACCGCGCGCAGCCAGCGGATGCGGGCCTTCTCCTCCAGTGCGCGGGGTGCCTGCCTGGGCAGATCGTCCCGGTCGATCTTCGACGCGCCCAGGCTGCGCCGCAGGTAGAAGTCGTCGATCGCGGTGAGCGCGGAGTTGGCATAGACGACGCTGCGCTTGATGGGTCCCTCGTGCAGCAGCCAGCGCCGGTAGTCGCGTACCGCGAAGTCGCGGGCCTTGGGTGAGGCGAGCGGGTCCTGATCGCCGGGGCGCCGCCGGTGAGTGGCGGCGAGCCAGGCGAGGTACTGCCGGACGCGAGATGTATAGGTGCGGCATGTCTCGGCCGACAGCGTCGTGTCGGCGAGCTCGGCGGCGTAGTCGGCCAGCAGCGCGGTGAGATCGCCGGGGAGCCCGGTTGGGCGGGCACCGGGAGGCCGCTTCGTAATCTCGGAAGTCGATTCGTCGCTCTGGGCAGCCGCCGGAACCGGGATCTCGGAAGTCACTCCTGGAGTCTACTTCTGGGATTGCGCCGATCTCGGAAGTTCTACGCCATGGTGACTTGATAGGTGTGACCTCATGCCACCAGTCGGTCCGGCCGCGCTCATGCCTGCTCAGGTTGCTGGTTTTGAAGGCCCAGGTGTCGGGGCCCGTGGACAAGCCCTCGACCGACAGGCCGGGGATCAGCTCACCCAACCGCGGCCAACGCGAGGACGACCGGTGAGATGCGGTCGCGATGCTGCTGGGCGGCCGTCACCGGCGACGGCGCGGACGGCTGGCCGCAGGCCGCGCCTACGACCGCATCCACGTCACCTGCGGAATCACGCGCATCCCCTGCACATGGGTGACCCAATGCCGCCCCGGTGCGCTCATCGTGCTGCCCTGGCTGCCCACCGGATACGCGGGCCACCAGCTGCGCCTGCACGTCGGCGCCGACGGCCGGGCCATCGGCCGGTTCCACGGCGGCTGCGGCTACATGATGATGCGCTCCCAGCGCAGCACCTGGAACGCCCACCACGCCAACCAGGTCCGCACCTCGACGAGCCTGCTCGATCCACGCGCCATCACCACCGCCGATCCGGGGCTGCATCTGCTGCTGGCAGCCCGCCAGCCCGGCGTCACCCACCTGGTCCTCACCGACCCGATCGCCGGCACGTCCTCGCTGCTGATGTTCCAGGCCGATCGCTCGGACGGCTCGTGGGCGGCAGCCGGCCACCTCACCGATCGCACCACCTGCATCACCCAGTACGGATACCGGTCCCTGCGGGACGAGGCCGAAGCCGTCTTCGCCGAATGGCTGGAGCGTGGCCTGCCCGGCCAGAACGCCTTCGGGGTGACTGCCGGCGCGGCCGGGCAGCACCTGTGGTGCGCCGGCCCACGCCAGATCATTCAGCCTGTGACTGGGACGTCCCGATGTCGCCGCCTTCCAGATCCCGTGCCGGGACTTGAGCGATCACCCTCGCCGGTCTCGTCGTCATCATCGATGTCCAGGCGGGCCTCGATCGTCTCCAGCGGCGCGGTCAGGTCGTAGACGAAGTCGCCGAAGCGGCGCACGTTCTCCTGCTGGTAGGGCGCGATGGCCATCACGTCCGCCCGGCGCACCGGCCGGCCGTCAGCGCGCAATCGGTTGAATACCCGGGACATGTCCGCCGCCGTGCTGAGGATCACCAGGTTGGCGACCAGTGTGTTGAACTTGATGTACTTCTCCTGGTCCTCGGGATCGTTGGTGCCGATCGTGGCGTTCCCGAAGTTCAGCCACTTGGCGAAGCCGTTGAAGGACTCGGTCATCGTGGTGGCCTTGCTGACGTGCCCGCGCACCACCGGGTCGGAGATGTAGCGCAGCAGCACCATGGTGGAGACCACCCGGCCGAGCTCCCGGAACGCCCGGTAGATCTTGTTGCTCGTCTGGTGTGGGCGGCCACTAGGCCGTGTCCCGTAGACCAGGAACGGGGTCTCGTAGCCAGATCCGGATGGATGCGACGTCGACGGCGCCCTGGTACATGTAGAGGAGCAGGTCACGTTGTGGCCGCCGATACCGCGGGCCGCTTGAAGCCGCGAGGGCAGGGCAGTCGGGGCACCATCTAGCGGCGGCACACGCCGGGCAGGCAGGCTAGACACGCCGGGCCAGAGGGCTAGAGACCTGTGCCGTCCCGCTGTCGCGGACAACTGGTCGGCTGGCCGGGCAAGGGCTGATCATCTCACGTGACTCGCGGGCCTCATGTGCTGTCCCGCTTGATACGGGAGCGCGCCCAGGCGAAAACAGGCACCGCGGCCACCGCCATCACGGCGATCACGGCTGCATTGATCCAGCCGCCGGAGAGCCAGGCTGAGACAAGAAGTATGACCAGGAGCAGCAGCCCGGACACCGCCGACCGCGAACCGGCCGGCACGTCCGGGTAAATGACGGGGAGCACCAAGACCGCCAAGGACACGACGGTCAGCACCAGCATGGGCAGGGCCAGTACCTGATCCAGTCGCTCGGCTGCCTGCTGCCGTCACCCCGGATCGTGACCGCGTCGTTTCACCGCGTACCCTCAGACACCTTCATGCCGGCGTCGCGGGTTCTTCGGACATCTGCAGGCGCATGCGCAACTGGCATCGACCGTGCCTGGGACCGAGAGGGCCGGTGGTGTCGCTGTCATGTCAAGCGCGGTCGCATCCGTCAGGCGCGCACGGAACCGCTGCCTCCTCCAAAAGCCAGGCCCGTTCCTACGTCTTGACGTGGGCCGCCTGCAGCGCTCCTTCCAGCGGCCGGACGTCCTCTCGGCGGTGGCCTGCGTCCTTATTCCCGGTAAAAGAGACCAATTACGGTCGTATTCGGGACGAAAGGCCCTGGTCAGCGCCGATGGGGCGGCGCTTTGCTGAGATCATTAAGGGCCGTTTTCTTTCTCAGAGGTCGTGATCGAGATGAAAGGCGGAAGCAGGCGCCACCTGGCGTCCATGGCGCGACGTTTGCTGACCACTCCGGCGGCCAGGGCCGGACAGGTCACCCGATGGCTAAGGAGGTCTACTCCCCGGGCCGGGCCGCTGGCCGCGGCGGCGTTCCTCGCCGCAGGCGTTCTCGCGGCAGCCGGGCCGCCGCGCGCGGCATCCGCGGCCGCGGTTCCCGTCGGCCTCGGCGGCCAGAACTGGACGGCTATCCCGACGAACGCCAAGGTCGTGGCGCTGACGTTCGACGCAGGCGCGAACGCCGACGCCGTGCAGAGCATCCTCGCCACGCTGGGCAAGTACCACGTGACGGCGACGTTCATGCTCACCGGGAACTTCGTCCGGGATTTCCCGGCCCAGTCCAAGGCGATCGCCGCGGCGGGCTACCGGATCGGTGACCACTCGGTGTCCCACCCGTACTTCACCACGCTCACCGACGCGCAGATGCGCGACCAGGTGCTCAGCGCCCAGAGCCAGATCAAGTCGGTGACCGGCGCCGACCCGTGGCCGTGGTTCCGGTTCCCCTACGGCGATTACAACACCCACGCGATCTCGGTGGTGAACGGCGCCGGGTTCGTCCCGGTCGGCTGGACGGTCGACACCCTGGGCTGGAAGGGCACCTCCGGCGGGATCACCGCCCAGACGGTGCTGAACCGGGTGCTGGGCAGCCTGCGGCCGGGCGAGATCGTGCTCATGCACTGCGGCTCGAACCCCGACGACCACTCCACCCTGGACGCGGCCGCGCTGCCCTCGGTGATCCAGGCATTGCAGGCGCGCGGGTACTCGTTCGTCACCCTGGACGCCCTGCGCACGCCGGGCAACTGGGGTGACGAGGTTAACCCGTTCAGCAACGGGTTCAACGTGTACCACCGGCAGCGGGCGGTGAACGCGATCATCGCCAGCTGGCCCGTGAGCAAGGCCGACCCGGCGGTCCACTTCCTCCGGATCCCCGGGACGGTCCCGGGTGCGTACCGGTTCGACTACGCGCCCAACGGCGTGGCGACCGGGCTGTCCGTGTCGGACCCCGGCTATGACGCGGCGGGCACCGGGCTGAAGGACGGCCTGGTGCTGCGCGCCTCCAACACCGGCCCGTGGCAGCAGTTCATCCCGCAGCCCAACGGCACGCTGAAGAACGTGGCCACCGGCCTGTACGTCAACCCGAACGGCACCGGCGCACAGCTGCGCGGCGGCACCGCTCCCTCCCCCTGGGGTGGCTCCGTCTGGACCTGGACGGACCACGCCCACCTGCCCGGGCCCGGGTAAGCCCGGACGAGAAGGCAACAGAAATCGCGGGGGCCCCGGGGACTCTTCTCGGGGCCACTCCGCGTCCCGCTTACGCACCAGGCGCACCTACGAGAATGCCGCATTCTAAACACCAGCAGCGAAGCCGCTCCCGGTCACCTGCAAATCCTGGCAGGCCGGTTCTTCGTGAGGTTCACGCGCGCGATCAACGCGCCCGGGATTTCCTCAACAGTCACGCCGGATTGTTCTGCCACTCCCCGTTGGCAAAGGACACCCAAGCCTGAGCCTCGGCACACGCGCCAGGCCGTGTCCGTAGATCAGGGACGGGGTCTCGTAGCCAGATCCGGATGGATGCGACGTCGACGGTGCCCTGGTACATGTAGTCGCGTTTGTCGTAGCGGGTGGCGACGGCGCGGAACTGCTTGAGCTTGCTGAAGCAGCGCTCCACGGTGTTGCGCTCCTTGTAGCGCCCGGCATCGAAGGCAGGAGGACGGCCGCCCGCGCGGCCGCGGTTGCGGCGGTGCTTCTTCTGGTCCTCCTTGACCGGGATGACCGCCTGGATCCCGCGCTTGCGCAGCCAGGCGCGGTTCGCCGCAGACGAGTACGCCTTATCCGCCATCGCCCTGCCGGGCCGGGTGCGGGGCCGGCCTTTGCCGCGGCGGGCGATGCGGACCTGGTCCAGCAGCGGGATGAACTGCGGGCAGTCGCCGTGCTGGCCCGGGGTCAGGATGCCGGTGACCGGGCGGCAGCGGCGGTCGGCGGCCAGGTGGATCTTGGTGGACAGGCCGCCGCGGGACCGGCCCAGCGCCTCCCGGACCGCCCGGGCCGGGAGATTCTTGTCATTCGGTGCTGCCCCCCGTGACCAGCTCGGCGGGCAGCGCGTGCCGGGCCCCGGCGGCGTGCTGGTGCGCGCGGATCACGGTGGAATCGGCGCTGAGGGTCCAGTCCTTCCCCTCGGCCTGGTCGCACCCGGCCCGCAGCCGGCCCAGGATCTCCTGCCAGATACCGTCCAGCGACCAGCGGCGATGCCGGTTATAGGCCGTCTTCCAGTTCCCGTACTCCCCGGGCAGGTCACGCCACGGGCAGCCGGTCCGGGTCCGGAACAAGATCCCGTTGATCACCATCCGGTGATCACTCCAGCGGCGTCCCCGCCGGGCATTGGCAGGCATCATCGGCAGCAGCCGCTGCCATTCCTCATCAGTAAGGTCATGCCGGATCAAGCGATCGTCCATTCGCTTTGATTTACACCAGCCACGAACGAAGATCTACGGGACACGCCCTAGGATCTGCCCGCTGACGGTCACGAAGAAGGCACGGCAGCCGTCACAGACAGTGAGCGGATTCCCGGTCAGTGTGCTGTTAGTCCCGCACCGAACGCCGAATCGGTACCGCTGTAAGTACGCCGCGTTCTCGCGGTGTGGGCGGCCATATCCGCTTATTATGGCGGTCTTTGACGTGTCGGCGCTGCTACGAGGTGATGTGGCCGGCCTGGACAGCCATCGAAGGTTTTGTTAGCAAGGGGGGGACATGGGTCATCGCAGGGGTGCGTGCTTAGCGTTTCGGTCTGGCGCCAGTACGCCAGGTCGGTGCTGTACCTGATTGGGGAATAAGTGGTGCTGTGACGTCCGTCGGCCGAGAACATCCCGTCAGGGCGCCGGCCGGCGCCGGGCTGCGATCGGCCTCCCTGGCCGCTTCGCCGGGGCGAGTGCCGGGCAGCGGACGTGCGCTGCTGCTGCTCGCCTCGGCCATGCTGCTCGCGATGACCACCTGGTTCTCTGCGACAGCGGTCCTGCCGCAGCTGCGCACCGCCTGGACGCTGACGACGGTCCAGGCGAGCTTCCTCACGATTGCCGTCCAGGTGGGGTTCGTCGTCGGCGCCCTGGTGTCCGCGTTCTTCAATCTGGTCGACATCATTGCGGCCCGCACGCTCATGCTGCTAGGCGCGCTGGGCGCCGCGGCCGTCAACCTGCTGCTGGCCGGGGTGCACTCGGCTGGCCCGGCTATCGGCTTGCGGTTTCTCACCGGGGCGTTCCTGGCTGGGGTGTATCCGCCGGGGCTCAAGGCGATGTCGACATGGTTCCGGGTCGGCCGCGGCACCGCCCTGGGCGTCATGGTCGGGGCGCTGACCCTGGGCTCGGCGGCACCACAGTTCCTCAACGGAATTGGAGGTGCGGACTGGCATACCGTCATCGTCGCGACTTCGGTGCTGACGGTCCTGGGCGGCCTGACAGCCCGGTACCTGGCGTCCGATGGGCCATTCCCGTTCCCGAAGGCGATCTTTGATCCCCGGCAGACAGCCGCCGTGATGCGCAACCGTGCCGTCCGCCTCGCGGTCTTCGGCTACTTCGGGCACCAGTGGGAGCTGTACGCCATGTGGGCCTGGATCTTTGCCTTCAGCCGTGCGGCCTTCACTGTTAATGGCGATGCCAATCCCACACGGGACGCTGCCTTCGCTGCGGCCGCCATCATCGGCAGCGGCGCGGCTGGCTGCTGGGTCGGCGGCATCCTCGGGGACCGGTGGGGCCGTACCCGGCTGACCCGGCTGGCGATGGTGCTGTCGGGCACGTGCTGCGTGCTGATAGGCCCGGTCGCGCGTCTCGGCATCGCGCCGATGATCGCTCTGGCAGTATTCTGGGGTTTCTGGGTGGTTGCCGACTCCGCTCAGTTCTCCAGCATCGTGACCGAGACGAGCGAGCAGCGCTACGCGGGCACCGCGGTCACCTTGCAGCTGGCGATGGGCTTCACGCTGACCGCAGTGACCATCTGGCTGATACCGGTCGTGCAGCACGCCGTCGGATGGACCTGGGCATTTACTGTCCTTGCTCCCGGGCCGCTGCTCGGCGCCGTGGCCATGACGAGGCTGCTGCACGCCCCCGAGGCAAGGCTCATCGCAGGCGGGCGAGGCTAACGGAACGACGTGACGCGTGCCTGCAGACCTCACCGGCCAAGCCCGGCCCACTGCGGGCTGTCCCGCCAGAACGTAGCGATCGTAATGAAGCCGGAAGCGGTTCAGTAGCTGAAGCTCGTCGCTGCGGCATCGCCAATCCACTCCCACAGCTGCACGTTGCCTGTGAGTTTGGCGCTGGGGAGCAGGTCGCCCCAGTCGAGCTGCCGCCGCGATTGCCTCAGCCGCCGCGACCCTCCCCGAGGTTCATCGTGGTGACCTGCTCACGGACGCTGCGATCTACCACAGCATGCCTGCGCTCGGTCCGATCCTCAGTGCCCGGGTGCTCGGCGAGTTCAGTGACGACCGCACCCGCTGGGCGTAATACCCCCAGGGATGCCCGGTCTCATGCGGCGGCCAAGATCAACCCATGGCCGGTTTCGCACGTATCTCGGTCATCCTCGATACGCGCCGGGACTGGCTGCACAAGGAATCCACCCGCGTCATCCGCGACAGCCAAGCGGTATACGTGGAGGACCTGTGCGTGTCCGGTCTCGGCCGGACCCGGCTGGCCAGGTCCGTTCACGACGCGGGCTGGTCGGCGTTCACGTCGATGCTGGAGTACAAGGCCCGCAGGCACGGGCGCACCTTCGCCCGGATTGGCCGGTTCGAGCCGACATCGCAGGTGTGCTCAGCGTGCGGGGTGAAAGACGGCCCGAAGCCGCTCAGCGTCCGCCGGTGGGCGTGCGCGGCGTGCGGAACGGTGCACGACCGGGACGTGAACGCAGCAAGGAACATCCTGGCCGCAGGACGTGCGGACAGGCTAAACGCCTGTGGAGGCGATGCAAGACCAGGGGCTAGCCCTGGCAGTTGCCGGTGAAGCAGGAAGCCTCAGAGGTGCCGCATGACGCGGTGCACGCTGAAATCGCCGCCCTTCAGGGCGGGGAGTGCGTCAACTCGGCGCATCGTCGATGTACGCCCGGCAGTTCGCCAAGCTGCAGCATGCCGCCGACCAAGGCGGCTGGACCCGGTTCGTGTCCATGCAGAATCAGTACAACCTGCTGCGCCGCCAGGACGAGCCAGAGCTAATGGCCATGTGCGCCGACACCGGCGTCGGCCTGGTGCCCTACTCCCCCCAAGGCAAAGGCCGCCTGACACGTCCTTGGGGCGAGCAGTCCACCCGATCCAGCGTCGACCACGTCGTGCAGGCCTTCGACTCATCCCTGGACGAGCCCGTGGGCAACGCAGTGCAGAAACTCGCCCGCGCCCGCGGTGTTCACCATGGCACAGGTCGCGCTCGCGTGGGTGCTGCACAAACCCGCCGTCTCCGCCCCGATCGTCGGCGCGACCAAACCGCATCACCTGCCCGAAGCCATCGCCGCGCTCGAGCTGAAGCTGACCGGCAACGAGGTCGCCATGCTCGAAGGGCCTTACAGCAACCACGGACCGTCCTGGTACTAGGGGTCCCGCTCCTGGAGGCGCCGGGGTCGGCCTAGCCCGGCTGGCCGAGGCGAGCGGTGATCGCCGGGGCCGCCTCGCGCAGCCACGCCTCGGCGCGCGGCAGCTCGTCCTTGGCGCCGTCCTCCCATAGCTTGCGGAACACCGGGTCCAGCTCGGCCGAGGCGCGGGAATCCTCGTGATATTCGTGAGCCGACGATGCAACGCGCGGGCTTCGCTGGCCAGTCGCCGACATCGGAGTCGGTCGCATGGTTACAGTCCCGGAGTTCACCGGGAAGAATCCACAGTTCGGCTGAACTCTGGGCCTAAGATGCGAGTTCTCCGCCGTCCGGGCATCCTTATCTGTCGTGGATGACGACGTCGCACCCGTCGCCCACCGCGTTCTTGTCCCATGCCAGCGAGGACAAGGCCAGCTTCGCCGAGCCGCTGGGTGCACGGATAGCGGGGCGCCGCATGGCCGACCGGACTGGCCGCTCACATTGGTCCGCGCCTTCCGCGTCGCCATGGCAGCGCCCAGAAGAGAAATCCGGGCCTACTTGACGCGACCCCAGATTCCACATAAGGGCGGCGTAGACGGTGCGGCGCAGCGCCCCGTACTCCTTGATCGCGGCGGTCAGGGCATTCTGCTGGTACCGGGATGAGCAAAGCTTGCCGACTACCAGCGCCGCGGTGGCGTGCCCGCCCTTGACCGAGGCGGCCACCCGCAGCAGGTCATCCCACATTTGAGGACAAGGTGCCGGCGCCGAACGACTGGGGTCATCGGCGGCCGGTGGTGATAGTTCACGATCGCGGCGCTGGCCGCCTCCAGGGGTCTCGGCACGGAAGTACCATTCGCGGTCCAGGCCAGCAACGCTCAGCCGCGGCTAGCTCCTGTCGTTAGTCGCTTGGTCTTGAGCTAGGCCTCGGGCTTTTTGCCCTACCGGTACCTCAGGTGAGCACCCCGCCGCTTCTTGCTGTTATCAACCCTAACTGTACATGGGAGACATCCGCTTGTTCGTTCTCCGTCGATTTGGGCGGAGTCTCAGCGATTCTCCCGTGGACATAGCCGCGCGAATCGCGGCACGACGAGTGCACCGCGCCATTGGTCCCGCTCCCCGTCGTCGTGCTGGTTACCGGCTTGGGTCAAGGCCAGCAAGTTCCTCGCTAAGCGCCCACAACCGCGTGGCAGCCCGGGCGTCCCTAGCCAGGGCGCTCGGCTCGGCAGGCTTGCACTTGACGAAGTAGCCTCCGGTCACCTCGGTGACCTCCGGCGAGCTGGCAAGGTATACCGAGGTCTCGGCACCCGTTACGGGGCCGGGCTGAAAACGCAGGACGAGCCGCACAACCGCGCCGGGCACACCGGTGACATCCCGGCCGAGGGCAGTACGCACGAAGCCGGGATGCAGGCAGTTGGCGGTGACGCCGGTGCCGGACAGACGCCTGGCCAACTCGACGGTGAACAAGATGTTCAGCAGTTTCGAGAGAGGATAGCTCTGCCGATGCCCGGCCTGCGCGCCGCGGGGCAGGTCATCCCACGGAATCGTCCGGACCTGCTTGTGGACGGCGGACGAGACGGTAACCACCCGTGCGGGAGCGCTGCGCTCCAGCAGCCCTCGTAGCAGGTTGGTGAGCAGGAACGGCCCCAGATGGTTGGTTGCGAAAGTTGTCTCGAACCCATCAGCGGTCAACTCCCGGCGCATGGAGATTACGCCAGCGTTGTTGACTAGGACATCGAGCCGGTCGTGCCGACCCAGGACCTCCTCGGCCAGCCGGCGCACCTGCGCCAGGCTCGACAGGTCCGCGGTCACGGTCTCGACCTGCGCGAGCGGTACGCGCCGCCGGATCTCCTCGCCGGCCGCCTCACCGCGTGCGGTGTCGCGGCCGACAATGATCACCGCGGCGCCGAGCATGGCCAGCCGCAGCGCCGTCTCCTGGCCGATCCCACTGGTCGCGCCGGTCACCAGACAGGTCGTGCCCGACATCATCCTCACGCAGCCTCCAGAACAGGGTCTTCAGGAACAGGACACAGAAAGCATCCATGAATCATGTCGTTCGATGCGACTGGTAGGCGCCAAACGGGCTGGCCTCTGGCGGCTGGCCGACCGCGCTGCCGCTGCCCGTCTCACCTCGACATGTCACATTGCCAGTTGCGTAGCGTGTCTACGGGGGACCTGGCAGGCTTACCGTGCCGAGGGTGAAACGGAAGGCAGGGCGGCGAACGCTCGTATGCCTGACACCACGATCAGGCCGCCGGCGACGATGAAGGTCAGGCTCACGGAGTTGAGGGTGATGCCAGCGAACGAGGCGCGGAAGCTCCGCAGGACGGTGCTCGTTAGCCAGCCGGAGACGACCACGGAAAACATGGACGCGAGCTGGTTCACCGAATTGAATACCGCCATCACCCGGCCCAGGTACTCGCGCGGTGCCGCGTCCAGGAGCAGCGGCGCCACCGCCGTGTTCAGCATGGCGATCGGCATGGCATAGACCGCCAGCATGACGAGGCCAGCGGGGAAGCTGCGCTGCAGTGCGTAGCCAGCCGCCAGGACGCCGGTTGCCAGCAGGCCCGACCAGGTGAGCGCGCGTGCACCGATCCAGCGCACCATGCGGCCGGCCGCTAGCGCGCCGACAATGAACGCAACCCCCATCACCGTCTCCGCGACGCCGAACAGCCGGGACGACGCGTGCAGATTGCGGGTCACGAAGAACACGTTCAGCGTGCTGATCGCACCGGTACCCAACTGGCAGATCACCGTGACCGTCAAGAGCGTCACCAGGAACCGACTGCGCGCGAAGAGTCGCAAGCCGACGGAGAACTCAGCGTGCAGGCCGGTCTCGCTCGCTCTGGCAGGGGCTGGCCGGCGCGGCTCGGGCGTCAGTCGCAGGAAGCGGATGGCCAGATAGGACACGACGTAGGAGACGGCGTTCGCGGCCAGCGCCCACTGGAGGCCGACCGTGAACAGCAACGGGGCCGCGATTGGCGGGCCGATGATCCCGGCCGCCGACGTGGTGGCCTCGGCGAGGCCGGCAGCTCGCGCCCGGTCCCCCTCGCCATGCACCACGTCGCCAGTCGTCGCGAACCTGGCGGGGCTGAAGAACTGGCCGGCCGCGTTCAGGACGAACACCACCAGGTACACGGCGGCGAGCCAAAGCCAGACGGGGAGGTCACGGATGGGGACGAACGACAGCCCGCCGAGGCCCGCGACCATCGCCGCGCGGATCGCCTCGGTCCGCATCATCGTCGATTTCCGGTTCCACCGGTCCACGAAAACCCCGGCGAACGGCCCGACCAGGGCAAACGCGGCACCCGCGGCGACTAGGATGCCGCTGACCGCGACGGGAGCCCAGGACCGGCCGCTCGCGAGAACCTGCGACACCCACAGCACGAGCGTCGTAGCGAAGACGCTGTCCCCGACCGCGGACACGGCCTGGCCGTACCATAGCTTCGCGTAATTCCGGTTAATCAGCGCACGCTGCAGCGACGGCAAGCGCACCTTGTGATAATTGTTGACGTAGCGCTTAGCGTGGTTTTCGCATACGGGTGCCATTGTTATTACACACGCTGCTGCTTTGGCTGCTGATCTTTTGGTAGCTGTCGCCCTGGCGGGCCGAATGTCGGAGCCTCGCGACATCCCGCGCTCATGAACACCACGGCTGCACGCCACACACCGGCTCGTCAGGAGGCCGGAGCTCGCCGGCCTGACGTCGTGCCATCATTTTTGAGCTCTTTCGGAAAGCTTGAAACTTTTCAGTTATAGCGAACAGCCCGTAAAGATAACGGGTTGCTCATTCTGCAACTCGAGTCAAGGGTCGCCCGTCGAGTCACATCGGCATCATCCGTCAGTTTGCGGACGGTCGCGAAGGATGCCGTTATCGTCACGTTATTTGCGGAATGGCCGGTAAATCTCGCGTTTCCCGAAATTGCACGACAAAGGAGAACGATCCGCGGCCGAGACCGCCGCCATGGCGGCTGGGGCGACGTCTGCGCTCCTCCTGCCCGCGGTCATGGGCGCGGGACTGGCGCCGTCGGCTGCGAACGGGTCGACGCCTCCTCCCCGAGGCGATGGCTCAGCGCCCCCAGCGGTGCCGAGGTCGTCGGAACGTCCGGCTTCCAGCCGGGACCACCTCCGTCGATTCTCTCCGTCCGCGCCTCTCTCGGAGCCCGGCAGCCGCCGACGGGCCCGACTTACCGGCTGAGGTGGTCCTTCAACGCCTCGAGCAGGCCGACACCGACGACAGTCGTGCCGTGGCGGCACGGCGGTGGGACCTAGACGCCCTCGCCGCGCGGTACCGGCTGGTCCTAGCCCAGACTCAGGTCCTGACCGCCCAGGCAGGCCAGCATGCTCCCGGGGCCGCCGCCGACGACCCCGACCTGCGGCCGGCCGACCGGTGAGGGAGCCGCCTTGACCCGCGTCACAACAAGCAGCCCTGGTCGCGCCGGTCGGCCATCGATGCGGTCGCTACCTGCCGAAACTGTCAAATTCCCCGTTTCGCACGCCGCCGAGAAAGGCATGCCACTCGTCAGACGTGAACCGGAGGACCGGCCCTGCGGAGTCCCTGCTGTTGCGAACGCCGATCTCGCCACCGGGCAGGCTCGCCACCTCGACGCAATTGCCGTTGGCGTAGCTCAGAGAGCTCTTAATCCAGTAAGAACCCGAACTCAGCCGTTCGTGCGGACTCCTGAGCGTAAGGCTTCTCACGTTACCCCCTCACTAATTGGTGTCTTTTCTAGATGTGCAGCTAGGGGGCCAGGCGGGTGCACGGCTGACGTCGCCACACGTGTCCCCGCGGCCGCGCCATCGCCGACCCGGAGCAGATCGGGCTCGAACGCGAGCGTGAAGTACACGGCCTTCCCGGCGGGGGTACGGAAAGAGCCCCAATCGGTCGACAGAGCGGCGACCAGCACCAGCCCGCGGCCGTCCTGCGTATTGACTGGTTCGTCCACCGCCATCGGCCGGGAGCGCGACGTGTCGTAGACGTCAACGCGCAGATGACCGCGGGAGGAGCACGTGATGGCCAGCATGACCGTTTCACAGTCTCCGTGCGTGATGGCATTGGTGACCAAGTCGCTGGTGAGCAGGACCGCGATGTCTGGATCGACAGGGACCTGCCAGGTATGGATAGCCGCGCGGACCTGGCTGCGAGCTTGGGCCACCGCGAATGGTTCCCTGGCCAGCCGGAGTCGACGCTGGTGCAGTTCAGTCGGACGAGTCGGTACCATCGTGCCTATCCAGTTCCTCAGCTGACCTACTCAGGTCTTGTTGCATCGAAAATGCTGCTGCAACTTGCAATGCAATACATCGGTCAGCTGACGGATATTGAACGTGGCACGTACGGCATCCGGTCTCCAGCGCCGCCTAGTCAGCAGCGGCCACGCCGACCTCCTCCGGGAATCGGTAGACAGGCTCACCGGGGAGTAGCCTGCCAGGCACCTAGCCGGGTCATTTCCTCAGCCTCCAGACGCAGCGCGCCTGCGGCCACATTGGCCTCCAGGTGCTGCGGGTCGCCGGTTCCCGGGATGGCCAGCACGTGCGGCCCCTGCTGCAGCGTCCAGGCCAGCCGGACCTGCGCGGTGCAGCCCACAGCCACTCACCCGACGGGTCGCGGCCCGGCCAGGCCTTGGTCGTAATGACCAGGTCATCGGGGTACGGCCAGCGCCCGGTTGATCAGCTCGTTGGCCGAGCGGAGTGCCGAGAAGTAGAACGCGGCGGTATCGATGTGGTTGACGCCCGCTCGGCGAGCGCGGTCAGCACGGCCCCGAACGACGCGTGGATCGCCGGGTCCGCGATCAGGCCGTCAGGCCCGACGGCGTCCCGCGGGACGGGCACGCGCACACAGGCCCGCTCGACGGCGATCGCGCCGACGTACCGCAGCACCATGGCGAGATGCTCCTCGGCGCCAGTGCCCCGGCCGCCCACGGCGACGTTGATCCAGCCCACCGGCTTGCCGTAGATCTCCCCGCCGCCGACCGTCCAGTCGAGCAGGTTCTTCAGGCTGCCGGGCAGCGTGCCCGCGTATTCCGGCGTACAGAACAGCAGTGCGCCGGCGCCGGCGATCCGCTCCCTGAACTCCGCCGCGGGCCTCGGCGGATGCTCATCCTCGTCCGGGCTGAAGGCCGGCAGCATGGCAAGTCCCTCATAGATGTCCGCCGTGATCCCCTCCGGCGCCATCGCCTGCACCGTCCGCAGCGCCGCCGTGTTACCTGACCCGCGCCTGGTGCTGCCCGAGATGAGCAGGATCCGCACGTCTGCCGCCATCCGCACAACCCTACCCGGCCATGAGCGGTCGCCAGCTCTCACCGGACCCCCAGGCCGCCGGGCGCCGGTTGCGTAACAGGGCCGGGTATTTTGTCCATGATGCCGACTAGCTCGTCCGTTCCCTTTAAGGTGCCCGCACCGCACTCGCCAGCCGACCCGGTCACGGTGGCCGATCTGGGCGCCGACCCGCACCCGGTGCTGGCCCGGCTGCGGACCGCCGCGTCGGCCTGCTGGGTGCCTGCCCTGGGCGGCTGGCTCGTCACCGGGTATGACCTCGCCGTGGAGGTCCTGCGTGATGCGCGGACGTTCACGGTCGACGACCCTCGTTTCTCCACGGCCAAGGTGGTCGGGCCGAGCATGCTCTCGCTGGACGGCGCACAGCACGCGCGCCACCGTGGTCCGTTCAACCGCGCCTTCCGGCATGACGAGGTGCACGCCCGGCTCGCCTCGTTCGCCCGGACCGAGACCAGCCGCCTGGTGTCGGCCATCGAGCCGCACGGTGCGGCCGAACTGCGCCGGGCCGTGGCCGGGCCGTTGGCCGTCGCGGTCATGGCGGAGGCGCTCGGGCTCGGCCGAACCGAGCCCGCCCGGATCCTGGCCACCTACGACGGGATCGTGGCGGCCGTGCAGGCCGAAGCCGCGACGGTCGGCGAGCAGGCCGTCACCGCAGGCCGGGCCGGGACGGCAGCGTTCGCCGAGCTCGCCGCGAGCCTGCGCGAAGTGATCGCCGCGCCGGGGTCTGCCTCGCTGCTGTCGGAGGCCGCCGGGCCGCTGACCGAAGCGGAAACCATCTCGAACGCGGCGGTCATGCTGTTCGGCGGGATCGAGACCACCGAAGGCATGATCACCAATGCCCTGCTGCACCTGCTCTCCTCCCCCGCCCAGCTTGAGCTGGTGATGGCCGACCGCGACCTGTTGCCCGCGGCGATCGAGGAGTCGCTGCGCCTCGAGCCGGCCGCGGCGGTCGTGGACCGGTACGCGACAAGCGACATCCGGCTCGGCGCGGCCGCCATCCAGGCCGGTGACCAGGTCACGGTGTCCATCGCCGGCGCGAACCGGGACCCGGCGGTCTTCGCCGAGCCCGACGTGTTCGACGTCCGCCGTCGCAACGCCGGACGCCATCTGACCTTCGCGCACGGCCCGCATTTCTGCCTCGGCGCGCACCTGGCCCGGCTGGAAGCACAGGTCGCTATCGAGACCCTGCTGAGCCGGCTCCTCCGGCTGCGGCTGGATCCGCGGTATCCCAGCGCGCCGCGCGGCCTGGTCTTCCGCAAGCCGCCCGAACTGCGCGTGCGCTGGGACCGGTCGGCGTTAAGGACTCAGCCGTGCCACCGCCACGCGGCTTGCGGCAGTGCCGGGCTGCGGCTGCTGGCGGGATCTGCGCTCTTCAGCCAGGCAAACAGGACGACGACCAGCCCTAGGAGGTCGGCGGCGCCCCTCGCCGGGCCGGTGAACACGACATGACCGAGGACCTCGAGCAGCACACCGCAAAGCGCCAGGCTGATCCGCCAGTGCGAGCGCGCGATCCGGGCAAGCCGGATGACGCCGATGACCGTGAGCAGCGCACCGGTGCGCATGACCCGGAACCGCCGACGGCGGGCCAGCCGCGCGGTCTGGCGGCTCGCGGACGACGGGACAGGACGGGTGCTCAGGAGGATCAGGTTCCGGCGACGGGATCGGCGAAGTCTCATGACGGGCCCCAGCGGCAAAGTTGGCGCCACCCGAATCGGTCCGGGCGTACCTGTCCATCCTAGGCTCCTGGCCGATTCCGTTCAAACTACTTATCCGGCAGAATAGAACAAGGCCCCCTCCATGTATGAGATGGAGGGGGCCTTGCCCGGCCTCGCCACGCTAGGCGGGCCGGTTACCCGGCCTACCCGGCGTTGCGGGCCGCCCGCCAGGGCCAGGCGCCCGTGCGAAAGGCCAGTTTCCTGACCGTTCCCACGTCCCGGGGTCTCCCCCGGATGGTGCCCGTTTCCAGCGGTGAAAGTATTTCTACTGCCTTGCCCGGTGTCGCGCAAGAGCCTGCGGCAATTCATTTTAAGTTTCTTCTCTATCCACACAACGTCCACAGAACGCCGACGGTTATCCGCACGTGGCGACGGTTATCCACCATATTATGCACAGCTCATCCACAGCCTCGATGGCGTAGCAGGTAGCCAGTGATATAGCAGTAGCTAAATGTAATCGAGTGGCCTTTACCGGCGACATCAGTAACCATTCAATGGTTCGCATGAAATGCGGCTCGAGGTCAGGCGAGGGCGTAGCTGGTGACCTCGAAGCCCACCCACCTCGAGTCGATGCGCCCGCGACCGGTAACTTAGACCACACCGCTGATACTCCAGGAGGAGCGATGTCAGAGCAAGACGACTTCGCAGAGCGGTTCCACCGGGACCGCCGCGAGCACGCAGGCGCGTCGCAGCGCCCCGACGACGACCAGCTTGCCCGCCTCACCGAGGAAGAACGGGTCGCCGCAGGCCTCGACCCTTACGACCCCGACGAGGTGCCGCCGGCCACGGACACTCCGCCGCAGCCCGAGGACATCACCCAGAACGAGGATTGGCAGGAAGAGCGAGCCGAATTCCGGCGCCAGGAAGACAAGGGCGAACTCCGTCCCGTCGACGAGCGCCACCCGTTCCCGCCCACCCGGTACGAGTGACCGCAAGTCAGCGCGGGCCGGCCTGACGCTCCATCTCGCGCCTGATCTCGCTCTCGGAGACCTGCTTGTTCCCGTAGACCAGCCAGCCGTGTGCGGCCGTCAGGAACACCCTCGGCGGGTACCTGCCTGGCTGGCTGCAATGGCTGCCGGAAATCTCCGCGGCAGCACCGCCACCGCCGGCCAGGCAGCCCCCAAGCAGACTGTTACGGCAGGCTAGCGGCGCCCAGGGCCACGCTGGCCTCGGCGGTGTAGACGAGGAAGGTCAGCGATTCCTGGAAGTACAGCTGAACGGTGCCGGCGTCGTGGGAAAGGTAGCCGATCGACAGATCCTGACCGAGGCGCAGCTCGAAGTCGCCGCCGCGGGCGGAGAGCAGGAACGCGCCGTCGATGGCGGGCGCCCAGATGATCTCCCCGTCGATGACGCGGGCCAGGTGCTCGCGGATCGGGTAACCGTGATCAGAGGTCTCGCTCACCATCGTGTAGGCATCGGCGGACAGCAGCAGCGAGAACGGGCCGCCTACGCCGGCCAGCCGCAGTGCGCTCACCGCCTGGCTGACCGCATTCGGGTAATCGCGGACCTCGGCGGGCAGGGTGAGCGCCGGGTTGGACGAGCTCTGCCTGATCCCGGCGATCCCGGCGGCCGGGTAGCCCTCGAAGACCGCCCGGTCCTCGGCGAAGCCGATCTGCTTGGCCGCGTCCTTGACCGGTTGCCAGTCGGAGTCCTGCGCGCCGCGCTCCACGTCGTCCACGTCCTGCCTGCTCACCTTGAACGGGGCGCGGAGCTGGACGAGCGGCTGCGCGGTGCGCAGCTGGGCGATGATCCCGTCCGCGGGCGCCTCGATCTCGCTCAGGTGGCCGGTGCCCACGCTGGCCAGGCCCAGGCCCTCGGGCCCGGTCAGGTCCACCACCCGGCGGGCCGCCACGTGCTGCTCGAACGTCCGGCGTGCCTCCTCCTCGATGCTCGCCCAGGCGGCATCGGAGATCGGAGCGAGCTCGCGGTGCAGGTTGTTCATGGCTTAGGTGCTCCTCTTCAAGCTGCCAATGCCCAGTGAGCCGGCCTCCGGCGGCGAACCGCTGCCCGGCGGCGAACCGGCGGCCGGAGACGCGGGCGCGCTGCCGGGCGGATCCGGGAGGTCGTCGAGGAAGTCCGCCGACGGCGCGAAGAACAGGCAGCCAGTGACTGCCGTGGAGAAATCAAGAATGCGGTCATGGTTACCTGGCGGGTTGCCGATAAACATGTTGACCAGCATCTGCTCGGTCACGCTCGGGGTGGCCGCGTAACCGATGTAGTAAGTGCCGAACTCCCCGCGCCCCACCTCGCCGAACGGCATGTTGGCCCGCAGGATCTGCCGCTCCGTGCCGTCTGGCTCATCGATGGTGTTCAGGGCGACGTGCGAGTTGGACGGCTTCACGTCGTCCGGCATCTCGATGTCGGACAGCTTGGAGCGCCCGATCGCCTTCTCCTGATCCTCAGTGCTGAGGGCATTCCAGGCGGCCATGTCGTGCAGGTACTTCTGCACGATGACATAGCTGCCGCCGGCGAAGTCAGGATCGGAATCGCCGACCAGCGCCGCCGTCCCGGCCGCGGCGCCGACCGGGTTCTCGGTGCCGTCGACGAAGCCAAGCAGGTCACGCTCGTCGAAGTAGCGGAACCCGTGCACCTCGTCCACCACGGTGACCACCGCGGCCAGCCGGCTCATAACCTGGGTCACGAACTCAAAGCACAGGTCCATCCGCTCGTGCCTGACGTGGAAGAGCAGATCTCCCGGCGTGGCGGGGGCCTGGTGCACCGTCCCGGTGAGCTCGCGGAACGGATGCAGTTCGGCCGGGCGCGGGCCGGAGAACAGACGGTCCCACGCGCTCGAGGAGATGCCGGCGACGCAGGCCATCGGAGGGCCGGGGGCACGGAAGCCGACCGCCCGCGCCACGGCGGCCCAGTCGCCGAGCAGGTCCCTGACGACCGCTTCCCCGCCTGGCTGGATCGTCAGCACCAGGAAGATCGCGGCGTCGGTGAGCGGAGACAGCACAGGCTGCGGCTCAGGCTCAGGCAAGGGCCGCGCGACAGCCGGAACCTGTGACCACTCCGTCACGAAACCGCCCCTTCCGCAGCAGGCATCAAGCTTCACAGGAAAGGCTATCGGTGCCGATTCTCCCCACCCGTAGGGGGACCGCAGTAAGAGGGGCACGCACCACGGCCGTTCGGCCATAAAGGTCGTTTAGATTTTCTGCCCTTCCCCATCCAGCCCCGGGTGCGGAACAGCGTGACCAGGGCGACGACGGCCAGGACCTGGTGCCGAAAAGAGGGGCACGCACCACGGCCGTTCGGCCATAAAGGTCGTTTAGATTTTCTGCCCTTCCCCATCCAGCCCCGGGTGCGGAACAGCGTGACCAGGGCGACGACGGCCAGGACCTCGGTGCCGATACCGAGGGCAAGGAAAGCGCCCAGGGAACCCAGCCGGACCACCATCCAGGCGAAGTTCTGGCCGAAGAACCCGGTCAGGAACGACAGCGGCAGGAACACGGTGGCGATGATGGTCAGCTGCTTCATCACGTCGTTGAGCCGGTTGGACACCATTGACATGTACGCGTCGAGCGAGCCGCTGAGCAGGTCGCGAAGGCTGTCCACCATGTCGCTGATCCGGATCAGGTGGTCATACAGGTCCCGGACGTACCGCTCGCTCTCCGCGGTCATGCCGGGGATCGGGACCACCCCGGCCAGCATGGAGGCCACCATGTCCCGTTGCGGGGTGACCATCTTGCGCGTGTCCACCACCTGGCGCTTGAGCGCGAACACCGCAGCCAGCTGCTCTTCCTTCGGGTTTTCGAAAGATCTGGTCCTGCAGGTCGTCGATGCGGTCGTCCATCGCGGCCAGGTACGGGAACATCGTGTCCACCAGCGCGTCGAGCAGGCGGTACAGCGCCACCAGCCGCCGCCCGGTAGGCAGCCGGCCCAGCGTGTGGCAGGCGTCGTCGATGGCGGGCACCTCGTCGCGGTGCACGCTGACCAGGAAGTGTTCGGCATAGAAGCAGTGCACCTCGGTCAGCGGATCGTCCAGGCCGCGCGCGCCGTAGACGACCAGAGAGACGAAGTTGTCGTAGTCCTCGATCTTCGGCCGCTGGTGGAATTCCTTGGCGTCCTCCACCGCGAGCGGGTGGATCTTGAATACTTCGCGCAGCAGCGTGAGCGTCTCGGCGTCGGTGTCCTGCAGGTCCAGCCAGAGCAGCTTGTCCTCTTTGAGGGCCAGCTCGATATTCGGACGGGTGACCTCGTCCTCGATGCAGTTCGTGAGCAGCAGATGTCCTCGCACCGCTCCATGGTGCCAAAGCCGGCTCCCGGGCCGTCGCTAGACTGGGCATTCATGACCATCGAGCCGCCGCAGCCCAAGCAGATTCCCAGCCCGCGCACCTTCCACGGCGACACCGTGATCGATGAGTACGCCTGGCTCGCGGACAAGGCAGACCCGGACACGATCGGCTACCTGAAGGCCGAGAACGCCTACACCGACGCGGTCACGGCCCACCTGGCCCCGCTGCGCGAGCAGATCTTCACCGAGATCAAGGCGCGCACGCAGGAGAGCGACCTGTCCGTCCCGGTGCGCAAGGGCGGCTGGTGGCACTACGCCCGGACGGTCGAGGGCAGGCAGTACGCGGTGCACTGCCGCCGCGCGGTCCAGCCGGGCGAGGTCATCCCGCCGGTGCCCGAGGACGGCAAGCCGCTCGACGGCGAGGAAGTACTGCTCGACGGCAACGAGCTCGCCGAGGGCCACGACTTCTTCAGCCTCGGCACGTTCCGGAGCAGCCCGGACCAGCGCTGGCTGGCCTACTCCACCGACTTCGCGGGCAACGAGCGGTTCACGCTCCGGTTCAAGGACCTGGCCACCGGGGCCACGCTGCCGGACGAGATCCCGGACACCTACGCCGGCTGCGCGTGGTCCCTGGACGGCTCCGCCGTGTTCTACACGACCGTGGACGACGCCTGGCGGCCGTACCGGGTCTGGCGGCACCGGATCGGCACCCCGGCCACCGCGGACACCATGGTGTTCGAGGAGCCGGACGAGCGCTTCCACGTCTACGTGGGCCTGACCCGCAGCGAGAGCTACCTGATAATCAAGTCGGCCAGCGTGCTGACCAGCGAGGTGTGGCTGCTGGACGCGGCCACGCCTTCGGCTGAGTTCACCGTGGTGGCGCCGCGCCGCCAGGGCGTGGACTACGACGTGGAGCACGCCAGGGACCATCTGCTCATCCTGCACAACGACGGCGCGGAGAACTTCGAGATCGCCACGGCGCCGCTGGCCGATCCGGCCACCTGGACCCCGCTGGTCCCGCACCGGGCCGACACCCGGCTGCTCAGCGTGGACGCGTTCGCGGACTACACCGTGGTGTACTTCCGCCGCGACGGCCTGACCGGCCTGCGGATCCTGCGCAAGGACGGCGAGCACGAGGTCGCCTTCGGCGAGCCCGTCTACCGGGTCGGGCCGGGCAGCAACCCCGAGTTCCAGGCCAGCCGGTTCCGGCTGTCCTACACCTCGCTGGTGACCCCGGGCTCGGTCTACGACTGTGACATGGCCACCGGCGAGCTCACCCTGCTCAAGCGCCAGCCGGTGCTCCCCGCGCCGGACGGCACGGCCTACCGGCCGGAGGACTACGAGCAGCACCGGGAGTGGGCAGTGGCCGCCGACGGCGCCCGGGTCCCGGTCTCGCTGGTGTGCCGCAAGGGCACGCCGCGGGACGGTTCGGCGCCGTGCCTGCTCTACGGTTACGGCAGCTACGAGATCTCCCGGGACCCGAGTTTCTCCATCCCCGTGCTGTCACTGCTTGACCGGGGGTTCGTCTACGCGATCGCGCACATCCGGGGCGGCGGCGAGATGGGCCGGTCCTGGTACACCGACGGAAAGCTGCTCCGCAAGAAGAACACGTTCACCGACTTCATCGCGTGCGCCCGGCACCTGGCGCGGCAGGGCTGGACCTCGCCGGACCGGCTTGTCGCGCGGGGAGGTTCGGCGGGCGGGCTGCTGATGGGCGCGGTGGCCAACATGGCGCCCGAGGCGTTCGCCGGGATCGTGGCGCACGTGCCGTTCGTGGACGCGCTGACCACGATCCTGGACCCGTCGCTGCCGCTGACGGTGACCGAATGGGAGGAGTGGGGCGACCCGCTGCACGATCCCGAGGTCTACGCGTACATGAAGTCGTACACGCCGTACGAGAACGTCACCGGCCGGGCTTACCCGCCGATCTTCGCGCTGACCGGCCTGAACGACACGCGGGTGACCTATCACGAGCCGGCCAAGTGGATGGCCAGGCTGCGCGCGGTGGCCGGGGGCGGCCCGTTCCTGCTCAAGACCGAGATGGAGGCCGGGCACGGCGGCCGCAGCGGCCGCTACGACGCCTGGCTGGAGGAAGCCCTCGTGCTGGCCTGGATCATCGAGACAGCGCGCGGCGGCCGGGCGCTCAATGAGCGAACAGGGAGCTGACCGATTCGCCGTTGTGGATCCGGCTGATGGCCTCGGCCAGCGCCGGGGCCACCGACAGGACGGTCAGCTTGGGGTTCTCCATCTGGTCCGCCGTCAGCGGCGCCGTGTTGGTGCAGACGATCTCGGTCACGTCGGTGGCGGCCAGCTTGTCCAGCGCGTTGTCGGCGAACAGGCCGTGCGTGCAGGCCACGGCCACCGAACGCGCGCCGTCGGCGCGCAGCCGGTCGAGCAGCTCGAACACGGTGGTGCCGCGCGAGATCTCATCGTCAAGCACGATCACGTCCCGGCCTTCCACGTCGCCGATGATGGCGGTGATCCGCACCTCCGAGTCGCTGATCCGTTCCTTCGCGCCCGCCGCGACCGGCAGGCCGAGCCTGCGGGCGAACGCCGAGGCGCTCTTGGCGTAGCCCAGGTCGGGTGAGACCACCACGCCGCGGGAAAGGTCCCGGTGGCGGAAGTGGTCGGCCAGCTCGCGCATCGCGTGCAGGTGATCAACCGGCACCGAGAAGAAGCCGTGCACCTGCGGGGAGTGCAGGTTCAGCGTGAGCACCCGGGTGACTCCGGCGGTGACCAGCAGGTCGGCGATCAGGCGGCCGCCGATGGAGATCCGCGGCGCGTCCTTCTTGTCCGACCGGGCGTACGCGTAGTGCGGCATCACCGCGGTCACCCGCGCCGCCGACGCCCCCCGGGCCGCGTCCGCCATCAGCAGCAGCTCGACCAGGTGCTCCTGGACCGGCTTGACCAGCGGCTGGATCAGGAACACGTCCCGTTCCCGGCAGTTGGACTGCAGCTGGACCTCTAGGCAGTCGTTCGCGAACCGCTTGAGCGCCACCGGGCGCTGCGGCACGGTGAGGTGCGCGCAGATCTCGGCGGTCAGCGCCGGGTGCGCCGAACCACCGAAGACGGCGATCTCACGCACCGGCGGGTCCCCGGCTGGCGGCGTGCTCCCCCTCGCCCTGGTAGGACGGCAGGCCGAGGGACTTCCTGATCTGCTCCTGGACCGCCTCGGGTGCCGGCCGCGCGTCCACCGTGAAGACGTACTCCTTGCGCCGGAACAGGTCGAGCACCGGGTTGGTCTTCTCGTGGTAATCCCGCAGCCTGACCGCCAGCGCCTCCTCGGTGTCGTCTTCCCTAGTGACCAGCTCTCCCCCGCACGAGTCGCAGCGGCCGGGGACCTTCGGGGTGCTGCCGATCAGGTTGTAGTTGATGCCGCAGTCGGCGCAGAGCCTGCGGTTGAGCACCCGGCGGCGCACCTCGGAATCGGGCAGGTCGAGCACGATGACGCCATCGATGTCGTAGCTCTCCAGGAAGAACTCGGCCTGCGCCCGGTTCCGCGGGAACCCGTCGATGATGAAGCCGTAGTTCCAGTCGTGGCCGGTGAGCCGGTCCTGGACCACCGACTCCACCAGGTCGTCCCCGACCAGCTCCCCGGCCGCCATGATGCGCCGGACCATCGCTCCTATCTTGGTGTGGTTCTGCACGTTCCAGCGGAAGATGTCACCCACGCTGATGTGGACGAGGTCGAGGTCGGACGCCAGCAGCTGGCTCTGCGTGCCCTTGCCGCTGCCCTGCACACCCATGATCACGTATTTGCGCATGTCATCAGCCTGGCATACGCAGCGCGGTATCGGTGCCCGGTAGCGCTCCCCCGGGATCATCCGGGGCGGCGGGCTCCCGGTGGGCGGGCCGCCGCGGCCGCCCCGGCCCCTGGCCCAGGCGCCTGTGCGCAGACCCATGCAGGAATTATCTACGGTCGGCGCTACCCTCGTGGCATGGAAAACACGGGCCCGGCGGATACCTCCGCCACGGCTGAGGCCGCCGCCGAGGCGCCGGCTGAGCCCTCGGGACCCGTATGGCGCTTCCTCATCCAGCCGCGCTGGCTGGGCTGGCACGTGCTCATGGTGGTCTCGTTCTGGGGCATGGGATGGCTGGGTGACTGGCAGTTCCACCGTGCGCTGGCTGGCAACTCCCTCAGCTGGGCGTACACGTTCGAGTGGCCGCTGTTCGCGGGCTTCGCCGTGGTCTTCTGGGCCAAGACGATCAGGGATGAGTTCCGGATCAGGCGGGGCGAGATGCCCGATCCCAGGGCAGCCGCCGCCGAGGACCTGCCCGCTGGAGTGGCCAGCGCGGTCCAGGCGGCCGGACCCGTCCAGACCGCCGAGGCCGCGCCCGATGAGGACTCCGAACTCAGCGCCTACAACGCCTACCTGGCGAGGCTCAACGCAGAGGTCAAGCACCACGGCCGGTGGCATGGCCTGCGATAGGAGATAGCAGTGGAAGCAGCGGTGCTCCGGTACCGGGTAATGGCCTACGTGACCGGCGTGGTGCTGGTGGTCTTGTGCTTCGTCGGTATCCCGCTTCAGGTGGCCGGCTATCCGGCGGTGGCCAACGATGTCGGCGTGGTGCACGGCATCTTGTACATCATTTACCTGGTGTTCGCCTGGTTGCTGTCCCGCAGGCTCCGCCTGGCGACCAAGCCGACCGTGATCATGCTGCTGGCCGGCACCGTGCCGATCATGACGTTCATCGTTGAGCGGTGGGTCACCCGCCGGTTCATCAACCCCGCGCTCACCGGGCAGCCCCAGCCGACCGTGCCAGTGCGCTGAGCCTTGACCGACCACTACTTCTCGGCGCAGCCGCAGGCCCCGCACCGCCCCGGCCAGGTACGGGTGGTCCTCCCCGACGTCTACCTGGAGCTCGCCACCGACGCCGGGATGTTCTCCCCCGGCCGACTCGACCCGGGCACGCGCCTGCTGCTCGAGGCATCCCCGGCCCCGCCCGCCTCCGGCGACCTGCTCGACCTCGGCTGCGGCTACGGCCCGGTCGCCTGCGTGCTGGCCAAGCGATCGCCGGGAGCCACCGTGTGGGCGGTCGACGTCAACGCCCGCGCGCTCGAGCTGTGCGCGCGGAACGCTCGCGCCGCCGGGCTGGAGAACGTCCGCTGCGTCGCCCCCGGGGACGCGTCGCTGCCGGCCCGGTTCGCCGCGATCTGGTCCAACCCGCCGGTCCGGATCGGCAAGGACGCGCTGCATGCGCTGCTCGGCCAGTGGCTCGTCCGGCTCGGTCCCGGCGGCCCTGCCGCCTCTGGCGGTACTGCCTACCTGGTGGTGGGGCGTAATCTCGGCGCCGACTCGCTGCACCGCTGGCTGGCCGGGCAGGGCTGGCCCGTGACGCGGCTCGCCGCCCGGAGCGGTTACCGTCTGCTCCAGGTGGATTATCAGGCCGAACGAGCCGAGGTGACCCGCCCGTGAGCCCGCTCGTGCCTGCCAGCGCCGGCGCACCCCGGCAGCTTCGCCCCACCGAGGTCAAGCGCCTCAACCGCGAGTGGCGCCGGGCCAGTGACGCGCGCCTGGCCCTGCTGCTCGACTCGGTGGCCCAGCCGTTCAACGTCGGCTCGATCGTCCGCTCGGCCGCCGCGTTCGGGGCCGAGCACCTGTGGCTGTGCGGCGGCACCGCCCCGCTCGGCCATCCGGGCGTGGGAAAGACCGCTCTCGGCACGCAGCGGCTGGTCGAGGCCACGCTGGAGCCGAACCCTGTCGCCGCGGCCAAGGCAGCGGCGGCCGCCGGCCTGCGGGTGGTCGCGGTCGAGCTGGCCACCGGCGCGGTCCCGCTGCACGAGGCGCCGCTGGACGGCGACGTCTGCCTTGCCATCGGTAACGAAGACCACGGCTGTACGGCGGCGCTGCTCGCCGTCGCCGACGCGGTCACCTATATCCCCCAGTCCGGCCGGGTCGGGTCGCTGAACGTCGCGGTGGCGGCGGCCGTCGCGATGGCCGAAGCCCGCCGCCGGGAGTGGGCTCCCGCCAGGATGCGCGGCTAGGGCGCCATCGGGCCGGACATCCTCAGTTCACCAGGTCACCGCCGGGAACGGGCATACTAGCGATCGTGCAGGTACCGTTCCTCGACTCCCCGCGTCCGCACGCCTTCGCGCACCGTGGCGGCGCGGCTCATGCGCCGGAGAACTCCTGGACGGCGTTCGAGCATGCGGTCAAGCTCGGGTACACGTACCTGGAGACCGACGCCCGCGCGACCTCGGACGGAAAGCTGATGGCGTTCCACGACCGCACGCTCGACCGGGTGACCGACGGGTCGGGGCCGATCGGCTCGCGGACCTACAGTGAGGTCAGCGCGTTGCGGGTAGCCGGCTCCGAACCAATACCGCTGATCGAGGACCTGCTCGGCGCCTGGCCCGACGCGCGCTTCAACATTGACCTCAAGGACGAGCCCGGCATCGCGGTGCTGGCCGACGTGCTGCGCCGCACCAACGCGTGGGATCGGGTGTGCGTGACGTCGTTCTCCGGCAGCAGGCTGCGGACCGCGCGCGGGCTGCTCGACCGGCCAGTGTGCATGGCGACCTCGCCGGCCGTGATCGCCGCCGTCCGCTACACGATCGGCGCCGCGTCGCCGGAACGGCAGACGGGCCTGCTCGGCCGCCGGCTCGCGCAATGGCAGGTGCGCTGCGCCCAAGTGCCGGGGAAGGTCGCCTCCGCGTCGTTCGTGCGCCGCGCTCATGCCCTTGGCCTTGACGTGCACGTGTGGACCATCAACGACCGGGCCGACATGAGCCGCCTGCTGGACCTGGGCGCTGACGGGATCATGACAGACGATATCGCCACGCTCCGCGAGGTCCTCATCGAGCGAGGTCAGTGGCACCTTCGCGAGCCCTAGGAGCAGGTACCACGATCTTTCCGCCGAAATACGATTGGGTAACGTCCTCAAGGGGAATCTTGTCCGGGTATTCAGCGTTGCTCCAAACAGACCGCTGACAGCCTGGGAGGCAGCAAGCATGGCCGAACGCGCACTTCGCGGCACCCGGCTCGGTGCGACGAGCTACGAAAACGACAGGAATACCGACCTGGCACCCCGTCAGGACGTCGCTTTTGACTGCCCGAACGGGCATCATTTTAGCGTGCCTTTCGCCGCCGAGGCGGAACTTCCCCCGACGTGGGAGTGCCGAGTCTGCGGCGCGATCGCGATCGCGGCGACCGGAGAGTCCCCGTCGCCGAAGAAGGCCAAGCCACCGCGCAGCCACTGGGACATGCTCATGGAGCGCCGGACCGTCGAGGACCTCGAGGCCGTGCTCGCCGAGCGCCTGGAGATCATCAGGGAGCGCCGGAGCACCGACCGCGACCAGGAGACCACCCGCCCGCACCGCCGCAGCGCCTAGCGGTCGGCTCTCCAAGGCAGGCACCCCAGGGCTGGCCCAGTTCCCCTGGGTGTTCTGACCTCCCCTTACCTGCGGATCTGCTGGAGCCGCCGCGCTACGCCCCACTGCGCGACCCGCCAGAACGCCTCCAGGATGATCTTGTTACTCATCTTGGAAGCGCCGTGCTCACGTTCCACGAATGTGATCGGCATCTCGACGATCCTCAGGCCCGCCTGAGCGACCCGGATGGTCAGGTCGATCTGGAAGCAGTACCCGGTCGATTCCACCTGGCTCAGGCTGATCTTCCGCAGCGTGGCGGCGCGGTAGGCGCGGAAACCCGCGGTCGCGTCGCGGACGGCGAGGCCGAGCATGAGCCGGGTGTAGATGTTAGCCGCGCGAGACAGGGCCTCACGGGACTTCGGCCAGTTGACCACCTTGCCACCGCGCACCCACCGGGAGCCGATGGACAGGTCAGCGTGATCGAGCGCGCCCACCAGGCCGGGCAGGTGCTCCGGCTGATGCGAGCCGTCCGCGTCCATCTCCACGATCACGTCGTAACCGCGCTCGAGCGCCCAGTCGAACCCCGCGATATAGGCCTTGCCCAGTCCCGCCTTCTCCGTTCGGTGCATGACCTGCACGTGCGGATCGACCTCGGCTAGCTTGTCCGCGATGTCACCGGTCCCGTCCGGGCTGTTGTCGTCCACGACCAGGAGATCCGCCGCCGGCAGCGCCGCTCGCACCCGGCCCGCGATGGACTCCAGGTTCTGCCGCTCGTTGTACGTCGGCATCACGATGACGATCCGGCCGGCCGACGGCACGGCGGATGGAGCTGACTGCTCAGCGGATGGGTTTGGCTCAGTCACGACCCCTGCCTATCGCTGTGTTGGTTAACCGGCGGTGCTTACTCGCGGAGGTTAGTCACGAACAGTGCAGGCCATGATATCCCCGTGCTGAGCCCTCGCCGGCTGACCGCGCTTCCCCGGACGCCGCCACCGCTGCTTACCTCCAGCAGAACGTTGGTTCATAGCAAATAACGAACCTGTCTTCAGATTCGTGCCTGAACCGCCCGCCTGAGTCTCCCGTTTTCCCGCTAAGAAAAGGACCCGGGCAGCGCCTACGGACCGGAGGCCGTCCCGTTGGCCACGGGCTTGGTCCCCGTTGTCTACTGGGTGCCCGGGCCCTCTCCAGGCCCAACCCCCACGACCAGCAGGCCGGATGAGCGCAGCAGGCCGGATGAGCGCAGCAGGCCCTTCCTGCCCGTTCTAGTGCCGTGCCCGGCTCAGAGGCGGCTGGCTGCGGTCGCCCCCTGCCATGACATAGCCCGAACCTGGACATAGCCCGAACCTGACGAACCTGCCGGTCCGGCTAGCGAGCCCGGTGCTGGACTGATCAGCAACTTACCCCTGATCCCGGCAATGTCAACCGTGAACCTGACCGCTAAACTACCGATAGACTTCATGCGACTACATTGAGTGACGATTAGGAGAAACGGGTCGGTGTTCAGGCGGAGGCGCGCATCGGTAGGGAAATCCGGGCGGCGGCGGGGGAAGGTCGCCGCCCTGGCGGCCCTCGGGACAGCCACGGCATTGGTGATGACCGGCGGGGTGGTCATGGTGCTCCGCGACGTCAACCCCGACGGCAGCCACTACGCCGACCCGGCGCAGTTCGTCGCGGCCCGGCCTGTCGCGGAGGCCGATGTTTTGCCAGTTTGCCCAGGGGTCTATACCTTTCGCCCGCGGCGAGGAAGAATAAGCAGCGACTGCCCTCTTGCGCACGGTTCTTTCGGGGTATGGATCCCCCCACTTAGCGTCTCCCGAAGTCTGTCGGCCTCCCTGGTTGGCCGACCCCCGCAGCTTCTCCTGGAGGTGATTGGATGGATGGCAGCGCCGACCGGTTCCTCGACCTAATGCACCAGCTTGAGGATTTCACCCACTCGGTATCTCCTGAACAGGCGCATACCCAGTTCGACGAGACGACCCTCCAGCTGTTCTGGATGCGGTGGCCGCAGCTGTCCGCCTGGGCGGGTTCGCTCTGGCGGCTGCTGTCCGAGGAACTCGCCGGACCGTCGTCGCCGCACGGCGAGTCCGAGCTGTTTGAAATCGGCGAAAGTGGCTGACCCGGCCCGCCGGCCCTTCACGGTCGGCGACCTGGTGCACTCGCGGATGGTCTCGACCAGCCCGGACAGTCCGGTAGCCGAGGCCGCCGCCGCGATGGTGCGCGAGAAGGTCGGCTCGGCCCTGGTCATGCAGGGCCCCTTCCTCGCCGGCATCCTTACCGAGCGTGATGTGCTCAAGGCGGCAGCATCGGGGTCAGACCTCACTGCGATGCCGGTGTCGGCCTGGATGACCAAGGACCCGCAGTCAGCGGGCCCGGACACGCCAGTCGAGGACGCGGCCCAGATCATGCTGCTCAATGGCTTCCGCCACCTGCCCATCGTGGAGGGACGGCGCGTCCATGGCGTGGTCAGCCTGCGCGACCTGTTCGCCGCCCGGATCAGCCGGCCGTCCCAGCAGCGCAGCGCGGCAAGCTAACGGGAACTTAGCTCTAAATAAACGTATGGACGGCGGGCCCGCCGATACGGAACACTCCGGGTCATGGCCGGACCGCAGGATTTCAGCCCGCAGGATCTGCGGCTCATGCAGGGCCTGGCCCAGCAGGTCATGGCGCTGCGGCCGGAACGGGTGAACTCCGACGCCACAGTCGGGGAGATGGCCTGGGTGTGGGGCAAGGACCACGCCGATCTGGGCGGTACCTGGCGGCGCCGCCTGTGGTTCTCCGGCGGCCAGCTGGCCGGCTGGGGCTGGATCTTCCTGCCCTACCAGGTGATGCGCAGCGACGGGCAGCTTCTCGACGTCACCGCGACCTCCCTGACCTGGCAGGTCCACCCGGACGCCCCGCAGTTCCTCGACGACATCCTCGACTGGTACGACGCCGAGGCCCCGCAGGCTGAGCGCCGCGTAACCGTCCGGGCCGCGGACGGCGACGCGCTGCGCCGACTGGCCGCGCACGGCTACCGGCCGGACGAGCAGGCGGCGAGTGACGACGGTTTCTGGACCCAGTTCAACCGCCGCGACCTGTGCGCCCTGCCCGAGCCCAGGCTGCCTGCCGGGTTCAGCTTCCTGACCGCCGAGCAGGTCTCGCCTTCAGCCGCCGCCCAAGCGCACCGGGACGCCTGGCATCCCTCGACCGTCACCGATCACGGCATGCGGGAGGTGCGGGAGACCTGGCCCTACCAGTCCGGCCTGCATGTCCTGGTACGGGCCCCCGACGGCACGCTGGCCGCCACGGCGATCATCTGGCTCGACGAACGCAACAGGACCGCCGAGTTCGAGCCGGTCGGCACGCATCAGGGTTACCGCCGACTGGGCCTGGCCCACTCCTTGCTCCAGTACGGCATGCTGCGGGCGGGCCAGGCGGGAGCCACCGAGACGCTCGTCGCGTGCCTGGGTGCGCCGGCGCATACCGCCGCCCGGTCGCCGTACTACGACGTCGGTTTCCGCCCGTTCAGCCGCGAACTCCCGCACATCAGGATGGGTCCTGGCGCCGCCAGCTTAGCTAGGGCCGAACCTACCTGAGCAGCTTGTCCAGCCGGATGGGCAAGTCGCGGACCCGGATTCCGGTAGCGTGATACACCGCATTGGCGATGGCGGCGGCAGTGCCCACGATGCCGACCTCGCCGATCCCCTTGGCACCGATCGGCCCGAGTTCCGGCTCGTCCTCGTCGATCCATGCCGCCTCGATGTCCTGTACGTCGGCGTGCGCCGCTATGTGGTATCCGGCCAGGTCGTGATTGGGGTAGTCGCCGAACTCCGGGTCCATCGCGCTCTCCTCGTGCAGCGCCATGGACAGTCCCATGGTCATTCCGCCGATGAGCTGAGACCGGGCCTGATCCGGGCTGACGATGCGCCCGGCCGCGAACACGCCGAGCAGGCGCGAGACCCGGACCTCGCCGGTGTCGCCGTCGACCCCCACCTCGGCGAACTGAGCGCCGAACGAGTACCTGGCGTGGTCGGGCAGCGCGTCGATGTCCGCCGCGATGACAGCCTGCGCGGTGAGCCCGCCCGGCGGTACGGCCCCGTCGCGGGCCCGGACCTGCTCACGCAGCGACCGGCAGGCCTTCACGACCGCCCAGCTCCACGACGCGGTGCCCATCGAGCCGCCGGCGATCATCGCGGGCGGCAGCGCGCTGTCGCCGATACGCAGGTCGATAGCCGCCTCGGGCACGCCGAGCGCCTCGGCCGCGACCGCCAGCAGGGCCGTGCGCGCGCCGGTCCCGATGTCCACCGCCGCGATCGACACCTGATAGCGCCCGGCCTGCGACACGGTCACCCGTGCCTGCGAGGCCATTGCCCGGGCCGGGTAGGTCGAGGCCGCTACCCCGGTCCCGGTCAGCCACCGGCCGTCGCGCCGCGCCCCGGGCGCCGGATCACGGCCGGTCCAGCCGAACCGCGTGGCGCCCTCGCGCAGGCAGGCCACCAGGTTGCGGCTGGAGAACGGCCGGCCGGTCTCCGGATGCACCGCGGGCTCATTCAGTACCCGCAGGTCCACCGGGTCGATACCGCAGGCCTCGGCCAGCTCATCCATGGCCGATTCTAGGGCGAACATCCCCGGGCACTCGCCCGGCGCTCGCATCCAAGACGGGGTAGGCACGTCGAGCCGGACCACGCGGTGGGTGGTACGCCGGTGCGGCGCGGCGTACATGTGCCTGGTGGCCACCGCCGACTGCTCGGTGAACTCCTTGAGCGTGGAGGTCTGGTCGAAGACGTCGTGGCACAGCGCCACGAGCCTGCCGTCCGGCCCGGCGCCCAGCCGCACCCGCTGGATCGACGGGGCCCGGTGGCCGGTCACGGCGAACATCTGCTGCCTGGTGACCGCGCACTTGGCCGGCCGATCACCCGCGCGGCCATCGCCGCGAGGACCACGTTGGCCCGCGGCATGCCCTTGGCCCCGAAACCGCCGCCCACATGCTCGGCGATCACTCGCACGCCGCTGGGCTCGAGCCCGAACACGGCGGCGATCTGAGCGGCCGCGCGCGAGGGACCCTGGGTTGCGTCGTACAAGGTCAGCGTGTCCCCCTGCCACACTGCGATGGTGGCGTGCGGCTCCATCGGGTTGTTGTGCTCAGCGGGAGTCCGGTAGGTCACGTCGACACGGACCGCGGCGCCGGCGAACGCACCGTCGAAGTCGCCGACTGCGGTATCAGTCTCGTAGCGCGGGTTGACGTAGGCCGGCTTGTACAGTCCAGGGTGGTCTTGGGTAAGCGTCACGTCGTGCGCCGCCTGCTGGTACTCGATGCTGACCTGGCCCGCCGCCTCCCTCGCCGTCTCGAGCGTGTCCGCGACCACCGCGGCCACGAACTGCCCGCGGTAGGCGACCGCCCGGGACTGGAACACGGCGAGCTCCGGATCGCCTGTCCCGGCCAGCCGCGGCGCGTTGTCCGGGGTGATCACGGCGAGCACGCCCGGCAGCGCCAGGGCGGCCGACGCGTCGACCGAGCGGATCAGCCCCTTGGCGATGACCGAGGGCACGGCCCATACGTAGGCGGCTCCGTCCGCCGGGTGCTCGAAGGCATACCTAGCCCGGCCCCTGACCTTGTCCGGCCCGTCCACCCGCCCGGTCACGCGGTCTCTCCCGCTGAGACCCCGGCCAGCACGCAGAGCATCCGGACCATGATGTTGCGCGCCAGCGTGACCTTGAACGCGTTGTCCCGCAGCGGCGCGGCCGCGGCCAGTTCGGCGTCGGCGGCCCGGCCGAACCACTCCGCCGTGGCCGGCTGGCCCACCAGGACCTGTTCGGCCAGGCGCGCGCGCCACGGTACGGGAGCGACTGCGCCGAGGGCAATCCGCACGTCCTGGACCACGCCGCCGGTGGCGTCGAGCGCGGCCGCGACCGACGCCACGCCGAACGCGTACGACGCCCGGTCCCGCACCTTCCGGTACGCCGAGTTCCCGGCGTACCGGCGGGCCGGAACCTCCACCGCCGTGATGAGGTCCCCGCGCTCCAGAGTGGTCTCGCGATCCGGCTCATCACCCGGCAGCCGGTAAAGCCCGCTGAGGGGGATGGCCCGTGGACCCGCGGCGCCCTCGACGTGCACCAGCGCGTCCAGCGCCGCCAGGGCCACCGCCATGTCGGAGGGATGGGTGGCCACGCAGTCCGACGACCCGCCCAGGATGGCCAGGTTACGGTGATCGCCGGCCCGCGCCGGGCAACCCGAGCCCGGCATCCGCTTGTTGCAGGGCTTGGTCACGTCCTGGAAATACAGGCAGCGGGTACGCTGCAGCAGGTTTCCGCCCACGGTGGCCATGTTGCGCAGCTGTCCGGATGCCCCGGCCAGCACCGCCTGGGCCAGCATCGGGAACTCGGCGCGCACCTGCGGGTCAGCGGCCAGGTCGCTGTTGCGCACCCCCGCGCCGATCCGCAGCCCCCCACCCACCTCCCCATCCCTGTTCACCGTCCGCTCGATCCGGTCGGGCAGCAGCCGGGTGACGTCGACGAGCATGCCGGGCGCGACCACCCCGAGCTTCATCAGGTCCACCAGGTTGGTCCCGCCGCCGAGAAAAGCCGCGCCGGGACGCTCGGTCACCAGGGCGATCGCGGCCGCCGGGTCGGGCGCCACGACATAGCCGAACGGCTTCATCGCGCCACCCGCTGGTGCCCGGTACCGGTCGCCCTGTCCCCCGCCACGTCCAGTATCGCGGCGACGATGTTGACGTAGGCGCCGCACCGGCACAGGTTCCCGCTCATCCGCTCGCGAGTCTCGGCCGCATCCAGCGTAACCGGCCCGGTCAGGCTGGCGCTGGCCGCGCTCGGCCAGCCGGCCGCGGCCTCGTCGAGCATCGCCGCGGCTGAGCAGATCTGGCCGGGTGTGCAGTATCCGCATTGCAGCGCGTCGCGCTCGACGAAAGCGGCCTGCAGCGGGTGCAGCTCGCCGCCGGGGACGTCGGGTCCGGCCAGGCCCTCGATCGTGGTGATCTCGGCACCCTGGGCCGTCACGGCTAGCAGCAAGCAGCTGTTGACGCGCCGGCCGTCCACCAGGACGGTGCAGGCCCCGCACTGACCGTGGTCGCAGCCCTTCTTGGTTCCGGTCAGCCCGAGATGCTCGCGCAGCGCGTCGAGCACGGTTGTCCGGTGGTCTAGATGGAGCCGGTGTACCGCCCCGTTGACTCGCAGGGTCATCATGCTGGAGGTCTGGTCCGCTATCGTCACGCACGCCATCATGCCACGTTCGCAAACTAGTATTCTGATCACGTTTTTACTAGTAAATTCAATACCATGATCCCGAACGGAGCGGGTGGCTCGCCTTCCCGGCCACCCGGCGCCCGGCTGGCTGGCTCCAGGTCGCCGGCTTCGCGCAGCGAGCTCGCCGACCTGCTCCGGACCCGGCGCCACCGCCTGACCCCGGCCGACATGGGGCTGCCCGCAGGCAGCCGCCGACGCACCGCCGGGCTACGGCGCGAAGAGGTGGCCCAGCTGGCCGGCGTGTCCACGACCTATTACACGTTCCTTGAGCAAGGCCGCGACGTCCGGCCGTCCCGGCAGGTGGTGACCGCCCTGGCCGGTGCGCTGCGGCTGAGTTCGGCCGAGCGGGCCCACCTGTTCCAGCTGGCCGGGATCACCCTGGCGGCCGACGAGCAGGCGCAGGCCGAGACAGTGGCTCCGGTGGTCGGTGCGATGGTCGACCGGCTCGACCCCTTCCCGGCGTACCTGAAGGGCAGGCGGTGGGATGTGCTCGCGGCGAACCGGGCCGCCCGGGCGCTGTTCGCCGACTGGGCCGCCCGTGCGCCCGGTGACCGCAACAAGGTCTGGTGGATGTTCACCGACCCGGCGGCACGGAAGGTCTACGTGAACTGGGAGCAGGAGGCGGCCGACCTGCTAGCCCGCTTCCGCGCGGCCGCGGCCCGGCGGCTGGACGACCCGGACTTCACCGACTTGATCGAGCGGCTGCACCAGGCCAGCCCGGAGGTCCGCGACTGGTGGCCGCGCTATGAGGTGCAGCCGGTCGGCGGCGGGACCAAGCACCTGCACCACCCGGCCCTCGGCGATGTGGCCTTCCAGCACACGGTGCTGCAGGTAGCCGACCACCCCGAGCAGATGCTGGTCTACTTCACCACCGCTGATATCTCGGAAAGCAAGCTGGCCGACCTGGCCGCCGAAATCCGCTAGACCGCGATCGGGCGACGTTAATGTCGGGGCGCGCATTGCGGCGGAGAAGATGTTCACCTTCAGCACGGAGAACTAGGAGTTCACGGACGGCTGGCGCTGGCGGGCAGGGCGGTACCGGTGAGGTGCTCGGCCTCGGTCCACAGCCGCGTGGCGGTGGCGGCGTCGCGGGCCCGGCGGGGCACCCGGACGGTCGTCGTGGGCCCGACCAGCCCGAACCACCCGCCGGGACCGTAGTAGCCGCCATTGACCGCCGCCGTGTCGGCCGCCGCGTAGAGCAGCGGCTCGGTGCCCGGTCCGACCTCCTGCGAGGGCAGGATGTTGAAGCTGTTGAACGGCGTCCGCTTCGGATTGTCCCGGCCGAGGCTCGCCCCGGCCGTCTGCAAGTTGGTGCGGGTGAACCCGGGGTGGGCGGCATTGCTCATCAGGTTCCAGCCCTGCCGGGCGGCCCGGTCCGCCAGGTGCAGGCTCAGCATCAGGTCCGCTAGCTTGGACTGCGCATAGGCCAGGTTGGGACGGTAACCGCGCTTCCACTGCAGGTCATCGAAGCGGATCCGGCCGTAGCTGGCCACGCCGCTGCTCATCGTGACCACCCGGGGCGCGGGCGCCGCGAGCACCAGCGGGAGCAGTCGCATGGTCAGCGCGAACGGCCCGAGGAAATTGCTGCCGAACTGCAACTCGAACCCGTCAGCCGTGGTCATCCGGATCGGCGGCGCCATCACGCCGGCGTTGTTGATCAGCACGTCGACGGGAGTGCCGTCCGCGATCAGGCCGTCGGCGAACTCCGCTACCGAGGCCAGGTCCGCCAGGTCGATCCGGCGGACCTCGAGCCGGGCGCCGGGCTGGCTGGCCAGGATCTCCTCGCGTGTCTGCTCCCCCTTGGCGACCGTCCGGACCGCCATCACCACGTGCGCTCCGGCTCCGGCCAGGCGCCGGGTAGCCTCCTTGCCGGTGCCGCTGTTGGCGCCCGTGACCACGACGAGCTTGCCTGTTTGATCGGGAACCACGTACATGATCTCTCCTCGGCATTCTCCAGCAGACCATCGGTCTGTTATTTCCCGAACTTATCAGACCAGTGGTCTGTACGCAAGGAACCGCTGGTCTGTAAAATACGGAACGTGATCACGTTCCAGCGAGCCCGCAGCGAAGAACAGCGGGAGGCGCGCCGTCAGTCCATCCTCAGCGCAGCGGCCGCGATGCTCGCCGAGATGCCGGTGGCCGACGTGACCCTCAACGAGCTGAGCCGGCGCGCCGGCCTGGCCAAGTCGAACGTGCTGCGCTACTTCGAGTCCCGCGAGGCCGTGCTGCTCGAGCTGCTGGATTCGGCCTGGCAGGACTGGCTCGCCCAGCTGGAGGGGGACCTGGCGGACGCGGTCGACGCCACCGCGCCGCTCGCCCAGCGCGCCGACCAGCTGGCCGCCGCGGTGGCGGCCTCGCTCGCCTCCCGGCCGATGCTGTGCGACCTGATCAGCGCCCAGGCCGCGGTGCTGGAGCGCAACGTCTCTCCACAGGTCGCCGCGCAGTACAAGCGAGCCAGCATCGCCGACATCACCGCGCTCGGCGGCCTCATGCTCACCTGCGTCGCCGAACTCGACGAGCACGACGCCGTCCGGCTGGCCGGCGCCGTCACCATGATGACCGGCGCGTTGTGGCCGCACACGCAGCCGTCGGCCGCGATGCTGGCGGCTTACGCGGCCGACCCGGCGCTGGCCGTCATGCGCGTGGACTTCACCGCGACTGTCCGCGAGCTTCTCGAGGTGATGATCACGGGGCTGCTGGCCCGCTCGTCCCGTTAGGCCGGCGTCGACTGGCGAATACGTCATTCCGGGCGGGCTGAGCACCTTGCACATCGACCGGGAAGACGATCACGGCCGCTACGTCGAGCCGAACGTCTGGGTGCGACACCGGTAAGCGCCCTGAGCGCAGGCGGACCGGGCGGGCGGGCTCGTTGGCCTGATCCAGGTGCTGGCCCGCTGGACGCGTTCGGTGACGGTATGCACGCCGAGTGCGGCGCGCTCGGGATACGGCAGCCAGTCGATGGCCAGGCGGCGGGCGATGTAGTCGACCGCGGAGCGGACCCTCGGGATCTCCGGGTCGTCGGTGCGGCCGTTGGGCACGAAGAACTGGTCAAGCCCGGGGCGGATGAGATCGGCGAGCGGTACCTGGTGCTGCAGGCCCAGGGACAAGGCGACGGCGTAGGTGCTGACCAGGCCGGCGGCGCTGGTGCCGTGCTTGCCCCAGTGGATGAAGACCTCACCGAGGCTCCCGTCCTCGCGCCGGTTGGCGGTGAGGCAGAACCGTTCGGCGCCTATCACGACGGTGGTGGTGTGTCCGCTGCGACGCCTGGGCATGGGCCGGCGAACGCCAGCCACCATAGTCTTGCCTCCCGAACTGGTATATGAAATGCCCGATTATAGAGCAATGACGCAAGGCAATGGTAGCTCCTCAGCATATCCCCAGGCCATGGGACGGACGAACTACCTGACGATGACCGTCAGGCGGAAGTGACGCTGATCCGGGCGGCAGGCCATGGCCTCGCCGCAGGAATCCCTGCTGGCCGTGATCACCGCCGTGCCACGTTTCATGGCGGTATAGGAGGTCTGTTCTGGGACGCAGTGCACGCCTGACAGAACCGGTCGGCCTGCGCGGACCGGGTAGATAGTCTGGCGGGCGTGGACCACGTCCTGACCACGGAACGCCTGGTTCTGCGTCCGGTAACGCCGCAGGATCACGCCGTGCTGCTGGCCCACTGGATCCTGCCGGATGTGCGGCGGTTCCTGTTCGACGGCGAGGCCCTGTCCGCCGCCGAGGTCACGGAAACCATCGAGGACAGCGTCTGGAATTTTGCCTCGGACGGGTACGGGATCTGGCTCATCCAGGAAGAAGGCCGACCCGGCCTGGTCGGCACGACCGGGCTGCGGCCACTCGATGAGCTGGGACTCGAGATCTTCTACAGCCTGGCTCCGGGCTCGTGGGGCAAGGGGTACGCCACCGAAGCCGCCTGCGCCGTGGTGGAGTACGCCCTCGTCGGCCTCGGCCTGCCCGAGGTGCTGGCCGAGGTCGACGAGGGCAACGCCGCCTCGGTCGCGGTTGTCAGACGGCTCGGCATGACCCCCTTCGGCGTGGTGCCCGGCGCACTCGGGCCGATGACCCGCTACCGCAAGACAGCCAAGACCGCGTAACCAGCACGCTCCGTCCCTGCTTCTAAACTTTTAGTCACACTGGTTGCATTAGTTTATTTATTTGAATTCTTCCACTATCGGGCAATTTCATTGCTTTTCTGCATCAAGTTAGCTATTATGTTCTACAGCTTGAAGAAGGCTGAGTCAAGACCAATATCCCGAACGGATGTGGTGTATGCCCCGGCCGGCGAGGATGACACCTACGACGACGCCTCCGATGATGAGCTGATCGGGGTGCTGTGCGCGTGGGACTGGCTGGAGGCGCACATGGCCGCCCGCAAGCTCGCCGCCGTGGCGGAGCTGATCCGCTGGCCATTTTTTTGCAGCATCGAAGCCGACCCGCACAAGCGGGCCATCTTGCGCGAGGACATCAACCAGGCCGAAGCGGACGCGATCCGCGATGCCGCGGTGCGGCTGCTGGAGCACGGGGAATCGGCCCGGTCGATCATGCGGGACTGGACCGCGGCCGGGATCAAGCCGGTGGCGGGCAGGCAATGGTATCCGTCCACGTGGGTCGGCATGATGACCTCGCCGCGGCTGGCCGGGTTGCGGGCATGGCAGGGCCGCAAGTACCCGGCGCAATGGCCGGCGATCCTCGACCCGGATACCCATGAGCGGCTGGTGAGGATGTTCGCTGATCCGGCCCGCCGTAAGCACGCGGTGCGCGCCCAGGCGCATCTGCTGTCCGGTATCGCCACCTGCCCGAAATGCGGCGGCCGGGGCCTGCACTACCGTAACCAGGCGGCGAACGGGCGGGCGGATCAGTACGCGTGCGTGGCCGGCCCGTACGGATGCGGCCGCACCGCGATCAAAGCCATGCTGCTGGAGGAATACGTGACCGGCGCAGTGCTGGATGCGCTGGAATCCCCGCGCGTGCAACAGGCGCTGCGCGATGCGGACACCGACCCGGCCGGGCCGCGCCGCGCGGAACTGCTGGCCGAGATCAAGCGCGCGGAGGACGTGCGCGCCGATGCGCGCCGCGACCTGGCCGGCGGGGTGATTGACCGCCTCGACTGGCTCGATATCCGGCAGCGCACCGAAGATGCGATCAGCAAGGCGCGGCGCGAGTACGACCGGCTGTCCGGATCGGCGACCGTCATGAGTGATATCCCGCCATCGGAACGAGTCCGTGATGCGTGGGGATCGTGGAGCGCGGACCGCAAGCGCGCCGCGATCAAGACCGTGCTGCACCGGGTCGTCATCAACCCCCTCCCGCCGGGCCTGCCGAACAGCCCCGGCGGGAAACTCAAGGACCCGGCCATCCGCCGCGACCGCGAAATGGCGATCCTGCGGCAGCGCGTCGAATTCGACTGGCGCGTGTAGCAATCACCCCGCGCACACAAGCGGCGGAGACGAGCCAGGCGATCGTCTCCGCCGCATCGGGCTCATGCCGCTGGTGTGCTCGTCCGGCGTGTTCTTTCGTTGCGCGGCGGCACGCGGGCATCACGCAAGAGCGCGGCGAGCACCGGGCCGCGGACGATGTCGAGCGCGTTGACGAAGCAGATCCGCAGCGGGTCTTGCCGGGCCAGCGCGGCGGCCGCGCTGATCAGCTCGCGGACCGCATGGTAAGCGCACAGTAGCGCCCAGATCTCCTGGACCACGCCGTCGGGGGTCTTGGACCGCAGCACCACGCCGGGGCCTTTTACCTGGGCCTTCAGCGAACCCAGCGCGGTCTCGATCTCCCACCTGGCCTGGTACAGCTCCGCCAGCTCACGGGCCGGCGCCGCACCGGGGTCCAGCAGCGTGGTGATCAGGGTGAACGTCTCGGTGACCTCGCCCTGCTCATCTTCGAGCCGGTACTCGATCACCCGCACGATAATGTCGCGGGCCCCGTCTTTGCGCAGCCCGCGGGGAGCCTTCAGCCGCGACAGGTACGTCCCGTCCGGCAGGATCTCATCCACCGGCAGCGTGAACGACGCGCCGATGCGCCACAGCAGCTGCGCGCCGGTGGCCGCGGCGTCGTGCCACAGCTCCCAGCAGGCGAAGTTCCGGTCCGCCAGGCACAGCATCCCCTCGCCCAGCCTGCCGATCAGCTCCCTGGCCAGGGTCTTCTCGCCCGTGGAGTAGGCGCCGTGCACCGCCGCGACCAGCACCCGGGTCCCGCACTCGGCCAGCGCCACCAACCGCACCTGCGGGAACGCGCCCCGCAGCCGCTTCCCCTCCGGCGTCCTGGTGGACGGCCCGCCGAACCGCGCCCAGTTCGCCTGCTCATCCTGGGCGTCCAGCGTGGTGCCGTCCAGCGACACCAGCCGCAGCCCCCGCCACCACGCGCCCGGCGCCCCGGCCGGCGCGACGAACCCGGCCACCTTCAAAAACAGCAGCCGCAGCGGCTCGGCCCCCAGCCGCGCCCGCGCGTTGCTCAGCGCCTCCTCCGACGGCACCTTCACCGTCACCCCGCGCTCGGCCCAGGCCAGCACCCCGGCCAGCTTGCGCATCACCCGCGCCGCGCCCCGGTCCATGAACAGCGCCAGCGCCAGCGTGAAATACAACGTCAGCCACGCCGGCAGCACCCGCCGCCGCCGCTCCCGCGCCCCGGCCGCGTCGATCACCTCATCCACCAGCTCCCGCGGGAACGCCCGCGCCAGCACCCCGACGGAGATCCTGTCCTCCAGGCCGCCCTCGTCCTCGCGGGCCTGCTGTCCTGCTCTCGGCACGCGAGCATCTTACACCGGTGTAACTTTAAGTTGAGGGTATTGGGGGCCCCCGGAGCATCCAGCGTGGTCGCCTATCTGACTCAGTTCTTTTCCTTCGACTTTGAGTGGGACCCGTTTGCCTTCAATACAGACGAAAACTGCGGCTATCACAACGGGACGCTGAGTGGTGACTTGACCATGACGGGCAACCACATCGGCGACCCGCACGTGCACACCGTGGATGGGACCGCCTACGACTTTCAGTCCGTCGGTGAGTTCACGCTTCTCCGTGACGGCGACAGGATGGAGATCCAGGTCCGCCAGTGGCCCGTACCGACGGCGAATCCGGCCACCGACGCCCATAGCGGCCTGACTGAATGTGTCAGTATCAACGTCGCGGTTGCCGTGCGCATGGGCCCGCACCGCATCGCCCTTCAACAGGGTCCGGAACGGCAACGGCTGGAATTTTACGTGGACGGAAACCCCGCGGACATGCCGGTCAATGGGATCGATCTCGGCGGCAGCCGCGTCACGGCATTTGCCGCCAGCGGGGAGGACGGGATTCGTGTTGATTTCGAGGATGGGACGGTGGTGATCATTACGCCGATTTACTGGAACGCCAACAGCGTCTGGTACCTGAACGTGAGCGTATCGAACACCAGCGCGGACGAGGGCGTCATGGGCTTCATCCCCGAAGAGAGCTGGTTGCCCCGGCTCCGCAATGGCGTTGACGTTGGCCCCATTCCCGCGAGCCTGCACGATCGGTATATCACTCTCTACAAGACTTTCGCCGACTCGTGGCGTATAACCGACAAAACGAGCCTGTTTGTTTACGCGCCGGGAACATCGACCAAGACGTTCACGGATCCCGACTGGCCCGCCGAGAAGCTTCCGTGCACGCTGAAACCGGAGTTTCGGATTCCCGGAGTCAAGGTGCACCAAGGCATGCCGCTTGACAGGGCGCAAGCGATCTGCCGCATCGTCACCGACAAGAACCTGTATCAGAACTGCGTTTTCGACGTGGCAACCACCGGTGACGAAACCTTTGCTAAAGGCTACGTCTTCGCGGAGGAAATCCGACTGTACAGCACGTCGGTCAAAATCGCATGTTATCAGGGACCAAGCCGACCGTACCGGCCGCCAGGTGCTTCGGCGGAAGTATCCGCACAACCAGAAGTCTATTCGGTAACTGTCACTGCAACGGTGTCGCCCCTGGCTCCCGGGAGACCGGTGCCGACAGGCAGCGTTACCTTCTTCATTGATGGTGTGCCGATGAACCGGTCGGTGCAACTGGACGGCCGGGGCATGGCGCGCGTCAAAACCCGGGTGAAACCCGGCGAACACCAGATCAGGGCGACTTACTCCGGCGGCGGAAAGTTCGACTACCATTCCAGTTCCAGCTCAACTCTGGTTTGCAGGGCTGGGTCTGAAGAGCGTGTCAATCTCAAGAGTGGGGACTAGGCCGTTTCCCTACGGACTGCGGGTTAGGGCTAAATGCGCGCTAGTTCGCTGTGTCGGACCAGGTTTTGTCGACCTGGGTGAACCGCATGAACCTCGGCATATTTCCTCTATGGCTGTTCGAGCGCCGCATCGCTCGATCGAGCGTTGAAGCCGCATCCCGCGCCTGTACTCGGAAGCCGTCGTTTACGCATCGGCGTACAGGCGCGTTTGCAATTGTCGGCGCGGTCCTGCTCGCAGGAAGAATGTGGGCGCAGGCCGCCTTGCCCGGACCCGTTTCACCCTGATGCAGATAACCCGAACGTGGTGACTGTTTTACCCGACCGGAAAATAACCCACCTCAGCGGGCGCGCGGCAGCGCCGGCGGAGTCGGCTCAACGGCTCGCCCGCAAATGATCGTGACCGGCAGGTCTGGTCACAGCCCTCCAAGCCGGGGCTGCAGGAGATGCAGCCACGCAGGCTGACGGCCGAGTCTCTCACCGTCGTCTCACAGACTGACCGGATGGCACTGGACTCAGACATCCGTGCCGGACATCTGACCCGATTCCGCGAATAGCGCGGTGAGCTGCTCCCTGTGCGTGCCGAGAATCCCGTTCACGGCTCTGACCAGCAGGGTTGGTCTTCCCGGCCGCCTGACCGTCACGATCACCGGTCATGTGCCTGCGGTTCGCCTTCCTTCTCATCACGCGGATGATCACGTGGCTGCGGCTGTCCCGGCGTGAGGAGGCATGGCAGGCCGCCGAGATCTTGATCCTGCGCTATCAGCTCGCCGTGCTGCAACGGCGGCAGCCGCGCCGCCCGCACCTGACCTGGGCGGACCGGGCCATGCTCGCGGCCCTGCTCAGCGTGATACCGAAAGCGCGGCGCCAGGGGCTGCGGCTGCTGGTCACCCCCGACACGGTCCTGCGCTGGCACCGCGACATCGTCCGGCGCCGCTGGGCTGCCAGATCCAAGCGGGGCAGGACCGGCCGCCCGGCCACTTGCCGGAACATCAAGGCCCTGGTCCTCCGGCTAGCCAGGGAGAACCCCGAATGGGGATACCGCCGGATCCACGGCGAGCTGGCCGGCCTGGGAGTCAAGGTGGCGGCGTCGACCGTCTGGGAGATCCTCAGGGCCAACGGCATCGGCCCCGCGCCGCGGCGGACCGGGCCAACCTGGTCGCAGTTCCTGCGCTCCCAGGCCGAGGCGATCCTGGCGTGCGACTTCTCCACGGCCGGCCTGCTCGACGGTACCCAGGCCCACGTCCTGATCGTGATCGAGCACGCGACCCGGCGGATCAGCATCCTCGGCGTCACGCTGCATCCGACCGGGGACTGGACCGTCCAGCAGGCCCGCAACCTCCTCATGGACCTCGGCGACCAGGCAGGGCGCGTCAAGTTCATGATCCGCGACCGTGGCTCCAACTTCACGACCGCGTTCGACGCGGTCCTCGCCGGTGCCGGGATCCGGACCGTGCTGTGCAACGTGCGGACGCCCCGCATGAACGCGATAGCCGAACGCTGGATCGGGGGATGCCGCCGCGAGCTCCTGGACCGCACCCTGATCTGGAACCAGGCCCACCTGCGGCGGATCTTGCGCGAGTACGAGACCCACCACAATTGGCACAGGCCGCACCGATCGCTGGATTCTGCTGCCCCGCTGAAACCGCTACCCGAACCGGTCGATCTTGAGCAGTACCGCGTCCGGAAACAGACCCGCGTCGGCGGCCTGGTCAACGAATACCGCCTGTCGCGTGACATGGATGACGTTTTCGGCACTCACAGCCGGCATCAGGCTGCCTGCCCGCACCAGGCCTGGATGCCGTCCCTGACCACCGCCCCGGACCAGCGAGGGCGTCCGTCCCTCGGCCTGGCCGACGGCTATGCGGTGCAGGAGCGCCCGGCGTGTCGCCGGAAGCATTTCACCGGCTGGCTCAGCTGACGATGAGGATGGGACCACCGTTGAACGATAGCGGTGGCGAGGCAGGAATCTACAGAAGCAGGCGACGGGTCACGACACCCCGCCCGACATCGTGTCCGAGCCAGAGGCTGAAATGGCTGCCGATTCCGAGATAATCGGCAACATCGTCGCCGACGACCCGCAGCGTGACCATAATCTGCGGGCTCCCGGCCCGGAAAGGCCCGCCGTCTTCGCCGTCGACCAGGGCGCTGAAGACCTGGCTGCGCCGGGTCTCACTGTTCTGGGCGCGCAATACCATCCGGTGCGACCCCGAGCTGAACTTCGCGCGCGCATCGTCATCATCGTCTGTGTCAGGCGTCACTAGGGCCTGGAACTTGTAGCGCTGCATGGCCGCCACCACCTTCGAACATACATATCGTAACGTGATATTCACGTTTACTGAAGGGCCACTGGCACCACGACGGTGCCGACGGCGGTGACGACGACGATGGGCTCGCTGAGCACCGAGGCGGCCGAATCCCCCCGCGACGGGTCCGCCCGGCAGACCACCCGCGCCTCGAATGCGAGCTGCCTGCTGCGACGGCCGACCCCGGTGACCGTGGCCGTCGCCTCGATGATGTCGCCCGCCAGCACCGGCGCGCGGAACTGCACGTCGGAGTAGGACGCGAACAGCCCCTCGTCGGCGTCGGTCCTGATGCACATCTCGGTCGCCACGTCGCCGAACAGCCCGAGCACGTAGGCGCCGTCGACCAGGTTCCCGCCATAGTGGGCGTCCCCGTACTTCACGTACCGGCGGTGCGTCACAGACAGACCGGTCTGACTGCTGTTCATGCGACTTCCCCTTCTTCCCGGGGGGAGTCCATCCCCCCGCATCCCCCTGGCGAGGCGAGCGCGTGCACCAGGTAGCTGGCCACCTCGCCCGGTGTGGTACCACGGCCGAAGATCTTGTCGACGCCGAGGTCATGCGCCACGCTCGGGTCGAACCGCGGGCCGCCCACCACCAGCAGCGGCCTCCGGCTCTCTGGGGTGAACCCGGCGTGGAACGCCGCCGCCATCTCCCGGGTGTTCGTCAGGTGCGCGTCGCGCTGGGTGACGACCTGGCTGACCAGCACCGCGTCGGCGTGCTCGGCGGCGGCGCGGGCCACCAGGTCCGCCACGCCGACCTGCGAGCCCATGTTCACCACGCGGATCTCCCGGTAGTACTCCAGGCCCTTCTCCCCCGCGTGACCCTTGACGTTGAGGATCGCGTCGATGCCGACGGTGTGCGCGTCGGTCCCGATGCACGCGCCGACCACGACCAGCTTGCGGCCGAGCGCCGAACGGATCCGCAGGTTCACCTCGGCGGCCGGAAGCACCGGGAACTCCCGTTCGGCCACGGTCACGGCGGACAGGTCGACCACGTGGCTGACCCGCCCGTAGACGATGAAGAAGGTGAAGTCGGGTCCCATCCCCTTGACGTGCACGACCATCGCCGGGTCCATGCCCATCTTGGCCGCGAGCTGCAGCGCGGCGCCCTCGGCCCGGGCCCGCTCGGATTCGTCGCCGAACGGCACCGGCAGCGTGAACGACAGCTGCACCCGCCCGTCTCCGGTGGTGTCGCCGTAAGGCCGCACGACCCCCATCGAACTCACTGGGCCACCTCCGCTCCTTCGAGCATCTCGGCCGCGGGGTTGTAGTAGCCGTCGGCCCGTTCCACCACGCCGTCCAGACCGCGCCCGCCGTCGGCCGGCCGCCTGGTCACCCCGAACGTCCCCTCGGCGATCGCGTTGAGCAGCCCTTGCGAGCCGATCGTGCGCAGCAGGTCGATGGCCTCGGCCAGCACCTGGCGGGCGCGCTGGGCGACGAACCCGTCGGGTTCTGGCCGGAACGAGGCGCCCAGCCGCCCGGCGGCGCGCCGCACGTAGCGGACGTTCTCCAGGGCCAGGTCACGGTCGGACAGGAACGGGGTGTGGATGCCCTCGGTCATCATGCCGATCAGCAAGATGGACTGGCCGGTCATCACCCCGGCCAGGTTGAAGAACGCGTCGAGCAGATAGCCGGCGAAGACGTTGCCGGTCATGTGCTTGGTCGGCGGCATGTACTTCAGCGGCGCGTCCGGGAACAGCTCCCTGATCAGCTGGGCGTGGGCCAGCTCGAGCAGGAACGAGTCCGGCAGCTCGGGGTTGATCTCGAACGCGTGCCCCAGCCCGAGCTGGGCGTCGGCGAGTCCCGCCTCGCGGCCGAAGTACTCGTTCAGGAGCTGGGACACCACCACGGTGTGCGCCGCGTCCACCGCGTCGGCGGTGGTCAGGTAGTTGTCCTCGCCGGTGTTGATGACGATGCCGGCCCGCGCGTGTACCTGCCGGGAGAACCGCTGGTCGATGAACGTCCGGACGGGGTTGATGTCGCGGAAGATGATGCCGTACATGCAGTCGTTCAGCATCATGTCGAGCCGCTCGAGGCCGGCCAGCGAGGCGATCTCCGGCATGCACAGGCCGGAGGCGTAGTTGGTCAGCCGGACGTAGCGGCCGAGCTCGCGGGACACGTCATCCAGTGCGGCGCGCATCAGCCGGAAGTTCTCCCGGGTGGCGTAGGTCCCGGCATAACCATCCCGGGTCGCGCCCTCGGGCACGTAGTCCAGCAGCGACTGCCCGGTCGACCTGATCACCGCGATGACGTCGGCGCCCTCCCGCGCGGCCGCCTGCGCCTGCGGGATGTCCTCGTAGATGTCCCCGGTCGCCACGATCAGGTAGATCCACGGCATCGGCGGGTCGGAGGTGGCGGCAATCATCCGGTCCCGCTCCGCCCGCCGGTCGTCGATCAGGGAAATGCCCTTACCGACCGAACGGGCGGCGGCATCCCTGGCCGCCGCCGCCTCCTGCCCCGCGGGCAGGCGGAACTTGACCAGGCCCGCCGCCGCGTCCACGGCCAGCGTATGCAGGTCGGGGTAGCCACCGGCCAGCATCGCCTCCCAGACCGGGAGGGCCACCCCGTGCTCGAGGCCGGTGAACTCGCGGACCGCGTCGCTGAGCCGGTTCACCCACGGCATCCCGTCCTCGTCCGCCCCGTCCAGGCCGGCCAGCCGCAGCACGGCACGTTCCACGGAGACGGTGGTATGCGTTCGGGCCAGGTCGGTAACCGGCTGCCCGGCGAGCCTAGCCAGCTCGCGGGCCTGCGCCACCAGCGCCGGGTCCAGGTTGAGCTTGCTGTTCATGAGGAGACCCGCCGTTCGAATAGTTTCCGCACCGATGGCACGCTCCGGATCAGGCCGAGCGCGAGGTCCGCGTGCCCGGGCACGTACCCGTTGCCGACCAGCATCGTGACATCGGCGGCCAGGCCCTCGGCGCCTAGCGCGGCGGCGGCGAAGGACGTGGCCATGCTGAAGAAGATCACCGTGCCGCCTTGCTTCGTCGACAGGATCGCCCCGCCCTCGCAGCCTGCTACATCTACGCACACTACGGTCACGTCGGCTGGTCCTCCTGCGGCCTGTACCTTCTCCGCGAGTCCCACGGGGTCCCTGGCGTCGGCGACCACGATCTCGTCTACTAGCGGGGACTCCGGCGCTCGGAGGTGCGTCATCCGGTGAGACCGAACGCCGGCTGCCGCACCTTCGGCGCCTCCGTCCTGCGTGGATGCGGGGTCACGGAGCAGGGCGGCTTCTGCCTCGCTTGGCACGATACCGATGATCTTGGCGGCGCCCTGGCGGCGGGCGGCTGCGGCGGAGAGGGAGCCGCTCTTGCCTGCCGCGCCGATGATGACGGCGATGTCGCCCTTCTTTATTACGCGGCTCGTCAGGGCGGGGGCACCGCAGACGTCTAGGACGGCTAGCGACAGGGGGACGGGGAGATCGTCTGGCAGCACTGCGGCGATGGACCTTGCGAACAGGATGGCGTGGCCTTCGCACGGCACCTGCTCCGAACGGCCGTCCCAGCGGCCCAGCCCGTCGGTGATGGCGAGGGGGGTGAGGGTGAGGGAGACGAGGGTGGCTACGCGCTGGCCGGGTTCTAGGCCCAGTGGGGAGTCTGGGCCTGCTTCTTCTACGGTGCCGGTTAGCATGCCGCCGGAGTTGGTTACGGGGTTCTGCATTTTGCCGCGGGTGGTGATGACGTCCAGGACGGCGGCGCGGATCTTGTCGGGGTCGCCGGCGTAGGCCTCGCGGAGTTGACGGTAGGAGGCGGCGTCCAGGTTCAGGCGGTCTACGCGGATGCGGGCTTCGTCGGGGGCGATCGCGGGGGTGGCGTCGAGCTGCCAGGCTGCCTGCGGGAGGACGCCTGGGGGGTCGATCACCCGGTGCAGGCCGAGGGGCGAGGAGGACGAAGTGGTCATGGGGCTGGTCCTTCCCGGCTGGCGTCCCTTTGCCCGTGCGCGTATGGATGGCTACGCAGGACGCAGGTCGTTCGGTAGAATTTTTCGTTTATAGCTCTGCGACAGTAACTTCTTGTGTATTGTAGCCTATTATGTGAAGATTTTCTCGTTACCCGCGGAACCATGGACCCGGCGGCAGTGCTGCCCACACGGCGGCCAGGCAAGGACGCGGCCGTTCCGGAAGATCTACGGTTCAACCCGTTTTGTACCGCAGGTTCTTCGGTATCATGCAGAAATTAAAGGAGTGGCTTCCATGGTCTCGCAGCCGTATGTGTACCAGCGACATGAGCTAGCCGAACCAGACTGGCGCCGGTTCCCTGGCTGGGCCGGGGTGTCCCCCGCCGACTGGGAATCCGCGCAGTGGCAGCGTGCGCACTGCGTCAAGAACGCGCGGCAGCTGCGGCAGGTCACGGGGCCTGGGCTGGCCGACTCCTTTTTCGAAGACCTCCAGCGCGACCAGCGCGAACGGGCCACCATGTCGATGCTGCTGCCACCGCAGATGCTCAACACCATGGTGCTCGACAGTTCTCCCGATCGGCCCGGCTTCACCGAGGCGTTCTATGCCGACCCGGTACGCCGGTACATGGTGCCGGCGTTCAGCGACCGGCGGACTGACTGGCCGTCCCACCCGTACGCGCAGCGCGACTCGCTGCACGAGGCCGAGATGTGGGCGGTGGAGGGCCTGACCCACCGTTACCCCACCAAGGTGCTGGCCGAACTGCTGCCCACCTGCCCGCAGTACTGCGGCCACTGCACCCGGATGGACCTCGTCGGCAACCCCACGCCGGTGACCGATAAGCACAAGTTCGCGCTGGCCAGGGAAGACCGGCTCGGCGCCATGCTCTCTTACCTGCGCCGCACGCCCGGGGTGCGGGACGTGGTGGTCTCCGGCGGGGACGTGGCCAACCTGCCCTGGCCGCGTCTCGAGTCGTTCGTGGCCGCGCTGCTGGAGATCGACTCGATCAGGGACATCAGGCTGGCCAGCAAGGCACTGATGGGGCTGCCGCAGCACTGGCTGTCGGACGAGGTCCGGGCGGGCATGGCCCGGCTCGCCACCACGGCCCGCGCGCGCGGGGTGAGCATCGCCATCCACACTCACGTGAACTCGGCCCAGTCGGTGACGCCGCTGGTGGCCCGGGCCGCCCAGGCCATGCTGGAGGCCGGCGTGCGCGACGTGCGGAACCAGGGCGTGCTGCTGCGCGGCACCAACGACAGCGCCGAGGCACTTCTCGACCTGTGCTTCGCACTGCTCGACGGGGCCGGCATCATGCCGTACTACTTCTACATGTGCGACATGATCCCGGGTAGCGAGCACTGGCGGCTGACGCTGCGCGAGGGCCAGTCCCTGCAGGACGAGATCATGGGTTACCTGCCCGGCTTCGCCACCCCGCGAATGGTCTGCGACGTGCCCTACGTCGGCAAGCGCTGGCTGCACCAGGTCTCCCGGTACGACACCGACCACGGCATCTCGTACTGGACGAAGAATTACCGCACCGCCATCGAGGCAGACGACGAACTGGCGCTCAGCCGCGAGTACCCCTACTACGACCCGATCTACATGCTGCCGGAGTCGGGCCAGGCCTGGTGGCGGTCGCAGCGTTCCCGGTCGCACGCCGGGGCGGCTGCGGTCGTCAGGCTGGCTGGTAGCGACGGGCAAGCTCGTCAAGACGCAGTCTGACCGAGGGCCATTCGGCCGCGGTGATGCTGAACCGGACGGAGTCCCTCGGGTTCAGGTCGGCGCCGAGCCGGTGGGCGCGGAGGATGCCCTCGAAGCGCGCGCCGATCCGCTGCATCGCGTCGCGTGAGCGCTGGTTCCGCGCGTCGGTGTGCAGGCACACCGAGCGCACCTGCCACACCTCGAACGCGTGCGTGAGCATCAGGCGCTTCATCTCGGTGTTCGCGCCGGTCCTGATCGCGTCCCGGCTGAGCCAGGTGTAGCCGATCTCGCACGTATCGGGCACTGTCCGGCGCCGGTCATTCGGCCACGGCCAGTAGCCGAGGTCCCAGAATCGGGTCGAGCCGATCACCGCGTCGTCTCCGCTCCTGACTACCGCGAACGGCACCGCTGTGCCGTTGTCCCTGGCCACGATGGCGGTCTCGACGTACTGCCGGACCTGAGCCTTGTCCTGCGGCACCGGAGACCAGCGGTACAGTTCACCGCCGCCGGCCGCCGCGGCCGCCAGGCCGGGCACGTGCTCGTACTGCAACGGTTCGAGCCGGAGGTGCTCGCCGGTCAGTGGCTGTGTTAGCCCCGGGGGGACGACCCCCCGGGATCCCCCCGATCCTGGGGGGGAACCTTCCCCCCCAGACCCCCCTGGCTCCCTTGGAGGTCGCTCCAGGTAGGCGCCGTCGGGGGCAGCGAAGCCGAACGACCGGTACAGGCCGTGCGCATCCGCGGTGTGCAGCATCCAGCGCCGAGCCGGGCCCTCCTCCACCATCATCGCGACCATGGCCTTGCCCAGCCCGGCGCCGCGGTGAGCGGGCAGCACGTACACGTCGGCCAGGTAGGCGGATCCGCCGTCGCTGAAGGCGCGGGCGAAGCCGACCATCGCGCCCGCGGAGTCATACGCTCCGGTGACCCGCCAGGCGCCGGCGATCTGCCGCCTGATCTCCTGCTCACCGCGCCACCGGCCCCAGTAGGCCTCGGTAGTCAGGAACGACACCGCCGCCGCGGGATCGATCCTGGCCGGGTCGTCGTCGATCTCGTAGGTTCCGAAAGCACGTCTCATGACAGCACCCCAAGGGCATGGTCGAGGTCGGTGATCAGGTCCGCGACGGGCTCTACGCCGACCGACATCCGGATCAGGCTGGGCGGCGCGGTCTCGCCTGGCCACCGGGCGCGGCGTTCCCAGGTTGACTCCACGCCGCCGAAGCTAGTGGCCGGCAAGATCAGCCGGGAGCTCGCCACCACCGGGTCCGCGGCTTCGGCGGTACCGGGCGCGACCTCGAAGGACAGCAGCGGGCCGAACCCGTCGGGCATCTGCCGGCGGGCCACCTCCGATGTCGATGTATCGGTACCCGGATAGTGCACTGCGGCCACCCGGGGATGGCTGGCCAGGTGCCTGGCGACGGCCAGCGCGGTGTGCGACTGGCGCGCCATCCGCAGCGGCAGCGTCTTGAGTCCGCGCAGCGCCAGCCAGGCCTCGAACGGCCCGGGGATGCCGCCGCCGCTGGATCGCCAGGCCCGCAGCGCGGTCAGCAGGTCGGCGTCGCGGCTGACCACGGCACCCAGGATGACGTCGGAGTGCCCGGACACCGATTTGGTCAGCGAGTACAGCGAGGCCGTCGCGCCGGCCTCGAGCGGCCGCTGGAGCAGGCCGGTGGCGACGGTGTTGTCCACCACCATGGGCGCGCCGGCCGCGGCTGCGAGCGCGCCGAGCCGGGCCAGGTCGGCCACCCGGAGCAGCGGATTGGTCGGCGTCTCGGCCCACAGTACCGACGGCGCGGCCGTCAGCTCGCGCTCGACGGCGGCCAGGTCCTGCAGATCCACCGGGACCGGGACGGCCCCGTGCGGCCGAAGCCGGTCCGCCAGGACCCGGCCCCCGTAGTACCCGTCATCCGGCAGCACGATGCGCTCCCGGCCCGGGGCCAGGGCGAGCATCAGCGCCATTGAGGCCGCCTGACCGGAGGCGAAGGCCACCGCCTGCGCGTCCTCCAGGGCGCCCAGGGCCTGCTCAAGCGCCTCCCAGCCCGGATTGCCGTCCCGGCCGTAGGCCCGGCCGGGACGCGGGGGCCCGGCCGATACGTAGATGCTCGCCGGGGTCAGCGGCGGCGTGCCGGGAAGCCCGGGCGTGCGATCGGTGCCCGCGTGGATCAGCCGGGATTCGGCGGAGAAGGTGCCGGCTATGAGGGGGTCAGCCACGGGCGCATCGCCTTCCTGCAAATGTTACAGTACATATTGTGAATACACTGGTACAATATATCCCGCGGGGCCGGACCGCCAAGGAGATATCGGCCAGCGCCGAAGCCGGCGTCCGCAGCGGGCAGCTGGCTCCCGGGGACCACCTGCCCCCGGTCCGCGAGCTTGCGGGCCTGCTGGGCATCAGCCCGACCACGGTGGCGGCGGCCTACAGCGACCTGCGCCGGCGGGGCCTGACCACCGGCACCGGCCGGGCGGGCACGCGCATCCGCGGTGCTCCCCCGGTCAGCTCGCGGGTGTACCTGAGCGCTCCCGCAGGCACCAGGGACCTGATCACCGGCGGCCCGGATCCGGACCTGCTCCCGCTGCTCCCGGCCCAGCCTGCCCGGCGGCCCGCCCGCATGTACGCCGAGGCGCCGGTCTCGCCGCGGCTGCTCCGCCTGGCCATGGGCCAGCTGGCCGCCGACGGAATCGAGGCCGCCAGCCTAACCGTCACCGGCGGCGCGCTCGACGGCATCGAGAGGGTGCTGGCGACCTGGCTCACTCCCGCCGACCGCGTGATCGTCGAGGATCCCGGTCACGCGGTCACCTTCGACCTGCTCGCGGCCATGGGCCTGACCGCGGTACCGGTCCCGGTCGACGACCTGGGCATCCGGCCCGCCGCGCTGGCGGCCGCGCTAGGCCGAGGCGCGGGCGCGCTGATCGTGACGCCCCGGGCCCAGGCCGCCACCGGCGCGGCCTGGGACGCCGGGCGCGCCGCGGAGATCGGCGAGGTCCTGCGGCGGCACCCTTCGGTCGGGGTCATCGAGGACGATCACGCCGGGCCGGTGGCCGGAGCGCCCGCCTTTTCCGCCTGCGCGGGCGGTCGGGGGCGCTGGGTCACCCTGCGTTCGGTGTCCAAGTCGCTCGGACCTGACCTGCGGCTCGCCGTAGTGGCCGGCGACGAGGCCACCATCACCCGGGTGGCGGGACGGCAAGCCCTGGGCACCGGGTGGGTGAGCTACCAGCTGCAGGACATGGTGGCGGAACTGTGGTCGGACGCCTCGGTGGCGCGGACGCTCACGACCGCGGCACAGGTGTACGCCCGGCGCGGCGCGGCGCTGCGGTCGGCGCTGGCGGCCCTCGGGATCACGGCCAGCGGCCGGTCGGGATTCACCTGCTGGGTGCCGGCCGCCGACGAGGACGGCGTCGCGTCCCGCTTGGCCGCGGCGGGCTGGGCGGTGGCTCCGGGCCAGCGGTTCCGCATCGCCGCGCCGCCGGGCGTCCGGATCTCCTTCGCCCGCCTGGCGGAGGCGGACGCGGCGTCGTTCGCCGCCGGGTTCGCCCGGGCCCTGCGACACCGGGCATCGCGCCTGGACTAGCTCGATCGCGGTCTACTGCTCCGGCTCGGCGGGCGCCGTGGCTCATGTCCTACCCGGATCGCCGGAAGCACCCCAATCGGCCTCGGCACGCCGATTGCTAACGCACACCAACTACTCGTGAGTACGCCAATAACCCCGTGGATAAGACACGAATCGGGGCAGCCGTGGATATGGCTGAGAACGTTTGCATAAACAGTTAGCTTACGACGGCAACATAAATAGCTGGCATTCGGGCGTTTACAGCCGGCAGTCGATCGCCCGCAGTCGGCAAGCCTTCCGCCACCTCCCCGGCAGCGGGTCCGCCGCGCCAACTCTGCCCGCACCGCCTCGACGGCCAGGCCAACAGCGCGGTCGACGCCCCCCCCCCGGCCACTGACAAGCACATCCTCCAGGCCAGCCCTCGCCGGGATTCAGTGAAAGTGGCGCTCTACCCAATAGATTCAGTAGAACGCCACGTTCTACTGAATCCGGATTGGGGCTTGCGTGGCTGATGAAGCTGGTGGTGTGGGAGTGGCGCGGACGGCGGCGAGACACAAGGCGAGGGTCCCGCCCATCCTGGAGCTTGCCTCCGGTGTGACCGGTGGGCTGCCGCGGCGCTAAATCCTGTTTATAAAGTCTGAAATATAGATAACCGGAGCTGCTGCCTCGCGGATAGCGAGGGCCTACCTATAGCGTTGTCCCATGGCGCAGCGGACCGAGCAGATCAGCCTCCACCTCAACGCGTACCTCACCGCGCACAGCAGCCCGCCGGACGCCGTCCTGCGGGAGCTGGCGAACGAGACCGCGGAGGTATACCCGAACGAGACCAGCCTGGCCATCCCTCCGGAGCAGGGCACGCTCATGACGCTGCTGACCCAGATCGCCGGCGCCGCCTCGGCGATCGAGATCGGCACCTTCACCGGATACTCGTCCATCTGCATCGCCCGCGGGCTGGCTGCGGGCGGACGGCTGCTGTGCTGCGACATCAGCGAGGAATGGACGTCGGTGGCCAGGAAGTACTGGGAGAAAGCCGGCCTGACGGACCGCATCGAACTGCGGCTCGGCCCGGCCATCGACACGCTGCGCTCGCTGCCTGACGAGGAGATGTTCGACCTGGCGTTCATCGACGCCGACAAGGGCGGCTACCTCGGCTACTGGCGCGAGGTCGTGCCGCGGGTCCGGCCGGGCGGGTTGATCATGGTTGACAACACGTTCTCGCACGGCCGCGTGATCGACGCCGGCAACGACAACCCGCTGGTGATCGCGGTCAGGGACTTCAACGACCACGCCGCCGCCGACGACCGGATAGACCTCGTCATGGTCCCGATCGGCGACGGGCTGACGCTGGCCCGCAAGAAGGACTAACCGGCCCCTGCCTAGCCAGCACTGACCGCGCCGCCGAGGTAGAGCGCTCCGATCTCGGGGTTCTCCAGCACCTCACGCCCGGTGCCGGAGAGCCGGACCCGGCCGCTCTCCATCACCACGCCGTGGCTGGAAAGCCGGAGCCCGGCCCGGGCGTTCTGCTCGACGAGCAGGATCGTCGTGCCGGCCGAGTTCATCTGCCTGATCGCGTCGAACACGGTCCGCAGGATCTTCGGCGCCAGCCCCATCGACGGCTCGTCCAGCATGAGCAGCCGGGGCTCGAGCATCAGCGCCCGGGCGAACTCCACCAGCCGCTGCTGCCCGCCGGACAGGCTGCCCGCCTTCTTGCCCGCCCATCCGGCGATGTCCGGGAAGATGTCGAACACGGCCTTGACCCGGCGCGCGGTCAGCGCCCGGTCCGACAGTATGTAGGCGCCGAGCTCGATGTTCTCTCGTACCGTCATGTCACGGAACAGGCTGTGGTTCTGCGGTACCTGCACCACGCCAAGGCGCAGGATCTGCCGCGGCGACATGCCGGCCAGGTTCTTCCCGTCGAGCGTGATCGAGCCGAGGCGCGGCCGCAGCAGCCCGCTTATCGATGACATCAGCGTGGATTTCCCGGCTCCGTTCGGTCCGACCACGCAGGTGATGCCGCCCTCGGCCACCTCCAGGGCCACCCCGCGCAGCACGTCCCCGCCGCCGTATCCGGCCACCAGGTCTTCGATCTTTAGTACCGAACGGGCGGTGGTGCTTGCCCCGGCTTGACCCCGTTGACCCCCTTGGGCCGCCGGGCCGCCGGCTGGCGCGGTCATGCTTGCTCCCCCGGGTTCGGATCGTCGTCCTCGAAGTCCTCGCCGAGGTAGGCGTTGAGCACCCGGCGGTCGGTCCTGATGATCGCGGGTGGCCCGGCCGCCACCACCGCGCCCGAGTCGAGCACCGTGACCCGGTCACACAGCCCCATCACGAACTCCATGTTGTGCTCGACAATCAGGAAGGTCTTGCCGGCCGCGTTAAGCTCGCGGATCCGGTCGGCGATGTGATTGACCAGCGAGAGGTTGACGCCGCCGGCCGGTTCGTCGAGCAGGATGACGGCCGGGTCCGAGACCAGCACGTAGGCGAGTTCCAGGAGCTTGCGCTGGCCGTAGGAGAGCGTCCCGGCTAGCGCGGCGTGGTGCCCCGCGATGCCGACGAACTCCAGTTGCTCCATCGCGTGCTTACGGGCCGCGGCGCCCCCGTGCTTAGAGGCGACCAGCATGTTCTCCAGCACGGTGAGGCTGGCGAAGATCCTGGTCAGCTGGAAGGTCCGGCCGATCCCGCGGGCGAAGACCTGCTCCGGGGGGATGTTGGTGATCTTCCTATCGGCCAGGTAGACCTGTCCCGCGTCCGCCTTCGCGTACCCGGTGATGACGTTGAACAACGTGGTCTTGCCTGATCCGTTCGGCCCGATTAGGCCGGCCACCGTGCCCTCGTCGATCTCGACCGTGCAGGAGTCGAGCGCGTGCACGCCGCCGTAGGCCTTGCGCACGCCCTCAGTCCGCAGCAGCGCGCTCATGCTCTGTCCTCCGCTCGCCTCCGGGCCGCTTTCGAGGCGCCTCCTTCCTTCGTCGCTCGTCCCTCGCTCCTGGGGTGGGCCTGTGGGGACGAAGACGGCCCAGTCGGCGCCGCGGCCCTTTGGCTCGCAGGAGGTCCAGGCGGCGCCGCGGCGCTTTCGCTCGCGGGGGGTACTGCGGGACGTCCGCGGGTCCGCAGCCGCCTTGTCCATTCGCCGATGGTCGGGACGAGGCCGCGCGGCACGAACAGCACGATGAGGAGGAACAGCGCGCCGAGCAGGATCTCGCTGAAGTACCCGTTGGTGAACCGGATGGTCAGGTAGAGCTGACCGGGCTCGATGATGAGCGCGCCGATAATCGGGCCGACGATGGTCCCGAGGCCGCCCAGGAAGGCCATCAGCACGATGGACAAGTCGAACAGCGGGTCGAATCCCGATTGCGGCTGGACCTGGGTGAGGTAGAGGAACCATACCCCGCCGACCAGCGCCGTTACCGCCCCCGACAGCACGAACGCCGTCAGCTTCACCCGCATGGCGTGCACGCCGAGCCCGCGCGCCCGGGCCTCGTCGTCCCTGATCGCCCTGAGTTGCAGCCCGAACCTGGACCGCCGGATCAGGACCGCAATGACAATCATGGCCGCCGCGCAGCCCAGCGTGATGTAGTAGAAGCGGTCGTTGAAGGTCGTCGGCGACCAGGGCAGAAACGGTGACGACACTCCGCTGGTGCCACCGGTAAAGGACTGGAAGTTGAAGGCCATCAGCTGGAAGATGAAGAACACCGCGATCGTGATCACGATGAACGTGTGCCGGCGCACCCGCAACGCCACCAGGCCGAACGGGACCGCGATGACCGCCCCGACCGCCGCGGCCAGCGGCAGCAGGCCGAACACGGCGACGCCATTGACGTGCCAGTCCCTGGCCGCGATGCCCACAGTGTAGGCGCCGCTGCCGAAGAACACCGCCTGGCCCAGCGAGATGTACCCGGAAAAGCCGGAGAATACGTTCCAGGCGGAGACCACGGCCACGAAGATCAACGCGTAGATCGCGTAGTTCGTGACGACGGGACTGCTGAACACCAGCGGGAACGCGACGGCCGCCACGGCCAGGACGATCAGCGCCAGCCCGGCCACCGCGCGCTGCCTGCTCACGCTGCTCGCCGTGGTGCCGGCCATCGCAGTCTCAGCCTTCACGGTGTCGGGCTTCATTGGGCCCGCACCGGCTGCCGGCCGAAGAACCCGGTCGGGCGGATCACCAGCACGAGCACCAGAGCGGCGTAGAACACCACGATGGCCCATTCAGGCGACCAGATATCTACGAGCGATTCCAGCGTCAGCATGAAGACCGACGCGGCGAGCGCGCCGCCGATGCTGCCGAGCCCGCCGAGGATGACGATCGCGAGCAGCCGCGAGATGAGGTCGTAGCCGCTGTTGGGGTTGAAGGTGTTCGTGGCGCCGAACATCATGCCGCCGGCCGCGGTCACCGCGACGCCGACGCCGAAGGTGATCGCGGCGACGCGGTTCACGTCGATGCCGATGAGCCGCGCCGCCGTCTCGTCCTGCATGGTGGCCCGCACGCTGCGGCCGAACCCGGTCCGGTACAGCAGCAGGTATATGCCCGCTACCATCAGCACCGCCAGCGCGAAGCCGTACAGGTAGATGTCGGACAGGTAGAAACCGAACACGTGAACGCTGGATTGCACGTACGAGGCACTCAGCTGCTTGGGGTTGGGCCCGAAGATCTCGTAGAGGATTCCCTCGATGATCAGCGCGACCGCGTAGGTGACCAGCAGCGTCATAGACGTGCGTTCCCGGCCGCGCAGCCGCCGGATGAACGCCCACTGGATGACGACGCCGATCACGAACATGGCGGGCACGGTGACCAGCAACCCGACGAACAGGTCGATGTGAAACCGTGCCGCCAGTTCGTAGCTGAGGTATGCGCCCAGGATGACCAGGACACCCTGGGCGATGTTGATGATGTCGAGCACGCCGAAGATCAGCGTAAGGCCGACGGCCATCAGGGCGTAGACGCCTCCGGTGAGTATGCCATCGACGATAGCCCGGTAGATCTCCTGTGCCATCTGACTAGCTAGCCCAGTTCGGCTTGGGGTTGATGATCGTTACCGAACCAGCTGCGCCGACCGGAAGGACCTGCTTGAACGTTGTGCCGCTGTCCTGCCACTGGAAGGTGAACGCCGCCGCGGCACTGTTCTTGCCCATCGAATCGAATTTCACCGGTCCCTGTACGGTGTTGATCGTCACGCCGCTGTGCAGGTAGGTGATGATCTTCGCGTTGTCGGTGCCGCCGGTGGCGGTCACCGCCGCAGCGGCCACCTGCCCCACCGAGTAGGCCTCGGCCACGTCCGCGTTGACGTCCGACGCGGACCCGCCGTACTTGGCAAGGTACGCCTGGACCATCGCCTGGCTGGCGGGATTCGCGTACCCCGGGTACCACCCGTTGGGTACCATCATCCCGGTCGCGTTGGCCTTGCCCACCGCCGAGGTGAACGCGGCGCCCTGGTCCGGGCCCGCCGCGCAGATGAACATCTTGGGGTTGTAGTGCTGCTGCTGGAACGCTTGCATGAACGCGGCCACGGTCGGCACATCGGTCGATCCGAGCAGTACAGCCTGCGCGCCGGTAGCGGCCACCTGGTCGGCCGCCGGCTTATAAGAGGCGACCTCGGCCGGGAAGATCTTCGAGTAGACCGTCTTCACCCCGAGCGCCTGCAGCTTCTGCTGGGCGAGCTGGACCGGCGGGTCGGCGAACGGGTCGTCGGCCATCGGGTAGGCCGCCGTCTTGGGCCGCTGGCTGGGCGGCAGCGAGGCGACCCAGTTGACGAAGGGAATCATCTCGTCTTCGATCGGCAGGCTGACGTCGAACACGTTGTGGGCCGACACGTTGGCCGGGCTCTCGAACACCGACGGCGCTCCGCCCGCGCCCTCTATGAGGGCGTAGCTGTACCTCGCCGCGACCGATGCCGAGGGCGTGGTCAGCAGCGAGGAGAACGGCCCGAAGGCGAGGTCCACCTTGTCCTGGGCGAACAGGGTCTGGTAGTTCGTCTGCACCTGCGTAGGTGAGCTGTTGTCGTTCAGGATCTTGAGCGTGACCTGGCGGCCGAGCAGGCCGCCGTGCGCGTTCACGTCGCTAGCCCACAGCTGGTAGCCGCGCTGGAAGGCCTGGCCGTCGGCGGAGAAGTCGCCGGTCAGGGAGAGCGACGCACCGATTACGATCGGCGCCTTGGTGCTCGGGCTGGAACTGGTGCTCGTGGCGCCGGTGCTGCTGCTACTGCTACTGCTACAGGCAGCTACGAAGCCGGCCGATAGGACGGCTGCCGCGCTCAAGGCGAGGCCATTCTTGGAGAGCCAGGGGAGGTGGGGTCTCACACCTGGTGCCTCCTTCCTCCTCGTTCGGATCTATCACGGATTAGGTGTCGCTGGTGTCGAGCCCGTCCGAGACCTCCGCGTGCTCGCTGACGAGCGGCAAGCCCGCGGAATCCGCCTGCTGCTGCAGCAGCGCGGCGAAGTCAGCTTCACCGTAGCCGCGTCCGACCAGCCCTTGGATCAACTGGTGGACTACCGCAGCGACCGGCATCGGCACTTCGTGTTCCCGCGCGGCGGCCAGGCCGAGATCAAAGTCCTTGCGCAGCAGCGTGGCGGTGAACGTGGGCTCGAAATCGAGGTTCACGTATGCCGGGGTCTTGTAACCGGTGAACAGGGAACCCATCACACTCTTGTTGAGACAGTCGAGGAACGCTTGCCTGCTTATCCCGCTCTTTTCCGCAAGAACGGTTATCTCGGCGAGCGACTGGGCCACCACGCCGAGGAACAAATTGTGGCAGAGCTTCACCGTCCTGGCCACCTCGCCGTCACCTACATAGGTGACGCCGCGGCCCAGCATGTTCAGGTAAGGCTCTGCCAGGACGAACGCGTCCCGGGGTCCGGAGACGGCGGCCGTCATCTTTCCGGCCTTTACCACCTTGGGGTTGCCCATTACCGGCGCGGCCAGCAGGGCAGTGCCCCGGTCGGCGATCTCGGCTCGCACCCGGGCCGAAGCCTCGGCCGATACCGTGGAGCAGTCGATGAGAACAGCCGGCGCCGCCCCTGGACCGGACATGAGCCCGCCCGGACCAAGCACCGCGGATATAAGGTCATCCGACGAGCCGACGGTGATGAAGACGATGTCCCTGGTCGCCAGTTCCGCGGCGGTTCCCGCGGGCTTGGCACCCAGCCGTATCAGCGGCTCGGCCTTCCCCATGGAACGGTTGAATACGGCGAGATCGCAGCCGGCCGAGAGAAGCCGGCGACCCATCTCAACGCCCATGCGGCCGGTGCCCAGCCAGCCCAGCCGACGGGCGTCGTTATGTCCGACCATGTCGCCAGATCCCCTCCCTCTCTGGTCACAATCGTTTGCACCCCCGAGATTGGTCCTTCGGCAATACGTTTGTCAATGCCGCATGTCCAACCTGTTACCAAAGCCCCACCAAATCGCTTCCGGGACACGGCGGCGCGCCGCCGGCCGTCGGCCGCGGCGCTCCGGCTCGTGACTGATGGCACGACCGCGACGGACAGTGGCGGCACGTGTTCCCGGCGTTATGCGGCTCGCCCGGGTTCGCCGGTGGTAGCGTCTGCGGACGAGCAGCTATCACCCTGATAGAGCCCGTCGCCCCAATGGCAATCGATTGCTACATCTTCGCCTGGCTGCGCCTGGCTGGAGCAGGGCGCAGCGGGACCGGCGGGCTGACCGTCTCGCCGGTGCCTTCCTGGCCGGTCCCGGCCTCGGGCGCGAGATGCTCTGACGTGGACCCGCGGACGATGAGTTCCGGTGCCAGGTAAAGGATCTTCACCGGTCCCTCGCCTCCGCCGATCCGCTCGAGCAGCAAGTGCGCCGCCTCGGTGCCGAGCTGGTAGTGCGGGAAGCGCACCGTGGTAAGCGGCGGCCGGAGCCGGTCGATGAACGGCATGTCGTTGAAGCCGATCACCGAAATGTCGTCGGGGCACTGCAACGAGCGTTCGTCGAGCGCCGCGTAGCACCCGACCGCCAGCATGTCGTTGGCGGCGGCCACCGCGGTGAAGGCCAGCTGGCGGGCCAGCAGTTCCCGGCAGCAGCGGGTGCCTTCCTCGACGGTGTACCTGCTGGCGTACATGATCAGGCCTTCGTCCACCTCGAGACCGTGGGTCGCCATGCCGTCCCGGAATCCGCGCAGGCGGCTCACGCCGGTGGACGCCTCCTGCGGGCCTGCGATGTGCGCGATCCGGGTGTGGCCGAGCCGGGCTAGATGGGTGACCGCCATCCGCGCGCCCTGCTCGTTGTCGACCGAGACCGACGGGAAGCTGTAGTCCTGCGCCAGCCGGTTCATCAGCACCACGGGCACTTCGGCCGCGGCCGCCTCGGCCAGGAGCTGGTCGTGCAGCGTCGCGGTAGCCAGCACGAAGCCGTCGACGTGACGGGCGCGCATCTGCTCGAACAGCGTGCGCTCGCGGCTGGCGTCAGCGTCGGTGTTGCCGATCAGGGCGACGTATCCCGCCTCGGCCAGCTTGTCCTCCAAGCCGCGCACGATCGGCGGGAACAGCGGGTTGTTCAGGTCCGGAATCAGCACCCCGATCGTATGGGAACGCCGGGTCCGCAGGCTCCGGGCGACCGGATTGGGCCGGTAGCCCAGCCTCTCGGCGGCGTCCGCCACCCGGCGCGCGGTCTCCTCGCTGACCAGGATGCGCGTCTCCGGGTTGAGGGCCCGGGACGCGGTGGCCGGGTGGACGCGGGCCGCAGCCGCAACGTCCCGCAGCGTAGCCGGCCGGTCAGGCATCGCTCATCTCCGCTCCCCCCACCCGACGGGCATGACCTCGTAAGGCTAGTGCCCGTTTTGGACGGACTAACCCTATCCAGGGCGCGTTACCTGCCGCTACTGGCCGCGCTGACTATCGAGGCAGGCAGCAGGCGAGCGAGGACGTCCCGATGCACCTCACTCCGATGCTCGTCACGTGGCTAGCCGGGGCTGGACGCCGCAGCTGTGGGCCATCTTGTTCGTGCTCGGCGGCGCGTTGTGCCTCGACGGCCTGGATGTCTCGATGGTCGGCGTCGCCCTGCCGTCCATCCGGTCGGCCCTCGGCCTGGGCACGTCGTCACTGCAGTGGATCGTCAGCGGCTACGTGCTCGGCTACGGCGGCCTGCTGCTGCTCGGCGGCCGGGCCGCCGACCTGCTCGGCCGCAGGCGGGTCTTCCTGGTGGCGCTAGCCGTCTTCGCTCTGGTCTCCGTCTTCGGCGGCCTGGTGAGCAGCGCCGGCCTGCTGATAGCGGCCCGGTTCGTCAAGGGAGCGGCGGCCGCGTTCACCGCGCCGGCCAGCATGTCCCTGCTCACCACGACCTTCCCTGAGGGACCAATGCGGAACCGGGCGTTCAGCGTGTACACGGTCTTCGGCGCCAGCGGGTTCTCCCTGGGCCTGGTGCTGTCCGGCCTGCTCACCGAGATCAGCTGGCGGTGGACCCTGTTCGTGCCCGCCCCCGTCGCGGTCGTCGTGCTGGCCGCGGCCATCTGGCTCATCCCCCGCGGCGAACCGGCAGATCGCGCCGGCCGCAAATTCGACCTGCCCGGTGCGCTGACCGTCACCGCCGCGATGCTCCTGCTCGTCTACACGGTGGTCTCGGCCCAGCAGGCGGGCTGGGACTCGGCCAGGACCGTCGGCTCGTTCGCGGCCGTCGCCGCGCTGCTCGGGGTCTTCGCCGTCATCGAGCGACGCAGCCGGGACCCGCTGGTGCCTTTCGGCATCTTCTCCTCCCGGCCGCTGCTCCGGGCGAACGTCGGGGCCGTGACGCTGTTCGGGACCTACATCTCGTTCCAGTTCCTGGTCACGCAGTACCTGCAGACGCTGGCCGGCTGGTCGGCGCTGTCCACCGCGCTCGCCTTCCTCCCGGCCGGCGTGATGGTGGTCGTCCTGTCCACCCGGATGGCCTCGCTGCTCAGCCGGTCCGGCCCGGCACCGCTCACCGCGCTCGCCTTCAGCTGCCTGGTCATCGCCTACATCGTGTTCCTGCGGGCCGGCGTCCGGCCGGACTACCCCGCGGTGATGCTGCCGGCCACGCTGCTGATCGGGCTGGCCTTCGGGCTCGGCTTCTCCTCGCTCAGCGTGGCGGCCACGGCGGGCGTCCCCGACGCCGAGCAGGGCCTGGCCGCCAGCCTGTTCCAGACCTCGTTCCAGGTCGGCGGCGCGGTGGTGCTAGCGGTCGTCACCGCCGTGGTCGATGCGTCAGGCGCGGGCCGGGCGCCCTCGGCTAGCGCCACGCTGGCCGCGTACCGGCCCGCGCTCATCTTGATCACCGGCGTAGCCGCGGTCGGCGCTCTGGTCGCGCTGAGCGGGCTGCGAAGGCGGCGGGAGGTCAGGGTCCGGCAGGCTGACGAGCCTGCCGGGACCGCGGCAGCCGAGGCCGCCGCAGTGCCCGAGTTCGCCGAGGTGCCCGAGTTCGCCGAGGACAGCACGGCCGCGTAAGCCGCTCGCGGCGATGTCAGGCCGAACGGTGGGCCGAGATGATGATCACGAGCGACGAACCGCGCCGACCAGTCTGGCCGGCGCGGTTCCCGCCCGCGGCAGCTGGGCCGCCGGCCGGGGCCAGCACGGTCCGGGTCCAGCTGATGTGCCATCGCGGGAGGTGGCGGCGGCCGCTGCGCCGCCGAGATGCCGTCTGCTGCGCGAGCTCATCGCGGTGCTGCGCGACCAGGGTCTTGGCGATTTCCGGATGCATGATCCCTCCTGGTGCCGTTCGGCGGATGGTGAGCGTTGACGGTAGATACGATGTATCTTGAGTTGGATGGCTGTCAAGATATATCTTGAATTTTATGGATAGCCGAGCCTTGGACTCGTGGCCACGGGTGGATAAGAGCGGGGTGTCTTTGGTTACCCAGCCCGGCCATTATGCCGAGCGGGTCTGACATTTTCGGCGGGGCCTGGACGAGGATTCACCCCGCCGGACCACCGTCTGGTCCCTGGTCGGTCTCGCCTTCACCCGGTAGCGGCGGCGCGTCGAGGACTGGGTACCCGAGCAGGACAAACTCCACGGGCACGGAGTCTGGCGGGCGGAGCTCCGGGTCCCTGCGCTCGGCAAAACGGTGGTCCGTGCCGACGAGGCGCTCAAAGGTCTTCATCATCTCCACACGCAGTTCCCTGGCCTCCTCAGGCGTCACGTACAGCCTGCTCGATGGCGCGCCCAGCGCTTTACCTGAGATGAGACAGATGCAACGCGGCGGTGATGAGCACGCAGATGACGAAGACGGCGACAAGCAGCGCTATCACGGCCGGGGTGGGCTGGCGCGTCCTGGCAGCGAGAACCGCGGCAGGCACTATCCCGAGCACGGTGCACCCGGCGAAGATCAGGAGGGAAACGCTAAGGAAGCTGGTCACCGCGTCACCCCCTTACTGGTCTAAGTGGCGGGCTTGCCGCGGACTAGCAAGCGCTTCATAGACGGCCATGCCCTGGTCGCCCGCTGCCCCCTCGAGCGCGGCCGCGCGACGGCACCCCACGCGCCGAAGGCACAGCCCGCCAGCGGGCTGATGAGCAGTACGAGAAGATACCCCGCCGCGAACGCGCTGTTGCCCGCCACGTAGCCCAGGCGGGGAGGGACGACGGACGTCACCTCGCCCACCGCGGGCGTCCACTGGCCAACGTGGCTGGTAGCCCAGTGCTGGAGCGCGATGTCATAGGGCAGCATCGCGATCGTGGCGGTCGACAGGACCGCTACGGCCAGCGCGGCGGCTATCCCGAAGCACAACCCGGCCATGGCCCCCTGCCGGGCACCGGCACCAGCGGGCAACGAACGGCGAACCCGCCGGGCCGCCGCCCGTCCGGCCAGCACGGGAGCACCCAGGGCCAGCAGTACCCCCAGGGTCATCGCCGCGTCATACAGGCGCGGCGGCCAGGGGCCGGTGAAGCGAAGCGGGAAGCCAAGCGGGCCGAGCACGTAGGCCAGGACGCCGAAGGCGACGCCGGTCACGGTACCGATGGTCATGGTGGCAGGGAGCGCCGGCGAGCGTCGCGCGGTGAAGACCAGGATCACGGCCGCATACCCGGCCATCACCGCCAGGAAGACTCCCTCACCCGCCCAGGCCAACGCCGGTCCTGCCATGTTGTTGGGCGGGGCATCAGCGACCCGTTCCACCGCGCTCTTGACCAGGACCAGGGCCAGGACTGCGACGTAGCCGCCGATGCGCACGAGCGGCGCCAGCCGGCCGTCGGCAACCGGGCCGCGGATCCGGCGGACGATCCAGGGCAGCCCGGCCAGGATCAGCACGATCGCGATCACGTCAATCCTGTTGATCTCGATGGCCGAATCACCAGGCGGCCCGGACCACGCAGTCCAGGCCATGGCCGCCGCCGCCGCGGCGAAGGCCAGCGGATACCAGGACCTACGGTCCCGCGCAGCCTCCCGCACCGTCAGATGGATCCCGCCGGCGAGCCACCTCAGGCGCTGCCGGCCGGCCGGGACCTCCCCCGCTTCAGCCCAGATGGCTTCGGCCCACTGCCAGCGGCAGGCTGGCACCAGCGCCGCCGAGCACCGGAACGCCGCCGCCATCGCCCCGGTCAGCCCGCTCATGGTCAGGCCTGCGTACTGAGTCGTCGTCGCGGGGACAGGCCGGCCCGGGCCTGAGCCTTTACCACCGGAGTCGCGGACGCCAGGGCCGCCGTGGCGCTGGCCAGCCCTTCGGGTGTCAGCCGGTACAGATGTCGCCGGGGGCGCCCGGCCGGCTGCTCGTCCTCCCAGCGTGCCTCCATCAGGCCGCGGTCGGACAACCGGATCAGGATCGGGTAAAGCGTGCCCGATTTCAGGCCGGTATCCCGGGCGATCGCGTAGCCGTGCTGCCAGGCCGACGGCTCGGCGCAGAGCGCCGCGAGCACAGACAAGGTCTGGGCGGAGAACTCCGAACGACTGGTCACGTCATCACTCTACCTAGGTAGAAGCCGTTACGTCTACCAGCAGGCGGGCCACGTCGGCACGTCCCGCGATACGGTCAGATCAGACGGCCGGCCAGGCTGAATACCTGCCCGGTGGTCCCGTGCGGCGGGCCGAGGGTGTACACACCACGCTCCGCCAGGCATCATGCCGCTGCGCCGGGGGAACGTCGCTGGTGCGGATCAAGATGGCCATGCGTCCCGCCCTTCCCCGGCCTGACTCGCCCACGGCAGTCACGACGTCTCCGGCTGATCATCCTCATCGTCGCACGAGCCCGCGCCCGGGCCGCCCACGACCGAGACCCGCGGCTCGCCGGACGCCGCGGAATCCGGCGGCAGGCCGGCGAATATTTCGAGACCATACCGGGCGGCACATAAGCCAAGGCCGGCAAATCTAATGTGGCGCCGGCGAATTTCTCCGGCGCGGCTGCGAGGCCGGGCCTGCGATATGGTGTTCTCTGCGTTACGCCTGGTGACCTGTGGACGGGCTGTGTATAGAGCGGTGGAAAACCGGCGCTGAATGCGGATAAGCGGCCGTATTCTGTGGATATTGGTGTGGACAGCGAAATAACCGGAAAATGAGGCATCAAAGGGCTTGCGCGACCCCACGCCGAAGCAGTAGAAATGCTTTCACCGTTAGAAACGGGCACTGCCCGGGGGCAACTCCGGGACGTGGGAGGAGTAGGGAAACCTGAGCCTCGCGCGGGTTCCTGACTCTGGCGGGCGGCGCGCGGCACGGGAAGGCCAGGCAACTGGCTGGCCCGCGCGGCGAGGCCAGGCAAGGTCCCCTGCATCTCATACATGGAGGGGACCTTGTCTTATTCAGCCCGACACAGGCGTCTTGGCCAGGACCGGCACGCCAGCAAGCACTCGCATGCCAACCGCAGGCTTTCCCGGACTTCCCAGCGCAAGAACCGTGCCGAGACCAACCCGGCCGAGGCGCCCGCGGATCCGGGTCCGCAGGCACGGCAGCCTTTTGCGCCTGAGGAGGAGTAGGCGCCCCGGCGACCTCACGTCACGGGCGGCTCAGACGGGCCAGGCTTCCTGGCGGTAGCCCATGTCCCAGAACATCCACTCGTAACGGCTCGTGGTGCGGAAATGGCGGTGCACCCGGTCGCGCTCGGGCGCCCCGAGGCCGGGGCCTAGCTCGTCGGTGACGTCGATCACCTGCCGCACGACGTCACCGAACTCCTCGCTCCCGTACATGTCAATCCACCGCTGGTAGCGTGGGTCCGGTGAGCCACGGCGCAGCAGTTCCTTACCGACTTCAGCGTAGATCCAGTAGCACGGCAGCACAGCGCCGACCCCTTCCGCGTAAGACCCGGTGCTGACGGTGGCGAGCAGGTAGCTGTTGTAGGCGAGGTTCACCGGGGCAGGCTCGGCCTGCTCGGCACTCGCCGGGTCGATGCCAAGATCGGCGAGCAGCGAGCCGTGCAGGGTCCTCTCGACCGCGATCGCGTCCGCCGCATGCCGGGCGAACATCTCGGTTTGCGCGGGTGCGGGGGCCCGGCTGGCCACGGCCGCCAGGGCCTGAGCGTAGCCATGCAGGTAGATCGCGTCCTGCACGACGTAGAACGCGAAGGCCTCATGCGGCAGGCTGCCGTCGGTCAGGCCGGTCAGGAACGGGTGGGCCAGGATCGCGTCGTAGATATCCGCTACCCCCTGCCACAGCTCACCGCTGAAGCTGTCGCTCATCGCGCGTCTCCCTAGGACGATACTCGTGCAAGACATGGACGGGGCCCTCGCCGGCGCCCAGTCCGGCCAGGCCATGCGCCACCGCCTCGCCGGCCACCGCGGCGGCCTGGCAGGCCGCTTCGGCCAGCGGCAGCCCGGCCGCCAGCCCGGCCGCCAGCGCCGCCGAGTGGGTGCACCCGGCGCCGTGCGTCGCGGCCACTCCGTAACGGGCCACCGGGATGGCCATGTGCCGCGATCCGTCGAACAGGTGGTCCACCGGATCGGTTCCGTGACCACCGGTGACCAGGGCCGCTGGCGCGCCCATGGCGACCAGGCGCTCGGCCAGCACGCCGCGTTCCTCGGTCATCATGCCGGTCAGCGCCTGCGCTTCTGGCAAGTTGGGCGTCACTACCGTGGCCAGCGGGAAAAGCCGCGCCACCAGGGTTCCGACGGCCTCCGGGAGCAGCAGCCTGCTCCCGGAGCTCGCGACCATGACCGGATCCACCACCAGCGGCAGGTCCCGGTCCGCGAGCGTCTCGGCGACGGCCTCGATCAGCGCCGCGGAGAACAGCATGCCGGTCTTGGCGGCGTCGGCTCCAATGTCGTCGAGCACGGCGTCGATCTGTGCGCGGACGAACGCAGGCGGGACCTCGTGAATGGCGCGGACCTCGACGGTGTTCTGCGCGGTGAGCGCGACGATCGCCGACATGCCGTGCGCGCCGCAGCGGGCAAAGGCCTTCAGGTCCGCCTGGATGCCGGCGCCGCCGCCGGAGTCGGACGAGGCGATGGTGAGCACCCGGGGGATCTTGGGGGGCTTGTCCCCCCCGAGGGGGGTCTGGGGGGATGGGTCCCCCCAGGAGCGGGGGGGTATTGGGGGGTCGCCCCCCCGGCCAGCAGAGCTCACGCCGGCAGCTCCGGCCGGCCGTCCAGCGGGCTGGACGCGCGGGCGTGCCAGCGGCGCGGGATGCGCCCGGCCGTCCGGGCGGCGTATCCGGCCGCCACGGCCAGCCGCATCGCGGTGGCCATGCGCTCCGGTTCGGCCGCGCGGGTGATGGCCGAGGCGATCAGGACCGCGTCACAGCCCAGTTCCATCGCGAGGACCGCGTCGCTGGCCGTCCCGATCCCGGCGTCCAGGATGACCGGGACGCTCGCCTGCTCGACGATCATCGCGATGTTGTGCGGGTTGCGCACGCCCAGGCCGGACCCGATCGGCGCGCCCAGCGGCATGACGGCCGCGCACCCGGCCCGCTCGAGCTGCCTGGCCAGCACCGGGTCATCGTTGGTGTAGGGCAGCACCACGAACCCGTCGGCGACCAGCATCCGGGCCGCGTCGAGCAGTTCGGTCGGGTCCGGCAGCAGGGTGTGGTCGTCGGCCACCACTTCCAGCTTGACCCAGTCCGTGTCCAGCGCCTCCCGGCCGAGCCTGGCCACCAGTCTGGCCTCGCTCGCGGTGTGGCATCCTGCCGTGTTCGGCAGGATGCGTACGCCAGCCTCCTGCAGCAGGCCGAGCAGCGAGCCTTCCCCGCCTTGGGTGACCCGCCGCATGGCCACGGTGGTGAGCGCGGTCCCCGAGGCATCGACCACCCGCCGCAGCACCTCCAGGCTCTGCACTCCCCCGGTGCCCAGGATCAGCCGCGAGCTCAGCTCATGGCCGGCCAGCACCCACGGTTCTGTCCCGGCCGTCTCCCGGTTCAGCAGATCCGTCATATTCAACCTCCCTGCACGGCCGTGACGACTTCCACCTGGTCGCCGTCGCGAAGCGGGGTGACGGCCCAGGAGCCGCGCGGTACCACGTCGCCGTTGAGGGCGGCGGCGACGCCGGCCGGAGCCGCGGTCAGCTCGGCGACCGCCTGCGCGATCGTGCTGCCTTCGGGCAGTTCGCGCGGCTCCCCATTGAGCTTCACCTGCAGGCTCACGCCGCTCCCTCCCTCGCCGCGAAGCGCTCCGGCGTGAACGGCTCCCACTGCGCCGCGAGCGGCTGGCCGGTGAGGCAGGCCACGATGGCGTCCGCGGTCACCGGCGACATCAAGATGCCATTGCGGTAGTGGCCGGTGGCCAGCAGCAGGCCGCGCTGCCCATTCCCGGGCCCATTCCCGGCGCCGAACCCGCCGACGATCGGGCCGTTGTCCGGCGTGCCCGGCCGCAGCCCGGCGCACGTCTCGGCCAGGATCAGCTCGCTCGTCACCGGGAGCACGCTCATGGCGTCGCGCAGCAGGTCGTGCACGGCGCCCGCGGTCACCGTCCGGTCCGGGCCGCGTTCTTCCTGGGTCGCGCCCACGACCACCTCGCCATCGGCGCGCGGCACCAGGTAGACATCGGCACCGCGCACCGTGGCCCGGATCGTGTGGCTGATGACGGGCGGCATCCCGTCTGGGTGCCGCAGCCGCAGCAGCTGGCCCTTGACCGGCCGGACCGCCGCCCGCACCTCCGCCGGCAGCCCGGCGACCGTGCTGGAGGCGCAGCCGGCGGCCACGACGACCTGAGCCGAGCCGATCTCGCCGCCGTCCGCCAGCCGGACGCCGCAGGCCCGGCCGTCCCCGGTCAGCACTTCGGTCACGCGGTCCCGCACCATCCGCGCCTTGGCGGCCGCCGCCGCCACACGCAGCGCGGCCACGTACCGCCGGTTGTCGACCGACCAGTCGCCCGGGAACAGCACGCCGCCGTGCACGTCCGGGGTGAGGAAGGATTCCAGCTTGCGGCAGGCCCGGCTGTCCAGTTCCTCCGCGTCAAGACCGGCGGAGCGGCGGAACGCCGTCAGCCGCATCAGCGCCGCGTAGTCGCCAGGATCATAGGCAATGGCTAGCGTGCCCTCGCGGCGCAGGCCGACCTGGTGGCCGGTTACCTCCTCGAGTTCGGCCGCGAACGAGCCGAACCTGGCTACGGCGAGCAGGTTGATGCGGAGCAGCGCTCCCTCGCCGAACAGCGCCTCCGAGACCGGGGCCAGCATCCCGGCCGCTACTAGCGACGCGGCGTCGCCGTGGGCCGGGTCCACCAGGACGACATCGAGCCCCGCCGCGGCGGCCCGCCAGGCGATCGCGGTCCCGATGACGCCGCCGCCCGCGACGACGACGTCCGCGGTAACGGCCAAGAGCACTCCCTTCGCCGGCATTACCCGGATCAGGTACGACGGTCGGAGGCGCTCAGCCTCCCTCTCAGCCCCCTGCGGGGCTCCCGTGGTCGGAATTGTCTGGCGAATGTTCACCCTATATCAGCTGGGGAGCGGCACAGGAGGGGGCGGTGATTGGATGGCCGGGTGACGAATGATCTGCGGGATCGGCTGGCGGACGCGCGGCTCTACCTGTGCACGGACGCCCGGCGTGCCCAGGGTGACCTGCCCCGGTTCCTCGACGCGGTCCTCGGTGCCGGGGTGGACATCGTGCAACTGCGGGAGAAGGGCCTGGAGGCGGGCGAGGAACTCGCGCTGCTCGAGGTGTTCGCGGCCGCCAGCCGACGGCACGGCCGCCTGCTGGCGGTGAACGACCGCGCGGACGTCGCGCTGGCCGCCGGGGCCGACGTGCTGCACCTGGGGCAAGGTGACCTGCCGGTGCCGGTCGCGCGGGGCATCCTCGGCCCGGGCCCGCTCATCGGCCGCAGCAGCCACAGCCCGGCCCAGTCCGACGCGGTGGCCGCCGAACCCGGCGTCGACTACTTCTGCGCCGGGCCGGTCTGGGCCACGCCGACCAAGCCGGGGCGCCCGGCGGCCGGCCCTGGCCTGCTGGCCCACGTCGCGCAGGCCGAGCCGGAGCGCCCCTGGTTCGCGATCGGCGGCATCAGCCTGGACCGGCTGGACGAGGTCCTCGCCGCCGGGGCCACCCGCGTGGTGGTGGTCCGCGCGATCACCGAGGCCGGCGATCCCGCCGCCGCGACGCGGGCGTTTACCCAGCGCCTGCGTTAGGTATGACCTGGCTTGGGATCCGGGAGGACCGGATCTGGGGAGGGGTCATGGCACATGGCAGGCTGACCGTCATCGCAGCAGGCCTACCGCAGCAGATCCGCGACGGCAGCGATGCCCGCCTCGATGGCGCGCTCGCCGACCAGCCCGAATCCGAGCACGAGCTGCGGCGGGGCCGAGCTGCGGGTCGCGCGGAAGGGCGCCATCCCGTACAGCCCGACCGACCGGCGCCGCGCCTGCTCCACCAGCGCCTCCTCGTCGGCCGAGTCCGGCAGGTGGGCGACGGCGTGAAAGCCGGCCGCGAGGCCGGTGAGCCGGACGGCGGGCGCGTGCCGGCCCAGCGCGTCGATGAGCGCGGTGCGCCGCCGCGCATACTGGGCGCGCATCCGGCGCAGGTGCCGGTCGTAGCGTCCCGACCGCAGCAGCGCGGCCAGCGCCAGCTGGTCCAGTCCCGAGGTGCCGCGGTCGGCGAGCATCTTCGTCTCGGCGATCGCGCCGGCTAGCGCCGGCGGGGCGATGACCCAGCCCAGCCGGACCGCGGGCGCCAGCGACTTGCTGACCGTGCCGAGGGTGAAGACCCGGTCCGGGGCGATGCCCTGCAGCACGCCGACCGGCTCGCGGTCGTAGCGGAACTCGGAGTCGTAGTCGTCCTCGACGATGTACGCGTCGTGGCGGCTGGCCCACTCGACCAGCGCGTGCCGCCGCGCCGCCGCCAGCACCACCCCGGTGGGCGACTGGTGAGCCGGCGTCACCACCACGGCCCGGGCGCCGGTGGCCTCCAGCGCCGCCACGTCGAGCCCGAGGTCGTCGACCGGCACGTGGACCGCCTGGCCCGCCGAACGTATGGAGTCGCTTGTCTCGGCGTCACCGTAGCCGGGGTCCTCGAAGGCCACCCGTCCGACGCCGAGCTGGTTCAGCACCGTCAGGACCAGGTTGAGGCCCTGCGCGAAGCCGGTGCAGACCACCAGGTTCTCCCGGCCTGCGGCGGCCGCCCGCACCCGCCCCAGGTACCCGGCGACCACCTCGCGCAGCACGGCGCTGCCGCGCGGGTCACCGTAGTCCAAGTCGGCGGTGGCTACCTCCCGGCACGCTTCCCGCATCGCCCACACCCAGTCGCCGCGGGGAAAGCTGGCCAGGTCGGGCACCCCGGACCGGAAGTCCGCGATCAGAGCGGGCGGCGGGGCAGACCGGGAAGCCCCGGGAACCGGCGCCGCCGGGTAGGCGTGCGGAGCGACCCGGGTGGCCGAGCCGACCCGGCTGTCCAGGTAGCCCTCGGACAGCAGCTGGCCGTAGCACTCCTGCACCAGGCCGCGGGAAACCCCGAGCTCGCGCGCGAACTCCCGGGACGAGGGCAGCCGCTCCCCCGGGTGCAGCCTGCCGTCCCTGATCGCCTCGCGCAAGCCGGTCTCCAGCTGCGACCGGAGCGGATGATCGCTGGCGCGGTCGAGCCGCAGGAGCAGTTCCGGTCCCAGACCGGACCACTGAATGGTCATGAAAACGGACATTACCAGCCATCCGATTCGGGCTCCCCTGGTCGAGTTCCGGGCCGGGAACGTGCAACGATGAGCAGATGCGGATCACCAGCGTCGAATCAACAGACTTGTTCGTCGGAACCAGGCAGCGTCCGCTGCAGGTCGTCCGGGTCACGCTGGTGAACGAGGAGCCGGGGGCGGCGTCCGCCCGCCTGGGCGTGCAGGGGGCGGGAGTGCGAGACCCTGGTCCGTTCGGGGTAGATGACCTGAACCCGGGGGAAGAGAAGACCTTCGAGGTTCCGGTGGAAATCGCCGCCCCCTACCAGCCGGGCAGCACGCGGCGGGTTACGGTCACCCTCGACAGCCAGGCGGGGCGCACCCTTGTCGAGGCGGACATCACCGTGGCCGAACCGGGCTGGACCATGTGGATGGTCAGCCACTTCCACTACGACCCGGTGTGGTGGAACACCCAGGGCCAGTTCACCGAGGCCCGGCTCAGCCTGCCGGACGAGGACGGCAAGCTGCCGGACGTCCGCAGCGCCTTCGAGCTGATCGGCACCCACCTGGACCGGGCCAGGAAGGACCCCGACTACAAGTTCGTGCTGGCCGAGATCGACTACCTCAAGCCGTACTTCGACGCCTTCCCGCAGGACCGCCAGGACCTGCGGCGGCTGATGGCCGAAGGCCGGGTGGAGATCGTCGGCGGCAACTACAACGAGCCGAACACCAACCTGATCAGCGCCGAAGCCACCATCCGCAACGCCGTCTACGGCATCGGGTTCCAGCGGGACGTGTTCGGCGGCGACCCGCACAGCGCGTGGATGCTGGACGTGTTCGGGCACGATCCTGGCTATCCGGGCCTGATGGCGGCGGCCGGCCTGACCTCGTCGGCGTGGGCGCGCGGTCCTTTCCACCAGTGGGGGCCGTCCGGAGCCGAGGGCGGCGACCGGAGGATGCAGTTCAGCACCGAGTTCGAGTGGATCTCGCCCGATGGCCGCGGGCTGCTCACCGCCTACATGGCGCACCACTACGGCGCAGGCTGGCGGCTACACACGCTGCCGGACCTGCAGGCCGCCGAACTTGAGGCGTACGGGCAGTTCCGCGGGCTGGCACAGGTCGCGACCACGCGCAACGTCCTGCTGCCGGTCGGCTCGGACCACGTCATCCCGGCTCGCTGGGTGACCGACATCCACCGGGACTGGAACCAGCGGTACGTGTGGCCGAGGTTCACCACCGCCGTGCCCCGCGAGTTCTTCGACGCCGTCCGCGCCGAGGCCGGCTCAGGCAGCCAGGCGGGCGCGTGGATCACCCCGCAGACCAGGGACATGAACCCGGTGTACACCGGCAAGGACGTCTCCTACATCGACACCAAGCAGGCGCAGCGCGCCATCGAGACCGCGGTCACCGAGGCCGAACGGCTCGGCACCCTCGCCTGGCGGGCCGGCGCGCCGTACCCGCACGCGGCACTGGACAGGGCCTGGCGGCTGCTGGCCTATGGCGCCCACCATGACGGCATCACCGGAGTCGAGTCCGACCAGGTGTACCTGGATCTGCTGGGTTGCTGGCGCGAGGCCTGGGAGCTCGGCTCGGCGGCCCGCCGCGACGCCGTCACCTATCTTGCCGGATCGGCAGGCCCCGGCCTGACGGTCAGCGTGTTCAATGGGCTGGCCCGGCCGCGCGGCGGGATAGCGCGGGTCACGGTCCAGGTGCCCGACGACGGCATCCGCTGGCTGGAAGTCCGGGACGGGGCCGGGCAGCCGGTGCGAGCGGTAGCCGAGGGGGTCCGGCGGCGGCCGGACGGATCGATCGCCGAGATGACGCTCATGCTGGGTGTCCTCGACGTGCCCGCGCTCGGGTCCGTCAGCTACCGGCTGGTGCCTGCGGACCCGTCGAGCGAGTGGACCGGCGAGTGGCGCGAGGACCCGGCCGGCCCCATCGAGAACGGCCGCTACGTGGTCACCGCCGATCCCGCCCACGGCGGGACGGTCAGCGTGACCGACAAGCGCACCGGCGCCAGCGTCCTGACCGGGCCGGGCAACGAGCTGGTCATCCAGGACGAGTACGCTCAGCACCCCAGGCACGGCGAGGGTCCCTGGCACCTGTCGCCCAAAGGCCCTGGCCTTGGTTCGGCGTCGGTCCGGGCGGCGGTGCGGCGGGAGCGGTGCCCCGTCGGCTCGCGGCTGGTGGCCTCGTTCACGCTCGACGGGCTGGACGTTACCGCCGAGACCGTGCTGTGGGAGAACGCCGAACGGGTCGAGTTCCGCACCCACGTGGACTCCTACCGGGGACGCGACCGGCTGCTCCGGGTCCGTTTCCCGGCCGACGTACCGGGCGGGCTGCCGGTGTATCAGACGGCGACGGCCGTGGTCGGCCGGTCGTTCGGGGCCGTGGACGTGGATTCGGCGGACCACTGGTACACCCTGGACAATCCCGCTCATCAGTGGTTCGGGCTCGGTTCGGTGGCGAAGGTCCGCACCGGGGACCGTAACGGGCTGTGCCAGGCGATCGGGGTGGCCGAGGTCGTCTGTCCTTTGCTGCCGAACGGCCTGCGGGACACGCTCAGGGAACTGCTGGTCGCACTGGCCGCGGCGGGCGTGACCGCGACGTGCAGCCAGGCGGACGGTTCCCGGTACGGCGCGATCGACGCGGACTCCAACCTGCCCGACTTCAGGATCGCGGTCGGCGGCCCCGAGGTGAACCCGTTCACCGCCGAGGTGCTGGCCGCCGCCGGGCCCGGGTACGCCAAGGCGCTGGCGGCCCGGCTGGACGCGGGTTCCGCGACGGCGCGGCTGTGGGTGCCGGCCTCGCGGGACCGGGCGGACGCGTTCGGGCCGGACGCCGACCTGCGCGGAGCGGGCGACCTGCCGGTGCTGATCGTGGCGGGCGCCGGGCCCGCCGAGCTGGCCGCGGCGGTCACCGCCCTGGCCGCTTCCCTGGCCGATGCGGTGCTGGACGCCGGCGACCCCGCCGACGAGGACGGCGCCAGGCCGGTGCCGCTGGCGGACCGGTCGGTAGCGGTGCTGAACCGGGGCACGCCCGGCAGCGTGGTCACGCCGGACGGGACGCTGCACATGTCGCTGATGCGCTCGTGCAGCGCGTGGCCGTCCGGGATCTGGATCGACGGGGACCGCCGTACCGCGCCGGACGGCAGTAGTTTCGCCTGGCAGCACTGGAGCCACACGTTCGAGTACGCGCTCGCCTCGGGCCCGGGCGACTGGCGGACGGCCGGCTTCAACTTGACCGCGGAGGATTACAACCACGACCTGATCGCCACGACCGGCCAAGCCGGCCAGCCGCCGGGCGCGGGGCTCTCGGTGGAGCCGGCCACGGTAACGGTGAGCGCGCTGAAGCCGCGCGGGAACCCGCTCGCCGCGGGGCGGACCCGGGCGCTGGCGGACGCCGCGACAGCCGCGACAGCCGCGACGCCGCGACGCAAGACGCCGCCGTCACCGTGCGGCTGCGCGAGACCAGCGGCCGGCCGACGACGGCGCGGGTGCGGCTTGCGGGCGAGGTCTCGGCGGCGTGGCTCACGGATCTGCTCGAGGAGTCGGACGGCACTCCGCTTCCGGTCGAGAATGGCACGATATTTGTCGATATGCCGGCTTTTGGCACGGTAACTCTGCTGATCAGTGCCGGGGGGACGACCCCCCCATACCCCCCCGCCTCCTCCCGGGGGGACCCATCCCCCCGGACCCCCCTTGGGGGGCTACCCGCCCCCCCATACCCCGATTCCCCTCAGGCCCCCCTGGGGCCCCCCAGGCGCCCCTTGCACCTCAGGCGCCCCTTGCGGTACAGCCGGTGCACACGCGGTACTGGCTGCACGGGAAGGGGCCGGCTCGGCCGGGAACCTGCCGGTCGCGGTGCACTTCTCCCCCGTCAGGGTCGCGCTGGCCGAACCCGGCGAGGTGGCGGTGCTGGCGCTCACCGTGGGTTGCGGGGCCGAACCCGCCGCCGGGACGGCGGAACTGGTCACGCCCGCCGAGGTGACCGTGACCCCGGGGGCGGACTTGCGCTACGACCTCCCCCCCGGCGGCTACGCGGCCTGGGACCTGGCGGTGCGGGTGCCGCCGGGGACCGCGGCGGGGCGGTATTTCGTGGCCGCGCGGATCCGCGACGATCTCGGCCACCTGGTCGAGGACACCGCCATGGTCGCGGTCGGCGAGCGCCGCTGGCCCGATCCGGATCTGCCGCCCGAGGAGACGCTCGAGCTGATGCAGGCCGACTACATCGCGGGTGCGGCCGAGATGGACCTGGCCGTGCTCACCCCCGAGCTGCGGCTGGCTCCCGGCGGTCAGGGCGAGTTGCAAGTCCGCGTCACCAGCGGGCTGGCGTCCGAGCTGCACGGCGAGGCGCAGCTGGTGTCACCGTTCGGTACCTGGGAGATGCTCGGGCCGCCGGCGCAGGGCTTCAGCATCGCGCCGGGGGCGAGCACCGTGCTGCGTTTCACGGCGAGCGTGCCGGTAACCGCGCGTAGCGCGCAGTCTTGGGCGCTGGTGAAGGTGATGTATTACGGCCGGGTCCGCTTCACCGAAGCCATTCCGGTTGTTATCGAGATCAACTGACCACCTACGCTGCGGGCGAACAGATACGGTGAGAGACTCTAGTTGTCCCAATTCAAGCGTGAGATCTCCAGAGGCCCAATGCAGTCCGCCACCGCGATCCTCAGCGGCAATCTGCCAGCGGAGCCGAATAGCTTTATCGGTCGTGAGCGTGACCTCGCCGAGCTGGCCAAGCTCCTGGCCGAGGTCCGCGCGCTGACCCTCAGCGGCCCCGGCGGTATCGGCAAGACGCGGCTAGCGGTACGGCTGGCCCGCGACGTGATCGGCGGTGCGGAACACTCGGGAGCGGAGGATACGGGGGCGGAGCCTAGTCTGGACGAGGCCTGGCTGATCGAGCTGGCCGACTGGCACGGCCAGACCGCCCAGCAGGTCGCTACCACAATCGGGATCCGCGAGGAGCAGGGTGTTCCGCTGGCGCAGACGCTGGCCGAGGCGCTGCGCTCGCGCCACATGCTGCTGATCCTGGACACCTGCGAGCACCAGGTGAGCGACTGCGCCACGCTGGTCCAGCTGCTGCTGGCCCGGTGCCCGTGGCTGCGGATCGTCGCGACCAGCCGGGAGCCGCTGCGGGTCCGCGGCGAGACCGTCTGGCGAGTGCCGCCGCTCGATCTACCGCCCGCCGGTGCTCACGACGCCGAACTCGCGGATCACGAGGCCGTCCGCCTGTTCGCCGCCCGGGCCGCGGGTGCCCGGCCCGGCTTCACGCTGACGAAGGACAACACGGCGTCGGTGGCCAGGCTGTGCCGCACGTTGGACGGCATACCGCTCGGCATCGAGCTGTCCGCCGCCCGGGTGCGCGCTCTGTCGGTCGAGCAGATCGCCGACCGGCTGCGTGACCGGTTCCAGCTGCTGAACTCCGGCGACCGGACGGCACCGCTACGGCAGCAGACGCTGCGGGCCACCGTGGACTGGAGTTATGAGCTGCTGGATGAGCAGGAGCAGATCCTGCTGCGCCGGCTGGCGGTGTTCTCCGGCTGGAACCTGGATATGGCCGAGCAGGTGTGCTCGGACGAGGCCATCCCGGCCGACGCGGTGCTCGGCCTGCTCATCTCGCTGATCGACAAGTCGCTCGTCGTCCTGGACGGCGAGGCGGCGGGCGATGCCAGGTACCGGCTGCTCGACACGATCAGGGAGTACGCCGCCGAGCGGCTGGCCGCCGCCGGCGAGCAGTCCGCGCTGTCGCTGCGGCACCGGGACTGCATCCTGGCGCTGGTGGAAGACACGGCCGGCCAGATGTTCAACCGCGGCGAGCCGCCCTGGCCGGTCCGCCGAGAGGTGTTCCGCCGCGGCATCGCGGAGTACGGCAACTTCCGCATCGCGCTGAACACGTGCCTGACGCACGATCACGCCAGCGAGGGCCTGCGGCTGTGCATCGGGCTGCGCAACATGTGGGTGCCGCACGGGGACGCCCGCGAGGCGGCCACCTGGCTCGACCGGTTCCTGGTGCTCCCCTCCGGTGACGTGCCCCCGGAGGTACGCGGCCGGGCTCTGGCCTGCCGCGCCGAGATGGCCTTCGACCTGCAGGATTATGACACGCTGCTGCGCTGCGCGCAGGAGAGCCTGGAGCTGAGCCGGGCCAGCGGTGACGACTTTCCCGTGCCCACCGCGCTGCGGGTGATCGGCCAGGCCGCCCTGCGGGCCGGCCGGTTCGGCGATGCCGTGGCGTATGTAGACGAGGCGCTCGCGGCGGCCGAGGTGGCGGGCAACGACTGGGAGGCCGGGCTCACGCAGGCTGCCAAGGCGGCCATCGCGGTGCGCCAGGGCAAGCTGAAGTCAGCCCAGCGGGCGTACGAGGCCGCGCTTGAGGTGCTGAGCGACAACAACCGCTGGGGTGTCGCGCAGGTCGAGTACGGGATGGGCACGCTCGCCCGCGCCCGGGGCGACGCGGAGATGGCGGTCCGGTATTACACCGACGCCATGGAGATCTTCCGTGAGCTCGACGCGTGGCCCGAGATCGCCCGCTGCCAGGCCGGCATCGGCTGGATCGCGATCGCCGGCGGCGACTTCGGCCTGGCCGCCGAGAGCCTGGCGGAGAGCCTGCGGCTGAACCAGGCGTGCGGGCAGCGGCTCGGCATCGCCCGCGGGCTCGAGGCGTTCGCGGCGCTCGCGGCGGCCCGCCAGCAGCCGGAGCCTGCGGCGCGGCTGGCCGGCGCGGCCTGCCAGCTGCGCGAGTCCCTCGGTCACGGCACGGGCATCGGCCCCAGGATCGAAGAGGTGCTCGACTTCTCCCGCGGCCGGCTCAGCGCGTCGGCGGCCGCGGCGTTGTTCGCCGAGGGACGCGAGATGGCGGCCGAAGACGCCGTCAGCTTCGCGCTCGGCTCCGAGCCGGAATCAGCGGACCCGGCGGCGCGGCAGCCGGCCTGGACCGACCCGGCGCGGCTGGCCGCGGCCGGACCTCGTCCGGACGCAAACGGCGGTCAGCGGTCCCCCAGCCCGCTCACCCCGCGGGAGCACGAGATCGTGCTGCTGATCGCCCAGGGGCTGTCCAACCGGGAGATCGCCGACGAGCTCGTGATCAGCCCGGCGACCGCGGCCCGCCACGTGGCCAACATCTTGGCCAAGCTCGGCTTCACCTCGCGTACACAGGTTGCCTCATGGGCCACCCGCCACGAGCCGCCCGCGTCAGGTTGACGTGCACATGTGCATGTGGCGCCAGCTCTCTGGCCGGGCAATATGCACACCGGAATACACACTTCGGCGCATGTGCGCCCCGTCCGCCGCGGCATAGCGTTCAACTGTCGCCAGCGCACGGCGGCGGCGGGTCCTAAAACCCGCCGCCTGCTGGTTCCCGAGGGGGGGCGGGGACCGGCTAGCCTGCGGCGGTGGCAGGGCGGGTCCCGGTGTCACGCCAGGACCCGCCCGCTGTGACACCAGGCTGGGAGGTCCTGATGGAACGCGGCGTCAGTACCGGAGAGCGCGTCGAGGCGGATCCGCTCATCGTGAACGCGGGCATGTCGCACCGCGCGATGACCGAACGCATCCTAGAGCTCGCAGACGGGGCAGGCTACCGGGCCGCCCTCATCGACGCCACAGACGCAACGGTGACCGCGTGGCCGCGGTTCGCCTGGACGGTCCGGGCGGCAGCGCACGGCCTCGGCCGGCGCGGCCTGGCGGAAGGCGACACGGTCGGCGTGTTCGTCCAGGACGCGGCCAGCGCCGCCATAGCGGTCAACGCGATCCGTGCGGCGGGCGCCGCCCCCTGCCTGATCGCCCCCGACACCGGCCCGGCGGACATCGCCGCCCGGCTCAACGCCTGCGGCGCGCGGTTCCTGATCACCTCGGCCGCGCTGGCCGAACTCGCCGCCGAAGGCGCGGACCGTTCCCGGGTGCGGCAAGTCATCGCATTCGGCGAGGCGACGGGCACGACCCCGTTCAGCTCCCTGCTCGAGTCAGCCCGGCACGGCCAGCCCGACGGGCACGCTCCTGCCGATGAGCACGACCCTGCGGATGAGCCTGACCGTCCCGAGGGTGGCGGCCTGGCTGCCCGCCACGCCCTGACCGAACGGGACAGCCGTGCGCGCCCCGGCCCGGGCTCGGCCGGCGAGCTGACCCACCGCGACGTCGTGGTCGCGGCTCCGCCCTGCGGTGACGGACAGGTCTACGCATCGCTGCTCGACCTGACCTTGCTGACCGGCGCCACCCTGGTGGCCGCGCCGCTCCCGCTGGTCACGGCCGCGATGCGGGTCTACAAGGGCACGGCCGCGATCGTGCCCCGCAGCACGCACGTCCCCGGCATCGCGCCGGACCGGGTCTTCCCCGTCGCCTTATCCTGGTACCGGCCGTCACCATCGTGGCGCACGGGCCGCTCGGCTGGCCCGCCCGGAATGGCGGACCGGCCAGCAGGCGGCGGCTAGGAGGCGACGGCCTCTTCCTGCAGCCGCGGGGCGGGCGCGGGAGCGGGAGAGATCTTTTTGGCCCTGATCATGGCGATGATGACCAGCAGGCTGCATACGTTGAGGATGGCGGCGAAGCCGAACGCGGTCGCGATGCCGTGGGTGAGGTTGTGCTGCGACTGGGCCAGCGGGTTCAGGCCGGCCAGCGGGTGACTGGCCGCATGCCGGTACGCAGTGCCGTACACCGATACCAGCACGCCGAGGCCCAGGGCGCCGCCCACCAGCTGGAGCATGTTCACCAGGCCGGACGCGGCCCCGGAGTCCGCCGCGGGCACGCCGGCCAGCGACGCGGTGGTCAGCGGCACGAACACCAGGCCCATGCCGAGGCCGAGCAGCAGCATCGGGCCGAAGATGCCGGACCAGTAGCCGGTGGCGGGCGTCACCCGGGACAGCCAGGCCATCGAGGCGATCGCGGGCAGCATCCCGGCGATCATCAGCGGCTTGGCGCCCAGCCGCGGCATCAGCCTCGGCGCCATCCGGGACACTCCGAACAGCGCGAAGGTCATCGGCAGGAACGCCACCCCCGCGCGGAGCGGGCTGAAGCCCATGATCTTCTGCAGGAGCTGGGTGAGGAAGAAGAACACCCCGAACATGCCCGCGATGATGAGCAGCCGGGCGATGAACGAGCCGGCCCGGCTGACGTCGGTGAACAGGCGCAGCGGGGTAATCGGCTGGCGGGCCCGGGTCTCGGTGATTAGGAACAGCGTGAGCACGGCCGCGGCGGCGCCGAACGCGGCCAGCGCCAGGTGGTCGCCCCAGCCGTCGGCCGCGGCGCGGATGAACCCGTACACCAGCGCGGTCACGCCCGTGGTGGCGGTCAGCGCGCCGGGCAGGTCAAAGCGGCCGGGCAGCCGCGGCGTCTCGCCGACGAACAGCGGTGCGATCGCCACCACGGCCAGGCCGATCGGCACGTTGATGAACAGCACCCACCGCCAGGACAGCCACTCGGTGATCACCCCGCCGAGTACCAGGCCCAGGGAGGACCCGCCGGTGATCACGCCCATGTAGATGCCGAGCGCGCGGGTCCGCTCCCGGCCCTCGGGGAAGCTGGTCACGATGAGCGCGAGGACGGCGGGTGAGGCGAGCGCCCCGCCCACTCCCTGCAGGGCCCGCGCGGCCAGCAGCAGGCCCGCGGTGTCCGCGAGCCCCCCGGCCAGCGAGGCCAGGGTGAACAAGCTGATGCCGGCGATGAACATCCGCCGCCGGCCGAGGATGTCGCCGGCCCGGCCCCCGAGTAGCAACAGGCCGCCTGACGTCAGCGTGTATGCGTTCAGCACCCAGGACAGGCTGGTCGCGGAGAAGTGCAGGTTGGCCTGGATGTGCGGCAGGGCGATGTTCACCACCGTCATGTCCAGGATGATCATGAGCTGGGCGCTGAGCATGATGGCCAGCGCGATTCCCGGCCGCCCGGAACCGCGTCTGGGCGATCCCGGAACCCTGTCGCGTGCGCGGTCCCCGTTGACCCCTGGCGCACCTGCAGCCCCATGCGGAGCATGCGAAGAAGACACGATGCCTCCATGGTTGTCTGGTCATGCGATCTCGCGGCCGCAACGATGGAACATCGGTGCCGTCCAGACGACGGCGGTGCAGCATCGATGCGGTTGAGGCAGGCCTCCGGTGGCTGACAGACCGCTGGCCGGGCGGTACGATCAGGAATGAAGCGGAGGTCTACTCCGGTTACTATACGGAGGCACCCTACGTTTCGCAAGCCAATTAATCCCGGCATCGGCCGGCCGCCAGCACATGCCGGCTGCCGAGACAGACCGATCCCGGAGCCCGTTAACCTGATTGCAATGACCAGGACATCTGACCAGGTGCCGCCGCGGCCCGCCGAGCAGTTGCGCGCCGACGCGCGCCAGAACCGTGCCCGGCTGATCGCCGCGGCCACGGCCGCGTTCGCCGAGAAGGGTGCGAACGCGCCGCTCGAGGACATAGCCCGGCGTGCCGGGCTGGGTATCGGCACGCTCTACCGGCACTTCCCCACCCGGCTCGACCTGCAGGCGGCCGTGTTCCGCAACCAGGTTGACACGGTCTGCGGGGAAGGGGACGCGCTGATCTCGACCTTGCCGCCCGAGCAGGCCTTCAGCGGCTGGGTGCGCTCCCTGGCCGGTTACCTGGTGACCAAGCGCGGCCTGTCGCACGCGCTGATCGAGGCGGTCGGCATCGAGTCCGAGCTGATCTCTTCCTGCTGGATGGCCATGCGCCAGACCACTGAGCGACTGCTGGCCAACGCGCAGCAAGCCGGCGCCATCCGGCCCGACGTCGACGCCACCGACGTGATGCGACTGGTGCACGGGGTGACCGTGAGCACGGAGAAAACGCCGGAACGGGCTGAGATACTCATGACCGTCATGCTCGACGGCCTCCGCGCGACGCACGGTCAGGCTCCGCCGACCCAATGAGTGTGGCACCGTACTGACTCTAGTATTCAAGCTCTCCTGCCGGATGCGGACGGCCCTCGCCCGGCACTGCCCCGCAGGTTCCGCCATCCCCATCTCCCACTGTAATTCGCACACCTATACGAACCAGGGGAAATTATCCGGGAGTATTCGGGCTTCCGGGTGAATTTTGGGGACTATGATGCACCAAATACACCCCGAAGCCCCGATCCACCCCGATCTCCCGGGATGGCGCGCACCACGGTGCGCGTCGGGTCGATACCGAGTGCGCTGAAGCGCGGCCAGGTCCTCGACCTACTCTGGTGGTGTGCGGTGGCCGGCCAGCGGGAGTCCGGCTTCGCTGCGGCACAGCACGTCGCCGAGGGCGCTGCCGCAGACACGTGGCCCGCGCGGCCGGATAATGGCAGCCACCTGGAGAGCACATTGTCCGGGTCGTACAGGACTACGGTGCCGGCCACCAAGTCCTGGATCGTCTTGCGATCAGGCCTGGTCAGCATGAGGATGAACGAGATCAGCCCGATGATGGTGCCCAGGGCGCCCGCTCCGCCGGCCGTCGTCCCCGCTCCGCTGGCCGGCGTCCCCGCCTGGCCGGCCGACGTCCCGGCCCCGCCGGTCAGCGTCCCCTCGGAGAAGCCGGCGACGATCTCGCGCAGCGCCATCCACCAGAAGCCCGCGACCCGGTTGTCCTCCGGCCGGAAGCACCGCATCCCCAGGACCTGCAGGGCAGGGGTCTGGCCGCTGGGCCAGACGATGAGGCCCCAGATGAGGTAGCCGATACCCAGCGTGATGATGACCAGCGGAATGGCCAGGAAGAAGGCCCCGATCCGGCGGCCCGGGGTGGCCAGCTCGGTGCCCTGCGGCAGCATCAGGCCGGACTGCTGGTCCAGGTACATCCCGGCCGGGCCGGGCTGGCCGCCGTACTGGCCGGTGGTGGGCAGCCCCTGGCGCTGCGCCCAGAAGTAGAACCCGCCTGCCGCCGCCGCGAGGACGAGGAGCCCAATCAGAAACAAAGACATGGCGAACCCCCTTTTCACCCGCGCATCTTGGGCTGCGCCAAGACTCCGCCGTTTTCAGGCTTTCGGCCCGGCCGGCGGCCCGCAAGAGCCGAAGGCACGGTCGGCAAGAGCCGAAGGTCACCGATCATGGGCCACTTTGCGGGCCGACGGCCCCCGCGGCAGCGCGATAACCCAGTCCGGCACGGCGATGGCACGGGCGAGAGCCTGGGATGGCAAGCCGGGCGATCATCGGGCCATTAGCCAGGATGTTCGCGGCGTGGACGTGAACCAGATATCTGCGCAGTCAAACTGGGGGTTAGACGTGACGAACCGTTCGCTCGCGCGGTAGGTAGCGGTGTTACAGCTGCCGGAGGATCAAAGTGGATACGTCGCTTCGATCCTCAGCCGGCGCATCAGGTTGTCAGGGCTGATGTGGGACTTGGACAACACCCCTCTAGGGGTGAGGCGACCCCAGCGGGCGCATCATCCCAGGCAGGAGCGGGGACCGGGCCGAACCGCGGCGCACAGCGCCGCTCGCGCGGGCGGGTCGCTGTCCGGCCAATGTATGCCTGCTGTGCGGGAGACGGAGCCTGGCGCCCGCACGGGGTTCTCGCGCGGCTACGGTGCCTGGCGTGGGCGAGGTATGCCGCGGCCGGGCAGAGCGGTAACGTTCCCGGAACGGTCCGTACGTAGGGTTGGCTCATTCCGGTCCGCCCGGGGCGGGAGGGGGTGACATCCTTGATGGGCACGAAGACGTGGTCTCGGCGGGTGGCGCCGGGTGCGGCGGTCGCGTTCGGCGCGATTACGCTCGGAGCGGGCCTGGCCACCGTTCCGCTTGGCCGCCTGGCCCATCTGCCAGAGCCGCACGGGCCGCTTTCCTGGCTGTTCCTCGTGCTGTTCCTGACGCCCGGCGTGATGGTGGGCACTTTGCTGGCGGCCCGCAGGCCGCGGAACCCCATCGGGTGGATGCTGCTGGCGTTCTACCTTCTTGCTCAGAACCCTGCAGGCGATTACGCCATCATCGACTACCGGCTACATTACGGGCACCTGCCGCTGGGCTCGGTCGCCGTGGTGGTTCTGGCCAGCTGGCCAGTGTGGCTGGTCCTGATTGCCGCCTTGCTGTGGGTGTTCCCTGATGGGCGGCTGCCGCAGGGCCGGTGGCGGCGGGTGGCTGTAGTTCTTGTCGCCGCCGGGGCGCTGCTCGCGGTGGCCGCGACGGCCGGGGGCGCAGCGGCCGTGGCCGGGCACACTGTCCGCGTCAATGCCAGCGGCAACCTGGTCAACAACGCGACCGGCGCGGCGGGGCTGGCCCAGGGCGCGGTAGCTCTGGGGGTCCTGGCCAGCCTGCTGGTCTGGCTGGCCGTGCAGGTACCCAGATACCGGCGATCCGCCGGTGAGCGCCGTCAGCAGTTCAAGTGGCTCTACACCGGCGCCACGATCTTTGTGGTCTCGGTGATCAGCGCGGTGCAGGTCTCGGGCGGGTCCTCGGGCTTGGACCAAGCGGTTAACGATGGCATCGTCCCGGTAGGTTTCGCGGTCCTCCCGGTCTGCGTCGGGGTCGCGGTGCTGAAGTACCGGCTGTATGAGATCGACCGCATCATCAGCCGGGTGATCTCCTACGCCATCATCACGATGGTGCTGGCCGGGGTGTTCGCCGGGCTCGTGCTGCTGGCCAGCGTGGTGCTCCCGTTCAAGACCCCGGTGGCGGTCGCGGCCGCCACGCTGGTCGCCGCGGCGCTGTTCAACCCGCTGCGCAGGCGGGTGCAGCATGCCGTCGACCGCCGCTTCAACCGCGCCCGTTACAACGCCGACCTGATCGTGGCCGCATTCGCGTCCCGGCTGAAGGACGCCGCGGATCTCGACTCGGTCCGCGAGGACCTGGCCGCTGTCGTGCAGAAAGCCCTGGAGCCCGCCCACATCTCAGTGTGGATGAACGAACGCGGCGAAACTGGCTGAGCCGGCCGTGGCCCCTGGTTGCCCCCGGTGATGACGGCTGGCGCCGTTCGGGGGTCGGCGGGTCGCGCCGCCGGCCCTGCGCCATACCGGACAGGTACTTCCACGCGGCGGGCGGCGGCCAGGATCACGATGGGGATATCTGACATGGCGTGACGACAGAGCGGGATTGACGCAGCGAGACCGCTCCCCCGGTAGGGAGCGGCCCGTTACGTCTGCAAAGAATAAAAAGAATAAGAGGGGATACGTGGCTTCGATTATGAGTCGGCGGGCCAGACGGTTGGGGGATTTATCCAAGATGGCTCTTCCGGGCAGGGTGGCGTTTTCTCCCTAGGATCGCGCGTCCCCGTCTGGGGTGCGTGTGCCCCTGGCCCCGCCTTGTGGGTCGTGGGTGCAGCCAGGACCTCGCCAGCCGCCGCGCTGGGTCCTGATCCGCTTCTTGCGCCGGCGATCGGCAGCCTGCTACTCTCATTCCACTAAGATCTTAGTGGAATGAGAGATCGATGATCGAGTTCCAGCTCGACGAGACGTCGGGCGTCGCCACCTACCTGCAGCTCGTACAGCAGGTTCACCAGGCCTTGCGGATGGGGATGCTGGAGCCGGGCGACCAGCTGCCGACCGCGCAGCAGGTGGTCGCCAAGCTGGCCATCAACCCGAACACGGTGCACAAGGCCTACCGCGAGCTGGAGCGGGAGGGGCTGGCGCGCGCCCGGCCCGGGCTCGGCACGTTCATCACCCGGTCGCCGTCCGGGACCGACCCGGCCACGCAGGCACGGTTCCTCGCCGCGATGACCGACTGGCTGCGCTCGGCACGGTCGGCAGGGCTGGGCCCCGACGACGTCGAGGCGATCTACCGCACCGCGTTCCGCGCCTGCTTCGCCGAGGGGGCGGCATGATGACCGCGGTCATCGAGGCCAGCGGGCTCGGCAAGGCCTACCGGCGGACCTGGGCACTGCGCGAGTGCACGCTGGCCATCCCCGGGGGCCGTGTCGTCGGGCTGGTCGGCCCGAACGGCGCGGGCAAGACCACCTTGCTGCGGCTGGCTGCCGGGATGCTCGCGCCCACCCGCGGCACGATCAGCGTCCTCGGCCAGCGCCCGGCGGCCGGGCCGGCGCAGCTGGCCCGGGTCGGCTTCGTCGCCCAGGACACGCCGGTCTACGCCCGCATGCGGGTCGCGGATCACCTCCGGCTGGGTGCCTGGCTCAACCCCGGCTGGGACGACGAGCTGGCGCGGCGGCGGATCGCGCAGGTCGGCCTGGATCCCAAGCAGCGGGGCGGAGCGCTGTCCGGCGGGCAGCGTGCCCAGCTCGCGCTCACCCTGGCGCTGGCCAAGCGGCCCGAGCTCCTCCTGCTCGACGAGCCGGTCGCCGGCCTGGACCCGCTGGCCCGACGGGAGTTCCTCCGCGGCCTGATGGAGGCGGTCGCCGAGCACGGCACCAGCGTGGTGCTGTCCTCCCATCTGGTGACCGACCTGGAACGGGTCTGCGACTACCTGATCGTGCTCGTCGCCTCCCGGGTCCGCGTCGCCGGGGAGGTCAGCGAGCTGCTCGCCTGCCACCGCCGGCTGGCCGGGCCCCGCCGCGGCCCCGGCACCCTCCCGGCGGGCCAGGACGTCATCGAGGAGAGCCACACCGACAGGCAGAGCATCCTCCTGGTCCGCACCGGCGATCCGATCCACGACCCGGCCTGGACCGTCACGCCGGTCAGCCTGGAGGAACTGGTGCTTGCCTACATGAACCCGGCGAACGATATCCCGGCCCGCAGGCCGCGGCTAGGAGTGGCGTCATGATCAGGCTCACCTGGCTCCAGTTCCGCGCCCAGGCCGTGACCGCCGCCGCGGCGCTGGCCGCGTTCGCGGTCCTGCTCGCGGCCACCGGACCGCACCTGGCCAGCATGTACGCCGCCAGCGGGCTCAGCAGCTGCCGCGGCAGCAGCTGCCAGAACCTGGCCGGCAGCTTCGAAGCGCAGCTGACAAGCACCGCCACCTACCCAGCGCTATACCTGATCAGCGTCGCGAGCATCCTCCTCGCGCCCGCCGTCATCGGCCTGTTCTGGGGCGCGCCGCTGATCGCCCGCGAGCTGGAGACCGGGACCTCCGCCCTGGCCTGGAACCAGTCCGTCACCCGGACCCGGTGGCTGGCGGTCAAGCTCACCGCCGTCGGCCTGACCGCCATGGCCGTCACCGAGGGACTGAGCCTGATGCAGGCCTGGTGGGCGGCGCCGCTCGGCCGGGCCGTCCGCCACGGCGCCCCCGCCGGCGTCCTCTACCAGGGCCGGTTCACCCAGCTGATCTTCGCCAGCCACGGCATCACCCCGCTCGGCTACGCGGCGTTCGCCTTCGCCCTCGGCGTCACCGCCGGGGCGCTGATCCGGCGCACCATCCCGGCCATGGCCGTCACCCTGGCCGTCTTCGCCGCCCTCCAGGTCGCCATGCCGCTGTGGATCCGTCCCCACTTCGCCCCGGCCGACCGCACGGTCATCTCGGTGGCCTTGGGGAGCGATGCCGGCGGCCCGACCGGCCCGGGCGGCAGCACCTTGACGCTCGTCGCCACGAGCCTGCCCGGCCAGTTCGGCGCGTGGATCCTGTCCAGCGGACCCGTCAACGCCGCAGGGCAGCCAGTCAGCACCACCCCGGCCGCCTGCACCGCGCCATCGATTGAAAACAGCCCTGACTTCGATGGCTGCCTGACCAGCCAGGGCATCCGGGAAGCCATCACCTACCAGCCCGCCAGCCGATACTGGCCCTTCCAGTGGACCGAGACCGCGATCTACCTCGCCCTGGCGCTAGCCATGGCCGGTTACTGCTTCGGGCGGCTCAACCGCCGCCGCTCCTGAAAGCAACGCCAACGATCTCGCCAACCGGTCACACACGCCTCGCAGCCCTAACGCGCGTTCACCGGTCGTAGTGAAACCGTACGCCCACAGGGCGGCAGCAGCGCGAAGCGCTGCATGATTTCTCTTTTGCGTAGAGCGCCACATTCGTTTACCCCGGGGTCAGATGTCGGGCGGGCGGTTCTCGTAGGGGGTGCTGAGCACGACGGTGGTCCGGGTGGACACGCCGCCGATGGTACGGATCTGCTGGAGCAGGTCCTCGAGCGCGGCCGGAGTGGGCACCCGGACTTTGAGGATGTAGTTCTCGTCGCCCGCGACGCTGTGGCAGGCCTCGATCGCCGCCAGGTGCTCGAGCCGCTGCGGCAGATCGTCGGGGGCGGCGGCATCGAAAGGCTTGACGGACACGAAGGCCGTCAGCGGGAGACCCACGTCATCCGGGTCGAACACCGCGACATAACCCCTGATCACGCCGTCCTGCTCGAGCCTGCGCACACGCTGGTGCACCGCGGACACGGAGAGACCCGCCTGCTTGGCCAACTCGGTGAAGCTCATCCGGCCGTTGCGGGCGAGCAGCGACACGATCCTGCGGTCGATCTCTTCCACGTGGTCACGTTAGCGCCAACGGTTCCACGCTGCGACTTTATCACAATATAACGAAATGATAACGAAGTTTACACTAATGTAACATCGCCGTTCGCGTACTTATCAGCAGATCACGCCGAAGTTACGCTGCCGGCATGGCACAGATCATCTTGGATCACGTGGAAAAAGCGTACGCAGGTGGCGTCAAGGCCGTTAACGACCTGAGCCTTGACGTTAAAAACGGCGAGTTCATGGTGTTCGTCGGTCCCTCGGGGTGCGGCAAGTCCACCGCGCTGCGGTCCATCGCCGGGCTTGAGGAGATCACCGGCGGCACGATCCAGATCGGCGACCGGGTGGTCAATGACCTGCCGCCCAAGGACAGGGACATCGCCATGGTGTTCCAGAACTACGCGCTCTACCCGCACATGACGGTCGAGCAGAACCTGGCGTTCGGCCTGCAGCTGAGAAAGACGCCCAAGGACGAGATCAAGCGCCGGGTCGACGAGGCCGCTCAGATGCTGGGCCTCGAGCAGTACCTCAAGCGCAAGCCGGCCGCGCTATCCGGCGGCCAGCGACAGCGGGTCGCGATGGGGCGTGCCATCGTCCGCGAGCCGCAGGCCTTCCTGATGGACGAGCCGCTGTCCAACCTGGACGCCAAGCTGCGCGTGTCCATGCGGGGCTCGCTCAAGCAACTGCACGAGCGGCTCGGCGTCACGACCGTGTACGTGACGCACGACCAGATCGAGGCCATGACCCTCGGCAACCGCGTCTGCGTCCTGCGGGACGGGCAGCTGCAGCAGGTGGACACGCCGCAGTATCTCTTCGAGGCGCCGGTGAACCTGTTCGTGGCCGGCTTCATCGGCTCGCCCGCTATGAACTTCGTCACCGCGGAACTGGTACGTGACGGCGGCCCGGCGGTCACATTCGCCGGTTACAAGCTCGCGGTGCCGCCCGCGGTGATAGAAGCCAAGCGCGGACTCTCGGACTTCATCGGCAAGAAGGTCATCCTCGGCATCCGGCCCTCTGATTTCGAGGACGCCGCTCTGGCGGACAGCCAGTGGGCAACCATGCGGGTCACCACCGGCATCACTGAGGAGCTCGGCACCGAGATCCACGTGATCTTCACGATCGACGCGCCACCGGTCGAGCACGCTAGCCTCACCAAGGCGGCCGACACCGACGATGACGCCGAGGAGGCCGCGTCCGCGCTGGTCGGCGGCAAGTCGCTGTGGATGGCCCGCGTTTCGGCACGTAGCGAGGCCAAGCCCGGGCAGTCGATCGAGCTCGGCGTCGATACGCGCAACCTCCAGTTCTTCGACCCGGCCAGCGGCCTGTCCATCGGCCACCCGAAGGCCTCGGCCGACCTGGCGGAGCAGCCGGCCTAAGCGGCCAGCGGTAAGTCTGGACTGCTGCGGCCTGGGCCCCAATCCGGTGCCCAGGCCGCAGCAGTCAGCGACCCGTGGGAAACTGTAAGGATGCAGCGGAACCCGGAGGAACTCTACGAGCTCGGTCCGGCCGCGCCCGATATCGCGGGCGCACCGATGTTGCACTACCTGGAGGGCTTCATCGATGCGGGGACCGCGGGCCGCCTGCTCGCCGAGCACCTGCTGCGTGCCTTCCCGCACGAGACGGTGGCGCGGTTCGACGTCGACCGGCTGATCGACTACCGGTCGCGGCGCCCGCTGATGACCTATGACAACAGCCGGTGGGAAAGCTACGACCCTCCGGAGCTGGCCCTGCACCTGCTGCACGACCAGGGCGAGCGCCCTTTCCTGCTGCTGACGGGACCGGAACCCGATCACGAGTGGGACCTGTTCACCAAGGCCGTGCTGGCCATCGCGACCCGGCTCGACACCGGTCCCGCGATCAGCTTCCTCGGCATCCCGGCCGGGATGCCGCACACCCGGCCCCTCGGGGTGATCGCGCACGCCACCCGCGAGGAGCTGCTGGCCGGTCACCAGCGGCTGACGAGCCGGATTCAGGTGCCGGGCAGCGCCCCGGCCCTGCTCGAGCTGCGCTTGGGCGAGGCCGGCCGGGACGCGCTCGGCTTCGCCGTGCAGGTGCCGCACTACCTGGCCCAGGCCGTCTATCCTCCGGCTGCCCTGGCCCTGCTCGGCTCGGTGACCACCTCCACCGGGCTCGAGCTGCCCGCCGACGATCTCCGCGAGGCCGCCGACCGTACCAACGAGGCGATCGAGCGGCAGGTCGAGGAGTCGGCAGAGGTCACCGAGCTGGTCCGGGCGCTGGAGCAGCAGTACGACACCGCAGCGGAGAGCCAGCCAACCGGGTCAGACGCGGCGGCGGGCCTGCTGGCCGAAGGCGAGGCCATGCCGACCGCCGACGAGCTGGCCGCCCAGTTCGAGCGCTTCCTAGCCGAGAACCAGGATCGCACCGACCCGCCGGGCGGGTCCCCGGAACGCCCCTAGCCGACGACCACCAGCTCGCGCGGCGTGCGGTTCAGCCGCTCGTGGCCGTCCTCGGTGCAGACCACGATGTCCTCGATCCGCGCACCATGCGGCCCAGGGTAGATGCCGGGCTCCACCGAGAACGCCATGCCCGGCTCGAGCGGCTCGCTGTTGCCGGCCACGATGTACGGGTCCTCGTGCGCCTCGAGCCCGATGCCATGGCCGGTCCGGTGGAAGAACGCCTCGCCGTAACCGGCGCTGGTGATCGGCTCGCGCGCGGCCGCGTCGACGGACTCCGCCGTCACGCCGGGCCGTACCGCCGCGCACGCCGCCTCCTGGGCGTCGTACAGGACCTTGTAGTAGGCGGTGAACTCGGCCGACGGCTCACCGAGGGCGTAGGTGCGGGTGCTGTCCGAGCAGTAGCCGGACGGCATCGTGCCGCCGATATCGACGACAACGACGTCCCCGGCGGCCAGCACGCGGTCCGAGACCTCATGATGCGGGCTCGCGGCGTTCGGCCCCGATCCGACGATCACGAAGTCCACGGTGGCGTGCCCCTCCGCCAGGATCGCCTCGGTAATCATCGAACCGACAGCCCGTTCGGTCAGTCCGGGCCGCAGCCAGCCAGGGACGCGCGCGTGCACGCGGTCGATGGCGGCGCCGGCCTCCCGGAGGGCCGCGACCTCAGCCGGGGTCTTCCTGATCCGCAGCGCCCGCAGCGCGCCGCCCGCCAGCGCCAGGCGCGCGCCGGGCAGCACATCGCGGAACTTCAGGACCGACAGCGCCCACATCCGGTCGGACAAGCCGACCGCCGAGACGTTCCCGAGCCTGGCCGCCACCAGCCGGAACGGGTCATCGGTCTCCTCCCAGGGGATCATCTCCAGGCTGAGCGAGCCGGCCGGGGAGGCCTGCGCCGCGGCCAGCTCCAGGCGCGGCACGAACAGCGCCGGATCGCCCGCCGCCGGGACCGCCAGGCAGGTCAGCCGCTCCAGCTGCTTGGCGTCGTAGCCGATGACGTACCTCAGGTCCGGGCCGGGAGTCAGCAGCACGGCGCCGAGCCCGGCCGCGCCGACCGCCTCACGCACCTTCTCGAGCCGGTCCGCGGGATACAGTTCGTCCTTCGTCACCTGATCGATGTTAGGCCCGCGACGCTAGGCTTGTGAAACCGCGGTGACGAACCGGCTCAGCGAGGATCCGAGGCCCCACCGCTCGCCGAGTTCCTTCAGCCGGCCGTCGTCGGCGGGCACCGCCGGCAGCTTCCCGTCTATGTCGGGCAGCGGGGCGTCATCGGCACACCTGACCACCGACAGGGCCACGTCCAGGTAGTCCCTGGCCTTCTCGAGCTTGTCCCGGCTACCGCGCGGGAACCCGCCGTGGCCCGCGTCTAGGGCGGTGGTGATCCCCGCGATGCTGCCGAACGCATTGATCAACGCCGCCGCGGTCTTCTCTCCCACGCCCGGCACGCCGGGCAGCCCGTCGCTCGGGTCGCCGCGCAGCGCGGCGAAGTCGGCGTAGGCGCGGCCCGGGATGCCGTACTTCGCGGTCACCGCCGCCTCGTCGATCACGTCCATGTTGAGCAGTCCGCGCACCGTGTAAATGATCCGGATGCCCCGCGCGTCGTCGACCAGCTGGAACAGATCCCGGTCGCCGGTGACCACGTCCACCGGGTCGGCCGACCGGGCGGCGAGCGTGGCCATGACGTCGTCCGCCTCGTACCCCGGCTGCCCGGCGACCGCCAGCCCAGACACGCGCAGCACCTCTTCGATCACCGGGATCTGGGCGGCCAGTGCGGGCGGTGTCTCCTCCGAGGTGCCGTCGGCGGCGAGCCGGTGTGCCTTGTACGAGGGCACCGCCGCGACCCGGAAGGCCGGCCGCCAGTCCGCGTCCAGGCACGCGACCAGGCGACCAGGCTGCCGGGCTCGTACCAGTCGGCCGATCGTGTCGAGCAACCCGCGCACCGCGTTGACCGGCGTGCCGTCCGGCGCCCGGACGGTCTCCGGTACCCCGAAGAACGCGCGATAGTACAGCGACGCAGTATCGAGCAGCATCAGCGAGCCCACGCCCACCATCCTGCCAGGATCCCGTGATCATGTGTCGTCAGGCGTCATTTTCTGGCGCCCGATGGCACATGATCATGCGGGACGGAGGTAGAGCGCGGGGCTGGGCTAGAGCAGCAGGACCTGGCCGTCCACGATCTTGATCTGCTTCTTCGGTAGCGGGGCCGGGGCCGGGCCGGTCACCACGGCACCGGTGGTGATCTTGAACTCACTGCCGTGACAGGGGCAGTCGATGGTGCCGTTCGCGACCTCGCTCATGATGCAGCCCACATGCGTGCACACCGCGCTGAACGCCTTGTACTGGCCGCGCATCGGCTGGGTCACGACGACCTTCGCGGCGGTGTAGATCTTCCCGCCGCCGACGGGGATCTCGCTGGCCGCGCCGAGCACGATGCCGGTGAGCTTGGCGTCTTTCTTCGGCTTGGCCTGGGCGGGACTGGCCTGGGCGGGACTGGCGGGACCCGGCGTCGCCATCGCACCTGAACTGGACATGGCGCCCGAACTCGCCATCGCACCGGAACCCGCCATCGCGCTCTGCGCCTGGCCGCCTGGTACTACTCCCGCCTCGTTGGCGTCGTAAGGTACGGCCGCGGTGCTGCACCCAGCCAGCGCCCCGCCCAGTCCGGCCAGGCTTACCCCCAGCAGCACTCCGCGTCTCGTCGGGCGCGGATACTGCTGGGCGTCGTCGCCCAGGTCAGGTGCACCGCTCTCGGCCTGCGTGGATTCGGGAGTCATTGACCGCCCTTCGCTCGTCTAGGTCCGCCCCGTGACTCCGTCTTAGGGGAGGCCGCCTCGCGGCGCCGGGCGTTGGGGTGATCTGTAAGAGTCCGGTAACCGTGCTACGCAGCCTGCTGCGACGGTACGCCGAACCGGCCGGGGCCGGACCCGAGAATCCCGACATTTCCCGAACGTGCTGGGGTCAGGCCCCTTCCTCGGCCGGGCCGTCCCAGCCGGCCGCCAGCGCCGAGATCCGCTTGGCCGCGTCCGGCAGCGCCAGCCCGCGGCCGACGGCCACTCCGACCAGATAGGCGGTGAGCGGCGCGGCGGGCCTGGCCACGCCGTGGGCGACGTCGCGGGTCAGGTCAAGCACGGCCCTCAAGTCGGCGGAGCTGGCGTCGAGCCCGAGGTCCGCGCACACCGCAGTCGTCCACTCTTCCATGGTGCTCATGGAGCCAAGCCTACGGTCAAGGCAGGAAACCGCCGTCGGCGGCCAGTCGCTTGACGATCGCCCGGCCTATCCCTCGTGACCCGCCCGTCACAAGAGCACCTTTACCCTGTAGTGTCCCCACGTCACCCTCCTGCCGGGTCGGCCGCTCTTACCTGTTCCCTGATTGGTGAAGATATCGTCGGATGGTGGCGGGAACTGACCGGCACGCGCACGGCCCGGCGTCTGGCGCGGACGCCAGGTGGCTGTCCGGTGCCCTGGTGCTGATCCTCGCCTTCATGGCCGGAGAGGTCATCGCGGGTGTGGCGGCGCACTCGCTCGCGCTGATCTCCGACGCCGCGCATATGCTGACCGACGCCGCGGCGATCGTGCTCGTGCTGATCACCGCGCGGCTGGCCGCCCGGCCGCCGACCGGCGGGTACACCTACGGCCTCAAGCGCACCGAAATCATGTCCGCCCAGGCCAACGGCATCACGCTGGTGCTCCTGGCCGCCTGGCTCGGCTATACCGCGATCCGGCACCTGGTGACGCCGCCGGCGGTGACCGGCGGCACGGTGCTCGGCGTCGCGCTGGCCGGCGTGGCGGTCAACGTGGCGGCCACCCTGCTGATCGCGCGGGCGGGAGGCGGACACGGCGCACCGCGGAACCTCAACCTCGCCGGGGCGTTCAGGCACATCGTCACCGACCTGTACGCGTTCGCCGCGACCGCGGTGGCGGGAGCGATCATCGTGCTCACCGGGTTCGACCGGGCAGACGCCATCGCCACGCTGGTGGTAGTGGCCCTGATGGTGTACGCGGGCGCCGGGCTGATCAAACAGTCCGGGCGGATCTTCCTCGAGGCGGCGCCGGCCGGGCTCGACCCGGCGGTGGTCGGCGCGGCCATGGCCGTCCGCCCGCACGTCACCGAGGTCCATGACCTGCACATCTGGGAGATCACCTCGGGCATGCCCGCCGCTTCCGCGCACGTGCTGGTCGCGCCGGGCGAGGACTGCCACGCGGTCCGCGCCGACCTGGAGGCCTACCTGAGCCGTGAGTACGGGATCACGCACGCCACCCTCCAGGTCGACCATGCCGGCCTGCCGGCCGCGCCCGGGGTGATCGTGGTCCGCGAGCAGCATTGCGAAGACGCGCACGACGCGCACGGCCCGGCTTACCGTCCGGGCGACGGCCGGTAGGCGCCCAGGTGCTCGGCCAGGAAGCCGAGCAGGCCCACGCCCGGCGGCTGGCCGAACCACCGGGCGTGTCCGATCAGGTACTCATAAGCCAGGTCGGCGTTGGCCGGCGAGACCGCCACCCCGGTGAAGTAATCCGCCTCGGACAGCGCGTACTCCAGGTGAACCACGGGCAGCAGCCGGGGTAGCGCGGCGGCTTCGGCCCCGCTCAACGGCCGCACCGTCTGGTACCCGTCCAAGATGACGGCCGCGACGGCAAGGTCGGCCGTGGCCGTGCCGGTCTCCGGCAGGTCTAGCCAGCTCACTATCGTGCGCTCGAGCGCCAGGGCCAGGTCGTGCACGGGATAAGTCCGGTTGGCCAGCCCGAAGTCGAAGATTCCGGCCACCTGGGCGTCTGGCGCGCCCGAGGTCCAGGTGAGGTTGGACGGATGCCAGTCGCCGTGCCCCCACTGCGCGGGCAGCGCGGCCAGCAGCGGCGCGGCGTCCCGGATCAGCGGGGCCAGGCACGCCTCGAAGTCCGCGGGCCAGCGGCGCCCCGCCAGGTAAGCGGCCAGCGGGGGCCGCGCGGCCACCAGCTGGTTCGCCGCGGTGAGCGGGTTGGCTGCGCTGATGACCTGGCAGGAGTTCATCAGCACCCCGGCCGGGCGGGCAGGCAGGCCGAAGTCCGCCGCGGCCAGGTGCAGCCGGGCCAGCGCCGCGCCGGCCGCATAGGCGTGGCCGAGGCTGGCGTACGGGGACCAGCTGACCGCGTCCCGGTACAGGTCGACGCCGTCCGCGACCTGGTGGGCCTCGTAGCAGAAGTCCCCGCGCCGCAGTACGGACCGGCCGTCGCCCAGCCGCAGCACAGCCGGGACCGGCTGTGCCCGCATCCGCAGGTGACCGGCGAAGGCGTGTTCGGCCTCCAGCTGGGCGGGGGTGCGGACGCTGAGGTGATGGCGCTTGACAAAGACAGTCGCGTCGCCGTGCCTGACCAGCGCGGCGGCGGACATCGGGCGCGGACTGCGCCAGGTCACCACGGGCTGGCGGCCCAGGCCTCCGGGGTCGCCGGCCCGCCCTAGGACGCCGCGCAGCTCGTCGTCGGTCAGCGGGGGCCAGTCGGGTTCGGCTAGCTCACGGCCCATGCCGTGGACGGCGTGTGTCCCAGGTTGGCCTTGGCTCACCGCTCCCCCGGTTCACGGCGGAGCCAGCGGGCCAGCCCGCCGACTATCAGCGTGACCGCCGCGGCAACGGTGAAGGACAGGATGGAAGCTGACATCCAGCTGGCCGGGGTGAAGCCGATGTCGTGGCCGAACGAGCTCCACGCCGAGGCCCACCAGGATACGTACCCGGGGTTGATCAGCTGGTAGGTGACGAAGCCCGCGGCCCAGGGCAGCAGCATCAGCCATCGCGAGCGGGCCGCCGCCGACAGGTCCCAGCGCCCGCGAGAGGTGGCGAAGTAGTCCGCGATCAGGACCGCCGACATAGGGACGAACACCGAGCCGATCAGGGTCAGGAAGTTCTCGTAGTCGGCGATGTTCAGCCAGAGCGCGCCCGCGGTGGTCAGCGCGGCGATCACGCCGGCCAGCACCCGGCGGTCCCACAGCGGGCGCAGGTTCTGGGTCGACACCGCGGTGGAGTAGACGTTGGCGAACGCCTGGTCCAGCTCGCGCGCGGCCAGGATCGCGAAGCCGAGCGAGCCGAGTGGCAGCGCGATGAACGCGCCGTAGATGTGGTCCGGGTTGCCGCGTGCCACGGTGACCAGCGCGAGCAGTCCGATGACATAGCAGAGCACCTGGGTGACGCTGTACCCGGCCAGCGTGCCGGCAAAGGCGGCTCGCGGGCTGCGGGAGTGCCTGGTGTAGTCGGCGGCCAGCGGCGCGAAGGAGACGGCCACGGCCACCACGGTGTCGGTCGCGGCCCAGTATCCGGACCAGGTGCCGTCCGTGAAGCCCGGCAGCGGGTGCCGGATGAGCTGCACGAATAGGTAGCACAAGACGATGAGGACGGCGGCGGTGGCGTACTTGCGCAGTACCCGGATGGCGCCCAGCGGCCGGATCGTGAGCAATGCGGTGGCCAGGCCGGCGATCAGCACGTAACCCGCCCGGGGCAGGGCGGGCGCCACCGTGTGGGCGGCGGTCGCGATCGTGACCAGCTCGAACACGCCCCAGCCGAGGCACTGCAGGATATTCAGGGCGGTGGGCAGGTAGGACAGCCGGGCCCCGAATAGCCCGCGCAGGAGCACCATGGCCGGCGCGCCGGTCCGGGCCCCCGGCAGCCCGGCCAGCGCGAGTGGCAGCGTGCCGAGCACGGTCCCCACGGCGATCGCGGCCAGCGCGGCGGCCAGCGACAGTTCGGGGGTACCGGCACCGCCCGGCTGCAGCACGAAGATCGCGCCGGTAAAGCCGAGCAGGCTGACCCCTAGGTTGCCCCACAGGCCGAACTGGTCCAGCAGGCTCAGCGCCTGCGGCACCGGCTCGGCGAGCGTGCGCGCGACCTCCGAACGGCGGTCGCCGGGTACGGTGACGAAGGCGTCGTTGGCAGTGGTCGCCTGGTCACTGGTGGTTGCCGCCATGGCAGCCTCCCTACGCCGGAATTACCCGGACAGGTTCAGACGGTCGGCGGCGCCAGGAGCCACCCTCTCAGCCCGGTCAGCCCGAGCTCCCGTGCGTGTTCAGTTCACCCGGATGTTACCAGTTGTCCCTCCAGCCTGCTCCTGCCGGGTTTCACGCGGTCGCCCTAAGATGCGGCTTTCGGTAATTGAATGAAGCCAGAAAATGCTGATTAACACTTGGGCTGCAACAAATCAGTACCCATATCCGGCTCTGCAAAGCCGCCTCTGACTGGGGTCTTGACCGTAATAATGCGGCTACTAGCGACCGGCGGTGTAATTTTACGTGAGAACGTCGAGCTCGGGCACTGACCCCGGTCGGCGCTACCCGCCGATGGCGGACATCGGGCGGTCGGGCTGGAGGAACGACGGGTCGTTGATGCCATGCCCGGGCAGCTTCACCGCGACGGCGCGCCGCCACGCCTCGGCCAGCTCGGCGTCGCTCGCCCCGGCGCGCAGCGGGCCGCGCAGATCGTTTTCCGTCCGGGCGAACAGGCAGTTCCGCACCTGGCCGTCGGCGGTCAGCCGGACCCGATCGCAGGTCCCGCAGAACGGCCGGGTGACCGAGGCGATGACGCCGACCCGGGCCGGGCCGCCGTCGACCAGGAACGCCTCGGCAGGGGCGGAGCCGCGCTGCCGCGGGTCGTCGGGGGTGAGGGTGAAATCGCGGCCAAGCGCGGCGAGGATCTCGTCCGCCGTCACCATCTCGGCGCGTTTCCAGCCGTGCTGGGCGTCCAGCGGCATCTGCTCGATGAACCGCAGCTCGTAGCCGGCCTCAAGGCAGAACCTGAGCAGCGGCACGGCCTCGTCGTCGTTCAGGTCCCGCATGAGCACGGCGTTGACCTTGACCGGCCCGAGCCCGGCGGCAGCCGCGGCGGCCAGGCCGTCGAGCACGTCCGGCAGCCGATCCCGGCGGGCGAGCTTGCGGAACGTCTCCGGCCGCAGCGTGTCCAGCGACACGTTGATCCGGTCGAGCCCGGCCGCACGCAGGGCGGCGGCGCTGCGCTTGAGCCCGATCGCGTTGGTGGTCAGCGAGATCTCCGGGCGCGGGCGCAGCTCGGCCGTGCGGGCGATGATTCCGGCCAGCCCGCGCCGCAGCAGCGGCTCGCCTCCGGTGAACCTGATCTCGCGGATGCCGAGCAGTTCGACCCCGACCCGGATCAGGCGCACGACCTCGTCGTCGGTCAGCTGCTCGGGAGCGGGGAGCCAGTCGAGACCCTCGGGCGGCATGCAGTAGGCGCACCGCAGGTTGCACCGGTCGGTAAGCGATACGCGCAGATCAGTGGCGATTCGCCCGAAGGAGTCAGACAGCATCGTCCCAGCCTACGCGCGTTGACAACAACCCATTGGCTCTCATGGCGCCTCCTGTTACCCACCCGGAAGCCACAAATTGCCCGGCGCAATCGCACCTTGCGCACCGTCAGCCGCGGTGAACCATCCCGTAGGCTCGCTCGGCCCGCAGCCGGACGACCAGGCGCCGGTCACGAACCATGGCCGCCCGGTAGTCCTCCCAGTCCGGGTGCTCGCCCTGCACCGCGCGGTACAGGTCGATCAGCTCCTCCACGGCCGCGTCATGGGGGTCCTGGGCCACCGCTGACAGGTCCGCGCGCCCGTCCACCACGACGTAAGACCAGAAATCGCCGCTGGTGACGTGGAAGCTGACCCGCGGGTCACGACGCATGTTGCGCGTCTTGGCCCGGTCATCGGTGGTGGAAATCTTGATGATCTGCTCCCCCGCGTACCAGGCATAGTTCACGTTGGACAGCTGCGGCCACCCGTCTTTTCTGAGGGTGACCAGCACACCCTGCCGCTGCCCGGCAATCAGCTCAGCAAACCGGCCCTCGATCATGCCGCAAGAACAACCGCCGGCCACCCGATGTTCCGTTCCCGCGCCAGGCCCGCCGTAGGAGTGACCGACCAGGACGATCGGCCCGGCGCCGGCAGGTTCGCCCGGGGCTGCCCGGAGCGCGTAGCCGGGTTCGGCGGGGGCGGGCGATCACAAATGTCACGGACTGCAATCAGCCGCTGGGCGTTTTTTCGGGCATAAGCTTGAATCTGGTTACCTCGCTAAACCGGCGCCGGATGCGTCAGCACGGATTGTGACCAGCGATCGCAGGTCAGCAGGGTCAAACAGCTGCCGACCAATATATTGATCTGCTCCCTGACGCATGATAGAAGAATAGTGCGCGCGTTTTTAGTGCCCTTCCAGAACTTGATGGGGTGACTCGTGCGTATTTCCCGTGTTATTTTCAGCGCGGTAGTTGTGGCCTCCTCCGGCGGCCTTTTCGCGGCCGTGACCGCGATGCCGGCCGCCGAGGCCGCGTCCTCGGTCCAGTACGTCGCACTCGGTGACTCGTACAGCTCGGGGCTTGGCGCCGGGGATTACATCTCATCCAGCGGCGGCTGCGATCGCAGCACGCGGGCCTATCCGGAGCAATGGGCCGGCAAATACGCCCCCGCCTCGTTCGTCTCCGTGGCCTGCGCGGGCGCGACCACAGACGACGTCCTGAGCAGCCAGGTATCGGCGCTGAGCGCGAGCACCACGCTGGTCAGCATCACGATCGGCGGGAACGACGCGGGCTTCTCCAGCGTGATGGAGACCTGCGTGCTCAGCTCGACCAGCACATGCCTGAACGCCGTATCGAACGCCGAGGCCTTCGTCACCAGCCAGTTGCCCGCCAAGCTCGACGCCACCCTGCAAGCTATCAGGGCGCACGCGCCCGCGGCCAAGATCGTGGTGCTCGGCTACCCCGACCTGTACGACCTGTCCAAGTCCAGCAGCTGCATCGGGCTGAGCACCAAGGACCGCACCGCGCTCAACGGGGGCGCTGATGCACTCGACAGCGCCCTGGCCACGGCGGCCGCGACGGTCAAGGACAGTACGTTCGCCGATGTTCGCCTGCAGTTCGCCCATAACGAGATATGCGACTCCGGCAGCTGGCTGAACTCGGTCGACATCTTCGCGATCAGCTCGTCCTACCATCCCAACGCGTCCGGCCAGGAGCTGGGTTACCTGCCCGTCTTCACCGACGCCGCCGGGTGAGCCGCGGGCTAGCCGGGCAGCGATGCTGGCGTCCGCGAGCCGCGGCCCGGACCTGACGCCGTTAGCCGGTCAGTCCGGTGCTCGCGCGGGCACTTGTTCGGTCACCGGCGGCGGGGCCGAGCTGGTGCCTCTGGGTAGCCGGCTGGTGCAGGCCAGCGCCAGCAGGCCCACGGCCGCTGCGGCGGCGAACGCGGCGGTGATGCCCAGCCGCAGGTTGCCGCCTGCGGCGGCGGCCACGGCCGCGCCGCCCACGCCGATGCCGACCGCGGTGCCGAGCACGTCGGCCAGGTTCAGTGACGCCGACGCCTGTCCCTCCTGCCCGGGTCGCGCCATTTGCAGCATCATCAGGGACAGCGGCGCGTAGGCCAGTCCCATGCCCAGCCCCGCGACGGTCCATGCGGCCAGGCCCGCGGCCACCGGCACGGCCGGCTGCAGCATCAGGACCATCCCGGCGATGCCGGCCAGGATGATCACCAGCCCGATGCGCACCAGGCGGCGTGCTTCCCATGCGTCACTGAGCCGGGCCTGCGCCCAGGCGCCAGCTGTCCAGGCCAGCGTGGCACCGGTGACGGCCAGGCTGGCCACCACCGGGCTGCGGTGGCGGACCGCCGTCACCGCCAGCGTCACGTAGGCGTCGGCGCCGAAGAACGTGAACGTCAGCAGGCCGCGGCTGGCGATCGTGGCGGGAAGGCCGGAACGTCCGGTCAGGGTCCCGGGCGGGACCAGCCGGCGCAGCGCGGGCAGCCCGGCCACGCCGCCGGCCGCGATCAACGCGAGACCGGCCAGGATTGCGCCGGATCCAGTCGCCAGGCTCAGGCCGGCCAGGCCCATAGCCGCCCCGGCGGCCGTGCGGAGGCCGTCGGTCAGCCGGTGTTCCTGCGCCTGCGACGCGGCGGGCGGGCCGAGGCGGATCAGGGCGGGCACGGCAATCGATCCGGCCACCGCGACCACCGGGAGCAGGCCCAGGAACACCCACCGCCACCCGAACAGGCGCGCGACCTCGGCGCTGATCGCAGGCCCGGCCACCCCCGGCGCGACCCAGGCGGTGGACAGCACCGCCATCATCCGGGCCCGCAGCGTCTTGGGCAGGCTGCGGCCGATGGTGGCGTAGGCCACCGAGGGCACTGCCCCGGCGCCCAGGCCCTGCAGCACCCGGCCTGCCACCAGCACACCCATCGAGGGAGCCAGGCCCGCCACGGCCAGCCCGGCGCCGAACAGCACCACCCCGGCCACGAACGGGACCGCCGGTCCCCGCCGGTCGGCCTCCCGGCCGGCGGCCACGATGCCGACCACGCTGCCCAGCATGAAACCGCTGAACACCCATCCGTACAGGCGCAGGCCGCCCAGATCCCGGGCGACTACAGGCATCACCGTCACTACCGCCAGCGCTTCAGACGCGACGAAAGTGATCGTCAGGACCAGGCCGACGGTAAGCGCCCGCCGCTGCGGTGCCCAGAGCCCTGGCACCTGGCCCTCGCTCATCGGCTTCTCCCTCCCGCTCCCCGAGCCTAAGCGCACCACCGCCGGCGACCGCCTACCCTGCCTGCTCCGGCCCGGATAGCTGCGGCGGAATCAGCGGTGTCAGCGTGCCCAGGAGTTCTCCGCAGTCCATGCGGAACATCGGGGGCCGCGGGGTGCGCAGGCCGTACCCGATCAAAGCGAGCAAGCCGGCGGATAAGACGCCACGGCGGCATCGACGCTCGCCGCGGCCAGCCTGACCTGGATGCGCCGCCGTTAGCGCCTGAGCAGTCCCATCGGGCCTGGTGTCAGCGACGCCTGGTGAGCCGCCTGCGGTATGCGATGCTTCCGGTTCCGGCGAGTATCGCCGCGACACCGAGACCGAAGAGCAGGCCGTCCTGCAATCCGGCCGTGCCCCCGCCACCGGCCGCCGGGGCCGCGGTCGGGATCTGGCTGGTTGACGACGCGGTGGCCGGGGCGGTCGCCGTTCTCGTCACGGTGGCCGTGGCCGTAACCGCCGGGGAAGTGGTCACGCCAGGCGTGCCGGAGGAAGCGGTGGTGCCGGAGGAGGGGGTGCTGCCACTGGAAGCGGGCGCGGTGACTGAGCCTGTCGCGGTACCCGAGATGGTCACTGACGGCGTGAACGTGGGCACAGTCGGCGTCGAAGATGACCCGCTGCAGGCCGAGACGGCCACCGGAGCCAGCAGGGTCAGGGCGCCCCAGCACACGGCGGCCAGCCTCGCACGAAACGTCGCCGCGATCGTGGTGCGCACCTTCATGGGACCTCCTCATGCGCCCGGCAGATGATCACTGTTTTTCCCGGTCCCGGCGTCAGGAACCGTTATTGGCAGGGAAAAGGCATGACCGGCCCGGTGGCCGCCCGCGCCGCGGCAGGCAGGTCCCCCGAAAGCGCCGTCGGCCATAAAGGCATGACCGGTGGCCAACGCATACTGCAATGGCCTGTTTACCATCGGAATATTAGGCTAACTGAGTAGCACATCCCGAGGAAGGACGACGGCATTGCCGGATGCGGCATGGCGGCGCATAGCCGGGTTCCGCGTGGTCGTCTCCTGGCCGCAGGCTGGCTACGCCGCCCCGCCCGCCACCGTGCGAGGCCTGCGCGCCCGACTGGCCGGGATCGCCGGGGTCCTGCTCATCGCGACCGGGACCGCCGCCTTGGGGGTTGCCGTCGCCGCCCAGGTGCACGCCCCGCAGCCATCGCGATCGGCGGCAGGCGCTACCGGGTCATCGGCCCGAGGGCCATCGCTGCCGCGCTCGGTGCCGGTGTCGGTGAGTATCCCGGCCATTGGCGTGAATTCGAAACTGCTGCACCTTGGGCTCAACGCCGACGGCACGATCCAGGTGCCGTCGCTCGAGACGAGTTCCGATAGGGCGGCGTGGTACAAGTACTCGGCGACACCCGGCCAGATCGGGTCATCGGTCATCGAAGGTCACGTCGACAGTATTCGAGGGCCCGCCGTCTTCTTCCGCCTCGGGGCCCTCCGGCCAGGAGATACCGTCAATGTGACCCTCGCCGACGGGATCACGGCTGTTTTCCGCGTCACGGGCGTGCGCGAGTACGTCAAGTCCAGATTCCCGGCGGAAGCCATTTACGGCGCGACCAACTTCGCCGCCCTGCGCCTGATAACCTGCGGCGGCGCTTTCGACTACGCCAGCGGCCATTACCTCAGTTCGACGGTTGTCTTCGCCTCCCTGACCTCCTCCAGGCCGGCCCGCGGCCAGGTCGGCTGACTACAGCAGGGACAGCTGCCCTCGATGGCTCTTACGGCGCCGGGCGTCACGGCGAACGCCGCTAGCAGGGACACCGGGCGGATACCAGGCTCGTTCGGCAAAAAGGGCGGGCGGACCAGCCCATCGGCCGGCCCGCCCCCTGGGTCAGACTCCCGCCGCTGCGGCCAGCGCCCGTCCGGTCAGGACCCTGGCCAGGTGCCGCCGGTAGTCGGGTGCGCCGTGCAGGTCGCCCGGCGGGTTCGTGCCCTCGTCGGCGCTTCCGGCCGCGGCGCGCAGCGCGTCACGGCTGGCCTGCACCCCGGCCGCGGCGCCTTCCGCCGCCGTGGCCCGGACCGGAGTCGGGCCCATGTTGGTGAGCCCGATCCTGGCCTCGGCTACGGACCCGTTGGACCGCCGGACCAGCGCGGCCACGCCGACGGTGGCCCACGACTGCGCGGTACGGTGGAACTTCTCGTAGCGGTAACCCCAGCCGGATCCGAGCTTAGGCACCCGGATCGCGGTCAGGATCTCGTCGGGCTCCAGGCTCGAGGTCAGGTAGTCGACGAAGAAGTCCGCCGCGGGGATCTCGCGCTCGCCGCCGGGTCCCCTGGCGATCATGGCGGCGTCCAGGGCCAGCACCACGGCCGGCAGGTCCCCGGCCGGGTCGGCGTGCGCGAGCGCGCCGCCCAGCGTGCCGCGGTGCCGGACCGCCGGGTCGGCCACCGTGGCGGCGGCCTGGGCCAGCAGCCCGCAGTGCTCGGCGACCAGCCGGTCGTGGACCAGCTGGTAGTGCGTGGTCCGCGAGCCGATGACCAGCGCGTCCCCGGCGTCGGTGACGCCGCGGAGTTCGGCCAGGCCGCCCACGTCGACCAGCAGCTCCGGGTAGGCCAGCCGCAGGCGCAGCAGCGGCAGCAGGCTCTGCCCGCCCGCGATGACCTTCGCGTCATCTCCGCCGTCGGCCAGGACGGTCACCGCCTCGTCCAGCGAGCCGGGCCGGACGTAGTCGAACTTCGCCGGGATCATGCTGAGCCTCCTGCTCGCCTCTGGGGCGCCTTAAGGCGCCGCCTTCCCTCGTCGCTCGTTCCTCGCACCTGGGGTGGGTTCGGGGGAAAAAATACAGTCCAGGTGGCGCCGCGCCCCTTCGGCTCACTCATGCTGTGCCTGCGGTCTGGATGCCCTGCGGGCTGTTGCCCTGTGTCTGGTCGCTCTGCCTGGCCTCGTGCTGCTCGGCCGCGCTGCCCTGGTGGCCGCCGCGAGCGGTCTGGATGGCACGCCAGACCCGTTCGGGGGTGCAGGGCATGGTGACGTCGTTGATTCCGAGCGGCCGCAGCGCGTCGACGATCGCGTTGACGACCGCGGGAGTCGAGGCGATGGTGCCTGCCTCGCCGACGCCCTTGACCCCGAGCCGGTTGGCCGCCCGGCTCTCGGTCCGGCCGGTGACGTAGGACGGCAGGTCGGCCGCCGACGGGACCAGGTAGTCCGCCAGCGTGGAGGTGACCAGGTTGCCGTCGTCGTCGTAGACCGCCTCCTCGTACAGGGCCTGCGCGATGCCCTGGGCGAGGCCGCCGTGCACCTGGCCGTCGACGATCATCGGGTTGACCACCGTGCCGATGTCGTCGACACACACGTACGAGCGGATCTTGACGAAACCGGTCTCGGTGTCGACCTCGGTCGCGCACAGGTGGGTGCCGTGCGGGAAGGAGAAGTTGTCCGGGTCGTAGGTGGCTTCGGCGTCGATGCTCGGCTCAACGCCGTCGGGCATGTTGTGCGCGTTGAAGGCAGCGAAGGCGATCTCACCGATCGTCACGCCCTTGTCCGGGTCGCCGCGGACCGCGAACCGCCCCGACGACCACTCCAGGTCGTCGGCCGAGGCCTCAAGCAGGCCCGCCGCGATCACCTTGGCCTTGTCGATGACCTTGTCGCAGGCCGAGACCAGGGCCATCCCGCCCACGGCCAGTGACCGGGAACCGTAGGTGTCCAGGCCCCTGGGCGAGATCTGAGTGTCGCCGTGCAGGACCCGGATGTCCGCGAACGGCACGCCGAGCTGGTCGGCGACGATCTGGCTCCACGCCGTCTCGTGCCCCTGGCCGTGCGCGCTGGATCCGGTGACGACCTCGACCTTGCCGGTGGGCAGCATCCTGATCGATGCCTGCTCCCAGCCGCCAGCGGCGGCGCGGAGCGAGCCGAGCACGCGGGACGGCGCCAGCCCGCACATCTCGGTAAAGGTGGAGATGCCCAGGCCGAGCTGCACCGGGTCGCCACTGGCCCGCCGCTGCTCCTGCTCCTTGCGGAGCTCGTCGTAGCCGAACAATTCCTTGGCCTTGGCCGTGGCCGCCTCGTAGTTGCCCGAGTCATAGGTCAGGCCGGTGATGGTGGTGAACGGGAACTCCTCGCGCGTGATCCAGTTCCGCTCACGCACCGCCATCGGGTCCAGGCCCAGGTGCGCGGCGAGCTCGTCCATGATCCGCTCGATGCCGAAGGTGGCCTCGGGGCGGCCCGCACCACGGTAGGCGTCGGTGGGCATCTTGGTGGTGAAGATCCCCGTGCACTTGAACGCGTAGGCGTCCATCTTGTAGATGGCGGGGAACATGAAGCCGCCGAGCAGCGGGATGCCCGGCGTGAGGAGCATGAGGTAGGCGCCCATGTCGGCAAGCAGGTCGACGTCCAGGCCACGGAGCCTGCCGTCGCCGTCGGCTGCGATCCTGACCCGCTGCCACTGGTCGCGGCCGTGGTGCACGGTCATGTTGCCCTCGCTGCGCGACTCGGTCCACTTGACCGGCCGGCCTAGCTTGCGGGCGATCAGCACGGCCAGCACCTCTTCGGCCGTGACCTGCAACTTGGATCCGAAGCCACCGCCCACGTCCGGCGCGATAACCCGGATGTCCTGCTCCGGGATGCCGGTGACCAGGGCAAGCATGACGCGGAGTATGTGCGGGATCTGGGTCGCCGACCAGATGGTGAACTCACCGCCGACGCTCGAGCAGACTACCGCGCGCGGCTCCATCGCGGCCGGGATGAGCCGCTGCTGGCGGTAGGTTCGCTCCAGCACGATGGGCGCGTCACGGAAGGCGGCCTCCATGTCGCCGTTGGCGAAGACCCACTCGTAGCTCTTGTTGCCCGCCTCGTGCACCTTGGGCGAGGCCTCGTCCAGGGCTGTCCTGATGTCGAGCACCGGCGGAAGCTGCTCGTAGTCGATCTCGATGGCGGCCAGGGCGTCGGCCGCGGCGTAGCGGTCACGGGCCACGACGCAGGCCACAGCCTCACCGACGTACCGCACCTCATCCACCGCCATCGGCGGGTGCGCCGGGATCACGATGTCCTCGGTGACCGGCCAGGCGCAGGGCAAGCTGCCCTGCTCGTCGGCGAAGTCCGCGCCGGAGTAGGCGGCGATGACGCCCGGCTCGCTGCGGGCCGCGCTGACGTCCACCGAGGTGATCCGCGCGTGCGCGTACGGGCTGCGCAGGAACGCGATGTGCAGCATCCCGGGCAGCACGATGTTGTCCGTCCAGTTGGTCTGGCCGGTGATCAGGCGCTCGTCTTCCTTGCGCAGGCGTGCCCTGCCGAACTCCCCGGCCTGCGCCTCGCGTGCCTCGGTCTGCGCGGTCATTCGCTCACTCCCGCCTCGGCGGCGCGCCGTACGGCGCGCACGATGTTCTCATAGCCGGTACAGCGGCACAGGTTGCCCTCAAGACCCTCGCGGATCTCCTCGTCACTGGGGTGCGGATTCTCCCTGAGCAGGTCGGACGCGGCCATGATCATCCCGGGTGTGCAGTATCCGCACTGCAGCGCGTGCTCCTCGTGGAAAGCGCGCTGGAGCGGGTGCAGGCCACCGTTCGCCAGGCCCTGGATGGTGGTGATGTCCGCACCGTCCGCCTGGACCGCCAGGACAGAACAACTCTTGACCGACTCTCCATCTAGCAGCACCGTGCATGCGCCGCAATTCGACGTGTCGCATCCGATGGGAGTCCCCGTCTTGCCCACGACTTCCCTTAGGTAGTGGACAAGCAACATCCGAGGCTCGACGTGATCCGCATACTTCACGCCATCGACGGTGACGGTGATCTCTGCCATGCGTTCTCCTCCCCTGACGAGCAGGACGTATTCCTGGTGCAAACCTAGGTCTACCAGCCCCCACTGCACTAGTACCAAGGAGGGTCCTGATTTTAGACACGCAAAACTAACGCTTGCTCCAGTCCATTCGGACCGCGAAATCCGCCGTCAATCGGCGGGTGTATCGCAAGCAGTAGTTGCGTATGTAAATTAAAAATTGCTTCCCCGTTTTGATCGGACTTCAGCTATGCGGCGGCATTTGCAGGCGCGAGCTACATGGCCGGTCTCCAGCAGGGACTTGAGGGTTGGCGAACACGGCCGACTGCCCGGCCGAGATCGCTCCCGGGGCATCGTCGTCGGCCAGGTTCTCGTGCGTGACCGTGAGCCGGACGATCTCGTGGTAGGGCTCAATGTCGAAGCTCACCTTGGACGGGCCCGTTACCGACGTCGGCTCCGCCTAGCCGGCGCCCGCCGGGTACTGCCTGCTCAGGACCACCTTGCCGACGGCTTTGCGCTGCTCGATCGCGCGCAGGGCGCCGCGCGCCTCAGCGAACGGGTACGGCTGGACCGGCGGATCAGGCAGCGCCCCAGTCCGGTGCAACTCGATCAGCTGAGTCCACAGCTCGGCCACGGTGGCCGGCTGCTGCTCGAAGAACTCCCTGGAGGCCACGCCGAGCACGCCGGTGTTGCCTAGCAGCAGCCGGTTCACCTTGACGACGGGAATCTCGCCGGCGGTAAACCCCAGGACTAGCAGCCGGCCTTCCGGGGCCAGGGAGCGCAAGCTGTCGGTCATCCGGTCGCCGCCGACCGGGTCCACCACGATGTCGACTGCCCGGTCTCCGAGCAGGCCGCGCACCGCAGCCAGCCAGTCGCGGCTGAGCACGGCGTGGTGCGCGCCGCACCGCAGCGCGAACTCCCGCTTGGCCTCGTCGCCCGCGACCGCGACCGTACGCAGCCCGAGCGCCCTGCCCAACTGGAGGGCCGCGGTCCCCACGCCTCCCGCCGCGCCGTGCACGAGCAGGGTTTCCCCCGGCTGGGCCCGGGCCCGCCGGGCCAGCGCGAACAGGCCTGTCAGGTAGTTCAGCGGAACGGCCGCGCCCGCCTCGAAACTCATGCCCTCCGGCAAGGGCAGCACCCGCTCCGCCGGGGCGCTGATGACCTCCTGCCAGCAGCCGTACGACTGCAATACCGCCACTCGCTGGCCCGCGGCCAGGCCAAGGCCAGCCGGGGCCGACCGGACCACCCCGGCGGCGTCCATGCCCGGGGTGTAGGGAACGGGCACCTTCATCTGGTACCCGCCCCTGGTCTGCAGCAGGTCCGCGAATGACACGCCGGCGGCGACTACGTCGATGACCACGCCGCCACCGGCGGCCGGCTCTGCCACTTCGGTCCACAGGACGTCGCCGGGGCCGGTGAAACCGGTGATCGTATGAGCGAACATACGCCATACCTACCCAGGGCTACGCGGTCTGACGTAACCAGGCAGCCGACTGGAACGGACGATAAGCCAGACTCGGTGCCGCGGGCCGGACGCCGCCGTGCTGGCGCCGCTGATCGTGGCGTACCGGTTACGGCCAGGCCACCTTGAACTTTGTCCGCGGCTGCGCCGTTCCTGGGATAACGGGTCACGTCCAGCGGCCTGGGAAAGAGGCAGCCATCTTGACATCCTCCGCCGCCCCGAAGGGCGGGGATTCCAGCCGCGACCTGTGGTCACGCTGCAGGTTCGCGGTTCACAGGCCCGGCATCCCGGAAGCCTCCCCGCGCAGCCACGGCATGCCCTGCCGCGATTCCGCACCAGGTGGTGCAGGCGCCCGCCTGGCTCTTGCGGACACCTTGAAGGTATCACTTCGCACTAACATTCGGGGGGAGGTGGAGCGGCGTTTCCTCCCCGGCCTGAAGGCCAGGTATCCACACCGCAAATCCCGATGAGGTGGTTCGTGCTCACCGGGGTAGGGGTCCTCGTCACGCTGGCCGGGGTCATCTTCACCTTGCAGGGCGTCGGCGTCCTCGGCGGGAGCGTCATGTCCGGCGTCACCTTCTGGGCCGTGGCCGGCCCGGTGATCGCGCTGGTCGGCCTGGCCGTAGCCGCCCTCGGCCTGCGCCGCGGTCTGGCTCCGTAGCGCCTCGGCGTTATTCTTTGGACATGACTGGCATGTCGATACGGCGATTTTCTCGCCTCCCGGCCCGCTATGGGCCGCCGGGAGGCGCTTCGTCGCGTTAAGACGGCGATGTCGCTCAGGTGGGCTCGGGGCCGGGAGGGATTTCCCCGCCGGGTTCACCTTCAGAGGAGTCACCGTGACCAGTTCAGTTAAGTGTCTCAGTCCTGTGCAGTTGCAGGCTGCTCTCGGCACCCGCGATCTCTCCGACCCCGGGGAGGGCGCGCATGCCATCCAGATCCTCACCGAGCGCGCCGTCGAGGCGCTGTCACGCGCCTGGTCGTGCGAGGTTCGGTGGTGCCGGGGCCCGAAGGTCGTGCCGGTCGCCGACAACTACGACCGTCTCGGCTACGCGGCCGACGCCATCACCCGGGAAGCTCGCTACACCCGCTACGTGAGCACCGGGCAGATGCTCCGCAGCCATTCCAGCGCCATGGTTCCGGCCGCCCTTCGCCAGCTAGCCCGGAAGCCTGGCGAGGACGTGCTGCTGGTCTGCCCGGGGATGGTGTACCGCAGGGACGCCATCGACTGGCAGCACAGCGGGACTCCCCATCAGCTCGACCTGTGGCGGATCACCCGCCGGGCCATGACAGACGCGGACCTGGACGAGATGATCTCGTGCCTGCTCGGCACGCTCGTCCCGGACCTGCCGTGGCGCCAGGAGCCACGAACCCATCCCTACACCCGGCGCGGCCGCCAGGTCGACGTGCTGCACGGCGGCCGCTGGGTGGAAGTATGGGAATGCGGGCTCGGCCATCCCGGCGTGCTCGCGGCGGCGGAGCTCGCCGACCACAGCGGCCTGGCGCTGGGCATGGGCCTTGACCGGCTGCTGATGCTGATCAAGAGCATCCCGGACATCCGCCTCCTCCGGTCGGCCGACCCCCGGATCGCGAACCAGATGCGGGACCTCGCCAGGTACCGACCGGTCTCGTCCATGCCCCCGATCACACGTGATCTGTCGATCGCGGTAGCCGATGACGATGACGAGGAGACCATTGGCGACCGGGTGCGCGATGCCCTCGGCGCTGAGGCTTCGTGCGTCGAGGAAGTCCGCGTGCTTTCCGCCACCGCCTGCGACCAGCTGCCCGCAGCAGCGGCCCGCCGCCTCGGAGCCCGGCCGGGCCAGAAGAACCTCCTCGTCCGCATCGTGCTCAGGGATCTGGAGAAGACGCTGACGAACGAGGCCGCTAACTCCCTGCGTGACCGTATCTACCTGGCGATTCATCAGGGGGCGGAGTATCAGCTAGCTCGTCAGGGCGCCCCGCCGGACGCCGCGTGAGCGAGGCACGCGACCCTCACCGGGGCGGTAACTTCATCATGTCCGGCTCTAGACGATTCTGACCGCAACGTGAGGCCCACATGACCGTCGTCCTGGATCACCTCGCCATCGGCACACAGGTCCTGACCGACGGCTGGGAGCTGTTCGGCGGCGTCCTCGGCGGGACGTGGCTCTACGGCGGCGACTCCCCTGGCTTCTGGTGGGGCCAGCTGGAGTTTGCCGCGGGACCGAAAATCGAGCTGATGACGCCGACCGGCGGCCCGGACGCGGCCTTTCTTGAGCGCTTCCTGGCTACCCGCGGCGCCAGCCCGCACCACCTCAACTTCATCGTCACCGACATCGAGGCCACGCTGGCCGGGATCCGGGCCCTCGGCATCGAGCCCGTCGGGGTCAACCTGTCCAACCCGTACTGGAAAGAGGCGTTCCTGCATCCGCGGAGCGCCCATGGCATCGTCATCCAGGTCGCCCAGCAGGCCGGCTCACCGTGGGCGGTGCCGCCGCGGGAGCTGCCCGAGCCCGGCCCGCCGGCCTTGTTCGACCTGATCGAGCACCGCGTCGGCGACCTGGCCGGCGCGACGCGGCTGTTCCGGAAGGTCCTGGACGGCCAGCTCGAAGCCGGCGCCGACGACATCGCAGAGCTGACCTGGCCCGGCGGCAAGCGGATCAGGCTGGTGCACGAGGACGGCCGGCCTCTCGGCGGCTCGCTGCACCACGTCCGCTTCACCCGGGCCGGCGGCGCGTTCAGCGCCCAGGATCAGGAGCGCGCGGGCCTGCTGGCCAAACGGCTCGGCCTGGCGGTGGAGCTAGCCAGCTAGCGCCTGCGCGGAGAGGGCGGACACTGAGAACATGAACCGCGAGCGCGCGGAAACCTACCTCCGGTTGTGCGCGGGACTGGGCATCAGCGGACACCGGATCAGCGCGGCATCTGGCCCATGTGTGGCCCGTCGGCTCGCCGCCGATCAGATGTCAAGTCGCCGCTCCAGAGGCGGTTAGCCGCCCATTGCCGTGCCGATCAATCCTTGTGGTCAACCTTCTTCATAGCGTCATGAACGCTTTGCCTTAGCTTTCGCTTGTGCTCCAATATAGCAGTGGCCTCATACATAACATTCATGACACTATCCGATTCTTCCAACTTCAAGCTAACGGGAATCCCCAAGTCATTGGCCATTAGCCTTTCCAGCAGATAGAGGAAATCGCCTATCCCATTGCTCGCTTCCTCGTCGACACTTTCGATTCCACCTTCAATTGCCTGCGCTTTATTTATGAGAATCCTTGAGGTAACGGTGGTGGCAAGCTGCCTCACCATATCACTCCCTAGAATCTTTACTTCCGCCAGTGAGTGACTGAGATTAGCTACGTGAGCCCTATCACTTTCGATAGTTGCATCATTACTGTAATCTAGGAGATTTGAAAATGCAGCAGAATGAAATGTGCCGTACAGGTCAGCCAAAAGCGCCCCGTACGCTTTTCGGCGAGTCTCTCGAAGTGCGGCCTCTCCAACCTGCTCGTATGGGTACGGACCATGTTCTGTTGATCGATGCGACCTGCACGCGCGGTAAGCCACGTCGCAGCGATACCAGCGAGTCCTACGGCGGCTGTGGCCGTCGGGGCCACCCACCCCCATGTCATGGATACATGGTGAAGGTAATCAACCCGCATGCGCGGGGAATCGAGGAATTCGTCCGTGTTCGACAAGACCGTTTACCTGCGTCCACTGCCTTGGGAGGTTCGCCGCGCGCGCTTCGGGCCTGGCCTCTGGCCCGGCCCTCGCCGTCAGGCCCGCTGGGTCGACCCCGAGCGCAAGGGTGGGTCCGGGACTATGACCTGCCACCAGCCGTAGGCCCGGCCCCGATCGCCGCCGCGGGTGCTGCCCGCAGCCCCGGCGGTACGCCAGCCGCCGCTTGCACCCGGGCTCTGAGGGCCGCAAGACGGCGCCGGTCATCGACTGGCGGGGCGTTGTGCTCAATGACCTGCCGACTCCGAGGGGTTTTCGGTTTCGTCCTGCTCGGCTGGCCCTGACTTCCACACGTCCGGCAGTTCCGCGCCCGCGTCACGGAAGGAATACCTGCTCGCCCAGCTCGGTCGGCGACCACGTAGGTTCCGGCGCCGGGCCAGCCGGGTTGAGCACCGTCGGGACGCTGGACGGGCGGAAAGCGCCGGCGCGGCCCTCCCGGGCGTACTGCTCGCCGAGCTTCTTCTCGAACTCCCCGGCATATTTTTCGATCGCTTCCCTGGTCTTGTCCTTCTGAACCACCAGGCCGTGGCGCTGGAGCGTGCCCAGAAGGCTCGGCGCGAGCGGGGAAAGGTTGGGACGCGCGTGTGCGATCTGCACGCGGGACCATTCCCGCCACGCGACATCCCAGTTGTCATCCAACGGGCGGTCGTGGGAATCCTTGGGAAGATCTAGCGGCCCGCTGACCAGCGGCTCAGCACTGTGACGGCCCCGCCGCCAGGCGACCAGAAGCTCCAGCATGGCCAGCTGGGGACCCTCGATGTCGGCGATGGCCGCGATGATCATCTGCTCAGTGTCGATCTTCGCGTTGTCGTCGGCCAGCAGCCCGGAGGCCAGGGAGCGGCCCAGCGTCCGCAGCTTGTCCTCCCAGACGGTCCTTGTCGCAGCGCTCAGGGCGAAGCCGGTCAGCAGCTGCATGCGCTCGGAAGCGTTTATGCGTTCGCCAAGCTCGTCTTCGGGGATGCCGCCGTCGATGACGGACGCGAGCACCTCGGCCTGGCGCCGCCGGGCGCCTGCCGATAGCTCTGCCCAGACCCCCTTGACTAGCGGCTCAAGTTCCGGTCCGAGTAGGGCACCGAGAACGGCCCCGGGAGGGCCGACAGCGACACCTCCTAGGAGGGCGCCGCCGGCCGCTGCGAGGGCGCGCTGGTGCCGCTCCCGGCGCTGATCGGCATCATCTTCAGCCACCCGGAAAGGTTATCCGTGCCTGCGGGCACCACAGGCCGGTAAACGGGTTGGTCAAGGGAGCGCCGGTCGGCCGCCGTCGCCACAGGCTTCCCGGTACGCCTCGGCGAGCTCGCGCGCCTCGGGGACGCCTCGCTCGGCAACGGCGTGGATGACCTCGCGGGCGCGCCAGTAGTTCGACGGCACGATACGGCCCGAGGTGATCGCCTCCAATGCCGTGCCCGCGGCCTCGTCATGCTGGCCTGCCGCTATCAGCGCCAGGGAGAGATCGAGCCGGGCCGATGCGGCCCGCCGCGGGCGCGGTGGCCCGTCGATCGTGGATTCGAGGCGGGCGAGGACATGCCGGGCGTAGCTCTCGGCGGCCGGGTCGCCGAGCCACGCGAGTGTGGTGGCCATGTATGCCTCGGACTTGGCCGGGTCGTAGCGGTAATGGTGTTCTGGCCGGTCAGGCATCGGCAATGGGGACACGAGTGTTTCTACCCTGGCCAGCGCAGCGCGGGTCTCGGGCGCAGCGCCGAGCCGCGCCCATGCGCGGCCCTCCTGCGCGGTCGCCTGGATATAGGCACTTCCCTTGTGTGGCGCGAGGCGCTGCGCGGCCTGGGAGATATCGACGGCCCGCCGGTAGTCCCCTGTCGTGAGTACCTGCCACGCCTGGGTCTCCAGGCACCAGGCGGCGATCTCGGCGTGGCCGGTCTCGCAGGCGAGCTGCACGGCCGTGCGCAAGTGTGCCGAGGCGGCATGATCACGATGCAGGTCGATCAGGCACGTGGCCGACAGGAGCGACAGCCAGCCGCCGGTCACCAGCAGGCGGCGGTGCTCGGCGAGCGTCGTGCGGGCGTCGAGCAGCCGACCGACATAGCCGAGGTAGCCGCGCACGCGTCCGAGCAGGTCGGCGGGCGGGGTGCCGGGGTAGGCGGTGGCCAGGTCGTCCACGACCAGTTCTAGCCGCTCGACCGTGCCTGTCCCGACCTCGCTGGCCTCGGCCCGCCGGCCGAGGTCCAGGGCGGCGATCTCGTCATCGGCGGCGCCGCCATCCCAGGCAGCGCCATCCCGCCGCCTGCGTGGGGCGTGCCCGGGGGCTAGGGCGCGCAGCGTCCCGCCCGCCTCCAGCCGGCCATCGAGGGTCTCCGCTAGCTCCGGTGACGGCTGGGCCTTGCCGCTGCGCAGGTTAGAGATATGGCCGGGGTTGCACGGCACCATCCGGGCCAGCTCGCGCACGCCGAGGCCCCGCGCCGTCATCAGGCGCGCCAGCTCCGTGCCGAAGTCGCTCATTCCACGTGTACCGGGGTTGCAGGGCGAGGCTGTTGCCTGTTTGGCGTCGCGTCGCCATACGTGCAACGTCTTCAGGCTACGCCCCGGCCAGGTCTTGACTGCCGGTATGTCCGTGCAGGCGGGCGCTAGGGAGAAGATGACGATGGCGGGCAAATCGGTCACTGACAGCCAGCGGCGGCGGGACGTTTTCGACGTGGACGAGGACCGGGCGCTCGAAGTGCTCCGGCTGGCCTGGGGTGACGCCTACGACATCGGGTCCGAGCGCGGCACGTGGACCGCCACGAGCAGGGACGCCGAGGCCCGCACCATTACCGGGGACACCTCCGACCCGCTGAACGTCGCGATCCGCGCCGACTGGGCGCGCGAGGGCACGCTGTGACCGGTGCGGAGCGCCCGGCCCTGCGCGCGGCCGGCGGCGGCCAGGAGGACGCGGTGGTGCGCCGGCAGCGGTTCGAGCAGGAGCACCCCGAAGCGGTGATCCTGCCGCCGGCCGCGGGTCGCTGGCGGGCGGTCATCCCGGCCGGCCTGATCCCCGGCGACGGCACCAGCACTACCCTGGGAGCTTGGGACCTGGACGGCCTGATGGACCAGCTCGACGCGATCTACCCGGCAAATGGCGGGGAGCCGGGCGGCAACGCCGGCTAGCCAGCGCGCTGATGTCAAGCCGGTCGCGCTTATCCGGGGTGTTCATCATCTGCGGCCAGGCCTGGGTCAGCAGGCAGCCTGCCGTCCCGGCTGGGGGCAGCCCTCGCCTCGTCCAGCGGGACGGTCCACCGGCCCGCGGCAATGCTGATGCTCACCGAGATGCCGCCAGCCGGCCGATCTTGGCCTGGCGTGCCGCCAACGCGGCGGCCGGATTAAGCGGGGCGTAGAGGTCATCGAACTTCTCGTCCAGCTCTGCCTGCCTGAACTCCAGGACCTTAACGTCGGGTGCGATCGCACCCTGGTAATCCCATACGCTCACGGTCTGCGCGTTGGTAATCACGTAGTAGGCGGGCAGGACCTATAGCGCGTAACTCCGCGCCTGCCAGGCTGCCAGGTCAAGCGGCCGCCCCGGGCGCTTGATCGACTGGCGGATCGTCTCAACTACCTCGGCAGGATCTTTGTCCCCTGGCATTCCGTTGCTCCCTCCCGCAGAACTCCGACAGTAGCGCCGCGATCCGGAAGTCCTCAGCTAAATAGCCGGACAACGCGGCCACGTCCGGCCGATCAAATGAGGCCTGGCTTACCACCGGTAACGCAGTCACAACCCCTACCGCCAGAGGCCGTCACGTCCGGGCCGTGCCGACCGCGGCGACGGCCAGCGCGCCGAGCGCAGGGCAAAGGTCACAGGGACCCGGCACGGAACGCCGCGCATTGTCCGGTGGATAGCAGCATACGGCTACGACGAGCAATATGCTTGGACCCTCGCAATGACCCAATGTCCCCGGTTTGGAATCATCCTGTGACCTTCACTTTTCAACAGGGCTGTCAGTTTGAACAGTTCGATGCACGGAACGTTTGCTTTTCATCTCACGGTGACGGCTGGGGGAGTATATGAGCGAAGAACAGCGGACCGGCAGTCCTGAGAGCTCGGAGGGACGACCGCCGCGAGGCCCTGCAGGGCAGCCGCCTGGGAGCAACCCTGAAGGACCGAAACCCTTCTGGCGGCGTACACCGTTCTTGATGGCGGCGCCACCGCTGGTTCTCGTAATGATCATTGCCGTCGTTGGCTGCGTCAGCAGCAGCAGCACGAGCAGTCCGACGGCCTCATTCTCGGCCTCTGCGCAGGCATCGCAGGCGTCTGGGTCACCGAGTGCATCAGCAAGCGGGTCACCGAGCCCGTCTTCTTCGCCATCGTCGAACAGTCCGCTGCCACCGCCCCCGGCACCCACATCGGCATCACCAGTTCCCGCCTCGCATGCTGGCTGCTATCCGCTCAGCAACGAAGGCACCTGCTACGAACCTGGCGAATACTGCCGGAAGGCCGACCATGGAGCATCGGGGATAGCTGGTGATGGCAAAGCTATCAGCTGCGAATACAACGACGGCTGGCGCTGGGAGCCATCGTGAAAGGTGTACACCGGAACCTTCCCTGCGATGGCGTTCGAAAGTCGCGTTGACACTTAATACTGCAACGGCACTTAACCAGAATGAACTCGTAGTGCATGTGGTTACCAGGGTTCGATGATCAGGCCGGCCCGGCCAGGCAACCGTCGATCAGGCGGGCTGCTACTGGAGCTTCTTCAGCTTACCGGTCAGTAGAAAAGAGCTGGCCTTCAGTTAATCTTCAGGCAACGCTGAGGCAGGCAGGCGATGATTGCCTGTTCCCCTCGAGAAGCGCGCCCAGAAGTAAGCATTATGACGAACAACCGCACCCGCACCGCGCGCCCAGCTAATGTGACTGATACCCCGGTAGCAAGTGATGCCATCGTGCCCGCCGTGTTCATGGCGCCTGGCGCGGCACGCAAGGGGCGAAGCGCGGACTGGGCGGTCACCGAGCTGTATTCGTTGCATTACCGGGCGCTGGTGCGCCTCGCGGTGCTGCTGGTGCGGGACGTCCCCACCGCGGAGGATGTCGTGCAGGACTCGTTCGTGGCGGTGCATGATGGCTGGCAGCGGCTGCGGAACGCGGAGAGCGCGCTGGCCTACCTGCGGCACGCGGTACTGAACCGGTCCCGGTCGGTGCTGCGGCACCGGGTCGTGGTGGACAAGCACCTGCCGAACCCGCCGCCCGACAACCCCAGCGCCGAGTACGGCGCGCTGGTGCGGCTGGAGCAGTCCGCGGTGGTCGAGGCGCTGCGCAGGCTGCCCGGCCGGCAGCGCGAGGCGATCGTGCTGCGGTACTACGCGGACTTCTCCGAAGCCGAGGTCGCGGCGGCGATGGGCATCAGCCGCGGCGCGGTGAAAAGCCACACCGCGCGGGCCATGGCCGCGCTGCGCGCGGACCTGGAGCAACAAGACCGAGCGTGGAAGCCCTGACTCCCGGCTCCGCAGGCGACCTGCCGCCGCTCGGAGAGCTGATCGCTGACGTCCCGTTCTGGCGGCACCCGTGCGCCAGCGGGCCCTTCTTCAGTTCCAGCTCCAGCCGGGCCCGCTGCTGCGGGCTCAGCCGCTCCCGCGGCACCGGGCCCTTCGATCTGAGCGCCTCGGCCCTGCCGTCGCGCCAGGTCCTGAGCTACCGCCGGCTGCCCGCGGCCCAGGCCAGGTCAGCGGTGCTGGACCGGCGGGGCCCGTAGCAGGCGTAGTAGGCGATCTCGGCCGGTTCGGCAAGCGAGCGGCGGGCCAGCAGCCAGTGCCCGCGGCCGCAGATGATCCGGCAAGGGCCGAGCGGTCAGCCCGTGACGCTGCTCAGGTCATCGGGCCGAGCGGCCCCAGCGTGGCCGTCTGCACCGTCGCACCGGCCGCGTGCTCAGCCCCAGCTGCCGTGTTCCGTCCGAACGCCGGTCAGGTTGATGATCGCGTCCATCTCTTTAGAGTTGAAGGCCCGCAGCGTGCGGGTTCGGACGTTACCGGCCGACCCGAGCCGGAGAAAGGCGGCAACCGCTTTCTCATCGTTGGCGAACTCGGAGATACTGACGAGGTTGTACTCGCCGAAGGTCCACAGCACCTCGCGGACCTTGCCACCGTACCCCTGGACAAAGCGGGAGAATTCCTCTGCGCGCCTGATGGTGTCGGGGAAGTTCTTGATGCCTTGCTCGGTCCAGGTGACGAGAGAAACATAGGTCGCCATGGCGGCCCCCTAACGGTTCTGTACTGTCGAGCCAATCGTGTCTCGCAACGGTCCGGCAGGGCAAGGGCGCAACAGTTGCTGGCGGCAAGCATGCAGGTGGAAGTGCGAGTGTCCTCCCCCGAACCCCGCCGTAGGAGTCACTAGACCACCGGCTTACCCGCAGGCCAGCGGAGCACCCGCTCATAGGCGGTGCGGCAGGCAGCGCTCAGGTCATCGGGCCGAGCGGCCCGAGCGTCGCCGTCTGCACCGATGCCCCGGCCGCGTGAGTGAGCCTCAGCGGCGTGCCCGCGATGGGGATGCTGGCCGAGCTGCCAGCCGAGGAGACCGTCACGACCTCCGCCCCGCCGTCGACGCTGGTTGCTGTCGATCACCAGGAACGCGCCGGGCACGGAGAACGCCGTCCCGCCCGCAGTCCCGCCCGCCGGGCACGGGGCTCATGGACGGTGCGGAACGCGCGTTCAGGCGCTGGAGTTAGAGACGCCTACCGTCTCGCCGAGCTGGTCATGGGCGGCCGTGGCGGACATCGCGGAAACGGCCCGGGTGGTGCCGCCAGCGCTGGTGATCGCGGCGGCCTGGGCCGCCGTCACCTCCATGCAGGTGCCTTTCGGCGGCATCGGCGGGATCTCCCGGGCCTGCGGCGCGGCTGGCTGGCCGGTCCCGCGCTCTGCCCGGCGCCGCGCCTTGTACGCGCGGTCAGCGCACCTGTCCGAGCAGAACCGCTGAGGTTTGCCGCCAGGCCTCGGTGCCGGGATATAGGGCCTGGCACACCACTCGCACTCGGACGGCGGCGGCAGCGGTTTCGGGAAGTCCTCGCGGAGCCGGTGAGCGCGGAGCGCCTTCCAGGCGGCCTGGTAGCTGGTGCCTGCCTGGTCGGCAACCTGTCGCGGTGTCATGGCACCGCCGATGATCGCCGCGTGGGTGCGGCTGGCCTGCCTCGGATACGGCTGGCGCTACCTGCGGATCACGGGAACGGCCGGGATCAGCCCAGCGTCCTCGAGTTGGCGGCGCGCCCTGGCCGCCGTCGACGTCGCACAGCGCGCCTGCCGGGCGATCACCGCATCCGAGCGTACGAGTTGGCCTTCAACGCCGCCGCGGCCCGCTGCTGCGCCTTCCGCGGCGTGCCGGGCTGCCAGGGCATGGCCAGCGGTTCCGGGAACCGGTGGCGGCTCGCTGGCCTGCTGTTATGCAGGCCCGGGGAACAGGCAGGCCCGGCCCGTGCGGGCTCAGCGCTGGTACGGCTCCCCGGTCACCTGGAACGGCCTGGCTGCAGCACGTCATACCAGCCACGGCCAGCGTTTATGCAGGTGGCGGAGGCGGACGGGAATCGAACCCGCCAGCGCCGCAGCGCAGCGCTCACCGGTTTTGAAGACCGGGGGGACCACCAGGTACCCAGACGCCTCCGCGTCGACTCTACTGCCGACATCCGACCGGCCCAGGCCGACCCGCAGCTAAAGGCTACGCATGTCTTTGTACGGCTACGGCGGCATTTTGCGTCCAGTATGTCGCGTTATGTGGGCGAGGTCGTTATGCCAAGACAGTTGCCGCGTTAGCGGGAGGCGACCTGCTCGCGGATCTCGGTGAAGCCGCCCTCCGGGGTCATCACGATCCGGCCGGTCTCGATGCCGTGCTCGGCCTCGTCGTGGCGGCGCGCTTCCACCACGTGGCAGATCATCCGCGTCAGCGCGAACGCGAGCACCGGGCCGGTCAGCACGAGGACGCGGAACACCCAGGTCACCGTGTACAGCGGGAGCCGGAGGTGGTACGCGATCTCGTCGTTCGCAGCCGCCGCCCACAGCAGCCCGTACAGCGTGATCCCGGCGGCACCGACGCCGATCCGGTTCGCTGGATCGGCGGGCCTGGGCGGCAGCAGCCCGCGTGGCGGCCGGCCGCCGGCGATCCAGCCGTCGAGCAGCGGATACGCGGCGACCAGCGTGAAGTACAGCCCGGGCACGATCACCGCGGGGATCAGCACGTCCAGCGCCAGCACGTTCCCGCCCAAGGAGAGTTCCCAGGCCGGCATGATCCGCAGCGCCCCGTCGAGGAAGCCCATGTACCAGTCCGGCACCGAACCCGCGCTGATGCTGCCCGGCTGGTATGGTCCGAACAGCCACACCGGGTTGATCTGCGCGGCCGCGCCGAGCACGACCAGCGCAGCGCCGGTGAACGGCAGTAGCGGGTCGACCCGCCGGACGGGGACCGCCCGCGGCCGACCGCTTCGGTAGCTCAGCAGGAGCAGCGCTCCAAGCGCCACCGGCAGCCCGACGATGTGCACCCAGTAGGCGCGCGGGACGATCACGTGGCCGGGAAACGACCCGCCAAAGATCAGCGTCGCCACGTGCGTCCCCACTACCGGCACCGACAAGGTCACGCCCGTGAGCACGCTCAGGCTGCCGCCGGAGAGCATGTCGTCGGGCAGGATGGCGCCAGACAGCCCGGCCGCCATGCCGGCCAGCAGCAGGCCCACCCAGATCAGCCAGTCCGGCAGCCGGAACCGGCCGCGGAAGAACACACGGATCAGCCGCAGGCATACGGCCGCGACGAACAGATCCGCGGACCAGTGGTGCACCTGCCGGATCAGCAGCCCGCCGCGCACGTCGAAGCTGATGTTCAGCGTGGACTGGTACGCGCGGCTCATCGTGAGGCCGTCCAGCTTGCGGTAAGAGCCGTGATAGACGACAGGCGTCATGCTGGGCCGGAAGAACGGCAGCAAGAGTATGCCGGTGACCAGCGCCACCAGGAACGAGTACAGGGCGATGCGGCCGAACACCGCCGCCCACCGGTCGTCCGGGTCCGCGCGCACCAGGCGCCGCATCGTGGCCTTCATGGCTGACTTCTCCCTCGTCCGGTCTTGGCCCTTACAGGGGGGACAGCACAGCCGCCGCCGAGGTGACATAAACGGGGTGAGACACCCGTCACGTGCCGTACGTCACATGACGTGGTGTCACGTCCGGCCGGGTGCATGAGTCATAAGGAGGTGAGCGATACGGAGGAGCTCATCATGGAGATCTTGATTGTGGGTGGCGGTTACATCGGGATGTACACGGCGCGGCGGCTGGAGCGGCTGCTGCGGCGGGGCGAGGCCACGGTGACCGTAGTGGACCCGCGCGGGTACATGACCTATCAGCCGTTCCTGGCGGAGGCGGCCGGGGGCTCGGTCGAGCCGCGGCACGTGATCGCGCCGCTGCCGCGGGTGCTGCGGCACACCCGGGTGCTGACCGGGAAGATCGTCAGCATTGATCACGCCAGCCGGCTGGCGGTGTTCGCGCCGGCCCGCGGCCCGGAGCGGGTGCTGCGCTATGACGTGCTGGTGATGGCGGCCGGGTCTGTGTCGCGGGTGCTGCCGGTCGAGGGGCTGGCCGAATACGGTGCCGGGTTCAAGACGGTCAGCGAGGCGGTGCATCTGCGCAACCACGTGCTCGGCCAGCTCGCCGTGGCGGCGTCGGCCGACGATCCTGCCATCCGCGCGGCCGCGCTCACGTTCGTCGTCGTGGGCGGCGGGTTCGCCGGGGTCGAGGCGCTGGCCGAGCTGCAGGGGCTCGCCGACGAGGCGGTGCGGTTCCACCCGGCGCTGGACCCGGCCGAGCTGCGCTGGGTCCTGGTCGAGGCGGCCGGCCGGATCCTGCCCGAGCTGGATGAGCGGCTCGGCCAGTGGACGCTGCGCGCGCTGCGGCGGCGCGGCGTCGACGTGCGGCTGCACACCCGGCTTGCCTCGGCCGCGCACGGCACGGTCCTGCTAGACGACGGGACCGAGCTGGCGGCGGGAACCCTGGTGTGGGCGGCCGGTGTGCGGCCGAGCCCGCTGGGCGCGACGGCCGGCCTGCCAGCCGACAAGGCCGGCCGGATTCAGGTTGGCGCGGACCTGGCCGTCACCGGGGTGCCGGGCGTGTTCGCCGCCGGGGACATCGCGGCGGTGCCGGACCTGAGCCGGCCCGGTGAGTTCTGCGCGCCGAACGCGCAGCACGCGGTCCGGCAGAGCAAGGTGCTGGCCCGTAACATCGTCGCCTTCGGGCGCGGTGGCCAGCTCAAGCCGTACCGGCACGCCTACGTCGGGTCAGTCGCCGGGCTCGGCCACCACCAGGGCGTGGCGCAGGTGTACCGGATCCGGCTCACCGGCTTCGCCGGCTGGCTGGCGCACCGCGTCTACCACCTGTTCTGGGTACCGACCCTTAGCCGCAAGGCACGAGTGCTCGCCGACTGGACGCTCGCCCTGTTCTTCCGCCGCGAGACCGCTCAGCTCACCTCCCTGGAGCACCCCGCCGACGATTTCCGCGACGCCCTCCGCGCCTCAGCCGACCCCCACCTAGTTTCCAAATAAGGCTCTAGGGTGTCAGGCGGTGCAGGTCCCGGGGGAACAGCGTGACCTCACGGATGTTCTCGGCCCGGGTGAGCCGGGCGGCCCAGCGCTCCAGGCCGATCGCGAACCCGCCGTGCGGCGGCATGCCGTGCGCGAAGGCCTCCAGGTAGTCCGAGTAGGCCGCCGGGTCCTCGCCGCGTGCGCGGATGGCCGCCAGGTAGTCGGAGTACCGGTGCAGCCGCTGACCGCCTGTCACCAGTTCCTGACCGCGGAAGAGCAGGTCGAAGCTGTTGGACCAGCGCTCGTCGCCGGGCTGCGGGTGGGTGTAGAAGGGCCGCTTGATCATCGGGTAACCCTCCACGGCGATGAACTCGCTGCCGTGGGTCTCGGCTGCCCACCGGCCGATGGCCCGCTCGTGGGCGGGCGCGAGGTCCGGCTCGTCCGGCGGCGCCCCGGCGATCAGCAGCGCCTCGCTGAAGTGGATCACCGGGATTTGCCCCGGTACCTCGGGGATCGCGATACGCAGCAGGTCGACGGCCGCCGCCGCCTCGCCCTGCAGCGCAGCCATCATCCCGGCCAGCGCCTGCCGCAGCACCGCCAGCACGTCACGGTGGTCGCTGATGAAGCCGAGCTCGGCGTCGAGTGAGGTGTATTTGCCTGGGCCAGGCCCGAACGATCCCGCACGACGAGGAATGTCACCGCGCCGAGATCCCGGCGACGGTGCACCCAGCCCTCGACGCGGACCTGGCTACCGGGCGCAGCCGCCGGCAACTGAGCAGCCAGAGTGCGGGACAGGCCCGCCAGCGCGGATGTCATGATCATCACCTCCAGTTCGGCATGTGGCCCTGGAGGTGCGGGCGGGGGCTAAGTCGCGGTGCCACCGCACCTTCGCCGGCACCAGCCCGGCCTCGGCGGCCGTTACGCGGCCAGCGGTCCGCGCTAGGTAAGGTGTCTTCGCCGGAGACCCGCCGTCCGCCTTCACAGCTGCCGGCGGCTCTCTGAGCAGCGGGATTCTCCGGTTACTTGGTCTTCCGTCACAGCACAGACTCCACCAGGATACGGCAGGGTCCCCGCTGCGCATCGTAGGCTTGACCCCGGGTCGGTTACGTCCGGGACAAGGGAGACGTGTGAGCGACGGCGGCCAGGTGTGGTGGGAGGACGCGGTCGTCTACGAGGTGTACCCGCGCAGCTTCGCCGACGCGGACGGCGACGGCGTGGGCGACCTGCCGGGGCTGCGGTCCCGCCTGGGCTACCTGGCCGACCTCGGCGTCGACGCCGTCTGGCTGACCCCCTTCTACCCGTCCCCGCTGGCTGACGGCGGGTATGACGTCAGCGACTACTGCGCCGTGGACCCGCTGCTGGGGACCATGGCGGACTTCGACCAGCTGGTCAAGGACGCGGCCGTGCATCAGATCCGGGTCATCATCGACCTGGTGCCGAACCACTGCTCAGGTGCGCATCCGCTGTTCCGGGCGGCGCTTGCGGCGGCGCCCGGCAGCCCGGAGCGGGCCAGGTTCATCTTCCGCGACGGGCGCGGCCCGGCCGGCGAACAGCCGCCGAACAACTGGATCTCGCAGTTCGGCGGCCCGGCCTGGACCCGGGTGACCGAGGCCGACGGCCGGCCTGGGCAGTGGTACCTGCACCTGTTCGACACGGGCCAGCCGGACTGGAACTGGCGCAACCCGGACGTTCCCGCCCTGTTCGAGGACGTGATCAGGTTCTGGCTGGACCGTGGCGTGGCCGGCCTGCGGGTGGACGTGGCCCATGGCCTGTTCAAGGACCCGGACCTGCCGGACATGGAGGGCGGGCGTCCGCTGACCGCGCCGTCGGCGTATCGGCACCGGCCCGAACTGCAGCCGCTTTACCGGTCCTGGCGGACCATCCTGGACACCTATCCAGCCGACGGCTTCCCCGGATCGCGGACCGCCATCGGCGAGGTCTGGTACGACGTGCCGGACACCCTGGGGCCCTACCTGGAGCCCGGCGGCCTGCCGCAGGTCTTCAACTTCCAGCTGATCCTGGCGGGCTGGCAGGCAGCCGGGTTCCGCGACGCGATCGACGAGGCGCTCGCCGTGACCGGCGGATCCCGCGCCCCCTGGGTGATCGGCAATCACGACGTGGCCCGCCCGGCGAGCCGCTACCGGCTGGACGAGGGGTTCACGCCGCAGACCGTCGCCCGGCTCATCGCCCTCGGCGACCGGAACGCCGAGGCCGGCGCCCGGCGGGCCCGGGCGGCCGCCCTGCTGTTGCTCGCCCTGCCCGGGTCGGCCTACATCTACCAGGGCGAGGAACTGGGCCTGCCCGAGGTGACCGACATACCCGATGGCGCGCGCCAGGATCCCCGGTTCCACCGCACCGCAGGCCAGGTCCCCGGCCGCGACGGCTGCCGGGTGCCCATCCCCTGGGCCCGTACCGGCCGAGGTCTTGGTTTCTCCCGAACGGATGGCGGTACCTGCCCTGACCAACCTTGGCTGCCTCAGCCGCCGGACTGGGGCCGGTACAGCGTCGAATCGCAACGCGCCGACGGCGGCTCCTTCCTGAGCCTGTACCGGACGGCTCTGCGGCTGCGCCGTGACCACCCCGCGCTGGGCCGCGGCACGCTGCGCTGGCTCCACGCCGGCGAACTGCTCTGCTTCGCCCGCGAGCCGGGATTCGTCTTCGCCGCCAACCTCGGCGCCGTCCCCGCGCCGCTTCCGGCCCACCGCGAGATCCTGCTCACCAGCGGGCCCGTCACCGGCGGCAGCCTGCCGCCCGACACCGCCGCGTGGCTGTCGTCCTAGGCTCCTCTTCGGCATGTGGCACTACCCTTGAGGTCATGCCGAAGGTAAGGGTGCCGCGCAAGAACGTGACGCCTGGCGAGGTCGTCACCGTGCTCAGCCGCAGGCTCGGCCCCGGCTACCAGGTGGAGGGCAACGGCGACCACCGCGTCACCGTCCGGAAGAGCGCGCTCAGTTACGCGACCATCTCCATCGCCGACCAGCCGGGCGCCTCGGTCTTCCACGTCCACGGCGGCGGTGTCGTGGGCATCATCAGCACCTTCGGCACCGCCCGCCGCGTGGCCGACGCCCTGCGCCGCTCCCCCGAGTTCCGCAGCCTCTTACCCCCGAGCGCGTCGCTCAGCTGGCACCGTCACCGAGCAGGGTAGGCGAGCCGGTCAGGGCTGGACTTTAACGCAGACGGCGGCGGTCGTCCGGAAGGCGCTGGGTGATCCCGGCGCGGTCCAGGTACTCGAGCAGCGGGATCGCGACCCGCCTGGTGGTGGCGAGCGCCTGCCTGGCCTCTGCCGCGGTGAACGGCTGCGACAGCCTGGCGAGCAACCGGGCCGCCTCGGCTTGCGCGCCCGGGGCCAGCACGATCTGCTCGGACACCCGCAACAGCAGCCCAGCCCGCGCGGCGGCGGCGATCGCTCGCGGGTCGAGCCCGAGTTCCCGTAGCCGGCCCGCTTCCGGGGCCATGAACGGCGCCGCCGCGAGGTCTGCCAGTACGGCGCGCACCCCCGCGACCAGCCGCGGCGGCAGCGACGGCCCTATCCGCAGGTAGCCATCCTGGACCTGGACCCGGATACCCTCAGCCAGCGCCTCGATCAGCGCCCGGTCGGGCAGGCCGAGGGCGGCGCGGGCGGCCTCGGGCGGCATGCCGATGGCCAGCGGATCGCGCTCGGCGTGGGCAGCGACCGCCTCGGCCAGCTGGCGCCGCAGGCTGGCCCAGCGGGCCGGGTCGGCGAGCCAGTCGCCCGCCACGGGCGGCGGGCCGCCGGGAACGCCCATGGCGGCCAGCGTGCCTGCGCGCAGGAAGCCGTGTCGGCGCAGCAGGTCGGCGGCCGACGGCGGATCCGGCCAGGCGGCCAGCTCGGTCCCCGCCGCGGCGGCCGCACCGCGGCGGGTGAGCGCCGGCGGCGCGACGTCGAGCACGGTGGCGCCCAGTATCGTCACGCCCGCGCTGCCCGGATCGCGGAGCAGGATACGGTCGCCGACGTGCAGCGGCAGCGCGTCGCGCAGCATCAGCCGGACGATCCCCGAAACCCCGAGGGAGCGAATCCGGGCCTGGGTGCGCGCGGAGCCGATGTGCAGGGTCATCTCGGGAGGCAGCCTCAGCCCGGTAGGCAGCCTCAGCCCGGCAGGCTGCGTCAGCCCGGCAGGCTGCGTCAGCTCGGCGGCAAGGGACAGCCGGACGTCCACCAGCTTGGTGAGCGTCCAGCGGCCTGCCTCGACCAGGGCCATGCCGCGGGCCGGGAAGCCAGCCGGGACGCCGCGGAGGTTGACCGCGACGCGCGCGACACCGGTGACCGACGTGACCGGCTCGTTCAGCGATTCCAGGCTCCTGACCCTGGCGGGCCGCAGCGACGGGGTAAGCAGCAGCTCCTGGCCGGCGGCAATCGTGCCGGCCGGCAGCGTGCCGGTGACGACGGTGCCGCTGCCCCGGATACTGAACGACCGGTCCACCCAGAGCCGGACCGGGGCAGCGGGGTCGGGCGCGGGCAGCGCTGCCACCAGGCGCGCCAGCGCGTCCCGCAGGTCCGGCAGCCCGGCCCCGGTCACGGCGCTCACCGCCACCGCTTCTACCGCGCCCAAGCTGGTACGAGAGACCAAGCCGAGCGCCTGCCGTGTCGCCGGGCCCGGATCGGCCAGGTCGCACCGGGTAACCGCGAGCAACCCGTGCCTGATGCCGACCGCGTCGATGGCGGCCAGGTGCTCGGCGGACTGAGGCATCCAGCCGCCGTCGGCCGCCACCACGAGCAGCACAGCGGGTACCGGGCCGACGCCGGCCAGCATGTTCGGCACGAAGCGCTCGTGCCCGGGCACGTCCACGAAGGCCACCCGGTCCCCGCCGGGCAGCGTCATCCAGGCGAACCCCAGGTCAATAGTCAGCCCACGGCGCCGCTCTTCGGCCCACCGGTCGGGCTCCATCCCGGTCAGCGCCCGCACTAGCGCCGACTTCCCGTGATCCACATGCCCCGCGGTGGCGATCACCTGCATGATCGCTCCCCGCGACCATGATCGTGGCCAGAAATGGGCGCTATTTGCCCCGAACTAGCCACGATCATGGAATTGCCTTATGCGCAGCGGCCAGGATGGCGTGGACCAGGCGCTTGTCATCGTCCGGGGAAACTGATCGCAGGTCCAGCAGGAGGCGCCCTGCCTCCAAGCGCCCCACCACAGCAGGAGCCTCGCCACGCGCCGCGGCCGAACCACTGCGCAGCGGCGCTGCCAGCGATTCGGGCAGACTCACGGCGGCGCTGTCCAGCTCCACGCCGGGCGCCCCGCCACCGCCCACCGCGGCCTTGGCCGCCGCCACCCGGGCATCCAGGCCTGCCCCGACCAGACGCGCCACAGCCCGTTCGGCCCGGTCGAACAGCGAAGCCGGGTCGGCGGCCAGCGCGGCCGCCACCGGCGGTACCGGTCCGGCGAGGGTGGCCTCGAGCGCGGCGAGGGTCAGCTTGTCCACCCGCAGCGCCCGGGCCAGCGGATGCCGGGTCAGCCTGCGCACGACGTGCGCCCGGCCGAGCAGCAACCCGGCCTGCGGGCCGCCGAGCAGCTTGTCGCCGCTCGCGGTGACCAGGGCGGCGCCGTCCCGCAGCGCGGTCGCGGCGCTCGGCTCGTCGGGCAGCAGCGGGTGCGGGGCGAGCAGCCCGGACCCGATGTCGAACACCACGGGGACGTCCCCCGAGGCCAGCTCGGGGACGGTGACGGCGGCGGTGAAGCCTTCGATGCGGAAGTTAGACGGGTGCACCTTGAGGATGAACGCGGTCCGCGGCCCGGTGGCCTCGGCGTAATCCGCGACCGTGGTCCGGTTGGTGGTGCCCACCTCGCGCAGCCGGGCGCCGGTGGAGACGAGCAGGTCGGGCAGCCGGAAGCGGTCGCCGATCTCGATCAGCTCGCCCCGGCTGACGACGATCTCGTCGACGCCGGGGCGTCTCAGCGCGGTGGCCGCGAGCACCAGGGCGGCCGCGTTGTTGTTGACCACGGCCACCGCCTCGGCGGCCGGGACGGCCCGGGCCAGGGCGTCGAGCGCCCCGGCGCCGCGCCGGGAGCGCACCCCAGCGGCGAGGTCGAACTCCACGTCACAGTGGCCGGCCGCCGCCACGATCGCGTCCACGGCCGCGGCGGACAGCGGCGCCCGTCCCAGGTTGGTGTGCACGAGCACCCCGGTCGCGTTGATCACCGGGGTCAGCGCGGCGGCCCGGGCGGGAAGCCCGGCCACGGCCGCGTCCGCGACTTCCTCCGGGGGAATCTGCCCGTCCCTGGCCCGCTGCTGGGCCCGGCCCACCGCCGCCTTGACCAGCGCCCGGCCCAGCCTGCGTTCGGCGTCCGCCAGGCGGGGATCGGCCAGCAGCAGATCGGTGCGCGGCACGCGGCGCCTGTCCGGGGAGGCGGGGGGGTCGTTCCCCCCGAGGGGCAGCGTATCCACGTCGCGAACGATACCCCGCGGCATCGAGAATACAGCGTTCCCCTCCGGGTAGGTGCGTGCAGTGAACGCCCGCACAACAACGAACGTGACTCACTCGGGAAGTGATAGCAATGGCTGGGATGCTGCAGATGCGGCGCAGTAGAGGAGCTTTCAGCGGATTCCTGCTGGTCCTGCTCGGGCTGTGGGGCGCACTCATCCCCTTCGTCGGACCTTATTTCCATTTCGCCTACACGCCGGACAAGGCCTGGACCTATAACACGGGCCGGCTGTGGCTGGAGCTCCTGCCCGGTGCCGCGGTGTTCTTCGGCGGTTTCCTGCTGATGATCGCCAAGAGCAGGCACACCGCGCTGTTCGGCGCGCTGCTGGCCGCGGCGGCCGGTGCCTGGTTCACCCTCGGGACGATACTGAGCCCGCTGTGGAACAACCATGTCGCCATGGGAGGCTCGCCGGCCGGCAGCACGGTTTACATGCGGATCATGGAGGAGCTCGGCTTCTTCTCCGCGCTCGGCGTCGTCATCGTGTTCGTCGCGGGCACCGCGCTCGGCCGGGTCGCGTCCGTGACATCCGGGATCAGGCCCGTTGAGCCCGAGCCCGTCCCCGCCGAGACCGTCCCCGCCGAGACCGTCCCCGCCGAGACCGTCCCCGCCGAGACCGCCCCGATGGGCGCCGTACCCGCCAGCACGGGGCCCCGCCTGCCGCTGCGCACCCGCGCCGATGCCGTACCGGCCAAGGCCGATGCCGTACCGGCCAAGAACGTCAGGACCGACTCGACCGACACCACCCAAACCATCGGATAAGCCCGGCTCAGCCCGCGAGCCACTATCATCGGCACGACACGCCGATGATGAGGGTGCCTGACGAAGGGACGTTTCGCGGTGCGGGCAGAGCCAACGGCTGCAACCGAGGCCACGGCAGCCCCCGGGCCCATCCCGCAAGGGCCAAAGTGGCTGTTGCCTGCCGGGGCCCTGCTGCTGGCGGGCGTCCTGGTACTGTACCTGGCCGACGTGACCTCGCACCTGTCCTACATGACCGCCATGCGTGACCTGGTGGTATACCGGAACGGCGGGCTGATCGCCCGGCACGTCCCGCCCGCCTACGACGCGCACCGGGCATCGCCGCTTTACGACTGGACCGGTCAGAACGGCGTCCAGTTCACTTATCCGCCGTTCGCCGCGGTGATCTTCGCGGTCGGCTCGGTGCTGTCCTGGACGGCCATGCGCTGGGCCATGACCCTGGCCAGCCTGGTCGCCCTCGGGCTGTCACTGTGGCTGGTGTTCGGCGCGCTCGGCTACCGGGCCAGGGTACGGCTCGGTGCGACGCTCGGCGTGTCCGCGCTGGCGCTGGCCACCGAACCGGTCCAGCAGACCCTGGCCCTCGGCCAGGTCAACCTGCTGCTCATGCTGCTCGTGACCGCGGACCTGCTCACCGGCGGCGCTCAGACGCCGGGCGGCCGGACCCGCTGGTGGCACGGGGCCGGCATCGGGATCGCGGCGGGAGTGAAGCTGACCCCGCTGATCTTCATCCCGTACCTGCTGCTCATCCGCAAGTACCGGCAGGCCGCCACGGCCACGGCGACCTTCGCGGCCACGGTGGCGCTCGGCTACGCCATCTTGCCGAAGGATTCCCGCACCTACTGGGCCGACGGACTGTTCCTGAAGGCCAACCGCATCGTGTTCCTCGGCACCCGGGGCAACCAGTCCCTGCGCGGCATCGTGACCCGGCTGGCCGGCAGCGTGAATGCCGGGGCCACGCCGTGGATCGTCCTGGCCGTCCTGATCGTGATCGCCGGGCTGCTCACCGCCGCCCTGCTGTACCGGGCCGGGCAGCCGGTGCCCGCGATGCTGGCCTGCGCGCTGACCGGCCTGCTGGTCTCCCCGCTGAGCTGGGATCACCACTGGGTGTGGGTGGCGCCGGGGATCGCGCTGCTAGCTCACCTGGGTGCTTCCGCGGGCCGCGCACGGGCCGCCTGGTGGGCGGCGGCGGCCGGGCTGGTGCTGGTGTTCTTCGCCTGGCCGCAGTTCTGGGACGCCCAGGCCGGGCTGACCCCGGCGGGCCTGGTCTGGTACGGGCCGGCCACCTACTTCGCCACTGGCGACCAGCCCTGGTACCACGAGTTCCACTGGCACGGCCTGCAGCTGCTGGCCGGGAACAGCTTCGTGCTGGCCGGCCTGGCCGGGCTGGCGGCCCTGGCCGTGGCGGCTGTCCTGGGAGTCCGGGCCCGTGAGTGACGACGCGTCGCTCGCCGAGTTGCGGGAGCGCCTCGTCGCCGAGGTCCTGGCGACCAGCGGAATCCGCGACGAGCGCATCGCCGGGGCCCTGCGTGACGTGCCGCGGCACCTGTTCCTGCCGCACCTGCCGCCGGAGGAGGCCTACCTCGACGACGCGATCGTGACCAAGCGGGACGTCGAGGGCCAGCCGATCAGCTCCTCCTCCCAGCCCGCCATCATGGCGATCATGCTGGACCAGCTGGACCTGGGCACCGGCCAGCGGGTGCTTGAGATCGGCGCGGGCACCGGCTACAACGCCGCGCTGATGCGGCACATCGTCGGGCCGGCCGGCACGGTGGTAAGCGTCGACATCGAAGCCAACCTGGTCGACCGGGCTCGCGACCACCTGGCCAGCGCCGGCTACCCGGACGTGACCGTGGTGGCCGCGGACGGCGCGGAGGGCTACCCGCCCGGTGCGCCGTACG
>CAWJGE010000020.1:0-121115 GCA_963842265.1 uncultured Actinomycetota bacterium
GTCGGGCCAGGCGGTCGGCGCGCGGCTCGCCTCGCTGATGAAGAAGGGCGACACGGCGGTCGGCTTCATCGCCCAGCCCGGCTCGCTGAACATCCAGCCGCGCATGGACGGCGCGACGCAGGCCCTGGAGGCCGCCGGCATGAAGGTGATGTTCGGCAGTACGGGCGTCAACGCGGGCGCCTCGGCGACGCAGGAAGCCCAGGTGATCCCCCAGTTCCTCCAGTCGCACGGGTCCAGTCTCCAGGGCGTCTTCGCGGTCGACGGCGGCGACACCGCCCTGCTCGGCACCTCGCTGGCCAAGTACAACCTGGTCGGCAAGGTCGCCGCCGGCGGCTTCGACCTCGAGCCGCAGACCCTGGCGGCCATCTCGGCCGGCCAGATAAACTTCACCGTCGACCAGTCGGCGTACCTGCAGGGCTTTCTGCCCACGCTGTATCTCTACCTCTGGCAGCTCTCTGGCGGGCTGGTGGCGCCGCCGACGACGAACACCGGCCTTAAGTTCGTCACCAAGGGCAACGTGGCACCGTACACCGCGCAGACAACCCGGTTCGAGGGGTCCACCTCACAGCAGAAATACATCAAGCACACCGGGCCGATCTCGACCTGATCGGCTGACGGCGCGACACTAGGAGATGCAGGTTCGCGGCGGCTTACCGGCGGCGAAACCCGACGGTGAGCCGCCGCGGTATCTGGGTATGACACAAGAACACGGGAATCCGGCGACGTAGCAGGATTGGGATGAGCCACGTGAGTGAGACCGCCGAACGCAGCCCGGAGACCATCGGCACCGCGCCTGACCGGCGAAAAGGCCCCAGCATCCTCAGCCGCGCCGCCACGGTCTTCCTCAAACAGCGCGAGGCCAGCGTCCTGGCCATCGCCGTGATCCTGTTCATCTACTTCGCGGCGACCACGACGGCCTTCGTCAGCCACGGCAGCTTCGTCAACATCGCCCAGTACATGGCCCCGTACGTGATCATCGGCATCGGGCTGGTGCTGCTGATGGTCTGCGGCGAGATCGACCTGTCGGTCGGGTTCGTCTGGACGCTGTCGCCGTTCGTCATGCGGTTCTTCATCGACTCCGGCATCTCCGCCCTCCTCGCCATCATCATCACGGTGCTGATCCTCGCGGTCATCATCGGCGGGATCAACGGCATCATCACGACCGCCTTCGGCGTCCCGTCCCTGATCACCACGCTCGCCACCGGCTACATCATCTTCGGCTACGCGCTGACCATCTCGTCGGCGCAGCAGGTGAACATTCCCCCCAGCTCGCTGGGGCTCGGTCACTGGTTCGGTTTGGAGGCGTGGTCGGAGATCATCTGGGCCAGCGTCCTAGTCCTGATCTTCCACGTCATCCTGACCAGGACCCGGTGGGGCCTGTACACGGTCTCGGTCGGCGGCAACATGCTCGGCGCCAGGGAATCCGGGATCAAGGTCAACCGGATCAAGATCGGCAACTTCATGATGTGCAGCGGGTTCGGCGCGCTGGCCGGGATCATTGAAGCCTTCAAGAACAACATCATCGACCCGAGCGCCGGCCAGCTCAACGTGCTGCTGATCGCCTTGGCCGGGGCGGTCATCGGCGGCACCGCCATGATGGGCGGCTCCGGCACGATGATCGGGATGTGGCTCGGCATGCTCGTGCTCGGCATCCTGAATGACGGGTTCAACCTGCGCGGCATCAGCTCGAACAAGCTCCTGATCATCCTAGGCGCGGCGATCCTGCTCGCCATGATCGCCAACACCTATCTCACCCGGCTGCGCAGCGCCGGCCGATTGCAGTCCAAGGACGTCGGCGCGAACGGCCAGGCCGAAAAATCGAAAACGATGCCGTTTATCCCGCCGATGTCGTGACGCGGCGCGTCAGACCCAGCACGGAGGCAGCGAAGTGAGCACACAGGAAACTGGCAGCGACCTGACGCCGGCCGGCGATGACATCCTGCGGGTGGAGCACATCTCCAAGCGTTACGGCGCGGTGACGGCGCTGGTCGACGTGAGCCTGCGACTGGAGCGCGGCGAGGTGCTCGCCCTGGTCGGCGACAACGGCGCGGGCAAGTCCACCCTGCTGAAGATCATCTGCGGCTTCCAGCCGCCGACCAGCGGGCGGATCCTGCTCAACGGCGAGGAGGTTCACTTCACCTCGGTGACGCAAGCCCGCTCGGCCGGCATCGACATCGTCTACCAGGACCTCGCGCTGGTCCCCCAGCTCACCGTGTACCACAACATGTTCCTCAACCGCGAGATGGTGCGCTGGCCGCTGCTACGCAATAGGGCCATGCGCAAGGAGGCCCAGGAGCACCTGGACTCCATGGGGATAAAGACCCTGAAGTCCGTGGACCTCGAGGTGGCCAGCCTGTCCGGCGGCCAGCGGCAGGCCATCGCGGTGGCCCGCTCGGTGTTCTCCGACGCCAAGGTCCTGCTGCTCGACGAGCCGCTGGCCGCCATGGGCGTCAAGGAAGGCGCGATGATCCTCGACCTGGTGCGCGATCTCAAGGAGCAGGGCATGTCGATCATCATCATCGCGCACAACTACGGCCAGGTGTTCCCCGTGGTCGACCGGGTGAACCTGCTGCAGGGCGGCAAGATCACCTTCGACAAGTACAGCCGGGACACCTCGGTGGAGGAACTGACCGAGATCGTCGTCGCCGAATACCGGAAGGCCCTGGAAGAGCGCCACCGCGCCTCCGCCTCCTGACCGCTACCGTTACCGTCAGCTAACGGCTCCCGGTGTGACCGGGCGAGGCACCGGCTCGCGCCGGGCATGATGGAGGGCATGTCAATGTCACGCCTGGGCGCCCGCTCGCCCCGGGGCGCCGTGGCGGTGCTGGCCGCGACCGTGGCTGCCCTGCTAGCGCTCACTGCATGTTCTGGGTCCGCTAAGTCCTCCGGCCCGGCGGCTGGGAGCACGTCGCCGTCCGGGAGTACGCAGCAGGCGGGGAGCACGCCGCAGGCGGCCGGGCCGGTAGTTCCGGTGAACAGCACCCTGCACTGGCACGCCTGTTCCGGCCAGCTCGCCCAGGAGGGCGTGCCCGACTGCACCATGCTGAGCGTCCCGGTCAACTACGCCGATCCCGCTGGCAGGCACATCAGCCTGGCCCTCGACATGATCCCGGCCGCCGTGCCGAAGAGCCAGCAGCAGGGGGTCATGCTGGTCAACCCGGGCGGTCCCGGAGGAAGCGGGCTGTCGCTCGCGGCCGAGGTGGCGCAGGGCCTCAGCCCCAGCGTGGCGGCGAGCTATGACATCGTGGGCTTCGACCCGCGCGGCGTCGGATCCTCGGTGCCGGCGCTGCGCTGCGATCCCGGCTTCTTCTCCGGCGTGCGCCCGAACTACATTCCGGCTAATGCCGCCGCCGAGCAGGTGCTCATTAATAGGGCCAAAACGTATGCCAGCGACTGTGAGCAAAGGTTCGGCTGGCTGCTGCCCTATATGACCACCCAGGACGTGGCCCGCGATATGGATACGATCCGCGCGGCGTTCGGCGTGTCGAAAATAAACTACTACGCGTTCTCTTACGGCACCTATATCGGCCAGGTTTACGCCACTCTTTTCCCCGGGCATGTCCGCCGGATGGTCCTGGACAGCACCGTCGATCCCACCGGGGTCTGGTACGCCGACAATGTCCAGCAGGATTACGCATTCCAGGGACGTATGGAGGCATTTTTCGCCTGGGTGGCTAAATACAACGGCAGCTACCGGCTCGGCAGCACCGCCGCGCAGGTGCAGGCGGCCTGGTACAAGGCCCGCAACCAGCTGCTCGCGCACCCGATCAACGGAACGATCGGGGCCGATGAGTTCGACGACACCTTCTTGCAGGGCGGCTACCTCGATCAGCTCTGGCCCGGCTTCGCGCAGGCGCTGTCGTCCTACCTGAACGCAGGCCAGACCGCCGACCTGATCACCCAGTACCAGGGGAACGGCGCACAGAACGAGAACGAGTTCGCCGTCTACAACGCGGTGCAGTGCTCGGACGTGAACTGGCCGCGCAGCCTTTCCTTCTGGACCTCCGACACCGAGCGGATCTACCGGACGGCCCCGTTCCAGGCCTGGGACAACGCCTGGTTCAACGCCGCGTGCGCGTTCTGGCCGGTCCACGGGTCGGCCAAGCCGCTGCAGATCAAGGGGACCGGCCTGCCGGGCATCTTGATGCTGCAGGGCACGCTGGATCCGGCCACCCCGTATGCGGGCGCCCAGGACGCGCACAAGCTGTTGCCGTCTGCGCGGATGGTCGTGGTCGAGGGCGGCGGCAACCACGGGCAGTCCATGGAGCAACCCTCGGACTCCTGCGTGCAGGGGTACCTGAACGCCTATCTGGGCACCGGGGCTCTCCCGGAGGGGCCGGGGCTGGTCAACGCCACCTGCCCGGCCGTGCCCGCCCCGACGCCAGGAACCTGATGAGGAATTACCTGTGATATTGCCCCGTGTAGGCTGAGGTCATGTTGCGGGTAAAGCCGCCGTGGTCCGCCGCGGTGCGGCTGCTCGATGAGCGGGATCGCGGCGCCGTACTTGCCATCTGCGACCGTGATCCGGTGACGAACGTCTTCGTCAGTTCCCGTGTCCGCGCTCTCGGCCTCGAGCCCGGTAGGCTCGGCGCTCAGATGTGGGGACACGCGCCCGGCGGCAGGCTGGAGTCGCTCTGCTATTCCGGCGCCAACCTGGTCCCGGTCGCGGCCGCCTCCGACGCCGTGGTGGCGTTCGCGGACCGTGCGCTGCGGCAAGGGCGGCGGTGCTCGTCCGTGGTCGGGTCGGCCACCGCGGTCCAGGCCCTGTGGGGCCTGCTGCGGCCGCACTGGGGACCGGCCAGGGAGGTCCGTCCGGTGCAGCCGGTCATGGTCACGCCGGGGCCGCCGCTGGTGCCGCCCGATCCGCTGGTCCGGCGCGTCCGGCCCGACGAGATCGACATCCTGTGGCCGGCCTGCGTGGCCATGTTCACCGAGGAAGTCGGCGTCTCGCCGGTCACCGGCGACGGCGGCGCGTCCTACCGGGCCCGGCTCGAGCAGCTCATCCGCGGCGGCCGGGCGTTCGCCAGGATCGAGAACGGCCAGGTTATCTTCAAAGCGGAGATCGGCGCGGTCACGCCGCAGGTGTGTCAGGTGCAGGGGGTGTGGGTGCGGCCGCAGTCCCGCGGCCAGGGCCTGGCCGCCCCCGGCATGGCCGCGGTCGTGGTGGACGCGGCCCGCTCGATCGCGCCGCTGGTTTCCCTGTACGTCAACGATTTCAACGCCCCGGCCCGCGCGGCCTACCGGCGGGTCGGCTTCACCGAGACCGGCCGTCTCATGTCCGTTTTGTTCTAGTGCTGGCCCGGGGGGACGACCCCCCGGAACCCCCGCTGCGCTCCGCGCCCCGCTGAGGTACCTCGCCGTAGTATCGCGCGGCCGGAGGGGCCGGTGGCCCCTCGCGGGCCGCGCGATCGCGGCTTCGCCGCGCGGCCCCGCCGTACGGGTGCTGCCCGCCGTACGGGTGCTGCCCGCCGTACGGGTGCTGCCCGCCGTACGGGTGCTGCCCGCCGTACGGGTGCTGCCCGCCGTACGGGTGCTGCCCGCCGTACGGCCTGCTGTCTAGTCGCGGTCGCGGATTTTGCGGAGGTACTCGACGATCGGGCCGAAGGCGTCCCTGATCTCCTCGAGCTGGCGCGGCGACAGCCGGTCGATGAAATGCCGCCGCACGTTCTCCACGTGGTAAGGCGCGACCCGCTCGATGGCGTCCCGGCCGCCAGCGGTCAGCACGGCGAACGTGCCCCGCTTGTCGCCCTCGCAGTCGTCGCGCCGGACCAGGCCGCGGTTCTCCATCCGCGAGATCTGGTGGGACAGCCGACTCCGTGACTGGCTGGTGGCGTCGGCGAGCTCGGTCATCCGCAGCCGCTGGTCCGGGGCCTCGGACAGCTCGACCAGGATCTCGTAGTCGTGTCCGTTCAGCCCGTGCGCGTTAAGGTCTCGATCGAGCTGACGCAAGAGCAACTGGGACAGGTGAACCGTGGCGCGCCAGGTCTGCTGTTCCTCAGGGCTCAGCCAGCGCGGCTGGCCGTCGGTCCCGGACATAACAAGAATCTACCCTTGTCGCGCGAATACGGCGACAACGTTCCAGCTCGCCGGGTCCTTTGGGGTCATGGGGAACCTTGGGGCGGGACGGCCGCACCTGGCTAAGGGCCGCAGGCCGGCCCGCCCCTCCCCAAGTAAACAGGCTCCGGTCAGCTCGGCCTGGCACGTGTCCAGCTGCTGCCGGGCCAGCCCTTCGTGCCTGCGCATGCCCAGCTCACGCAGCAACGGCAGGCATGCCTCCAGGTAGCCGATGGCATGCCAAGGTTCACCCAGGGACAGATGGCTTTCCGCGATCTTGAACAGGCACAAGGCGTAAGAGCACTGTGCTCCCTGCGCCCGGAATCCGTCCGCCGCCTGCTCGTAGGCCTCGATGGCTGCCTCTGGCTGGCCCAGGCCTGCGTGACCATCGCCGAGCAAGTCGAGGAAGTAGGCCGCCTGATGCGGCTGCCGCCCGGCCGCAGAAGCCCCAGCAGAAGCCCCAGCAGAAGCCCCAGCAGAAGCCCCAGCAGAAGCCCCAGCGCCCGGCAAACCCTCGTGCAGTATCATGGCGGCCCTTCTGGCTGGGCGGATGTCCCCTTCATCCGCCCGAACTATGTAATTGATTTGCCCACCATGCCGTTCTCGCCCCCTCCGCGAGAACAGGCATACCATAGCTGACAAATGTCGCGCTTAGTTCTCAGCCCCGTGAACCGATTCAGAGGAGACCGTGGCCCAGCTAACGCCAGGAGATTCAGCCACGCCGACTGGTGCGCAGGCCGCCGCGGCGTATATGCGCGAGTTGCTGCTCCGTCCGGGCCGTTACCGGCGTAAGTGGGAGCAGTACGCCGAACGCAGCAGGCTGGGACAGGTGAATCAGCTCGCGGTGGCCGAGGTGCTCGCGCATCACCTGTGGGAGCACCCGAGGGGCCAGGGCGACGTCGACGTGCTGCCCAGGCAGCTGAAGGACACCGCCTCCCGGGCGCTGTCCGGCAAACTGCTCAGCAAGGCCACGCTGGCCCTGTTCATGGACGCGTTCGGGTTCGGCACGTTCGAGCGGGAGCAGTTGCTGAAGCTGTGGGAAGGCTCCGCCCACGTCCGCGTGCTTTCTGGTCCGGGGGCGATCCGCGAGGACAAGGCGAGCGCGCTCGGCAGCCCCCGGGTCAAGACGCTCTCCCTGCACGATCATCATTACCTCGGCCCGGACGGGCTGCCGGTCAGGCACCGCGTGATCCACGTCATCGAAGCGCTGGTCGACGACGTGGACCGAATACCTTGCCGGGCCGACACCAACGCCGTGACCATCGAGGTCGGACAGGGCTTCAGCGGCCTGGCCGGTCCCTTCTACCGGCCGATGGCCGAACTGTTCGTGGTGGACATGCTGCTGGCCAAGCCGCTGGCCGCCGGGGAGACGGCCACCCTGGAGTACTCGACGAGCTTTCATTACCAGGAGAAACCGCCGCCCGAGTTCCGCCGCGTCGTGCAGTACTTCGTCGAGAACCTGGACATTCGCGTCGAGTTTCACCCCGATATGCTGCCCGCCAATGTGTTGTGGGCGGTGTGGGACGGGATGGATGGTCCCATCGTCGAACGGGAGAGCATCGCGCTGGACAGCCAATTCGCCGTCCATCGCTACCTGCGCCTGGCCGAGAAGACCACCGTCGGCTTCCACTGGGACTGGTAGCCCTGACAGACAACGCCGCGCGCCAGGCTGGGGACCGGGCATGGCACGATCAGAGGGTGCGGAAGGACGAAGGCGCGGCGACCACTAGTGCCGAGTTGCGCGCGCACAATCTCGCGCGGCTGCTGCGCGCGGTGCACGGCGGCGGCGGCCAGCTCACCCGGGCCGAACTCACCAGGCAGCTCAGCCTGGCCAGGGGAACGGCCACCGTGCTGGTCAGGGAGCTGGCCGGACGACAGCTCATCGAGGAGCTGCCCAGCCCGGCTGACGCGCCGCCTGGGCTCAAGGTACCGCGCACGCGAGGCCGTCCGACCGGCGTGCCGTCGGCCCACCCGCAGGGCCCCGTCGCACTCGCGGTCGATCTGCGGGACGACTCCTTTACCCTGGCCGCCTTCGAGCTGACCGGGCGCTGTACCGTGCTCGACCGTCAGGAGCGGGACGCGGGTTCGGGTCTCGGCGTGCTGGCTGACGTTGCGGCCCGGCTGAAGATCCGCCGCCATCAGTTCGGCGGCCGCGTGGTGGGCACCGGGGTCGCGGTCCCCTCGCCGGTGAGCGCGGGCCAGATGGTGCAGCCGACCCTGCCGGACTGGCAGGACGTCGACGTGGCCGCGGTCCTCGGCGGTAAGATCGGCGAGGACGGTGCGGGTCCGATCCTGGCCGGTAACGACGCGACGCTGGCCGGCCTGGCCGAGGCTCGCCGCGGCGTGCTCCGGGGGGTCTCGGTCGCCCTGCACCTGCACGTCGCGACCGGCATCGGCGGGGTCCTGCTGTCCGGCGGCCTGCCGGTGACCGGCGCTCATGGTGCGGCGGGGGAGTTCGGGCACATGCCGCTGACCGGCGGCAGCGATCCCTGCCGGTGTGGTTCGGTCGGCTGCTGGGAGCTCGACGCCGGCGCGCGCGGCCTGCTCCGCGCGGCGGGCCAGCCCGAGGAGGGCGACCGGATGCTGCACGCCGAGCAGGTCATCGCGGCGGCCGGCACCGATCCCGGCTGCGCCCAGGCCCTGACCCGGGTGGCCGGGGCGCTCGGCCGTGGCATCGGCGCGCTGGTCAACGCCCAGGACCCGGAGGCCGTCGGGCTGTCCGGCCTGGCCGCCGAGATGTACCAGGCCGCGCCGGCCGCGGTCCGGGACGGCTACCTGGCCACGCTGATGCGGTTCCGCCGGCCGGAACCGCCCGCGCTGCTGCCGTCCACGCTGGGCGACCTCGGCGCGCTGACCGGCGCGTCCGAGCTGGTCTTCGACGCCTTCCTTACCCCGCGCGGCCTGCTCGCCTGGCCCGCGCCCGAGCAGAAAACCGCGTGACTTCTGCGTGCCTAGCTGATAGGTTCCCGTCCTCGTGGCTGCGTCAAAAGCAAAAGAAAATCAATATGCCGAACGGTCCGGCGGAGACCCCGTCCTGACCGCCGAACGCGATCAATTGCGGTGCTCCCGTGAGTTCCTCCATTTGATGCGCGAAGACGTGCTCTCGCTGCGGGCCATGGGCGGGGACCCGGTCTCTGAGGAATACCTCAAAGCCGAGTTGTACCACCGGGCCGAAGCGCTGAAAGACATCCCCGACGCCCCGCTGTTCTTCGGCCGTCTCGACTACGCCGGCCAGCCCGGAACCGGACAGCCCGGAACCGGACAGCCCGGAACCGGACAGCCCGCATCTGGAAATTCCGAAACTGGAATATCCGGAAGCGAACAGGCCGGGGATGACGGCATCGCCGGGCACAGCTTTCACATCGGTCGCAGGCACGTGCACGCGCCGGACGGCACGCCCGCCGTGATCGACTGGCGGGCACCGGTGTCGAGGCCGTTCTACCGGGCCAGCGCTGCGGACCCGATGAACCTCGCGCTGCGCCGGCGCTTCGGGTTCTCCGGCGGTGAGCTGACCGCGTACGAGGATGAGCGCTTCGCCGACCAGGCAGGCGGCGGGGCCGGGGCAGGCCACCAGGACCGTTCGGCCCATAGTCCCCGAACCGGGCCGAGCCAGATCCTTATCAGCGAGATCGAGCGGCCGCGGTCGGGTCCCATGCGGGACATCGTCGCGACCATCCAGCCGGACCAGGATGACATCGTCCGCGCCGGGGCCGACCAGACGGTCTGCGTCCAGGGCGCGCCCGGCACCGGGAAGACGGCCGTCGGGCTGCACCGGGTCGCGTACCTGCTGTACGCCTACCGGGAGCAGGTCCGGCGGCGCGGGGTGGTCATGGTCGGGCCGAACCGGGCCTTCCTGTCCTATATCCGCAACGTCCTGCCCGCGCTGGGCGAGCTGGACGTCACCCAGACCACCGTTGGCGAACTCGTCGGGTCGGTTTCTGTCCGCGGCACCGACGAGGAGGCAGCCGCGATCGTCAAGGGCGACGCGCGGATGGCGGAGGTGCTGCGGCGGGCGCTGTGGGCGTCGGTCCGGACGCCGGCCGTGGCAGTGATGCTGCCGCGCGGCTCGCGGCGCTGGCGGGTAGCCGCCTGGGAGCTCGAGGAGCTGGTGCACGAGCTGCGGCACCGGGGCGTGCGGTACGGCGCCGCCCGCGAGTTGCTCGAGCACAGGATCGCGCACGTGATCCTGACCCAGATGGAGGCGGCGGGGGAGGCCTGCGACGACCGCACGCATGAGGCGGTGCGGCGGTCCAGGCCGGTGCGCGCCGCGGTGGACGCGATGTGGCCGAAGGTGGATCCGGTGCGGCTGGTGTTCGGGCTGCTGTCGTCGGCGTCGGCCCTGGCCGAGGCGGCGCAGGGCGTGCTTACCGCCGCGGAGCAGGCCGCGATCGTGTGGCCGGCGGCGCCGCGCGGGCCCGGCTCGGCCCGCTGGTCCGCGGCGGACGTGGTGCTGATCGACGAGGCGCGCGACCTGATCACCCGGACGCCCAGCCTGGCTCACGTGGTGGTGGACGAGGCTCAGGACCTGTCCCCGATGGAGTGCCGCGCGCTCGGCCGCCGGTGCTCCACCGGCGCGGCCACCGTGCTCGGCGACCTGGCCCAGGGCACCACCCCGTGGGCGGCGCCGTCCTGGGAGTCGCTGCTGGCGAACCTGGGCAAGCCGGAAACCGGCGTGCGGGAGCTTTCTGTGGGCTACCGCGTGCCGCAGCAGATCCTGGACTACGCCTCGACCCTGCTCGTGGTCATCGCGCCCGAGCTGAAGCCGGCCTCCTCGCTGCGGGCGGACCCCGGCGCCCTCGACCTGACCCGCGTGCCCGCCGCCGCGCTGGGCAAGGCCCTCGTCACCGCCTGCCGGCAGGCCCGCTCCCGGCCCGGGTCGGTGGGCGTCATCGCGGCCGACCCGCAGGTGGCCGCCCTGGGGCACGAACTGGAGGCGGCGGGCCTCGAGTACGGCGCGCCGGGTGCCGACTCGGCGCTCACCCTGGTTCCTGTGACCCTGGCCAAGGGACTCGAATACGATCATGTCGTGGTGGTCGAGCCGACCCGGATCGCCGGCGCCGAGGCGCGCGGCCTGCAGCGGCTTTACGTGGCGCTCACCCGGGCCGTATCGCGGCTGACCGTTGTGTACTCTGAGCCGTTGCCGGATCCCCTGCCCGGTTGAGGGGCCGGTTAATGGTCCGGTTAATGGTCCGGTAGTGAACCGATGCCGGCGCTGATGCGTCTGTCTGGGTAGGGGACTTCGCGGACCCGCCGGGCGGTCTCCTGAGCTGGGTTTTTCCCAATGTTGATTGCGCGGGCGCCGCTTCGGCGGCATGCTGGAAGAGGCGACATTTAGTCCTCACCTGACTCCTATAAGTTACAACGGTGATAACGGTGGAAGTCAAAAGGACCGGCGATCCGGACCAGGTGCAGTCGGTTTATCTGGAGAAGCTTGCCGATGAGCTGTCCCATCGCGGGCTTGAGGCGTGGCTGATGGCACCGCCGGGGCGAAGGCCGAGCCTGTACGTGGTCAACCCGGCCGCGCGGGCGCTCGAAGAAAATGTCTTCGTCGGTTGCGGCCGGGACGGCTTGTGGTGGTTCTGGTGGTCCTGGGCGGAGCGGATCGCCGTCGCCGACGACGTGGACCTCGCCGCCAGCACGATCGTCCGGGTGCTCGCCTCGCTGCTGCCTAAAGACTGAGTTGCTCACCGCGGACGGGCTCGATCCACCGGGAGGCTGCTCGAGCTAGCCGCCGCGGTCATGGAACTGGCCGGTCAACGGGCCTGGCCGGCTAGGGACTAGTGAGGCCGGGGAAGGCCTGGGTGCTGCCGCGCCAGGACGCCGCGCGCTGCGCCGCGTCTTGCATGGCCAGCGCGCCGAAACGCCGCAGGCCCTGGTCGCTGACCGCGACGAGGGCGAGGTAAGCCCGGGTCACGCCGTCTTCGAGATAGGCCGCGAGCGCCGCCGCGCTGGTCGCGTCGTGGACGTGGAAGGGAAGGCGGTAACTGGCCTGCGTGGCGGCCGGCGTCGCGCCCAGCTGCCTGATCATCGCGGTGAGGCCGTCGCGGGCCTCGTTGTGCCTGGTCCAGTCCTGTTCGGCGGCGGCCAGGCTGCCCCCGGTCAGGTGAGCGCCCGCCACCCCGTAGCCGAAGATGGCCGCGTTCTCGGCCGCGAGCGCGGCCTGCAGCGCGGACACCGCTGTGCTCGCCGTCATGGACCTGTCCTAGCCCAGGCCCTTTTCGGCCAGCACGGTCGCGTGCGTGGCGTCGGAGGCGGCGATGCTCGCGAACAGCTGGGCCAGGGCAGGCTGGACGGTGGCCAGCCGCTGCACCAGGCCGGCCGCCGAGGCGCCCTCCGCCGCGCGCAGCCGGGCGGTGGTGACGGGGGTGGATCTCGGGCTGGCCGCGCTCGCGGATGGCCGGCTCGCCGGGCCGGACGGTGCCGCCGCGCCAGGCGGTGCCGCCGCGCCAGGCGGTTCGATGAGCCTGGCTCGCAGCCGCGCGAGGTGCTGCTCGTGCTGGCCGAGCAGCGGGGCGAGCGTCCGCGATCTGGCCGCCGTCCCCGAATCGCCGTTGATGGCCGTCTGGTACAGATTGATCAGGTCTTCTTCCGCGGCGATAACTGCCTGTAGGGTCAGCACATCGTGGCCGAGGGGCGGTCGGCCAGCCAGCGGATCAGGGCCTGCGAACACGTCGGAGGACCGGCAGCCGGCGGTGGCGAGCAGCAACGGCAGCGCCGTCGCCGAGGCGAGCAGTATGCGACGCCTCGGCACAATGTCGGGCACACCGGCAAGCTACCATGTGCGGCTGGCCTGTCCTATCCGCGAGACGGCCCAACCCCGGATAGGCTAGGTCCCAATCCCGCAGGTCGTGGACGAGGAGGTCGTGATGCCAGGAGGACAGCGGCACGCGCCTCGATCCAGCCAGCAGGGACCTCGCCAGGCAGCCGCAGGCGGGTCGCCGGAAGCGGGCAGGGACGAGGGCCGGATCGCGGACGTCGTCCGGCCCGTAATCGCCGCCGCCGGCATGGACCTGGAGTCGGTCCGGGTGAGCGCCGCGGGCAGGCGGCGGGTGCTGCGGGTGGTGGTGGACAGCGACCGGGGCGTGAGCCTGGATGACGCCGCGGCGATCAGCCGCGAGCTGTCCGCCGCACTCGACACGGTGACCGTGATGGGTGACTTCCCCTATACGCTCGAGGTCTCTTCGCCCGGCATCGACCGCCCGCTCACCGAGCCGAGGCACTGGCAGCGCGCGGCGGGACGCCTGATCCAGGTCACCGCCGACGACACCGGGTCCATCACCGGGCGGGTCGTCGCGGCCGACTCGGACGGAGTCACCCTGGACGTCGAAGGGGCCCGGCGCCGTTTCGGGTACCCGGCGCTGGGGGCCGGCGCCGTCCAGGTGGAGTTCGGGCCCCCGCAACCGGAGCTTGGAGCGACCCGCGATGGACATTGATCTGAGCGTGCTGCGGAGTCTGGAGAGCGAAAAGGACATCTCGCTCGACCAGGCCATCAAGGCCATCGAGGATGCCCTGCTCGTCGCCTACCACAAGTCGGAAGGGGCGTCCACGTCGGCGCGTGTCGAGGTGGACAGGAAGAGCGGGCACGTTACCGTGTGGGCCATCCAGACCGGCCCGGACGGGACCGCGGTGCGGGAGTACGACGACACTCCGGCCGGCTTCGGCCGGATCGCCGCGACCACCGCCCGGCAGGTGATCTTGCAGCGACTCCGCGACGTCGAAGACGAGCTGACCTTCGGCGAGTACGCGGGCCGCGAGGGCGACATCGTGGCCGGTGTGATCCAGCAGGGTAAGGACCCCAGGACGGTGCTGGTCGACCTGGGCAAGCTGGAGGCGGTGCTGCCGCCCGCCGAGCAGGTGCCCGGCGAGCGTTACGTCCACGGCGAGCGGATCCGCTGCTACGTGCTGCACGTGCGCAAAGGTCACCGCGGGCCCTCGGTCACCCTGTCCCGCACCCACCCCGGCCTGGTGAAGAAGCTGTTCGCGCTGGAGGTACCCGAGATCGCCGCCGGCGCGGTGGAGATCGTCGCGATCGCCCGCGAGGCCGGGCACCGCACTAAGATCGCGGTCCGGTCCCACCAGCAGGGCGTCAACGCCAAGGGCGCCTGCATCGGCCCCATGGGCAGCCGGGTGCGGAACGTGATGAACGAACTGCACGGCGAGAAGATCGACATCGTCGACTACTCCGACGAGCCGGCCGGTTTCGTGGCCAACGCGCTCTCGCCCGCCCGGGTGAGCCGGGTCCACGTGGTGGACGCCGCGGCCAGGGAGGCGCAGGTCATCGTGCCCGATTACCAGCTGTCGCTGGCGATCGGCAAAGAGGGGCAGAACGCCAGGCTGGCCGCCAGGCTCACCGGCTGGCGCATCGACATCAGGTCCGACGCCGCGGAGCCAGCGGTCCCGTCCTCGGCTCCGTCGTCAGAAGCGTGAAGGCGGGATTTTCGCCCTGTATGCCAGACGTGCGGACACTGTAGACTTGTCGTTGTAATGGCCACGCGAGCCGAACAGCATGTCCCGGGTATGCCCGCGATGCGTACCTGTGTAGGCTGCAAGGAGCGTGCGGTCAAGTCCAGCCTGCTTCGCCTTGTAGCGGCTGGGGACGCCATCCAGCCCGACCTGCGGGCCCGGCTGCCTGGCCGGGGTGCGTACTTGCATCCCAGCCTGGCTTGCCTGGAACTCGCGCGGCGGCGCCGGGCGTTCCCCCGGGCCTTGCGCACTGCGGGATCGCTCAGCCTCGAACCACTGGCTGAGTATCTTTGCGGTGCGCAGTCCCCGGAATAGCATTACTGGCGGCGGAACAACCTGGCTGGGCAGCACGCTGTAATAGCGAGTAAGGAACACCTGTCGGAAAGCAGGTCGAGAAGCTGATGAGCGCTCGATGAGCACGCGGCGATGATCACCATAGGCTGAGGCCGGCCCGGAGCACGCTCTGCCCGGGCCAGGGTCCGGTAACAGGTCCGGGGAACGGGCCGAGAAGGAGCGTAGTGGCGAAGGTCCGGGTATACGAACTCGCAAGAGAGTTCGGTGTCGAGAGCAAGGCCGTCATGGACCAGCTCAAGGAAATGGGCGAGTTCGTAAGGTCAGCATCCTCGACGATCGAGGCGCCGGTGGTCCGGCGGCTCAAGGAGGCATTTGCCTCCTCTACGGCGCAGCAATCATCTCAAGGGGCTAAGTCCAAGCCGTCGGCGTCGTCCGTGCCCCCTGCGGGCGCGCCCGCTGCGGCCCCGACAGGCCAGGCGGGTCCCGCGGTCGGCGCACCGCCGCGACCCGACGTCAGCCCGGGAACGACATCCCGCGATGACCGCGCGGCCGCTGCGGCCGCCGAGACGGCTTCGGGCGCCCCGCCCGTGCCCAGGACCGCGCCTGACGGAGCGGCCAACGGCTCCGCGGAGCGCGCGGTCGCGCCCGACGGCGCCGCCGCGAACGGGACGGCAGGTCCCGGCGCGCCCGATACGGCGGCCCGTCGGCTGCCGCCGGTCCCGGCATCGCCGGCGTCCCGGCCCGGGCCAGAAGCCGGTATCCCCCGAACCGAGCCGAAGCCCCCGGGCACTCCGGGTGTGCCCGGCGCCCCGAGGGTGCCGGGACCGCCGAGGTCCCCGGTTACCCCGGCCGACTTCCGTAGCCCGGCGACGGGTCAAGGGGGCCAGGGAGGCCAAGGCGGCCAGGCCCGGCCCTCGGCTCCGCGTCCCGGCGCGCCGGGTGGCTCAGGCGGACAGCGTTCCGGTGCCCCCGCGGGCCGTCCCGATCAGGGCGGCCAGGGTGCCAGGCCATCCGCGCCGAGGACCCAAGGACCTGGTGCTCCCCGTCCGGGTGCGCCCAGGCCAGGTGGATCCGGTCCGCGTCCGGGCGCCCCGCGCCCTGGCCCCAGGCCGGGCAACAACCCGTTCAGTTCGACCGCGACCGGCATGGGGTCGGCGCCTCCCGCTAGGCCTCAGGGGCCTAGCGCGCCCGGTCAGTCCGACCGTCCCGGCCGTCCCGGTCCTTCGGCAGGCAGCCAGGGTGGTCCCGGCGGCCCGCGTCCCGCCGGGCGCGGCCCGGGTCGGCCCGGCATGTCCGAAGGCGGTCCGCGTCCCGGTGGCTTCGCGGGTCCGCGTCCCGGCGGCCCGCGGCCGAGCCCGATGAACATGCCATCCCGCCCGGCGCCTTCCGGTACCGGCCGGGGTGGTCCCGGCGGCGCTGGCCGCGGTGGTCCTGGTGCCGGGGCTGGTACCCGGCCCGGTGGTGGCGGTGGCGGCGGCGGTGGCCGCGGTCCTGGGGCTGGCGCCCCGCGGACCGGCGGCGGTCCGGGTGCGGGCGCTCCCCGCGCCGGGGTCGGCGGTGGCCCGCCTCGTCCCGGTGGCGGCCGTGGCCGCAGCGGTACCCAGGGTGCCTTCGGGCGGCCCGGCGGACGTCCGTCGCGGGGCCGGAAGTCGAAGAAGCAGCGTCGTCAAGAGTTCGACAACATGCAGGCGCCGTCGATCGGCGGCGTCCAGGTTCCGCGCGGCAACGGCCAGGTGGTCCGGCTGTCCCGGGGCGCGTCGCTGAGCGACTTCGCCGACAAGATCGGCGCCAACCCGGCGTCGCTGGTCCAGGTCATGCTGCACCTCGGCGAGATGGTGACCGCCACCCAGTCGGTCAACGACGAGACCCTGCAGTTGCTGGGCGCTGAGCTGAACTACAGCATCCAGGTCGTCTCGCCCGAGGAAGAGGACCGCGAGCTGCTCGAGTCGTTCGACATCGAGTTCGGCGAGGACGAGGGCGAGGAGGGCGACCTGGTGGCCCGGCCGCCGGTCGTCACCGTGATGGGTCACGTCGACCACGGCAAGACCAAGCTGCTCGACGCGATCAGGCACACCAACATGGTGGCCCGCGAGGCCGGCGGCATCACCCAGCACATCGGCGCGTACCAGGTCACCACCGAGGTGGACGGCGAGGAACGCAAGATCACCTTCATCGACACCCCGGGGCACGAGGCCTTCACCGCCATGCGGGCCCGCGGCGCCGAGACCACCGACCTGGTGGTGCTCGTGGTGGCGGCCGACGACGGCGTGAAGCCGCAGACCACGGAGGCGCTGAACCATGCCCAGGCCGCGGGCGTGCCCATCGTGGTGGCCGTCAACAAGATCGACAAGGAAGGCGCCGACCCGCAGCGGGTCCGGGCCCAGCTGACCGAATACGGGCTCGTGGCTGAGGAGTTCGGCGGTGACACGCAGTTCGTGGACGTGTCCGCGACCAAGCGCATCGGCATCGCCGAGCTGCTCGAGGCGATCATCCTGACCGCCGACGCCTCCCTTGACCTGCGCGCTAACCCCAAGCAGGACGGGCAGGGCGTGGCCATCGAGGCGCACCTGGACAAGGGTCGCGGCCCGGTGGCCACCGTGCTGGTGCAGCGCGGCACGCTGCACGTCGGCGACTCGATCGTGTGCGGCGAGGCATTCGGCCGGGTCCGGGCCATGCTGGACGATAACCTCGATCCGATCCCCGAGGCTCCGCCGTCCCGGCCGGTGCAGGTACTCGGCCTGACTGCCGTGCCTGGCGCGGGCGACAACTTCCTTGTCGTCTCCGACGACCGGATGGCCCGGCAGATCGCCGAGCGCCGGGAGGCCAGGGAGCGTGTCGCCCAGTTCGCCCAGGGACGGCGGCGGGTCACGCTCGAGGACCTGGAGTCGGCGTTCAAGGCCGGTGAGCGCGAGGAACTGCTGCTCATCATCAAGGGTGACGTCTCCGGTTCGGTGGAGGCCCTGGAGGATGCGCTGCTCCAGCTCGATGTCGGCGAAGAGGTCAGCCTGCGGGTGATCGGCCGCGGCGTCGGCGCGATTACCCAGGACGACGTCAACCTGGCCATCGCCTCGGACGCGATCATCATCGGCTTCAACGTCCGGCCGGCCGGCCGGGCGGGCGAGCTGGCCCAGCGCGAGGGCGTCGAGATCCGCTACTACTCGATCATCTACCAAGCGATCGAGGAGGTCGAGGCCGCACTCAAGGGCATGCTCAAGCCCGAGTTCGAGGAGGCCCAGCTCGGCACGGCCGAGATCAGGGAGGTCTTCCGGGTGCCCAGGATCGGCAACGTGGCCGGCTGCATCGTCCGCAGCGGGACGATCCACCGCGGCAACAAGGCCCGCCTGATCCGGGACGGCGTGGTGATCTCCGACAACCTGACGGTGGATTCGCTGCGCCGGTTCAAGGAGGACGCGACCGAGGTCCGCGAGGGCTACGAGTGCGGTATCGGCATCGGCTACAACGATGTCCGGATCGGGGACACGATCGAGACCTTCGAGATGAGGGAGAAGCCAAGGTCCTGACCAGGTATCCGGGCCGCAGATACTCGGCCAGGAGCGGAGTGATGCCGTGTACGTCGCTGCGCTGACGCTGGATGTGCTGCTCGGCGACGTGCACTCGCTGAAGGGCAAGCGGGGCGTCGTCCGCCCGCTGGTCGCCGAGCTGCGCCGGCGCTATCCAGGTGTCGCGGTCGCCGAGACCGGGCACCTGGACCTGCACCGGCGTGCTGAGATAGGGGTGGCCGTCGTGTCCGCGACGGCCACCAACGCGATGAGCGTGCTCGACGAGTGCGAGCGTCTGGTGGCCCGGTATCCCGAGATCGAGCTGCTGTCGGCCCGGCAGCGGCTGTTCAACGAGGAGGAGTGACGGAGCATGGACGCCGCGAGGGCGCGCAAGCTGGCCGATCAGATCAGCCAGATCGTCGCGGAGATGCTGGAGCGCCGGATCAAGGACCCCAGGCTTGGCTTCGTGACCGTCACCGAAGCCCGGCTGACCAACGACCTGCGCGAGGCCACCGTGTTCTACACGGTGTACGGAACTGACGCCGAACGGGCCGACACCGCCGCGGCGCTGCACAGCGCCACCGGCATCATCAGGTCCGAGGTAGGCAGGCAGCTCGGCCTGCGGCACACTCCGTCGCTTGAGTTTGTGGCCGACGTGCTGCCGGACAGCGCCAAGCGGATCGAGGACCTGGTCGCCCAGGCCAGACACGCCGACGCCGAACTCGCCCGCAGCCGCGAGGGCGCCGTTCCCGCCGGTGACCCCGATCCCTACCGCAAGCCCGCCGCGGGCTCCGACGAGGACGACTTCGAGTCGTGACCAAGCCCGAGGCGAGCGGCCTGGTCATCGTGGACAAGCCGGGCGGCATGACGTCGCATGACGTCGTCGCGCGGGTCCGGCGGCTGGCCGGGACCAGGAAGGTGGGGCACGCCGGAACGCTGGATCCGATGGCGACCGGTGTGCTGGTGGTCGGCGTGGAGAAGGCCACCAGGCTGCTCGGGTACCTGACGCTGACCGAGAAGGAATACGCCGCCACGATCCGGCTCGGCCAGTCGACCAGCACCGACGACGCGGAGGGCGAGATCACCGGTACCGCGCGGGCCGGGGACGTTTCCGCGGAAACGCTGCACAAGGCGGTGGCCGAGCTGGTCGGCGAGATCCAGCAGGTGCCGCCCGCGGTCAGCGCGATCAAGGTCGGCGGACAGCGTGCCTACAAGCTGACCAGGGCGGGCGCGGCGCCGGAGCTGGCGGCCCGGCCGGTGACGGTCTACGAGTTCACGGTTAGCGAGATGCGCCGCGAGGGTGATTTTCTTGAGGTTGACGCCACCGTGTGCTGCTCCAGCGGCACCTACATCAGAGCCCTGGCCCGCGATCTGGGTGCTGCCCTGGGGACCGGCGGTCACCTGACCCGGCTGCGCCGCACCAGGGTGGGCAGGTACCGCGTGGAGGACGCCCGCACCCTGGAGCAGCTGGCCGACCGGTTCGAGGTGCTGCCGCTGGCCGAGGCCGCCGCCGCGGCGTTCCCGCGCCGGAACCTGAGTGCGGATGAGGCCCGCCGCCTGGCCAACGGCGGCCGCCTAGCCCCGGCGGCCAGCACAGGACCGCAGGCCAGCACAGGACCGCAGGCCAGCACAGGACCGCAGGCCAGCAAAGGACCGCAAGACCCGACGGCCGCCTACGCGCCCGATGGCACCCTGATTGCCCTGGTCACCGAGGAGTCGGGACAAGCCAGGCCGCTCGTCGTCTTCGCGTGAGGCTTTAGGCTTGTGGTCTGAAGTCAAAGGAGGAACGGGGATCGTGTACCGCTGGTACGGCTTGGTCGAGGTGCCTTCCGGCTGGGGTGAGTGCGTCGCGACGATCGGCGTGTTCGACGGCGTGCACCGCGGCCATCAGCGCATTATCGGGCGGGCCGTACAGATCGCGCGGGCGAGGAACCTGCCGGTCGTGGTGATCACCTTCGACCCGCACCCGGACGAGGTGGTCAGGCCGGGCTCGCACCCGCCGTTGCTCACCACCTCGCGGCGGCAAGCCGAGCTACTGGCCGGCCTCGGCGCCAACGCGGTCTGCGTGCTCCCGTTCAACCTGGAATTCTCCAGGCTCAGCCCTGATGAGTTCGTCCGGGTGGTGCTGTCCGAACGGCTGCACGCCGCAGCCGTGGTGGTGGGGGAGAACTTCAGGTTCGGCCACCGGGCCGTGGGCGATGTGCCGCTGCTGACTCAGCTCGGCGAGAAGTACGACTTCACCGCCGAGGGTGTCCCCCTGCTCGTGGCCGACGGCGTGACCATCTCCTCGTCCTACATCAGGGAGCAGCTGGCCGCCGGTGACGTGGCCGCCGCCGCCAGCGCGCTGGGCCGCCCGCACCGGGTGGAGGGCGTCGTCGTCCGGGGCCACATGCGCGGCCGCGGGCTGGGTTTCCCGACCGCCAACCTGGAGACCCCGCCGTACACCGCGACCCCCGCCGATGGCGTGTACGCCGGCTGGCTGACCAGCCTGGGCCTGGACGGAACCGAGGCCAGCCGCTGGCCGGCCGCCATCTCGGTCGGCACCAACCCGACGTTCGGCATCGGCGACCGCACCGTCGAGGCGTACGCGCTCGACCGCGACGACCTGGACCTGTACGGCACCCACGCCGCCATCGACTTCGCCGCCCGGCTCCGCGGCACCGAGCGGTTCGATTCCGTCGAGGCCCTCGTCACCCAGATGCGCGAGGACGTCATCCAGGCCCGGGCCGTTACCGCCGGCTGAGCCGGTCGGCGTCTTCATACCGCCGTCACGTTCCTCCCATAATGTGCGCACGTGGGAGTGGATGGACGAGACAGCATCAGGGCGCCACGGCAGGGCCCGCTCGAATGGGAACGGCAGAGCCGCGCCGAGCGCAGGGCCGGAGCGGGCGTGGCCGGCAACGCCCGCCTGACGGCGGTGAACGCCGCCGTGCTGCTGGTGCTGCTGGCGATCGAAGGCGTCACGGTCCTGCAGGTCCGCCAGTTGCTCACGCCGCATGTCTTCATCGGCATGGTGCTCATACCACCGGTGCTGGTCAAGGTGGCCAGCACCGGCTGGCGTTTCGCCCGCTACTACCGTGGCGCCCCGGCCTACCGGCGTAAGGGACCGCCGCCGGTCGTGCTCCGCTTGCTCGGCCCGGCCGTGGTGATCCTCACCCTCGTGCTGCTGGCCAGCGGTGTGGGGCTGATGCTGGTGAGCCGGTCCTGGCTGCCGCTGCTGCTCAAGGTGCACAAGGCGAGTTTCGTCTTGTGGTTCGGCGCCATGACGATCCACGTGCTCGGCCACCTGGGCGAGGTGTTCAGGCTGGCTCCGCGCGACTGGCTGCGCCGGACGCGGCGCGAGGTCACCGGGGCCGGCCTGCGGCAGTGGCTGATCGCCGGCAGCCTGGTGGTCGGCGTCCTGCTCGGGTTCCTCCTGCTCAGCCGGGTCGGTCTCTGGCTGGCGGCGGCCCCGAACGCGGGTCAGTAACCAGCCTCACAACGACGCGTAGAGCGTCCGCTCGAAGTCGTTGTACAGCTTGACCGCCTCGGGTGTCACGAACGGCAGGAAGTTGCTGTAGATGGAGGCGCAGATACCGGCGGCGCGGTCCACCCAGAACTGGGTGTTGCACAGCCCGGCCCAGGCCCCGGACCCGGCCCGTCGCATGCCGGGGGATGTCCGCGGTGTTGAGCAGCAGCCCGTAACCCACTTGAAGCCGGGTCCCGCGCTGAAAGTGCAGGTCGCGGCGGGATCGGTGGTCGCAATCTCGGCCGGGAAGTCCAGGTCGCCGATCTGGTTGGTAAAGGCCGCGTCGACCGTGGACGACCGCAGGATCGAGGTGCCGTCGAGTTCGCCACCGTGAAGCCACCGCGAAGGAGTGCCCGCTGGAACTTGATGTAGTCGCTCGGCGGCCCATAAAGCCCATGGCCGCCCGCCACCAGTCCGGTTCCTGGTTCAAGATGTCGCCAACGGAGATCCAGGTGCCATCCTCGCCCTTGACGTGGACCGGGGTCGAGTTGGGCCGCTGGTCGTCGTTCATCAGAAACGCGGCGTGGAGACCCCGGCCTTCAGGCCGGGGAGGAAACGCCGCGTCACCTCCCCGGAAATGTCAGCAGTATCCGATAGTGTGTTCGCATGTCCCGGTACCGGCTGCACCCCACCCTCGCCCAGCAGGCGGTGCTGCGGGACCACTGCGGCCACGCCCGGTACGTATGGAACCTCGCCGTCGAGCAGCACTCCCACTGGCGCCCCGGCCGGACGGGCGCGCCGGGCTACCTGCAGCAGGCCCGGCAACTCACCCAGGCGCGGGCCGCGCATCCGTGGCTGGCCGCCGGCTCCCAGACAGTCCAGCAGCAGGCGCTGCGCGACTTCGCCCAGGCGATGACCGCGTTCGCCGACCCGGGCAACCCGGCCAGGCGGCCGTCCTGGCGCAAGGCCGGGCGGCACGAGGGCTTCCGGATCGTGGGGCGCGGCCGGCAGTGGGACGTGCGCCGCGTGTCCCGCCATGTTGGCCAGGTCTGGGTGCCCAAGGCCGGATGGGTACGGTTCCGCTGGTCCCGCGCGGTACCGCCGGGCGCGAAGTCCTACCGGGTGACGAAGGACCGGGCGGGTCGGTGGCATATCGCCTTCGCCGTGATCCCCGGGCCGGTTCCGGCACCCGGTAACGGCGAAGCGGTGGGCATTGACCGGGGGGTGGCGGTCTCCGCGGCCCTGTCCACCGGGGACCTGCTGCACTGCCCCGGCCTGACCGCGCGGGAGCGGGCCAGGCTGCGGCGGCTGCAGCGCACGCTCGCCCGCGCGGCGCGGGGATCGAACCGCCGCGGCCGGGTCAAGCACGCGATCGCCCGGCTGAAGGCCCGCGAGACGGACCGGCGCAAGGACTGGGCGGAGAAGATCAGCACGGACATTGTGCGGCGGTTCGACGTGATCCGGGTCGAGGACCTGCAGATCACGAACATGACCCGTTCTGCGCGAGGTACGCGGGAGAACCCGGGCCGGAACGTCCGGCAGAAGGCCGGGCTGAACCGGGGGATCCTACGGTCGGGGTGGGGTCTGCTGGTGCGCCGGCTGGAGGACAAGGCCCCGGGCCGGGTGGAGAAGGTCAAGCCGCATTACACGAGCCAGCGCTGCTCGGCGTGCGGGCAGGTGGACCGGGACTCGCGTGAGAGTCAAGCCGTGTTCCGGTGCACTGCCTGCGGTTTCGCCTGCCACGCGGACGTGAACGCGGCCATCAACATCGCGGCGGGGCACGCCGTGACTACGCGGGGAGGCTTCCGGGATTCCGGGCCGGTGAACCGCGAACCTCAACTGCTTGCCTCCTTAGCCGGACGTGGGTAGCTGGAATCCCCTGCCTTCAGTCGGGGGAGGATGTCAATCTGAGGTAACCCGGCCGCCGGGCCGAACCCGGCCCGCCAAGCCCTAATGTCAGTTGACACTAACGTTAGTGTTCTCTAACATTAGTTCGAACGGTCAGAGACTACGGAGGGAGCAGCAAATCATGGGTCAGCCAGTGGCGTTCTTCGAGATCATCAGCCCGGACCACGAGCGGGCGCAGAAGTTCTACCGCGAGCTGTTCGGCTGGGAGGTCGCCGCCGACCCGGCCATGGGCGGTTACGGCCTGGTCGACACCGGCGCAGGCGAAGGCGCGATCGGGGGCGGCATCGGCTCGGGCGAGGCGCCAGGGGAGAAGAGCGTGAAGATCTACATGCGCGTCGACGACCTGGACGCCTACCTGGACCGGGCCGAGCAGCTGGGCGGCAAGCGGCTGGTACCGCCGACCGATCTGCCCGGCGACTTCGGCCGGTTCGCCATCTTCACCGACCCGGACGGTAACCAGGTCGGCCTGTGGAGCTGAACCTCGTCAGGCGCCCGCCAGCATCGCCTCGAGCGCGGACCGCAGCGGCGCGAGCCGGTCTGCGGCGGCCTCGCGGGCGGCCGCGAGCGAACGGCCCGCGAGCGGTTCGGTGATCTCTATGTAGCACTTGATCTTCGGCTCGGTGCCGCTCGGCCGCAGCACCACGCGCACGCCGGTGCCGAGCAGGAAGATCAGCACGTCGGCCCGCGGCACCCCGTGCGGGGCGCCGGCCGCGGCGCCGTCCGCCAGGTCGACAAGGCTGGTCACGGGCTGGTCACCGAGCGCAGCCGGCGGCGCCGCCCTGAGCTGGCTCATCACGTGCGCCTGGTCGGCCGTCCGCAGGGTGAGCTGGGAGGTCAGGTGCACCCCGTGCGCCCGCTCCAGGTCGTCGTAAACCCCTAGGACCGAACGGCCCTGCGATTTCGCCATCTCTGCCAGCCGGAGCATAGCCAGCGCGGCGCCGATGCCGTCCTTATCGCGCACCACGTCACCGACGGCGTAGCCGAGGGCCTCCTCGTAGCCGAACACGAAACGGGCCCCCGGCACGCCGTCAGCCGCCCGGGCGATCCACTTGAACCCGGTCAGCGTCTCGGCGTAGCGGACGCCGGCCGCCGCTGCGATCTTGGCCAGCAGCGTGGCGGAGACCACGGTTGACGCCACCAGCCGATCCTGCGGCGCGGGCCCGCCCCGGGCCGTTGCCTCGCCCGCGGTCCGCTCCAGCAGGCTCGCCCCGATCAAGGCGCCCACCTGGTCGCCGGTCAGCGCCCGCCACCCGCCGGTGCCTGCGGGATCGGGCACGGCCACGGCCAGCCGGTCCCCGTCCGGGTCGCTGGCCAGGATCAGGTCGGCGCCGAGCCGCCGCGCGTCGGCCAGCGCCAGGTCCAGGGCACCTGGCTCCTCCGGGTTGGGAAACGCGACGGTCGGGAAGTCCGGGTCGGGCTCCGCCTGCGCGGCCACCACGTGCGGCGCGGCGAAGCCCGCCTGCCGGAGGGCGCGCAGCATGAGCGGCCCGGCTACCCCGTGCATCGGCGTGTAGACGACGTTCAGCTCCGTCCGCTCCGCGGCGGCCGACCCGGCGGCGGCCGACCCGGCGGCGGCCGACCCGGCGGCGGCCGTTACCACCGCGTCCAGGTACGCTCGCGCCACCTCGTCGCCGTGGCGGGTGATCAGCGGGCTCCCGGCCCCGGCCACCGGGATCTGCGACAGCGGCCCCAGGTCGGCGATCAGCCGCTCGATGCCGGCGTCGATGGGCGGGATGACCTGGGCGCCGTCGCTCAGGTAGAGCTTGTACCCGTTGTCTGCGGCCGGGTTGTGGCTCGCGGTGACCATCACCCCGGCATCCGCGCCCAGCTGGCGGACCGCGAACGCGAGCAGGGGAGTGGGGCAGGGCAGCGGGAGCACGTGCACCGCGATGCCCGCCCCGGCCAGGACCCCGGCCACCTCCTCGGCGAACTCCGCCGACCGGTGCCTCGCGTCGCAGCCCACCACCACGCGCACCCGCCGACCCCGCCGCGTCTCGCTGCCTCGGCCCCCGGCCACCGACCTGCCCCGCCCTCCGGCCTCGGGCCCGCCCCGCCCTCCGGCCTCGCGGCCCGCCCCGCCCTCCGGCCTCGGGCCCGTCCCGCCCTCCGGCCTCGGGCCCGTCCCGCCCTCCGGCCTCGGGCCCGCCCCGCCCTCCGGCCTCGGGCGCCAGCAGCCAGCCGGTCACGGCGGCGGTCGCCGCCCTGACCACGGCGCGGTTCATCCGGTTCGGTCCCGCGGCGACGACCCCGCGCAGCCCCGCCGTCCCGAAGTGCAGCCGATCCGCGAACCGGTCCCGCAATTCGCCCATCGCCCCAGCATCCGCAGTCCCAGCATCCGCCACGCCAGCACCTGCAGCCCCAGCGCCCGCCACGCCAGCACCCGCAGCCCCAGCATCCGTGCCGGGGAACGCCCGGTCCAGCAGCGCCCGCAACTCGGCCTGGTCACTCGCGTCGGGATCATCCGCGATCCAGGCCTCCGCCGCGCTCCGCAGCTCACCCTCACCCGTCACGTGCACCACTCATTCCAACCCGCCCCCCACCCACAACGGTCCCTCACCCAAATAGCCGGGAGGATTGGGGTTTCTGGGAGAGTTTTGTGGACTATAGACCCCAAAATCCTCCCGACAGCCCAAATCCTCCCCGTAAATCGGGCTGGCGGGTTTCTGGGAGGGCGGGAACCTTGAGGTGGGCGTCTCCAGGTCGGCTAGAACCTTGCGGCGGAGCGAGCAACCCACACCGTTCGGCATGAAATCTTCAGGACTTGACGTAGGGGATGCCCTCGGCCTTGGGCGGACGGACCTTGCCGACGAGCCCGGCCACCACGATGATCGTCACCACGTACGGGGTCGCCAGCAGCAGGTTGGACTGGATCGGCACGTTCATGGTGGACAGGATCGACTGCAGCTGGGTGGAGAAGCCGAACAGCAGCGCCGCCCCGATCGCGCCGAACGGCGTGTACCGCCCGAAGATCATCGCGGCGAGCGCGATGTAGCCCTCGCCGGACGACATGCCCTTGGCGAAGCTCCCGACCGAGCCGATGGTCAGGTAGGCGCCGCCGATGCCGGCCAGCACCCCTGCCGCGATGACGTTACGGTACCGGGTGGCGTACACCCGGATGCCAACGGTGTCCGCCGCGACCGGATGCTCGCCGACCGCGCGGGTGCGCAGCCCCCACCGGGTGTTGAACAGGCCTACCTGGACCAGGGCCAGGGCCAGGTAGGTCAGGTAGAGGAAGATCGTCGCGTCGAAGAACACCGGCCCGATGATTGGGATGTCGGCCAGCAGCGGGATCTTGACCGCATTGAAGGTCGGCGGGGAGTTCAGCGTGTTGGCGTAGGGCACCATCAGGTCGTCGTACAGGTAGCCGGTGAGGCCGAGGATGAGGGTGTTCAGGACCACGCCGAGGATGATCTGGTCGACGGTGTACTGGATGGCGAACACCGCGAGCAGCGCGCCGACCAGGCAGCCGGCCGCCGCGCCGGCGATCAGGCCCAGCCACAGGTTTCCGGAGACGCTGGCCACCATGGCGGCGACGAACGCGCCGAGCAGCAGCTGGCCCTCGATGCCGATGTTCACCACCCCGGACCGCGAGCAGATCACGCCGGTGAGCGCGCCCAGCATGATCGGGATGGACTGGCTGAGGGTGCCCTGCAGCAGGTTCACCACGTTGAACGCGGTGGTCTGGCCGGCCCCCGCCCAGCAGAGCAGGGCCAGCACGAACAGGAACACCACGACGGCGATGCTCACCCGCCGCCAGAGGGTGCTCAGCTTCACCACGGCCCGGAGCGCCGCCAGCACCAGCGTCAGCGCGCCGCACGCGAAGCAGGTCTCGGCGGCGGGCAGCGAGAGGTTCGGGATCGTGACCTTGGCGAACGGCTGGGAGAACGCGAAGGTCACGTCGCCGTGGTGTGCGAACAGGCCGAACACGAAGATGTCCACCAGCCCGAACACCGCGAACGTCACCGGCCCCAGCCAGCGGCGCCACGGAGTGACCGGGGCGGCCTCGGCCTTCACCACCGGGGCGTGCTCGGTGATGGTCATGCCAGCCCCTTCCCGGTCAGGCCCGCGACGCCCGCGGCCCGGGCCGCGCGCAGCCGGTAGATGGCCCGGATCAGCGGCGGCGCCGCGACGAACAGCACGATCAGCGCCTCCAGTACCTGCACGATTTCCACCGAGGTGTTGGTCTGGGCCTGCATCAGCGGCGCGCCCGCGTGAAACGCGCCGAACAGCAGCGCCGCGAGCACCACCCCGAGCGGCAGGCCCAGGCCCAGCAGCGCGACCGTGATCGCGTCGAAGCCGTAGGTGCCGTAGGTCTGGAAGTTGAGGCTGAATTCGGTGCCCTGGATCACCCCCGAGCCCGCCAGCCCGGCCAGCCCGCCGGCGATCAGCATCACCAGTACCCAGGATCGTTCCACGTTCATGCCCGCCACCCGGGCCGCGCTCGGGTTCTTGCCGATGGCGCGGAACTCGAACCCGGTCGTGGTCCGGTACAGCAGCCACCACACGCCGAACGCGCAGGCCAGGGCGACGAGGAACCCCGCGTTGATCCGCAGCGTCGGGCCGAACAGGTGTGGCAGCTGTGCGTTGCCGGCGATGACCGGGCTGATCAGGTCGCTCCGGCCCGGCCGCTGCATGACGTTGCCGAGCAGGAACGAAAGCAGGTAGGCCATGATGTAGTTGAGCATGATCGTGGTGATCACCTCGTGCGCGCCCGTCCTGGCCTTGAGCTCGCCGACCACCCAGCCGAGCACGGCGCCGCCGACGAAGCCGCCGAGCACGCAGACGATCACGTGTATGACGGGCGGCAAGCTGACCCCGTAGCCGAGGTAGGTGGCCAGGATCGCGCCGCCGATGAACTGGCTCTGCGCGCCGATGTTGAACATGCCGGCCTGGTACGGCAGCGCCACCGCCAGCCCGGCCAGCAGCAGCGGCGTGGCCTGCACGCAGGTCTCGGACAGCGGGTTGAACACGGCAGCCAGGTAGCCGTCGTGGATGGCCGTGCTGAACGAGGCCTGCTGGAATAGCGCCGCCACCGTGTGCGGGTTGAAGATCGAGCCCTCGAACAGCGCCACGTAGGCGCCGATGGCCGTGTCCCAGGCCTGGGCGATGGCCGCGCCGGGCGCAGAGAAGAAGTTGCCCCACGCGTCCAGCACCGTCGTGTTGGTGAACGCGTTCAGCAGGCCGCCGATCACGATGGCGGTGAAGATGGCGAGGAAGATCACCGTGACCGAGTTGCCCTCGAGGATCGATTCCCTCAAGGTAGAGCCGAACGACCTACGGCTCGCCTCGCTCTTTTCTTCCTGCTTCGTCGTGGTGGCCGGCCCGCCAGAAGCCGGAGGCTCGGGGGGACCCGGCGGCGCCTGCTCGCTCATGAGCTCTCTCCCGCTCCTGCCTGAGCCTCAGCTTCCGGCGCCTCAGCTTCCGGCGCCTCAGCTTCCGGGGTCTCCGCCGAGGCTCCGGGAACTTCCGATCCGGCCATCAGCAGGCCCAGTTCCTCCACCGGCACCGAAGGCGGCCGGAAGCCGGTGATCCGGCCCTCGTACATGACCGCGATCCGGTCCGCGAGCGCGTAGATCTCGTCCAGTTCGGACGAGACGATGAGCACGGCCACGCCGTGATCGCGCTGCTGCACAATGCGGCGGTGCACGAACTCGATTGAGCCGACGTCGAGGCCCCGGGTCGGCTGGCTGGCCACCAGCACCTTGTGCTCCCGCCCCAGTTCCCTGGCCAGGATGACCTTCTGCTGGTTGCCGCCGGACAGCGTGCCCACCGGCGCGTCCGCGGATTGGGTGCGGACGTCGAACTCCTGCACCCGCTCGGCCGCGTTGCTGGCGATGGCGCCTAGGTCAAGGTTGATGCCCGAGGAGAACGGCGGCCGGTCGTAGCTGTCCAGGATCATATTGTCGGCCACCGAGAAGGCGCCGACCAGCCCGTCTTCCTGCCGATCCTCGGGGATGTAGGCGACCCCCGCGTGCAGCCGCTGCCGGGGCGTGCTGTGGGTGAGGTCGCGGCCGTTCAGCCGGATGTACCCGGTGGCGATCGGCCGCAGGCCGAGCAGCGCCTCGGTCAGCTCGGTCTGCCCGTTGCCCTGCACGCCCGCCAGGCCGAGGATCTCGCCCGCGCGGACCTGGAACGACACTCCGTTGACCCAGACCCGCCCGGTCTCGTCCGCGACCGTCAGGTCCTCGACGTCAAGCACCACGCCGCCGGGCCGGGCCGCCTCCTTGCTCACCGTCAGCTGCACGTTGCGGCCGACCATCATCGCGGCGAGCTCGTCCTCGCTGGCGGACGGCGGCTTGTCGCCGACGACCGCGCCGCGGCGCAGCACGGTGATCGTGTCCGCGATGGCCTGGACTTCCTTGAGCTTGTGCGAGATGAAGACGATGGACGTCCCGCCGGCCTTGAGCTGCCTGATGATGCGGAACAGGTCTTCGGTCTCGGCCGGGGTGAGCACCGCGGTCGGCTCGTCGAGGATCAGCACGGAGGCCTCCCTGACCAGCGCCTTGATGATCTCGACCCGCTGCTGGATGCCGACCGGCAGGTTCTCCACCAGCGCGTCCGGGTCGACCGCGAGCCCGTAGCGCCGGGACAGCTCGCGCACGTCGCGGCGGGCCTTGCGCCGGTCGAGCAGCCCGCCCGGGCGGGTTTCCTCCATGCCGAGGGTGACGTTCTCCGCGACCGTGAACACCGGCACGAGCATGAAGTGCTGGTGCACCATCCCGATGCCGGCCGCGATGGCGTTCTTGGGCGAATTGAACTGGACGCTCTTCCCGTCGAGCAGGATCTCGCCCTCGTCCGGCTGCAGCAGCCCGTACAAGACGTTCATCAGGGTCGTCTTGCCGGCGCCGTTCTCGCCGAGCAGGGCGTGCACCTGACCCGGGGACACCGCCAGATCGATCCGGTCGTTGGCCACCAGCGAACCGAACCGCTTGGTGATGCCCTTCAGCTCAAGTTCCACGTCGACCCTTAAGAGCCCTTGGATCCGCTAGCGCCATTGTGGCAGCGGTGCGGCGTCGCGCCGCACCGCTGCCACAGGTACTTTTACCCGGATACCGGGCTCTTGGTCGGTGTCTGGATCGAGCCGTTCTGGATGCCCGTGCTGATCTGCTGGAGCTCCGACTTCAGCGAGGCAGGCACCTTGCTGTCCCAGTCGTGGAACGGGGCCAGCGACACGCCGCCGTTGGCCAGCGTGCCGATGTAGTTGCCGCCCTTGAACGAGCCGCCGGCCGCGGCCAGCACCGCGGTCTTCACCGCCAGCGTCTCGCCCTTCAACACGCTGGTGATGAAGTACTTGCAGTACTGCGCCGCGCTGACACAGCCGTCGAGGTCCACCCACTCCATGTTCACCTTCTGGCTGCCGGCCGCGGCATCCGCCTGCTGGACCGCCTTGGCGGCGCCGAGCCCGACGTTGCCCGCGACCGGGAAGATGATGTCCGCGCCCTCGCTGATGAACGTCTGGGTCAGCGTCTGGCCTTTCGTCTGGTTGGTGAAGTCGCCGGTGAACGAGCCCTTCTGGGTCTTCTCGTTCCAGCCGAGCACCTGCACGTGCGTGCCGTGCTTCTGGTTGTAGTACTGCACGCCGTCCCAGTAGCCGTCCATGTAGATCGTCACGGTCGGGAACTCCTGCCCGCCGAACGTCGCGACCTTGCCGGTCTTGGTCATGCCCGCGGCCAGATAGCCGCCGAGGAAGGCGTCCTGCACCGTGTTGAACACCAGCGCGTCCACGTTCGGCAGCACGGGGCTGTAGCTGAAGTCCACGATCGAGAACTTCTGGCTCGGGTGCGGCGTCGCCGCCGCCTTCGTCGCATCGCCCATCGCGAACCCGAGGGTGACGATGATGTTGCACTTCTGGCTCAGGAACGTGTTGATGATGGGTGTGTAGTCGGACGGCGACGTTGACTGCGAGAACTTGACGCTGATGTTGCTGTTGGCCGCGTGGGCCGCCTGCATGCCCGCCCACGACGCGGCGTTGAACGACCTGTCGTCGATCCCGCCGGTGTCGCTGACCATGCAGCCGGTGAAGCTGCCCGTGGTCGCCGCGGAGCTGCCTGAGCTGGCCGACGCGGTCGCCGAGGTGCTGGTGCCGGACGAGGCCGAGCTATGGCTGCTGCCGCACGCGGCGATGACCACCGTCGCGGATACGGCCAGCGCCGCCGTGGCCCATGCGCTGTGTTTCACGCTTACCTCCACTGGGCCAGCACGCCGCAGCGCCTGGCCTCACATTCGTCCTGGGTTGTCCCGCAGGCTATTCCTGCTGGTCTCCGCTGGGAAGGGGACACGCGGCTATCTCGCCTGCTCGTTGCCGAATCGGAACCCGATCATGATGGCATTCCTAGCCTGCCAGACAGACAGCCGGGGTTTCCGCGAGGGGTATTGGTGCCTTCCTACAAGCTAAGCGCAACCTGCGGGGACGTGCCGTCGGACGCCGCGGCGCTGCCATTAGGCGCCGGCACGCCTGGGAAGTCAAGGATGACGGTCAGCCCGCCGCCTGGTGTCTCGGTCAGCCGGGCCGTGCCGCCGTTCGAGGTGACCAGGCGGTGCACGATGGCCAGGCCGAGCCCGGTGCCGTTCGGATTCGAGGTGGTGAAGCGCAAGAAGGCCCGCTCCCGGTCCTCGGCGCTCATGCCCGGGCCGTCGTCGGCCACGGTGATCTGGGCGCCGGCCGTCGTGACTGCCGTGGTCACCGTGACGTGGCCGCCGGCGCTCAGCGCGTCGAGCGCGTTGGCGATCAGGTTGTCCAGGACCTGCTCCAGGTGGCCCTCGCCCATCCAGGCCAGCACCGATGCGCGTGGCCGGCCGGGCGCCGCCTCCAGCGTGATGCCCCGGTCGTCGGCCACCGGGTGCCACGCCACGACCCGCTCCCCGGACACCTCGGTCACGTCCACCGCGGTGGGCACCGGCACGACGTTCTCGGCGCGCGCCACCGCGAGCAGCCCGTCCACCAGCCGGGACAGCCTGGCCAGCTCGTCAAGGGCGCCGGCCAGCTCATGCCCGGTGTCCGGGTCGGTGTCCGCGGCGAGCAGGTCGAGCCGCAGCCGCAGGGCGGCCAGCGGGGTGCGCAGCTGATGCGACACGTCTGCGATCACGGCCCGGTTCCCGTGCACCAGGGCCTCCAGTCGCCCGGCCATGGTGTTGAACGTCGTCCCCAGGCGGCGCAGCTCGGGCGGTCCCGTATCGACCACGGCCCGGCTGGCCAGGTCACCGTCGGCCAGCCTGCCCGCCGCGCTGTCCAGCCCGGCCAGCGGCCTGCTGACCCACCGGGCCAGCGCGAACGCTAGCACCGTGGCGGCGAGCATGGCGACGACCGCGACCGTGCCGAGGATGACCCACAGCTCCACGATGTCGTGGTTCAGCGGAGCCGTCGGCCTGACCAGGATGGCCGTCCCCACCAGCTTGGCATTGGTCGAATAGACCGGGATCGCCGCGGCGACCCACGATCCGGTGACCTCGGCGACCGGCTGGCGCGCCTGGGCCGTAGGCTGGACCGGCTCGTCGGCCGCGGCGGCCAGCTGCCCCCAGTTGCCGCGCGGCATGCCCTGATCGGCCACCGTTTCGCCCATGACGTGGTGCCGTGTGCTCCGTACCACCAGCAGGCCGTCGCCGGCCGTCCGCACCTGGCCGACCAAGTCGACAAACGGTCCGTATCCGGGGTTTTCCAGCCGACCCCGGGCGACCGCGGCGTCGGTGCTCACCGTGTCCTCGGTCTCCTGGATGAACGAGCTCCGGTCGTGCGAGATCGCGTTCAGCGCGAGCGGGACCATCGCCCCGGCGATGATGACGGCGGTAAAGGCCAGCAGGACCAGGAGTATCCGCCTGGTCACGACGAGCCGCCGGAGTCGGCGAGCCGGAAGCCGTGCCCGTAGACGGTCTCGATGAGACCGGGGTCGCCGAGCTTCTTGCGCAGCGCCGCCATGTGCACGTCGAGCACCTTGGTCGGGCCGTACCAGTGCTCGTCCCAGGCGCGCTCGAGCATCTCCTGGCGGCTGACCACCCGCCCCGGGTCGCTGGCCAGGCACTCCAGGATGGCGAACTCCTTGGGCGTCACGGCGATGTGGTTTCCGCCCACGGTGACCTTGTGCGTACGCAGGTCGACGGTGAGCGGGCCGTGCTGCAGCACCTGGCCGGCTGGCGGCTGCGGCGGAGCACCGCCCTGATCCTGGCTAGCAGTTCCTGCAGGCCGAACGGCTTGATCAGGTAGTCATCGGCCCCCTCGTCCAGGGCCAGCACGCGGTCGGATTCCTCGCCGCGCGCCGTCACGATGATGATGGCCGCGTCGCAGGCCTGGCGGAGCCGCCGGCAGACCTCCACGCCGTCGATGTCGGGCAGGCCGAGGTCGAGCAGCACGACATCGGGCACCGGCCAGTCGAGCGCCGCCTTGCCGGTGGTGACGCTGCCGGTTTCGTAGCCGGCCCGGGTCAGCCCGCGGACCAGCTGGGTGGCGATGCCAGGGTCGTCTTCCACGACGAGAACCCGGCCAAGACGTGCGTTCACGGCCTCCACGTTAGGCACCAAACCCTCCCGCTCCCAACCGGACGAAGATCTTAACCAGATCTGAACTTCTTCCAGGGGGGGTCCTTAGCAAGTGGAAGGGCATGATTTCTATCAGAGTTCCTTGCTCTTAGCGCGATCCGCCTCCCTGCCGCGGCCGCGCAGGACATGAGAGGGTCCGTATGGATAAGGCAACCCTGCAGCCTTATCCATACGGACCCTAACCCTCAAAGGTCCTATTAGAGTCATCGGATGATCATCGACTGGCCAGCCCTTCGCGCTGCCGCCACGGCAGCGGCCCAGCGGGCCTACGCTCCTTATTCCGGGCTCCGGGTCGGCGCGGCCGCCCAGGCCAGCGACGGCCAGATCATCACCGGCTGCAACGTGGAGAACGCCTCGTACGGCCTGACCCTGTGCGCCGAGTGCGGCCTGGTCAGCGCTCTGCACGCCTCCGGCGTCGCTGCCCTGCATGCCGCCGGCACCGCGCATGCCGCCGGCACCGCGCATGCCGCCGGCACCGCGCATGCCGCCGGCACCGCGCATGCCGCCGGCACCGCGCTTCCGCTGCTGGCCGTGGCCGTCGTCGCGGGGGACGGTGAGCCGCTGCTGCCCTGCGGCCGCTGCCGCCAGCTGCTGCTCGAAGCCGGCGGCGGCGACCTGCTCGTTGACACCGCCGAGGGCCCGGTCGCGCTCGAGGTCCTGCTCCCGGCGGCCTTCACCGATACCGATCTCGCCGCCCGCCGGGAGCCCCGCCCATGACGGCGCCCATCACGGCGCCCATCACCGACGCGGCCACCTTGATCCGGGCCAAGCGGGACGGGCTCCGGCTGGCCGACGACGCCATCCGCTGGCTGTTCGAGGCGTACGCCAGGCACGAGGTCGCGGACGAGCAGATGTCCGCGCTGCTGATGGCGATTTACTTCCGCGGGCTGGACAGCGCCGAGCTGAGGACGTGGACCGCGGCCATGATCGCCTCAGGGGACCGGCTTGACCTGTCCGCCATCGCCAGGCCGACCGTGGACAAGCACTCGACCGGCGGGGTCGGCGACAAGGTCAGCCTGATCCTCGCCCCCCTGGTCGCGGCCTGCGGCGCCGCCGTGCCGCAGCTGTCAGGGCGCGGCCTCGGCCATACCGGGGGCACGCTGGACAAGCTCGAGTCGATTCCCGGCTTCCGGGCCGGGCTGACCCCGGACGAGACGCTCGCCGTCCTGGCCAGCGCCGGCTGCGTGATCTGCGCCGCCGGGTCCGGGCTGGCCCCCGCGGACCGCAGGCTCTACGCGCTGCGCGACGTCACCGGCACGGTCGAGTCGATCCCGCTCATCGCGAGCTCGATCATGTCGAAGAAGATCGCCGAAGGAACCAGCGCGCTCGTCCTGGACGTCAAGGTCGGGACCGGCGCCTTCATGAAGAGCCGCGATCAAGCCCGCGAGCTCGCCGAGACGATGGTCGCTCTCGGCGAGGAGCACCAGGTGCGCACCAGGGCGCTGCTGACCGCGATGGACGTCCCGCTGGGCCGCGCGGTCGGCAACGCGGTCGAGGTCGAGGAGTCCGTCGCCGCCCTGCAGGGAAACGGCCCGGCCGACCTGATGACGGTCACCCTCGCCCTGGCCAGGCAGATGCTCGCCCTGGCCGGCCTGGACGCCGATCCCGCCGCGGCCATCGCGGACGGCCGGGCGCTGGCCGCCTACCGGGCGATGGTGCGCGCGCAGGGCGGCGACCCGGATGCCCCGCTGCCCCGGGCGGCCTTCACCCAGGTCCTGCCCGCTCCCGAGGCCGGCTGGCTGACCGGCCTCGACGCGCTGGCGGTGGGCACGGCGGCCTGGCGGCTCGGGCCGGCCGGGCCCGCAAGGAAGACGACATCAGCGCGGCCGCGGGCATCATCTGCCTGGCCAAGCCGGGTGAGGCGGTGCAGGCAGGCCAGCCCCTGCTTGAGCTCCGCGCCGACGAGCCGGACCGCTTCGGTCCCGCCCTGGCCGCCCTGGAAGGCGCGATCACCATCGGCTCCGGCGGCCCGCCGCGGCACGTCTCCCCGGTCATCGAATTCGTCCCCCCTGCGTAGCAGCAGTCAGCACAGCTGAGTAGCACAATGGGGGGATGCCGACACTTGCCGAGATCCGGGCGGTCCCCAAGGTCCTGCTGCACGATCACCTGGACGGCGGCCTGCGCCCGCAGACCGTCCTGGAGCTGGCCCGCGAGACCGGCTACCACGACCTGCCCGGTGACAACACCGAAGAGCTGACGCGAAAGCTGACCGAGGGCGCGCACCGCGGTCACCTCGAGATCTACCTGGATGCGTTCCGGCACACGGTCGCGGTCATGCAGACCGCCGACGCGCTGCGCCGGGTGGCCGCCGAATGCGCCGAGGACCTGGCCGCCGACGGGGTGGTGTACGCCGAGGTACGGTTCGCGCCCGAGCTGCACACCGAGCGCGGGCTGAGCCTGGACGAGGTGGTCGAGGCGGTGCTCGAGGGCTTCCGCCAGGGGAGCGCCAACCAGGCCAGGGCCGGGCGCAGGATCACGGTCTATGCCCTGCTCACCGCGATGCGGACGGCGGCCAGGTCGCTGGAGATAGCCGAGCTCGCGGTCCGCTACCGGGACCAGGGCGTGGTCGGGTTCGACATCGCGGGCGCCGAGGCGGGCTGGCCGCCGAGCAGGCACCTGGACGCGTTCCAGTACATCAAGCGGGAGAACTTCCACATCACCATCCACGCGGGCGAGGCGTTCGGCCTGCCGTCGATCTGGGAGGCGGTGCAGTGGTGCGGAACCGAAAGGCTGGGCCACGGCGTCCGCATCGTGGACGACATCCAGATCAGCAGCGAGGGCAACGTCAGGCTCGGGCGGCTCGCCGCTTACATCCGCGACCGCCGGATTCCGCTGGAGATGTCCCCGACCTCGAACGTCCAGACCGGCGCGGCGCCGTCGATCGCCGAGCACCCGATCCGGCTGCTCCGCCAGCTGGCGTTCCGGGTGACGGTGAACACCGACAACCGGCTGATGAGCCAGGTCACGCTGAGCTCGGAGTTCCACTTGCTGGCCACAGAATTCGGCTACGGCTGGTCCGACATCGAATGGCTGACGGTCAACGCGATGAAAAGCGCGTTCGCGGGTTTCGACGAACGGCTGCACCTCATCAACACCGTCATCAAACCGGGGTTTGCCACCGCCCGGGCGATGAGCGACGCGGTGGTCCCGGTCAGCATGCTCGGTGCCCACCGCTCCGGCTAAAACCTATAATTATCCCTAACGGCATTGGTTTCTCTCCATCCACACCTGTAACAATCCGGACGAAGGCGCTGCACATTAACGGAACGATTCGGCATGATGGAACCTGGCCACTGGTTCTGAGCGGCCTGGGTCAGGGAGGGCCGAAATAGTGCCGCAGTCGGAACGGGAACCACCTGTCCCGGAAACATCGCCTAACCGGGAAACATCGCCTAACCGGGAAACATCGCCTAACCGGGAAACACTGCGCAGATGGGATCCGGAGCGGATCGGGCCGTACGTCGTGCTCGGGCGCCTTGGCTCGGGGTCGATGGGCCAGGTGTACCTGGGCCGTTCGGTCGCCGGACGGCTGGTCGCGGTCAAGACGATCAAGGCCGGGCTGGCTGAGGAAGCCGGCTTCCGCACCCGGTTCGCGCAGGAAGTGGCGGCCGCGCGGAAGGTGAGCGGCGTCTTCACCGCCGCGGTGGTCGAGGCCGACCCAGAGGCCGACCTGCCCTGGCTGGCCACGGCGTACGTCCCGGCGCCCTCGCTGGCCCGGCTGGTGCTGGCCTGCGGCCCGCTGCCGGTGACCACCGTGCGCTGGCTGGCCGCCGGGTGCGCGGAGGCGCTGGAGTCGATCCACGGGGCCGGCCTGGTGCACCGTGACCTGAAACCGTCGAACGTCCTGGTGGCGCCCGACGGGCCGCGGGTGATCGATTTCGGCGTGGCCCGGGCGGCCGAGCGGATGGGCCGCACCACCTCGCGCGGAGCTGTGGGCACGCCCGCGTACATGGCGCCCGAGCAGGCCAGGGACACCCACGAGGCGTCGGTGGCGAGCGACGTGTACTCGCTCGGCGCGACGCTGCTGTTCGCGGCCACCGGGCACCCGCCCTACTCCGGCGCCACGGTGATGGACGTGCTGGCCCGGCTGGCCACCGAGGAACCCGACCTAGCCGGCCTGCCCGGCGAGCTCACCGAGCTCATCACCGCCTGCATGCACCGCGTGCCCCGGCAGCGTCCGACCTCCTCGGCGATGCTGGCCCAGCTCGGGGACTTCACCGAGGCCCAGGCCGGCCCGGACGAAGAGCACTCCTACCTGCCCCAGGCGGCCATGGCCCTGATCACGGAGTACCAGCGCAGCCCGCAGCTGGCCGCCTCGGGCCAGCTCGAGGCAGGGCCCGGCGAGGACCGCGGCGACGACGCGACCTCCGCCTCCTACACCGAGCTTCCCGCCTCCTACAAGCCCGCCTCCCGGCGCAAGCCCGGAGCCAGGTCGCCGGGTCCAGGCCGGCCCGGCTGGCGGCAGTGGCTCAGGTCGCACATGGCCTGGGCCGGATGGGCCTCCGTCGGAGCGGCCCTGATCGTGGCGGGTGTCATTCTCGGCGCCTCGCTCAGCAGTTCGAGCAGCCCGACGCCAAGCGGTCCCCCGGGGGGACCGCCGGTTCCGCCGCCCACGAGGTGCCGTGGTCCGCTCAATGCCAGTGACAAGCTGATGGTGTGCATGAACCGGAGCCAGGGCTACCCCAGCACCGCATTCGTCGTCGAGGGCGGCGGCTTTGCCCCGCACTCATCCCTCACGGTCAGGCTCACCGAGCTTGACCCGTCGAACAAGCAGATCGTCGACTTTACGTCCCCGGACAAGCCGGTCACCGCAGCGGACGGGACGTTCATGATCCCGGTTAGCCGGCTGTACTCGAATTCGTTGCAGCTGGGGCAGTTCACCGTCGAGGTGACGGGATCCGGCGGCCACACGACCAGCACGGAGTTCATTGTGATCCCCGAGGGCGCGCCGCTCGTCGGATGATCAGCTCTGCGTCCACCACAGGTCTTCCTGGCGGGAGCGCCAGGCCGGGTCGTCCAGGCGGCTCAGGTCGGCGGAGGTGATGATGCCGTGCTCGATCAGGATGCGGACGGCCACCTCGTCCGAGAGCCGGACATCGGCGGCGGCCAGGCCGCGGTCGGCGATCTTCCGCCGCAGCACCTTGATGTGCTCGGCCACGCGGGCCGCGAGCAGGTCGCGGTACTCCGGGTCGGTCTCGAACCGCTCCAGCTCGTGATAGGCACCGGTGACCTCCAGGGCTCCGCGCGCGATCTCCGGCGTGCGCGGCAGCGGCCTGGTGGCGCTCGGGTCGAGCAGCCATGGGCGGCACCAGATCAGCGCGACGAGGAAGAGCTTGGTCATCGGGTCCAGGTAGAACGGCAGCAGCGTCCCCCCGCTGGCCAGCTCGGCGTCCTCCAGTTCGGTCTGAACGGCCCCGTTGACCCGGTCAACCGCATCGGACCAGTCAGCCTCGTCAGCTAGCCCGGTCCCGGCTAGCCCGGCTCTCGTGAGCGCTGTCCCGTCGGTCCGCCCGGCCGCCCGAGGCCCTGCTGTCTCCTCGGCGGCCAGTGTGACGGTCACGACCAGCGACTGCCCTTCGTCGAGCATGGTGCGCGAGCCGACCAAGGCCCGGCCGGTACGCACGAACCAGCCGTTAGCGGGCTCGCCGTCATCTTCCATCCGCGGCAGCCGGACCTGGTACCCGTCGCCCTCGACGTACAGGGCGTGCGTACGGCTGATGTTGGCGATCCAGGCGCCGGCCGCCAGGACGGTCACCACGCCGGCCCGCCGGGAAAGCCCGCGGCCCGCCGCGACGATCAGGTCGACGTCAGGACCCCGGCCGAAGACCAGCCGGCTGCCCTCGGCGAGCAGCCTGTTCTGGCCCGACGCCGTGCTGACGTGGGTGCTCAGTGGCATCGTTTCCTGCCTGCGATAAACCGTGACGGAGCGCGATCTGGTTAGTCTAGGCCGGATTCTGGCCGCCTGGCGGACGCGGAGTAACCCCGGACTCGGGGATACCCGTGGGTAGATAAGTCCTGATTAGCTACGAGTGGCAGGGTGCTGGGCTCGGCGGCAGGGGATCGCCGGCGATGGATGTGGGGGGCCAGTCCGGAAGCCTGGCGATGCCGCGGTATGGCCGCGTCAGAGCCCGGTGCCCTGCCCGAGAAAGCTGAGCTCCAAAGCTGAGCCCGAGGAGTTAGATCTCGCCGAACAGGCGATCCCCCGCGTCGCCGAGCCCGGGCACGATGTACCCCCGGTCGTTCAGCCGTTCGTCGACGGCCGCGGTCACCACTCGCACCGCGGGCTCCTCGGCGCTCTCCAGGGCGAAGGCCTCCTCGACGTGCCGCAGGCCCTCGGGCGCGGCCAGCAGGCAGATCGCGGTCACGGACGCGGCGCCGCGATTGGTGAGCATGCTGATGACGGTGGCGAGCGTTCCGCCGGTGGCCAGCATCGGGTCGAGCACGAACGTGTCCCGTCCGCTCAGGTCGGTCGGCAGCCGATCCGCGTAGGTCGATGCGACCAGCGACTCCTCGTCTCGGCGCAGCCCGACGAAGCCGACGTCGGCCATTGGCAGCAGCCGGGTCATGCCGTCCAGCATGCCGATGCCGGCCCGCAGCACGGGCACGATGAGCGGCACTGGGCGGGCCAGTTTGACGCCGCGGGCGACGCCCACCGGCGTGGTCACGGAAACGGGCTGTACCCGCATCTCACGAGTCGCCTCGTAGGCAAGCAAGGTCACCAGTTCGGCCGTCAGGCTGCGGAAGGTGGCGGTGTCGCTGGCCGCGTCACGCAGGGCGGTGAGCTTGTGGGTGACCAGGGGATGGTCGATGACGAGCGTACGCATAGGAAGCTAGTGTGGCACCGTCACCCTCATGCGGCACCTTCATCCGCTCGATGTCACGTGCTTCCGAAAGCGGAATGGTCAGGCGTCGGGGCGGGCGCGGACCGACGCGCGGGACCGGGTCAGGTCAAGCTCGATGCGACGGGCGGTGGCCAGCAGCGGCTGGAGCAGTTCCTCCACGATGCTGTTCAGGGTCCGCCGGCCGGCGTGGGTGGAGACGTTGATCGCCGCGATGACCTGGCCGTCGGCATCACGGATCGGCGCCGCGATCGACCGCAGCCCCTCCTCGAGTTCCTGGTCGACCAGGGCCCAGCCTTGGGTCCGGATCTTCCGCAACTCGCGCCGGAGGGCGGTCGCGCTGGTGATGGTGTGCCCGGTGAGGCCGCGCAGGCTGGCCGATTCCAGATACTTATCGAGCCGTTCGTCGGACTGCGCGGCGAGCAGCACCCGGCCCATCGAGGTCGCATAGGCCGGGAACCTGGTCCCGACGCTGATCGTCACGGTCATGATCCGCTTGGTCGGGACACGGGCGATATAGATCACGTCGTCCCCGTCAAGCTCGGACACCGACGAGGACTCATGTACCTGCTCCACTAGCTGCTCCAGGTGCGGCATGGCCACCTCGGGCAGGGTCAGGCTGGACAGGTACGCATAGCCGAGTTCGAGGATCTTGGGGCGGAGCGCGAACCGGCTCCCGTCGCTGCGCATGTAACCGAGCTGGACCAGCGTGCGCAGGAACCTCCGGGCGGCGGCACGGCTCAGTCCGGTACTCGCGGCCACCTCGCTCAGGGTCAGCTTCGGGTGCTCCGCGTCGAAGGCCCGGATCACGGACAGGCCGCGCTCCAGTGACTGGACGAAGTCCCCGTCATGACCTTGTTCCTGGTTCTCAGTCAATGGGGCCTCCTGGCTCGGTCCAGGACATCATAGACCGGGCATCATCCGTTCGCTTTCTGAACTATCGTTCGTCTTACGTACAGATAGCGCGACGGCTACCCTGGGAAAGCGATGACACTGAGTTCACGTACCCAGGTCGGCATCGTCGGGGCCGGGCCCGCTGGCCTGCTGCTCTCCCACCTGCTGGCGCTACGCGGCATCGACTCGATCGTGGTGGAGAACCGCAGCCGGGCCTACTGCGAGGCGCGGCAGCGGGCAGGCCTGCTCAAGGCCGGCACGGTGGAACTCCTCCGCGCCGTCGGTCTCGGCAGCCGGATGGACGCCGAAGGCCTCGAACACGGCGGGATCTACTTGCAGTTCGAGGGCGAGCGGCACCACCTCGACTTCCGCGACCTGACCGGCGGCCGCTGGGTGACGATCTACGCACAGACCGAGATCGTCAAGGACCTGATCAAGGCCAGGCTCGCGGCCGGGGCCATGATCGAGTTCGAGGTATCCGACACCGAGGTCGGCGAGCTCGATACCGACCAGCCCGTGCTCCGGTACACCGACGCATCGGGAACCAGGCACGAAGTCACCTGCGACGCTATCGCCGGCTGCGACGGATTCCACGGCATCTGCCGCGATTCGATGCCGGCCGGCCTGGTGACGGTGGCCGAACGCGGATACCCGTACTCCTGGCTCGGCATCCTGGCCACGGTGCCGCCCTCCACCGACGAGCTCATCTACGCCCGGCACGAGGATGGCTTCGCGCTGCACACCATGCGCACACCGCAGGTCAGCCGGCTCTACCTGCAGGTGCCGGCGGACGAGAAGATCGAACGGTGGTCCGATGACAGGATCTGGACCGAGCTGCGGCACCGGCTTGTCGTGCCGGGCTGGGATCTGAAGGAAGGCCCGATCACGGAGAAGGCCATCTCGCCGATGCGCAGCTTCGTCGCCTTGCCCATGCGCTACCGGCGGCTGTTCCTGGCGGGTGACGCCGCGCACATCGTGCCGCCTACCGGGGCCAAGGGTCTCAACATGGCCCTCGCCGATGTGACCGCCCTGGCCGCGTCCCTGACCAGCCTGCTCAGGGACGGGCAGGCCGGGCTGGCCGACGCGTACTCCGATACCTGCCTGAACCGGGTCTGGCGAGCCACCCATTTTTCCTGGTGGATGACGTCGATGCTGCACGTGGACCCGCACTCGGACCAGTTCGGGACTGCCCTGCAGCTCGCCCAGCTGCGTTACGTCGTCTCGTCCCGCGCGGCCGCCACCACGCTAGCCGAGAACTACACCGGCTATTTTCCCCTGACCTGGGCGCCGTTACCCGAGGCCGAGGTGGTGGCGCGGGCGCAGGGCCCGGGCGAGCAGGGCGGACAGCGCCGCCGCAACTCCGGTCTCGGTCAGCGATAGCGGCGCGCTGAAGCTGCGTTCGTCGCCGAGCAGGTGGAGAGCCCACAACCGGTGCCGCAACGTGTAAAGCTCGGTACGCACGGCGCTGGCCAGCCCGCTGCTGTGCTGGCTGCCACCGTGCAGGTCACCACGGTGCAGGTCACCACGGTGCAGGTCACCACCGTGCAGGTCACCACCGTGCAGGTCACCACCGTGCTGGCTGCCACCGGTCCGCCCGGTACTGGCCCCGGCCGCCCAGCCTTCCACGCCGTGGATATCGGTCAGCACCCTGGTCAGCTCGTCGTACCCGGTCGGCCCGCTGGTCAAGATGACCAGCAGCGCAGCCTCGCGCACAGCGACGGAGAAGTCCGGCTGCGGGCCGTCGTCGGGGCCGATCAGCGCGGCCGTGCCGATATGCCATCTGGCGGCGGGGTCCGCGGTCATGAGCTTGCCGGTCGTGGTGAGCACCAGGCTCGTGCTCCTGCGGCGGATGGCTCCCATCTCGGTCTGCGCCATGCCGCGCAGCGTGTGCAGCGGAAACACGTCGAGTTCCTGGCGGAGCGTGCCGACGAGCTGATCGCGCCAGCCGAACGTGTCGACCGCCTCAGTGACCAGGGCGGGTGCGATGTAGTACCGGGCGGTGAGGCGCAGGCCCTCGTCGGCGTGGCTAAGCAGCCAGCCGAGCGTGGGCAGCGGGTCGTCGGGGACCGCGGGCGGCTCGAGCAGCCTCGGGATCAGGCTGCGGGCCAGCCGCGACCGCTCACCCGGCCGGCCGTTCGCCCAGGCGTCGATGCGCTCGGCGCTGATGCGGCTCAGCCAGGTGTCGCTCCCGGCTGCACCCCCGTCGGCGGACGGGGACGCCGGTGGCTCGGGACGACCGGTCAGCCAGCGGTTGACGATGTCCACGCGCTTGGTGCGCCAGCCGCGGGCGCCCACGCTCAGCTCGCCGGAGGCGAAGGCGAGTTCCAGAGCGGCGGCGCAGGCGTCGTAGGCAGCGCGTTCCTGTGATCCCATGACCGAACCCCAGGCGAGCAGTTCGGTGTCCGGTGGCGCCGCGTTCGACTCCTCGATGGCCTCGGTGTAAGCGGCGATCCCCTCTTCGTGCCCGTCCGCGTACGCGGTGATGATCTTCTCGGTGGCCGCCGAAGAACACACCGCGGCGTACCGGTCCAGGCCCGCGAGCAGGAACAGGCGGCCGAGGGCCTTTGCCACGCCGACCCGGCCCGACGTTGACATCGGCCACTTGACTGGAAGCGCGTACCAGAGAAACTCCTGCAGGCGCAGCAGTGAGATCGTCTCCAGGCCGTCGTCACCGGTCAGCCAGGCCAGGGCCGCCCTCGCGTCGCCGGCCGCTTCCGGGTCCTCCCGTGTGAGGGTCTCCAGCGCCTGGCTCTCTGTCATCATGCGGACAGTCTGCCGCAGGCCGATGCATGAGGCTAGTGCACGTTAGTTTGCACTGTCACGATCAGGTACCGCCCGAGCGCCGGTGCCCCAGAAGCAATTGTGTCGGGCATCATGGTCGGGTGCCCGGAATATACGACGAGCCTGAGTTCTATGAGGCTGCCTGTGCCTATCGTGACGTTCCTGCCGAGGTGGATGCGCTGCTCCGGTGGTCCGGGAGGCACCGGGCAGCGGATTCCGGCCCGCCGCAGTCGGTTCTCGAGCTGGCTGCCGGGCCGGCCGAGCACGCTCGCAATCTGGCCCGCCGGGGACTCGAGGCCACCGCGCTCGACCTCAGCCCGGCGATGTGCGCGCGGGCCCGCGAGCTGGCCGAGGCGGCCGGGACCAGGCTGACCGTGGTGCAGGCCGACATGCGGGACTTCAGCCTGCCCGGCGGGTTCGATCTCGCGGTCACGATGCTCAACTCGCTGTGCCACCTGATGTCGCTCGAGGACATGCTGCGCCATCTGGTCTCGGTGGGGCGTCACATCAACCCTGGCGGCCTGTACATCATGGAGCTCGCGCATCCCGCGGACTTCTTTGCCGCGGAGCGCCGGACCAGCAGTGAATGGAGTACCGAAGTCGGCGGTGGCACGGTCAGCGTGCGCTGGGGCGCCCAGGACACGATCGATCCGGTCACGCAGATCATCAGGGAGCACGTCAGCGTCACCTACCACAAGCGCGGCGGCCCAGTGCGGACGGTCACCGATGTCGTGCCGAACCGGTTCTGGACCGCAACCGAGCTGACCGCCGCGGTCAGGCTGGCCGGCGGGTTCGACCTGGTGGCCCGCTACGGCGACTTCGACTCCGACCTGCCCGTCGACGCGGCCGACGCGTGGCGCATGATCCTGGTGCTGCGCCGCACGTAGGCGGGCTCGGGGCCGGGCGTCTTCGTGGCCTTGCCACTGACGGCGACGAGCACGCCGGTCAGCACGAGCGCCACCCCGGACAACTGGAGCACCGAGGGCCGCTCACCCAGGATCAGGTAGCTGAGCGCGACCGATCCGGCGGGCTGGATCAGCAGCAGCGCGCCGATCATCCCCGCGGCCAGCTGCGGCATCGACACGGTGATCAGCAGCCAGCCGACGACCTGGGAGGTCAGGGCGAGCAACGCGAGCCAGCCGAGCGTCGGCCAGGGCGAAGGGTCCGGCCCCAGCTGGAAGTCGTGCAGGGCGAATCCGAACACCACCGAGCCGGCTGTCGCGCCGACCGTCGCGTCGAAAAGCGGCGCGGCCACGGCCGTGCCCGCGCCGGGGGACGAGGTGGCCTGGCGCAGCATCAGGATGTAGATGGCGTAAAGGATGGCCACGCCGGCGCCGTACACCACGCCCAGGGCCGGATCGGTGCCGTAGGCATGCGTCCCGCCCACGTCAGCCAGCCCGCCCACCAGGACCAGGCCTGCGAGCATGACCGGCGACGCCAGCACCAGGGCCCGGCGCGGGCGCTCGCCGAGGATCAGCCACGCCAGCAGCGAGATGATGAGCACCTGCAGGTTGGTCACCACGGTGCCGAGCCCGGCGCCGATCGCGGTGATGGCATGGCTCCACAAGATGAGGTCGGCGGCCAGGAACACTCCCGCGAGACGGGCCAGCCAGCGGCTGCGAGACGGCATCGGCGGCGTTCCGCGCTTGCGCTCGAGCAGCGCCAGGGCGCCGAGTACCGGCAGGGCGAACGCGCACCGGCCAAGGGCCGTGATGCTGGCCGAGGTCGAGGCCAGCTTCATCAGCACGGCCGAGCTCGAGATGCAGACCGCCCCGGCCGTAGCCGCCGCCACCGGCGGTATCGTCCTGACCGGCACCGGCGCTCTCCTGTATGTCATGACCAAAGCTCGATTATGTGAACGACACTACCTGTCCAGGAACCGCTCCCGTCGTTACTGCGATACCGGCAACTGCGGCAACCGCCAGCATGTGGCGGCCTACCGTGAGCGGCTCTACCGTGAGCGGCTGGCCTCCCGGGATGCCTGATCCCCGTCCGCCATGCCGTGCCTGAGGTAGCCGTCCAGGATGGCCTCCACCACCTGGGTGAGCGAGCTGCCCTCGTCGGCCGCCGCCCGGTGCGCCGACACGCGCAGCGTGTGGTCGATCTTGATGGTCAGGTGCGGCCGCAGGCCGGCTGCGCTGGCCACCCGCCGTTGCGGGAACGGCGGCGGCGGCTCGCAGGCCACCACGTGTTCGCGGAGCTCTGCTTCACGGAGCTCTGCTTCCCGGAGTTGGGCCGAAGCCCGCCGGCGGACGCGGGCCTGCACCGCCTGCCGGCTGATGCCCAGGGCTTCGGCGAGCGGGCGCAGCGGCCAGCCCGCTTCGTTCAGCGCGGCCAGGGTCGCGGACAGCAGTTCGCTGCGCCCGGAGGAGCGGAGCTCGCGCAGCCGGGTCGCGATCCGCTCGGGCAGTACCGGCGCGCCCGTGGTTTCCGGGTCGTCGCGATGGCGCGCATGCTGCACGTACTGGCGCAGCCCGTGCGTCACCACCTCGGACATCGTCCGGCCCTCGCGGGCCAGCCGCGCCCTGAGCCGCTGCCGTTGCTCCTGGTCCAGCCGGAAGGTCAGCAGGCGCCTGGAGCCCTGCGCGTTCATCTCGCCGCGGCGAGGGCCTGGCTTGGCACCGGATCGGGCTCCATGGCCATCACCGGCTGCTCGGCCTGTACCAGGTCGAGGTAGCGCCGCGCCTCGGCCGCGCGCCGCCGCCGGCTCCAGCCGAGCAGCCGGCCCATGATCGTGCTGACGTCGGCGGCCGCCTCGGCGCCCGAGTCCGCCGACTCGATGAACAGCCGCGTCCGACGCATGAGCACGTCCTCCACGTGCAGGGCGTCCTCGTGGGTGACCGCGTAGGCAACCTCCGCGCGCAGGTAGGGATGGCCCTCGGCCAGCGGGCGGCCCAGGCCGGGGTCGGCCCGGATCAGGTTGAGCACTTCCTCGGTGAGCGTCCCGTACCGGCCGAGCAGATGCTCGACCGCCGCGCGGGGAACACTGTAATCCTCGGCGAGCCTTCGAGCTGCGGCCTGTACCGCGGCCAGCCCGTCCGCGCCGAGCAGCGGCACCTGGTCGGTGACCGACCCGGGCACCTCGCGGTCGAAGTCGGCCACGGCGGCGTCCACCACGTCACGCGCCATCAGCCGGTAGGTGGTGAACTTGCCGCCCGCGATGCTGGCCAGGCCCGGGATCGGTACGTCGACCACGTGCTCCCGGGACAGCTTGGTGGTGGGCTTGGAGCCGTTCCGCTCGCTCGGATCGATCAGCGGCCGCAGGCCGGCGTATACCCCGACGACGTCGGCACGGGTCAGCGGCTTGGCCAGCACCCGGTTCGCGGCACCGAGGATGTACTCGATGTCCTCCTCGGTGGGCGCGGGCTCGGCCCGGTCCCCGGCCCAGTCGGTGTCGGTGGTGCCGACGATCCAGTGCTCCGCCCACGGGATGAAGAACAGCACGCTCTTGTCGGTCCGCACGATCATCCCGGTGTTCGCGTCCACCGCGTCCCGCGGCACCACGATGTGCACGCCCTTGGACATCCGGACCCGGTAGCCGGCCTGCACTCCCGCCAGCTCGTGCACCAGATCGGTCCACACCCCGGCGCAGACCACCACGACCTCGGCCGTCACCGTGATCTCGCGCCCGGACTCCTCGTCGCGCACCCGGGCGCCGGTTACCCGCGTCTCGTCCGGGCTGCGGACCATCCCGATCGCGCTGACCCGGGTGGTGACGACCGCGCTGTGCGCCGCCGCGGTCCGGGCCACGGTCAGCGTGTGCCGCGCGTCGTCGACCTGCGCGTCGTAGTACAGCATGGCGCCAGCCAGGCGCTCAGGGGATAGCGCGGGGGCGCGTTTCAGCGCGCCGCGGGCGGTCAGGTGCCGGTGCCGCGGCACCGGCCTGCGGGTTCCCTCCATCGAGTCGTACAAGACCAGGCCGGCCCCCACGTAGGGACGTTCGACCACCTTCTTGTACAGCGGGTACATGAAGGAAACCGGCTTGACCAGGTGCGGGGCGAGCTTGGACACGAGCAGGTCGCGTTCTCGCAGCGCCTCGTAGACGAGCTTGAAGTCGAACTGCTCCAGGTACCGCAGCCCGCCGTGGATGAGCTTGCTGGACCGGCTCGAGGTGCCCGAGGCCAGGTCACGCGCCTCTACCAGGGCCACTCGCAGGCCCCGGGACGCCGCGTCCAGGGCCGTCCCGGCGCCCGTGATGCCGCCGCCGATGACCAGCACGTCGAACCGCTCGGTCGCCAGCCGGCTGAGCATCGCACTGCGGTCGCGGGCATCGAGAGCGCCGTTACTCGCCATCACCCATCCCCTCGCCATCACCCATCCCCCAGATTTCGCTATGGTCTCAGTTCTAGAGTATGTACATCGTCAACTTACCCGCAAACCGTGACGCGGCGGTGAACTGCCGTCAAAGGGAGATGGAGTGGCCGATTTCGTCGGGGCCATCGATCAGGGCACCACGAGCACGAGGTTCATGGTCTTCGACCATTCCGGTGCCGAAGTGGCCAGGCACCAGCTGGAGCACACGCAGATCATGCCCCGGCCCGGCTGGGTGGAGCACAACCCGGTCGAGATCTGGGAACGCACCTCGGCCGTCATCATGACCGTGCTGGACGCGAAGAACCTGCGCCCCTCCGACCTGGCCGCGCTCGGCCTGACCAACCAGCGGGAGACCACGCTGGTGTGGAACCGGCGCACCGGGCGCCCGTACGGCCATGCGATCGTGTGGCAGGACACTAGGACGGACCGGATCGCCTCTGCCCTGGACCGGGACGGCCGCGGCGACGTGATCAGGCACAAGGCCGGCCTGCCGCCGGCCACCTACTTTTCCGGCGGCAAGCTGCAGTGGATGCTCGCCAGCATCGACGGCCTGCGGGCCGACGCCGAGCGGGGCGACGCCATCTTCGGCACGGTGGACACCTGGCTGCTGTGGAACCTGACCGGCGGCGTCTCGGGCGGCGTCCACGTCACCGACGTCACCAACGCCAGCCGCACCATGCTGATGAACCTTCAGACCCTCGACTGGGACGACGAGCTGCTCGGCTTCTTCGCGGTGCCGCGGCAGATGCTGCCCCGGATCCTGCCGTCGTCGACGCCCGAACCCTACGGGATGACGTCGCCTGGGGGGCCGTTCGGCGGCCAGCTGCCGATCACCGGCGCCCTGGGCGACCAGCAGGCGGCCACCGTCGGGCAGGTCTGCCTGGCTCCCGGCGAGGCGAAGAATACCTACGGCACGGGTAACTTCCTGCTGCTGAACACCGGGCCGGACATCGTCCGCTCCAAGAGCGGCCTGCTCACCACGGTCTGCTTCAAGTTCGGCGCGGAGCCCGCCGTCTTCGCCCTAGAGGGCTCGATCGCGGTGACCGGCTCAGCCGTGCAGTGGCTGCGCGACCAGCTCGGCATCATCAGCGCCGCGGCGCAGAGCGAGACACTCGCCGCCCAGGTGGACGACACCGACGGCGTCTATTTCGTGCCGGCCTTTTCCGGGTTGTTCGCGCCGTACTGGCGGGCCGACGCGCGCGGCGCGATCGTCGGGCTGTCCAGGTTCCATACCAGCGCGCATCTGGCCCGCGCCACCCTGGAGGCCATCGCCTACCAGACCAGGGACGTGGTCGAGGCGATGGAGCAGGATTCCGGCGTCCGCCTGGAGGTGCTCAAGGTGGACGGCGGGGTGACCGCCAACGACCTGTGCATGCAGCTGCAAGCGGACATCGTCGGCGTGCCAGTGAGCCGCCCGGTAGTGGCCGAGACCACCGCGCTCGGTGCCGCCTACGCGGCCGGGCTGGCCACCGGATTCTGGCGGGACACCGCCGAGCTGCGCGCCAACTGGCGCGAGTCCAAGCGCTGGGAACCGTCGTGGACGCCGGACCGCCGCGCGGACGGCTATGCCGGCTGGCGCAAGGCCGTCCAGCGCACCCTGGACTGGGTCGACATCTAAATATCCCGAACGGGCCCGGCGCGTGCCCCCCGCCGCCTCCTGCCCGGCGGATTTCCATGATCGCGAAGACTTTGCCCGCCCCCCGGAAAACGGGGGTCAATCTTTCGTGATCATGGAGCTGCTACGGCCGGAAGCCCGTCCAGGGGTCGTAGTCGACTTCGAGGGGTTCCTGCGGCGGACGCTCGGCCTCCGGGACGTGCTCCAGGTTCAGCCGGATCCGGTACCAGCTCGAGCTGCGGCCGCGCATCGAGTCGACCAGGACGTCGGCCGGTTCGAGCTTCGGCCACACCGCGGCGTGCCTTTCCTTCCAGCGTTCCAGCCCGGCCAGCGCCTCGTCCTTGCTGGCCGCGCGGGCGACCTCGATCAGCGGCTTGGTGCTCTGCCGTCGGCCCGCCGGGGGGGTACGGCGGGGCGGGGAGCCCCCCCGTGATCGGGGGGTTTCGGGGGGTCGCCCCCCCGAGTCAGCACTGCGCCGTTTCGACGGCTGCACCCGGGGCGCCTCGCCTGCCTGCTTGTCGTAGTGCGGCGGCCACGGCGCGTCGGGCAGGCCCGCCGCCTCGTCCCTAGCTGCCAGCTGGAGCAGCCCGTCCAGCGATCCGGCCGCCTCGTCCATCTCCGCCCAGGGGTCCCCGACGGCGGCGAACCGCGCCGGGACGGTGCCGATGGTGTACTCCGCCGGATCGCATGACGGCACCTCTGCCCAGGTCAGCGGCGTGGACACCCGGACGTCTGGGACCGGGCGGAGCGAATAGGCGGACGCCACCGTGCGGTCCTTGGCGTTCTGGTTGTAGTCCACGAAGACGCCGTGCCGCTCCTCCTTCCACCACTTGGACGTGGCCAGCTCGGGCGCCCGCCGCTCGATTTCCCGCGCCACCGCGACCGCGGCGCGCCGCACCTCGCCGAACTCCCAGCGCGGCTGGATCCGGGCGTAGATGTGCATGCCGCGCGACCCGGAGGTCTTCGGCCAGCCGGTCAGGCCGAAATCCGCCAGTACGTCCCTGGCGACCAGGGCCACGTCCCTGATCTGCGGCCATTGCACGCCGGGCACAGGGTCCAGGTCCACGCGGAGCTCATCGGGGTGGTCCAGGTCGCCGGCGCGCACCGGGTGCGGGTTCAGGTCGATGCAGCCGAGGTTGATCACCCAGGCCAGCGCGGCCTCGTCGGTGACCACCACCTCGTCCGCGGTGCGGCCGGAGGGAAAGCGGAGCTCGACGGTACCGACCCAGTCCGGCCGTTTCTCCGGCGCCCGCTTCTGGAAGAACGGCTCGCTCTCGGCACCGTTGACGAAGCGCTTCAGCGCCATCGGCCGCCCGCGCACGCCGCCGAGCGCCCCCGGCGCCACGGCCAGGTAGTAGCGCACCATGTCCAGCTTGGTGATCCCGGCCCGGGGAAAGAACACCTTGCTCGGATTGCTGATCGCGACCTCGCGGCCGGCCAGCTCCAGCACTATCTTCGGCTCAGCCATGCCGGCTCCCGGAAGGATGGCCCTCCAGGATCTCGGCGAGGTTAAAGCTGACCGGCTCCTCCAGCTGCGCGTAGGTACACGAGCGCGGCTCGCGGTCCGGCCGCCAGCGGACGAACTGCGCCGTATGCCGGAACCGCGGGCCCTCCATGTGGTCGTAACGGACCTCGACCACACGCTCCGGGCGCAGCGGAATGAACGACAGGTCCTTGTCGGCGTTCCACCGACTGGCCATGGCCGCCCGCGGTGTCCGCTGGCCCGCCTCGTGCTCCGCCCAGTTCCACGGATGCGTGTCGAAGGTGGTGACCAGCGGCTGCAGCTCGGTGAACAGCTCCTTGCGCTTGTCCATCCCGAACGCGCCGATCACGCCGACGCTGGCCAGCTTCCCGTCGTCTTTGTACAGGCCGAGCAGGACCGACCCGATGCGGTCCTCCCCGCTCTTGTGCACCCGGTAGCCGGCCACCACGCAATCCGCGGTGCGCTCGTGCTTGATCTTCTTCATCACCCGCTTGTCCGGCTCGTAGATCCCCTTCGCCGGCTTGGCGATCAGCCCGTCAAGGCCCGCGCCCTCGAACTGGCTGAACCAGCCGGCGGCGACCTCCCGGTCAGTGGTCGTCGGAGTCAGGTGGATGGAGGAGCCGGCCGCGGCGAGCGCGCCCTCGAGCGCGGCCCGGCGCTCTGCGAACGGACGTTCGGTGTAGTCGGAATCCCCCAGCGCGAGCAGGTCGAACGCGATGAAATGACCCGGTGTCTGGGTCGAGAGCAGCTCGACCCGGCTGGCCGCCGGGTGGATGCGCAGTTGCAGCGCCTCGAAGTCCAGCCGCCTGCCCTCGGCGTCGGGGATCACGATCTCCCCGTCGATCACGCACCGCTCCGGCAGCTCGGCCTTGATCGCGGCCACCAGCTCGGGGAAGTAGCGCGTCATCGGCCGCTCGTTCCGGCTGCCGATCTCGACCTCGTCGCCGTCGCGGAACACGATCGACCGGAAGCCGTCCCACTTCGGCTCGAATACGTAGTCCCCGCTCGGGATGGCGCCGGTCGGCTTGGCCAGCATCGGCGCCACCGGCGGGTTGACAGGAAGATCCATGTCCCAGCTTCCATGGTCATGACCGCTACCCGGGTTTCTTGCCCACTACCCAAGACGATCATGCCGCACCAGAACCATCGGCGCACATGCTGGCCACGGCCGCCTGCCGCCGCCCAGCCCCGGTAGCGGCTCCCTAAAGCGCCGCCCACTCCTCGCTGCGCTTCCACAGCTCCGCGGCCAGCTCAGGGGTCGCCACCGGGCTCGGCGCGCGCTGGGCGCACTTGTCGTAGAACAGCCCGCTGTCCTGCGCCACCTCCGGCGAGGTGGCGCAGTACAGGGATGTCTGGGCGCCCTCGGTCACCGACAGCATGCGCCGGGTGACGATCGGGCGGATGGGCCACGGCACCCGCCGCCAGATGTCGGAGGCCACCACCCCCGGGTGCAGCGCGTAGGTGGTCACCCCGGTGCCCGCCACGCGGCGGGCGAGTTCCTGCGTGAACAGCACGTTGCACAGCTTGGAGACCGCATAGGCGGGCAAACCCGTGATGCCGCGGGTGGGCCGGCGCAGCGCCTCGAAGTCGATGCCCTTGGCCGAGTAGTGAGCGTCGCTGGCCACCGTCACCACCCGGGCCGGCGCGCTGGCGGTCAGGCAGCCGAGCAGGGCGTCCGTCAGCACGAAATGACCGAGATGATTGATCCCGAACGTCAGCTCGAAACCCTGTTTGGTCAGGCCGCGTGCCCCGCCGACGCCGGCGTTGTTCACCAGCACGTGCAGCGGCTCACCGAGGGCCAGAAAGGCCGTGGCGCACGCCCGCACCGATTCCAGGTCAGCCAGGTCAAGCGGCAGGAACCAGACCGAATCGCGGCCGGTCTCGGCCTTGATCGCGGCGACCGCCGCCTCGCCCTTGGCCCGGGACCTGGCCGCGATCCACACCCGGCCGCCCCGGCTGGCCAGCCCGGCCGCCGTGGCCCGCCCGATCCCGGTGTTCCCCCCGGTCACCAGGAACGTCCGCCCCGCCAGTTCGCTCATCCGAGACTCCCACAGCTAAGATCGCGAAGGCTTTGCTACCGCAGCGGGTCCGCCGGGTGCAAAGCCTTCGCGATCATGAAACCGGGCGCTACTCGACCGGGATTTCCTTGTTGATCAGGGACAGGTCGATGCCCTGGCGGTTGCGGACGATGCGGGCCCCCACGAAGATGACGATGGCCAGCACGTACATCGAGCCCATGTAGACGAGTGAGGCCGGCTTGTTCACGAAGTACAGGTCGTTCGACAGCCACTCGTAGAGGTTGAACACGAGCAGCGCGATCGTGACCACCCCGGCCACCGGCACGATGGGCACGCCGAGCACCTTGACCTTGCTGGCCGGCGAGGCGAACCACAGGTCCGGCTTGCGCAGCGGCAAGATCACCACCGCGATCGCGCTGAACAGGTAGGTCACCGCGATGACCAGCGTGGCGTCCAGCGTGTAGCTCGCGAATGTCGAGCTGTACGCGTACAGCGCGGCCAGCCCGACCGCGGGCAGCAGCATCAGCAGCAGCGAATAGAACGGCACCCTGCGCTTCTCCGAGACCTCAGAAGCCCGGTCGGGGAGCACGCGGTCGAACGCGGCCGCGAAGATGACCCGGGTCGAGGACAGGAACAGGGTTCCCACCCAGCCGAAGAACCACAGGCTGAGCACCAGGATCAGGGCCACCTGGAAGGCGGTGTTGTGCACCAGCCAGCCCGCGAACATGAACGGGTACGGCCAGATGCCGAACTGCGGGGTGAGGTTGTAGTCCAGCGAGTTGAGGTTCTGGTAGAAGCCCCAGCCGACGGTCTTGGCCATCAGCAGCAGGAAGATGATCGTGAGGGCGACCGTGGTCCACAGACCGAAGAACATGCCGGCGAACACCCGTTTGAAGTCGCTCGCGCCGCGGACCTCGCCGTACAGGGTGGTGCCCCAGTTCGGCCACAGGAGGAAGAACATCAACGCCGGGACGAGCAGCATCGTCGGCCCGAGCGGGCCGAAGCCGAGCGGCGATGTGGTGTAGCCGGCCTTGGCGGCCGCCTTGTTGGTGGCCGCGTAGGCGTTGTTGACGCCGAAGAGCTTGTGCGCTTCGAGGTTGAACGAGCTGACGAAGCTGGCGTGTGAGTTGAAAAGCAGCAGGATCACCACGACGGCGAAGCCGATCAGTCCGCCGATGAAGCACCAGCGCTGGACCTTCGCGTATCCGGCCATGCCGATGGAGACCAGGAGGCCGGCCAGCGCGATCGTGATCAATGTCACGATGAAGACCCCGTTGTGCGTGCCGAACCACGCGTAGCCGCCGCCAGGCCAGGTCCACTTGAGCGTCGCCCACAGCGGCTCGAACAGCTGAACTGCCAAGATGTTGCCGTAGATCGGCGCCCACAGCCAGAGAATGAACCACCAGCCGGTCGCGGCCATCACGAAGCCGATGCCGCTGCCCAGGATCCTGGTCTGCCAGACGTAATCGCCGCCGGCCCGCGGTATGGTGACGACGAGCCCGGCATAGGCGATCACCAGGAACGAAACCCAGATTCCCCCGATGATCACCGCCGTTATGAGCTGGCCCTTCGGGAACGCCGGCCCGGCGAAGGTGAACTCGTAGATGCCGAGCGTCACGAAGTTGGTCGCCAGGCACGCGTAGATCAGCGAGTCCCTGACCGACCAGCCGCGGACCAGGCCCGTCGCCTTACGGAGGAAGAGAGTCGGTCTTTCCTCCCCGAGTGCTCCTGCCGTCATTATGTATCCCTCCGGTTAGCCTGATTTATCCATTTTTGTCGGATTGGACGACGTGAGAAGGCTACATCTGGTGTGCATGTGTTCATCTGGCGTTAATATAGGGCCCTTAGTGGCCTCCGGTACTCCCGTTTATGAAGTTGAGGACTTACACTCCGCTATTTCTCGCTGGCTAAGACGCCTGCGGATGTTCAGCTGTGCGGGGGCCTCAGCCGTTCACGAGTATGTACTTGGCGACTTTCCCCTTCTTCTCGTTCAGGTCGAGCACCGCGCCCTGCAGTACGCCGTCAGTGTAGGAACTGCCGGGATTCATGGACAGGGTCCGGCCGAGTTTGCACACGCCCCGGCTTTCGTGGATGTGCCCGTGCACCGAAAGCACCGGCTCGTACTTGAGGATGGCTTCCCTGACCGCCTTGGAGCCGACCGGCTTCATGACCGCGCCGCCATGTGTCGGCCGCATGTTCTCGTCCAGCGCCGGCGCCTCGTCAAGGCCCGTGCCGTACGGCGGGGCGTGGAAGTTGAACACCGCCCGGCCCATGTCCGGGATCTGCGAGACCACCGCGTCGATCTTGGTGGCGAGCACGTCCTCGGGCGCCTCGCGGAAGGTGTTCCACGGCGTCGGGTTGGTCCAGCCCATCGAGGCCAGGGAGAAGCCGCCGATGTCGAGCACCTTGCTCTCGGCGAAGCTGACGCAGGGCGAGGCCTCGATGATGTCGTCGATCTCCCAGATGTCGTCGTTGCCGCCGTTGAGGATGCACGGGATCTCGCCGCCGCGCAGCTTGCCGTCGGCCATGTCGAGCCACCGGTCCAGGCCGCGGGTCATCTCCAGGGTGAACCTGCGGTCGACCGAACCGTCCTGTTCGCTCAGCGCGTCGAGCTCGTCGGGAGACATCACGGCAGGGTAGGACCCGCGGTCGCGGATCTTGCGCTGAATCTCGTCGAGTTCGGTCTTCGTCTCAAGACGCAGCCGCTGGCCGCCGAACGACACTTCCCAGTAGCCGGGCATGGCCAGGACCGGCACCAGCACCTTGCCGGTCACGTCCCCGCCGAGCACCACCATGTCGGCCTTGTAGAAGGCAGCGGCGTTGAGGAATTTTCGCCAGCAGATCTCGGAACCATGGATGTCCGTGGCGAAGAAGATTTTCATTGCGGCCTCAGGCGCCTTCCATTTTGATCGCTCAGTGATGCCAAGACCAGATCAGTGGTCCACTTCTTCGGGTAGTTCATACCAGCGGACCCGGTCGCCCACGTTGGCCCTCAGCTTCCACTTGAACCCCTTCGGTACCGTGTGGGCGACCTCGTGCAGTTGCTTCGCCTGGGTCACGGCGTCGAACCGCGGGTACGGCGGCACTAGGCCAGGCTGGGAAGAGAGCAGGTCCGGCAGCTTGGCCAGGTTGCTCGTCACGGTCCGCCACCAGCCCCAGTCGGCGGCGAGCACCGCGCCGAACCGGTCGGGGTCGATGGACGGGCGGGCGGCATCCCGGCCCACCCGCAGCCCGGACAGCAGGTGGAAGATGTCGTGCGCGTCCTTGGCGTTGAGCTCGACGATCTGCAGCTTGGAAAGCAGCAGGTCAGCGGGGTCAAGGGTCATCGAAGGGGAGTCGAAAGAGGGCTTGAACTCCAGCGTGTGGCACATCGACAGCCGGTCCACCATGACGTCAACGGGCCGCCCGGACGGGGCGGTGAAGTACATCTGCCGGTCCCCGTTCAGGTTGTTGAACCGGCGGTCGGGCTCACAGCCCGCGCTTTCCAGGTGCGCGGCCACCTTGCGCCGGCCCTTGCCCAGGCAGGCCAGGTCGATGTCCTGCCCGGCGCGCAGCCGGGGCGGGAAATCGGGGCACAGCACCCGGACCCCGAGGCCGCCGAGGATCTTGAGCTGGTAGCCTGCCTGCGCCGCGCCGCGCACCAGGCCGGTCGCCTCGGGCAGCGGGTCGCTTGTGGCGTTCCCCCCTGGGCCGCCGAGAGCCTCGTTTGCTGTGGTCATGCCAGGTCGCTCCTCGTCATTACCCCGTGCCAGTTAGATCATGGTGACGTGATAGCTGGTCTGTCTAGTTTTCTGGTGAAGAATCCCACGTTATGGGGCTCTGCGCCGCCAGGGGCGATCCCCGGAAAAGATTGGCCGGCTCTACCGGGGCGAGCACCGAGTCCGTTCGGCCGTACAAATGATCTTTTAATCATCCGAACGGACCTGGCCTTCGCCTGCCGCCACCACATCGCGGTCCCGGCGGAAGAACTCCACCGGCTCCGCCGGCAGCGGCGTATTGCCCAGTATCAGGTCGGCCGCCTTCTCGGCCACCATCATCACCGGCGCGTATATGTTGCCGTTGGTGACGTACGGCATGACCGAGGCATCGACGACCCGCAGTCCCTGCAATCCGTGCACCCGCAGGGACGCCGGGTCGGTCACCGCCATCGGGTCGGTGCCCATCTTTGCCGTGCAGGACGGGTGCAGCGCTGTCTCGGCGTCCCTGGCCACCCAGGCCAGGATCTCCTCCTCGGTGTGCACCGACGGGCCGGGCGACAGCTCGCCCGCGTTGTAGTCGTCGAAGGCGGGCTGGGTCAGGATCTTCCTGGCGATCTGGATCGCCTCCACCCACTCCCGCCGGTCGGTCGGCGTGGACAGGTAGTTGAACCGAAGTGCGGGGTGCACCTTCGGGTCGCGCGAGGTGATCTTGCAGGTGCCGCGGGAGTCGGAGTACATCGGGCCGATGTGCACCTGGTAGCCGTGTCCGCCCGCGGGCGACGAGCCGTCGTAGCGGATCGCGATGGGCAGGAAGTGGAACATCAGGTTGGGGTAGACCACCTCGTCGTTACTGCGGGCGAAGCCGCCGCCCTCGAAGTGGTTGGTGGCGCCAGGCCCGGTCCGCCCGAACAGCCACTTCGCGCCGACCATGGGGCGGTTGCGGTACTTGAGCGCGGGCGCGACCGAGACCGGCAGCTTCGAGCCGTACTGGACGTACACCTCCAGGTGGTCCTGCAGGTTCTCGCCCACGCCTGGCAGGTCGGCGACCACGTCGATGCCGAGCCCGGAGAGCTCCCCGGCCTGGCCGACGCCGGACAGCTGCAGCAGCTGCGGGGAGTTGATCGCCCCGCCGGACAAGATGAGCTCGGCGGACCGGACCCGCTTGACCTTCCCCTCGTGGCGGAACTCGACGCCGACCGCGCGCGTCCCGTCGAAGATGATCTTCGTGGCGAAGGCGCGGCAGGCCACGGTCAGGTTGGGCCGGCGCATCACCGGATACAGGTAGGCGCGCGCGGCGGACAGCCGCCGGCCCCGGTGGATGTTCCGGTCGAAGGCGTTGAAGCCCTCCTGCCGGTAGCCGTTCACGTCGTCGGTGAGCTGGTAGCCGGCCTGCTGCACGGCGGCGAAGAACGCCCTGAACAGCGGGCTGGTGGCCGGCCCGCGCTCGAGCACCAGCGGCCCGGTGTGCCCGCGGAACGGATCGTTCGCGTCGGCGGCCAGGCAGTTCTCCATCCGCTTGAAGTACGGCAGGCAGTGCGCGTAATCCCACTCGGCCATGCCCGCGTCGGCCGCCCAGCGCTCGTAGTCCAGCGGGTTGCCGCGCTGGAAGATCATTCCGTTGATGCTGCTCGACCCGCCTAGGACCTTTCCCCGGGCGTGATAGATGCGCCGCCCGTTCAGCTGCGGCTCCGGCTCGCTTTCGTACTTCCAGTCGTAGAAGCGGCTGCCGATCGGGAAGGTGAGCGCGGCGGGCATGTGGATGAACGGGTCCCAGATGTAGTCCGGGCGCCCCGCCTCGAGCACGAGCACCCGCGCGCCCGGGTCGGCGGACAGCCGGTTGCCCAGGGCGCTGCCCGCGGAACCGCCGCCGACGATGACGAAGTCGTAGGTATGGGGTGCCATGGCTACTCTGTCCTCCCACTCGCTTCGGGGGCGCCCTTGAGGCGCTGCCTTCCATCGTCGCTCGTTCTCTGTGTTTCCGCACGCCTCCGGTCCGCTTTCGAGGCGCCGCCTTCCCTCGTCGCTCCTGTGTCGCTCCTCGGTCCAGGCAGTGCCGCGCCCCTTCGGCTCGCGGGGGAGCGCCGTCAGGCCTGGGTGGCGGCGTCGAGGTTCTCGCGCACGGTCTGGGTCATCTGATGGTCCGCTCCTAGGTAACGCTCGCAGTCGGTGAGGGCCCGCTGCAAGACCGCGACGACATCGGTGAGCCGCCCGGCCGTGTAGTAGGCGGTGGCGAGGTTGCACCGGGTGGTCAGCGTCTCGATGTGGCCCTCCCCGAGCATTCGCTCGCTGTCGGCCAGCGCGCGCTCGTACTGCGAGATGGCGTCGGCCATCCGGCGGGCTTGCTGATAGCAGGCCGCCAGGTTGGAGCGCGCGGTCAGGGTGTCCCGGTGGTCCGGCCCCTGGACTCGCGTCCGGTCGGCGAGAGTGCGCTCGTACAGCGGGACGGCGTCGCGCATCCGCCCCGCGCTGCGGTAGGCGTAAGCCAGGTTGGCGCGGGCCGCGATCGTGTCCGGGTGGTCGGTGCCCTGGACCCGCTCGCGGTCGGCGACCACCCGTTCGTACTGTGCGATCGCGTCCTTCTGCTTTCCGGCGGCGCGGAACGCCGAGGCGAGGCTGGCCCGCGCCGCGATGGTGTCCGGATGGTCCCGCCCGCGCATCCGCTCCTGGTCCGTCAGCGCCCGCCCGTACTGCGTGACCGCCTCCTTCGCCTGGCCGTTGGCCGCGTAGGCGGCGCCCAGCCGGGCGCGCGCGCTCAGCGTGGCGGGGTGGCCGGCGCCGAGCTGGCCTTCGGTGTCGGCGATGAGCCGCTCGTAGGTGGCGATCGCCTCCCGGGGGCTTCCCGCCGCCTGGTACGTCTCGGCCAGGCTGGCCCGGGCGTCCAGGGTGACCGGGTGGACCGGGCCGAGCATCTGCCCGGAGTGGGCCACCGTGCGCTCGTACAGGGTGATGGCGTCGGCGGGTCGGCCGGCCGACTGATAGGCGTGGGCCAGGTGACTGCGGGCCGCGATGGTCTCGGCGTGCTCGGGCCCCTGGCTCTGCGCCCGGTCCGCGAGAGCGGCCGCAAACACCGCGATGGCGTCGGCGGACTTGCCGGCCGACTCGTAGGCGGCGGCGAGCCTGTCTCTGGCCATCACGGCGTTGGCGTGGGCGGGACCGAGCAGCCGGGTGCTCGTGGCCACCATCGACTCCCAGTAGGTGATGGCCGCGTGGGACAGCCTGGCGTGCTCAAGCGACAGGCCGGCACGGAACAGCAGCGGATGGGCCTCCGGCTGCCACAGCGTCCCGTTGTCGGCGGCCCGCAGCGCCGCGGCGCAGTCCCGCAGCGCCTGCTCGAGCAGGGGCTGCTTGAGCAGGGGCTGCTTGAGCTGGGCCCGCTCGAGCTGAGCCTGCCCCGGGCCGTCCGGCCAGGTTTCCAGCAGCGCGTCCGCGGCGGCGGTCACGACCGGCCCGAGTTCAGCGGCCGGCAGGTAGGCGCGCACGGCGGTCTGCACGCTGGCGTGCATCTGCACGGTGCGCGCCGGGCTGGCCGGATCGATGGTGACCAGGCCGGCCTGGGCCAGGTTGTTGATGGCGGCGCGCACCATGTTCTGGTCGGCCGCGTCCGCGGAGCTCGGCCGGCCGGCGATGTAACCGCAGGCGGCCGGGCTGGTCAGCACGGCGCCCGGCACCCCGTGGTGATCCAGCATGGCCGCCAGCACCAGCGTCGGCCAGGCCAGCCCGGCCGGCGGCAGCTCGTGTGCGCACTCCGCGGCGATGGACCAGGTGGCCAGGACCGCCGCGGAAACGCCGTCCACGGCCGGCATGTGCCGGACTCGCTCGGCCAGCAGCGTGCGGTACTCCCGGCAGCCCTGCCTGCGAGCGCTCATCACCGCGGTGGCCTGGGCCAGCCCGAGCGGCAGACCGTCGAGGTCCTCGCCCAGGTCCAGCGCCTCAATCCGCTGGTCGGGATAGTCGGTGAGCCGGGAGGCGACATAGTCCATGGCCTCGCGCCGGCTCAGCCCGGGCACGGGGACGACCCGCAGCTGGCTGCCCTCGGCTCCCTTGACTGGCGTGCCCTCGAACGCCGTGGCCGGCCGCCTGGTCGTGATCAGCACCCGCCCGGATGGGCCGGCCACAGCTCCTCCAGGTCGCTCAGCTCGGCTAGGTCGTCGATGATCAGCGCCCACGGGCGCCGGGTGTGGGCCAGCCAGGACGCGAAGCGGGCCGCGGCGGCCTCCGCGCCCTCGTCTGGCGCGGCGGCGTCGACCGTGTTCGCCGCCTGGGCGAAGCCGGCGATGACCGATTCGGAGTTGGTAGCGGTCACCCAGACCAGGATCTCCACCGCCCGGGTGTTCCACATGGCGTGGGCGAACTGCACCGCGAGCTGCGTCTTGCCCGTGCCGCCCTGGGCGGCCGGCGCCACGTCGCCCTGCCCGCCGTGGACCAGCACCACGGTCTCCCCGGCGCGCAGGCTACTGGACAGGTCAGGTCCGGTCTGCTCGCGTGGGTAATAGGCGTCGGCGAGCGGTGGCACGGTTCCCGACAGCAGCACTCCGGACCCCGACCCCGGCCCGGATGCGGTTCTCGCTTGCTGCGCGGCCATGGTGGACAGCCCTTTCTCACCCCGCTTCTCGTCGCCCGGCCGGATCGGCACTGTTGAATCCGGCACTGTTGAATCCGGTAATAATTCAGGTCACAGTCCCTAGTGGCCGCGCGACCCTGATTGTAGATGGCATGATAATCACGCACTCCGCTTGACGGCTATATGTCGCGATAAGTCACATTTGGGGGTCTCCACTTGAGCGGAGCAGACGAGCAAGGACCGCGCGAGATGCTGTGGTCGTGGCAGTCGGCCGCGCCAAGATCTTGGGGTTACTCCGGTTAAATGGAGACTCCTGAGTCACATTATGCGACCAATTAGCAGACAATTGTAACTATCTGCACACTCTCCGTACTGAGCGTGCGCCGCAATTTTAGTGCGAGCTAAACGGCTGTTTCCGGTTTTAGCCGTATCTCGTCCCGCAGCATTCGGATCCCGTCCCCTCGCGAGGCCCGGCCGTCAGGCTCGGCTGGCCGCCTCGAGGTTCTCGCGTGCGGTCCTGGTCATCGGGTGGTCGGGGCCGAGGTAACGCTCAGCGTCGGCCAGGGTCCGCTGCAGCAGCGCGATGGCCTCCATCGGCTGCCCGTCCGCGAAGTGAGCCGCGGCCAGGCTGGACCGGGTGGTCAGCGTCTCGGTATCGGCGGGCCCGAGCATGCGCTCGCTGTCGGCCAGCGCCTGCTCGTAGTGGTGGATGGCGTCGCTGAGCCTGGCCTGCTGATATGCCGCAGCCAAGGCAGCCCGCGCGGACCGGGTGTCGGTATGGTCGGGTCCCTGCACCCGCTCCCGGTCGGCCAGGACGCGATCATAGGCCGCGATCGCCTCACGAGACTGCCCGGCGCTGCGGTAGGCGAAGGCCAGGTTGGCCCGGGCGGCGATCGTGTCCGGATGGTCGGACCCGGCGGTCCGCTCCCGGTCGGCCAGCACTCGCTGGTAGAGCGCGATCGCGTCCTTCAGCTTCCCGCCGCGGTGATAGGCCGACGCGAGGCTGGCGCGGGCCGCGATCGCGGCCGGATGATCGGAGCCGCCCGCGTCTTCGGTGTCGGCCACCAGCCGCTTGTATTGCTCGATGGCGTCTTTGGGCTGCCCGGCGGCCATGAAGGCGGCGGCCAGGCTTTCCCGGATGGCCAGCGAGTTCGGGTGCACCGTGCCGAGCAGCCGTTCGGAGTCGGCCATGAGCATCTGGTAGGCGGTCAGCGCCTCCTTGCCCCGGTCGGCCGCCTGGTAGGCGGCCGCCAGGTGAGCCCGCGCGGCCAGCGTGACCGGATGCGCGGGACCGAGCTGGCGGTCGGCGCCGTCCGCCATCTGCTCGTACAGCGCGATCGCCTCGGCCGGCCGCCCGGCGCTCGAGTAGGCGTGGGCGAGCCGCCCGCGCGCCGCGAGCGTGTCGGGGTGCTCGGGTCCCTGACTGCGCTCCCGGTCAGCCAGCGCGCTGGAGAACACCGCGATGGCGTCGCCGAAGCGGCCGGCCGACTCGTAGGCGGCGGCCAGCCTGTCTCGGGACGCTATCGCGTTGGCGTGCGCGTTGCCGAGGAGCCTGGTGCTGGTAATGAGCATGGCCTGCCAGTACGTGATGGCCGATTCGGCCAGCCCGCTGGCCTCCAGGCTCAGTCCCTTGCGCAACAGCACCGGGTGGGCTTCCGGCTGCCATAGCTTGGTCTGGTGCGGCTGTGCCACCTGATTCACCTGGGCTCCGGCGGCGCCCGACGGGGCCGGCCGGGCATGCTGGCCGCCCTCGGCCGGACTCAGGATGGCGCTGTCGGCCGTCCACAGCGCGCCTGTGCAGTCCCGCAGGGCCTGCTCGAGCTGGGCCTGCTTGAGCAGGCCCTGGGTCTCGCCGCCGGTTTCCGGCCAGGTCTGCGCTAGCGCCTCCGCCGCGGCGAGCACGGCCTGCTCGAAGTCCGCGGGCGGCAGGTAGGCGCGCACCGCGGCCTGGACGCTGGCGTGCAGCCGCACCGTCCGGGCCGAGCTGGCCGGGTCGACGCTGATCAAGCCGACCCGGGCCAGGTTGGTCATGGCCGCGCGGACCAGGGTCTGGTCGGCCGCATCCCCGGCGCTCGGCCGGCCGGCGATGTAGGCGCACCCGGCTGGGCTGGTCAGCACGGCGCCGGGAATCCCGTTCGGATCGAGCATGGCGGCCAGGGCCAGGGCCGGCCAGGCCACGCCCGCGGGCGGCAGCTGGTGCGCGCACTCAGCGGCCAGCGACCAGGTGGCCAGCACTGCGGGAGAGGCGCCGTCGACCCGCATCGCGGACATGTGCTCGCGCCGTTCGCCGAACCGGCTGCGGTACTCCGGGCACCCCAGCCGGTCCACGGTCATCACGGCGGCGGCCTGGGCCAGCCCGAGCGGCAGCCCGTCCAGGTCTTCCCCCAGCTCGAGCGTCTCGGCCCGCTGGTCGGGATAGTCGGTAAGCCGGGCGCTCAGGTACGCGAGCACCTCGCGGCGGCTGAACCCGCCGACCGGGGCGATCCGCGGCCCGGTCACCGTGGCGGGGGCCTGGCTGGGCGCCGCCCGGAAGGCGGTCTGCGGCAGCCGGGTGGTGATGACGACCTGGCCGGCCGGTCCCGCGGGCCAGAGGTTCTCCAGGTCGGCCAGGCTGACCAGGTCGTCCAGGATCAGCGCCCACGGGCGCCTGGTGTGGGCCAGCCAGCTGATAAAGCGGTCCGCGGCGGCCTCGGCGGACAGCGCCGCCTCGGCCGCGCCGACCGTGATGGCCGCCTGCGCCAAGCCGGTGATGATCGCCTCCCGGCTGGTCGCCGAGACCCAGACCAGCGCGTCGATGGCGCGGGCGCCCCACAGCGCGTGGGTGAACGCCACCGCGAGCTGTGTCTTGCCGGTGCCGCCCTGGGCCGCGGGCGCGGCGGCGGTTTCCTCGCCGTGGGTGAGTACCACGGTGTCGCCCGGATACAGGCCCGCCCGCAGGTCGAGTCCCGTTTCCGGGCGCTGGTGAAACGAGTCAGCGAGCGGCGGGATGATCCCTGACAGCTTGACCTGAGAATGCGGCGGCGTTCCGGTCCGCTCCGCAACCACGTTGACAGCCTCTCCCGCATTGCCCTCGGCGGCCAGGCCGGAGGTCCGGACGTGGCCGCTCCACCGTTTTCCCGCGAGTCGCCGCTACCCGCCATCATGGCCACCCGCAACGAACGCGATCCCGCCCGTCGGCCCCCGGCACACTCGCCGAGGGCTCAAGAGGTGACGGCCGGTACCGTTCTGCACGTGCACGACAGTCCGGTAAAGGAATGCTAGTGGTTATTCTCGGGCATGGCTATATGTGCGAAAAGGTCGGATAAAGCCCTGAATGGGGCTTCAAATGAGGCCATCGTGGCTCGTCGCGACCTCACGCCCTCGGTAGGGAGCGCACCTGCCCTGTGCCCCTTTGTTATGAACCCGAGATAGGGCCGACTCAAGCCGCCCGGTGTGAGCCACGCCGCCCAGCGTGTCCGTAAAAATCCGCTATGCAATTCTGTGGCGTCGCGCGCCGAAATCAATGCGCTTATTTAAGACCAATGCCGCCCGCGGCGGTCAGCTGACGCAGAATTCGTTGCCCTCCGGGTCGCGCATCGCGATGGAGTTACCCCGGGCAGTGTCGTTCACCCAGGCGATGCTGGCGCCCGCCGGTGGTTTCAACTATTCTCGCCTTTGCTCGTCCACATGGCCGGCTGGTTCTCCACAGCTGTCGTTGCCCGCTTGTCAAGGCCAGACCGCGCCCGTGTCCACAGCGGGTAGATCGTTTTCCCCGCCTCGTCCACAGGCTGGCCAGCCTTGTGCACATGGCGATCCACAGACGTGCGGAGGTAGCGTGCTCTTGCCTGGGCAGTGCGTGTGGGACTTATATGCGCCGGGCAGGGGCCCAGGTAGGGGTTGGGGTAGGGGCGCGCGGCGAGGCGGTCACTATGAGCAGGCTCACCATGGGCGGTGCCGGCGACACCGCGATCGCTGCAGAGGTTCAGCATCGCCGCAGGGTCGTCGTGGATGTCATCCTCTTGCTGCTGAGCAACGGACGCATCCTGCTGCGGGAGCGGGCCAATACCGGTTACGGCGACGGGGCGTACGAGCCGCCGACGGGCCAGCTGGCCGACCGGGAGACGATCGTAGAAACCGCCATCCGGGTCGCCTCGGACGAAGCCGGGATCACCATCAGCGCCGGGAACGTGTCGCTCGCGCATGTCATGCACGACGTATCGGGCAGCGGGCGCATCGCCTTCTTCCTGACCGTGTCCGGCTGGCAGGGCGAGCACGCCTCACCCGGCGCGCGCTGGTTCGGTGTGGAGAACCTGCCCACCAACATGCTCGACCGGTCCCGGGTGGCGCTGCGGAACTATGCCGAGGGGATGCGGTTTTCCACCTATCCGGCGTTCGGCCCGGCCGGCACGGGCGGCCCGGCGCTGCCTGGCACCACGGCCTGGGCCACCGCCCCCTGGCAGGACGCCTTCAGCGCCTGACGGTGCGACCCCGTTCGCGCGGATAAGCTGACTCCGATGGCCGAGATCCTGAACGCGCACGGCTCGAAGAACGACATCTTCGTTGCCGCGATGACTCCGCACGACTTCGCCTCCGGTGATGACCTGCGCGGCTTCGTCCGCCGCCTGTGCGATCGGGGCGGCCCGTTCGGCGCGGACGGTGTTCTACTTCTACGACGCGGCCCCGGACGTCGCGCAGGCCTGGTTCTTCAACCCGGACGGCTCGTCCGCGGAGTTCTGCGGGAACGGCATGCGCTGCCTGGGCCGGGTCATCCTGGACCGGCGCGGCGCCGACGCCGCGGTGATCGGCAGCGGCGGGGCGCAGTACACGGTCCGCCGCGTGGCCAGCACCGAAGAGGGCGTCCGTCAGATCAGCCTCGAGCATCCCGCGGTCGAATTCGCTCCGAAGACCCCCGTGGTGGCCGGCCGCAACCCGCTGACGCAGGGCCGCCTGCCCGAGCTCGACCCGGCACTGGAGTTCACCGCCGTCACCATCGGCAACCCCCACCTGGTCGCCGTCATCGACAAGTACGTCGAGTCCGAGCTGATCGCGATGGGGGAGCGGGTGGCCACCCGCGCGGACGTGTTCCCGGCCGGGGCGAACCTGTCGGTGTTGCTCCCGCTCGAGCCCGCCGAGGTCTTCGTCCGGACGTTCGAGCGCGGCGCCGGGCTCACCGCCTCGTGCGGCTCCGGGATGGCCGCCTCCCGCGCCGTCTACTCCCGCACCGGCCGGATCGATCCCGAGCGCAGGGTCGTCGTCCGCAATGCCGGCGGGACGGCCACGGTCTCGCTGCTGGCGCCCCGGGGACAGCACCGCCAGGACCACTGGCACCCGGTCCTGGAGGGCAACGCCACGTTCGTCTACCGCGCCGAGATCGACCCGTCCGGCCGGATCCGGGGACAGAGCGCGGCGCGGGAGCCGTACGAAGAAGAAGTCCGCGCCTACGCCGCCCTGGATCAGCGCAACGCCGCCCGGCTGCGCGCGGCCGGCGTCGAGACCGCGGCCCTGGCTCAGATCAGGTAAGCCTCGAGGGTTTCGGGGGCGAACAGCTCATCCGGCAGCGCCAGGTAGGTCAGGTCGATCCCCCTCGGGCGCGATGTCCCCGCGGGCCAGCGCGACGGTCCGGTCGGAGGGCTCCGCAGGCCAGGCTCAGCGGGATACGTATCGGCACAAACGTATCCTGTCCTCACTTTGGTTGCCGTACCAGCAGGACGCCGGGGCACACCGAGACGCTGAGCGTGTGTGCGGGCGCGACGATCTCGCCGTCGACCTGCCGCGGCAGGTCGACGTCCGCACTGATCTGGACGCGGTGCGCCTGGGACCGCTCGAGCGCGCGGTCCTCGCGCCGGTCGCGGGCCAGCATCCGGCCGGCTACCCGCATCCAGCCCCAGGTGCCCGACGGCGCGAGGATGCCCACGTCGAGCAGCCCGTCATCGAGCCTGGCCCAGGGCAGCAGGGTGAATCCGCCCGGCAGCAGGCCGGCGTTGGCCACCACCACGCACCGCGCCCGCCGCCGCAGCGGCTCGGCGTCGTCGAGGCGCACGGTGAAGTCGCGCGGCGGCATCGACAGCCGGGCCAGGCCGGATACCGCGTAGGCGACCCAGCCGAGCCGCCGCTTGAGCTGCTCGCCGGCCGCCGCCACGACGACGGCGTCCAGGCCGATCCCCGCCATGGCGGCGAAGCTGGTCACGCCCCCTTCCGCCTCGCCCCCGCTCGCCCCGTCTATCCGGGCCAGGTCGATCCGGCGGTCACGGCCGTCGAAGCCCGCGTCCACCGCCCGGTCGGCCCTGGCCGGCACGCCCAGTGCCCGCGCGGTCAGGTTCGCCGTGCCGAGCGGCACGATCGCCAGCGGCACCCCGGTGCCCGCCAGCGCCTCGGCGCAGGCCCGCACGGTGCCGTCACCGCCGGCCGCGAACACCAGGCTCGCCCCGTCGGCCACCGCGCGGCGGGTCAGCGCCAGGCCGTCTTCGGCCTCGCTGGTCGGCGCGAACCACGGTTTCCAGCCGCGGTCATCGGCCGCCAGCTGGCAGCGCCGTAGGAACCTCCGCGGGTCGCGCAGCAGCGTCCGGTTGACCACGAACGCGACGAAGGGCATGTTTCATTCTGCGCCGCCCGGACCTCACGCCAGCGCCTCGACCCGGCCCTCCGCCTGCACCTGGCTCTCACGCCAGCGCCTCGACCCGGCCCTCCGCCTGCACCTGGCTCTCACGCCAGCGCCTCGACCCGGCCCTCCGCCAGCGCACCAGCCGCTCGGCCGCTGCCGCCCGCCTGCTGCCGCCCGCCCGCTGCCGCCAGCCGCTGCCCCAGAGCGCCAAGGGGCACCCCTCCCATGATGCCCCGCCCTCGGTTGCACCCCGGTTACACGCCTTGTCCTGCAGTACCCAGCCCACCAACGCCAGGCTGCCTGGATGTCCCACTGACCTCAATATTCTCATCCGTGCGTTATGCGCTCACCATTTCGATATACGTATGATTTATCGGGGAGGATTCGGGTTTCTGGGAGAATTAGGGGGACTATGATGCACAAAACTCTCCCAGGAGCCCGAATACTCCCAGATCTTTTAGCGAGGCGGCACATCACGGGGCGCTCGTGCACCACACAGCGCGTGAGTATCATCGCGCGGGCCTCAATACCGTCGATGTGAGCCATAGTCGCACCTACAGCCATCGGGCGAGCCCTCGTCTCGGCGCCGGGCGCTCGGCGCTGGGCATCTAGGCCGACTAGCTGAGGACGGCGTGAGCCGGGTATCACGAGGTGCTGGAGTTATCGGCCGGGTCCTGGATGGCGGTGGCGGTCAGGTGGCTGGCGGTGCTGCTGATCTGGGCGGAGACCTCGTCGCCGACCTTGACGCCGCCGATGCTGTGAACCTTTCCGGTGACGGTGGTGGTGGCGGTGACGGCGGCCGTTACCGAGGCCCCGTCACCGCCGATGGTGATGGACGCACCGCTGACCGCCCAGAACCCGGCTGGTGAGGAGCTGCCGCAGCGGGCCGTTCCCGTTGCCGGACAGCCCAGGCAACCCAGGCGCCAACCTGCCGGTCCACGCCCGCCGCCTCGCCCGCGCATGCCGCCTCGTCGCGTATCCACTCGCCGTCGTCGAGTTCCATCAGCGTGCATCCTCCTTCGCGGTCGCCACTCACTGTGCCCGCCGCGGGGTTGCACGCCAGTTACAGCACACAAGACCCGGGAATCACGCTGGCCCCGGCCGTGTAACCTCCGTGCAACGGTCGGCCACATAGACCCGGAATCAGGGCGCGCTCAGCGCGCCGACGGCCACCGAGATCACCGGGGCGGCGACGGCCACCGAGATCACCGGGGCGGCGACGGCCACCGAGATCACCGGGGCGGCGACGGCCACCGAGATCACCGGGGCGGCGGCCAGCCACGCCACCACCATCGCGGTGCCCTGTCCGCCTCGGTGCCCCTCGGCGCGATCATCCTCGCCGTGCTGCTCGTCGTGGCCGGAGGGCTGCTGGCAGGATCGTTCGGCGGTTGGCGGGCGGCCCGGCCGGCCGCGGCGCTGGCCCGGGTCGCCTGAGGAGGCTGTCGTGAACGTCAGAATCGAGCCGGAAGCCCCCATGTACCGGCTGGCCGGGGTGAGCAAGGTCCACCGCAAGGGCGGCCGTGAGATCCCGCACTCCGCGACCTGGACCTGGAGATCAGGGCGGGCGAGTGGCTCGCCGTGCGGGGTAAGGCCGGCCACGGCAAGACCACGCTGCTGCAGCTCCTCGGCGGCCTGGACCGGCCCACCCGGGGCCGCGTGGAGTTCGGCGGCCAGGACCTGGCCAGCAGCAAAGAAGCACGGTTACGTAAGGTGCGGGCGAGCTCGTTCGGCTTCATCTTTCAGACCTTCAACCTGGTTCCTACGTTGAGCGCGCAGGAGGACGTCGAGGCGGCGCTCATCCCGCTCGGCGTGCACGCCGGACCGCGTCGCGCCCGGACCTCGGCCGCGCTGGACAGCGTGAGGCTCGCCGACCGCGCGCAGCACCTGCCCCGGTGAGCTGTCCGGCGGCCGATGAAGGGGGAAGGGGAGGTGGGTCGGGGGTGGCGATCGCCCGGGCCCTGGTCAAGGAGCCGAAGGTGCTGCTCGCCGACGAGCCGACCGGGAACCTGGACGAGGACACCAGGGACGAGATCACCTCCCTGCTCGACACCCTGTGGCGTGTGCGCGGGCTGACCTGGTGCTGGTCAGCCACGACAGCTCGGTGGTGCGGCGGGCCCAGCGGATCGGGGTAACGTCCAGGGGACGCCTGTCGATCCGCCAGGACACGCGCGCGTAACGGGCTGGCCTAGGCGGGCTGGCCGGCCGCCACGGGCGGCGCTAGCTGTCCGGCAGGTGCCAGCGGTTCGGCGCGATCAGCTTGTCCATCGACGGCGGGCCCCACGATCCGGGTTCGTAGAGTTCGACTGGCGGCGGGCTCTGCAGCAGCGGCGCGGAGATCTCCCACACCCGCTCGACCCCGTCCGACCTGGTGAACAGCGACTGATCGCCGATCATGGCGAGCAGGATGAGCCGTTCGTAGCCCTCGAGCGCGTGGGCGGTGGCGAACGAGTCCTTGTAGCTGAACACCATCTTGGAGTCGCCCAGCGTCAGCTCCGGGCCCGGCACCTTGGCCAGGAACTCTACGGTGATCGAGCCGGGGTCGGCAAAGTCGATGACGATCTCGTTGACCCGGCCGGTAGGGACGTCGTGCTTGTGCGCGTGGAACATACGCAGCGGCGGCTCGCGGAAGCCGAGCGTTATGACCTGGCGCGAGGCGCCCATCGACTTGCCGGAACGCAGGAAGAACGGCACGCCGTGCCAGCGCCAGTTGTCCACCTCGACCCGCGCCGCCGCCAGGGTCTCGGTGTCGGAGTCGGGCCGGACGCCGGGCTCGGAGCGGTACCCGCGGTACTGTCCGCGCACCACATGCCGCACGTCGATCGGCTTCAGCGCATCGAACACCTTCTCTTTCTCGTCCCGCATGGGCTTTTCTGACAGCGACACCGGCGGCTCCATGGCCACGAACCCCATCACCTGGAACAGGTGGGTCACGACCATGTCCCGGTAGGCGCCGGTCGCGTCGTAGAACGCGGCCCGGCCCTCGATCAACAGCGTCTCCGGCACGTCGATCTGCACGTACCGGATGTGATCACGGTTCCAGACCGGCTCGAACAGCCCGTTCGCGAACCGGAACGCGAGGATGTTGTCGACCGAACTCCTTGCCCAGGAAGTGGTCGATGCGGAAGACCTCGGACTCGCCGAAGACCGCGTGCACCGCCTCATTCAGCTTGCGGGCCGACTCCAGGTCGGTGCCGAACGGCTTCTCGATGATCACCCTGGCGTCCTTGGCCAGGCCCGCCGCGCCGAGCATGCCGACTACCGAGGTGAACGCGGCGGGCGGTACGGCCAGGTGGTACAGCCGCCGAGGCGCGCCGCCGATCTCCTTCTCCGCCCGCTGGATCGCTTCGGTGAGCTCGGCCGTGTTACCCGGCTCGGCGGGCGCGAACGACAGGCGCCGCACGAAATCCGGCCAGGACGGATCGTCCGGCTTGGTGATGCAGAAATCGGTGCACGCCTGCCTGGCGCGCTCCCGGAACTGCTCATCGGTCAGTGCGAACGCCGGCGGTGCGGACCCGATGGCGCGGTAGTCGCGCGGCAGCAGGCCGGCCGCGTGCAGGTGGAACATCCCCGGCAGCAGCTTGCGCCTGGCCAGGTCACCGGTGGCGCCGAAGAGCACGAAGACGTGGTTGTCGGGCCGCGGCGATCCGTTATTGCTCATGGAGACGCTCAGGCCTTCTTCTCGGCGTGCCCGCCGAACTCCGAGCGCATGGCCGACAAGATCTTGCCAGTGAACGCGCCCATGTCGCGGGACTCGAACCGCTCGTACAGCGAGGCGGCGATGACCGAGGCGGGCACGCCCTCGTCCACGGCGGCCAGCACGGTCCACCGGCCCTCACCGGAGTCGGACACCCGGCCGCTGAAGTCGGCCAGGTCGGGCGACTTGGCGAAGGCGGCCGCGGTCAGGTCGACTAGCCAGGAGCTGACCACCGAGCCGCGCCGCCACACCTCGGCCACCTCGCCGACGTCGATCGTGTACTGATAGGCCCAGGGGTCGCGCAGCGGCGCGGTCTCCGCGTCGATTTCCCCCTGGTGCAGGCCCTCGTCGGCGTGCTTGATAATCGACAGGCCCTCGGCGATCGCGGCCATCATGCCGTACTCGATGCCGTTGTGCACCATCTTGACGAAGTGCCCGGCACCGTTCGGGCCGCAGTGCAGGTATCCCTGCTCGGCCGTGCCGTGCCTGGTCCGTCCCGGGGTGGGCTCCGCGCTGCCCTCGCCCGGGGCGATGGTCTTGAATATCGGGTCCAGCCGCCGCACCGGCTCGTCCTCGCCGCCGATCATCAGGCAGTAGCCCCGCTCCAGGCCCCACACGCCGCCGCTCGTCCCGACGTCCACGAAGTGGATCCCGTCCCGCTTCAGGTCTGCCGCCCGGGTGATGTCGTCCCGGTAGTAGGAGTTCCCGCCGTCGATCACGATGTCGCCGGCCTCGAGCAGCGGCCGTAGCTGGCCGAGGGTCTTCTCGACGATGCCGGCCGGCACCATGATCCAGATGGCCCGCGGCTTGTCCAGCTTGGCCACGAAGTCCGCCAGGCTCTCTGCCCCGACGGCGCCCTCGGCGGCCAGCGACTTGACCGCGTCGGAGTTGACGTCGTAGGCCACGCAGCGATGGCCGTCGCGCATCAGCCGGCGGACGAGGTTCGCGCCCATCCGGCCGAGCCCGATCATCCCCAGTTGCATCGGCTTATCAGTTGGCATGGCGATCCGTCCTTCGATGTTGTCAGCGGCCGTGAACCGGTCAGCGAGCCTTGCACCCTCAGTGAGCCTTGCACCCTCGGTGAGCCTTGCACCCTCGGTGAGCCTTGCACCCTCGGTGAGCCTTGCACCCTCGGTGAGCCTTGCACCCTCAGTGAGCCTTGAGCGCGCGGTAGCGGCGGATGAGCGCGTTGGTCGAGGAGTCGTGGCCGAGCGCTGGCTCCTGAGCGCTCGTCAGCTCGGGGATGATCTTGACCGCTAGGACCTTCCCGAGTTCCACTCCCCACTGGTCGAACGAATCGATGTCCCAGATCGCTCCCTGGGTGAACACGCTGTGCTCGTACAGGGCCACCAGGGCGCCGAGGATCCGCGGGGTGAGGATCTCGGCGAGCAGCACGTTGCTCGGCCGGTTGCCTTCCATCACACGGTGCGGCACGACATGCTCGGGCGTGCCCTCGGCCCTGACCTCCTCTTCGGTCTTGCCGAACGCCAGCGCCTGCGCCTGCGCGAAAACGTTGGAGGACAGGATGTCGTGGTGGTCGCGGATCGGGTTCAGCGTCTTGCCGAACCCGATCAGGTCGACCGGGATGATCGTGGTCCCCTGGTGGATGAGCTGGTAGAAGCTGTGCTGGCCGTTGGTGCCAGGCTCGCCCCAGAAGACCGCGCCGGTGTCGTAGGAAACGTGCTCCCCGGTCAGCGTGACGTGCTTACCGTTGGACTCCATGGTGAGCTGCTGCAGGTAGGCGGGGAACCGCTTGAGATACTGCTCGTACGGCATCACGCCGTACGACTGGCAGCCGAAGAAGTCGCGGTACCAGAGCGCGAGCAGGCCCATCAGCACCGGCAGGTTCTGCTCGAGCGGCGCGGTGCGGAAGTGCTCGTCCATCTCGTGCGACCCGGCCAGCATCTCGCCGAACCCCTCAGGCCCAATCGCGACCATCGTGGACAGGCCGATGGCCGATTCCATCGAGTACCGCCCGCCGACCCAGTCCCAGAACCCGAACATGTTCGCCGTGTCGATGCCGAACTTGGCGACGCGCTCCGCGTTCGTGGACACCGCGACGAAATGGCTGGCCACCGCGGCCTCGGAACCGAGGGCACCGATAATCCAGTCCCGCGCGGAGGTGGCGTTGGTCAGCGTCTCCAGCGTGCCGAACGTCTTGGAGGAGATGATGAACAGCGTCTCTTCCGGGTCCAGATCGCGGGTCGCCTCGGCGAAGTCGGTGGAGTCCACGTTGGACACGAACCGGAACACCAGGTCCCGGGTGGCATAGTGGCGTAGTGCCTCGTACGCCATCACCGGGCCGAGGTCGGATCCGCCGATGCCCACGTTGACGACGTTCCTGATCGGCTTGCCGGTGTAGCCCTTCCAGTCACCCGACCTGACCCGGTTGGCGAAGTCCGCCATCCGGCCGAGCACCTCGTGCACCTGTGCCACGACATCGGTGCCGTCTACCACCAGCGACTGGCCGGCCGGCATGCGCAGGGCCACGTGCAGCACCGGGCGGTCTTCGGATACGTTGATGTGCTCGCCGCGGAACATCGCATCCCGTTTGTCCGGCACACCGGACTCCTGGGCCAGCGCGACGAGCAGCCGCATGGTCTCTTCGGTGACCCGGTTCTTGGAATAGTCCAGGTAGAGCCCGGCCGCCTCCGCGGTCAGCCGCTCGCCGCGACCAGGGTCGGTGGCGAACAGGTCGCGCAGATGCTGGCCGGCTATCTCCTCGTGGTGCCGGGTGAGCGCCTGCCAAGATTTCCGCTCGGGCAGTAGTACGGCCGCCATGGCCTGCCTCCTCGCGTTGCTTTCCCCGGAATAGTTTCATGCCCGCGCACACGCTCGCCGTCTGCCCGGCGATAACAGTGCCCGTCAGGTAGCCGGCCCGACGGCGGCCAGGAAGGTCAGCACCCGCTCGGTCAGCAGGGCCGTGGCGTCCGGATCATACGACGGCAGGCTGGCGTCGGCGAAGTAGTGCTGGTCTCCGGGGTAGAGGAACAGCTCGGCCTGCTTGACCGACTCGACCAGCGCGCGGGCCGCGTCGAGGTCGCCTTCGGCGGTGAAGATCGGGTCGGCGTCCATGCCGTGGATCTGCACGGGCACGCCGTCCGGCCATGACCCGAACTCGGCCGCGGGCACGCAGGCGTAGCACAGCACGGCGCCCCGGGCTCCCGGCCGCGTCTGCGCGAGCATCTGGGCCGGCAGCACGCCGAGCGAGAAGCCCGCGTACACCAGCTCCTGCGGGAGCTGGTCCGCGGCCCGGCTGCCGCGCTCCAGGATCTCGCCGAAGCCGAGCTCCTGCACGTAGGCCATACCGTCCTCGATACTGCCGAACGTGCGGCCGTCGAAGAGGTCGGGAACGTGCACCACATGTCCGGCCTGTCGCAGTCCGTCGGCAAAGCCGACGACTCCTGGGGTCCGGCCATGGGCGTGGTGGAACAACAACACCTCGGCCACCGCTACACCGTCCTTTCGTGCGCTCCGCCGGGCGGGAGTGACGGCTCCCCGCCCGTCATTGATCCACGATAATAGAATGATCCAAATTTATCGATCAATGCTCCGGCTGGCGCCGTTCGAGCGCGGCCAGCCGGAGCTCGAGCTGGTCGACCCGGTGCCTGAGGATCTCAAGCTGGGCCTCGTCGTCCAGCCGTCGCTGCGCGGTACGGCGTAGTCGCGGGGAGGCCTCGGCGCGCGCGGCGACGAGCGCGAGCGGAACCAGCCGCTGCGGCCCGTGCGGCCCGTCGACGAGCCGGGACGGGATCTGCCCGGTGCGGTACCAGGTGCGCAGCGCGGCACGGGAGGCGCCGGTGTCGGCGGCCGCCCGTTCCAGCGTCACCCAGTCTGAGCCCTCGAGCTCGGCCGCCAGCTCGAGTTCGAGTTCCCAGTCGTCGAGCCGGTCTTCCCACTCCATGACTACCTGGCCCTCCTTACACTGGAAAAGATACAAACCTACCCTATTAATAGCATGGTATTGACTGGGTGTCCGGCATGGTGCACGGTGATCCCATGTTTGAGCGATTCACGAACAAGGCCCGGCACGTGGTCGTGCTTGCCCAGGAGGAAGCCCGGCGACTGCAACACAACTACATCGGCACCGAGCACGTGCTGCTCGGGCTCCTCGGCGAGTCTGACGGGCTCGCCTTCCGCGTCCTGCAGGGCTACGGGATTTCGCTTGAGGGCACCCGCGAGGAGGTCAAGGCGGTCGTCGGCACCGGGAAAGCGACGATCAGCGGGCACATCCCGTTCACCCCGCGGGCGAAGAAGACCCTCGAGCTCGCGCTCCGCGAGGCCCTGCAACTGCATCACAACTACATCGGCACCGAGCACATCCTGCTCGGCGTGATACGAGCAGGCGACGGCGTCGGCGCGCAGATCCTCAAGCAGCACTCCGGCGACCTCGCGGCGGTCCGCATGGCCGTGCTCGATTTGCTGTCCACGGCGCCGGCCGATGTCACCCGGGGCCGCCGCTGGCTGCGCCGCCGGGTGGCCTCCGTGGCCGGGCCCGGCGAGGCGCCCGAGCCGGACGAGTCGGCGGAGCTGCGCACCACGCCGGCTGCCGACACCAGCCTGAGCGAAGCCGCCCGGCTGGCCGGCTCGCACCCGGTTGGCTCGCACCACCTGCTGCTCGCCGCCCTGGGCGATCCCGATACCGCCGCGGCCCGGGCCCTCGCCGCTCTCGGTGTCGACCTGGTCCAGGCCAGGGAGGCCCTCCGCAACGCCGACGTCACCGGCACCAGCGACGAGCCGCCAGAAGAGGCCTGGCGCCAGATGCTGATCCGCGTGACCGACCATCAGATCACGATCGAGGCGACCGATCAGGTGATCGTGGACCTCGGCCGCGCCGCGCTCGAGGCGCTCGGCGACAAGGCCGACCCCCCGGGCACCATTCGCGGCGACCTCCCCGCCAGCGCCAGCCTCGTCAACGTCTGGCAGGCGCTCCATGACAGCCTGGAGGTCATCCAGCGGCGCGCCGCGCAGCCCCCGGGCTCCATGGACCCGGACCATCCGAACAAGCCAGGCACCGAGGCCGCTTTACCGATGTGATCGTCAGGAGAAGGACGGATATGACCCAACCGGCCGCCCGCAGGCGGAGCCAGTTCACCGACGCCGTGATCGACGACTACGCAGCCGCGCATTCCACCCCGCCCGACGCTGATCAGCTGGAGTTGCAGCGCGTCACGCAGGAGCAGACCGGCTCGGCCGCGGGCATGCAGATCGGCGATGACCAGGCGGTGCTGATGGAGATGCTGGTCCGGGCCATGGGAGCCACGCGCGCGGTGGAGGTCGGCACGTTCACCGGCTACTCGGCCCTGGCCGTGGCCCGGGGCCTGGGTCCCGGCGGGCGCCTGCTGTGCTGTGACGTCAGCCAGGAGTGGACGTCGATCGCCCGCGCGGCGTGGCAGCAGGCCGGGGTCGCCGACCGGATCGAGCTCCGGATCGGCCCGGGTCTGCAGACCCTGCGCGCCCTGCCGCCCGGCGAGCAGTTCGACTTCGCGTTCATCGACGCCGACAAGACGGGTTACGCCCAGTACTACGAAGAGGTGCTGACCCGCCTGCGGCCCGGGGGCCTGATCCTCTTCGACAACATGCTCCAGGGCGGCCACGTCGTCGGCGATCGCGCCGGCGACGATGACGTCGCCGCGATTCGTTTGCTCAACGACGCGATCGCCGCCGATCCGCGCGTGAAGGTGGTCCTGCTCCCCATCGGGGATGGCGTCAGCTTCGTGCAGAAACTCGGTTAAGCCGGCGTGCTGGCTCGCCGGCCTACGCGGCCGGCGTCTAATCCGGGTTCGCCGACTTGAGCTCGGCCGCGTGGTCGGGGACGTAGGCCTGCATGTCCCGGGGCACGCGGACGTACCCCTGCGCGGGCGGCCGCGGCGGCAGCTTCAGCGTCGGCGGCCGCACCGCGTGGTAGGGGATCGTGCTGAGCAGGTGCGCGATCATGTTGATCCGGGCCCGCCGCTTGTCGTCGCTCTCCACGACGTGCCACGGCGCCTCGGGGATGTCGGTGTGCACGAACATCTCGTCCTTGGCCCGGGAGTAGTCCTCCCATCTGGTGATCGACTGCAGGTCCATGGGCGAGAGCTTCCAGTTGCGCATGGGATCGTCCAGCCGGGACCGGAACCGGCGCTGCTGCTCCTCGTCGCTGACCGAGAACCAGTACTTGCGCAACAGGATGCCGTCCTCGACCAGCAGCCGCTCGAAGATCGGGCACTGGTGCAGGAACCGGCTGTACTCCTCCTTGGTGCAGAATCCCATGACGTGCTCCACACCGGCCCGGTTGTACCAGCTGCGGTCGAACAGGGCCAGCTCGCCCGCGGCGGGCAGGTAGGCGGCGTAGCGCTGGAAGTACCACTGCGAGCGTTCCCGCTCGGTCGGCGCGGGCAGGGCGACGATCCGGGCGACGCGGGGGTTCAGGTACTCGGCCACCCGCTTGATCGTGCTGCCCTTGCCGGCCGCGTCGCGACCCTCGAAGATGACTACGATCCTGGCGCCTGTCGTGCGGGTCCACTCCTGCACCTTCACCAGCTCGCCCTGCAGGCGGTACAGCTCGGTCTCGTAAAGATGCCTGGGCAGCCGCTGCGTGCCGTTGGCCTGCTGAGCCGCCTTCTTGCCCTGGTCCTTGACCTTGCCTGGCATCGCCGCGTTCTCCCTTGTCTGGCCCGCCGCCGGCCCGCTGCGCTGGCCCGGGGGACGATCCGCCCGAACCCCCCGCGATAGCATGACCGGCGTGAGTGACGATGAGCTTTACCGCCAGTATGAGACCGTCAACCTCTATCGTCGCGGTCCGGGGGCGAAAGTCGAGCTAAACCGCCCCGAGCGGATGAACGCGTGGAGCAATCAGTTCTCCCTCGACCTCCTCGCGGCGATCCGGGAGGTGACCGAGGATCCCGGGGTCCGGGCGGTCCTGATCACCGGCGCCGGGCGCGCCTTTTCCAGCGGCGCCGACCTGAAGGAAGCCGCAGCGCAGGCCGGCGGCGGCACGGTGGACGTGTACAGCATCCTGACCGAGCGGTACCACCCGCTGATCACCGGCATCCGGCACATGCCCAAGCCGGTCATCGCCGCGGTCAACGGCCCCGCGGCCGGGATCGGGGTCTCCCTTGCACTGGCCTGCGACCTGGTGGTGGCGGCCGAGTCGGCGTACTTCTCGCTCGCCTTCGTCAACATCGGGCTGGTGCCCGACGGCGGCTCGTCGCTGCTCGTGCCGTCCCGGGTGGGCTTCGCCCGGGCCGCCGAGCTGGCCCTGCTGGGGGAGCGGCTGGAGGCCCGCCAGGCGCTGGACTGGGGCCTGATCAACCGCGTCTGGCCGGACCAGGAGTTCGGCGAGCAGGCCGCCAAGCTGCTCGACCGGCTCGCCGCCGGCGCTACCAGGTCCTACGCGGGGACCAAGCGGCAGCTCAACCAGTGGCTGTACCAGCACATGGACGCCCAGCTCGAGTTCGAGGCGCAGATCCAGAAGGAGATGGCCGCCTCGGGTGACTTCGCCGAGGGGCTCGCGGCGTTCGCCGCGAAACGGCCGCCGCGGTTCAGCGGCGCGTGATCCGGTAAACCGGAATATTGGACGGGGCTCAGCTCGAGCGGGTCTACCGGGCCGAGGCACCCCGGATCACCGCCGCGCTGGCCGCGCGGATCGGCGACGTGGGGCTCGCCGCCGACGCCGTGCAGGACGCGTTCGTCGAGGCCCTCGAGCACTGGCAGGACGGGCGCGTCCCGCCCAATCCGGGCGGCTGGCTGGCTACCACGGCCCGGCGCAAGGCGATCGACCGGCTGCGCCGGGCCCGGGCCGGCCAGCAGAAGCTGGCCCTGCTCGCGGCGACCGCCACCCCGCTCATCCCCGGCACCTGCCCCGGGGCCGCCGAGGAAGATCATGCCGACGACGAGCTGCTCGGCATGGTCTTCGCCTGCTGCCATCCGGCGCTGCCGCGTGAGTCGCAGATCGCGCTCACGCTGCGCGCCGTCTGCGGCCTGACCACGACCGAGATCGCGGCCGCGTTCCTGGCCGGCGAGCCCGCGATGACCCAGCGGCTGCTGCGGGCGCGCAAGGCGCTGCGTGCCGCGCACGCCGACATGAGCATCCCCGACCCCGACGAGCTCGCGGACCGGCTGGCCGAGGTGCTGGCCGTGGTGTACCTGGTCTTCAACGAGGGCTACCTGGCCAGTGCGGGCCGGCAGCCCGCCCGGCGGGACCTGGCGGCCCAGGCCGTGTCGCTGACCAGGCTGCTGCACCGGCTGATGCCCCGCGAGCCGGAGGTCCTCGGCCTGCTCGCCCTGCTCCTGCTGCACGAGTCCCGGGCCGCGACCCGGTTCGACGGGTGGGGTCGGCTGGTCAGGCTCGCGGACCAGGACCGCGCCCGCTGGGACCGGGCGCTGATCGCCGAGGCCACCGGCCTGCTCGACCGTGCGCTGGCGCTGCGCCGGCCCGGCCCCTACCAGGTCCAGGCGGCCATCGCCGCGTTGCACGCGGAGGCGCCAGATTACGCGCACACCGACTGGAACCAGATCCGCCTGCTGTATGACCGGCTGCAGGCGCTGACGCCGTCACCGGTGGTGCTGCTGAACCGGGCCGTCGCCACCCGGTACGTGGTCGGCCCCGAGGCCGCGCTGGCCGAGATCACGCCGCTGGCCGCCGAACTGGACTCCTACCGCCTCTACCATGCGCTGCGGGCCGGCCTGCTGGCCGGCCTCGGCCGCGACGACGAGGCCCGTGCCGCCAGCGAGCGGGCGCTCGCGCTGGCCGGCAACCCGGCCGAACGCGAGCTGCTCGCCCGCCGCTTGTCGTTCTGACGGCCCGGCAGTTATCCCCTCACGTATCTGCCGGAAGGGGTCACATCGCCACCGTGGGCCGGACCTCGATCGTGATCCAGCCCCGATCCACGCCGGGCCAGGTCTGGGCGATCTCCACGGCCTCCTCGAGGGTGTCGGTCTCGAGCACCGAGAAACCGCCGAGGGCCTCCTTGGTCTCCATGAACGGCCCGTCGGTGACGCCGCCCGCGCGCACTGTCCTGCCCGTGGCCGGCGGTGCGAGCTGGTGGCCGCTCTCGACCAGCTTGCCCGAGCCGCCGCCGCCCTTCTCGTACCAGGCCCCGATCTCCGCGTACCACTGCTGGCCCTCCGCCTCGGACATGTTCCGGGCCGCCTCGGTGTTCATGATCAGAATGACGTATTTCACGATCGCCTCCAGGTTCGACGGGGGCCACGATGGCCTCCCTACATCAGTTCCACGAACGACGCGACGCCGCATCCGACACGGTCGCTGAAGGAAACGTGGCGCCGCGGAAATTCACGCCTCCCGCATGCTCTCGGTCATCTTCGACTCCATGGTCAAGATGGCCTCGTAGCGCCGCTGGATGTCGGCCCGGTCGCTGGCCTCAGGCACCGAACGCTCGCAGGCCCGGTTGATCATGGCCGCCTGCTCGAGCAGCACCCGGCGCTGGCCCTCGGTCGTGGTCTCGGCCATGATCCTGGCTAGCGCCTCGAGCATGCGGATCATCACGGCCGGCATGCCGAAGCTGGACTGCCTGATCTTCTCGAAGGAGCGCTGGACCAGGCGCTCGTAGGAAGGCTCGGCCGCGATGACCCGGATGAACCCTTCGGCATCCCGGTACACGCGGGCCGGGTGCCACCCGGTGACGATCTTGCACAGGTTCTCGCCGAGCCAGTCGATGCAGGTCATCGCCGTGAAGGGGTCGTTGACCGCCGGGGAAAGGGCCCGTATGGCGATCTCGACCAGCTGGTCGACGCCGAACGACACGTCCTGGCTCAGGGTTCGGTGCGGGCCGGTGATGTGCGCGCGGCCCAGCGCCTGGCGGACCAGCGGCGCCGCTTCCGGCGGCCAGACCGTCGCGAACCGGTGCCCGCGCACGATGAAGTGCCCGGGCCGGTGCTCCAGGCTGATCACCGCGTCGGCCTTGGCTGCCAGCCGCACCAGGGCCCGGTGCTGGATGAACTGCACGTATCCGCTGGCCGGCGCGAACAGCACGGCGCCGCTCGCCTCGGCGCAGGTCAGCAGCTCGACCGCGGTAGGGCCGGCCTTCGGGTGCGGCTCGGGATTTCCGCTGCCCTGCTCCTTGATCGCCTCGGCTAGGTCGGCGGCGATGCTCGCGATCACCTGGGGCAGCTGGATCGAGACGGCCGTGTGATGGATGAAGTAGATGAGCACGGTCAGGTCGGCCACCATCAGCCCGAACGTGACCGTCACGCCGATGTGCGGCACGAAGTCCCCGTGCGATCCCACCCCGATCGAGGCGAGCACCAGCACCGAGTAGACGAACGTCCCGACGAACGTGCCCAGGGTCAGCTGGGTGCCCCGGTCGCGGATGAAGTTCCGCAGCATCCGCGGCCCGAACTGGGTCGACGCCAGCGTCAGCGTGACCAGGATGATGGAGAAGACCACGCCGACCACGGTGATGATGGCGGCGGCGATCGTGGTGAGGATCTGCCGGGCCGCGTCGGCGCTGCCGCTGATCACCCAGCCCGGGAGCGTGAAGTCCCCGCGATAGGCGGCGCGGTCCGCGATCAGCGTGACGGCGAACAGCACAACGGCCACCGCCACCTCGATGGCGGGCACGAACCACAAGCTGGTCCGCAGGACCTCCCTGCGCCAGTGCGAGGCTAGTGCCGATGACGGAACGCCGCGGTACATGTTGGAATCTTGTCACGGAGAGCAGCGGTGACGTTAGATGGTGGCACCATGCCGCGTCCCGTCGCTCACCTGGCCAATCAGTACGAGGACGACACCGCGCACGCCTGGCTGCGCCGTTTCATAACCGAGACCGCCCGCCGCCTCTGACCGTGGCAGCGGCGAGCAAATGCGCGCCCGGCCCCTGTCAACGGAATAACCCCGCCCCCCGCGCTGCTGAGATACATGCAAACGCATATATCTCGCCAGGGACCCGCGGCCCGCAACCCCGCGGCACAGGAAAGGCATGACATGCAGTTCGGGATCTTCTCGGTCAGCGACATCACCCGCGACCCGGTCTCGGGTGAGGTGCCCAGCGAAGCCGAACGGATCGATGCGATCGTGCAGATCGCGCAGAAGACCGAAGAGGCAGGGATGGACGTGTTCGCGATCGGCGAGCACCACAACCCGCCGTTCTTCTCCTCCTCGCCGCCCACGCTGCTGGCGTTCATCGCGGCCACCACCTCCAGGCTGGTGCTGAGCACGGCGACCACGCTGATCACGACCAACGACCCGGTGCGCATCGCGGAGGAGTACGCGATGCTCCAGCACCTCAGCAAGGGCCGGATGGACCTGATGCTCGGCCGCGGCAACACGGCCCCCGTCTATCCGTGGTTCGGTCAGGACATCCGGCAGGGCCTGCCGCTGGCACTGGAGAACTACAACCTGCTGCACCGGCTGTGGCGCGAGGATGTGGTGGACGCCCAGGGCAAGTTCCGGACCCCGCTGCAGGGCTTCACGTCGATCCCGCGGCCGCTGGACGACGTGCCGCCGTTCGTGTGGCACGGCTCGATCCGCACGCCGGAGATCGCCGAGCAGGCCGCCTACTACGGGGACGGCTTCTTCGCCAACAACATCTTCTGGCCGAAGGAGCACTACATGCGCCTGATCCGGTTCTACCGGCAGCGCTACGCTCATTACGGCCACGGCAGCGAGAAGCAGGCGATCGTCGGCCTGGGCGGCCAGGCCTACATCGCCAGGAACTCCCAGGATGCCAGGCGGGAGTTCCGGCCCTACTTCAACGAGGCGCCGGTCTACGGGCACGGGCCGAGCATGGAGGATTTCGCCGAGCTCACGCCGCTGTCAGTGGGTAGCCCGCAGGAGGTCATCGACAAGACCCTGACCTTCCGCGAGCACTTCGGCGACTACCAGCGCCAGCTTTTCCTGGTGGACCACGCCGGCCTGCCGCTCAAGACCGTACTCGACCAGCTCGACCTGCTCGGTGAGGAGGTCGTGCCGGTGCTCCGCAAGGAAATCGCGGCCCGGCAGGACCCGCAGACCCGCCAGGCGCCCACCCACGCGAGCCTGGTCCGGGCCAAGTACGGCGAGGCGGCCCCGCGCCAGCCGCGGCCGAACGCGAACCGCGGCGACAACGTGACCGGCGCGTCCCCCTACCGGGACACCGACGCCCAGTACCAGGCCGAGTACCCGGACCTGTGATGCCTGAACAGGCGAGCACTGCCCGCGGGCAGCTGGCCAACGACGCCTGGGAGGCGCTGCTGACCGCGCATGCCGGCCTGATGAAGCAGTTCGCGGCCTCCGGCATCTGGGACGACGTGTCCATGCGGGAGTACGACGTGCTCTACACGCTGTCCAAGTGCCCAGGTCCCCTGCGGCTGGGCGACCTGAACCAGCACGTCCTGCTCAGCCAGCCGGCCCTGTCCCGCCTGGTGGACCGGCTGGGCGAGCGGGGCCTGGTCGAGCGCTGCGCCGACCCCGCCGACGGGCGCGGCGTCCGGCTGTCGCTCACCGACGCCGGCCAGGTCGTGCAGCGCCGGATCGGGCGCCGGCACGCCCGCGGCGTGGCCCGCGCCATGACCGCCGGGCTGACCGCGGCCGAACTGGCGCAGCTGGAAACCATCTGCCGGAAACTAGCCGCCGCACCCATGGCCGCCACCGACGCAAGCGAGGTCCTGATCCCATGAACGCCCCCACCAGTGCCGAACAATTCAGGGCCGAACGATTCAGGCTCGTCGTGGTCAGCGCCGGCACCAGCGACCCCTCGTCGACGCGGCTGCTGGCCGACCGCACGGCCGGGCGCGCCGCCGCCCTGGCCGCCGGGCACGGGCACACGGTGACGGTCAGCGTCGTCGACCTGCGCGAGATCGCCGCCGACATCTCCACCGCGCTGGTCTCCCAGCTGATCACGCCGAAGCTGCGGCAGGCGATCACGGCCCTCGGCGAGGCGGACGGCATCATCGCCGCCGCCCCGGTCTACAAGGCCGGCCCCAGCGGCCTGTTCACCTCGTTCTTCGGCGTGCTGGACAACGACCTGCTCATCGCCAAGCCGGTGGTGATCGCCGCGACGGCCGGCACCGCTCGGCACGCCCTGGTCGCGGACTCCTCGATGCGCCCGATGTTCGCCTACCTGCGCACCATGACGGTGCCGACCTCCCTGTTCGCCGCCCCAGAGGACTGGAGCGACCCGACCCTGGCCACGCGCATCGACCGGGCCGCGCTCGAGCTCGTGCTCCTGATGGAAAGCGGCTTCGCCCGCAAGATCAAGGACGAGTCCTGGCAGAACTACCAGCATGAGTACGGCAGCGCCGGCGGCACCGAGACGGCCATCGACCTCGACACCGACCTCATGCGCCTCGCCACCGGCGGCGCCGTCCCATAAAGCCCAATAACGGCCGCCCGTCCGTGAGCTCCGCCATAAACCGCATTTGGGCTATTCACTTGAGCGGACCAGATGAGCACAGACCGCTAGATGCTGTGGTCATGGCAGCTAGGCGAACCAAGATCTTGCGGCTGGTCCGGTTAACCGAATACCCCTAAACCGCATTTATGCTCGGCAGACAATTTTTTTGTTTGCCTCCCTGGTCCCGGCCGGTCAGGTCGCCGTGGTCACCGACGGTCAGCTGTCCGGCCTGGTCAACAAGGGCATCGTGGTCGGCGAGATCTCACCGGAGGCCGCCCGCGGCGGCCCGCTCGCGCTAGTCCGCGACGGCGACCCGATCCGCGTCGACGTCCCCGGCCGCACCGCCGACCTGAAGGTGCCCGACACCGATCTTCGGCGGGCCGTAACCTGCGGAGTCGCCGGAGCGTGCGGGCTTGCCTTGCCCGCACGCTCCACGAGTAGCCGGGGCCGGATTGCTCAGGCCACGACGTCCCGGGTAACTTTGCCGACGTTCGTATAGCTCGTACCGCCGTTATAACGCCAGGTAATCCCGCTGTACGCTCCAGGAGTGACGTCAGCGTAGACATAGACATCGAAGTCGAGGCACTGACCCGGGCCAACGTATTCCTGCGCAGAGTTCTCCCTGAAGCTGGGACCGGTGATTTCGAGGTGCAGTGTACGTCCAGCGGTGGAAACGCACGCCGACGCCCACATGTAGTCCACGTACGAGTAGCTGCCGACTATTCCGAAGCACGTATGAATATTTCCGCTTGATGACCCGTACGTGCACGAGCTGACTGTGTCCGGCTCTGCCGTGACCTTGAGGGAGCCCTGCCTGGTGATGACCGTACGCGGTGCGGGTCCTTGTGCTGAGGTCGTCGCCGACCGCGCTGTGGCGGCGGATGCGGCGGTGGCGCCCAGGCTGGCGAGCCCGATTGCCGATGCAATCACGACCGCAGCTACTGCTAGCTTGAGGATTCTTCGTTTGAGCATTCTGTTCTCCCGATAGTCGAGTTCTCTGTGCCCGCGCCGCGTCGCCTGATGTCCCGTAACCCAGGCGCCGTTTCGCGGGCCCGTTTCTTACCTGTGTGCCGTGAATTTCGCGTGCTGAAGCTCATGTCAGCAGCAGGCATTGACGGCTGTTTCCGAATATGGCCCGCGTCATGCGTGATCACCACACATAACAGCCCGCACGACTGCCCACACAACTGCCCACAGGAATGTGCCTCGGGGCGCGGCCAGTCATGGCCGCCAGGCGAGCCCGGTTTCAGCGCTACTTGCAGCTTCAGATCCCGGGCTGGGATGAACCCCCCCGCTAGTACCCTTGACGTGAGTTCTCGGCATGCCGCTACGAGGTGAAAGGGACGATGGGCCAGTGGCGGAACAGCCTGCGCTGACGTTCGCTGAGTTGCTGCGGCAGCTGCGGACCGACGCTGGGCTGACGCAGGAGGAACTGGCGGAGAAGGCGAGCCTGAGCACGCGGACGATCAGTGAACTGGAGCGGGGTGCCCATAAGCGCGCCCAAAAGGCCACCGCCAAGGCGCTGGCCGACGCGCTGCACCTGGCCGATCCGGTGAGCGATTCGTTCGTGGCGGCGGCCCGCGGCCGCGTCCCGGCTGCGCAGGTGCTGGCCGCCCGGCAAGGAGACCCGGCGGGGGAGATCCCGTCCCCCTCCCGGCGCCGGGCCCGGCGTCGGCCCGGCCTGATCGCCCCCCTGCTGGCCCTGGTCGCCCTAGCCGCCGTCGCGGTCGGTGCCCTGACCGGTTTCGCCCTGAGGGGCCGTCCGGCAAACACTCCAAATACCAACACCGGAAATATCTACTGCAGCGGTGATGTCTGCGCCCAGGTGCAGAACATATCCGGTGGCACGGTGACCATAAGGACCTGGGCATACGACGAGAACTTCTACGGGCACTTCGAAATGATCACGCCGGAAGGCCAGGTTTACAACAGCTCCGGCAACCAGATGTGGCCCGTCGGCGGCCCGGGCTACTACTTGTTCCATGTCCCGAACGAAGCTGACAACTACACTGAGATAGCCTGGCGGTACGACTATGGCCGTCATTACGCACTGACCGGTCAGGTCTCCTTCCACGACTGATCAACACTGATCAACAATGCAGGGTTATCTGGCTCTTCGAAGTCAGCCGGGACGCTGTCACCGGCCAGTGACACCAGATGACGGGCTGGTGATGCTAAGCATGCCGGACGGGATTCAGCCCGCTATCGCCACTGGCCGTTCGTTGTTATTTACTACCGAGTCTCCCGCAGACCGGTCTCCCGCAGACCGCGGCAGAACACACGTCCTACACCCAGCGTAACTGTCTAGAAATCGACCGTTACCCCTGCACCGCCGCGCGACGCGGCGCCGCACGGCGCCCGCTAGGTCACAGTGTCGGGAAACAATGTCGGGAAAACTACGTCGCCAAACTGGGCTCACATGACCGTTTGCGCTACAGTCAGAAGCCATGGCAGCGACCCCGCTCGTCACCGCGGCGGGATACCGGCGCGGGCAGCCGCCGGCAGGCCGGCCCTACGCGCCGCCCGGCAGGCGGGGCGGGGCCGGGTGATGGCGAGAATCGTTCTGGCTGCGGGTGTCCACCCGCAGCCAGAACGACGACAGTCAGGTCGACGAGCTGACCGCCTACGGGTGCGAGAAGATCTTTACCGACACCGCCTCCGGCAAGCACGCCGCCCGCCCCGAGCTCGACAGGGCCCTGGCCTACCTGCGCGCGGGCGACGTGCTCGTCATCACCCGGCTGTCCCGCGCGATGCGGTCGCTCAAGCACCTGCTCGCGCTCGCCGACGAGCTACGCGAGCGCGGCGCCGGCCTGGTGGTCCTGAAGCAGCAGATCGACACCACCACGCCGGCCGGGCGGCTGGCCTTCCATATCCTCGCGGCGATCGATGAGTTCCAGCGCGAGCTGATCGTCGAGGGCACCCGCGAGGGCCTGGCCGCCGCCCGCGCCCGCGGCCGCGCCGGCGGCCGCAAGCCCAAGCTGAACGACCGGCAGGCCGCCACCGTCCGCCGCATGTGCCAGGCCACGGGCCCGGACGGCAGGCGACAGCACACCGTCGCCGAGATCGCCCAGGCCGTCGGCGTCCACCGCACCACCGTCTACGACTACCTCAAGAAGGAGCGCTGACATGGCCGACGGCCTCCAGGACGCGCCTCCGCACGCGGGCCAGGTTGTCCGCCGCGTGCTGCTCCGCCGCAACATCGCCATCGACACCGAGACCGCCCAGCTCGTCGCCGCCGCCGTCCAGGCGGCGCTCTCCGCCAGTACACCCCCCGGCCGTCGCGCCGAGGCCCGCGTGTTTCTGCCGCCGACTGCGAGCCGCTGTTCTGACACGGCGGTACAGGCACTCAGCAGCTGGCCCGATCTCCGGGCCAGGTCGCGCGCGGCAGGTCTGCCGGGAGAGGGCGAGCTCGGCGGCCATGCGCCCGGGGCTACTCCATAAGGGCCAATGTGGAGTACTGAAAGACTCGGTCCCAGGCGATGCTCAGTAAATCCGTCACCGTTCTCCGATACGGTCACGCGCGGGGCGGCATGATCGCGATCATGGATAGCAACCCTGGTTTAACTAGCACCCCGCTCCTGGGGCCCGAGTCGGGCACCAGGAGGGTGCGGTGGTCTCAGTCAGTGTCGCTTTGGGAGCGGGAAGAGGCATCCCGGCGCGAGCGGGGAGTCAGGCTTCCCAGCGAAGAAAAGGCACGGATCGCTACTGCCACGTCGTGCAGGCAAGCAGTTGAACCAGTGCGGATCACAACGAAGGCACAAAAGATCAGGTAGAAGACGAAGGCCGCTAGGACCACCGCCGCGCTACTCAGGACGACCGCCAGAACCGGCACCATCTGAACCTCCCTGTTTTTAGACACAGCTCCGCTTGAGCTGATTGGGAGGAGCTATGAGGGAGAGGTTCAGCAGCTAAGTCATGACTGGGCGGTTACCTTCCTTGTCGGCCCGCGTTAGATGCGGGTGCACCCGGATGGCAGATGCCGGTGAGCCGTGCAACTCTTAAGCTTTGCAGGTCGCCTACTCGGCGGAAATACCAGTTCAGACATGGGTCGGCGTGTCGCCCAGCGCCGGAGGCTACTGACTGGTGACGTCCGGTGCCGTGTACGGAGATGAGCACGTGGTGGGCCGGCATTTCCTGGGAGTGGTTCCTTACCGGCACCACGGCATCGAGCTGGCGGACGGGACCCTGTGCGAGAACAGCCCGCCCGGCGTGCGCATCACCAGCTACGCCGACGTCGCCCGCGGCTGCCCCACCTGGGTCACCAACCCCGACGCCACCGCGGCCGAACGCGCCCGGGACGCCGAGCGCGGCCAGGGCCTGGCGCTGGGCGGTAAGGTCCTGCAGGACGGTGGAGCACCTGGCGTAGCCCGATGAGTTCGCCCGTCCGGGCAGCGTACCGTTTAGCCCTCCCGTCACCGGACTATTAAGCGGACTGGTCATACGAGACGGCCTTCCCGCAGATCCCAGTTCCCAGGGCGGTGACCCGACCTGTGTCCGTAGCAGGGGTCGTCATACGGATGGGCTCAAGGCCGATCCGGAGCCGCCTTCAATATGGACGGCGCCATCGCTCGCTTTCTCTTCGCAGTAGCTTTCTTCAAGCCAGGCTCTGGCAGCTTCAGCAGTGGCGTTTCTGCTGTCGTGATGGCCCCTACGCGGAGGGCGGCCGGGAACCGGGGTCGGCGGTTCGATCCGGCATCCAGGCGCGGGACGTGTGGTTTGTCATGGCCGGGCCGGGCGGATGTCACCGGGACTGGTGATGGCGAGCACGGGCGGGAATCCTGGTTCGCCGCGATGCTGGACCTATGAGCCCGGGTTTATCCCGGGACGTGACTGAACGGAGTCTGCCATGAAGAACTCGCAACGCGCTGGATCTCAGGATGATCGTGCAGGTACTGCCTGGATGCGCCGCTGGTGGATCGGGGAGAAGCTCAGCGTGCGCCTGTTCGAGGTGGCGTTCGTTCTTGTCCTGACCGGGGCGCTGGTGTGGGCGGGGTGGTTCGCGTCCGCTAGCCAAAATGCCACGTGGACCCCGGTGCTGGTGAGCATCGCCGTCGTCGGCGCAGTTGCCTCCGGGAGGCGGCGGTCTTGGATGTCACGATCTCGTTGACGGGGTCGGCGGGCCTGCGGCCGGCCTGGCAGCGGCGAGCCATCGCGATCGCACGGGCGGGGGTCGCGGTGGTCGCGGTCGCTGCGTCCGGCGATGGTTCCGCCTGCCCGTCCCCACCCGCTGATCGCGCCATTTCGGGAGCTGCGGGTGCCAGCGTTTTCGCGGTCGTTATGCGGGGGGCCGGCCGGGAACAGCGGCCTGGGCCGGCGTCCGGGCGGACTGTGAGGTTTGTCACGGGCGGCCAGGGCGGATGTCACCGGGACTGGTGATGGCGGGCACCGGCGGGCGCGCTGGTCCGGCGGGATGCTGGCTGGCATGGACGACAACGGCGTTATCACGGTCAGGGACCTGCGGCGGCGCTACGGCGGCACGGGTGGCCGGGGCTTTGATGCGGTCCGGGGGGTCACCTTCTCGGTGCGCCGCGGGGAGCTCTTCGCGTTGCTGGGCACCAACGGGGCCGGGAAGACCTCGACGATGGAGGTGCTGGAGGGACTGGCGCCCCCGGCCCAGGGCGCTGTCCGGGTGCTGGGCTGTGACCCCTGCCGGGAGCGGGCCCTGGTCCGGCGCCGGATGGGGATCATGCTGCAGGAGGGCGGGTTCCCGCCGGATCTGACCGTGGCGGAGACCGGCCGGATGTGGGCCGGGACACTCAGTGCGCCCCGGCCGGTTGCCGAAGCGCTGGGCCTGGTCAGCCTCGGGCACCGCGCGGGGGTCGCGGTGAGATCCCTTTCCGGCGGTGAGCGGCGCCGCCTCGATCTCGCCATGGCGATCCTGGGCCGCCCGGAGGTCCTGTTCCTGGATGAGCCCACCACCGGGCTGGACCCGGAGAGCCGCCGCCGCACGTGGCTGCTGATCCGCGAGCTGCTGGTGGCGGGAACCACGGTCGTGCTCACCACCCACTACCTGGAGGAAGCCGGGGAGCTGGCGGACCGCCTGGCGATCATGCATCAGGGCCGGATCGTGCGCGCGGGCACGCCCGCTGAGGTCGCGGCATCACAGCCGGCCCGCATTTCCTTCGAGCTCCCGGGCGGCGCCCGCGAGCCAGTTCCCGGCCTGGCGGGCACGCGGGTCAGCGTCACCGGGCGGAACGTGCTGCTGCAGACGCAGGACCTCCAGCGGACGCTGACGGCGCTGCTGGGATGAGCGAACTCCCGGGGCCTGGTGCTGGCCGCCCTGGATGCCCGCCCGGCCTCGCTGGCGGAGGCCTTCCACGCGGTGGCGGCCTCCGGCGGCAGGCCCGCCAGCGTGACCGGCAACGCGCAGGAGGTGGCGGCATGAGCGCCGCGACAATGACCACGAGCAGGTGGAGGCAGTCGGCGCACCGGATCGCGGCCCTGGCCCGGGCGGAGGGGTGCTGCTGCGCCGTAACCGCCTTGCGCTGCTGAACGCCCTCGTCCTTCCGGTCCTGCTGGTCTTCGCGCTCAAGGCGGCACCCAGTGTCAGTGACGCCGGCGGGTCCCGCGGCGCCGGGGCGATCCTGCTGACCGGGCTGGTGGCGTTCGCGCTGCTTTCCGCCGTCTACTGCAACCTGGTGACAGCGCTGGTCGCGCGTCGTGAGCAGCTCGTACTCAAGCGGCTGCGCACGGGCGAGAGCGCGGACCCCGAGATCCTCGCCGGGACCGCCGCGCCCGCCATCGCGATCGCGTGGGCCGAGATCGCGGTGGCCGCAGTCGCCGCGGTGGCCGTGTTCGGCATGGCCCCGCCCGTCAATGCGGTGCTCGCGCTGGCCGCGCTGATCCTGGGCACCGCGGTGTTCGCGCTGCTGGCCGCGGTCAGCAGCGCGGTGACCCGCACCGTGGAGATGGCGCAGGTCACGACGCTGCCGGTGCTGGTCATCCCGTTCGTCCTCAGCGGGCTGCTGATCCCGGTGGCGATGCTGCCCGGGCCGCTGCGCGGACTCGCGCAGGCGCTGCCGCTGCCCCCGGTGGCGGAACTGATGCGGCTCGCCCTGACGGGAACCGCCGCCGGCGGTCACCCCCTCGGCCTGGCCGCGACCTTCAGCGCGGCCGTCATCCCGGTGCTCGCGCTCACCGCCTGGATCGCGGCGGCCGGGTGGGCGGCACGACGCTGGTTCCGCTGGGAACCGCGGCGCTAGGTAGGCGTGACACCCTGGAGGGGTGACGGCGATGTGGCGGCGATGGAACGAACTGAGCAGTCCCGGGCGGTTCGAGTTCCGGACCAGGGCCAGCGCGTACGTGCTGCTGGCCGCCGTGCCGGTGCTCGCGGTGGTCCTGGCCGCCGGCCAGCGCCAGGTGCGGGTACCCGGCCTGGCCGTTTTCCTGCTGCTGTCCGTGGCGCAGGCAGGCGTCTGCATCGCGTTGCTGCACGCGGGCCTGGGCCGCTATCTGGCCGCGAGACCGCCGCCGGACAGATGGCTGGTCGCCTCAGCCGCCGCGCTGACCGCGGCCGGCGTGTTCGCGGGAGCGGCGGCCTTCCCGGCCTTCACCCAGCCCCCCGGCACCGCGGTCCCGGTGAGCATGCTGGTAACCATGCTCTTCAGCGGCGCCCTGATCCTGGCGCTCACGCCGCTGCTCAGCCTGCGCGCGCTGACCGCCCTGGTCCTGGTGAGCGCGGCCGCGGCCAGCGGCTTGACCGCCAGCGCCGGCCGGGCCGGCACTGGCCCCCACGGGGACCTCCTCATCGCGGCATCCCTGTTCTACGCCTTCATCGTCGGCATCGGCGTGCTCACCTGGCGCGCGTCCGCGCGGACGCTGCGGATCATGTCCGAACTCGACCGGTCCCGGACCGCGCACGCCCGCCTGTCGGTCGCCGAGGAGCGGCTGCGCTTCGCCCGCGACCTGCACGACGTGCTCGGCCGGAACCTGTCCCTGATAGCCGTCCAGAGCGAGCTCGCCGCGCAGCTGGCGCGGCGGGGCGACCAGGACGCCGCCGGGCAGATGCTCGAGGTGCGCCAGGTGGCCCATGAGTCGCTGCGGGAAATGCGCGCCGTCGTCAGCGGATACCGCACCGCCGACCTCGGCACCGAGCTGGCCGGCGCGCAGGATGTCCTGCGTTCTGCGGGGGTGAGCTGCCGCGTCATCGGCGACGCGGCGGGCCTTCCTGCTGACGTGCAGGCCGCCCTGGGCTGGGTGGTCCGCGAGGGCACCACCAACATCATCCGCCACAGCGACGCCACCGCCTGCACGATCGAGCTTCACATCCTGGATTCCCCGGGCGCCCTTCGCGCGGTGACGCTCAGCATGGACAACGACCGCGTGCACACGCTGGACGCCGGATCTGGCGGTAGCGGGCTGGCCGGGCTCGGCGAGCGGCTGGCCGGCCTGGGCGGCAGCATCACGACCGGGCATCCCCGCAACGGCCACTTCCGGCTGGAGGCCAGCCTGCCCGCCTGCGGCGCCGCAGCGGTGCCGCCCGGCCCGGGCCAGCGCGGCACCGGTGTCACACCAGAGACGCCCGCGCCGTGATCCGCGTGCTCCTCGCCGACGACGAGAACCTCATCCGCACCGCGCTGGCCTCCCTGCTGGCGATCCAGGAAGACCTGGAGGTCGTGGCCCAGGCCGCCTCCGGCGACGAGGCCCTCGCGATGGCCCGCCGGCACCGCCCGGACGTGGCCGTGCTGGATCTGCAGATGCCCGGCCTGGACGGGATCGCTGTCGCCGAGAAGCTGGTCACCGAGCTGCCCGCCTGCGGCAGCCTCATCCTCACCAGCTACGGACGGCCAGGGCATCTCAAAAGGGCCCTCGCCGCCGGCGTCCGCGGGTTCCTGCCGAAGACCGTCTCGGCCCAGGTCCTGGCCGACGTGGTACGCACCGTCCACCGCGGCGGCCGCTACGTCGACCCCGAACTCGCCGCCGACGCCATCAGCGCCGGCGACAGCCCGCTCACCCCCCGCGAAGCCGACGTCCTGGAACTCGCGGCAGGCGGCGCCCCCGTCGATGAAATCGCCAAACGCGCGGCCCTGACCCCCGGCACAGTCCGCAACTACCTCTCCTCCGCAGCCGCCAAGCTCGGCGCCGCCAACCGCCACGAAGCGGTCCAGCTCGCCCGCTCCCGCGGCTGGATCTGACAGCCCACCCGACCGCATCCCCCGCCCATACCGGTTTGCCGTCTCTGTCGTGATCGGGGAAGGCCAGAGCCGCAGCGAACAGACCACACGCCCATCCGCCTCCGGGACGATCCGCCCGGCCGCCCTGCCGCGTCGAAGCGGGATGGGAGGATCACAATATGGGTGTTCGCCGAGTCGTCCCTGATCTCAGCAGTACGTCGCTGGAGGCGGCCAAGGGTTTCTACGGCGACATACTGGGACTGCGGCCGGTCATGGACCACGGCTGGATCGTCACCCCGGCCGATCCCGAACGGCCGGGTGCCCAGATCAGCCTCATGACCCACGACGCCACCGCCCCTGTCATCCCCGATGTCTCGGTTCAGGTGGATGACGTGGACGCCTGCCACGCGGCAGCGGTCCAGGCGGGCGCGGAGATTGCCTACCCTTTGACCCTCGAGCCGTGGGGCGTTCGCCGCTTCTCCGCCCGCGACCCTGATGGACATGCGATCAATGTGCTGAGCCACATTTAGGGCCGGGCGGCCGGAAGGGTCCTCCGCAGCACCTGTCTTTACCGATGGCTCGAGACGGGCAGCAGTCAGACCTGACTGAGCCCCGTCCGCAGTCGACACCTGTGGACGTCCAAGCCAGGGGTAGGCGTACAGAACAGCCTGGATCTGCGCGGCTCACCTGGTGACCGCCGAGACAGCCCTGGCCGCTCCGAACGGAACTTATCTTAAGCGGTTTGGGGATCGTGCCTGGTAGATAGGCATTTTTGCGGCGTGGACATGTCGCCGCCGTGGCCGGGGGATGAGGTTATGACCGGTGTGTTCACGGTTCGGCGGAGGTGTCTTGGGCGTATTGCGTCCGCTGGAGGCCGAGCTGGCGGGCGAGCTGGTCGCGGAGGGAGCGGTTCTCGGCTCGCAGGCGGGTGATCTCGGCCCGGGCGGTGTCGAGCCGCTGGCGGAGTGAGTCGGTGTTTGCGCGTTGCGCGGTGCGCGCGGCGGCCGGTGGCTGGTCACGCAGCTGGCTGATCAGGTGCCGGATCTGGTCTTGGCGGTAGAGCCAGCTTCGGGAGACGCCGGCTGTGTGTGCGACTGCGGCGTAGCTCACGGCTCTTCCCTCGCGTCGCAGCTGGTCTATGGCGTGGCGCGCGGCGGCGAGTGCTGCCTGGTGGCGCCGTGCGTTGGCCTGGGCGAGGAACCTGGAGTTGTCAGCGTGGGTCATCGCCGGGACCGCCGTCCTGGAGTGCTTCGAGGGCGGGGATGATCCGTTCGAGGTTGGCCTGGACGCGGCGCAGGTTCTCGGCGAGGCGGAGCTGGCCGTTGGCGTCGGCCTGGTCGATCAGGCGGCTGTTGGTGGCGGCCTGCCGCCGGTGGATCTGCAGGAACTGGGGGTGGTCTGGAAGTCCGGGCAGGTGAGGCAGGCGTTCGGGTGCGGGCAGTCCTGCTGGGCCGGGCGGCCGCAGTAGCCGTTGGGGAGGCTGTCGCGGACGCGGCTGAGGTTGTGCTTGACCCACTCGGCCGAAGCGGTCGGCGCGTCGGGGTCGTAGCCGATCGGCTCGCCGGAGATGTTGATCCGCTGGGCCTGGTAGCGGTCGAACGCCTCCCGGATGGTGGCGTCGTGGATCTTGGCGTAGTGGCTGGTCATGTGCGGGCTGGCATGGCCGAGGAGCTTTTGCACCAGGTGCTGGGGGACGCCTGAGTTGATCAGCCGGGTCCCGAGTGTTATCTGTACTGGACTTCGCAAAATGCCTGGTAGATGCCCGTTTTGGGAACTGAGGCACGTGAGCCACTTAAGGTCAAAAGCAGCATCGAAGAGAGAAAGACCCTGGTACCGGCCTTGCAGCACGTACCTCACCGAGTACCGGATACTCATGAGGCACGATGCGGCAAGCCCCGGATTCCGGCGTGCCTCAGGCCGAAAACGCAGTACAGATAACGAGTGTGTGACGGAACTGGTGACCGGTCACGGTGACCGGCTGCCCGGCCTCGTCGCGCAGGTCGATGGCGCGCTGCCAGTGTTCGAGCTGCTGGCTGAAGGTGCGGTGGGAGTAGGGCTTGTGGCCGTCGTCGTTGCCGGTCATGCCGGGGAACAGCCAGGGGCTGCCTGCCGGCCAGCGCTCGCGCACGTGGTCTTGCTGGGCGCCGATGGCCGCCGCGGCCTTGGCGCTGAGCGGGATCAGCTGCTCGGCCCGGACCTTGACGGCCTCGAAGCGCAGGCAGGGCCAGCCGCTGCTGTCGGTGAGCGTCACTGCGTCAGCTTGCTGAGATGACGTCTCTCTCCAATCCCTACCTGAGCCAGCTCGAGCGGGGCCTGCACCTGCCATCGGTGCGCGTGCTCAAGCTGCTCTCCGAAGCGCTGGACGTGTCCGCCGGGACGCTGCTGGCCCAGGCGGGCCTGCCCGGCCTGGCTCCCTCCGGGGATGGGGCCGCGGCGGCTGACGGGCCCCGGCATCGTCGGTGGAGTCTGCCATCAGCGCCGACCAGCGCCTGGCCGGCGAGCAGAAGGCCGCGCTGATCGCCGTCTACCGCAGCATGCTCCGCTCCTAGTGCACCTCTCCGCCGCTGCTGCACTACCTGCCGGAACCCCGGCTGCGGGAACAGATCACCCAGGTCACCAACCGGAACGAGGACCAGGCGGCCCTGCCAGATAGCGCCGAAGGTTCCCTGCCACTTACCGCCGAAGGTCACTTTTACCTGCCGGACGCGCTGCGGCGCCGCGCCGCGCGACTGTGGAGGGCTGCCGGTCGTTACCCCTACACGAAACGACCGGCAGCCCGGGCAAAAAGAAAACGGCCTGCGGGGTGGTCTCCCTTCGCCGGCATTGCCCGGCTCAGGTCCCTGGGGGTCGCCGTTCAGCCTCTGAGCTGTCCCCGGCCTCTCAGCCTTTCCTCCCGGCTCCGGGTCTCCCCGGCGCTCGTTCGGTCCAGCTCCCTCGATCACCTCGCAGACGATATTCACGTTGCATGGGGCCGGTGACGGCGCCTAGGGCCGAAAGCCCGGCCCGCACAGGCCGAACGTCGTGTTTCTCCGAAGCCCGCGGCCTCGCGGGACGGCGGCGTTCATGCTTCCAGAGTCCGCCCGCAAGGCTGCGGGCTTCCGCCGCTGACCGGACCATGCGGAGCTGGGCGGGGTCTGGCGGCCGGGAACGCCGTACAGGGCGCCGGGCCCGGACCTGGGCGGCTAGCTCCGGGTCGCTTGCAGCTCATCGAGCAGGGGCTCGGAGCACCTGGGCGCCGCCAGGCCCGGCGCCCCCGCGAGCGCAGCATCTAGCCCCTAGCCTGGCAGCCCAGCGGCCCAGACGCCGGTCAAGGCCCTCCTTATCGAGCCAAGGGCAGCCATGATCCGCACCCTGGCCAGGCGGGTAGCTGCCCCCGCCGGTGCCCGGGCCTGTACTGCCGTCCGGGCGCGGCTGCCGCCGCGCAGCCCTGGCGATCGCAGGTACCCGCGTGTGATCAGCATGGCCGCAGCCGCCCGGGCCACGCAGGCCCGGCGTCCTGCTGCTCAGCTCCGTGCTGCCAGTACGCCGTCAGCGAATCTCCGCTGGGCGGCGAGCACCTGCCCGGCGAAGTCCAAGCTGGCGGCCACGACGCCAGGGGCCCTGGGCAGCAGGCCGGCGAACGGCAGCTGGGCGCAGGGCACCGTCACGGTGAGGTACCCGGCGGCCTCGGCCCAGGCCCTGACCGCGCAGAGCGTGATCTCCTGGCTCTTCCAGATCGCAGACAGCAAGCTCTCCGGCAGGTCCTGGGCGGCAGCAGCCGTCGTAGTCACCTCCCCGGTCTCGGCCTGCCACATCGCTGAGAAGGCCTCATCGCAGGTGAGCAGCTGGCCCGGTTCATCAGACACGATCCAGGCTCCCCGGCCGTCCGCGGTGGCGTGCTCGCGGAAGTCGGCGCGGGTGGCGGTGAGGTCCGAGGTCATCTCGGTGCCGGTGATGAAGATGGCCATCTTTTATCCGCTCCCTCCGGATGCCGGGCAGGTTCGCGGCGGGCAGGCGTGGTCCTGCGCGGGTGATCTTACGCGCCGCTGCGGGCAACGCCTGGGCGCCCCGGCCCGTGCCTGGCGCCGCCGTACAGGTCCTGGTCTTTCGTGCTCACCCTCGCGTAGCCGGTGTCCGCCATCCTGGCCCCTCCCGCGCGGTTCTCGCCAGCCTGCATATTTACTTAGGTACGGGTCTGCGCATCTGCATATGGTGGCGGCCTGGCACGAGGAACCCCGTCCTGCGGAGGGAGCGGCCAGCGATGACTCTGTCAGAGGCCGACAGGCGCATCATCACCCAAGCGCGCGAGCTAGCCACGCTCGGCAGCGCCAGCGCCGTCCGGCAGCGCTTCGGCGCCACCGCCGCATCAGCCACCACCACCGGCGTTGCCTATGCCGAGGCGTTCCGCGCGGCTCAGCACCTGCTGACCGAGCTGGCCACCCTCGCCGAGCGGCTGGCCGGCGAGACCGAGAAGGCCATTCCTGCTTGCCCGCGGTGCGGCGCTAGCGAGCTTGATGCCGCGCAAACCGATGCCTGGCGGTGCTTGGTTTGCGGCCAGGAATGGGAGACCAGTTCACAGTGATCACCACGGCGGTAGCGCTGGCCCAGGCCGGCTACCCGCAATGACCAGGAGGCTGGAGTACGGTCGAACTGGACCGAATTGCGGAACGGCAAGGACACCGTTTCCGGGCTCCGGTGAGCGCTCCGGCGGGCTGTCCCACTTCCAAGGCTGCGGAACGATGACCTGTCCGCCCGCCTGACCCGCCGCTGAGGATTACGAGCTGTGGATCGACGACGTTCACAGGGAGGCGATCCTGGCGCCGAGCCATTAGCCGAGCTGGTCGAATAGTTGTGGGGTGGTGGGGGCGCTCGCGCGGGCTGCCTGGCAGATCGTCTCGCCGGTTACGTTGGCGGCTGTGTCGGCGAGCTGGGTGAGCCGCTGGCGAGGCCGGCCCGGTGCGCCGGCTGCCTTCGTCGGGGGCGGGACAGCCGTCGCGGCCGTGGGCGTGCTCGATGAAGGCGTTGAACACGGTGGTGGCCGCTGCCACGGCGCCGTCGTGAGCGACCTGGTCATCGCCATAGCTCTGGACGATGAGGCGGCGGTGCTGGGCGCGGGCATCGGCGGGGCCGGTGGAGTAGGCGCGGTCAACCTCGGGTTCGACCGCGTCCAGGTACTCGGTGCCGCTGCTTTGCGGGGCCGGTTTGGCCCTCGAGGAACAACGGAGCGAAAAGTACCGGCACGCTCTGATCGCTGTGGTCGGTATCGGTGTTCGGGCAGGTCAACTGGGCGGGACCGATGCCTGGCTCTCGTCCCACCTGGTATCTCACGCATGAATATGTCGGCCGTGATCAAACTTGTGACCTGCGGAAACTCCAGGTAGCGCCACTCACCGTTCCGTTATTCCTCGAGGGCCGCCCTCCCGGCCACCACGCCGACGCCCGCGCGGCCCCGCCGCCGACAGCGAGCCGCTGTTCTGACTCGGCACCGGCGCCGGGACGGCCGAGAGTCTCGTCATGAGTGAGTGATAACGGTCATTTCCCCTGCACCGGATGGCCGACGGCCCGGCCAAGATCACCGCTAGCGCCAACGGCTGCACGGACCTTCCCCGAACCCAGTCCGGCCGGACGGGTGAGGGGCGGCAGCTCAGGGCTTCGAGATCATCTTGTTAAGAGTGTATGTGTGGTTCCGGCGTCCCGCTCGTCGCCGGGCAGGTCGTTCACCTCGTCCCTGGCGAGTTCCGTCTCGTCCATGGCCCCTCACGATGCCGGGCCGCTGGCGGCTACTTCAAGCGGCCTCGCCGGAGCCGGCCGCGGTCGGGTCTTGTTGACGCAGCGGGGCGAAGCCGGCGGCCAGCCTCGGGTCGCACGCTTCCGGCCGGATGCCGAGGTCGTGGGTGGCGGCCTATGAGGCATCTATGAGGGGTGCAGGCAAGTTAGGCCCATACCCGCCATAAGTAGCTCGTGAAACTAAGGTTTCCGCTGGTCGCCCGGTTGCCCGGCACCCCGGGGGATGGCGCTTCCTGCCTGGCTCAGGCCGGGGAATAGCGTGCTTCGGACGCCCCGACGTCATCGACGACGACATGCTTTCTGTTCGCCCGGGCCCGGAAAGGCCCAGGGCACCTACATCCGCAAATCGTCGCGAAGCTGACCATCAAGACCGGCAAGGACGGCGGGAAGCCCCCTCTGTCGCATCCCTCTACCGCGCCCTCGCGGACACCGGCGGTAGCAAGAACACCAGCAAAGATCCGCGCCGCAACATCAGCGCGCAGGCTTCCCGGCGCCGCCTGACAGACTCCCTCTGACGCTGGTTTGAGAGGGGAATCCTCTCCCGATGCGCCGTCAGTACCAGCCGTAGGCGAGTTCGTGGGCCCATGCTGCCTGCGGGGTGCCATAGGTGGCGTGGATGTAGCCGATGCCCCAGATGATCTGGGTGTAGGGGTTAACTGCCCAGTCCGGCCCGGCGGATGCCATCTTCGCGGCGGGCAGCGCCTGGGGGATGCCGAACGCGCCGGAGACCGGGTTGGCCGCGGCGGGGTTCCAGCCGGACTCTCGTTCCCACAGCAGGTTCAGGTAGGGGAACTGGCCGGGTCCCCAGGTGGTGCCGGCGAGGGCCTGGGCGACGCTCTGGTATTGGTTCAGGGCGGGGGCGGCCAGGTTGCCGAAGGTAAGCACCGGCGCGGTGGTGCCGGCGGCGGGTGTGGTGGCGTACGGGTCTGTCGCTCCCGCGTATCCGCTGATGCTGGTGAGCGGGTCGAACCGGACGTCCGCCCCGGTGTTAGGGGCGTCGATGATGGCGCCGGTGCCCAGGTAGATCCCGACGTGGCCCGGAGCGGTCAGGGAACCGTCTGAGCCGGCGTAGAACACCAGGTCGCCGGGTGCGAGCTGGTTTTCGGCGACGGGGCGGGCCCGGGTCTGCTGCCACTGGGCGTTCGCGTTGTGGGGCACGGTGATCCCGGCCTGGGCGAGCGCGGCCATGGTCAGCCCCGAGCAGTCGAAGCTTCCCGGCCCGGCTGCCCCCCACTGGTAGGGCTTGCCCAGCTGCCGTTCGGCCCAGCTGACCACCGTGCGGGCCTGCTCCGAGACTGCCGGCAGGCGGTAGGCGGTGGAGGCGTAGCCGGCCACGAGCGTGGCTGTCGCCAGCGCCCCGGCCGGCGACCAGCGTCCGGCGCTGGTGGCCGGGGCGTTCACGGCCGCCAGGGCAGCGGGCAGTGATTCGACCCGGAATCCGGGGCGGGCGGCGACGATCTGCCGGTAGGCCGCGGCCTGCTCCGGCGTGGTGCCGGGCGGGGCGACCCACAGCACGTCGTGGCCGGCGGGCAGCCGCGCCGCCAGCGCCGCCGCCTGGGCTGGCGTCCCGCCCGCCAGGATGACGACCACCAGCTGCTGGCCGCCTGCAGCGGCGATCTGCCGGGCCACGGCAGCCTGACCACCGGCAGAACCGGTGTCGCCGGCCGTGCTGGTCTGCACCGTGACCATCGGGCCGGCGGCGGCCTTGGCCAGGTCCGCCGCGGCCGCGCCCGCTGCCGCGTCGGTCGCCAGCAGCACCTGCCGGCGGGCCGGCCCGGCCGTGGCCGGGGCGATGGTGGAGGGCAGAGCGCGGACATCGACGCTGAGCCCGGCCGCCCACGCCTGCAGTGCCTCGCCGGCGTCGACCGCGCCGCGGACATCAGGCACGGAGATCGAGAACGTAAGACCGCCGGGGCCGCTGACGCCGATCTGCGTGCCGGCGGTCACCCTCGCGCGCGGCGCCACGCTGGCGATCACGTCGCGGTAGGTGTAGGCGGCGCCGTCCGCGCCGGACAAGACGATCGTCGATGTCCCGCCGCCCGCCGGGATGACCGTGAGCGTTCCCGCCGTGACCGCGTCGACCGCGGTTCCCGGCGCGACCGGGAGCGTGACCGGTCCGGCAGGCCCCGCCCGGCGCGGGCCGGGACTGCCCTCGCCGATAAGCCCGGGGTCCGCCGCCACCACGCCAGCGGGAACCGGAAGGGCATAACCGAACGCGACCGCCGGCGGGACAGGGACCAGCGGCGAGGACCCGGCCCCCGGCGAGATCGCGGGAGGGGAGGACCGGCTCGGCGGCGACGGGTCGGCCCCGGCTGCGTCGGGGCCGCAGTGGTCGGTGCCGGGGCCGGGGTTGCAGTGTGCGGCGTGGGGGTCGGGGTCGCGGTGGCCGGCGTCGGCGTCGGGGTCGCGGTGGCCGGCGTCGGCGTCGGGGTACGCGGTGGTCGGCGTCGGCGTCGGGGTCGCGGTGGCCGGCGTCGGCGTCGGGGTCGCGGTGGCCGGCGTCGGCGTCGGGGTCGCGGTGGCCGGCGTCGGCGTCGGGGTCGCGGTGGCCGGCGTCGGCGTCGGGGTCGCGGTGGCCGGCGTCGGCGTCGGGGTCGCGGTGGCCGGCGTCGGCGTCGGCGTCGCGGTGGCCGGCGTCGGCGTCGGCGTCGCGGTGGCCGGCGTCGGCGTCGGCGTCGCGGTGGCCGGCGTCGGCGTCGGCGTCGCGGTGGCCGGCGTCGGCGTCGGGGTCGCGGTGGCCGGCGTCGGCGTCGGCGTCGCGGTGGCCGGCGTCGGCGTCGGCGTCGCGGTGGCCGGCGTCGGCGTCGGGGTCGCGGTGGCCGGCGTCGGCGTCGGCGTCGCGGTGGCCGGCGTCGGCGTCGCAGTATGCGGCGTCGGCGTCGGGGTCGCGGTGGGGGTCGGGGTGGCCGAGCGTGCCGCGGAGGTCACCACGTTCGCGAATGCGGAATCCTGCATGCTGGCTGACAGCCCCGAGCCGAGCAAACCCACAGTCACCAGGCCGACTACCACCACCCGGACGCGCACGGAACCCATGTCAGCCCCCTATCTCCGCCGCTTGTCCGGGTTGGCCGGTCCGGCGGCGACCAGCGCCGCTGGCTCCGGTACCAGTGCTCATAGGGCCGGCGCCTGGCTATGGGTGACGAATGCCCTCGATCGCTGCCGGTCGCCGCAGCGGGCCTGGCGGCCGGCACGTGGGATGTGACGGTTTTCCGGCCCGGATCGGTTCCGTCTGCGCTCGCCCGATCCAGCCCGAGTGACGCAGGTCACACTCAGGCACCGGTCCGCTCCCGGACGGGACCCATGAGCGGCAGCAGCCGCATCTCCGATAGCCCGCGGCTGGGGACGGCAACTGGGTTCATGCGTCCACGGTTCCGCCCGTGGTGGGCGAGGTGCGATTCCGGGACGGCCGGCGCTGCGGCAATCTCCAGCTACCCGCCAGTTACCTTGCCCCAGGTGACACGGACCCGAGAGTGGAGGCCTCTTCACTCCGCGCCGGAGCTGGCTGGCTCCGGCTGGGCGGGGGCGGGACATCCGCGGTTTCCGGATCGGCGCCGGAGCTGGCCGGCTCCGGCTGGGCGGGGAGGGCAGCGGCATCGGCGGTGTGCGGGTCCGCGGTCCAGGGCCACCACGGCGCAGCGCCCGGATCGCCGGGCGGGCCCGCGGCCCGGACGGCGCGCAGGTGCCTCAGCACGGACAGGCACAGCCCGAATCCGAGCAGGAACAGCCCCCAGGGCAGCGCCGCCACCGCAGCCGCGGCAGGCCGGTGCGGCAGGCTGACGCCCGCCGCGTGCACCGCCCCCGCCACGGCGACCACGGCGAACAAGACCATCACCGACAGCCACGCGCCGCCCTGCAGCTGCCATCCGGCGCCGCGCAGTGCCAGCGCCGCCACGCACGCGACCACCAGCACGGCATCGACGATCAGCGGATACAGCCCGGCCAGGGCAGGAGACACCCCGGCGGCCACCGCGATCTGGCGGAGCCCCGCATAAGACACCAGAAAGGCAGCCACCGCAAGCAGCATCACTCCGGTGACCGCGATCACCACCGCGGCCACCTGGAACCTGGTGCCGTAATCCGCCGCCGGGGGCCGGGGCGCGCCAGACAAGTCACTCATGGGGCTGAACGTACCCCTGTCCGCCTATGGCCGGAAAGGAGCGACACGGGGGCCCGGGACTCCTGAAGCTACGGCCAGCCGCAAAGTAGCGGCCCGGACTCAGTGGCTGCGCCGGGGCGGGCCAAGCAGGCTGGTGACCTCGGCGACAGCCGCGTCGCCGGGTTTGACGTAGCGCATGACGGTGCGCGGGGACTTGTGCCGTGTCTTGGCCATGATCAGCTGGAGCGGGACCTTCTGGCCGCCGAGATGGGTCGCCGCGAAGTGGCGGAGCTGGTGCAGTTCCAGGCCGCCGCGGGTGGCGATGGCGGTGTACCTCTTGAACAGGACCCGTGCCCGGTCATAGCCCAGGCGCGCACGGCCAGTGCGCGGGCAGATATCACGTTCTGCTGGGCGGCGCGCGGCGGCCGGCCTGCGGCTGGCCAGGAACAGCGGCCCGCTGGTGCGCGTGGTGCCGTCGGGCAGGCGCAGCAGCCGGGGCGGCAGGTGCGCGGTCCCGGCCGGTGTCCCAGTAGACGAACTCGGTGTCGCCGCCGTTGGAGCGGATGGGCGCCCGGCGCTGCTCGAGGTCGAGGTCTTCGACATTGAGGGCGAGGATCTCGCTGGCCCGGGCGGCGGTCTCGTACAGCATCCGCCACAGCGTCTTTTCCCGCAGCGGGATGTCGCGGCGGGACAGCAGCCGCTCGATGCGGGCGCGGGGCAGCGCCCTGGTTTGGTCGCTGTGCTCCTTGCGCCGCTCGGCGTCGCCGGGCAGCTGCGGGGCCGGCCAGCGTTTCCTGTCGGCGCACCAGGTCAGCCAGGACACCACGGCCGCCCGGTTGCAGGTCCACGTCGCCGGGGCGCGGTTGCCCCACAGGCGGCGCAGCGCGGCGGCGACTTCGTCGCCGGGCACCGCGGCGAGCTGCCGGTGCGGGCCGAGCTCGGCGACCAGGTGGTCGATCACGCCGGCGTAGGCGCGGCGCGTGTTCGGGCTGGCCGCCCCCGGCGAGGACCTCGAGTAGCAATAGAACGGAAAGTCCCGCAGGACAAGCGCCGCCCGGGCCGACCCGAGTCCGGGCCCACGCCGAGTTGATCATGTTAATCGAACGATTCACGGCATGATCGCCAGCGGCGGCCCGGACCCGACGGGCGCGCGCGGCGAGTGTCGTAAAAGGAGTTGAAAGGCCAGCGTGTCCAGCAACCGGGCCGGGACCGTTTTCCCGCAGTCCCGGGGTGTGACCGCGCCCCCGCCGATAGCCCCGATGCCCTCGGCTGCCTCGCCTCCCGGTGACATGTTCCTTACCGGGGCCCCTTCTTGGCCGCGATGGCCTGGTCCACTGTCTGGTAGATGCCGAAGACCTTCGTCAGCCCGGTGATCCGGAAGATCTTCAGGATCCGCTCCTGGGTGCAGACCAGATCCAGCGAGCCGTCGTGCGCCCGCACCCGCTTCAGGCCGCCGACCAGCACCCCGAGGCCGGTGGAGTCGAGGAACCCGACCTTCTGCATGTTGATGACGAGCTGGTAGCTGTTCTTGCCGGCCAGATCGATGAGCAGCTCACGCAGCCGCGGCGCGGTATAGATATCGATCTCGCCCGCGACGTCGACGACCTCGATGCCGTCCTTGGTGTAGTGACCCAGCTTCAGATCCACAAATCCTCCAGCGCCATGCGCGGCGTCATCCCCACGTCCATCCCGGCGAATGGGCCGGCGTAGCCGCAGCCAGGGCGTGATCCTCTGCTGTATTCAACCACGCTCCGTTATCATGTCTATACGAAATCGTGCCTCCGGGCATCCCCAGGGGATGACACACTGGAAACCTGCGCCGGCGATCACGCCGACCACCGCAGCCGGGTCCCGGGCCAGGCCGCGGCGGCACGAACGCCGCCGCCGTGCTCACCGCGCGTGGTGACCCGCCCGGCACCTACGCGGCAGGGACAACGCAGGCTGACCAGCGGGCATGGCCCGCCGCCGCAGCCACCAGGCTCAGCGCCCCTTCATCGCCTCCCCCTGGCCAGGAGCCACACGGGCGCGGTAGCCGTCCGAGGCCGGCAGCATCATCGTCCTGGCCGGCCCGGCGTGGCGCCATCGGGAGCGAAGAGGAAGCAGCAGGTGATGAGGATCAGCCCCATGACGGAGCCACCGATAACGCCGGCGGGTGAGGACCAGCCCATGAGCGAAGCAGAGCGACCGCCCGGGAGCGGGGAGGTGGCGGCCCTAGCCCAGGAGATCGCCAGGATCGGGGGGCGGCTGGCCGAAGTTGATGAAGCCCTCAGCCGCTGTGCTGGCGGCTTCGAACGGCTCGACGGACAAGCAGGCGAACTGGCCCAGCTCCTGGCTGACCTCAGCCAGGACCAGGAGGGCCAGCTCGACGAGAATGAGCGGCTTGCCCGGCGCCTGGACGCCCTCGGCCAGGACGTCAAGACTCAGCAGCAAGCTATTGCTGAACTGGAAAACCATCTCGATGACACCACGACGCAACAGCTCGACGAGAATGAGCGGCTTGACCGGCGCCTGGACGCCCTCGGCCAGGACGTCAAGACTCAGCGGCAGACTCAGCGGCAAGCTATTGCTGAACTCGGAACCCGGCTCGATGACACCACGACGCTGGTACGTGAGCTGGCTGAGCGACAAGCGGCCCAGACTCGGGGCGAGCGGGCCATCTGGTGGCCAGACTTGCCCGCAGGGCAGGAGCGCACAGCGGCCCTGCGCCTGCTCGGGGCCTGGGTCGATGAAGTGCTCCGAGGCCATCACCCCGAGCTTGCCAGGGACAGTCTCCAGGCGTGCTGGTACCGCCATGATGACGTGCTCGACGAGCTGACCGCACTACGTGCGGCCTGGCATGCCGCCTACCGGGGCAAAGCGGCCCCGGCTACCGCAGCGATCGAGTGGCATGATCGCTGGCTGCCAGGCTGCATGGCCAGGTGCAAGGCGGCCATCAAGACCCGGCCCTGCGACACAGACGGCCACCAATCCCCGGCCGGGACCGAGGCGCCCGGCGACCCGGCTGCCTTCAAGGAGTCCACCGAGCCCGGGCCCGGGGAGGTGACTGCAAGCGCCAGGGCGTTATGGCGTCCGTGCAAGTAAGAGCCGCAAGAGCACCGACGCCGTCCAGGCCGCGCTCCAAGCCGGTCACGGCGCGATAGGGACGGTCACGGCACAGAGCCGATGGAGGAAAGCATGCCGTAGGCTCGCGATGCTGTCACGCCAGATAGGCAGCGACAGTGTAGGCGGCGTTGCGGTCCAGGCTGTCGCGGGAGTGATCGTACCGGCGGGTCGTGCGGGGATCTTTGTGGCCGGCGTAGTCCTGCACGTCGCGCAGCGAGGCGCCGGCGTCCAGGGCGAAGGTGATCGCCGAATGGCGCAGTGAGTGCGGCGAGAGCTGCTCCCACGCGCCGACCCCGGCCGTACGGGCCAGGCGGCGCACCAGCTCCCACAGGTGGCCCTGACGCAGCCTCCCGCCGGCGGCGGTGACCAGCAGCGGCCCGGTCAGCTGCCGCCACTCCCCCGCCCCGGCCCGCTGCGCCCGGGCGGCCAGGTAAGCATCCAGGGCCGCCACCGTGGCCGGGGTGAGCGGGATCTTCGCCTTCCGCGCGCCCTTGCGGACCACGCGCAGCACCCGGTGGCCGCGATCCTCGCCGAGGTCGGCGACGTCGGCGGCGCAGGCCTCATCGACGCGCAGGGCGTTGTGCAGCAGCAGCCGCACCACGGCCGCGGTGCGCAGCGCCTGGGCGCCGGTGTCCGCGTCGGCGGCCGCGACCAGGGCGCGGGCCTGATCCCGGTCCAGGCCGACGGTGGCCGTGTAGTCCGGATCCACCACGGGCCGGGCCACGCCCTGGGTGGGAACCCGGCCGATCAGGTCATGGGCCGCACAGTACCGGTAGAACGACACCAGCGCCGACAGGCGGCGGCGCACGCTGGCGGCTGCCGCGCCGTCATCGAGCTGGGTGGCGGCCCACAGGTCGACGTGCACCCGCCCGGCCGCCAGCGCCCCGGTTTCCCGGTCGGCGAGCCAGCCGAGCCAGGCCGCCACATCTCCGGCGTAGGCGCGGCGGGTACGCGCCGACCGCAGCCCGGTCAGCCACGCCGACACCAGGACCTGCTCCCGCTCCCCCAGCTCGCCGACCGCCGGCAGCTCGGCCCGCACCCGGCCCAGCAGCTCGGCCGCCAGCATCGCCGGGCCCGCGGCGGGCGCGGCCGGCAGGACGCGGGCGGGCAGTGGTTCGAGGTCACCTGGCATGGCCCGGATGGTAGCGCCGGGTACCGACATTGACCGGGTGATACAGCGGGTTATCACTCCTTAGGCTGCGGGGATGCGTTGCTGAGGTCTTCGCCGTGCTCAAGCCAGTAACTAGGCCAGGCGTAATGCGGTGGACGCCGCCCTCCGGCCGTGTCTACGCCGCCAGGCCCACCGTCTACGGCCTGTAGCCCGGTCACCGAGGGGTTAGCCCGGCTCAGGAGAGCGACGCAAGGAAGGCGCGCAGCGCGGCCACATCGGTGAACAGGTGGCCGGTGATGCCGAGCGCCTCGGCGCCGCGGACGTTCGCCTCGCGGTTGTCGATGAACACGGCCTCGGCGGCGCTGATGCCCAGGTCGTCCAGCACATGCTGATAGATCTCAGGGTGCGGCTTGAGCAGGTTCAGCTCGCCGCTGACGTAGCACGCCGCGAAGAAGTCGCTGAGCGGGCCGTGCCGGAAATAGCTGCCGAAGTCCGGGCCTGCGTTGGACAGCAGCGCCAGCCTGGTGCCGTCGGCCTTGAGGTCGGCGAGCACCTCGATGGTGCCCGGGTTGATGGATAGCCAGCTGCGGAAGTCCGCGGCCCACAGCTCGTGCACCCGCGCGTCGTCCCAGCTGGCGCCGACCTCGCCGGCGATCGCCTGCCAGTACGCCGCGACGCCTGCGCTGCCCTGGTCGAGGCCGTCCCGGTGGGCGAAGTAGGCCCGCCAGAAGGGCTCGCTGTCGCGGCCGACCCCGGCGAGCCCGGCGATCACCTCCCGGTCGGCGGCTGACGGCGTAAGCGAGATGACCTCCCCGTAATCGAAGATGACGGTCTGGCCAGGCAGCGAGATGGGTGCACGGGTCACTCAGGGAAAGCTACCGCCCCGTGCCGCGTGCCTGTCGTCCACGCGAGGTCGTGGGCATTCACCATGAGCTGCGCGTAGCCTCCGGCGAAGCCGGTGGATGAAGGGATTACCTGCGAGCACAGTCAGGCACGGGAAGTGGGGTCTGAGGAAGAGCGGTACAGGATCCTCCGCTAAGCGCAACGCCAGGCCGGTGACCACGCCCATCGCGCGGGCGGCCAGGTGCAGCACCGGGTCCGGCATCCCGTTGAACGCGGCGGCGTGCAGCGCCAGCCCCCCGGCCGCCGCGATCTGCTCCGTCGCCACGCCTCGCTCGATAGCCAGGGCCCCGGCGGCCATCGCCTGCGTCTCGGCGGCGCCGGGCAGCGCCTTGGACAGCCGCAGCCGGACCAGGGCGACCTTCTCCCTGCCCCGGCCGACGTCCAGCCCGATGCTGAACGTCCTGGTCAACAGCGCCTCCAGCTGCGCGACGTCCAGGACCACCGCCCCGTCCCCGGGCGCACCACCTCGGCTCATGCACAGCAACGCTACCTACCGCGGCCGGGCGAACATCCTGAAACGCCCGAACCGGCTTAACGTGCGTTCCGGTTCCATTGCAGGTCCACCCCCGCATCTGAGCGGCGTCGCCGGAGGTGGAGCGGCCGGCCGGGGTGACCCGGACGGCAAGCGGCAGCACACCGTGGCCGAGATCGCTGAGGCCGTCGGCGTGCACCGCACCACCGTCCCCGACTACCTCAATAAGGAGGGCTGACATGACCGCCGTTCCGCCGGGCGGCGGGCCAGGATCTCGCCGGGCGGGATGTCGATGCCGCCTCGGCCGAGGTCCGGCCGGAGGCAGGTACTTTAGCCCGGCCGCCAGCCGGCCGTGCGAGACCCGGTGGGACTGCCATGGTCTCATCCCTGGGTCTTTGAGGTCTTGAGATGGCCCGGAAAATTTCTTACCGAGTGATGAACCGATCCCGAAGAAGAGCTCGTAAATCCATCGACAGGCCGGAAGGCAAGGGGCAACGAGCTAGATGTGGGGGTCACATAGTGGGTGCTTTCAAGAAGATTGGCGACTGGAAGTACAGCGCCGGTAATGACAGCAAGCGATCCATCCCGCCGACGACAATGCTAGGCAAACTGAGCCGATCGCTGGGCGGTCGACGGTTCGTCACGGTCGCAACGGTGTGCGGCCTGCTGATGACCGGCGTCACGTTCGCCGCCGCATCATCAGCGTCCGCAGATGCCGCAGTGGCCATCTCGCCCGGCCAGGACAACTGCGTGGACTACAGTCAAGGGGTGCTCTGGCAGACCTCTACCAGCTGGGCGCGAGTTCGCTACCAGCCCTGCCTGCAGGAAAGCAGCGACGGTAGCACGGTAAAGCCGATAATCCGCGTCCAGTTCGACTGGCCGGCCAAGAACGGTTGCTCGCTCAGTGTCGGATTCCCCCCGTCGGCGGGCGTGAGCTGCCCCTTGGCAATTCTGGCGAAACCCGGGCACACGATCACGTTCCAGGCTTACACCAGCCACAACTTCCAGCCGGTTGACTTCGAGATCCCGCTGGAGATCACTCGGCCGAACGGACAGACATACAGCGGCTGGTGCTATTACCACCCAAAGGACACATCGACCAACACGAGCACGTATAACATTTTCCAGAACGGAGGTAGAAGCACATTGACGTGCAACGGCCCCACATTCAAGCGTCTTATCGGCACCTACACTGTGGGTAGTCTCGGGCCGCGCGGGGACGTGGAGAACGACGGCGCGGACGCCCGTATCCTGACCGCCGGTCAGATGCAGTTCGTGTCCTCGTAAGCCTGGCGGTCGGCGGCCCGGGTCACACCGGGTCGCCGACCCTGGCCGGTGGTAGGACCTTGTGGGTGCCGACGATCCTCGCGACTGACTTCTTCCATGTCGACACCGGGTCGGTCCCAATGAGTTCTTCAGGACGCGCCTTGGTCGGCGGACCCCGAGTTATTGTCAAGACCTGTGGATCAAGATCTTTTAGGTGGCTGCGGGGATCTCGTCCTCGGCTGCGGCTGGTGACTGGCTGCTCGCTTCGGGTGCCTGGCCTTCGGGTCGTTCGACGAGCTTGCCGTCGATGAACACGGCGCCGGCCGGCGTCACACGTCATCGCACGGTTCATATGAGACGGCGTTTCCGCAGGTGGCGTGGCCCGCCAGAGCGACGTTCCGGCGTGTCCGGCGGGCGGTCCTCTTACGGACACGTCTTCCCGGCCGGTCACGCTGCCCAGGAGCAGGATGGTGCCACCAGTCTTTCGGCGGGTGACAGCCGCGTCGCTGCGGTGGCTGCTCACGCATCCTGTGCCCGGCGGGCTGGCTTCGGCCCTGTGAGCTGCCAGCCCGTCCCCAGGCACACGGCAATGACAGGAGCTTGACTGCCTGGCTGGCCGTTCAGCTGGCAGGCGGCTTACGGGTTATCCGGTGTGAGCACGTCGGCACCGGTCCGCCATGCAGCGCCGTCACTGCCGGGTTGGAGAACGGGACAAAGCGGGGGGGCTACGCCACGAGCGCCGCGAGATCCGGTGCCCGGACCGGAGGACCTGGTGTCGCGCTGGGGTGCACCCCAGCCAGACGTCAGCCAGTACCCCGGATTATGTCCATCTAGGGTCCCGTTTCCGGAATGATCGACACCCGCCCGTCAGGGTCGTAGATTCCAGCCTGACATATCGGCGTCGGGGATCCGGACATGGAATGCCCCGATGCTAAAAGCCAGGGCCGCGGCGTGGTGAGCCGCCGCCGGAAGGATACCTTTGGGCCTTGGCGCATACCGCTCGGAACGCAAACCGGCGTGTGGCCGGGGCTGGTTCCCTGTAGCGCCAGGCAGTTGAGACGGGTCACGGGGCCAGGTGGCCAAGCGGCGGCGTATTAGCGCGATGACGTCCGGGGTCAGCCCGATGCGGGCGAACCTGGCATCAGTTGTGGCGTCCAGGTTCCGGGCCGCGTCGGCAAACTCTTCCGGGAGCAGGCTGGGCTCGACGCGGAGGGCGAAGCCGACCAGCTGCTCGACGCTGTAGCGGTCCAGCGCCATGGCGACGTCATACGCATCGCGTGGCTCTACGCGAGTGACGAACGCGTGGACTTTCCAGCCAACGGCATCCTCGACGTCCAGCACGGGGACAGCGTTGATGATCACTGGGGAGCGGGAACGATCGAAGTAGGCCATCTGCAGGACCATCTGTTCGCCTCCGGGTGCTGTGATGACCCACTCCCCCAGTCCCCCGCCGAGGTCGTCTTGCCATTCGGGCCATTCGTCGACCAGGCCGTCTGTCCGGTCCTGCCGTTCTGCTTGCAAGCCCTCAGCGCGCAGCGCGGCCTCTACCCGGGCGGCCGCGGCCTCGACGGCTCCCTCCTGGGGTGAGACGAGGTCAAGGTCAGCGGTGTAGCGGTCCACGATGCCGTGCGCGATCAAGGCCGTCCCGCCCCCGACCGCAAACCCGTACTCGGCAGCCACTCGCAAGACGATGGCTGCCACCTGGTGGTGGAATTCGTTGACGGGCATGGGATCAAGCTGCGCTGACGGCAGCACCCGGGGCGGTGGCGTGGTTCTGCCTGCTGTCCACCGCGGCCCGCAGTTGCGGGTGCTCTTCTTCCCATGCCTGCCGGACGCCTCGCGGCAGCCGACTCCGGATCTGCGGCCATATAGAGAGCAGGACGGCGGAGTTCAGGTAAATCGTGAGGTCTTCAGGACGACTGGCCTCGCGGAGGACGGTCTCATAAAGCCACGCTCGCTGGTCATCGTCGTCAAGGTCGAAATACCGATCCGGGCTGCACCAGAACAGCCGCACCGGCAACTCAACCTGGCCGGTATCCGGGCCGCGCAGCACGTCCAGGTCCCGGGCGACGAGCGCGCGGCGCCCAGGCCGGGCCTGATGCCGGCTCCTGGTCACCGAAGGCTGCGCGGTTTCCATATGCCCAGGGTATCCCGTTGTCACGGTAGGCGAAAGCCTGATCTAACGCTTGCGGGCTGAACGTACACACTTTCGAGCAGAGTCAACATGGGTCCTGTTTCCCGTCCCGCTTGTCATTAGGTCGATCCGGGCTATCCATCTAAGCGGACCTGTGCGTGGGAGGTAACCGACATTAGCGCTGGTGATGGCCCCAAAGTGCCCGTTCGTCCGGTTGCTCGTGGCGGGGGCGCTGACCTGCACTACTCCGGTTAAATGGATACCCCAGAGGTCGATAAAGCTCCAAGAAGCTGATCAGCTCGGCGATATAAAAAATAACCCTTGAGTTCCCAGCGGCCTCTGCCGTCCGTGTAGCCCCAGGACCAGCGCCTTCCCGGTGCATGCGGTACCAGTTCGGCCTGCTCCAGCCGCCACGCGGCCCGGCAGACCCGCGCCAGGACTCGCCGCTCCCGTCGGCCCGCCTCGATCCGCTCGCTAATCGTCACCCGCCCAACCTTGCCAGCAGTGTTCAGGAAACTGGACGCCTTAGCGGTGCTGGCGGGTCGATTGTTACCGGCACCCCGGTAGAGCGATCCGAACCCGTCGGCGTTGAAGTTGCGGATCACATCGCGCACCCTGTCTTCGCTGGTGAACGCGACCTTCGCGATCGCGGGCACGTCCATGCCCTGGGCGGACAGCAGCACCATCTGCGCCCGCCGTCAGGTCACCACTGACCCGCTGCCGCGGCGGACGATCCGTACTAGCCGCCGGCCCTCGTCATCGTCGATCTCACGCACCCGCAGTCGCTCAGTCACCGAGCCCAGTCTCGAGGATCAGCGCCTGCAGGGAAAGCCCCAGCCGGGCGAACGTAGCCTGCTACGGCACTAGGCCCGGAAAACACCGGGGGCCGACTTCCGTTTTCACGGTTAGCCGACCCTCAGTTCTTGGCCAAGCCACGGCCACTTCTCCTCCGGTTTCCCCGGGTTTCCCCCGGTTCCTCCTGCCGGAGTCCCTTCGCCCTTTCGGGCTCCGCTTACCCGGCCTGAGCTCCCCTTGGAGCCTTGCGCTTCGCAGCCGCATCCCAGGTCGTTCCGATGGCCTCTCCGTTGCTTCCCTGAGCACTAACCACCGTAGTAGCCCGGCGGCCGGGGTCAATAGGACCTTGGTCCCCAATCAGGATCGCGCTGCGCGCCCGCACGAACGAAGTTACGGAGCGTAATTAAGAGAGTGGCACTTTCCTTTCTGACCTGCGGGTTAACGAGACTACACCGTCACCTCGTCGTCACTCTCCGCATTAACTTGGATATTATCCAAGATAATGCGTCCTGGACGTCCTCGAGGGGGACGCCGGCCTCGCGGGCGCCGGTGATGAACGCAACCCGCAGGGAATGGGGCTGATCTGCCCGGCGGCCTCGAGGGCGGCCCGGGCGGCGAGGCGCCGGATCATCTTCCAGGCCCCGGGCACCGCGTTCCGGGTGATACAGCGGGCGCCGGCGCGGGCGGCCATTACCAGGAGGGAGCGAGCCGATGGGAACGCGCCCTGGTGCGCAGGTCCCCTCGCTCAACCGCTACCGGCGCCTGTCCGGTACCAGCACCTGCTGGAGGGCGTCGAAGTCCTCAACGCATTTGCCCGCGCCGAGCACGACCGATTCCAGCGGATTGTCGGCCAGCTGGATCGGCATCCCTGTCTCTTCGCGCAGCCGCTCATCGAGGCCGCGCAACAGCGCACCACCGCCGGTGAGCGCGATACCGCGGTCCATGACGTCGCCGGCGAGCTCGGGCGGGCACTTGCCGAGCGTGGTCTTGACGATGTCCACGACGGTGCTGACGGGTCCGGCGATCGCGTGCCGGACCTCCCCGGCAGAGATCACGATGGTCTTCGGCAGGCCGCTGACCAGGTTGCGGCCGCGGATCTCGGCGTGCGGTTCATCCGGCGACTGGCAGGCCGACCCGATCGCCATCTTGATCTCCTCGGCGGTCCGCTCGCCCAGCATGAGCGAGTGCTCCTTCTTGGCGAACGCGATGATCGCCTGGTCCATTTCGTCGCCGCCGACGCGGATGGACTGGGAGGTCACGATGCCGCCGAGCGAGATCACCGCGACCTCGGTGGTCCCCCCGCCGACGTCGACGACCATGTTGCCGGTCGGCTCGTGCACCGGCAGCCCGGCGCCGATCGCGGCCGCCATCGGCTCTTCGATGATGTAAACGCGCCGGGCACCGGCCTGGTGCCCGGCTTCCTTCACCGCGCTTTGCTCCACGCCGGTGATCCCGCTGGGCACGGCCACCACCAGCCGCGGCCTGGCCAGGTGCCGGCGGCGGTGGACCTTCTGGATGAAGTAGCGCAGCATCCGCTCAGTGATATCGAAGTCGGCGATGACACCGTCCCTGAGCGGCCGGATCGCCACGATGTTGCCGGGCGTCCGGCCGATCATCCGTTTGGCCTGGACGCCGACCGCGACGATCTTGCCGGTATCCGTGTTGAGCGCCACCACCGACGGCTCGTCGAGCACAATCCCCCGCCTGCGCACGTACACCAGGGTGTTCGCGGTGCCGAGGTCGACCGCCATGTCACGGCCGAGGAACGCCAGCATGTTCCCCATGAGAAACGAGCCTTCTAACGAAACTATCTGCTGATGACGTCGAATGCGGATACCGGCTGCGGCGGCGGTGGCACCGTGTCATTCATCGACCGGCGCGAAAAGGGTAACGAGCTCCGGGAAGAAGATCTTGATCTGCCGCTCGCCTGGCTCAGGTGAGCCGGGGCCAGGCACGACGGCGTACATGACTCCAACGCACAGTCACCGCAGATCGTGCCCGGCGTCGCCGGGCAAGCCTGGTCCGGGTGCGGCGGCCGGGGCCGTGGCTGGCTTTCAGCGGGCACGGCGAAGCCTCTCTGCAAGCTCCCCGGACGTACCCGCCCTCGGGGCGCAGCGACGACAACGCCATGCTGGCCGTGCGTCGCTAGCCAGGGAGCGGGAAGGTCCTCAGCGACGCCACCTGGCACTCAACTTGGCGGGCGCCTCTGGACGTGATGATCGTCCGGATCGCCTTCGTGGTCCTTACTATCTTCAGCGGCGCGGGCATCCCGCTCTACCTGGCCGGGCTGCTTCTGATCCCGGAAGAGGGGGTCGCCGTAGTACTGGCCGAAAATCGGGCGGATATGGCTGGCGCGGGTTCCTGCCTTGAAGCAGCGGATCGTCCGGCGGGCGATGACGGCCCGCCGTGGGCTGGTCTCAAACCCTAGAAGTGGAACACGCCCACCTGGCCTGCTGTGCGGGCGGCGGTGTGTCAGAACAGGGTGCTGCGCAGGCGCAGGGGACGGTAGCCGGTGGGGCCGAGCTGGGCTAGTTCAGTCTCGATGTCGACGTCGATGGAGCCGAAGAAGTTGATGTTCTCGTTGTGCGCCGGGGAGATGTGTGCCAGGACCTCGTTGTCGATACGCCGCCCGTCCGCCCGCAGCGATTCGACGGCCAGCCCGTAGTACTCGGTGGTCCAGGCCACGACGGCGTTGGTGACCAGCGTCAGGCACCAGGCTTGCTCGGTCTGTTCTTGCAGGTGACGGGCGCGGACGGCGCCCTGGTGGGCATAAAGCAGGCCGCGTTTGAGGGCGTGCAGCGACTCGCCTTTGCTGAGCTGGCGGGCGATCTTGCGCCGGTACGCCGGATCCGACAGGTAGCGGGCGGCGTAGATCGTGCGCCGCAGCGCTCCGTACTCCTTCAACGCCGCGGCCAGGGCGTTTTGCCGGCTGGAGGCCGACAGCTTGCCGGCCAGCAGGGACGCGGTAGCGTGCCCGAACTTCAGCGACCCCGCCAGCCTGAGCAGGTCATCCCAGTGCCCGGCGATCAGGACCATGTTGCACCGCCTGGTCAGCAGCGGCCCGGCCAGCGGGAACGCCGAGGCCGCCTCCGCCTTCGGTGTCATCCGGTAGAGGGTGATCTTGCCCAGGTCCCGGATGCGCGGGGAAAGCTGCAACCCCGGCAGGCCGGACAGGGCGAAGTTGACCAGCGTCACCCCGTGGGTGTCGGTCGCGTGCTCGGTGATCGGGATATCGGCGGCGTTGCCCAAGATCTCATCCAGGTAGGCGGTCACGTTCGCGGCCTTGGCCGCGGCCTCCAGGTAGCCGCGCCAGCGGGCCTGCACGAACCCGGCCGGGACGTCGTTGGGGACCGTGCGGGCGCCGCTGGCGTTCAGCTCCCGCAAGACCCGATCGCCTTCAGCAGCTCGCCGGCGGCGGTGCCTCCGGCGAAGCGCACCGCATCGATCAGCTGCGGGTGAACTGGACGATGCGCAGCAGGCAGCCGGGATCACCGAAGAGCCACCGGGCCTCGGCCCGGAGCAGGTGCGGGATGGCCGCGACTCCTTCTTCTCATCCAGAGCCGTATCCGTGACCGGAGTGCCATGCACGCCGATCGGCCGCGAAGACCGGCGGCGCTGGATCGGGGTACCGGCCTGGCGGCTCGGTGCGGTGAGAATCTGGGCGCGCATCGGGTCCGGCCGGGTGCTGGTCAGCCTGCTGGCAGGTGGTGCTGGTAGGCGTACCGGACGGCCTGGGCGCGGTCGCGGGCTCCTGTCTTGGCGAAGATCCGGTTGATGTGGGTCTTGACCGTGGCGTTGGTGAGGTAGAGGCGCTGGGCGATGTCGGTGTTGCTCAGCCCCGATGCGAGGAGGGCGAGTACCTCGGCCTCGCGGGCGGTGAGCCCGTCGGGCGGTTGGCGGCCCGGGCCGGATGGGTCCGCGGGCGGCGGGTGGCGGGTGACCGCGGCGACGAGGGTTTCCTGGACGGCGGGGTCGAGGTGGGTCTGCCCGGCGTGGACCGCCCGGATCGCGGTTTCGATCTGCTCGGCGCTGGCGTCCTTGGTCAGGTAACCCCGCGCCCCGGCCTGCAGCGCGGGCACGACCGCGTCCTGGTCGGCGTAGGTGGTCAGGACCAGCACCCGGGCGGCCGGCAGCCGCTCCCGCAGGTCCGCCGTCGCGGCGATGCCGTCGGTCCCCGGCATGCGCAGGTCCATCAGGATCACGTCCGGGCGGCGGTCCTGGGCCAGGCGCACCGCCTCGGCTCCGTCACAGGCCGCGCCCACGACCTGGACATCGTTGAGGAGACCCACGAGCATGCTCAGCCCCTCGCGCACGACCCGCTGATCATCGGCGATCAGGACCCCGATCGTGCCTGGCTCAGGTACTGCCGGCACGCGGGCACCTCCAGCTCGACCCGCCACCCGCCGGCGGCCGGCCCGGCCCGGGCGGTGCCGCCGGCCCGCTGGGCTCGCTCGCGCATCGCCGTCAGGCCATGCCCGCCGCCCGCATCGGCGAGCAGGGCAGCTCCGGGCTCGGCGGCCGGGCCGGGACGGGCAGCGCAGGGGCGGGCGTGGTCTTCGACCCTGACCAGGGTGCGGCCGGCCTGGTAGCTCACGGTGACGGCGGTGGCCGCGCCGGGTGCGTAGCGGGCGATGTTGGTCAGCGCCTCCTGGGCGCCGCGGAACAGCGCCAGGCTGGCTTCGGCGGGCAGCGGCCGGGGTGTCCCGTCGATCCGCACGGTGGCCGCTGTCCCGGTGTCGCGGCGGAAACCCTCGACCAGGGCGCCCAGCTGGTCCACGGTGGGCAGCCGGCCGCCGCGCAGCGCGCTGACGGCCTGCCGCGCGTCCGCCAGTCCCGCCCTGGCCAGCTCGGCCGACCGCTCGATCGTGGCCCGCAGCCCCTCGCTGACCTGTTCGCGGCCGGCGAGCTTGCGGGCGCCCTGCAGCTGGATGGCCAGGCCGGACAGCGAGTGCGCGAGCACGTCATGCAGCTCGCCGGCGATGCGGCTGCGCTCGGCCAGCGCGGCCGCGGCGGCCTCGCCCTCACGCGCGTCCTGGAGCTGGGCCATCAGCAGCTCGGTGCGGTCCTGGCTCTGGCGGCCGCGGCGGATGAACTGGGCCGTCACCGCCAGCAGCAGGCACACCAGCGTCGCGGTGATGGCCGAGGGGACCGGCGGGTGCTCCGTCAGGCCGGCGGCCACGGCGAGCGCCGCCGTGATCGCCCCGGCCGCGGCGGCGGCCGGGGCCGCAGGCAGCCGGACCGCGGCGATCCAGACTCCCACGGGCGCGGCCAGCTCGGCCGGGCCGTGCGGCTGCCAGGCGGCCAGCGCCACCCCGGCCCCGCCGATCAGCCCGATCACGACGGCCTGGGCGGCCAGGCCGCGCCGCGCCCAGCCGGGCGTTACCGCGGTCGCGACCGCTGCCGCGTACACGGCCAGCGCCAGTCTCACGCCCAGCCCGGCACCCCGCCAACCCGGGGCGGGATGGGCCTGCACGCTCGCCGTCACCACGATCGCGATGAACGCCCAGCCCAGCGGCCACAGCGCCCGCCGCGCAGCGTCACCGCGCTCACGGGCCCCAGATCGCGCCTGCGCCACCCGGGCCGAACCGGGCTCCCGGCCCCGGCCGCGGCAGGAGCCGGCCCGGGCCGGCGGTGCCATGACTAAGGCCCGCCGCTGCCAGCCGTGCCTTCACAGGCACAGTCTGGCCCGCGGCGGGCCCGGAGACCAGATCAGGCACCGGTGCCGGCCGGGATGAGCGCCGGGGCGGCCGCCGGGGCCGCGGCCAGGCGGCGGCCGCGCAGGTAGACCACGGCCAGCCGGGTCAGCACGTCGGCCAGGGCCATCATCACCAGCGCCGCCTCCCAGGCCCCCTGACCGGTGATGTGGTGCGTGAGGCTGAACCGGCCGATCGCCGGGCCGGCGCCGTGCGTGGCGGCGAACACGAAGGCCATCCGGCCCCCGACCCCGGCGACCCACATGCCGGCCGCCAGCGCGCCGGCGCGGCCCAGCGCCCGGCCGCCGGCACCGCGGCGCAGCCGGGTGGCCACCCGCCGGCCGCGCCCATGGCCGCGCCCGCCGACACGCCGAGCAACTCCAGCGCGATGTCGTTGCCGCCGCCCGGCACCGAGTGCAGGAACATGACCGCGGCGGCGCCCACGGCCAGCACCGGGACGGCCAGGGACCGCAGGTCCAGGGAGTGCTCGCGGATCTGGCGGACGACCATCAGGACGAGGATTGCGTTGATCACGTACATGTTGATGTTCATGCCGTCAGCGTGCCGCGCGGCACCCATCCGGGGCGTCAGCCCACGGGCGGGAGTCCGGGTTGACACCGATCCCCACCCCCGGGTTGACCCCGGCCGCAAGCGCTCCAGGTGCACCGGCGCCG